>NZ_CP126257.1:1200000-2400000 GCF_003234175.2 Curtobacterium sp. MCSS17_007
CATCTGCGCCCTGATCCCGGCGAGCACGTCGGCGTGCAGGAAGTTCGCTGCCTCGGCGCTGGTCGGGTCGACGACGATGCCGAACTCCTCGGGCACCGCGGTGACGAGCTCGGCCATGCGGACCGGGCGGGCCTCGGTGCCTGGAACGCCCTCGGTGAGCTCAGCGGGGTCGGTGAAGACCGGCACGAACGGCAGGTCGCGGATCATCACGTGGGCGATGCTGCCGCCCTCGGGATCGTCCGCGGGCTTCCAGGGCACCCACGCGGCGCTCCCGAGGAATCCCTGCGCCGACGATGCCATCCGGCGTCGCAGCGCCCCGGCGGGTGACTCGGTCTTGCCTGCGCCCGGACCGAAGGCCGACCCGCTCGTGTCGTTGCTGCTCATGGGGTTCCCTCCGCCGTGGTGTGCTCGGCCATGCTCCCACGGACGGTGCTGCCGGTCGTACGCCGCGCCTCCCACGAGCGCACGAGCGGACGAGCGCACGGACGCGCAGGGCCCAGCCTCGTCAGGAGTTCGTCGAGACGATGACGGACGTCATGGCCGCCGACGTCGCTGCTCCGACCGCGACCTGCTGGATCTGAGCGAGCACGGATCGCACCGCCGGCGATGCCCAGTCGCCGGTGACGACGGCGCGGACGTGCTCCCGGTCGACAGGGCCGAACTGGGCGACGAGCGTGTTCGTCGCGTCGAGCAGCCCGATGAGGGTCGCGGTGTACGCGGACGGGACGGCGTGACCGGCGAGGACGTCCGCCACGGCTGACCGGACGAGTGCTTCGGGGCCTCCGTCGCGCTCGGGGTGTCGCGTGGTGGTGAAGAGGAGCAGCGTGCGCCGCCGCTCTTCGGCGAGGATCCCGCGCTGCACGAGGCCGGCGAGGACCGCCTCGCGGAGCGAACCGTTGCCGAGGTGCCGCACCCACCACTCAGCTGGGTGCTGAGGAGCCGCGGCGATGGATCCGAGCGCGGCGTCGAGCACCTGGTTCCCGGTCGGCTCCCAGGACGCCAGGACCACGCGGTCGACGTGCAGGGTGACGGCGTTGCGGAGTGCGAGGTCGGAGAGCACGGCACCGGCGAGGCCGAGGTCGAAGCGCGTCGCGTTCGCGGACCGCCGACCGTCGGGCGTGGTCTGCAGCAGCGCGAACGACTCGGGGACGGTGAGCATCTCGGCCATGTCGTCAGCGTCCCACGCGATGCGGGCAGAGGTCGAGCCTCCAGCCCCAGGGCCGGGACGACGGAGCCGGAGCCCGGGTCGGTTCGACCTTGCTGAACTCCTCCGTGGCTCTGCGCGAGGCATGGACGTTCTTCAGCAGCGCCGCAGCACCCGCTCCATCGCGTCGTGCTCGGCTGGCGCGACCCACAGCCGGTATGTCGTCTTCACCGCGATCTGGTGCTCGACGTACGTGCAGCGGAACGCCGTGTCCGCGGGCAGCCAGGTGGCTGCGTCGCCGGATCGCTTCTGCGCGTTCGAGTGCCCGTCGACGGCGAACAGGTTCGTCGGGTCGTTCGCGAGCGCCTCACGCTCCGTCTGCGTCAGCTGCTGCGCGCCGGTGCGCCACGCGTTCTCGAGCGCGACGACGTGGTCGATCTGCACGAGGGTCGACGTCCGGTTGCCCCGCACGAAGTCCACCCGCTCGCCCGTGTACGGCGACACGAGGGTGCCGCGCAGCACCTTGCACGGGCCCTGCCGCTCGATGTCGCGCAGGTCGCGGGCGAGCACGTCGTTGCGCGTGTCGCAGCCGTTGTGGTCGACGTCGAGCCAGGCGGTGCCGAACCGGCCCTCGCGGTCGTAGCCGGTCGCGGGTGCCTTGCCCTTCACCGGCAGGGCATCGAGCTGGCGGCGCGCGGTTGCGGCTGCGGTCGCTTCGGCGTCCGTTGCTCCGGTGGGGCTGGTCGCCTCGACGGTCGGCCGGGAGGCGCGACCCGCCTCGGTCCCACCGCTCGCGTCGGTCTGGTCCGACCCTCCCGCCGTCGGTGCGGCGGTGATCGTCGGTGCGGTCGTCGACGGGAGCGGCCCCTCCGCCGCGGCGTCGGCGTCCGCGTCGGTCACGCCGGTGCTGTGCAGCAGCCAGCCGGCCAGGGCGAACACCGCGACGAGGCCGAGCGACGTCAGCGCGGTCCGGGCCGTGCGGCGCGAGGAGGTGGAGCGGGTGGAACGCGGGCGGCGTCGACGGGACGTCATGGTGAGGGACCTTCGGTGGTGCGGTGGAGCGGGCCCGGGCGGACCGTCACCGATCATCCCGTGAGGCACCGACGAACCAGGGCGTAGACACGGGGCATGACCGATCATGCGAACCCCTCCGTGTCCGTCACCGGTGGGTCGATGCCGCTCCTGGGCTTCGGCACCTGGCAGATCCCGGACGCCGACGCTCCCGCCGCCGTGGGCGCAGCGCTCGAGGCTGGCTACCGCCACATCGACACCGCGACGGGCTACTCGAACCAGCGCGGCGTGGGGAAGGCGCTCGCCGACTCCGGCCTCGCACGCGACGACGTCTTCGTCACGACGAAGCTGCCGCCGGACAACGCCGACCGGGTCCGGCAGACGATCGAGGAGAGCCTCGAGCAGCTCGGACTCGACCACCTGGACCTGTGGCTCGTGCACTGGCCGCCGAACGGTGAGGCCCGCCCGGACGTGTGGGAGCAGGTCGTCCAGGCGCAGGC
This sequence comes from Curtobacterium sp. MCSS17_007, assembly GCF_003234175.2. Classification (NCBI taxonomy): domain Bacteria; kingdom Bacillati; phylum Actinomycetota; class Actinomycetes; order Micrococcales; family Microbacteriaceae; genus Curtobacterium; species Curtobacterium sp. MCSS17_007. The sequence continues at coordinate 1,202,656 of NZ_CP126257.1, forward strand.
CGACGGCCTCACCCGAGCGGTCGGTGTGAGCAACTACTCGCTCGCGCAGATCGACGAGCTCGTGAGTGCGACGGGGACGACCCCGGCGGTGAACCAGATCCGCTGGAGCCCGGTGGAGTACGACGCCGAGGTCGCCGCGGGGCTGCAGCAGCGCGGCGTGGTGCTCGAGGGCTACAGCCCGTTCAAGGCGAGCAACCTGCAGGACCCGACGCTCGTCGAGATCGCGGAGGCGCACGACGCCGACAGCGCGCAGGTCATCGTCGCGTGGCACGTCGCGCACGAGTTCGTCGTGATCCCGAAGTCGTCGAACCCGGAGCGCATCAGGTCGAACGCGGCGGGTGCACACCTCGAGCTGACCGCGGACGAGGTGGCGCGCATCGACGGTCTCGCCAGCTGACCGATGACGACGGCGGGCTCGGGTCGGGAACGGCCGGAGCCCGCCGTCGTCGTACGGTTCGGCGTCGACGGGTCTCAGGCGAGCAGGGAGCGGATGTCCTCGGCGGTCAGGTCGTCCGCGAACAGGGCGTCGTCGTCGATCATGGTGGCGAACAGCTCGGCCTTCTTCGCCGCGAGCGCGAGGACCTTCTCCTCGATGGTGTCCTCGGCGATGAAGCGCTGCACGTTCACGGATCGGGTCTGCCCGATGCGGTGGGTCCGGTCGACCGCCTGCGACTCGGCAGCCGGGTTCCACCACGGATCGAGCACGAAGACCGTGTCGGCCTCGGTCAGGGTGAGGCCGAAACCGCCGGCCTTCAGCGAGATGAGGAACGCGGGCGCGGTGCCGGTGCGGAAGCGGTCGATGACCTGGGGGCGCTTCCTCGTCGACCCGTCGAGGTACTCGTAGCCGATGCCCCGCGCGTCGAGGGCGTCCGCGACCATCCGCAGGAAGGTCGTGAACTGACTGAACACGAGCGCGCGACGGCCCTCGGCGGCGAGCTGCTCGAGCTCGTCGAGCAGCAGGTCGAGCTTCGCCGACGGCACGGGCGTCCGATCGGCGCCGGACTCGTCGCCGTCGTGCGACTCCTGCACGAGTGCCGGGGACAGCGCGAGCATCCGCAGGAGCGTCAGCGACCGGAAGACGATCATGCGGTTCCGCGGCAGGTCGTCGATGAGGTCGAGCACCTTCAGGCGCTCGCGGTTCAGCGTCGTCTCGTAGAGCGCCCGGTGCGCCGGGTCGAGCGTCACACGCACGACCTGCTCCTGCTTCGGCGGCAGGTCGGCGGCCACGCTCTCCTTCGTCCGTCGGAGCATGAGCGGCCGGATGCGTCGCCGGAGCCGGGCCGTGAGCTCCTTGCGGGCCTCCCCGCGCAGGTCGGGGGAGCCGAGCGGCTTGACGAAGTCGTCGCCGAACCGCGACCACGACGACAGCAGGCCCGGAGCGACGACGTGGAACAGCGCCCACAGGTCGGTGAGCCCGTTCTCGAGTGGCGTGCCGGTGATCGCGAACTTCACCGGTGCGTGCAGGTCAGCCGCCACCCGGTGCGTCTGGGACTGCGGGTTCTTCACGAACTGGGCCTCGTCGAGCAAGAGCGCGGACCACGGCAGCTCGGTGTACGCCGCCGCGTCGAGCCGGAGCAGGGCGTACGAGGTCACGACGACGTCGGACGCGGCTGCCGCCCGACCGATGCGCGCGTGGTCCTTCAGCGAGGTCGCCGTGACGGTGGTCACGCGGAGCGACGGGGTGAAGCGTGCGGCCTCGTCCGCCCAGTTGCCGACGACGGAGGTGGGCGCGACGACGAGGAAGGGGGCACCGTCCGGCTCGGAGGCCCGTGCTGCGGCGATCATCGCGAGCACCTGCAGCGTCTTGCCGAGTCCCATGTCGTCGGCGAGCACCCCGCCGATGCCGTGCTCGCGGAGGAACCGGAGCCACGCGTACCCGGCGTGCTGGTACGGCCGGAGCTCGGCGTGCACGGTGTCCGGTACCGGGACGTCGCCCGGCGGCGTCGCGTCGAGGAGCCCCGCGGCGATCCGCTGCCACCGTTCGTCGTGTTCGGTCTCGTCGGCGAGCTGGTCGAACTCCGACCAGATCCCGGCCTGCAGTGGCGTCACCGTGAGGGGCTGGTCGGGCTCCCACTCGTCGAGCTCGCGGGCCTCCTCGATGACCTCCTTGAGCCGGTCGAACGCCGGATCCGCCAGCGACAGGTAGGACCCGTCGATGAGCTTCATCCGGCGGTCGCGGTTCGCCAGGGCGCGGAGCAGCGGGGTGAACGGGAGCTGCTTGCCGTTGACGGTGACGAAGATGCCGAGGTCGAACCAGTCGTGCTTGTCCGAGGGCATCGTCGTGACGCGGACGTGCGGTCGCCCGGTCAGCCGCTCGTGGTCGCCCGGTTCGCCCTGCACGACGGTCCGCACGCCGAGCCCGGGCAGCGCCGGCAGCAGCTCGTGGGCGAACACGGCGACGTCCGCGCCGTCGAAGGCGCCGTCCGCGAACCAGTCCAGACCGCCGCCGGGGCCCGACGACTCGGTCTCGTCCGCCGCGTGCAGGCCGGTCAGGTCGGGGAGCGGCCCGTGCAACGCGACGGGGTCCTTCCGCCCGTCGACGTGCCACCGCCACTGCAGGTGCACGCGGTCGTCGGTCCGGGGCGCCCGCGCCGGTTCGAACGTCGCCGTGAGGACGAGTTCCGGCGGTGTCCGGTCGGGCAGTTCGACCGACCCGTCGGAGCTCACGAGGCCGAGGGATCCTCGGAGCTTCGGCGTCCAGTCGGCCAGGAACTCGTCGACCGCCTCGGCCGGGACGGTGATGCGGGTGCCGTCGACGAGCATGCGGCGCTGGTCGTCGGGCACGGGAGCCGGGGTCGGCGCGAGTGCGACGTGGAACTCCGGGCTCTCACGGAACGCGTAGACGCCGTGGTCGCCGATCGTGCGGGCCGCGCCCTCGGGCACCGGTCGGCCGTCGACGACCGCACTCGCACCGATGACGAGCGCGCCGTCGTGGCGGGCTGCGTCGAGGAGGACCCGCGCCTCGGCACCGAGGACTGCTCCGCCCTCGCGCTTGCCGGTGACGAAGGCGATGCCCAGCCCGGGCGCCTGCCGCAGCAGCGGCCAGAGCAGGGGGCTGCCGAAGTCGTCGAGGTGCACCCAGTCGCTCTCGCCCGGCAGTCCGGCGAGCTGCCCCGCGCGGTGCAGCGCGGAGAACTGCAGGAACCAGGCGTGCTGTTCGGGTGCGATGCCGAGCCGGTTCATCGAGTAGGGGAGCGTGCCCCAGGTGAGCTGCCCGCGCACCCAGTTGCCGGCGGCGCTCCGGGTGACCGGGCGGACGCCGAGCCGGACGCTGCGGGCGCGGGACGGGAGTGCCCGACCGGCGGCTCGCGCACGGGAGGCGAGTGCGGCGGGGACCGCGTCACGCAACTCGAACTGCAGGCCCATCGGCGTGCCCTGCGGGGTGGCCACCTGCGCGTCGTCGCCGGCGAGACGGGCGAGGTCGTGCCTCCAGTCCGGAGCAGGTGGGGCGCTCGTGGGCGCTGCCGTGCGGGGTGCGGCGGCCGCGGCGAGGGCACGAGCGTTGATGGTGAGGAGCGCGGCGGCGACGTGCTTGCAGTCGCCGCCGAGCGGGCAGGAGCACGTGCTGCGGACCGGGCGGACGAACTCGCCGCGGGCGACCGTGGTCTCGACGCGGAGCTCGTAGGGTTCGTCTGCGGAACCGCTGACGATCGCGGTGACCGTGCCGTCGTCGTGCCAGGTGGCCTCCTCGACCAGGCCGGCGCGGACGACGTCGCGGGCGCGGCCGAAGGTCTGCGGGCCGACGAACCGGATGACGTCGACGGCGTCGATCATCGGGGCGGCTGGCACGCGTCCATCGTGCCAGGCGGGACCGACAGGCACGTGCCGTCATCTGGGGGCGTCGCGTCCAGGCGTTCGGGGGCAGGATCGAAGCGTGCTGCAGTCACTGGTGTACATGAGTTCCGCGAAGGAGCCGTTCGACGACGAGGCGCTCGACGCGGTGCTCGAACACGCGCGGACGCGCAACACCGTCGACGGCCTGACCGGGATGCTCGTCCACCGGGGCGGGCGCTTCATGCAGCTGCTCGAAGGCCCGTACGACGCGGTGATGGCGACCTACGCCCGGATCCTCGAGGACGACCGGCACGACGAGGTCCGACTCCTCGTCGAGGAGTCGATCCACACGCGACGGTTCCCCGAGTGGTCGATGGCCTACGACCGGGAGTCCGACGGGGTCGAGGTGCCCGAGGGGTTCAGCACGTTCCTCGATCAGGGGGACCAGAGCGCGGACCAGAGCCGTCCCCGCGAGCTGCTGCGCTGGTTCCGGAACCACCCGATGGCCGACCCGACGGCGGCGAAGGGCAAGCACCGGCGCGAGGACTGACCGCGTCCGGCGACGCGGGCCGGGCGCCGGTGACCGGTCGGTCCATACTGGTTCGGTGACGACACTGCGAGGCACCATCCGCTCGACCGAGACGCGCGAGGCCGAGGGCTACGCCGACTCCGTCGTGGCAGCGAAGGAGGCAGCGGTCGCCGCGCTCGACCTCGACGGGTTCGCGTTGCTGCAGACGAACGCGGTCGAGAGCAAGGCGACGGGGGAGACCACGATCAAGGCGACCGCGCGGTCGACCGAGACGCGGGAGCACGAGGCGTCGGGGCCGAACTACGAGGCGGCGCTCGCCGCGTACCGGAACACGGTGCCCGAGGGGTGGCAGGCGCAGCACGTGTGGGTGGTGGCGGAGTAGCCACTGCGGCGCGCGCTCGTTCGTCAGCGGGTGGCCGCGCCGACGGGTTCGTCGACGCTGTACACCGTCGGTTCCAGGACGGGCACGGACGCGTGCTGCCAGAGCCAGAACCCGCCACCGCCCACGGTGAGCCGGTACGGACCCGGCGCCCGGTCGTAGCGTCGGGCAACGGCGTCGCGATTGTCGGAGTACACGCCACGCGACAGGGTCAGATGGCCGCAGTCGGTCGTCTCGAGCGACACAGCCGGGTGCGAGGAACCGATGCCCTTGACTGATCGGTTCGACACGGTGATGCCCTGTGCCGACGTGATCGTGCAGGCCACCTGCTCCTTGTGCGCGTCGTCGTAGGCGATCATGACGGGCAGACCGGGGAACATCGCCAGAGTGGTGATGAAGAAACCCACGGAGGTCAGCGTGAACAGCAGGTTGCGCCACCGTCGGGGCTGTCGGTCGACGGTGAGCTTGCGGAAGAAGCCCGTGAACTCCTCCCAGGGTTCGGTAGCGTTCTGTTCGAGCCAGTGGACGAGGACGTCGTGGTGGCGGTGGAACCGATCGGTGGAGAACCCTCGACCGCGTGCGGTCCTGCCTCGGATCGTGGTGTTGCCCGTCCCCGATGCGCTGAACTGGACGAGCTCGCCGGGCGCGATCGTCAGGGTCCGACGCATGTGTGGCACCACCTCGAGCCGATCGGGGAACACGCGGATGCGGTTCCTGATGCTGCCCACACCGAGGTACAGGCCGAATCCGCCGACGGCGAGCAGCAGGCCGCTCGTCCAGAGCTGGGTGAACCAGGCGCCTCCGGACACCGCACGGGTCGAGGCCAGCCAGATCCCGAGTGCGACGACGCCCGCGCACAATGCCGTCCACGCGATCGGAGCGATGACACTCCCGCGGACCGTGACCGGGCGCACCGCGTCGACGGCCCGTGTTGCTTCCCCCACCACGAGGCAACCGTACCCACGGGACGCTCCCACCTTCACGAGCGTTCAGCCCAGGTCAGGTTCCCGTTACATGAGGCACCTCCGCCCTGCCGTACCGTCCCTCGAACGGGGCACACGGGGGAGGAGGGGCTTCCCTGTAGCGGCCTCGGAGGGGAGGAGCAACATGGCTTCGATGCAGAAGCGGTCCGTTCGCCTGACGAGCGCGATCGGTGCAGCCACAATCGTCTTGACGGGGGTGGTGGTGCCGACGACGGCGGCCAGCGCAGCGACCGCGGGCAACGTCATCCTCGATTCGTGGGAGGACGCCAAGGGGCGTCAGGTCTTCGTGCGCGAGGGCACGTACAACGCGACATCAGGCAAAGGCTTCGGGATGAAGAAGATCCGCGATCGTCACAACCTCCACAAGATCAGCTCGCTCAAGTTCGTCGTGGCGAACCCGAACGGCGGCGAGGCGGAGGGCTGCGCGACCAGAAGATCGGGATCAGTACGGCGTACTGCCTGAGTGACAGCAAGGCCAAGGACTGCCCATCATGGGTGGACAAGGCACTCGCTACTCCGATCGACTTCGGCGCGAGGTCCCAGACGTCCTCGGACTCGTCGTCGGCAGCCCAGGAGCGGGCCAGGTTGACGTACCTGCCTCTGGCCGCGGTGCCGACGGGGATCGACGACTCGATCCCGACCGATTGAGCGAGGGAGATCAGACGGTATGAGTGGTTCCCAGACGGTCGACGAGGCGTTCACGAACGAGTTCGTGGCCGCTGTGCGAGCCCGCTTCCGCGACAGCGACCTCCTGCGCGACGGCATGGAGTGGGTCGCCGGCGGCGTCCAGCCTCCGGACGTGGCGACCATCCTCTACCGCGACCGTCCGGGCGGTCCGGTACTCGGTCGGCGCTACCCGCTGAAGGAGTACTCGGCGCTCTTCGGTGGCGAGACGGTGCAGTGGCTCGCGACGGAAGCATGGGTGTCCGACATCACGGCCCCGTCGGGGGACGGAGAGCGGAAGGACGTCGACTGGGCGGAAGGACTCGTGCCCGATCCGACCGAGGTTCGCTGGCTCGACTAGGACCGGCGGCGCGCGTGCTTCCATGACGAGAGGACGCGCGCCGTCGCCGTGTGGGCGAGGAGCTTCAGCGCTGTTCCGTGGCCAGCTTGCTGTGCTTCCGCGAGTACCCGAAGTACACGACACCCGTGGCAGTGCGGTGATGGCGTGTGGTGCATGCATTGGTTCGGCGCGGATCGGTGTTCCTGCCGAACGGTTGAAGCGGCAAGGCCAGCGTCGCGCATGAAACGATGTAGTTCGCGCACGTCGGCGGCAGTGACTTCAACGAGGGTTCGCGCTCCAATTGCGGGCTCGATGTACACGCGAACGAGGGACCCGTAGCTCTCGGCGGTCTTCGGGCGAACCTCCTGGTCGACGATCTCCGCCAACCAGTACCTCAGCCACGCGGTGAGCGATGAGCTGGGGACCAGTGGGGGAGCAGTTGGTACCTCGGTCGGTGCTGGCGGACGCGGCGTCGCTCCGCCCGCTGGAGGCGCAGGATTGCGAGCTTCCGAAGCGCCGTGTCGTAGTCCCGCGACCGAAGCGCGACGCGCTTACGGCGCCCGTCGACCTGAGGGAAGTCGAGTGCCACCTGCCAGTAGGTCAGTGGCTTGGACGCATCCGCTGGCACGCGGCAGATGGATCCGTCGCCTCGCGCCCTTCGGTCGTTCGTGGTGCCATGGGGCGTCCGCTGTGCTGCTTCTTCGATCACGCTCGCTCCTCGTCTTGGTTGGGAGGAAGCTAGCCATTCGCATCGCGTGGCAGAACCGCGGCAACGTGACGACGTGTCGGCGGACCCTCTCGCATAGCCACTCGGGTGGAAAGCGTGGCCGATCGGCTGTGCTGGTCACACTGCAGGATTGGATGCGGGGCGTTCGATTGCTTCACGGCTTCGCCGAGAGGAGGCTGCCATCGAGGGAAACGTCGCCGGAGGGGCCGGGGAGTTCTCCTCGGGGAAGGACAGAACATGAAGCTCACGAAGCCGCTCACCGCGCTGGGTGTCGCCACCGCCGTAGCACTGCCGCTCCTTATCGCTGGGCCGGCGCAGGCCGATGAAGCGGCGACGCCGGAGCAGCTCCCTCGGTTCGCGCTGCAGGCCCTCACAGGGCCGGAGGACACGTCGACATCGACGTTCACCGTTCCGGCAGGCAAGTACACCGACGCAGCCGGCAAGGTCCGCACCTTCGCCGCGCAGGCCACCTGGGTCTGCAACGGCAAGACCGACAACCCGCACTGGTCGAAGGGTGCCGCTAGCGTGATCGCGAAGACCCGCGTCACGTGCAAGGGCCCGACGGCGACGGTGCCCATCCGCGTCGAGTCGCTGCTCGGTAGGACGACCCACAACAGCATCAATTCGCTGCAGATCGTCGCCGAGTCGAACTACGTGCAGAACGTGGCCGCCGACCCCAACGGACTGATGTCGCAGACCTGGTACGTGCCTGCACAAGGCTCGGCCACTCACATCGCCAGAAACGCGTACTTCCGAGGCTCCCACTCCGGGCAGGCCGCTCCGCCGCTGAAGCCGTTCAACATCGGAGCCGCCGCCTCCGCCTTCATCTACGTGCCGTAAGACGCCCGAACGAAGAAGAAAGGGGGCCGGCTGCAACCAGCAGCCGGCCCCCTTTCTCACGTCTCAATGCACAGTGGCCAGTAGGTCGAGCCGACGCCCGCTCGGGCCATCTGTCTCGACGAACAGCTGGAACGACCTTCCACCCGCGTTTGCGCTGCCCCACTCGAGCACGGCACGAACATCGGTGGCACCCGTCAGCCGCCACTCGTCCGTGGCTCCGGCTTCGTCCGCGAAGTAGACGCGGTAGATCGATGTCTCGACCTCCGTCTGCACGTCTCTGGGATCGACCTGCTCTGCCTGCATCTTGCTGATCGCCATGCTCAGCACAGTACCCTCCGACCCGGACAACGCCCGCCGGACGTTCACTTGACCGGCGTCATGCTGGGATCAGAGACCGAGGAGCTTCCGCTTCGCCGCAGTGAACTCTTCGTCGGTCAGGACGCCGGACTGGTGGAATCTTGCGAGCCGCTCGAGTTCGGCGTCGAGGTCCGGCGACGCCGACGCGGGGCCGGAGAGGTAGGAGCGGCCGCCGGCGCCGCGGGAGCAGACGGGTACGGAGAGCCCTGGTAGTCCACGTGCGACGTCTGCTCGCGCACCCGCAGCGACTCACGCGATCGGAACGGCTCGTCGTTGATCGCGTTCACGCCCTCCCGGAAGTTCGGGATGTCCTCGAGCACTCCCGTCGAGTTCATCCGGGGACACGTGATCGCCGGCCCCACGGGCACCGACGCTGCGTTCGTTCACCCCGCTCACCAGGGCTGAACGACGAAAAAGCCCCACCCGTCGATACGGATGGGGCTCTCTCGTTGCAATACCTAGCCGTGGACCTCGTCACGGAACAGTGGCCGCGTCCACGAGCTGCGGATGTCCGCTGACCTGTAGCCAAAGGGCTCGAGAGCCGAGTGGAGCTCTGCGCTGTGCTGCGCTGGAACCGCTTCGATCGCTGCCACGGCCGCGGAACCGGCAGGCACCATGAGCGGGTCGCCGCCGATGGTGAACGGGATGCGGTCGTCCGCGCGAGCCACGTCGACTTCACGCGTGAAGAGCTCATTGCCCTCTTGATCGGCAACAAGCACGAGGACAGTGGTCCGCTTCTCCAGGCTGCCGCGCGCGATGTAGAAGGCCGCGTCCTCGATCAGCTGCTCGAGGTTCAGGTCGTTCGGGTCGGCGGTGATACTGATGTCTGGCTGCGTCTATCCCCCTCGAGGATCGGTCGAACGGGAAGGTCACGGTACCGAGGCCCACTGACATCCAGCTACCGCCAGACCGCTGAAGCCGCGGCCGTGTAGAGCCAGACCCTGCTTGAGCAGCGGCATTGTCCCGTCCGGCCTCTCCGATTCGCGCACGAAAGACGGGCTTGGACCCAGTCGCTGCCGCGAAGGCGATGGGGTACAGCTCGCCGTCGATCACCCTCGAGGTGTACGCCCACCTCTGGCCCGACGCTGCGGACCACACGCGCGCCGCGGCAGCGTCGCTCATGAGCTCGCCGGAGGATCCTGCGGACCGTCTGCGGACTGAGCAGGCGTAGAGGCCCCGAGATCCGCGAGGGCACTGTGTCGTCGCGAGTACCCGAAGTACACCCCGAGCCCGATCGCGAACCAGATCCCGAACCGCACCCACGTCTCCCACTGCAGGAACGTCACGAGCCACAGGGACGCGACGACGCCGATGATCGGCACGACGGGCATGAACGGCAGCCGGAACTGCCGGTCGAGGTCGGGCTGCCGGTAGCGCAGGACGATCACCGCCGAGCAGACGACCACGAACGCGAGCAGGATCCCGATGTTCGTCAGCTCGGCGACGACGCCGATCGGCAGCACCCCCGCGAGCACCGCCGACGCGACGCCGAGGATCCACGTCACCCGGGTCGGCACGTGGCGCTTCGGGTCGGTCTTCGCGAACCACTTCGGCATGAGCCCGTCGCGGCTCATCGAGAACCAGACGCGTGAGGCACCGAGCATGAAGGTGACGAGCACCGTCACGATGCCGACGATCGCCCCGATCGCGATGACGTTCGCGATGCCGCCGAGCCCGACCGACGCGAACGCCGACGAGAACCCCGAGGCCGGGTCGATGTCGGTGTACCGCTGCATGCCGGTGAGCACGAGCGTCGCCAGGACGTAGAGCACCATCGCGATGCCGAGGGACAGCAGGATCGCCTTCGGCATGTGCTTCCGCGCGTCGGTGGACTCCTCGGCGGCGGTGGACATGGCGTCGTACCCGAACACGGCGAAGAACACGGTGGCGGCGCCGGTCATCACCCCGCCGAACCCGAACGGGAAGTACGGCGAGTAGTTCGCGCTGTTGATGTGGAACACCCCGAGCACGACGATGAGGACGACCAGTCCGACCTTGATGGCGACGGCCACGAGTTCGAAGCGCGCGGCGCTGCGGATGCCCCGGGTCAGGACGAACGCGGTGAGCAGGCAGAGCACGATCGCGAACACGTCGACGACGTGGCCGTCACCGGTACCCGGCGCGCCGAGCATCCACGCGGGGAGGTCGATGCCGAACTGCCCGACCAGGAACCCGACGTAGCCGGAGATGCCGATCGCGACGACGGCGACGATGGCCGTGTACTCGAGCAGCAGGTCCCAGCCGATGAACCACCCGACGACCTCGCCGAGCACCGCGTACCCGTAGGTGTAGGCGCTGCCGGCCTTCGGGATGAGGCCGGCGAACTCGGCGTAGGACAGGGCCGCTGCGGCGCTCGCGACACCGGCGATGAGGAAGCTGATGAGGACCGCGGGGCCGGCGACGCCGTTCGCCACGGTGCCGGCGAGGGTGAAGATGCCCGCGCCGATGATGCCGCCGATGCCGATCGCGGTGAGCTGCCAGAGGCCGAGGTGTCGTTTGAGGCCGCCCTCGCCCTCGGGGTCGTCGTCGATCGTGTCGATGGGCTTCCGCCGGAAGATCCCCTGTGTCGTCGTCGTCACGCGCCCACTCTGCTCCTTCTGCGGCGGCGGTGGTAGACCCGGCTGCATGCGTCGTGCCGCTCGTGTCGAACCCGGTCCCGGTCAGGAGTCCGTCTGGGACTACCCGCGTCCTCCCGCGGTGGAGGCGGTCCCCGAACGGGTCGTCGTGCGGCTCGGTGGGGCGGTGGTCGTCGACACCACCGACGCGGTGCGGGTGCTCGAGACCTCGCACCCGCCGGTGTACTACGTGCCGATGGCCGGGGTCGAGCTACGTCCTGCGCAGGGGTCGAGCATGTGCGAGTTCAAGGGGCGCGCACGCTACTTCGACGTCGTCGGTGGTGACGGGGTCGTCGCTCCGCGTGCAGCGTGGAACTACCCGACCCCCGAGCCGGGCTACGAGGACCTGCGGGACCGTGTGGCGATCTACCCGTCGGCGATGGACTCGTGCGAGGTCGGTGGCGAGGTCGTGCAGGCGCAGGAGGGCGACTTCTACGGCGGGTGGATCACGTCGCGGGTGGTCGGTCCGTTCAAGGGCGGACCTGGCACGCTCGGCTGGTGACCACACCCCGCCAGCCGGCCGGCGGTGCGCAACACTGCGTGACCGACACGGTGACCAGCTGTCGGCGGTGCGCGAGCGGACCGACGTGACCCGCGCCTCCCGTCCGCTCAGCGCCGGGCGTAGGGCGACCAGAACGGCGGTGGGAAGCCGCCTCCGGTCGCGAAGGTGAGCAGCTGCCAGGCCATCATCACCAGCCCGAGTGCAGCGAGCACCGTGCCGATCCACGCCCACACCCGCACGGCGCGACGGCGACCGGCGATCCGGGTGGCCCGCAGCCCGCAGAGCACGCCCACGATGCCGAACGCGGCACCGAGGAAGACGTGCCGGGCCATGTCGGCGGCGGGCACGATGACGCCCATCCACAGCGACAGCGGTGCGAGCAGCACGGCGACCGTCGCCAGGGCGGCTGGCGGTTCGTGGTCGCGGACGACGGCCATGTCCCGAACAGTATCGGCACCGGGGATCCCGCGCCCACCGGCCGCGAATATCACTCGCGTTCCCGGGACGGTCCCGTCCCGCTGACGCCGCCCCCGGCGTGCCGCGCGCGACCGCGGACGCGCCGGACGACCCGGCTGCGGAGCGAGCACGATGGAGGTATGCGTTCCTTCGTCCGTGTCCTCCTCGGTGCCGCCCTCGTCTTCGCGGGCACGAGCCACCTCACCTTCGCCCGCCGCGACTTCCGTGCCCAGGTGCCGGACTTCGTGCCGCTCGACACGGACACGACGGTCCTCGCCTCCGGCGTCGCGGAGATCGGACTCGGCAGCGCCCTCCTGTTCACGCCGCGTCGTCGCCGGAGGACCGTCGGCACGATCGCGGCCCTGTTCTTCACCGTGATCTTCCCGGGCAACCTGTCCCAGTGGGTGAACCGACGCGACGCCTTCGGCCTCGACTCGGACGAGAAGCGCGTCGCGCGCCTGTTCGGGCAGCCCCTGCTCATCTGGGCGGCACTGTGGTCGACCCGCGGCCCGGCGCGTCCGGTGCGCTGATGTCCGGCCCGGCGGTGCCACGCGACCCGGACGTACCGTCCGGTCATCGTGGCGCAGCCGGTGCGGTCGGCCTGGCGGAGCCCGTCACGGCCGGCCGGGAGGCACGGCTCGTCATCCACGGACACCGCCGCGTCGCCGACGTGGTCTCGACGGTCCTGCTGCTGGTGCTGCTGGTCGTCGAGTCGGCGGCCGCCGGCGGCGGGATCGTCTTCCTGTCGATGGCGTTCCACTCCTGCGCTGCCCCGGGGAACACCTGCGACCTCGGGCTCAGCAGTGCGGTCGTCTCCGTCGGGCCGGTGCTCGTCGCCCTCGTGCTCGTGGTGACGTTGCTCGGGTGCACGCTGCGCCTGGTGCGGCGGCGGCTCGCGTGGCCGGTCGCGCTCGTCGGGATCGCGGCGCAGGTGGTGGTGTTCTCGGCGGCCCTGCTGCTGGTCGACAGCGCCGTGCGGCACGGGTTCTGACGGTCCTCCTGCACAGCGCTGTCCGGGAGGCAGCCGATCCACAGGTCGCCCGCGTGGCCCGTGCTCGGCGGCGTCGGCGCGCGAAGCTCGGAGCATGTCAGCAACCGAAGCACTGGACCGTCTGTTCACCACGCCCGCCCGTACCGACGACGACGTTGTCACCCTCGTCACCGGGGTCGTCGGGCGCCCCCTGCGACGGCAGTGCTGGGTGTTGTTCCTCGACGAACGGGCGCTGCCGGTGCCGTTCGTCCTGCCCGTGAGCGAACTGCCGCTGCAGCCGGACGAGCACGTCGAGGACTTCGCGACACTGGTGGCCGAGGTCAGCGTCGACAACGCCGCGGCCGAGGTCGTGCTCGTCTGGGAGCGTCCGGGGGAGACGCACCTGTTCCCGGTGGACCGTGAGTGGATCGACGCCTGTGCACGTGCCTTCGCCGAGCGAGCCGTGCGGCTGCGGGCGCAGGTCGCCGTGCTCGCGTCCGGGACGGCAGTGGTGGAGCCCGACGGCGCCGACGACGACGCCCTGCCGGCGGCGCCGTGACGGCGGTGTCCTCCCTGCGGCCGGGAGCGCCGTGTCGGTCAGCGCCGTGCCGGTCGGCGCTGGGCCGGTCAGCGCTGGGCCGGTCAGCGCCGTGTGGTTCAGACCGGTGTCGGTCAGCCCTGCGGAGCGGTGTCGGGGACGGTCTGGCCGGTCAGGCCCTCGACCACGGCCTTCGCCTCGGGCCAGAACCTGGCGTAGTGGTCGGGGTCCGAGTTGATCTGCACCGCGTGCGCCATCTGTGTCGGCGTCATCGTCTTCCAGCCCGGCGTCTTCACCAGCTTCGTGTAGAACATCGTCGCCGCCGTGTACGGGTCCATCCGCTGCTCGTACGTGCCCCACGCGCCGTTGTCGCGCTGCTGGAAGAGCCCGCGGCTGTCGGGCCCAGCGGCGTCACCGTGGTCGATGTTCACCAGGCTGGACTCACCGATGGCGGTCATCACGCCCACCGCCTGCGTGTGCGGTCCGATGCCCAGGTCCTGCGCGGCCTCGATGACGTACGCGGCGTTGACCAGACGGTCCTGGCAGAACCCGGCGATCGGGCCGGCCGGCACGACGGTCCCGCCGATCGTCCTCGACGCCACCTCGGGGCAGGCCGGGGCGGCGGTGACGGGCTTCGCGGCTCCGGTGAGCGAGTGCACCGCGATCACCACGACCACCACGACCCCGATGACGGCAGCGAGCACCCCGGCGCCGAACACCGAGGCGATCGTGATGCCGACGCGGCGCATGACGGGTCCTTCCGGGAGGGGCGGTCCGACGGCGGTGCTGCGGACGGTCGAGTGCAGGGCAGGACGAGCGTACGGGCACGTGCTGGGAACCACACCCGCCCGATCGGGGGTGTGTCGGATCGGTGCCACCGGCGGGAGCGCGCTGGGCGCTCCCGCCGCCGGCGACCACCGTCCCCGCTGTCGCTGGTCAGCGGCGGTGGGGGACGCCCGCTGCCGACAGCGAGAGCACGACGATCGTCCCGTCCGCGACCGCGAGGATCACGTCGGCCGCAACCATCAGTGGTCCCGGTGTCCGCGGTCCTCGCGTCCCGTGTCGGAGCGTCGAGGTGCCGCGTGCTGGTCGCGTCCGTCCTGGTCCGCCGCGTGGGAGCCGTCCTCGTGGTGGCGGTGCCCGGTGCCCGGGCGGATCACCGCGGTCGGCTCCGTGACGAGACCGGTCGGTGCCTTCTCGGTCTGCTTGCGGCCGTGGGTGAACCAGGTGACGAGCCAGAGCAGCACGCCGAGCGCGAGCAGGGCACCGGCGATCTGGTACTGCTGCGGGTCGCGACCCGACGAGAACGGCAGCACGAGCCACAGGCAGGTGACGACACCGATGACCGGTATCACCACGCCGGCGCGGAAGTGCTTGTGGCCGACCCGGTCGCGCCGGAGCACGAGCACCGAGAGGTTCACGACCGCGAATACCGACAGCAGCAGGAGCGAGGTCGTGCCACCGAGGATGACGACGATGGGGGAGTCCGGGTCGAGGGACACCCAACCGATGAGCAGCAGCGAGATCGCCGTGGTGAAGACGATCGCGGTCGACGGGGTGCGACGAGCCGGCGACACCCGCGACAGGAACCCGGGCAGCACGCCCTGCTTGCTCATGCCGTACAGCAGCCGCGACGCCATCATCATGTTGATCAGGGCGGTGTTGGCGACGGCGAACATCGAGATGAAGGGCAGCAGGTCGGCGATCGGGAAGTCCGGCGCGGCGGTCTGCACGACGGTGACCAGCGGCGTCTCGTTGCCGGCCAGCTCACCGATCGGCACGACGGCGACGGCGCAGATCGAGACGAGCACGTAGATGACGGCCGTGATCCCGAGCCCGGTCAGCATCACCTTCGGGAAGATGCGCGAGGGGTCCTTCGTCTCCTCGGCCATGTTGACCGAGTCCTCGAAGCCGACCATCGCGAAGAAGGCGAGCGACGTCGCCGTGGACACCGACAGCAGCAGGGTCTTGTCCTCCGGCGTCTCGAACATCACCACGCGCGAGAAGTCGGCGTTGCCGCCGGCGATCGCCCAGAAGCCGATGAGGATCACCATCACGAGACCGGACAGTTCGACCAGGGTCAGCACGACGTTCGTCTTGACGCTCTCGCTGACGCCGCGGAAGTTCACCGCCATCACGGCGAGCATGAAGCCCATCGCGATGAGCATCACGACACCGTTCGGCAGCTCCAGCCCGAAGCCGGCACCGAGGTTCGCCGCGAAGGCCCGCGACGCCGTGGACGCGGACGTGATGCCCGAGCACATGACGATGAAGGTCACGATGAACGTCACGAAGTGGATGCCGAACGCCTTGTGCACGTAGAGCGCGGCACCGGCGGTCTGCGGGTACTTCGTGACGAGTTCGAGGTACGAGAACGCCGTCAGCAGCGCGACCGCGAACGCGATGAGGAAGGGGAGCCACGCCGCTCCGCCGACCTCGGCCGCGACCTGCCCGGTCAGGGCGTAGACGCCCGTTCCCAGGATGTCGCCGACGATGAAGAGCAGCAGCAGCTTGGGGCCGATGACGCGCTTGAGCGTGGGCTGCTCCTGCTGCGTTCCGTCCGTCTTGGTGGTGGTCATACGTCAGCCTTTCCCGCGGGGTGGCACTCTGTCTACTCGCACAGGAAGGTCGACGCTGCCTGCAACACGCCCGTCGCACGATCGCGCGGTCGCTCACGGGTGCCGGTCGCTACGCTCCGAGCCATGTACGACGAGTCCAACACCACCGAAGAGCCCGTCGAGTTCGCCGACTTCAACGCCAAGCTGCTCGTCCTCGACGTCCTCTGCTACGACCTCGACGTGCTGGAGCCCTACGACGGCGACGACGACGAGGACGCAGGCGAGGACCTCGACGTCGAGGGGCAGGACGACCGCGCCCGCGAGTACTACGACGACCTCGACCTGCTGCCGTCGCACCTGGCGATGGTCACCGAGCTGACGGTCGACTCGGACCTCGAGGTCCTGCAGGACGTCCACCCCGGATGGGACGGCTCGGACGACCGCTACGACCCGCAGAACTGGGACGACGTGCTCGACCTGCCGGCCCTGTCGATCGTGTACGCCGCCGCGCCGCTGCCCGCGCACGTGACCGAGCGGCTCGCTGCGAAGGGCGTCGAGGTACAGTCCGCCTGACCTGCTCGACGCGGGCCCAGGGCGGATCCGCTCCGCCTGACCCGGTCGACGCGGGCCCAGGGTGCGTTGCCGCCCGTCGCCCGCGCCCCTACCCCTGCAGCGCCCGCACCTGCTCGGTGAACTGCGCCGCCCCGCCCTGCGCCGGGTGCCGCACGGCGACGGCGTCGATGCCCGCCAGCGCGAGCGCCCCCTGCGCCTTCCGCCCGACCGCGACCACGCGCACCCGGTCCGCACCGCCGCGGGCCTGCCGGAGCGCCTCGAGCAGTGCGAGCGCGACGGGCGCACCGTCACGCACCTCCGCCGGTCGCGGCGTGCGGTTCGTCGACCTGTCCGGCGCGACGAAGGGATGGTGCGGGAAGATCGCCCAGGCGAGGGGGAGCGGGCCCGTCCAGTCCTGCAGCGCGGCGTGCACGATCCGTGACGACGCCTCCCACGGGGCCGTCGGAGCGGACGGGGTGCGCACGTCGAACCCCAGGGAGTCGAGCTCCCGCATGCTCGTGAACGGGATGCCCGTGTTCGTCATGCCGCGCCAGCCGGGCGCCTCGGCCACGAGGACGGTGTTCGCCGTGGCCCCGACGTGCTCCAGGTAGGCGGCGAGGTTCGCCCGCCGGAGCCGCCCCTCGGCGCTGGCCGGCACGTAGAGGGCCTCGGCGTCGTCCGCGACGGGCACGGCATCCAGCGCCGCCCAGAACGCGTCGAAGCGCGCTGCCGCCGCTCCGGTCCCTGCGCTGTCGGGCATCAGGCGCGCCCGAGCACCCGGCGGTAGACGTCCTCGAGCCCGGCCGCCGACCGCTCCCAGCTCAGCCGTTCCGCGTGCTCACGCCCTGCGGCCGCCAGCCCCGAGGCGTAGGCCGGATCGGTCAGGATGTGCTCGATCTCGGCCGCCCAGACGCCCGGGTCACGGGACTCGAGCACGACGCCGGTCTCCCCGTCGACCACGGCCTCGCGCAGGCCACCGGCAGCCGCGGCGACGACGGGCACCCCGGAAGCGGAACCCTCGAGCGCGACGAGGCCGTACGTCTCGGAGTGCGACGGCACGAGCACGGCCGCCGCGCCGCGGAACAGGAACGCCAGGTCGGCCCGCGACTGCGGACCGACGAAGGTGACGCGGTCGGCGATGCCGTGCGTCGAGGCGAGCCGACGCAGCTCGTCCACGTAGTCGCCCGCCTCGCTCGAGGCGTCGCCCGCGATGACGAGGGTGGGACGTGCCTCCTGGCCGATGCCCGCGACCGCCTCGATCGCGAGGTCGAGGCCCTTGAGCGGCTGCACGCGTGCCGCGGCGACGACGTAGGGCGACGCGGCACGACGAGCTCCGGAGCCCGCGGGGCGGAAGACCGACCCGTCGACGCCCGGCGGCACGATCCAGGTGCGGGCGTCGTCGCCCCCGAGGCGGCTGCGGACCGTCGACGCCTCGGCCGCGGAGACCACGACGACGGCGTCGGACTCCCGCGCCAGCAGGCGTTCACCCGCCATGCGGCCCGCGGACTCCGGGCGCTCGCCCTCCGACAGCGGGGTGTCCGAGTCGGCCGCGATCGAGTGGAAGGACTGCACGTGGGGGATGCCGCGCTCACGGGCGACGGGCAGCGCGGCCGCGCCGGAGAACCAGTGGTGGGAGTGCAGCACGTCGTAGGGTCCGAGCACCTCGAGCCCTCGGCGGAACGGCTCGATGAACGCGTCGTGCTCGCCCTTCGGCACCGGCTCCGCGGGCCCCGCGGACAGGAAGCGCAGGCACACGCCCGGGACCAGCGAGACGCTGTCCGGCTGCGTCGGCGCGGACCGTCGCGTGATGATCTCGACCTGGTGCCCCCGGTCTGCCAGCGCCTCGGCCTGGTGGCGGACGACGACGTTCATGCCGCCGACCTCGCCGGAGCCGGGCTCGTCGCCGGGGGAGGTGTGCAGCGACACCAGCCCGATGCGCAGGGGTTCAGGGGTGGTGCTCACCGGACAAGCCTACCGAGCGGGTCGCCGCTGCGACGGGCGCGCGGGCGCGACGATGGCGGGCCGTCGGCCGGCCTCGTCCAGGGCGTCGGACGGTGGGGCCACGCCGCCGGTTCCGCGGCAACGCGCCAGCGGCGGCGCGGCCGTGCCGGTGGGGAGGGCCGGATCACCGCCCAGCACCTGCACCCGTCCGTCGCCGTGCCGTTCCCAGAACGCGGCCGTCCAGGCACAGAGGGCGCCGTCGAGCAGATCCTCCCGGTGCTTGTGCGTCGGCCCGTGCAGCACCGAGGGCTCGGCGAGCCCCGCCGTGAGCGGGTGCGCGTCGAGCAGCAGCGGCGGGTCGAGCGGGGTCGTGCGCAGCCGGTGCACGAGGTCGTCGAACGCCACGGCGCGGGCCGCCCGGGCTTCGGCCGCCGGCACCTTCAGGTCGAGTCGCTTGTAGCGCGGACGCTCGTCGTCGTAGCCGAGCTCCTCGACGCCGACGAGGGTCGTGTACGGGTAGCACTCGAACACCGCCGGACCGCGGCGCTCCAGCATGGCCGCGGTCGAGGACACGTAGTCGACGCCGAGGGCGGTCAGCTGGTCGAGCAGCCGGGCGCCGGCGCTCGCCGCGGAGCCCAGGTTCGTCGGGTTCGCGGCGACCTTCCACCGACCGTAGCGCTGCCCGACCTGCCGTTCGGCCTCGCGGATCCCGGTGGGGTTCGTCACGACGAGGGAGGCGTCGACGGCGATCAGGGTCGTCGGTCCGAGGTGCGCCGCGATCCAGTCCGTCACGGCATCGACGCCGCGGGCCCAGCCAGCGTCCGTGATCGTGCCGTCGGCGGCCATCGCGGCGAGCCCGGTCTCGTTCGCGGGCTTCCGGTCGGAGCCGAGCCCCCACGCCAGGTCCACCCCGAGGTACGCCGTCACCCCACCATCGTGCACCGTGCCGCCCCCACCCCTGTCACCACCTCCGACCGCTGGTCGCCCCGGTCGACGGAGCAGGAGACGTCGGGTGCGTCCGGCTCACCCGACAGGATCTGCTCCATCGAGGAGGGCAGGCGAGCGGGCAGAGTGCACGAGGGCGCCGTGTCCGAGCAACGCGGCGCCCCGTTGTGGGGGGTCGTCCTCGACCGTGAGCAGTCGTCATCCTCTTCGTCGGACAGCCGGAAGGGGCGGACGACATGCGGTGGGCAGCACTGACGACGAAGACGAAGGCGACGGTCGTCGTCGCCGTGGCCGCAGCGGTCTGGCTCGGGGGAGTCGGCTCGGCCGGCGCACTCGTCGGGTCGGTCGCAGCGAGCGTCGGGGAGACCCGTCCGGCTGCGGTCGTGACCGCAGCGGACCCGACCACCGCGCCGGAGGTCACCCGCACGCCGACCCCCACCCCCACCCCGACGCCGGTCGTCGAGGTGAGCGAGGTCACGTCGGACGCTCCGGTGCCGTTCGACCGGACGACCATCGACGACCCGGCGCTGCCGAAGGGACAGACGAAGGTCACCACGGCCGGGGTCGACGGCGTCGAGACGACCACCTGGCGCGTGACCACGACCGACGGTGTGGAGACCGACCGGGTCGAGGTGGGCAATGAGGTCACGAAGACGCCCGTCGCCGAGGTGACCGCGATCGGCTCGTACGTCGCTCCGGCCCCCGTGGCCCCCGCCCCGGCGGCACCCGCGCAGCAGGCGCCCGCCGCGCCGGCACCCGTGCAGCAGGCGCCGGCGCAGGAGGTGATCCGACCCGGTGCGTACTGCTCGCCGGCGCAGGCAGGCGCGGTCGCACAGGCGGCAACGGGCAAGTCGTACCGGTGTGGCGGTCACGGGCCGGACGGGAACGGCGACCTGCACTGGAACACGATGTGACCCCGGGCCGAGCGGGCCGTGTAGGTTCCGCTGCATGGCGAGCGAGGCGACGACGCTGACGGTCCCGGGGCCCCACGGCGACCGGGAGGTCCGGATCAGCAGCCCGTCCCGGGTGCTCTTCCCCGAGGTCGGCATCACGAAGCTGGAGCTCGCGCAGTACCTGGTCACCGTCGGCGACGCCTTCGTCCGGGCGAACGGCGACCGTCCGATCTCGCTGCAGCGCTTCGGCTCGGGGATCGACGGGGACTCGTTCTTCTCGAAGAACCCGCCGAAGGGCGCGCCGGAGTACGTGCGCGACGTCGTGGTGACGTACCCGAGCGCGCGGTCGCACCCGCAGCTCGTGATCGACGAGCCCGCCGTGGCGGTGTGGGCGGCGCAGATGAACACCGTCGTGTTCCACCCGTGGGCGTCCCGCGCCGAGGACTCCGACCACCCGGACCAGCTCCGCATCGACCTCGACCCGCAGCCGGGTACCGACTTCCACGACACGGTGCCGATCGCGCACGAGCTCCGGAAGGTGCTCGCCGAGGTCGGGCTCACCGCGTTCATCAAGACGAGCGGCAACCGCGGCCTGCACGTCTTCGCGCCGATCCGTCCCGAGCACGAGTTCCTCGACGTGCGGCACGCGGTGATCGCCGCGGCCAGGGAGCTCGAGCGGCGGATGCCGGAGCAGGTGACCACGGCCTGGTGGAAGGAGGAGCGCGGACAGCGCGTGTTCGTCGACTTCAACCAGGCGAACCGCGACCGGACGATGGCCGGCGCCTACAGCCCACGAGCGCTCGCGCACGCCAGCGTCTCGACCCCGATCTCGTGGGACGAACTGGACGGAACGGATCCGACGGCCTTCACCGTGCGGACCGTGCCGGACCGCCTGGCCACCATCGGCGACCCGTGGGAGACCATGCACGACGAGCCGGGCGACATCGCTGGGCTGCTCGGGTGGTGGGAGCGGGACCTGTCGGACGGGCTCGGCGAGTTGCCGTTCCCTCCGGACTTCCCGAAGATGCCGGGGGAGCCCCCACGCGTCCAGCCCTCGCGGGCGAAGAAGGCCTGAGACCGGGGAGGGACCGGCGCCGGCGCCGGGCAGGTTCGGGCCGGGCCGGTTCAGGCCGCGGTGAGGTCCTCGCGCCGGTCGCTCTCCGCTACGCGCGTCGTGTGCATCGGCAGGGTCACGCTCGCCGTGTGCAGGCGGGTCAGTCGCGACCAGGTGCCGCGGTGTGCGTCGCTGATGCCGTCGATGATCATGTCCCGCTCCCGTCTCCCCGTGCTGCGGATCCCCGTCCGCAAGTCACTAGTTAGCCTAACTACTGCGAGCATATTGACGAGCAGCGGGCGGTGCAAGCGCTACGACAACACGTCGCGCAGGTCGTACGCAGAAGGGACATCGAGCTGCTCGAACCCGCACGACCGTGCATCGCGGTCCGGGCGCCAGCGGGCGAACTGCACCGTGTGCCGGAACCGGTCGCCCTCCATCTGGTCGTACCGCACCTCGAGTACGCGCGACGGCTCGAGCCGCACGAACGAGGTGTCGCGACCCGACGAGAACCGCGACCGTTCCCCGTCACCGGTGACGGGCCTCCCGTCCGCGTCGCGCAGCACGACCGGGTCGAGCTCCTCGACCAACTGCTGCCGCACCCTGTCGGTGAACGCGGAGACGCCGCCGACCTGCCGCAGCTCGCCGTCGGCGCCGTACAGGCCCACGAGCAGCGAGCCGACGCCGGTGCCGCTCTTGTGCACCCGGTAGCCGATCGCGACCACGTCGGCGGTGCGGTGGTGCTTCACCTTGAGCATCGAGCGCTTGTTCGGTTCGTACGGCCGCGTGCGCGGCTTCGCGACGACGCCGTCGAGACCGGCACCCTCGAAGGTCGTGAGCCACTCGCGGGCGAGGTCGACGTCGAGCGTGGTGCGGGTGACGAACAGCGGATCGGCCATGCCGCTCGCGAGTGCCTCGAGCCGCTCCCGGCGCTCGTCGAACGGCAGGTCGAGGAGCTCCTGGCCGTCGACGGCGAGCAGGTCGAAGGCGACGAACTGCGCGGGGGTCTCGATGCTGAGCTTGCGG
The DNA here is from genome assembly GCF_003234175.2 of Curtobacterium sp. MCSS17_007. Classification (NCBI taxonomy): domain Bacteria; kingdom Bacillati; phylum Actinomycetota; class Actinomycetes; order Micrococcales; family Microbacteriaceae; genus Curtobacterium; species Curtobacterium sp. MCSS17_007. The sequence goes on from NZ_CP126257.1 coordinate 1,225,298, forward strand.
ATGCGTGACTCGGCGGGGTGGATGCGCTGGGACAGGGCCTCCCAGTCGAGGTGCTCGGCACCGGGCTCGCCGGATCGGAGCACGACCTCGCCGTCGAGCACCACGGGGTGATCGCGTCCGCCGAACTGCTCGCGGAACGCGTCGACGAGTTCCGGGAAGTACCGGGTGAGCGGCTTGGCACCGCGGCTGCCGATCTCGACGTCGTCGCCGTCGACCGTCACGATCCCGCGGAAGCCGTCCCACTTCGGCTCGTACCGCAGGCCGCCGCGGACGCTGTCCGGATCGGGGACGGTGGCGACGGCCTTGGCGAGCATCGGTGCGATCTCCATGTGCCCTGTCTACTCGACGCGACCGCGCGCGCCGCCGAGCGCGCGTCGGACGGACCGGACGGGAGGCGCGGTGCGGTGCTCCGTGCACGCCGGGGTCCTAGGGTGGTCGCGTGACGACCGTGCCCCCGCCGGCAGTGCCGGCACCGGAACCGATCAGCCCCGTGCAGGCCGCCGCGCTCCGCGACGGCGTCCTGCCGCCCGTCGAGGAGGTCCGCCCGGGCACGTGGACGCTCGCGGTGCCGTTCCGCGGCGGCGTCCCCGACGCCACGCTGACGTACGTCCTCGAGGGCGCCGACGGGGCGCTCACGGTCGTCGACCCCGGCTGGGCGGCCGATGACCGGCTCGAGGTCCTCCGTGCGTCCCTCGCCACGATCGGGCACACGGTCGACGAGGTCGGACTCGTGGTCGTGACCCACCTGCACGCCGACCACCTGGGCGCGGCCGCCGCGCTCCGACGTGCCAGCGGCGCGCGCGTCGCGATGCACCGGCTCGAGGTCGAGGCGCTCCGGCGCGAGCGCGAGGACGCCGCCGCGAACGACGCCGACATCGCCGGGTGGGGGCTGCCGGACGAGCTGTTCGCCGGCGTCGTCGCGGCCTGGGGGAGCGGACGCCGGATCGGGCTCGGGCGGACGGAGGAGCCCTTCGCCGACGTGTTCGTCGAGGACGGCGACGTGCTGCCCGTCGCAGGACGCGAGCTGCGCGCGCTCTGGACCCCGGGCCACACCGCGGGACACCTCTGCCTCGTCGACGAGCGGGACGGGCTGCTGTTCACCGGCGACCACGTGCTGCCCCGGATCAACCCGGGCATCGGGCTCGGCGGGCGGACGACGTCCAACCCGTTGGGGGACCACCTGGCCTCGCTCGCCCGGCTCGAGCCGTACGCCGACCTCGAGGTCTGCCCGGGGCACGAGTACCGCTTCCGCGACGTCGGCACGCGGGCGCGGGCACTGGCCCGGCACCGCGAGGAACGGTCACGGCACGTCGCCGCTGCGCTCGACGCCCTGTCCGCACCGACGCTGTACGAGGTCGCGTCGCGCGTGCCGTTCAGCGGTGGCATCGGCTCGATGAGGGGGTTCCTGCTCGCGAGCGCGCTGACCCAGACGGCCTTCCACGCCGACCTGCTCGGTCGGGCGGACGAGGTCCGTCGAGCCTGAGCGGGCTGTCCGCGTCGTCGCGACCGGACGGCCGTCAGGTCGGCGTCGGCGTCGGCGTCAGACGACGGTGGCGGCGAGGCGCTCGAGCGTGGTCCTGGCGTCGGCGAACTCGGCCGATGCGTGCTCGGCCAGCGGGGCGAGGTCGGGGATCCGGTCGGCCAGGGTCGCGCTCACGGTGACCGGGTAGAGCTTCATGCCGAGGGCGGTGCCGAGGATCAGGTGCAGCACGGGCGAGCCGTGGTCCCACGTCTCGGTCGGGGTGCCGGCCTCGTAGGTGGCGCCTCGGCTCACGACGGTGACGACCGGGCGTCCGGCGAGGGGCTGCACGTCACCGGCGAGGACCCCGGGGACGTGCACACGGTCGATCCACGCCTTGAGGGTGGACGGCACCGTGTAGTTGTACAGCGGAGCCCCCACCACCACGGCGTCTGCGGCGAGGAGCTCGTCGATGACCTGCTGGCGGAGTGCCTCGGCCTCGGGGGCGACGGTCTCGTCCGGCGTGCGGTCCGATGCTGCCCAGTGCAGCGCGGACGTCTCGAGGTGCGGGAGCTGGTCGACGTGCAGGTCCCGCCGCACCACGGTGTACTCCGGGCCCCGCGCGCGCCAGGCGTCTGCGAACGCGGCGGTCAGTGCGCGCGAACGCGAGTGGGCGAGGTCGGCGGAGGAGTCGATGTGCAGGAGGGTGGGCATGCGCCAACGCTACCGACGCCGAGCCGTGGTGGACGGGCAGCCCACCGATCCGGTCCCGCAGGACGCCGGACGGCCCCGTCGTGTCCGGTCGGGACACGGCGGGGCCGCGGGAGGTGCCTCCCGTCCGACCGTCTCGTGACGGAGCGGAACCGGAGGCAGCGGGTCAGCGCTGGGCGCGACGGCGACGGAGGGCGCGAGCACCGACCAGACCGGCACCGGCGGCGATCAGGCCGAGGGCCCAGGCGATCGGTGCGGTCTCGTCCGTGCCGGTGTAGGCGAGGCGTCCGGTCGGGCGCTTCGGCGTGACCGGTGCCGCGGCGGCGACGGGCGTGGCCGGGGTCAGCACGGTCGGGACGGCGGTCGGCGTGACCTCCACGGCGAACGACGTGCTCGGCAGTCCGGCGCTCGCGACGGTGAGCGTGTGCGTCGAGGCGTGCGGGAACGTCACCTGCGCGACGGCGGGCCCGTCACCCTCCGAGAGCTCCTCGATGAGGTCGGACGCCACGTCGGAGGTGACGGTCGTCTTCGGCCAGTTGATCTCGCCGGTCTCGTCGTCGAACGGCAGGACGTCGTTGCCGAAGCGGTCGACGGACGTGCCGTAGACGACCAGCGAGCCGCCCTGGGCCACGGTCGGACGCCCTCCGGGCGTGAAGTCCTCGGGGAAGTCGGTGATGTCACCGCTGGAGACGGACCCGTCGGGCGCGATGAGCCACGCGTTCGTCGGGCCCGCGCTGTCCAGGGTGCCCGCGTCGATGGCGGTGACGAGGATGCCCGCCGGTGCGGCCGCCTCGACGGAGATGTCCACGAACAGGCTCGAGCTCGCCTGGCCGACCGTCGCGGTCACGAGGATCTCGTAGGACTCGTCGGTCGACGTCAGCGTGCCGCGGACCGTGCCCGTCGCAGCGTCGAACGTGATGCCCTCCGGCAGGACCGAGCTGTACTCGCCGTCCTCCGGAGAGACGGACTGTGCCGTGTAGGTGGCCGCGGGCGTGCCCTCGGCGGTGAAGGTGCCGCTGAACGCTTCGCCCGCTACGGCCTGGATCGAGGTGGAATCGCCGTCCACGTACTGGTTGCCGTCCGCGTCGGTGAAGACCGGTGCGACCGCGGCGTCGGTGGTGCCGCGCGCGATCTCGCCGTCCGCCCCGGTCACGACGACGGAGATGCGGTGACCGATCGCCTCGGTGCCCACCTCCAGGAAGGGGCCGGTCGACAGCACGGTGCCCTGGTCGTCGGTCCACGACCAGCCCTCGGCCGTGAAGGCGGTCCTGACGTTGAGCCGCTCGCCGACGGCGGGGTCGCCGAGGATCTCGGCGTCCTGCTCGGCCGGCGCGGCCGCCGCCGAGCTGTCCGCGGTCGCGGCCGTGTCGCCGCTCGGCGCCGGGGCCGTGCTGGCTGCCGGCGCGTCCGAGGTGCCCGTCGGCTCCGCAGCTGCGGTGTCGGTGCCCGCGGGCGTGGACGGGTTCGTGGAGCCGTCGGCCGGCGTCGTCGAGGTGGGCGAGGTCGGGGCCGGCGAGGCCGTGCTGCCGGCCGACTGGTCGGAGGTCGTGTCGGTCGGCTGGGCCGTGGTGTCGGTCGGCTGGGACGCGGTCGACGAGGCGACGGCGGCGGTCGAGGTGTCGGCGTACGCGGCGGTCGACGTGAGGACGCCGAAGCCGGTGGACATGCCGATGAGCGCGATGGTGGTCCCCAGCGCGCAGGCGCGGCGGGTCGTGGAGGTGCTGCGGTGCACTGTTCCCCCAGGGTTCAGGTCCGGTCGGGTGCCGGATCGTGAGAATCTGCCGTGAATCCACGGCGTGATCGGAGCGTAGCCGTTCAGCCGCGGAACGCGAGCGCGTGCGCACGGATCGTGACCTGGACTGGGGGCACGTGCGGGAGTCCGCACGCTGGGACGGCGGCTGCTGCCGTGGAGCCACGGCGACCGGACGACGGACAGGAGCTCCTCAGTGGCCAGCGGGGAGCCTCCCGTCCGCCCGGTGCCGTCGGACGCACGGAGGGCGTCAGGCGTGCTGCGCCGTCGCCGCGCCCTCGAGGGCGGCCCGCAGCGCGGTCACCGCGGGGGAGTCCGCGCTCGACATCCGCTGCGCCGTGAAGATCGTGCGTCGGGCCGGTTCCGGGAGGTCGAGCAGGCGACAGGACGTCGAGCGTCCGGCCCAGACGAGGTCCGGCATCAGGCCGACGGCGTTCCCCGACTCGATGAGGCGGATCTGCGCCTGCAGGTCGGCCGTCTCGTACCGGACGTCCGGCTCGAACCCGGCTCGGCGGCAGGTCTGCTCTGCGAAGTGCCGGGACGCCGCGCCCCGCGGCTCCATCACCCACGGCATCTCGGCCGCGTCGACCAGGGCGACGGCCGGGTCGTCGTCTGTCAGGGGCACCAGGGTCGTGTCCGCCGGCGGCAGCGCGAGCCGCACCGCGTCCGTGGTCAGGTCACGCTGGTCCAGCCCCGGGAAACGCGGGGCAGCATGCGCCGGGTACTGCTCGGCGATCACCATGTCGAAGTCGCGCGCCCAGGTCTCGTTCAGCGCCGTCTCCGGCTCGCGCTGCACCATCTCGACCCGGACGTCCGGGTGCTTCAGCGCCATCGTGCGGAGCGCCGTCGGCATGAGGGCGAGCGCGGCGGACTGGAACACCGCGACGCGCACCCGGCCCTGGACCGTCGTCAGGGTCGACTCGACGCTGGCCTGCGCACGTTCGAGCACGTCGAGCACCTCGCCCGCCGCGGCCACGAGGACGTCGGCCTGCGGGGTGAGCTGCAGCCGGCGACCCGAGCGTCGGAAGAGCTGCACGCCGGCCTCACGCTCGAGCACCGCGAGCTGCTGCGAGACCGCCGAGGGGGTGAAGTTCATCGCCTCGGCCACGGCGGCCACGGTGCCGCGGATCGAGAGCTCTCGGAGGAGCACGAGACGGCGGACGTCGAGCATGACGGAACAGTAGCTGAACTGAACGGTACGCATCAGCAGGAGTTGCTTCCGCTTACGCTTCCGGAACTCCACACTGATCCCATGACCGACCTGCAGGCGCGCGACGCCGAAGCCGCACCGACCGAGCACCACGACCTCGCGGACCAGTCCGTCGCCCTGGTGCGGCAGTGGTTGGCCGAGGCCGAGACCTACCCGGTCGACGGTTCCGCGAAGCAGCTCGCAGGGGTCCTCGCCGATCCGGCAGGGCTCGACTTCGCGGTCGGGTTCGTCGACGGCGTCGTCCGCCCCGAGGACCTCGGTGTGGCCGCGCGCAAGCTCCGGCAGATCGCGCCCGGTGCACCGGGCTTCCTGCCCGCCGCGCTCCGTGGGCTCGTCCGGCTCGGCGGCGGCATGGCGCCGGTGCTGCCCGGCGTCGTGGTACCGATCGCGCGACGGGTGCTCCGCGAGATGGTCGGCCACCTGATCGTCGACGCGACCGACGCCAAGCTCGGCCCCGCGATCGCGAAGATCAAGCGCGACGGCGTCCGGCTCAACGTGAACCTGCTCGGCGAGGCCGTCCTCGGCGAGGGGGAAGCCTCCCGCCGTCTCGAGGGCACCGAGCGCCTGCTCGCCCGTCCCGACGTCGACTACGTCTCGATCAAGGTGTCGTCGACCGTGCACCCGCACTCGCCGTGGGCGTTCGACCACGCGGTCGAGGACATCATCGCGAAGCTCCGTCCGCTCTTCCGCCGGGCCGTGCAGAGCAGCCCGCACAAGTTCATCAACCTGGACATGGAGGAGTACAAGGACCTCGACCTGACGATCGCGGTCTTCACGAAGCTCCTCGACGAGCCGGAGTTCACCGACCTCGAGGCGGGCATCGTGCTCCAGGCGTACCTGCCCGACGCGCTCGCCGCGATGCAGCAGCTGCAGGAGTGGTCGGCCGCGCGTCGTGCCCGCGGCGGTGCCGACATCAAGGTGCGGCTCGTCAAGGGCGCGAACCTGCCGATGGAGCAGGTCGAGGCCTCCGTGCACGGGTGGCCGCTCGCCACCTGGCACACCAAGCAGGACTCGGACACCAACTACAAGCGCGTGCTCGACTGGGCACTCACCCCCGAGCGCATCGCGAACGTGCGCGTCGGCGTCGCCGGGCACAACCTGTTCGACGTCGCACACGCCTGGCTGCTCGCGGGGGAGCGCGGCGTCCGTGACGGCATCGAGTTCGAGATGCTGCTCGGGATGGCGCAGGGGCAGGCCGAGGCGGTCCGCCGCACCGTCGGTTCACTCCTCCTCTACACGCCGGTCGTCCACCCCGGCGAGTTCGACGTGGCGATCGCCTACCTGATCCGCCGACTCGAAGAGGGCGCGTCGCAGGAGAACTTCATGTCGGCGGTGTTCTCGCTGGCATCGTCACCCGAGCTCTTCGCACGCGAGGAGTCCCGCTTCCGCGACTCGCTCGCCCCGCTCATGCAGCCCGGGGGACTCGACGCCCCCGCACCGCACCGCGTCGCCGACCGGTACGCGGCGGTCGAACGGCCGCGCCCGGGTCACTTCGAGAACACCCCGGACAGCGACCCGTCGGTCGCGGCGGTCCGCGAGTGGGGCGCAGCGATCACGTCTCGCGTCGCCACCTCGACGCTCGGGGAGCGCGCCGTCCAGGAGGCCCGGCTCACCTCCGCCGAGCAGCTCGAGTCCGTGCTGGGTCGCGTCCGTGCCGCCGGCGCGGAATGGGGCTCGTGGTCCGGCGCCGCCCGCGGTGCGGTGCTCCACGCCGTCGGTGATGCGCTCGAGGCGAACCGCGCCGCCCTCGTCGAGGTCATGGCGGCCGAGGCGGGCAAGACGATCGACCAGGCCGACCCCGAGGTCTCCGAGGCGATCGACTTCGCCCACTTCTACGGCGAGTTCGCGGCGCAGCTCGACGACGTCGACGGCGCGTCCTTCAGCCCCGCCGCCCTCACCCTCGTCACCCCGCCGTGGAACTTCCCGGTCGCGATCCCGGCAGGCTCGACCCTGGCGGCGCTCGCGGCCGGGTCCGCCGTGGTGCTCAAGCCCGCGCCGCCGGCCGAGCGCTGCGGCGCGGTGCTGGCGTCGGTGATCGAGACCGCGCTCGACGCCCACGGGGTGCCGGCCGACGTGCTCGCCTTCGTGCAGGTGGCCGAGGACGACCTCGGCAAGCAGCTCATCGCAGCGCCCCAGGTCGACCGGGTGATCCTCACCGGCGCGTACGAGACCGCCGAGCTGTTCCGGTCGTTCCGTCCCGACCTGCCGCTCCTCGCGGAGACCTCGGGCAAGAACGCGATCATCGTCACGCCGTCGGCCGACCTCGACCTCGCCGTGAAGGACGTCGTCGCCTCGGCGTTCGGGCACGCCGGGCAGAAGTGCTCCGCCGCCTCGCTCGTGGTGCTCGTGGGATCCGTCGCCACCTCGCGCCGCTTCCGCTCGCAGCTCCTCGACGCCGTGTCGTCGCTCACCGTCGGGTACCCGACCGACCCGACGACGCAGATGGGCCCGGTCATCGAGCCGGCCGCGGGCAAGCTGCTCGAGGGGCTGACGACGCTCGGCGCGGGGGAGTCGTGGGCCGTCGCGCCGAAGCGCCTCGACGACACGGGCAAGCTCTGGAGCCCCGGTGTCCGAGACGGCGTCCGCCGTGGCTCGGCGTTCCACCGCACCGAGTACTTCGGTCCGATCCTCGGCATCATGACCGCGAACACCCTCGACGAGGCGATCGACATCGTCAACGAGGTCGACTACGGCCTGACCTCGGGCCTGCACTCGCTCGACGCCACCGAGATCGGCACCTGGCTCGACCGGATCGAGGCCGGCAACCTCTACGTGAACCGCGGGATCACCGGCGCCATCGTGCGGCGGCAGCCCTTCGGCGGCTGGAAGAAGTCCGCCGTCGGTGCCGGCACCAAGGCCGGTGGGCTGAACTACCTGCTCGGGCTCGGGTCCTGGTCGCCCGCAGCGGCCTCGGCCGGTGGGTCGGCATCCGCGCCCGTGCGCTCGTTCCTCCGCGCCGCCGGGGTCACGTCCGAGTCGCTCGACCGGGCGACCGCGTCCGACGAGCAGGCCTGGTCGTCGCTCTTCGGCGCAGCGGTCGACGTCTCGGCGCTCTCGGCCGAGCGGAACATCGCGCGGTACCTGCCGTACCCGGGCGTCCACGTCCGCCTGGCATCGGCGGAGGAGCCCGCGGTCGCCGACCTCGTGCGCGTCGTCGCCGCAGCGGTGCGAGCCGGTACCCAGGTGCACGTCTCGTCGGTCGGGTCCCTGCCCGCGTCGGTCGCCACGGCGGTCCGGGCGCTGCCGAACGTGCGTTCCGTCGCCGAGGGGCAGTCCGACGAGGCCTTCGCGAAGCACCTCGAGCGTGGGGAGTCGACCCGCGTCCGGCTGATCGGCGGCGAGACCGCAGCGCTGACGACCGCGATCGGCGGGCGCCCCGACGTCGCCGTGTACGGGGAGCCCGTCACCGAGGCCGGCCGCATCGAGCTGCTCCCGTTCCTCCGCGAGCAGGCGGTGTCGATCACGGCGCACCGCTTCGGGACGCCGAACCACCTCTGGAAAGCGATCGGTGCGGTTCGTCTTGGGCACTAAGTTCGGAGAAGCGCGCAGCGACGCTCAACGAGGTGACCAGGAGCCACGATCGTGACGTTCCGTCTGCAACGGAGCATCTACGATCGATCAGGTCGTCCCTAGGCTGCTGGCGGCTCCGGGGCTCGCGAGGCTCCATCCGTCGTAGCGAAGAGGTAAGGCGCAGCAATGCTGCTCCATCGAATCCTTCGCGGCATCACGATATCGAGCCATCCGAACATCCACACGAGGGCCTTGTCGTCGGCTACCGCTTCCCACCCCTTCACCCGACTGCCGTCGCTCTCCTCCATGGATATCTCGCCCTTGCCGTTCCCAAGGTTGAGGAACGCGCCCGTGCCGAGCACGAAGAGCGCATCGAGCGGTGCCAGTCCGGGGCTCGCGTCCTCAGGCTCGTAATCAGGCACCGGCGCGAGGTCATTGAGGGCTTCCAGAATCGAATCCCTGCTCATCGTCGTCTCCGTCGCGACAGCGAAGTAAGGAAACGAGTCGATGTAACGCGGACCGTCGGAGGGATTCGAATACATGATTTCCCCCTTCTGAGGGACGACGCGGAGCGCGCGAACCTGCGCTCCCTTCTTCACGATGTCAGCAAGCTCGGTCCTCGTCAGGGCCGACTTCACCTCACCGATCGCGGAGACGCCCTCCGCGAGATAGACCCCCGGTTGATCAGTCGGGTAGTTAAAGGGTTGGTCCTCGTTGAGGATCAAGATGTCAAGCTGACTCGTGCGGTTCCCCTTCCGGTCGATCACCTCGCCTCGCCCGACTCCGAAGCGTCGGGGCAGGTGTGTCATCAAGAAGTCGCGAGCAGCTTCCTCTACGGCGTCACCCTTCATGCCCGAGTGATTGAAATGAGCGCGAGCGCGAGACAGGCTGAGCTTCAGTACTTCTTCGTCGGTCGCGAGGGCGTCCTTCAGTCGTTGACTGATAGCGGGATCGGGCCTGGAAACGGAAGTCATCCTCGTATCTTCGCAACCGCGTCGACATGAGGGGAAGTCCTGCGGCCTTCGTCGGCGCCACCGGGCTTCGGACCCGGTCGAACCGAACGCACGTCCGCGCGCTCGAACGAGGACTGGCAGCTGAGCGCAGCCGCAACATCGAGGCTGCCCGTGTGTCGATTGCTTCTCGCGATCGATGCCAGCGGATCGGGCCCGATCAACCCGGTTGGGCGCCTCCGACGGGATCGTCAGCGAAGGCTGTTGCTTCCGCTTGCCAGTCGCGTGCCAACACCTCAGAGCGTCCCGCCGCTTCGTAATCGAGGATGTGCTGCGACAGCTGGTTAGCCCGCAGGACGTAAAGGCTCAGTAGGCCGGTACGGTTCGCGACGTCCGTCGCTGCGTCCGCGCGCGTCTTGCGCAGCTTTGCGGCGGTCTGGATTATCCCGAGCGCCTTGTGTTCGACGGCAAGCCAGTCGATTAGCCACGGCTCCGTACCGTCGAGCGCGAACTGAAGACGCCCGATCGCGCTGTTGAGCCTGCGCGCCTTCATCACCGCGGCGTCGGAATCGAGTTCCTGATCGCTGATAAGCGAATCGAGCAAGCAGTCGAACACGCGGTCGATGGCGGCTCGACGGCGTTCCTCGCGTGCGTCGAGCTGCGCCTGTCGCCGCTCCTCTGCGCGTTCGCTGATCGATCGCCGACGCTCGCCGGCAGCGAGCACGATTGCGACAGCCGTTGGAACAAGGATGGAGGCGACCGGGATCGCCAGGTCGGTCACCACGGAAACGCTCACGTTGCGAGTGAAGCATGAGCGGCCGACACAACGAGTGCCCCGCCATTACCGGAGCAGGGACGGGGGCTATTCGTTGTGGTCGGGCGGCGCTTGTCTCACTCCGATTCGCTCTGTCGGCGCTCTCGGATGCGGTTGATAATCGGAAACTCGTCGTGCTCGTCGCCGAACGTGACCGATGTGTAGCCCACGGTGTAGGGCGGACGATCGACCGATTTGACCGTGTGCACGAGGAGTGTCCCCTCGGTCCCGATTGGGTAGAGCGCGGCGACCTCACTGATGAGGCCGATGAGGGTCTGGCCCGGGTGCAGTTTCTCGTAGACGTCGGGGCTGACAAGTGCCAGCCGCGGCGTCGGGTCTGGCGCGCTGGTGCGCAGGCGGATGAGTGGGGGGCGCTCGCGCGGTGGCTTCATGCGAGCGTGTCGAGACGCGAGGCCCAGAATGTTGCGTCGAGGTCTGCGCTCGTTGCTGTTGTGACGGCCTGGTCTACCTGGCGACGGCATGCATCGAGGCGGGCGGCGATGAGTGCGATGGCGTCGGCTGGCAACGCGGCGGTGCCCGTGCCGTCGTTCTCCCAGAGGTCATCGAGGCCGACGGCGTCATCGATGTAGGCCGCGGTGCGCGCCATGAGGGTCCAATTTCATTCGGGTGGAACGAGAGTAGGACCGACATGCAATACGAGACAACGGAACGGGCCAGCCCTAGCCGGCTAGTAGACGTACCCGAGCCCGGGTATAGACGGGTCCCAGCCTCGCGGTGCGGCAGGCTGCGTGCCGTACTGCTGGGCACGCCTGATCGACGCGAGGTCGCCGCCGCGGGCCTGAGCTTCGCGCACAGCGCGCGGGGTATGGATGGCGACGGCGTGTGCTCGGGAGGGGGTGATTTCGTATTGCATCGATGGCCATCGATGCGAACGGGGTAGGTAGAAGTTGAAAACGGGCGTGGCGAAAGACGACAATGCCGGACGCCCGAAGCCCGTGGAACGTTGCGCGCCGAGGGGGCGGGCGTTAGGACCTCCAGCGGGCCGAGAGCTTTGCTGACCGGGCACGCTTCCGCCGAGGTATGGAGGTGGAAACCAGTCTTTCAAACTGGCTACGCGGGTTCGATTCCCGTCATCCCCTCTCTTGTGGCTACTGGGAAGTTAGGCCCGTCCGAGTGACGGTCGCTCAGGCCGAACCCCTCCGAAACCCCTCTGTGCGGGTCAACGCGTGGCGGAGGCGCAGCCCCCGGATGGGTGCCAGGCGACGGAGCGCAGCCGCTGTAGGTTGTGAGGAGCAGCCCTCACCTTCCATCATTAGGAACGCAGCCATGCCTTCGGACACCGACGTCCCGTCGCCCACTACAACCGCGAGCGCCCCTAACGCGGATTCGGAACAATCGGGAGCTGACGAAGCTCAGCCGAACGAACCCGACTCGCCGCAAGTTGAAGGCCCTACGACGGAGATCCCCGAAGCCAGTGCCGACGCGACCTCAAAGACAACGGATCCCAGCAAGAAGCCGCGGAAGACGCGGACGCCTCGGTCCTACCCAGCTGCGTCTTTCCTCGAGTCTTTGCCTCTGGCAGAGGCCATCCAGCGATACGCCGCTGGTCAACGTGTGCGGAGGCTGACGCTCTTCGACCAGATGGGCCGCTCGGCGGATTCCGGCACCAGCCGACAGCTGGTGACGAATTCCTCCCAATACGGGCTGACTAAGGGGAGCTATCAGGCTGAGTTTTTGGAGCTGACTGAAAAGGGTTCACTGGCATCAGGCGACGAGTCCCTCGGCCAAGCCAAGCTGGCAGCGCGGCTCCAGCTGGCCATCGCGGACGTCGTGCCGTTCAACGCCCTGTACGAACAGTTCAAGAACAACCGCATGCCTGCCGCTTCAGTCATGGTCGACTTTGTCGTGGAACAAGCCCTTACGTCGAAGGCGCACTCCAACGAGTGCGTTGAGACGTTCCTCGCGAACGCCCGTGACCTCGGACTACTCACGACGTACGCCGGTGCCGAGCGACTCCTCACCTTCGAGATCCTCCTGGACGAGGTCGCTGAAGAACTACCGGAGGACGACGAGAACGATGTGGACGAAGCTGAGGCTGATCTGCCGCACCGAGAGTTCCACCGGGCACCCCCGGCACCCCGCAAGAGTGCCAAGTCACCTGCGCAGGTGATAGCCAACGCCGCTGACCTCACGGACGTTTGCTTCTTGGTAACGCCGATCGGGGAGGAGGGGTCGGAGCAACGGATGCATGCGGACCTCATGTTGGGCTCTCTCATTGAACCAGCGCTGGAGACGCTTGGGCTGCGAATAGTCCGCGCAGATCGCATCAGCACACCGGGCATGATCACTGCTCAGATCATTGACCATCTCGTTCGAGCTCCGCTCGTGATCGCGGACCTTTCCTTCGGCAATCCGAACGTGTTCTACGAGCTCGCTTTGCGGCACGCGAGTCGGCTACCGGCGGTCCAGCTAATCCGGTCGGGCGACCATCTACCATTCGACGTCGGGCAGTTCCGCACTGTTCCGATCGATATGACGAGCATCTTCACGCTGGTGCCGCAGATCGACACCTACAGGGCGGAGATTGCTCGACAGTGTCGGGCGGCGCTCAGCGAGCACGGTGACGCAGAATCACCCCTATCCCTCTTCTACCCGAGATTCTGGGATCAGTACGGGGATCACACCTCCGCGACGTAGGCCTCGAACCGCGTGATCTGTTCGTCGTAGTCGGTCGGGTACAGGTGGCCGTAGATGGTGTCTGTCGTGGAAACCGACGAGTGCCCCATCCGGCGGCCCACCTCGTACGGCTTGAAGCCGCGGCTCACATGAGCGAGGCGTACGTGAGGCATAGGTCATGGAAGCGCATGTGCAGCACTGCACCCGCCTGCTGGGCAACTGGCACGAGGTAGTAGGTGCACACTCCCCGCAGTCGATGTCGCGCGACCAGTCCGGCCGGCTAGACCAGTTGCTCCTGGATCGTCCGAACAGTGAATCGGTGTCGCCGCTGGACGGGTGGAGCAGGAGATACTCCCGCAGGTCAGCATCCTCCCTGCGGACGGGCTGCCCTGCGTCCCCCCGCTCCGCTCGCAGCTGACGTCCCGAAATCTCAGTGTGTGCAGCTCGGCGGTGCTTGCCCTGCTGTGCTGTCAGCTCATCTCATCGTTATGGCTCGCTGGCCACAGGTCCCGGGCGTCCTCGTAGAGGAGCGCGGCCAGTGCGGCGAACTCATCGCCGTCGGCCGGCTGCCGAACAGGACGGCGGCGTCGCGGTCGCTGAGCGCTGCGTCCAGAAACTGGGACGGGGTCGCGCCTCGTTCTGCGCGCTTCAGGGCACGAGCAAGCGGACGGTGTTCGACCAGGAACCGGTGACCGCGCCAGTAGAGCGGGGTTGAGTAGTCGGGCATGTGGGCCTTTCGGACAAGACAATGCCCCGGCCGAGGGAGTGCGGTCGGGGCTCTGAAATGGGGGTTAGCGGGCGAGTGCCGCCCGTAGGCGGTCGTCGGCGCTCGGGTCACGCGCCATGAGGGCGCGGAGGTCGGCGAACGCCAGCGGTGAGGGGCCAGCCTGAGCCGGTCCGGCGTTGTAGAGCAGCGCGCGCATTGCGATGTCCGCTACGTCGGCCCGCGTCACGGCTGAGTCGGTGCGGACGTCGTCGGCATAGGCGACGGCGACCGCGGCGGCAGCGTCGAGCGTCGTCGGCCGGGCGTAGAGCCGGAGCGTCGGCAGGGGGCCGACGCGGGGCAGCGTGGGAACGTCTACGGCGATCATCGGGTGGCCCGGCCGGTGCGGTTGAGGCCCGCCTGCTGGCGCTTCTCGGCGCGGGACTGCACCGGTGACAGGCGATCGAGGATCGACGCCGCGGCAGTCCGGAGCTGGCGGACCTCGGAGACGAGAGGATGAGCGACGAGCTGGCCGGTCGAGCCGGAGACCGTCGAGCCAGCGGCCCGAATCGTCCGGTCGTACCGGTCGGCGGTGGCGATCATCGTGCATGCCTGGTGGAGCGACGACAGGTCGGCACCGGCGATGGCGGGGCGCTCGGCGAGGATGCGGACGTGGACACGCTTGGCCTCGGCGCTCCAGTGGCGCGGGAGCGCCGGAGCCGCGTCGTCGTCCGGCGCGGCCATCGGCAGGTAGAGGTCGGAGGTCATGGGGTATCCGTTCGGGGATCAGGTGGTGGCGCTAGGGCGGCAGTGGCGGCGAGTCGTGCTCTAAGTCGCGGTTTCTGCACCCGACTGCGGGACATCAGTTGCGCGGAAACCGCAGATGAGAGGCCAGTGCGGCTCTGAGCGACTTCAAAACCAGAGGGCTTACGAGGCGCACACTCAGGCGCTATGCCGTCCCGATCAGGACGCACGGGGTGGGGAGGGGCCAGCCTTCTCGCGGGACCGTCGAATGCGGCGAGTGTCGGAACGGCGAGCGACGAATGGTGACCGCGACCGCAAGCAGGATTTGAGTTGTGCCTCCAGAAGAACTGGAACATCGGGTGTCGCGGGTGCGGAAGCCGCCGTCCGCGCCGCTGCATTGGGGGGCATGGCATCGGGCTAGACTCTCGATGTGAAGGTTTTCGTGAGCTGGTCGAAAGACGCTAGCCGAGCGGTTGCGCTGGAATTCGCTAAATGGCTGCCCGACGTCATCCAAGAGGCAGATGTTTATATCTCAACGGAGACCACGAAAGGGGACGCCTGGTTTGAGACCATCCACAAGAACCTTGCGGACTCGACCGTGGGCGTGCTCTTCATCACGCCCATGAATAAAGACGAGCCTTGGCTCAATTACGAAGCCGGAGCGCTGCGCACGCTGCCAACCGCAAAGCGACTCTGCTCGGTGTTCGTCGGTATGAAGACTGCCGACTATCAGGGTCCGATGAAGGGGTTTCAAATGACGCACTTCTCGGATCAAGACGACATGCTGAAGATGGTCGCGACGATCAATGACGGGGCGGATCGACCCCTGGACAAGGAGCGATTGGAAAAGCAGTTCAACCTGCGCTGGCCCGCATTGGAAGAAGCGACCAAGGATGCCGTGAAGACTGCTTCGACCGAGGCTGTTCCACCGCGCGAGCCGGCAGGGCCGCGCACCGTGGAAGACAAGATTGACGAGATACTCGATCTGTTACGCGACCGAAACCAGGGCAACCCTTTCGTTTACCAGGCCGCGCTCCCCGTCACCGGCGGAAGCCCGGCACTTGCCGTAGCCAAGCTCGGGGCCGCGCGACAAGCCGTGAATGCGTTCATCGCATCTCGGGACAAAGAGGCTTTTGAGCTCTCCGCGGGTCTGCACGGGAGGCCCGCTTATCGAGATGAATCTTTCGTCGGGTACGTGCAGGACGTCGTCTATAACCGATCAGATAACGTTATGGACGTTGTTGTGTCTACGTCGGAAGGTAGGCAAGGCTATGCCATAGACGAACTCGAAATCCGGGACGAACCGTTTTGACCCAGAAAGCCGAGGCTAGATGGATTTTGCGGGCGCATCCGCGGGGGCGCTGATTCCCCGCGCCGCAGCGCTCGGGCCCGGGGCGGGCTTCCACATGGGCGGGGATACTAGACTGTCGATTCGACGAGTCCCGCGCCGCAACGAATCTTCGGGCTTTCGGACCTAGCCATGTGTCAGCGGGTGCGGTTTCGGGCGCGGGTAGTTGGTAACGGCAGCCGGGTATGCCGGACGGTCGGTGGTGTGCGTCATCGGCGTGCGTCGCGGATGGCTGCGGCGATGGCTTCGGTGCTGGCGATGCGTGCCCGCTCTGCGGTCTGGTGCTCGGCGACGGCGGCGAGCTGCGCGGCGTACAGCGCTTCGGGCGTGACGCCCTGCCGGTCGGCCTCGCCGCGGATGACGACTTGCTCACCCCATGTGAGGGCGGAGTACGGAGTGGCCGTGTCCGGCGAGGTGTGCATCAGCTGAGCGAGGAGTGCGGAGTGCGTGTTCCGGACCGTCGAGCGTGCGGGGGACACTGCCTCGTGCCCTCCGGCAGGGCCGGTGCGTACCGTCGGTCCCATGTGCGAGTCCGTCCAGTGCCCGGTGTGCGGCAAGACCTCGTGGACCGGCTGCGGGGAACACGTCCGCGACGTCTTCCGCGGTGTCCGTCGCCGGGACCGCTGCACGGGCCACGGACTCCCTCGGCACGTCTTCGACGCCGCCGGCTTCCGGTGAGCACCGCCGACGGGGGAATCGCCGACCCGCAAGGGTTCGCGCACGTCCGACTCACGGTGACGGACATCCGTCGGAGCAAGGCCTTCTACCAGCAGCTGTTCGGCATGCCGCCGGGGAGCGACTCCAGCGACCAGATCGACGACCCGACGATCCACGACGACCCGCGGCGGACCTACGGCGGGTGCTCGTTCACGTTCCACGGGCAGACGCTCGGGCTCCGTCCGGTGGCGCCCGCCGGGACCGCTTCGACCCCGACCGGGTCGGTCTCGACCACGTGAGTCTGCGGGTCCGCTCCGTTGGCGACCTGCACGGCGCAGTCGATCGTCTCGGCGCGGCGGGCATCGTGCACGGAGCGGTCACGGACCTCGAACCGTTCGGCCTGGTCATCCTGTCACTGCAGGACCCGGACGACATCAACCTCGAGCTCGCGGCACCACGACCGTGTGACGCCTGAGCGGCCGGCGCGCGGCCGTGCTGGCCAGTAGCCGCACGCTGCCCGGAGCCGCCCAGTCTGACGGCGTTGGCTCTGGTGCATGAGTGAACAGATCGTCAAGCCCCTCGGCCTCGCACACGTCCGGGTCACCGTCACCGACATCCACCGCAGCAAGGGCTTCTACGAGCAGCTGCTCGGCACCGCGCCCGCAATGGACTTCAGTGACCACATCGACGAGCCCGGCATCAGCGAGGACCGCGAGCGGCTCTACGGCGGTGCGATCTTCCCGGTCGGCGACCAGCTCTTCGGGCTGCGTCCGGTCGCCCCGAGCGGACAGCGCTTCGACCCGGACACGGTCGGCCTCGACCACGTGAGCTTCGTCGTCGGGTCGGTCGACGAGCTGCACGCTGCTGCCGAGCGTCTCGACGCCGCCGGCATCGAGCACGGCGAGGTCACCGACCTCGGCGACGCCGGCATGGTCATCCTGTCAGTGCAGGACCCGGACGACATCAACCTGGAACTCGCCGCGCAGAGGTGACGCACTGCGAGGTCTGAGCCGTGCGCTACTCCCCGTTGCGCTGCATCTCCGCAGCGTCGCCCTCCGTGCAGACGGACAGGCCCTCGACCGTGTAGCCCTTCGGATCGGCGTAGAGGTCGATCGAGGTCGTCGGACCGCCGGTACCGCGCACTCCTCCGACGGGGTTCGACCCGCCGTTCTGGTAGACCTCGGTGGTGACGCCCTCTCGTTCCCAGAGGGTCTTGAGCTTTCCGATGTCTGCTGTCGGCTCGCCACCTGCCGCCCGGTCGACGATGTACGCGAATGCAGCGCCTGAGCCTCCGGACGGGAGGGCACACGCCTGCACGGCTGGACCACTTCGGACCGTCCACTCGCCGCCGAGCGCAGCCGTCGATCGGTCGACGATGTCGACGACGAGATGCTTGGCTTCGTCACTGGCCTTCGTCGGGGCGGCGTTCATGGTGGTCCCTCCGGTACAGCCGACGAACATGACCGCGGCCGAGGTGGCGATCGCGATCGCGGCAAGCAATCTGGTGGTGTTGTTGGTGATCGTCATCGTGATGCGAGTCCTCCGGGCGCACCACTGAAGATCTCGACGGGCGTCGGGCCCTTCGGGAGGTACGGGCTCACGGCGTCTCCTTGGCCTGTGGTAGCGAGTGCGACGTTTTGCAACGACTCGGTGTTCGGGTCGAGGTAGCCGTTGCCTGCCGTCGTGTGCACGCCGTGGTCCTTCACGCCCGTCAACAGAGGCCCGCCTTCAGCGTCCACGGTCCCGTCCACGCCGAAGGTCGTCGCGTTGAAGTCGGGGTCGGTCGGATCGACGTGGTGGTCCGAACTCAAGTTTCGTCCGACGATCGCAAGAGGGTCGCCGTGCCCCCACTCCTGCGGCAGGACGTTCCGTGCCTGCCCAGAGCAGACGTGCTTCCCCCCCCCCCCCCGGTGAGCCGAAGGCTCGCTTCACGATAGCGCGTCGGACGACGGGACGGACACGTCGTACCGACCGTGGTGATCATCCGCGACCATCCGTGACCGTCGGGGGTGAGGATGCTCGAGCGTCAGGGCCGCAAGATGTACTCGAACGTCGTCCGGGCGCGCTCGGGGTCCGGGGTGTCGCCGGAGATCAGATCGGCGTAGGTGAACGACTCCGAGACCCGGACGAGCAGCCGCGCCAGCTCCTCGGCGGACAGGGGTGCCGGGTCGAACGTCCCCGCTTCCTGTTCGGTCGCGATCACGGAGGACGTGACGGCCACGAACCGGCGCTGCACGTCGCTGTCCGTCGTGGTGAGCAGGCGGAGCGCCCGCGTGGGCTCGCGGGTCAGGAATGCGCGGAAGTACGGCGCCCGGATGAGGTCCGCCGTGAAGTGGTCGAGCACGTCGACGATCCGCGCAGCGCCGGACGGGGCCGCCGCCCGCCCCGCCGCGTCGAGCGTCGGGACGGCCAGCGACCACAGGATCTCCGAGAGCAGCTGGTCGCGGTTGCCGACCCAGCGGAACAGCGACGTCCGGTCGACACCGAGGGACGCGGCGAGCGACCCCATGTCGATGCGTGCACCGTCGATGAACGCGCGGCGTGCGGAACGGAACGCGCGCTGGGCGTCGCCGTGGGCCTCCAGTCTGGCGGCCAGCGCGCTCGGGACGAGCGTCGAGCCGAGCGTTCCGAGTGGTTCGTTCCTCACCGTTCCCCCTGAGTGCCGACGCCGGTCTTGCAACGTTTTTGAGAATGATGCATCGTTGGTGCCATGTCAACGTCGATCACCGACACGCCCCTGCTCGAGTCCGACTTCTACCGGTTCCAGGAGGGGCTCACGCCCCGCGAGCGGGAGTCGCTGGGGCAGCTGCGCGCGTACCTCGAGGCCGAGGTGCGCCCGATCGCCGACCAGTACTGGGCGCGGGCGGAGTTCCCGACGCAGACCATCGCGCCGCTCGCCGAACTCGGCATGTACGGGCCGGGCATCCCGCTCGTGCGGCACTTCGAGAACTCGGCCGTGTACCGCGGCTGGGCGGCGCTCGAACTCGGTCGGATCGACGCCGGCGTGTCGACGTTCATCGGGGTGCAGTCCGGTCTGGCGATGAACTCCATCGCCGTCGGCGGCAGCGACGAGCAGCAGCAGGAGTGGCTCCCGCGGATGGCCCGTGGCGAGGTCGTCGGCGCGTTCGGCCTGACGGAGCCGCTCTCCGGCAGTGACTCGGCCCGCGGGCTCCGCACCACCGCCCGGCGCGAGGGCGACACGTGGGTGCTCGACGGCGAGAAGCGCTGGATCGGCAACGCGACCTTCGCGGACGTCGTCGTCATCTGGGCGAAGGACGTGGCCGACGAGCAGGTCAAGGGCTTCCTCGTCACGACCGACACCCCCGGCTTCACCGCGACGAAGATCGAGGACAAGATCGCGCTGCGCAGCGTGCAGAACGCCGACATCGTCCTCGACGGCGTCCGGGTGCCCGAGTCGCGCCGGCTGCAGCGGGCGGACTCGTTCCGGACGACCGCCGCGGTGCTCCGGCTCACCCGGACCGAGGTCGCCTGGCAGGCCATCGGCATCGCGATCGGCGCCTACGAGGCAGCACTCCACTACGCGCAGCAGCGCATCCAGTTCGGCAAGCCGCTCGCGGCGCACCAGATGGTCCAGGACCTGCTCGTCCGGTCGCTCATGAACATCACGGCGTCGATCGCGCTGTGCACCCAGGCGTCGGCGATGCAGGACCAGGGGATCGGCGGCGACGAGCACTCCGCGATGGCGAAGGCCTTCGCGACGGCGAAGATGCGCGAGACCGTCGGCTGGTGCCGCGAGGTCCAGGGCGGCAACGGCATCGTGCTCGACAAGGGCGTCGCGCGGTTCTTCTCCGACGCCGAGGCGATCTACTCGTACGAGGGCACGCGCGAGGTGAACACGCTCATCGTCGGGCGGGCGATCACCGGCGAGGCCGCATTCGTCTGAGCAGGATCGGGACGGGCGGACGCACCGGCGCCCGCCCGTCCCGCGTCAGCCGAGCAGTTCCGGCCGCTCCCACTCCTCGCTGAGCACGTGCTGCCCGAGGAACGCGAACACCGTCCGGTACCAGACGACCGCGTGCTGCGGCTGCAGCACCCAGTGGTTCTCGTCGGGGAAGTACAGGAACCGGTGCGGCATCGTGCCGTCGTCCGCGGCGTGGTGCTCCGCGAGCTCCGACCACAGCCGGAGCCCCTCGCCGATCGGCACCCGGTAGTCGCGATCGCCGTGGATCACGAGCACCGGTGACGTGACGTCGGCGACGAACCGGTGCGGGTCGTTCTCGCGCAGGCCCTGCTCGTCGAAGATCGACTGCCAGTACTCGGACGAGTCGGTCGTACCGGCGAACTGCTCCATCGCCCAGAGGCTGGCGTGCGTGACGACCGCCCGGAACCGGTCGGTGTGCCCGGCGATCCAGTTCGCCATGTACCCGCCGAACGACCCGCCCATCACGGCGGTCCTGGTCTCGTCGACGTCGTTCCGCGCGACCACGGCGTCGGTGATCGCCATGAGGTCCGTGTAGGGCGCCCGGCCCCAGGCGTTCCACCCGCGGTTGACGAAGTCGAGCCCGTACCCGGTCGACAGCGCCGGATCCGGCAGGAGCACGGCGTACCCCTGGGCCGCCGCCAGCATCGGCGTCCACCGCCACGACCACTGGTTCCAGGAGTTGAGCGGGCCGCCGTGGACCCACAGCAGCAGCGGGTGCGGCCCGTCGCCCTCGGGCAGGACGAGCCATCCGCGGACGCGAGCGCCGTCGGCGGCGGTCGTCTCGACCTCCTCCAGCCGACCGGGGACCGCGGGCAGCGGCGCGGGGGTCGGCAGGGCGGTCACCGTGCCGTCGGCGTCGATCCGGACCGGGTGCAGTGGTGCCGTCCAGGAGGCCCGGAGCGCCACGACGACACCGCTCGTGGCCGACACACGGACACCCGAGTACGCCCAGTCGTTGTCGGTCAGCTGGACGACGGCCCCGCCGTCGAGCGGGATGCGGAAGAGCGGCGCGCGGCCCTCCTGGTCGGCGACGGCGAGCACGGCGGTGTCGTCGGGCGCGAAGACGAGCTCGGTGGGCCAGCGGTCCCAGTCGGTCGCGACCCGGCGGGCGTCCGAGCCGTCGACGCCGGCGACCCAGACCTCCTGCTGGTTCGCACCGGCCGGGGTCGACCGCGCCGTCCGCACCCAGGCGATCGTGGTGCCGTCGTGGGACAGCGTGGGGAGTTCGTGGTCGACGCCCGGCTCGTCGAACAGCAGCGTCCGTGCTGCAGTGTCGACGTCGATCGACACGACGGCGCTCCGCTGGCCGCGCGCGGTCGGTACCCCGACGGCTGCGACGAGCGTCCGGCCGTCCGGGGTGAGTGCACCGGAGACGTGGTCGAACGAGCGGCCCGGGGTCGGGGTGACGTCGAGCGGTTCCGGCAGGTGCGCCGGGTACGGGGCCGGGGCGTCGGACGGGCGCTCGGCGCTGGCGTCGGTGGTGACGGGTTCCGAGGCGATCGGCTCCGTGAGGTCGCCGAGGTCGAGCGCGAGCACGTGCGGCTCGCCGGGCCCGAGGTCGTGGTCCCAGTACCGGACCGGGTAGGTCTCGTGCAGGATCGCGTGCACCTTCGCGTCGTCACGGCGCTTCCGGAGCGCGGCGTCCCGGGTCACGACCCCGACGCGCTCGCCGGCGGCCGCACTCGGCAGCAGGTCGGCGGTGATCGCGACCACGTCGGCGTCGCTGGCGGTCGCGACGACGCCACCCGCGCCTCCCGCCAGTCGGGTGACCGGGCGGGCGTCGCCGCCAGCGGCCGGCAGCAGCCAGAGCTGTGCGGTGTCGTCGTCAGCGTCCGCGTCGGGGCGGCCGGAGACGAACAGCAGGTCGCCGTTCCGGGTGAAGGCCGGGCCGGACTCGCCCGTCGCGCTCCGGGTGAGACGGGCCGGGCGACCGTCACCGGTCGTCGGCACCGACCACACGGCACGGCGGTACGCGGTGGCGTCGGGGCGGAGCGTGCTCACCGTCAGTGCGACCCGCTGCCCGTCCGGACTGAGCGCGATCCCGTCGACGCGGGGGAGCGCGATGAACTGGTCCAGGTCCGAGAACGGCGTCGTCATGCCCTCACGCTACGGCGACACGTGCAGTCTGCAACAGCCCCCACTGGATCCGTGGAGGAGCGGCTCAGGCCCAGAACGCCGCGATCGCCTCGGCCACGGCCTCGCCCTGCCGCCGCCCCTCGGTCGCCGACGGTGCCTGCGTCGACAGTGACAGGGAGTCGTCGCCGAACGCGTGCTGCGCACCGCTGTCGGCGACGATGGTCTCGACCGAGCTCCCGCCGGCCCGCAGGGACTCCACCGCCAGGTCGAGCCACGGCCCGAGCGGCGACGGACCCTCCGGCCCGCAGGCGACGACGAGCACGCGCTCGTGCCCGGCGACGACGTCGGCGTTCGTGGCCGAGCGGAGGCCACCGTCGATGTGCGGCACGCCGTCGATGTGCACCGGCGACCAGACGAACGGCACCGAGCAGCTGGCGGCGACCGCACGGGGGAGCGGCACACCGGTGGTCGCGGTGAGCACCTTGAAGGTCCCGTCGACCGCGTCGATGGTCGTGACACCGAGCGGCTTCTCCGGCCACTCGGTCGAGGGCAGCGTCTCCGCGAACGTCGCGGTGCGCTCGTCGTCGGACTGGCCCGTCACGACCTGCTGGGCGGCGGCGCCGAGCCGCGCGCGGGCGTCCTGCTCCGAGGTCGCGCCGGCCAGGACCTGGACGAGTCGCTCCTGGAAGTCCTCGCCGGCGATCCGCTCCGGCTCGACGTAGGTGCTCGGCAGCGGAGCGTGCTGCTGCTCGAACGCCTGCGTGACGGCGCCGGCGCGGACGAACGCCCCGACGACGCTCCCGGCGCTCGAGCCCACGACGAGGTCCGCGGCGTCGAGGTCGACCCCTGCGTCCTGCAGGGCGGAGAGCACTCCGACCTCCCACGCGATGCCGGCGACGCCGCCTCCGCCGAGGACGAGTGCTCTGGTTCCGGGCGTGGGGCTGGCGATGTCCGTCATGTCACCTGTGTACCAGGTGGCCGACGGACGGACGGGAGGCGCGTGGCACGGCCGCCACGCGCCTCCCGTCCGTCACCTGGTCGTCACCGACCGCTCGGTGGTCCTACGCGGACGCGACGTCGATGAGGACCTTGCCGACCGCGTCGCCCTCGACCGCGTCGTGGGCGGCGGCGGTGTCCTCGAGCGCGAAGCGGACGAGGGGCAGCCCGGCGTCCTCCCCGACGGGCAGCACGCCGTCGCGGAGTGCTGCGGTGACGTCCTCCGCGGCGGCGGACAGTGCCTCGGCACCGATCGTGTAGAGCAGCAGGAACTGGTAGCGGGCGTTCACCGACATGTTCGGGCGGATCGGGAGCGTCGCCTCGTCGCCGCCGTTGTTCGCGTAGATCGACACGACGCCGTGGTTCGCCAGGACGTCCGCGACGAGCTGCGCGTTCTGCGGGATCGAGACCTCGACGACGATGTCGACGCCGTCCGGGGCGATCTCGCGGATGCGTGCGGCGGCGTCCTCGTCGCGGTAGTTCACGGTGTGGTGCGCGCCGGCCGCGGTCGCGAGGGCGGCCTTCGCGTCCGAGCTGATCGTGGTGACGACCGTCGCGCCGGCCCACCGGGCGAGCTGGATCGCCGCGTGGCCGACGGCTCCGGCGCCGCCGGCGACCAGGACCGTGCGCCCCTCGAGCGCGCCGGGGGACAGCCGCGACGGGCCGTCCTCGTGGGTGGTCAGCGCGCGGTGTGCGGTCATCGCGGGGACGCCGAGCGAGGCGCCGACGTCGAAGGTCGTGCCCTCGGGCAACGGGACCGCGCGTTCGGCCGGGACCACGGTGAACTCCTGCGCGGTGCCGGTGGGGCGGCTCGCGGCGGCCATGTAGAGCCAGACGCGGTCGCCCTCGGCCAGGGTGTCGACGCCCTCGCCGACGGCGTCGACCACGCCGGCGCCGTCCTGGTTCGGGGTGATCTCCGGGAAGGGCAGACCGTCGCCGTAGGTGCCCCCGGCACGGGCCTTCCAGTCGGTCGGGTTGACGCCCGAGACGACGACGCGGACGCGGACCTCGCCGGGGCCGGGCTGCGGTACCTCCCGCTCGACCAGGTCGAGGACGCTGCTGTCACCGGGCTTCGTGTAGACGATCGATCGCATGTGACCAGGCAACACCCGGGGGCCGCCCGGTCTTCCTGGGGACCGTCAGCGGTCGGTGCCCGCGCGTGTCAGCGGGCGTCGGTCCGTAGCCGCGCGTGTCAGCGGGCGTCGGTCCGTACCCGCGCGTGTCAGCGCGCGTCGTAGGCGTCGCGCGAGTCCTGAACGTCGGCCATGTGCGAGGTCGCCCAGTCCTCGAGGGGCTCGAGCACGGTGCGCAGGGAGCGCCCTCGCTCGGTGAGCTCGTACTCGACCCGCGGTGGGATCTCGGCGAAGACCGTGCGCGTCACGAGCCCGTCCCGCTCGAGCGCTCGGAGCGTCTGCGTGAGCATCTTCTGCGACACGCCCTGCACCCGGTTCGCGATGACGGAGTAGCGCTGGGGACCGTCGACGAGCGACCCGATGGTCAGCACGCTCCACCGGTCGCCGATGCGGTCGAGCAGCTGCCGCGAGGGGCAGTCCGCCGCGTAGGGGCTGTAATCGATCGCCGACATCCTGACCTCCGTTACGCACTGCGAGGTGCCTACTTCCCATAAGAGAGTAACGCGAGTACGGTCGGCTGCACCAGTCACGGAAGGACACTCATGACCAACATCGTCGTCTTCGGCGGCACCGGGTACGCCGGCTCCGCCATCGTCCGCGAGGCCCTGTCCCGCGGCATCACCGTCACCGCCGTCGCCCGCGACACCTCCAAGCTCGACGCCGCCGAGGGGCTCACCCTCGCGCAGGGCGACGCCTTCGACGAGGCGTTCGTGTCGGACGTCACGAAGGGCGCCGACGTCGTCGTGGTCTCGCTGCACGCGGTCCAGGCGGACGGCAGTGAGCTCAAGGACAAGTTCCAGCACTTCGTCGACGCGGCTGCCGCTGCCGGCGCTCGTCTCGGCATCGTCGGCGGTGCCGGCTCGCTGCTCGTCGCCGAGGGCGGTCCGGCGCTGTTCGACACCCCGGAGTTCCCGGACGCCTTCAAGGGCGAGGCGAAGAGCCACGGCGAGATCCTCGACCGTCTGCGCTCCGGCGCGTACACCGGCGACGTCGACTGGTTCTACGTGAGCCCGGCCGCGGCCTTCGGCGGGTACAACCCCGGCGAGCGCACGGGCTCGTACCGCACGACGGACGACCTGCTCCTCACCGACGCCGACGGCGGCTCGGACATCTCCGGTGACGACTTCGCGATCGCCTTCGTCGACGAGATCGCCTCGCCGGCCCACCACCGCGCGCGCTTCGGCGTCGCGTACTGACGCGAGCGGCCGACGCGACCGGCTGACGGAACCGGCTGACGGACGGGAGGCGCGGTGCGGGCTCGCACCGTGCCTCCCGTCCGTCACGTGGTGCGTCGCGCCCGCGCACAGCTGCCTCGCGCCGAACCATGATCCCGACATCGAACCAGGCCGACAGGTCGGTTCGATGTCGGAAACGTGGTTCGATCCGGCGCCGCCGCGCCGCGCTACCGGTGCTCGATCGCCGGCAGCGGCACGTGGTGCCGCATCCGCACCGCCAGGTGCAGCCCACCCCGACGTGCGAGCACGAGACCCACGACCCCGGCGGCGACGGCGGGCACGCCCCCGGCGACCACCATGCCGACGTGCGCCCCGAAGTGGTCGACGACCTGACCCATGAGCGGGCCGCCGAGCGCCTGACCGCCGAGCAGGACGAGCACGTACAGCGACATCACCCGGCCGCGGATGGCGACGTTCGACGACAGCTGCACGAGCGAGTTGGACGCCGTCATGAACAGCAGCTGCGACATGCCGACGGCGACCAGTGCGACGGTGAACGGCGCGATGGCCGGGATCGAACCGCTCACGGCGAGCAGCACGCCCGTCCAGAACACCCCGCCGACGATCGTCCGGAGCCGCACCGTCGCGCGCCGCGTCGAGAGCAGGGCCCCGGCGAGGGCGCCGACCGCGACGGCGGAGTTGAACACGCCGTAGCCGCCTGCACCGACGTCGTACACCTCGGACGCGAAGGCCGAGAGCAGCACCGGCATCGTCAGCGCGAACACCGAGAAGAACGCCATCAGGACCACCGGCACCAGGATGGTGGGCTTCCGGACGGCGTAGCGGAGGCCCTCGACGAGCTGCCCCTTCGACCGCGGAGCGGGCGGGGTCCGGTGCAGCTCGGAGGTCCGGAGGAACCCGAGCGTCACGACGACGGCGACGCAGGCGACCGCGTTCACCCCGAACGACCAGCCCGCACCGACCGCGACGAGCAGCGCCCCGGAGAGTGCCGGTCCGATCATCCCGCCGAGCTGGAACACGCTCGAGTTGACGCTGATGGCGTTCCGCAGGTGCTGGTGCCCGACGATCTCCGTGACGAAGACCTGGCGCGCCGGGTTGTCGATGACGGTCACCATGCCGACCAGGAACGCGATCACCCAGATGTGCCACGCCTCGACCGCACCGGTCAGTGTGAGGACCGCGAGCAGCGCGGAGAGCACCGCGAACGCGCCCTGCGTGAGCATCATCAGCGCGCGTTTCGAGAACCGGTCGACGAGCACCCCGCCCCAGAGGCCGAACAGCAGCATCGGCGCGAACTGGCAGGCGACGGTGATGCCGACCTGCGCGACCGAGCCCGTGAGCTGCAGCACGAGCCAGTCCTGGGCGATCCGCTGCATCCACCCGGCGGTCATCGCGACGAGGTTCGTCGCCGTGAACAACCGGAAGTTCGGCACGGAGAGGGCGATGAGGGTGTGCCGCCAGGGTGGGCGCTCGGACTGGACCGGCAGGGGTTCGGTGGGCGGAGGGAGGGTCGTCGATGACGCACTCACGGTGGTGGGGCTCCGGATCGTCGCTGGTGGGATCGGTACCCATGTGAAACTACGTGGCGGCAGGTCATTCGACACCCCTATCGTGGCTATCACTCCATTGCGATGTCGAATGAGGTGGGCCGTGCTCGATCCCGTGTTGCTCCGGACGTTCCTCGAGGTCGCCGAGACCGGCAGCTTCACGCTCGCGGGTCAGCGCCTCGGCATCAGCCAGCCGACGGTGTCGCAGCACGTCCGACGCCTGGAGACCGCCGTCGCACGCACGCTCGTGGCCCGCGACACCCGTGGTGTGGCGCTCACCGACAACGGTGACGCGATGGCCGGGTTCGCACGCTCCATCCTCGCGGCGCACGCCACCGCCGACGCGTACTTCTCCGGGGCGGCGGCCCGGGGACGACTGCGCTTCGGCGCGGCCGACGACCTCGCGATCACCCAGTTGCCGCGCATCCTCCGCGACTTCCGGCGGCTGCACCCGCAGGTCGACCTCGAGCTCACGGTGAACCAGTCCGCGCCGCTCCTGCGCCGGGTGCACGCGGGGCAGCTCGACCTCGTCTTCATCAAGCAGACCGCGGGGGAGTCCGCCGAGGGCACCCGGGTCGCGACCGACCAGATGGTGTGGATGGCCCAGGACGGCATCGCGCTCGAGTCGGGCGAGCCCGTCCCGCTCATCGTCTACCAGGCGCCGAGCATCAGCCGGCAGATGGCCATCGACGCGCTCGAGTCCGCCGGACGGACCTGGCGGATCACGTGCAACACCCGCGACGTCAACGGCGTCCTGGCGGCGGTGCGGGCGGGCATCGGCGTCGCGGTCTTCCCGCACTCGCTCATCCCCGCCGATCTGGTGAAGGTGTCGCAGCGGCTGTCCCTGCCGGACCTGCCGGCGGTCGACTACGTGCTCATCGCGAACCCGACCGTGCAGCGCGAGCCGATCGACGCCCTGACGAGCGCGATCCTGTCGCGCGGGGTCGTGCGCGCGGTCTGAGGGTCGGCCTACGGCGCCAGGGTCGGCGTGGTGCCGGTGCCGGTGAGGTCGGGCAGCGTCACCCCGGCGAGCGGCAGCAGCGCCGCGGCCACGGCCCAGAGGAGCACGAGGGTCCCGACGCCGCCGAGCACCGCACCGAGGAGCCCCAGCGGCCGCTGCCACGTCGTGGCGGGGTGGCGGAGCGCAGCACAGGAGAACACGAGCGCGAGCACACCGAGCACCAGTCCGGTGACGTGCACCGCGGCGGGGGCGGTGAACCACCAGGCGGCGAGTCCGAGCGTACCCACGGCGGTGACCGCGCCGAGGGCGGCTGCCGGCGTCGCACCGATGGCGGAGCGGCCGCGGTCACGGCGCTCCCGGCGTTCGGTCGGGAGGTCCGACCCGGCCCCGTCGGAGCCGCCCGCCGCCGTCTCGGAGGAGCCGGAGGCCGCGCCGGGCGTCGGGACGTCGGCTGCGGTCACCCGCCCGCCGATGGACGGTGCCGGTGCCGGTGCGCCCGCCGCGGCACCGCCGCCGACACCGGGGAACACCTCCGTCGACAGCGGTGCGGCCGCGTCGGTGAGTGCGGACGCGGGCGGGGCGATCACCGCGTCGAACGGGGTCGGAGCGGACTCCACCACGGTCGGGCGCGGTGCCTGCTGTCGGGCGAACCGGGCCGGCGTCCGGTACCCGATCGGGCCGGAGGGCTCGGGCTCGGTGCCCTCGACCAGGACGTGCTCGAGACCGGGCACCGAGAAGCGCGGTTGTCCCACCACGGGCGCGGCCGGTGCGGCGGGCTGCACCGGTGCCTGCGCAGCGGCTGCGGCCGCGGGGT
The DNA here is from genome assembly GCF_003234175.2 of Curtobacterium sp. MCSS17_007. Lineage (NCBI taxonomy): Bacteria > Bacillati > Actinomycetota > Actinomycetes > Micrococcales > Microbacteriaceae > Curtobacterium > Curtobacterium sp. MCSS17_007. Next base: position 1,254,457 of record NZ_CP126257.1, read on the forward strand.
GCGCCGGGTCGGACGGGGGCGCGAGCGGTCCCCGCAGGCGCTCCTGCCGGATCGACGCGGCCGGTCCGTCGGCGGCGAGGTCGACGGGCGACACCGGCAACGGCGCCGTGTCGAACGGTGCGACCTGCACGGTCGGTGAGGTCGGCGCCGGCGGGAGCAGGTGCTCCTGCGGCGGGTAGTCGGGCACGTGGCCGTCGGGGAGCGGGCCCGTCGGTGCGACCGACGCGGACGCGCTCCCGGCCGCCGGGGTGTCTGCGGCGGGCTCCTGCGTGACGGTCCCAGCGGCACCAGCAGCGGCACCAGCAGCAGCACCAGCACCAGCACCAGCAGCGCCGTGCGTGGTGGCTGCCGCGACGTGCGTGGCGGGGGCGTGCCGTGTCGCCGGCCCCGTCGGGTCCTCCGGGGGTGCGACAACCCACGCGGGGACGGCTCGACGCGGCCGGTCCCGGTCCGACATGCGGTGCGACGCCACTCGTGCTCCCTCGCTCTGCTGATCCATCGTCAGTTCTATCCGCGTGCATGCACTCCTGCGCAGCCCCAGTTCCGGGGTCGCGCCCGCGCTCCCGCTCCGGAACGTGACGAGGGCGGTCCCGCAGCGCGATGGCGCTGCGGGACCGCCCTCGTCCGCACGGTGCGGTGCGGTCTACATGTCGCGGTAGCGCTTCGCCTCGGTGAGCTTGGCGCGGAGCTCGTCCGCGGTGAAGCGCGTCACGTAGCCGGGGGTGTCGCGCTGGATGCGCCAGCCCTCGGTGAGCGGACCCGCGTCGACCACGTCGAAGCCGAAGGCGTCGATCAGGTCGGACACCACGCGCTTGGCCTCGGCGTCGTCACCGGCCACCACGAGCGCGCGACGGTCGGGGGTGCCCGCCGGCGTCGCCTCGTCGGTGAGGGCCGGCGCGGCGATGTGGTTGAACGCCTTCACGACGCGCGCGCCCTGCAGGTGGTCCTGCAACAGCTCGGCCGTGGTCGTCGTCTCGTCGTCGAGGGCCGCGATGTGGCCGTCGCGCTGCGGGTAGTAGTTGTTCGTGTCGATCACGACCTTGCCGACGAGGGGCTCGACGGGGATGGTCTCGATCGCGGCGAGCGGGGTCGTCACGACGACGATGTCGCCGGCGGCCGCGGCCTCGTCGCGGGTCGCCGCGCGGGCGTGCTCGCCGAGCTCCTCGACGAGCCCCTGCAGCGTCTCGGGGCCGCGCGAGTTGGCGATCACGACGTCGTGGCCGTGCCGCACCGCGAGGCGCGCGAGCTGGGATCCGATGTTGCCTGCTCCGATGATGCCGATGGTGGTCATGTGTGCGTGCAACGCGGCTCCGGACGACGCATTCCCCACGGGTGCATGATGGCCGCATGGCCCACGAGTTCCGCGACGAAGCCGACCGCGACCGCTACGCGATGTACGTCGACGGCGAGCTCGTGAGCGTGCTCGACTACCGGGCCGGGCACGACGCCGTGTCGTTCCCGCACACGTACACGGTCCCGGCGCACCGCGGCCACGGCTACGCGGCAGCGCTCGTCGAGCACGCCGTCGCGGACGTGGAGACCCGGACCACGAAGCGCATCGTCCCGATGTGCTGGTTCGTCGGCAAGTGGTTCGACGAGCACCCGGAGAAGGCCGACCTGCTCAGCCGCGGCGCCGCGGACTGAGGCACCCGCCGTCCGGCCGCAGCGTCGCCGCCGGACCCGACCGCTCGGGTGAGCGGGATCGGGACGTGGCCGCCGGTAGGGTGGCTGCACCCACCAGCGTCGGGCACCCGACGCACGCAGTGACAGGCTGGAGACCGCGATGAGCAGCCCGAGCTCGGACGTCCGCAACAGCGACATCGGCCGCGCCTACACCGAACTCGCCCGCATCACGCGCCGCGCGAGCATCCGGGCCCGCGGCGACGACCTCGTGCTCAGCGTCGTGGACCAGTCCCTCGTCGACTTCGTCGTGCAGCACCCCGGCTGCATGGCCATCGACATCGCCCGCTACCTGCGCCTCAACCGGTCGACGATCTCGCGGCAACTGTCCGGCCTCCTGGCCGCCGGGCTGGTCCGCACGACGGACGGCGGCTCGGGGAACGCCAAGCCGCTCGAGGCCACGGACGCCGGCCGGGCCGCGCTCGAACGCTCCGTACGGCTCCACCGCGACGCGCTCGAGGAACGGCTCGCCGACTGGTCGGACGACGACATCGCGCTCCTGGCCGGGCTGCTCGAACGTCTCGGCGCCGCCGACGAGGCCGGGCTGCCGATGCCCGCACGCGCCACACCGGACGACCGCGCGGCGTCGTGACGACCTCGTTCGTCCTGCTCTCCGACACCCACCTGCCGAAGCGCGCGAAGGACCTGCCCGCCGCGCTGTGGTCGGACGTCGACGCGGCGGACCTCGTCGTGCACGCGGGGGACTGGGTGGACATCGCGACGCTCGACGCCGTGCAGGGGCGGTCCCGCCGGTTCGAGGGGGTCCGCGGCAACAACGACGGTCCCGGGTTCGACGACCGGCTGCCCCTCGTCGCCCGCTTCACGGTCGAGGACCTGCGCTTCGCGCTCGTGCACGAGACCGGTGCCGCCACGGGCCGCGAGCGCCGAGCGGACGCGGCGTACCCGGACACCGACGTGCTCGTGTTCGGGCACTCGCACATCCCGTGGGACTCCGTCGCGCCCTCCGGCATGCGGCTGCTCAACCCCGGGTCGCCGACGGACCGCCGACGACAGCCCGACTTCACCTGGATGCGGGGCACGGTGGACGGGCGGGACCTGACGGTCGAGCTCGTCCGCCTGCCGCCGACCGCCCGCTGAGCACGTCGTGCCCGCGGGCGGCGTCGTGCCCGCGGTCCCGACGTCGGACGGGAGGCGCGGATCCAGCCGGCCCCGTGCCTCCCGTCCGCCGTCCGGTGCGGTGGTCGCGCGCACTGCCCGTTCAGACCGCCGTGTGTCGTGCGGTCACACCGGTCACGGTCCGGTCGGTCGGCATGCGGAAGAACGCGAGTTCCCACGCGGTGGACCGGCGGTGCGCCCGGGCCATCCGGCCGCGCTCCGCAGCGTCCGCCGCTGCGGCGAGCTCCTCGACCCGCGCGGTCGCCTCGGCGCTCGCCGCCGCGAAGGCCGGGTCGCCGTACGCGCCGAGCCAGTCCGCGAACGGGTGCCCGTCCGGGGCGTGGCCGAGCTGCGTGCCGACCCAGGCGTACACGCGGAAGCACGGCAGCACCGCGGCGGCGAGGACCGCCGGCGAGCCGCTGTCGGCGGCGTCCTGCAGGTGGGCGAGGTAGCCGGCGCAGGTCGGGTGCACGGGGTCGTCGGCGTGCGAACCGGCGAGCCGGCGGTGGTGCAGCTCGCGGGCCTCGTCCGCGCAGCCCTGCGCGGCGGACGCCCAGAAGGCCGCCGCACCACCGGTCGACACCTCCGCGAGCCGCGCGAGGTGCCGCTCGTACGCCCGCAGGTAGTGGACGTCCTGCGCGAGGTAGCCGGCGAAGACGTCCTCGTCGAGCGTGCCGTCGCGGAGCCCGACGAGGAAGTCGCAGGCGACGGTCTCGTCGAGGGTGTCCCGCACGTCGGTCCACCAGCGGTCCGTCCACGACACCGGCGGCAGCGCGGCACGGACGGCCGCGCCGTGGTCGACCGGGCCGTTGCCCGTGCCCACGTGCAGCGCGTCCGCGCCCCGGAGTGCCGTGGTCAGCCACGTCTTCGCGCCGTCGACCGCGAGCTCCCAGTCGCCGTCGCGGGCGGCCAGCGTCGCGATCGCACTCGACAGCGAGCAGCCCGTCCCGTGCGTGTTCGTGGTGGCGATCCGCGGCGCTCGGAAGGTGCGCAGCACGCCGTCCGGGCCGACGAGCACGTCGTCCGAGGTCGGTCCGGCGTCGTGTCCGCCCTTGGCCAGCACCAGGACGTCCCAGCGGCGGGCGACGCGTCGGGCGGCGGCGATCGTCGCCGACGGTGCTGCTGCTGGGGCTGCTGCGGCTGTCGGTGGGTCGGTCGGCGCGCCCGTTCCGGCGGGTGCGTCCGCGCCGGCGAGCGCCGCCAGTTCCGTCAGCTCGGCCCGGTTCGGGGTCACGAGGTCGGCGACGGCGAGCAGGTCGCCCATCGCCGTCGCGGCGGCCTCGTCGAGCAGCCGGTCACCACTCGTGGCGACCATGACCGGGTCGACGACGACCACGGGCGGCCGGTGTGCGCGGAGCCAGTCGGTGACGGTCCGGACGACCTCGACCGTGCCGAGCATGCCGGTCTTCACGGCGTCGACGACGACGTCGTCCGACACCGCGTCGAGCTGCTCGCGGAGGAAGGCGGCGTCGGGGACGTGCACCGACCGCACGCCGCGGGTGTTCTGCGCGACGAGCGCCGTCACGACGCCCATGCCGTAGCCGTCGTGGGCGGCGATCGACTTGAGGTCCGCCTGCAGGCCCGCCCCGCCCGTCGGGTCCGTGCCCGCGATGCTCAGCACGCGCGGTACCCGCGGCGTCACCGGGTGCCCCACGCGTCGACGAGTGCGGCAGCAGCGGCGCCGGGGTCCGCCGCGGCGCAGATGCCGGAGACGACGGCGACCCCCGCCGCCCCTGCAGCGCGCAGGGGTGCGACGTCGTCGAGTCCGACACCGCCGATGGCGACGCAGGGGACGCCGGTCGGGCGGGCGAGTCCCGCGATCCGGGCGAACCCGTCGTGTCCGAGCGCCGGCGGGTGGTCGGCCTTGGTCGTGGTGGGGTGGACGACGCCGACACCGAGCAGGTCGACGGTGCCGCGGGGGAGCCCCGCGACGACGTCGAGGTGCGCCGGGGTGTTCGCCGTGAGGCCCACGTGGGCGTCCGGCCCGAGGACGGCCCGGGCCGCCTCGACGGGCAGGTCGGACTGCCCGAGGTGCACACCGGCGACGCGGTGTCCGTCGCGTCGGGCGACGAGGGCCACGTCGAGCCGGTCGTCGACGACGACGGTCGCGCGGGTGCCCACGGCGTCGGCGACCGCGACGGTCAGCGCCAGGAGGTCGCGGGCGGACGACTCCTTGTCGCGCACCTGCACGAACCGGACACCCGCGTCGACGGCGGCACGGACGACCCCGAGCACTCCCGTGCCGTGCCGGTCGGCGAGCACCCCGTCGGTGACCAGGTAGACGCCGATGTCCGACGACGCGGTCACGACCGGACCGCCGTCGGCTCGGTGGTGACGCGGGCCTCGCGGACGACGTCCTCCGGCGTCAGCGACGCGAGCCGGTCGAGGAACAGCGGCTGGAACGTGCCCGGGCCGCCGGCGTCACGCGCCGCGAGCTCGGCCGCGACGGTGTGGACGGTGGTCGCCGCGACGGCCGCGGCGCCCGGGTCCTCCGGCGACACCGCCGCGAAGGCGGCGACCACGGCGCCGAGCGCGCACCCGCCCCCGGTGATCCTCGTCAGCAACGCGGTGCCGTTCGCGACCCGGACCACGCCGGTTGCGGGCGCGACGACGAGGTCCACGGGACCGGACACGGCCACGGCGCCCACGCGCCTCCCGTCCGACGCCCACACCGCGGTCTCCCGGGCGTCCTCCGTCCCGGCGGTGCTGTCGACGCCGCGTCCACCCTCGGCCGCGCCGAGCAGGGCGAGCACCTCGGAGGCGTTGCCGCGGAGCACGGTCGGCCGGAGTGCGAGCAGGTCGCGAGCGAGGGCCGTGCGGACCGGCAGCGAACCGACGGCGACGGGGTCGAGGACCCACGGGGTTCCGGAGTCGGTGGCAGCCGACGCGGCCTCGAGCGACGCGGCACGCGGTTCCGGGTGCGGTGTCCCCGTGTTCACGAGCAGGGCGTCCGCGACGCGGGCGAACGGTCCGGCCTCGGTGGCGACGTCGACCATCGCGGCGGACGCGCCGAGCGCGAGGAGGACGTTCGCCGTGACGTTCTGCACGACGGTGTTGGTGATGCACTGGACCAGGGGGCCGCGGGCGCGGACCCCCTCGAGCAGTGCGGCGGTGCGGTCGGCCCAGTCCGGGGACGGTGTGCCGGCGGGTCCGGGTACGGGCGCAGCAGTGTGCATGGACGATCCCTTCGCGAGTACGAGCTCGAGCAGGTTCGACGGGTGTGATCTCAGCCGCTCGGTGCGGCACCCCGTGTCTCGGACGACACCGTACACGACGCTGCGAGACCGTCGTCCGTCCCGACGCAGGCGCCGTGTGCCAGGGTTGACGGGTGCCTGACGTGACCCCTCCCGGACCCCCGCCCGGTCCCCGCGACCCCGGTGACGCCTGGGCGGTCGGACCCGACGGCACCAAGGCGTGGGGGCGCTTCGGCGCGGCGGGGCTGCTCGTCGACGACGGTGCCGGGCGGGTGCTGCTGCAGCACCGCGTCGAGTGGAGCCACCACGGCGGGACGTGGGGGATCCCCGGCGGTGCGCGGCACCAGGGCGAGGACGCCGTGACGGCCGCACTCCGCGAGTCCGCGGAGGAGGCCGGCGTCCCCGAGGACGGCATCGACCTGCGGCACGCGGCGGTGCTCGACCTGGGGTTCTGGACCTACACGACGGTGGTCGGGCGGGCGCGCCGACCGTTCGAGCCCGTGATCGCCGACCGCGAGAGCCTGGCACTGTCGTGGGTGCCGGTCGCCGAGGTCGACGACCTGCCGCTGCACCCCGGCTTCGGGGCCTCGTGGCCGGCGCTCCGCGCGGCGATCACGACCGCGCCGCACGTCGTCGTCGACGCGGCGAACGTGGTCGGCAGCGTGCCGGACGGGTGGTGGAAGGACCGGGCGGGCGCCGCCGGACGGCTGCTCGCGTCGGTCGGGGCACTCGCCGAGCGCGGTGTGGCGTCCGGGGAGCTCGCGCTGCCCTTCGCCCGGTGGTGGCCGCGGTGGACCGTGGTGCTCGAGGGGGAGGCGCGCGCTGCTGCACCGGCGGACGGTCGCGCGGCGAGCGACGCGGTCGAGGTCGTCCGGGCCGACGGCTCCGGTGACGACGCGATCGTCGAGGCCGCCCGGGCCGCTCGTGACTCCGGTGGTGCTCCCGTCGTCGTCGTGACGGCGGACCGCGAGCTCCGGGCGCGTGTCGAGGCCCTCGGCGCCGAGGTCCGCGGCCCCGGCTGGTTCCGCGAACAGTAGGACGGCGCGACGCCCAGGGCGTCAGTCCTCGGGCACGTACCGCTTCGAGGAGACCAGCAGGGCCGCCCACGACACCACCCCGAGCCCGACCACGACGGCCAGGATCACCGACACCGGGACCCCGGCCCCGCCCGCGATCGCCGCGATGACCGCCGGTGCCAGGAAGCCGCTGTACGCCACCGCGTAGAACGCCCCCGTCAGGCCGGCCAGGTCGCGGGAGCCCGCGATCCGCTGCACCTCGAGCAACGACGACACGAGCGCGGTCCCCATGCCGACGCCGATCACCACGTTCGCCGCGAGGCCGATCCACACCGACTGCAGCTCGACGGCCAGGAGCACGACGCCGATCCCGACGGTCATGACGGCGACCGCGGTCACGAGCCCACGCGCCGAGGACACCGAGTGCACCCGCTTCGCGAACGGCTGCACGGCGCTCGAGACCCCGAGTGCGACGACCGTCGCGGCGGTGGCGAACACGAGGCCCCACGGTCCGGTCGCGCCGGCGAGCCGGGTCGGCAGGTAGCCGTACCCGATCGCGGCCGAACCGAAGATCCAGGGCGCGGCGACGACGACCACGCGGGTGAACCGGCGGTGACCGGCGCTCGGGACGGCGAGCTGCCGCCACCACGGTCCGGCGAGGCCACCGTTCACCGCGGTCTCCGGCGCCCGCCAGACCACGAGTGCGAACGGCGCCGCGACGCAGACGTGGACGAGGAACGGCAGCACCTCGGGCGCCGGGCCCCACTGTGCGATGCCACCGGCGACGAGCGCACCGAGCCCGGAGCCGAGCGTGAACGCCAGGGAGGCGCGCCGTGCTCCTGCCCCGGCGTCGGCGTCGGGGTCGTACCGGCCCTGGGAGAGCTCCTTCACCCAGCTGTTGCCGACCGCCATCGCGATGCCGACCGTCACCCCCGAGAACAGTCGGCCCGCGGCGAGGAAGCCGGGTCCGAGCGGCCCGAGCGCGAGCAGCCCGCTCCCGACGACCGCTGCGGCGATCCCGACGAGCACGAGCGGCTTCCGTCCGTGCCGGTCCGACGAGGACCCGGCGACGAGCAGGGCGGGTGCGAGCCCGAGCACGTACACCCCGAGGAAGACGTTGACGAGCACGGACGAGTAGTGCGCCCGCTCCTCGTACATGAGCAGGAGCGGCGAGAACTGGTTGCCGCCCCAGGAGCACACGAACACCGCGCCCCAGACCATCAGCCAGGGCGGGAGCCGCCGCACGGCGGGGACGGCGCCGGTCGTCGGGATGCTCCCGGTCGCCCCGCTCACAGCGCACCCCGGTGGGACGCCACGTGCGCACGGAGGACCTCGGTGTAGCGCGCGCCGTCACCCGCCGCGAGCGCTGCCGCGAGCACCCGGTGGTCGTCGAGCGACGCCTGCAGCTGCTCGGGCTGCAGCCGCATCAGCTGGTGCCGCAGCCGCTGCTGGCGGTCGCGCAACGTGCGCGCGAACAGCACGGCGATCGCGTTCCGCGACGCGGCGATGACGGCGCCGTGGAAGGCCGCGTCGCTCTCGACGAAGCGGTCGACGTCCCCGGCGGTGACCGCGGCCTCCTGCTCGGCCAGCAGGGCCTGGAGGCCCGGGACCAGCTCCGGCACGCGGCCGTCGGCGACGACACGGGTCGCCGCGGTCGACTCGATCGCCTCCCGCATCTCGAGCACGTCGGTCGCCTCGTTCGGGGACATCGGGCGCACGACGGCGCCCCGTCGGGCGCCGAGCACGATGAGCTCCTCGGCGGCCAGGCGGAGGAAGGCCTCGTGCACCGGTGTCCGCGAGACGCCGATCTCCCGGCACAGCGCGTTCTCGCTGATGGCCGTCCCGCCCGGCAGGTCCCCGCGGACGATCGCCCGCTTGACGTGCTCGTACGCCCGGTCCGCCGCGGATCCCTCGGGTGTCGCGTCGCTCACGCCGAGTGATCCTACTCCTTGCATGCAACGATGCATGCCGACCGGAGCGAGAACGTCACACGCTGTTCGTGACCAGATCGAGACATCGCGCACCCGCTCTCGCTACGCTGACCCTCACGTCAACGGGGACGTACCGATCAGGAGGTCACGATGGAGCGTGTCACCAGAGCCGACGACCGCGTCCACCGCCCGGCAGGGCCGTGGACGCCGACCGTGCACCGGCTGCTCGCGCACCTGCACGAGCAGGGCTTCGTCGCGGCACCGGAACCGATCGCGCTGGGGGACTCCCTCGAGACGGTCACCTTCGTGCCGGGCACCGCCGGCAACTACCCGTGGAGCGCCGAGATCGCGAGCGAGGCGGCCCTCGTCACCTCGGCTCGACTGCTGCGGCAGTACCACGACGCGGCGGCGACCTACCCACGCGACGACGCCGCGGACGTGTGGTCGCAGGCCGAGCGCCTGCCGGTCGAGACGATCGTGCACGGCGACTTCGCGCCCTACAACTGCGTCTACGACGGCATCGCCGCCGTCGGGCTCATCGACTTCGACACCGCGCACCCCGGCCCGCGGGTGTGGGACGTCGCGAGTGCCGTCTACCGTTTCGCGCCCTTCACCACCGGACTCGTCGAGGGCAGCACCGCACCGGACCTCGACGAGCGGCTCGACCGTGCGGCGGAGTTCTGCCGCGCCTACGGGCTCGACGACCGGTCCCGCGGGGTCCTCGTCGAGACGATGACGGCATCGCTCGTCGCCCTCGTGACGACGATGGAGACCGAGGCGGCAGCGGGCAACCCGAAGTTCCTCAGCGACCTCGAGCACGGGCACGCGGACCTCTACCGGGCGGACGTCACCTGGATCGAGTCGCACGCCGCAGCGATCCACGAGGCCGTCACCGCGCGCTGAGCCGCGCCCGCAGCTGCTCCGGTCCCGGCCCGGACCCGTGACGGGGCCCGACGCGGGCGTGGCCAGCGGAGCGTGCGCACACCGGGCCTCCCGGCAGCTCCCAGCCCGCGCGCGGCGGACTTCGATCCTGCAGCGGGTAGTGTCGCAGGGCCATGACCGACAGCCCGGCGGACGCCACCCCGTACGAGGTCCTCGGCGTCCCCGCGACGGCCGACGACGACGAACTCCGCCGTGCGTACCGGCGGGCCGCCCGCGAGACCCACCCCGACCTGGGCGGCGACGCCCGCCGCTTCCGCCAGGTGCAGATCGCGTGGGAACGCGTCGGCACCCCGGCGGCACGTCGGGCGTACGACGCCGGATCCCGCGCGTCCACGCCGGGCGCGCCCTCGGGTTCGTCGGTGTGGGCGCGCGACGGTCGGGACGCCTACGCACCGCCGGCCGCGCGTCGCGACTCCCGTCCACGGGCACGGTCGCACGGGCACCCCGGCGGTCGTTCGCGCGAGGTCTTCCTGCAGGCGGAGCGTGAGTGGGTCGGTCTCGGCGATCCGATCGAGGATCCCTACGACCCCGCGCTCGTCCGCTCCGCACCCCGGCACGTGCGCCGGCTCCTCGGCGAGGCCCTCGCGGAGGAGGCGACGGCCTCGATCATCGCCGGGATGGGCATCGGCGTGACGGTGTGGCACGACCTCGACGCCGGCGCCGAGGGCAAGCTCGACCACGCCGTCCTGACGCCGAGCGGCCTGTGGGCGGTCGAGTCGATCGACTGGGGCGCACCGGTGCGCGTCGAGCACGGCGAGGTCGTCGGTGAGACCCTGGCGCCGGGGGAGCGCCCCGTCAAGGAGCTCGTCCGCGCGGCCCGCGCCGTGCAGAAGCAGACGCGCGTGAAGTTCACCGGACGCCTGATGGTCGTGCCGGACGCCGCGGTGGACGAGGACGTGCAGGTCGTCGGCCCGGCACGGAAGCCCACCGCCCTGGTCGTGCGGCGGAGCGCCCTCGGTCAGGTGCTCGGCGGGCTCTGGTCACCCGAGGGGTCGGTCGACGTCTTCGAGATCCGCGACCGCATGCAGCAGGCCGTCCGGTTCGTCTGACCGCAGTCGCTCTCGATCCGGACGACGCTTCCGGATGGTCTAGTGGCCGCGCAGCTTCTCGAGGTCGCGACGCTCCCGCTTGCTCGGACGCCCGGCGCCGCGGTCACGGGTCGGGACGAAGCCGGCTTCCTCGCGGGGGAGCCTCGGCGGGGTCCGGTCCTCGAAGTGCTTCGCAGCCTCGGTCGCGCTCGTGCGCTTGAGGATGATGCCCCGCACGACGACCACGCGGTCGAACCCGTGCTGGCGGACCCGGACCTCGTCCCCGGGGCCGATCGGCTGCGCCGGCTTCGCGCGTTCCCCGTTCACCCGGACGTGCCCGGCCTTGCACGCACTGGTCGCGGCGGACCGGGTCTTCGTGATCCGCACCGCCCAGATCCAGCTGTCGACGCGTGCCTTCTCCATCCCCCCACCCTAGGCGCGGCGGCGGGCGACGCAGCGCCTACGCTCGGGGTGTGCACGGAGCCAGCGACCAGGACGCCCTCGCCAGGGCCCACGCGCTCGCGGTGCTCCGCGGTGCAGCGCTCGGTGACCGCCTCGTGGTACGTGCCCGGCACGAGGACGGCGCCCGGGACGCGCTCGGCACGCTGCATGCCCGGTCCGCCGACGCGGTGACGATCGGTACGCGCCGGGGCCCGGTCGTGGTCGCGCTCGTCGACGTGGTGGCCGCGAAGCACGTGCCCCCGCCCCCGGCGCCGCGTCCGCGTCGGCCCTGACCGCCCGCACCGACCGCCCGCACCCGCCCCGGGCGCTGACCATCGCCGCTGACCGCTGCCATGCCCGACGGCCCCGCCCGCTGCCGCCACCGCTCGTCACCGGCGAGCCGTCGCGGCCCACGCAGCGGCGTCCCCGTACGCTCGGGGCATGGTCGTCCCCGTCCCGCTCGGTACCGAGGACCGCACCGCCCGTCTGACCCTCCGTCGCCCCGACCGCTGGCGTCGCCAGGACGCCCCGCAGGCCGACCTCCGGCTGACCGGTGACGACGTCGTCCTGACCGTCCGATCGCGCCCCTCCGACCGCACGATCGCCGAGGAGCACACCAGCCTGCTCGAGCGCCTGCCCGGATCGGTCGAGGGGCTCCGGCTGATCGGCTGCGACCCGTGGACGACCGCCGGTGCCCCGGCACGCCTGGTGGAGTACGTCCGCCCCGACGAGGGCGGCGACGTCACGGGCGCGCACCTGCTGTTCGTCACCGGTCGGCACCGCGTCGACGTGACCGTCGAGCGGCCGCTCGCCCGGATGCTCGACACCGACGACCTCGTCTCGGCGGTCCTCGAGTCGGTCCGCGCCACCGAACCGACGCCGGTGCGCCCGCAGCGCGCACTCGAACCGCTGCCGACCGCGACGCCCGCCCCGCAGCTCGACGGCACGCACCTGGGGGCCGAGGCGCTCGCCACCCTCCGGAGCCTCGCCGGCCGCCGCTGGAACCCGACGCTCCTCCGCACTCCCGCGGGGCGGGAACTCGTGCAGTCCGGCCTGGTCGGTCGGCTCGGCACGCTCCCCGAGCCGACGCAGGAGCTCCTCGGCCCGTGGGCCGACGACACCGAGCCGGTCACCCTGGAACAGCGCGGGCCCGACGGGCGCGCCACGCGCCTCCAGGCCTGGTCGGAGACCGTCGTCGACGGGACGGACGAGACCGGCGGCACCGTCGCCCGGCTGCCGGTCGAGCGGGTGGTCGAGCTGGCGGCCGGGAGGCTCGGGATCCGTCCGGCGTGGACCTTCCCCTTCCGCACGGCCTCGGTCGGTGCCGACCTGCTCGCCCGCAGGACGGGTGCGCCGGGGACCGCGTCCGACCTGCCGGCGGCGGTCGCATCGGCCGACCCGCGGCTCGCGGCGTTCTGGGCCGCGCCGTGGACCGTCTCCTCGATCCGGCGGCCCGGTCGGCCGACGCCGGTCGTCGTCGTGCACGCCGAGGGGATCGGCTTCGCGAGGGTCGGACGCACGGAGGCCGGGGAGACGGCCTTCCGGACCGACTCCCCGGCGAACGTGTACCGGTCCCTCGTGCGGGCGCTGCTGGGCTGACCGCGACGCCCGGCTGCTAGGCGGCCGGGCCGGCGGTGAGGGTGACCGTCACGGTCCGCGCCGTGCCCGACGCGTCGGTGTACCCGACCTGCACCCGGTCGCCGACCGCGTGCGACCGGATCGCGGCCGTCAGCGCGTCGTTGCTCGTCACCGTCGTGCCGTCGATGCTCGTGATGGTGTCGCCGGCGACCAGCCCGGCGGCCGCGGCGCCGGATCCCTCGACGGTGCCCGCCACGGCCACACCGGTGGTGGTCCCGGTCGTCCCGCCCGAACCGCCGCTCGAGCCGACCTCGACGCCGAGGAACGCCGGCAGGCCGATCGTGATGGTGTCCGAGGACTCGCCCGCGAGTATCTCGTCGGCGATGGCCGTCGCCGTGGTGATGGGGATCGCGTACCCGGTGACCTGGGCCGAGCCGGACGACGCCGCCGTGGCCATGCCGACGACCTCGCCCTCGCTGTCGAGGACCGGGCCGCCGGAGTCGCCGGACACGATGTCCGCGGCCACCTCGATGAGGCCGTGCAGGGACTCCGTCCCCGTGCCGGTCTCGCTCTGCACCTGGATGTCCTGGTCGAGGGCGGTGACGGTGCCCGCCGCGGCCACGAGGTTGCCGGTGCCCTCCGCGTTGCCCACGTCGGTCACGGCGTCGCCGGTGGACGGTCCGCCGTCGTCGTCGAGCGTCACGGTGGACAGCCCGGACGCGTCCCGCAACTTCAGCACGGCGACGTCGTTCGTCGCGTCGGAGCCGACGACGTCGGCGGTGTACTCCTTGCCCGTGGTCTCGTCGGTGACCGTGATGCTCGTGGCGCCCTGGATCACGTGGTTGTTCGTCAGGACGGTGCCGTCCGAGGTGAGGACCATGCCGGTGCCGGCCGCCCGCGACGAGGTGTCGTAGTCCATCACGGTGTCGATCGTCACGACGCCCTTCTCCTGCGCCGTGGTCGCCGGGGTCGCGGGGGTCTGCGTGCTCGTGCCGGTGCCGGTGCCGGTGCCGGTGCCGCTGCTCCCGCTGCCGTCGGTGCCGGAACCGCTGCCGTACCCGGGGACGGTGGAGCCGTTCGTGCCGCTGCCGGTGCCGCCGCTCGTGCCGGAGCCGCCGCCGGGCAGCGTCGTCGTGCCCTGCGACCGGCTCGACGTGGTCGTGGCGCCCTGGGAGGACAGCCCGAGCGCGGTGCCGCCGGCCGCGCCGATGATCGCCAGCGCCGCGACACCGGAGCCGAGGACGAGTCCGAGCCGCCGCGGGCGCTTCGCACCGGGGTGGTGCACAGCGGTCGTCCCGCCGAGCGCCGCGCTGCCGAGCAGGTAGGGGCCGCGGCCGTCCGGGGCGTAGGCGTAGGGCCCCGAGCCGTCGGCGCCGTACAGCCACGGGCCGCTGCCGTCGAAGGCGTAGGCGGGGCGGAGGGTGTCGCGGTCGACGTGCGGTGCCTCCCAGCCGGGGCGGTCGGTCGCGCGCTGGTCGTCGGCGGGGTTCTCGTTCATCGGTGCTCTCCGGTCGTCCCTCGACCACCCGTCGGGTGGTGATCCGTTCCTCGACGACCCGGTCGGGCGTCGTGGGACCAGTACAGGAGCCGAACCCATGACGACCCCATGAGCGGACCCGGTGCCCGCTGGGGGATCCCTCGGGGGCAGCCGGACGAGGCGCAGGATTAGGCTTGCCGCACCTCCCATGCGCGCGTCGTCACCCGTCACCCCTGCACACCGGCCCCGGTCGGCCCCGGCCTCGCGGTCCCGTCTCGTCGGGGCCGCGCTCCTCGCGGTCGCCGTACTGGCCGTCGCGGTGGCGCTCTCGGTGGCCTTCGGGTCCCGCCCGATCCCGTTCGGGACCGTCCTCGACGCGGTGCTGCACCCGGACCGCACCGACGAGGTCGGGCTCATCGTCCTCGGCAACCGCGTGCCCCGGACGGTCGTCGGGCTGCTCGCCGGTGCCGCCCTCGGGGTCGCCGGTGCGGTGATGCAGGGCGTGACGCGCAACCCGCTCGCAGACCCCAGCATCCTCGGCATCAACGCCGGTGCCGCCCTGGCCGTGGTCGTCGGGATCGCCGTGTTCGGCATCAGCGGGACCGCCGCGTACCTGCCCTTCGCCTTCGTCGGTGCCGGGCTCGCCGCGCTGCTCGTCTACGGGGTGGCGGCGGTCGCGCGCCGCGGACTGTCGCCGGTCGGCCTCGCGCTCGCCGGCGCGGTGGTGGCGGCGGCGCTGTCCTCGGTCACGACCGCCGTCCTCGTGTCGAGCCAGAGCCTGCTCGACCAACTGCGCTTCTGGCAGGTCGGCGCGCTCGCCGGGAAGGACCTCGGGACCGCCGGCGTCATCGCCGTCCCCGTGCTCGTCGGGCTCGTCGTCGCTGCCGGCCTCGGACGCTCGCTGAACACCCTCGCGCTCGGCGACGAACTCGCGGCGTCCCTCGGGCAGCGCGTCGTGCTCGTCCGGATCGTCGGCGGGGTCGTGACGGTGCTGCTCGCGGGCTCCGCCGTCGCCGCCGCCGGGCCGGTCGCGTTCGTCGGTCTCGCCGTCCCCCACGCCGTCCGCCTGCTGAGCGGCCCCGACCAGCGCTGGACGATCCTCCTGTCCGCCCTGGTGGCACCCGCGCTCCTGCTCGTCGCCGACGTCGTGGGGCGGGTCGTCGCGTACCCGGGGGAGCTGCAGGTCGGGATCGTCACCGCACTCATCGGGGCGCCGGTGTTCATCTGGCTGGTCCGGTCGCGGGTGGTGACCGGCCTGTGACCGCGGTCCGCCGCGAGCTCGCCGTCCTGGGCGCGGTCCTCGTGCTCCTCGTCGCCCTCGTGCTCGTCGGACTCGGGGTGGGGGAGATCCCGCTCTCGCCGCTGCAGGTCGCCGGCGCGCTCGTCGGCCACGGCGACACCGTCTCGGACTTCGTGATCGGGCAGCTCCGCGGCCCCCGCGTGGCCGGCGCGGTGCTCGTCGGTGCCGCCCTCGGCGCCGCGGGCGGGATCGTGCAGAGCGTGGTGCGCAACCCGATCGCCAGTCCGGACGTCATCGGCATCACGTCGGGCGCGAGTGCCGCGGGGCTGACGGCGATCGTGCTGTTCGGAGCGAGCGGCGGCGTGCTCTTCGGGTCGGTGGTCGTCGGCGCGCTGCTCGTGTCGGTCGTGATCGCCGCGCTCTCATGGCGTCGGGGGATCACCGGCAACCGCGTCGTCCTGGTCGGCATCGGGGTCGCGGCGATCTGCCTGAGCACCACCGGCTGGATGCTCACCGCGGGCACCGTCCAGCAGGCGGGCACCGCGCTCCTCTGGCTCTCCGGCAGCCTGAACGCCGTCGACCGCACGCTGGTCGGCATCCTCGCGGTGGCCGTCGTCCTGCTCCTGGTCGCTGCGCTCGCGCAGTCCCGGCGGCTCACGGTCCTCGCGCTCGGGGACGAGGTTGCCGCCGCGCTCGGGCTCCGACCGGACCGGGCGAAGGTGCTCCTGCTGCTCACGGCGGTCGGCCTGACCGCGGGCGCGGTCGCGACGGCCGGACCGGTCTCGTTCGTCGCGCTGATGGCCGCCCCGATCGCGCGGCGCCTCGTCGGGAACGGACGCGCGGCGCTCGGTGTCGTCGCCGCGGTGGGCGCGGTCGTCACGCTGGCGAGCGACCTGGTCGCCCAGTTCGCGTTCCCCGGCAACGCGCTGCCCGTCGGCGTCGTCACGGGGGTCGTCGGCGCGCCGTACCTGCTCTGGCTGCTGGCACGCGGGCGGTAGGCGGCCGCGCCGCGCCCGGTCCTTCCGGGCGTGCCTGGTCCTTCGGGGCGTACCTGTCGTTCCGGGCGTACCTGGTCCTTCCGGGCGTACCTGGTCGTTCGGTGCGTACCTGGTCGTTCGGGGCGTACCTGACGGTCCCGGGCCGCCAGGTACGCCCGTTCCCGCACCGCATCGCACCCGTGCTGGGAAGGAACGGGCGCACTGCCGGACGTGGGGCGCGGTGCTGGCCGGCTCCGTGCCTCCCGTCCGTCGGGTGGGAGCGTCCTGGTCGCCGCACGGGTCGCGGGGGCGACGCCCCTGTGCCGGGAGCCGCGCGTGGTCACGCGATGCCGCGTGGCGCTGCGCTGCGTGATCCCGCACACGACCACCCGGACCCCTCGTCCGGGTGTCGGCGCGTCACGTCCGTTCGTACCGATCGGAACCCCGACAGCGCCCGACCCGTCGGAGCGCCCGACCCGTCGGAGCGCTCGTCCGGCAGGAACGGGGGACTGCCACGCCGGCGCGGTACCCGACGCCGGCCCCGTGACCGCACCGCGGTGGGTCGACTCGGCCTGGAGGCACGGTGCACGCCCGCCCTGCGAATCCGGTGCAGGAGCCGGGTCGCCGCGGTGTGTTCGCTGTGCGCGTGCTCCCGAGTTGTCCCCAGCCCTGTTCGGGGCTCCCGCGAGGTCACCCGTTTCCGATACGCTGGGGCGCCAAGAGGAGGAGGTCCACGATGCCAGAGCCAGTGGTCCCGCAGCCGGGCGGTCAGAAGACTCCGGAACAGCGGCTGGTCGACACCACCCTGACCTTCAGCATGGACATGGGAGTGGCCCTGACGGCCGAGTCCGGTGTCTCGACCGAGGAGCGTGAGGCGATCAACGCCCTGCCCTCGGGTTCGGCGCTGCTGGTGGTCCGGCGTGGCCCGAACGTCGGCGCGCGGTTCCTCCTCGACTCCGACGTCACGACGGCCGGTCGTCACCCCGACGCCGACATCTTCCTCGACGACGTCACGGTGTCGCGCAAGCACGCGCAGTTCCTGCGCCACGGCACGGCCTTCAGCGTGAAGGACAACGGTTCGCTCAACGGCACCTACTTCGACGGCGTCCGCATCGACGAAGCGTTGCTCACCGACGGTGCCGAGGTCCAGGTCGGCAAGTTCCGCCTGACGTTCTACGCATCCCGGGTCGACCTGGCGCGCCTGGCGACCGCGTAGTGGCCGCGCGGTCCGCCGCAGCCCGGGCCGGCGCTGCGGTGCCGGACCTGCTCACGATCGGGCAGGTCATCGCCCGGTTGAAGCCCGAGTTCCCGGACCTGTCGAGCTCCAAGCTGCGCTTCCTCGAGGAGCGCGAGCTCGTGACGCCCATCCGCACGGCCAGTGGGTACCGGAAGTTCTCGGCGGCCGACGTCGAGCGACTCCGGATCGTCCTCGGGCTGCAGCGCGACCACTACCTGCCGCTGAAGGTCATCAAGGACTACCTGGCGGATCTCGACGCCGGTCGTGAGCCCGTCCTGCCCGGTGGCGGTGACGCGCCGAAGCCGTCGATCCTCGGACGTGAGCGCCGGTACACGCGGGACGAGACGGTCCGTGCCGCCGGCGCGAGCCCGATGCTCCTGTCCGACGCGGTGTCGGCCTCGCTGCTGCCGGCGACCGACACCTACGGCGACGACGCGGTGGCCGTGCTGAAGGCCCTCGTCGAACTGCAGCGCACCGGCATCGAACCGCGGCACCTCCGCACGATGCGCGGCGTCGTCGAGCGCGAGGTCGGGCTCATCGAGTCGGCGCTCATGCCCGTGTCCCGCCGGGGGGACGCCACGTCGCGCGCCAAGGCGACCGAGCTCGCCCGCGAGATCGCCGGGCACCTCGAGGTCGTCCGTACGAACCTGGTGCGTGCCGCGATCGGTCGACTCGACGCATGACGAGCGGCTCCCGGTCGTCCACGGCGCAGCCCAGCGCTGTCGGTCGTCCGCCGTCGGGGCGTATCCTCGACACGCCGGACGCGCCGGGACGGATGTGCCGCCTCCGGAGCGCCCGAGTCGCTACCGTGGACCTCGGAACAACTCTCAACCCGTCGTTGAACCTTCGGGTGGGAGCTCGAACGTCGTGGAAGGCATGCACATGAGTGGGACTGACACCCCCGGTACCGAGTCCGAGATGACCCGGTACGACCTCGGCCTGCTCTTCACCGACGGCCTGCCCGAGCACGACGAGCAGAACGGCTACCGCGGCACCGTCGCCGCACGCGCAGCCGGCATCTCGTACCGCCAGCTCGACTACTGGGCCCGCACCGAGCTCGTGCAGCCGACCATCCGCGGTGCTGCGGGTTCCGGCTCGCAGCGGCTCTACGGCTTCCGGGACATCCTCGTCCTCAAGCTCGTGAAGCGACTCCTCGACACCGGCATCTCGCTGCAGCAGATCCGCACCGCCGTGAACCAGCTCCGCGAGTCCGGGGTGTCCGACCTCGCGCAGACGACGCTGATGTCCGACGGTGCCTCCGTCTACCTGTGCACCTCCGACGACGAGGTCATCGACCTGGTGTCCCGCGGCCAGGGCGTGTTCGGGATCGCCGTGGGCAAGGTGCTGCGCGAGGTGGAGAGCTCCCTGGTCGAGCTCGACGCCACCCCTGCGGCCGACCCCGCCGACGAGCTCGCCGCCCGCCGGGCCACGCGCGCGTCGTAGCCGCCCCTCGTACGCCCGCTCGGCCCGCTTCCTCGAGCGCCCGGCGTCCTCGCTGTTCGGCGCCGTCGTCATGGCGCTCGCACGAGCGTGCACCATCCGTCACGCTCGCGCCCCCTGACGACGGGTCGCACCCGCTCCGCGTCCGACGCGCGGCGTGTCCTGCCCGCTCAGCGCTGCCTCCCGATGTCGACCGCGCCGCGCCGCGCCGCACCGCGCCGCGCGTTGGTTCGCCGGCGACGTTCGGATGACCGCCAGCTCCGGTCGCACGACATGCCGCCTGCGTCCGCTGAGACCGCACGACATGCCGCCTGCGTCCGCAGAGACCGCACGACCTGCCGCCTGCATCCGCAGAGGTGGCACGACCTGCCGCTCGGCTTCCGACGCGGCGGCATGTCGTACGACGAGAGCGGTAGCGCGAGCGCGGGAGCGACGGCCGCCGACCGCTCACCGGCGACCGACCAGCGCCGACCGACGACCACCGTTCGCCGGACATCGACCTCCGAAGCCCGGGTCGTCGCCAGCTCCGGTCGCACGACGTGCCGCCTGCGAGCGCCGTGATCGCACGACCTGCCGCTCAGCTTCGGACGCAACGGCACGTCGTGCGACGAGAACAGGTCGGGGCCCTGCGCCAGGCAGGGCAGGGCAGGGCAGGGGAGTCCCTAGGCCGTGCCGCCCTCGGCGTACGGGCCGATCTTGCCGGTGCGCATGATGCGCTCGAGCAGCTGGTCGAAGTTCTTCGCCATCTCCTGCGCCGACTCTCCGGGCCAGACGTGCAGCGGCTTCGCGGCACCCTGGGCCTGCTGCAGCGAGGTGCGCTCCGGCAGCTGCGGCGAGAGCACGAGCGGGCCGAACATGTCGCGGAGCTCCTTGATGCGGAACTGGTGCTCCAGCGACTGCACGCGAGCCCGGTTCACGATGATGCCGAGCGGCTGCAGGCGGGGGGAGAGCCCTCGGCGGATCTCCTCGATCGCGCGGAGGGCGCGGTCGGCGGCGGCCACCGAGAAGAGACCCGGCTCGGTGACGACCGTCACGCGGTCCGAGGCCGCCCAAGCGGTGCGGGTGAGGGCGTTGAGCGACGGCGCGCAGTCGATGAGGACGAGCTCGTAGTCCTGCTCGACGTTCGCCAGCGCCTCCTCCAGCTTCCAGATGTCGCGGATGGAGGGGTGCGGCCCGTCGAAGTTGATGGCGGACGGGGAGCCGACGAGCACGTCGACCTTGCCCTGCGAGCCCTTCGTCCACCCGGAGGGGGCGATCGCCTGGCGGACGATCTTCTCCTTCGGGTTCTCGAGGACGTCCGCGACGTTGAGGTGGCCGGAGATGTCGATGTCGAGGCCCGTCGAGACGTCGGACTGCGGGTCGAGGTCCACCACCAGCGTGCGCAGTCCCTTGGCGAACGCGGCCGAAGTCAGGCCGAGCGTCACCGTCGTCTTGCCGACACCACCCTTGAGGGAGCTCACGCTGAGTACATGCACGGTGAGCCACGTTACCGCCAGTAGGGTTGTGACACCTCAACCCGGGCTGAAAGGGACGTCGTGTTCAGCAAGATCCTCGTGGCGAACCGTGGCGAGATCGCCATCCGCGCGTTCCGTGCCGCGTACGAGCTGGGTGCCCGCACGGTGGCCGTCTACCCGCACGAGGACCGCGGGTCGCTGCACCGACTCAAGGCCGACGAGGCGTACGTGATCGGCGAGCCGGGGCACCCGGTCCGGGCCTACCTGGACGTTTCCGAGATCATCCGTGTCGCCCGCGAGTCGGGCGCCGACGCGATCTACCCGGGGTACGGCTTCCTGTCCGAGAACCCGGAACTCGCCGCCGCTGCCGCCGCTGCCGGCATCACCTTCATCGGGCCCGGGGAGCACGTGCTCGAGATGGCGGGCAACAAGGTCACGGCGAAGGAGCACGCGATCGCTGCCGGCGTGCCGGTCCTCGCGAGCACCCCGCCGAGCCGCGACGTCGACGAGCTGCTCGCCGGTGCCGACGCGATCGGCTTCCCGGTCTTCGCCAAGGCCGTCGCCGGTGGCGGCGGTCGAGGGATGCGCCGGGTGGAGACGAAGGACGAGCTCCGTCCCGCGCTCGAGGCCGCCATGCGCGAGGCCGACAGCGCGTTCGGCGACCCGACGATGTTCCTGGAGCAGGCCGTCCTGCGACCGAGGCACATCGAGGTGCAGATCCTCGCCGACGCCACGGGCACGGACGCCGGCACGATCCACCTCTTCGAGCGCGACTGCTCCGTGCAGCGCCGCCACCAGAAGGTGGTCGAGATCGCGCCGGCACCGGACCTCGACGCAGGCGTCGCCGCCGCGCTGCACCGCGACGCCGTCGCCTTCGCCCGGTCGATCGGGTACGTCAACGCCGGCACCGTCGAGTTCCTCCTCGACACCGAGGGCGAGCGCGCCGGCCAGCACGTCTTCATCGAGATGAACCCGCGCATCCAGGTCGAGCACACCGTCACGGAGGAGGTGACGGACGTCGACCTCGTGCAGTCGCAGATGCGCATCGCCGCGGGGGAGACCCTCGCCGACCTCGGGCTCTCGCAGGACACCGTCGCCCTGCACGGTGCGGCGCTGCAGACCCGCATCACGACCGAGGACCCGACGCAGGGCTTCCGTCCGGACACCGGTCGCATCACGACCTACCGCAGCCCCGGCGGCGCCGGCGTCCGCCTCGACGGCGGCACGGTCGCGACCGGCGCGCAGATCAGCCCGCACTTCGACTCGATGCTCGCGAAGATGACGTGCCGCGGCCGTGACTTCCCGGCCGCCGTGGCCCGGGCGAAGCGCGCCCTCGCCGAGTTCCGCATCCGGGGCGTGAGCACGAACATCCCGTTCCTGCAGGCCGTGCTCGACGACCCGGACTTCGCCCGCGGTGACGTCTCGACGCAGTTCATCGAGGAGCGCCCGCAGCTGTTCGGCGGCCACGTGTCGAAGGACCGCGGCACGAAGGTGCTCGGCTGGCTCGCGGACGTCACGGTGAACAAGCCGAACGGCGAGCGTCGTCCCCAGACCGTCGAGCCGAGCGAGAAGCTGCCGGCGGTCGACCTGTCCGCTGCGCCGCCGTCCGGCCAGCGCGACCTGCTGCTCCAGGCCGGCCCCGCCGAGTGGGCGCGACGACTGCGCGCGCAGACCGCCCTCGCCGTCACCGAGACGACCATGCGCGACGCCCACCAGTCGCTCCTCGCCACGCGGGTCCGCACCAAGGACCTGGTCGCGGTCGCACCGCACGTCGCCCGGCTGACCCCGCAGCTGCTGAGCGTCGAGGCCTGGGGCGGCGCGACCTACGACGTCGCCCTCCGCTTCCTCGGCGAGGACCCGTGGGAGCGCCTGGCCGCGCTCCGCACGGCGATCCCGAACATCCCGGTGCAGATGCTCCTGCGCGGCCGCAACACGGTCGGGTACACGCCCTACCCGACCGAGGTCACCGACGCCTTCGTCGCCGAGGCCGCCGCGAGCGGTGTCGACGTCTTCCGCGTGTTCGACGCGCTCAACGACGTGAGCCAGTTGCGTCCCGCCCTGGAGGCCGTGCTCGCGACCGACACGGCCGTCGCCGAAGCGGCGCTCTGCTACTCGGGCGACCTCCTCGACCCCGCCGAGGACCTCTACACGCTCGACTACTACCTCCGGCTCGCCGAGCAGATGGTCGAGGCCGGCGCGCACGTCATCGGCATCAAGGACATGGCCGGGCTGCTCCGCGCCGGTGCCGCCGAACGGCTCGTCGCCGCGCTGCGCGAGCGCTTCGACCAGCCGGTGCACGTGCACACGCACGACACGGCCGGTGGGCAGCTCGCGACGCTCCTGGCGGCCAGCCGAGCCGGTGCGGACGCCGTCGACGTCGCCGCGGCGCCGATGGCGGGCACGACCAGCCAGCCGAGCATGTCGGCCCTCGTCGCCGCTCTCGCCCACACCGAGCGGGACACCGGGCTCGACCTCGCTGCGGTGGGCGCCCTCGAGCCCTACTGGGAGGCGGTCCGACGTGCGTACGCCCCCTTCGAGTCCGGGCTGCCCGGTCCGACCGGTCGCGTGTACCACCACGAGATCCCGGGCGGCCAGCTGTCGAACCTCCGACAGCAGGCGATCGCCCTCGGGCTCGGCGACCGGTTCGAGCAGGTCGAGGACTGGTACGCGGCGGCGAACCGGATCCTCGGACGGCCGACCAAGGTCACGCCGTCGTCGAAGGTCGTCGGTGACCTCGCGCTGCAGCTGGCCGCGGTCGGCGCCGACCCGGAGGACTTCGAGCAGAACCCCCAGAAGTACGACATCCCGGACTCGGTCGTCGGGTTCATGGCCGGTGAGCTGGGCGACCTGCCCGGCGGCTGGCCGGAGCCGTTCCGCTCGAAGGTGCTCGAGGGCCGCGAGGTGCACGTCGGGACGACTCCCGTGCCCGATGCCGAGCGCGCCGCCCTCGCCACCGCCGGACCCGAGCGGCAGCAGGCCCTCAACCGGCTCCTCTTCCCGCAGCCGACCCGGCAGTTCGAACAGGTCCGCGAGCAGTACGGCGACCTGTCGGTGGTGCCGACGGTCGACTACCTCTACGGTCTGCAGCCCGGTCAGGAGCACGTCGTGCCGCTGGGCAGGGGAGTGGACCTGCTGGTCGGGCTCGAGGCGATCGGCGAGGTCGACGAGCGGGGCATGCGCACGGTCATGACGACGATGAACGGGCAACTCCGCCCGGTGACCGTCCGAGACCGCTCGGTCCAGGTCGCGACGAAGGCCGCCGAGCAGGCGGACGCGTCCGACCCGAAGCACGTCGCCGCACCGTTCTCCGGTGTCGTGACGCTCAAGGTCGCCGTCGGTGACGTCGTCGAGGCCGGTCAGGCCGTGGCGAGCATCGAGGCGATGAAGATGGAAGCGGCCATCACGGCGCCCGTGTCGGGCACCGTCGGCCGTCTCGCGATCCCGGCGACCCAGCAGGTGGACGCCGGCGACCTCCTGGTGGTGCTGCAGTAACGTGACCGTCCGTCCCATCCGCCTGTTCGGCGACCCCGTCCTCCGTTCCCCCGCGGACCCGATCGCGCCCGACGCGCTCGGCTCACAGGGCGTGCGCGACCTCGTGCAGGACCTCCTCGACACGGTCCGGGAGCCCGGCCGCGCCGGCGTGGCCGCTCCGCAGATCGGCGTCGGCCTGCGCGCGTTCTCGTACAACGTCGACGGCGAGGTCGGGTACGTGCTGAACCCCGAGGTCGTCGAGGTCCGGGGCGAACGCGAGCTCATGGACGAGGGCTGCCTGTCGGTCCCCGGCCTGTCCTACCCGACCCCGCGGTACCCGTTCGCCAGGGTGCGCGGCGTCGACGTCGACGGGGCCGAGGTCGTGCTCCAGGGCACCGGGCTGATGGCCGAGGCGCTGCAGCACGAGGTCGACCACCTCGACGGCACCGTGTACGTGATGACGCTCGACCCGGAGGTCCGACGCGGGGCGCTCCGGGACATCCGCGCGCAGTCCTGGTTCCACTGAGCCCTCGGGAGCGCGCACGCGGTCCCGCCCGGTGGTCCGCAGCGCAACCGGACGAGCCGCTCTCGGCGAACAGGGCGTGACACCCCTTCGTGGGATTGTCCGAACGTCCCGATCGCGAGGTACCGTGTCCGCGTCGGCTTCCCACCGACACGTCTCCCACACCCTCA
Source organism: Curtobacterium sp. MCSS17_007 (assembly GCF_003234175.2). Lineage (NCBI taxonomy): Bacteria > Bacillati > Actinomycetota > Actinomycetes > Micrococcales > Microbacteriaceae > Curtobacterium > Curtobacterium sp. MCSS17_007. The sequence continues at coordinate 1,279,372 of NZ_CP126257.1, forward strand.
GGACACCCAGCATGACCCCTCAGAACGACGAGCTCAGCTCGCACCGCACCCGCACCAACCGTCGTCCGGAACCCACCCCGGTGACGGCTTCCACCGCCGTCCTCGACGCCCCCGACGCCCAGCAGGCGCCGGAGGCCTGACCCGTCGCGGGCGCGCCTCGACGACGAGGACCGTCCCGCACGCATCCGACACACGGGAGGCCCGGTGCCGGTCCGTCGGACCGGCACCGGGCCTCCCGTGTGCCGTCCCTACGCGCGGTTGCGGCGACGGGACGCGACCACCGGGGTCGCCGTGGTCTGGACCTTCGACCCCGAGTAGATGTGCTCGACGTCCGCGGCGAAGTCCCGCAGGACCACGGCACGCTTGATGGTGAGCTTCGGCGTGAGGTGGCCGGAGGCCTCGGTCAGCTCCGTGTCGACGATCGTGAAGGACCGCACCGACTCGGCCCGCGAGACCCGCTGGTTCGCGGTGTCCACGGCCTCCTGCACCGCCGTGTGCACGCGTTCGTCGTACGCGGCCTCGCGTGGGCTGAGTGCCGGGGAGATGCCGCGGGCCTCGCACCAGCCCGGCAGCATCTCGCGGTCGAGCGTCACGAGCGCGGCGACGAACGGCTTGCCCTCGCCGACCACGACGACCTGGCCGACCAGCGGGTGCTCGCGGATGCCGTCCTCGAGCGGTGCGGGTGCCACGTTCTTGCCGCTCGCGGTGACGATGAGTTCCTTCGCGCGACCGGTCACGGTGAGCACACCGTCGGCATCGAGCCGGCCGAGGTCACCCGTGCGGAACCAGCCGTCGGTGAACGCCTTCGCGGTCGCCTCGTCGTTGTGCCAGTAGCGGTCGAAGACGTCCACGCCGCGGATCAGGATCTCGCCGTCGTCGGCGATCCGGACCTCGACGCCGGGGAGCGCACGGCCGACGGTGCCGATGCGGAGCTCCTGCGCGCGGTTCACGGTGGCGGGTGCGGTGGTCTCGGTGAGCCCGTAGCCCTCGAGGATGAGCACGCCGATCGAGCGGAAGAAGTGCGACAGACGCGGGGACAGCGGCGCGGAGCCGCTGATCGCGTACTGCACGCGTCCGCCGATGGCGTCCCGGAGCTTCGCGTAGACGAGCTTGTCGAACAGCGCGAAGCGCAGCTTGAGGCCGAGCGGTACCCGGCCCGCGGCGACGGCCTCCGAGTGGGCCACCGCGACCGCGGCCGCCGCTCGGAAGATCCTGCCCTTGCCACCCAGGTCGGCCTTCTGCTCCGCCGAGTTGTAGATCTTCTCGAACACGCGCGGGACCGCGAGCAGGAAGGTCGGCCGGAAGGTCGACACCGCACGCATGAGGTCGCGGGTGTCGGGTTCGTGACCGACCAGCACGCCGGTGGAGATCGACATCACCGCGATGAAGCGGGCGAACACGTGGGCCATCGGGATGAACAGCAGTGTCGAGGAGCCGTCGGCGACGACCTCGGGCATGGCCTCGGTCGCGCCCTCGACGGTCCCGGTGAAGTTGTCGTGCCGGAGCACGCAGCCCTTCGGACGCCCGGTCGTGCCGGACGTGTAGATGATCGTCGCGTCGTCGTGGCCGTGCACGTCGGCCGTCCGGGCGTCGAGCTCGGCGTCGGACACCGTCTCGCCGAGCCGTACGAGGTCGTCGAGGCCGCCGCCGTCGATCGTCCAGTGCTGGCCGAGGTGCGGCAGGTCCGGCGTGATCGAGGCGACCCGGCGGGCGTGCTCCTCCTGCTCGACCACGATCGCGACGGTCTCCGAGTCGGACAGGATCCACCGCACCTGGTCCGGCGAGCTCGTCTCGTAGACCGGGACGGACACCAGCCCGGCCGTCCACACGGCGAAGTCGACGAGTGTCCACTCGAGCCGGGTGCGGGAGAGGATCGCGACGTGCGCTCCGGGCGCGAGCCCGGCGGCGACGAACCCCTTGGCGATGCCGCGGACGCGTGCGAGCGTGTCCGCGGCGGTGATGGTGGTCCACGTGTCCCCGTGGCGCTGGGCCAGGATCGGCCGGTCGGGCGTCCGTCGTGCCCGGTCGGAGAGCAGTCGGGCCGCGGAACCGTGGTCGGGCGCGGAGGTGGGTGCGGGCTGCCGCTGATCGTTCACGGTTGACTCCCTTGTCGGCCGGTTCGATACGAGGACGCCTCGACGACGAGGCGACACCGTCAGCATACGGGGACGCTCCGGCGGTGGGGCCCGGTACGACCGGGGTTCGCAGCACCTCGTCAGCCGCCGGTCCCACGTTCGGTGGGGCGACCCGGAGGCGGTAGGCTCGATGCTCGTGCATGCCATCGGAATCGACATCGGGGGCACCAAGATCGCGGGTGCGGTCGTCACGGAGCTCGGGGAGATCATCGCCGAGGACCGCGTCGCCACCAACGCGGCGGACCCGGACGCCATGCTCGACGACGTCGTGACGATGGTCGCGCGTCTGCGGGCCGCCCACGACGTGGGAGCGGTCGGCGTCGCGGCCCCGGGCTTCATCGACGCCTCGCAGTCGATCGTCTACTACACGCCGAACATCCGGTGGCGGAACGAACCCCTGCGCCAGAAGCTCCAGGAGCGGCTCGGCGACCTGCACATCACCGTCGACAACGACGCGAACGCGGCCGGCTGGGCGGAGTTCCGCTTCGGCGCGGGGCGGCTCGTGTCCGACATGACCATGCTGACGATCGGCACGGGTGTCGGCGGCGCGATCGTCACCGAGGACCGCCTGTTCCGCGGCGGCTTCGGCACCGGTGGCGAGATCGGCCACCTGCGCATCGTCCCGAACGGCCTGCCCTGCGGCTGCGGCGCCCGCGGCTGCATCGAGCAGTACGGCTCGGGCCGTGCCCTGCAGCGCATGGCGAACGACGTGGCCGACGCCGGGGGCATCGGGTCCGCGCTCGCCGACGCCCGCGAGCAGAACGGCGGGCACCTCGACGGCGCGATCGTCGGTGACCTCATCCTCGCCGACGACCCCGGCGCACTGGCGGCGCTCCGTCGCCTCGGTCGGCACCTCGGCGAGGCCTGCGCCTCGCTCTCCGCCGTGCTCGACCCGCAGCTCTTCGTCTTCGGCGGCGGTGTCGCGAGCGCGGGTGACCGCCTGCTCGAGCCGATCAAGCAGGCCTACCTGAACAACCTGCCGGCCCGCGGGTACCACCCGGAGCCCGACTTCGTCATCGCGGAGCTCGTCAACGACGCCGGCGTCGTCGGTGCCGCCGACCTCGCCCGCATCCACGCCCGCACGGCGTAGGGTCACCCCGACGGCACGCGCGTCCCGAACTGGAGTCGACGATGACCTACTGGCTGCTCAAGAACTTCCTGCTCGGCCCGCTCATCCTGACCCTCTTCCGGCCGTGGGTCATCGGGCGTGAGCACGTCCCCGCCCGTGGGCCCGTGATCTTCGCGTCCAACCACATCTCGTTCATCGACTCGGTGATCCTGCCCGCGGTGCTGGACCGGCGGATCTCGTTCCTGGCGAAGAGCGACTACTTCACGGGGCGCGGGCTCAAGGGGTGGGCGACGAAGACGTTCTTCAACGCCATCGGCCAGCTGCCGATCGACCGCTCGGGTGGCAAGGCGTCCGAGGCATCGCTCCACACCGGGCTCCAGGTCCTCGCCCGCGGGGAACAGCTCGGGATCTACCCCGAGGGCACGCGCAGCCCCGACGGCAGGCTGTACCGCGGTCGCACCGGCATCGCGCGGATGATCCTGGAGGGGCGCGTCACGGTCGTCCCGGTCGCCATGGTCGGCACGCGCGAGGTGCAGCAGATCGGCCAGAAGTTCCCGAAGTTCAAGCGCGTCGGCGTGGTCTTCGGCAAGCCCCTCGACTTCTCGCGCTTCGAGGGCTTCGAGACCGACCGCTTCATCCTGCGGAGCGTCACCGACGAGGTCATGCACGAGCTCGCGGGCCTGAGCCGCCAGGAGTACGTCGACGTCTACGCGACGAGTGTCAAGGAGCGTGCGAGCAGCGCCCGCGAGCAGGTCATGAAGGAGCGCCGCGGCCCCGCTGCCTGACACCGAGCGGCGCCGGACGGACCTCGTCGACCGGGGGTCGCGTGGTCGGGGTCGACCCCGTCGACGGGGCGTCACGCGGGAGCGGCCGTCCCCGCACGGACGGTAGGATCTGAGGACTCCGGCCCCGGCCGGTGCGGTCTGCGCACAGGCAGACGTTCCTGACACCACCCAGAACCGTGAGGTACCGCCTTGATCGAGTCGCCTGACTTCGTCGCCCTGCAGGATCCGGACGTGATCGAGGGCCTCGACTACTGGCGCACGCTCCCGATCAAGCAGCAGCCGACCTGGCCGGACGCCGCGGCGGCCGAGGCCGCTTCGGCCGAGATCGCCACGCTGCCGCCGCTCGTGTTCGCGGGTGAGGTCGACAAGCTCCGCGACCGACTCGCCGCTGCCGCGCAGGGGAAGGCGTTCCTGCTGCAGGGCGGTGACTGCGCCGAGACCTTCGCGGGAGCGACCGCTGACTCCATCCGCGACCGCGTGAAGACGATCCTGCAGATGGCCGTCGTGCTCACGTACGGGGCGTCGATGCCCGTCATCAAGATGGGCCGCATGGCCGGGCAGTTCGCGAAGCCCCGGTCGAGCGACTTCGAGACCCGCGGTGACGTCACGCTGCCGGCGTACCGCGGTGACATCGTCAACGGCTACGACTTCACCCCCGAGAGCCGCCAGGCCGACCCGCGTCGCCTGGTGCAGGGTTACCACACGGCCGCGTCGACGCTCAACCTGGTCCGTGCGTTCACGCAGGGCGGTTTCGCGGACCTGCGGCAGGTGCACTCCTGGAACAAGGGCTTCGCGTCGAACCCGGCGAACGCCCGGTACGAGCACCTGGCGAAGGAGATCGACCGCGCCATCCGCTTCATGGACGCGTGCGGGGCGGACTTCGAGGCGCTCAAGCACACCGAGTTCTACGCCTCGCACGAGGGGCTGCTCATGGACTACGAGCGCCCGATGACCCGGATCGACTCGCGGTCCGGCCTCGCCTACGACACCTCCGGCCACTTCATCTGGATCGGGGAGCGGACGCGGGACATCGACGGCGCCCACGTGGACTTCCTGTCGCGCGTGCGGAACCCGATCGGCGTCAAGTTGGGCCCGACGACGAGCGTCGACGACATGCAGGCCCTGGTCGACAAGCTCGACCCCGAGCGCGAGCCGGGTCGCCTGACGTTCATCACCCGCATGGGTGCGGGCCGGATCCGCGACGAGCTACCGAAGCTGCTCGAGGCGATCAAGGGCATGGACGCGAACCCGCTCTGGGTCACGGACCCGATGCACGGCAACGGCCTCACCACCCCGACGGGCTACAAGACCCGTCGCTTCGATGACGTCGTGGACGAGGTCCTCGGCTTCTTCGAGGCCCACCGGCAGGTCGGCACCTACCCCGGCGGCATGCACGTCGAGCTCACCGGCGACGACGTCACGGAGTGCCTGGGCGGGTCGGAGCAGATCGACGAGGCCACCCTGGCGACGCGCTACGAGTCGCTCTGCGACCCGCGCCTCAACCACATGCAGTCGCTCGAACTCGCGTTCCTGGTCGCCGAGGAGCTCAGCGCGCACCCGTACGTGCGCCCGTAGTCCGGACCGTACGCAGGACGGGAGGCGCGGCGCCGACTGGCACCGCGCCTCCCGTCCGTCTCGGACCCGTCTCGTCCGTGGTCACGCCGGGCTCCGAGCGGCGGGCGGTCACACGACCTGCCACGCACGGTCCGCGCCGACGGTGCGCGTGTGCGCGTGGCCGCCGTGCCTACTGCTCGTAGGACAGGGTGATCGTGTCGCCGCGGTACACCGTCGAGCCCTGGACCGGGTCGGTCGCGGTCACCGGCAGGGCCGACTTCCAGTCGTAGAACCGGCAGAGCACGTTCTTGCACTCCGGCACGGAGACGTCGAGCCCGAGGTTCTCGAGGGTCGACGTGGCCTCGTCGATGGTCTTGCCGGCGACGTCCGGCAGCGTGATGGGCGTCGGGCCGCGGGAGACGACGAGGTCGACCGCCGAGCCCCGGACGGCGGGGGAGTCCTCGACGGACGACGCGATGACGTGGCCCTTCGGCACGTCGTCGCTGTAGCGCTCCTGCTGCGAGCCGACGGTGAGCCCGACGCTGTCGAGGGCTGTCGTCGCCTCGTCCAGGGTCTTCCCGGTGACGTCCGGGACTGCTCCGAGCGAGACCGTCAGCGTGACCGGGCCCCGCTCGGCGTACTCGCCGACGGACGCCAGGTCGACGGTCTGTCCGTCGGCGCCCAGGCCCTTCGCCGCGATCACGGTGTCCTCCGGGGCGTCCGCCGAGAACTCGTACTGGTCGTCCTGCAGCTGGAAGTCGTCGTCGAGCGCCGCCGTGACGGTGGACAGCGGTTGACCGACGATCGCCGGCAGCGCGATCATCCGCGGGCCGTCGGAGACGACGATCTGCACCGCCGTGCCCTTCCTGACCTCGCGCTCGGCAGCGGGCTCGGTCGTCGAGACCTTGCCCTTCGCCACCACCGCGTCGTACCGGGTGCCGGTGCGTGCCGCGGGCTCGAGGCCCTGCGCCTGGAGGAGCTGACGTGCCTGCGTCACCGACTTGCCGGTGACCTCGGGGATCCGCACGTTGCCCCAGGGACCCGGGCCGAGCGCCCACCCGACGACCCCGGCGACGACCGCGAGCACGACGACGACCGCGAGGACGATCCAGCCCCGCTTCCGGCGCTTCGCGGACTTGTCGGCGAGTCGCTGACCGGCGGGGGACAGCGCGCCGGGCTGCGCGCCGGTCCGGCGTGGGCCGGGAGCGCCACGGCGCCCCGGAGCGACCGGTTCGCCGGTCGAGCCGGCGATGACCCGTGTCGCGTCGGCGTTGCCGGGCTCGCCGGTCGCCCGGTCGGCCGACGACGGGGACGAGCCGCCGGCCGGCAGGATGGCGGTGGCGTTCTCCGGGCGGAGGACCGCGGTCCGGTACTGGCCCGTCGCGCGCTGCTGGCTGCCCGAGACGTGGTCGAGCATCTCGCGGGCGTCGCGGGGGCGGTCCTCCGGGTCGCGTGCGGTCGCCCAGGCCACCAGGTCGTCGAGCTCCGGCGGGACCCCGGGCTCCGCTGCACTCGGGACGGGCACGGTGTCGTTCGCGTGCTGGTACGCGATCTGCATCGGCTGGTCGCCCTTGTAGGGCTGCTCGCCGGTGAGCATCTCGTAGAGCATGATGCCGAGCGCGTAGATGTCACTGCGGGAGTCGGCTGCTCCGCGCGTGACGAGCTCGGGGGAGAGGTACGCGATCGTGCCGAGCAGGGCCGCGCCGGTGGCGGTGTTCGCGGTCGTCGCCCGGGCCAGGCCGAAGTCACCGAGCTTGATCCGCCCGTCGTCGGCGAGCAGGACGTTCTCGGGCTTGAGGTCGCGGTGCACGATGCCCGCGCGGTGTGCCGAGGCGAGTCCGGCGAGCACGGCCCGGAGGATGTCGGTCGCCTGCTCCGGTGTCAGTGCCCGGTGCTCCTGCAGGAGGTCCCGCAGGGTGATCCCCGGGATGTACTCCATGACGATGTAGGCGGTGTCGTCCTCGGCGCCCTGGTCGTACACGCCCACCAGGTTGGGGTGTGACAGGCGTGCGGCGGACCTCGCCTCCTGGATGAAGCGCTCCCGGAACGCCTGGTCGTCGGCCAGGTGCCCGTGCATGATCTTGATCGCGACGCGGCGCTCGAGCCGGACGTCGGTGGCGAGGTACACGGTCGCCATGCCGCCGCGCGCGATGCGCGAGCGCACGCGGTACCGCTGGTCGATCATGCGACCGATCATCGGATCCGTGGCGGCGTTCGTGGTCATCGGCGGCATTCTACGAAGGCGTCATGGCCGCGCCCGACCTGACGCTCCGGTCGTGACCCAATCTCGATCTCGAGGATGACTCGTCCCACCGGACGGCCAGGGAGGAGCGGGGTCAGAGCGAGGCAAGCAGGGCGCGCGCGGTCTGCTCCCACTTGGCGTACTCGTCCGGGTAGGCGGAGACCTGGACCGCCTGGGCGGCGGCGGTGAGGCTCATCGACGACCACCCCCGCACGTCCATGAGGCCGCGGGTCTTCCCCGGGTTGCCCGTGTAGAAGAGCTCGGCCGCGGTGGCCGGGTCCTGCAGGGCGGCCGTCGTTCCCCAGCCCTGGCTCGGTCGCTGCTGGAAGAGGCCGACGGAGTCGCGGTCGCCGTGCGACAGGTTGCGCAGGCTCGACTCCTGGAGCGCGGCTGCCAGCGCGATCACGATGCCGCGGTCCGGGACGCCGAGGGTCCGACCGACGGCGACGATGGTGGCCGCGTTGCGGCGCTGCTCCCCGGTCAACTCGACGCCGTTGACGCTCCCGACCGTCGTGGTCACCGCGGTGCCCGTGGGCGTGGTCGTCGGCTTCGTGCTCGCGGAGGGGAGGACGAGGGTCTTCCCCGCGTAGATCGTGCTCGTGTAGCTCAGGCCGTTCGCAGCGAGGAGTGCCTTGACCGACACGCCGTGCTTGGCGGCGATGGCACCGATCGTGTCGCCCGCGGCGATCTTGACGCTGGTGGCCTGCGTCACGGCCGGTGCGGCCGGTGCGGTGGTCGCCACCGGGGCCGGCTTCGCCGCGGTGCCGGCGCGGGGGATCGTCAGCGTCTGGCCGGGGTAGATGGCCGACCGCTGGGTCAGGTTGTTCGCCGACAGGATCGCCGAGGTCGAGACGCCCACGCGGGCGGCGATGCCCGAGACCGTGTCACCCGACTTGACGTGGTAGCTGCCGCTGCCACCGGTCGACGCCGGGGCGGCCGTGGGTGCCGCGGGCGCCGACGACAGGTGCAGGGTCTGCCCCGGGTGGATGATGGTGTTCCAGCCGAGGCCGTTGCGCACCAGGACCTCCTGCGCGGACAGGCCGAACCGTGCGGCGATGCCGGACACCGTGTCGCCCTGGCGGACCGTGTACGTCGTCGGGGCCTTCGACACGGCGGCGACGGTCGTGGCGGTCGTGGTGGCGGGGCGGGCCACGGCGGTGCCGAGCACCGGTCGGTGCCCGACGTTGCGGTCCTCGTCGACGTGCCGCTTCTTCGCGGCGTCGTCGTGGCGGGGCTCGGCGTGCGCCACCGGGCCGGTCAGGCCGGCGGTGACGGCGATCGTGCCCGCGAGGACGATCGGCATGGTGGCGAACCGGGCGGATCGAGCGCGCCGGGCGGCGTCGTCTGCAGCGTTGTCCACGGGGTTGTCTCCTGTCCTGGGTGAGCCGTGCGCGTGTGCGAGCACTCACAGGTGTCTCCACGCTGGCATGGCGTGATTCCCAAGTCAACCAGAGAGTCGGATGTTGCGGGTGTGACTGGTGTGATCGGCGTGACCGACCGAACCGGCCCGCGGCTCTGGCAACATGGGGCGCGTGAGTGCTGTACCCACCGACGACACGACCCTCTCCGAGCGCTGGCTGACGGTGCCCGACCTGGTGGACCTGCTCGGGGTGACACCCGGTCGGATCCACCGCCTGTTCGAGCAGAAGACGCTGCTGCCCGCCCGCGTGGACGGCGTGCTGCGGGTGCCGAGCGAGTTCCTCGACGGCCCCGAGCCGCTGCCGGAGCTGCGCGGCACGCTGATCGTCCTCGGCGACAACGGGTTCTCCGACGACGAGGCAGTCCGATGGATGCTCTCCGACGAGCCCGCGCTCGGCACCTCGCCGATCGCCGCGCTGCGCGCCGGCCGCAAGGCCGAGGTGCGCCGGGTCGCCCAGTCCCTGCTCTGACACCAGCCCGGGCGGACGGGAGGCCGCGGCGACGCCACCACGGGCCTCCCGTCCGCGGTCGGGTGCCTACGCGACGCGGCGGCTCACGGTGTCGGCGAGTGAGAGCAGCTGATCGCGGGCCGACGGCGTGAGCGGAGTGGCCTCGAGCGCCGCCTTGGCACGCTGCACGTGCCGCTCGATCGACCGCTCGACCGCCGCGACCGCACCGGACTCGGTGAGGGTCGCACGCAGCATCTGCACCTGCTCCTCGTCGAGGTCGGGGTCGCCGAGCAGCTCGTCGAGCAGCTGGCGCGGACCCGACGGCAGCGACTTGCGGGCCGAGGCGATGAGCACGGTGCGCTTGCCCTCGCGGAGGTCGTCGCCGGCGGGCTTGCCGGTCACCTCCGGATCACCGAAGACCCCGAGCAGGTCGTCGCGCAGCTGGTAGGCGACGCCGAGCGGCAGGCCGAAGGACCGCAGGCCGTCGAGCTGCGCCTCGGAGGCGCCCGCGACGAGGGCGCCGATGACGAGCGGGGCCTCGATCGAGTACTTCGCCGACTTGAAGACGATGACCCGCTGCGCGCGCACGAGGTGCTCCGACTCGTCGGTGGACGGCCACGCGGTCTCCTCGTGCACGTCGAGGTACTGCCCCGCCGTGACGTCGAGTCGCATGGTGTGGAACTCCTGGCGGACGATCCGGGCGCGGGCGGGGTCGAGGAGCGCCAGGCCCTCGTCGAAGAGCGAGTCACTCAGCGCGAGCAGCACGTCGCCGAGGAGCAGGGCCGAGTTCGTGCCGTACAGCGCGCGGTCGCCGGTCCAGCCGGACTCCTGGTGCAGCGACTCGAAGCGCCGGTGCGCCGAGGGGCGGCCGCGACGGGTGTCGGAGCGGTCCATGATGTCGTCGTGCACGAGGGCCGCCGCGTGGAAGACCTCGAGCGCGGCCGCGACCGTCACGACGGCCTCGGCGGTGGTCTGTCGGGACCCCTCGGCGAGCGGGTCGAACGAGCCGGAGCGGCCCGCGACCGACTGCCAACCCCAGTAGCAGAACAGTGCCCGGAAGCGCTTGCCGCCGGACAGCAGGTCACGGGCGTACCGGTCGAACGGGGCGAGGTCCGGGCTGATCGCCAGGAGTCGCTCTCGCTGCTCGTCGAGTGCCCGGTCGACCCGCGCCGATACGAGGTCCACTAATCGCGTACTCTCAGCCACGATCCCTACCCTAGTGGAGCGGTCGAGTCATAGAATCGGTCCACTTCAGCGCTTGCCACAACCCGGTAGCAGCGCGGCACACCAGCGGTCACCCAGACAGCATCCCCAGGAACAAGAGGGAAACAAGATGCCACTCTCGGAGCAAGAGCAGCGACTCCTCGAAGAGATGGAGCGGAGCCTCTACCAGAACGACTCCGACTTCGTGGCGCGTGTGACGCGCCGCCAGGGCCGCGCGAGTTACACGTCGATCACCATCGGTGTGCTGGGTGCGCTCGCGGGCATCGCCATCGTGGTGCTCGCCCTCGCGCTCAAGCAGCCGTGGCTCGGTCTGCCGGGCTTCGTGGTCATGCTCGCCGGCGTGCTCTACGCACTGCGCCCTGGCATGCGGATGCCGAAGTCCGGGGCGAAGGCGCCGCGGGCGGGCAAGCCGTCCTCCGGTCGGCCCTCGCGTCCGTCGTCGTCGGGCGGGTCCTTCATGGACCGCATGAACGAGCGCTGGGACAAGCGCAACGACCCGGGGCAGCAGTAGCGCCTCCTCCACACGCCTCCACGGGGCCGGTCCTTCGGGACCGGCCCCGTCGTCGTGTGCGGGGTGTGTCCGGCGCGGGCGTGCCCGTGCTCGTGCTCGCCGACTCGCGCCGCCCGCTGTCCCCGGCGGTTCCGGGCACACCTGGCGCGTTCGGGCGTACCTGGTCGAACGGATGGGCACGGTGTGCCCGATCCCTCCTTCCATCGCGCGCGTGATGGGAAGGAACGGTCAGCGCGGGAGCCGGCGCGAGCGCTGACGGACGGGAGGCGCGGGGCGGGCGCGCGCCGTGCCTCCCGTCCGGTGCGCCCTCGGCCGCCCCGAGGCTGCGAAAGTCCTCCACTTCCCTCCACGTCCCCCATTCCGCTCCACATCCGCGTGCTGCTGCGGATCGGCGGTGATTCGGGCAGGCCCAGGGCCTGCGTCCGCGGCCCCAGTCCGGGGGTTCGGGCCGTTCTGAGGAGCATTGACCGTTCCGCGGGGAGCGAAGTGGAGTAAAGTGGGGGTCACGACGGTCCGGTGGAGCGGAGGGGAGGCCCCGACGTGCTGCTCGGTACCCATGCCCCGAAGCTGGACGAGAAGGGTCGCGTGATCCTCCCCGCCAAGTTCCGGGACGAACTGTCCGGGGGTCTCGTGATGACCCGCGGGCAGGAACGGTGCGTCGTGGTCTTCAGTGCGGAGACGTTCGAGCAACTGCACGAGCGGATCCGGACGGCTCCGATGACCTCGAAGCGCACCCGGGACTACATGCGTCTGTTCCTCTCCGGAGCGAGCGCGGAGACCCCGGACAAGCAGAACCGCGTGACGATCCCGCAGAACCTCCGTGAGTACGCGGGGCTCGAGCGGGACCTCACGGTCATCGGCAGCGGTGACCGTGCCGAGATCTGGTCGACCCCCGCGTGGGAGGCCTACTACGCAGAGGTCGAAGAGGGCTTCGCCGACAACGACGAGGAGGTGATCCCAGGGATCTTCTGATCCGCGGATCGGGACTCCCAGCCGTGGTGCCCTGACACACCTTCCCCGGTGTCAGGTCGCATGGATGGGGATCCGGATGCGTGGCGCAGAGGGTCGCAGGGGCTGCACATGGCCGACGACCAGCCGAAGTTCCCGCACACACCGGTGATGCTCCAGCGCATCGTCGACCTGTTCGTCCCCGCCCTCGAGGGGCCGGCCAAGGTCGTCGTCGACGCCACCCTCGGTATGGGCGGGCACTCCGAGGCGCTGCTCGAGCGCTTCCCGGAGCTCACCCTCATCGGGCTCGACCGCGACACCGACGCGCTCGGCATCGCGGGGGAGCGGCTCGCGCGCTTCGGCGACCGTGTGCGGCTCGTGCACACCGTGTACGACGGGATCCTCGACGCGGTCGAGGGCGAGGGCTTCCGCCAGGTCGACGGCGTGCTGTTCGACCTCGGGGTCAGCTCGCTGCAGCTCGACCGTGCCGAGCGCGGGTTCGCCTACAGCCAGGACGCCCCGCTCGACATGCGGATGGACCGGACCGAGGGGCAGACCGCCGCCGACGTCCTCGCGACCTACGACGAGGGCGAGCTGCGCCGGATCTTCCAGCGCTACGGCGAGGAGAAGCTGGCCGGCCGGTACGCCCGCGCCATCGTCGAACGGCGCGGCGAACGGCCGTTCGAGATGTCGGGCGACCTGGTCCAGGTCCTGCACGACGCGACGCCGGTCGCGGTGCAACGGCAGGGACACCCGGCGAAGCGGGTCTTCCAGGCCCTGCGGATCGAGGTCAACGCCGAGCTCGCCGTGCTCGAGCGGGCGATCCCCGCCGCGCTCGACGTCATCGCGGTCGGCGGCCGGATCGTCGTCGAGTCGTACCAGTCGCTCGAGGACCGCCTCGTGAAGCGGGCACTCGTCGAACGCACCACCTCGAGCGCTCCGGCCGGGCTGCCGGTCGAGCTGCCCGAGCACGCTCCCACGTACTCCCTCGTCGTCAAGGGCGCCGAACTGGCCGACGAGGCCGAACGCGCCGCCAACCCCCGAGCCATCCCCGTGCGCCTGCGCGCGGCCGAGCGGATCCGGAAGTGACATGAGCACGAACCTCGCACTCGTCGACCCCGTCGACGCACCGTCGCGTGCCCCGCGGCCGCCGCGTCGGAACCGCCCGGAGCTCGTCGAGGTCGCGCCCTCGAAGTCGCAGCGGCGTGCGCGGCCGAAGATCGCCTACGCCGTGACCGGCGTCGTCGCGCTCGGCGTGCTGCTCCTCGCGCAGCTCGGCATCAGCATGGTGCTCAGCCAGGGCGCGTACACCCTCGACGCCCTCGGTGCCGAGCAGACGAAGCTCTCCCGGACGCAGCAGTCGCTGTCCGAGGAACTGCGCGTGCTCGACTCGCCGCAGAACCTCGCCCGCAACGCGCAGGCGCTCGGGATGATCGCGAACTCCACGCCGGTGTACCTCGACCCGAAGACCGGTCAGGTGTACGGCACGCCGACGCCCGCCGCCCCGGACGAGGCGACCGCGAGCGGTGACAACCAGGTGCCGAACGCGCTGCTGGACCCGGTGCCGCTGGCCGCCGGGCCCGACGGGACGACCGGCGCGGGGAGCACGTCCGGGAGCGCGGACGCGACCGGCCCTGCGACCGCGTCCGGCGACGGTGCCGCGACCACGGGCACCGGCAGCACCGATGCGGGTACGTCGACGGACGCCGACAGCACCAGCACGAACGACGCTGGGAAGAGCGCAGGCGCCAGCGAGTCGGCCGGGACGAGCTCGGCCACCGACGTAGAGTCCGACGCGAACCCGCTCCAGGCACCCACCACCCGCTGACCCGCGGGCCGGACCCCTGCCGCCGCACCACCCGGGAAGGACCGCAGCGCGTGACGAAGACCATCCGCAGTCCACGACTCCGCTACGGCGTGGTGATCATCGCCGTGATCGCCCTCGTGGCGGTCTTCGTGATCCGCCTGGTCGACATCCAGGTGGTCCAGGCGGCCGCGCTCAACGAGGCGTCGAAGGCGAAGCGGAGCATCCCGGTCACGATCTACGGCAACCGGGGGGCGATCGTCGACCGCAACGGCACGGAGCTCGCGGAGAGCGTCAACCGCTACAACATCGTCACGTCACCGCGACTCGTCGCGGGCTTCGACGGCAAGCTCGGCGGCGAACGCACCAAGAAGGTCTCGGTGGACGACGCGCTGCGGGCGCTGGCGGCCGCGTCCGGTGGGGACCTGAGCAGGATGCAGAAGGCCATCGCGGCCGACCCGAAGTCGGACTTCGCGTACCTGGTCAAGGGCCTCGACGTGCAGCACTACGAGGCCGTCGTCGCGCTCGGCATCCCCTGGGTCTACAAGGAGCAGCAGTCCGCCCGCGTCTACCCGATGGGTGCGACCGGTGGTGCCCTGACCGGCTTCATGGGCACCGACGGCGCCCAGGCGGGTCTCGAGTACTCCTACAACGAGTGCCTCGCCGGCAAGAACGGCTCCGAGACGTACGAACGCGGTGAGGACGGCGTGCAGTTGCCCGGCAGCACCCGGACGACGGAGCAGGCCAAGGACGGCGGCACGCTCGAGACCACGATCGACAGCGACCTGCAGTACATGGCGCAGCAGACGATCGCCTCGGCGGCGAAGAGCCTGCAGGCCGAGTCCGCCACCGCCACCGTCGTCGACGTGAAGACGGGCGAGCTCCTCGCCGTCGCCGACTACCCGACCGTCGACCCGAACGACGTCGACGCCACCACCGACAAGGGCGCGTTCGGCTCCCGCGCGCTGACCTCGACCTACGAACCGGGATCGACCATCAAGGCGGCCATCGCCGCGGCGCTCATCGACCAGGGCAAGTCGAGCCCGACCGACCGTGCCGTCGTGCCGTACTCGCGGACCTTCCCCTGGGGCGGCAAGATCCAGGACTCCGAGTTCCACCCGACCGAGAACCTGACGCTGACCGGCATCCTGCAGAACTCGTCGAACGTCGGCATCACCGAGCTCGGTGCGCGGCTGTCGACGCAGCAGCGCTACGACTACATGAAGAAGTTCGGGCTGTTCGAGCCGGAGTCCGCGATCCAGTACCCCGGCCAGCCGGGCATGCAGTACGGCGCCAGCCCGGACTGGGACCAGCAGACGAACATCAACTCGATGTTCGGTCAGGGCATCTCGACCACCGCGATCCAGGTCGCCAGTGTGTTCCAGACCCTGGCCAACGAGGGTGTCCGGATCCCGCTGCACATGGTGAAGGGCTGCAAGACCGCCGACGGCGAGACGATCGACGCGCCCGACGTGCAGGGTTCCCGGGTCGTGTCGGCCGCGGCTGCCGACCAGACCGTGAAGATGCTGCAGAGCGTCGTCACGGGCGGCACGCTCGTCGGCATGAAGCCGATCTCGGGCTACAACATCGCCGCGAAGACCGGTACCGCCGAGGTCGCCGAGGGCGGCAAGGGCTACGGCGGTCAGCGCATCACGTCGGTGGCCGGAATGGCACCCGCCGAGGACCCCCAGTATGTTGTCACGGTGACGTTCACGAAGCCGCAGACCAACAAGTGGTCCAGCGGAGCGGCTCCGGCGTTCCGCACACTCATGTCCCAGGTGCTCGAGAAGTACCGAGTAGCCCCCTCCACGGCCGAGGCGCAGCTGTACCCGTCCACGTGGTGAGGAAGAAGGAGCACTTGTCCGCACGGATCCCCCCGGTCCTCCGACCCGAACACCCGACCCCGAGGAGCGTGGCCGAACTCGCGAACGCGTTCGGCATGCGCGTCGTCGGCTCGGTCGACGCCGTCGAGACGACGGGCGTCACGCTGAGTGCTGCCGAGGTGCAGCCGGGTGACCTGTTCGTCGGCGTGCACGGCGCGAACCGGCACGGCGCGCAGTTCGCCGCCGAGGCCGCCGAGCGTGGTGCCGTCGCGGTGCTGACCGACGCGGACGGCGTCGCCCTCGCCGAGTCCGCCGGGCTGCCCGTGCTCGTGGTCGAGGACCCGCGGGCGGCCCTCGGCGACGTCTCCGCCTGGGTCTACCGGACGCACCCCGACGAGGCCACGGACCTCCCGCAGCTCTTCGCGACGACCGGGACGAACGGCAAGACGAGCACTTCCTACATCCTCGAGGGTGTCCTCAAGCAGCTCGGCCTGGTCACCGGCCTGAGCTCGACCGCCGAGCGCCACATCGGTTCGCTCAGCGTGACGAGCCGCCTGACCACCCCCGAGGCGAGCGAGATGCACGCACTGCTGGCCCGCATGCGCGAGGCCGAGGTCCGCGCCGTCGCCGTCGAGGTGAGCGCCCAGGCCCTCAGTCGACACCGCGTCGACGGCATCGTCTTCGACGTCGCCGGGTTCACGAACCTGTCGCACGACCACCTCGACGACTACGCCGACATGGAGGAGTACTACCAGGCGAAGCTCCCGCTGTTCCAGCCCGAGCACGCCCGACGCGGCGTCGTCTCGCTGGACACCGACTGGGGCCACCGCGTGGTGCAGGACTCCCGCATCCCGGTCACGACCATCACCGTGCACCCCGAGGTCGAGGCCGAGTGGCACGTCGACATCGTCGAGGCGCACGCCGCGTACACCGAGTTCCGCCTGATCGGACCGGAGGGCCGCGAGCTGACCACCCGTGTGCCGCTGATCGGCTGGCACATGGCCGCCAACGCGGCGCTGGCGATCGTCATGCTGGTCGAGGGCGGCTTCGAGCTCGGCGCCATCGCGCAGGCGCTCGAGTCCGGGCACCGTCGGTACGCCGACGAGACCGACGAGCACCGTGTCAGCGCGATCGAGTGCTACCTGCCCGGCCGCACCGAGCGTGTCTCCGGGGACCGTGGGCCGAGCGTCTACGTCGACTTCGGGCACAGCGCCGACGCGTTCGAGAACACCCTCGCCGCCGTACGGCAGTTCACCCCCGGCAAGGTCCTCATGCTCTTCGGCGCCGACGGCGACCGCGACACGACCAAGCGCGGCGACATGGCCCGCGTGGCGGCGGCGGGGAGCGACATCCTCGTCATCACCGACCACCACCCCCGCTTCGAGGACGCAGCGAGCATCCGGAAGACCCTGGTCGATGCCGCGCGCGAGGCGTACCCGGACCACGAGACGTACGAGGTCAGCCCGCCGGAGGCCGCGATCCGCAAGGCCGTGGGCCTGCTCGGCGACGGGGACTCGATCCTCTGGGCCGGCCCGGGACACCAGGACTACCGCGACATCGCCGGTGTCCGCACGCCGTACTCGGCCCGCGACGAGGCCCGTCAGGCCCTGCGAGAGGCCGGCTGGGAGCCGAACTCCGGTCCGGCGGAGGAGATCCGATGATCGCCCTGACCCTCGCCGAGATCGCCACCGCGATCGGCGGCGAGCTCGTCAGCGGTGCCCCGGAGCGGGTCGTCGACGGCAGCGTCGAGACCGACTCCCGCCTGGTCGGCCCCGGCAGCGTGTTCTTCGCGCTCCTCGGTGAGGAGACGGACGGCCACCGCTTCGTCCCGGCCGCGGCCGAGGCCGGTGCGGCCCTGGTCGTGACCGAGCGCGCCGTCGACCTGCCGGCGGGGTCGGAGACGGCCCAGGTCGTCGTGGCCGACGGCTACGCGGCCCTGGCCACGCTCGCGCACGAGGTCGTCTCGCGCGTCCGTGCCTCGAGCGCCGACCGCGTCGACGAGCAGGGACGTCCGGCGCCCCTGCGCGTCGTGGGCATCACCGGCTCGAACGGCAAGACGAGCACCAAGAACATGCTCCGGACGATCCTCGAGCAGCACGGTGCCACCGTCGCGCCGCAGGGATCGTTCAACAACCACGTCGGCGCCCCGGTGTCGATGCTCCGCATCACGCACGACACGCGGTTCCTCGTCGTCGAGATGGGGGCGAGCGGCAAGGGCCACATCGCGAAGCTCGTCTCGATCGCCGAGCCGGACGTCGGCGTCGTCCTCAAGGTGGGGCTCGCGCACGCCGGCGAGTTCGGCGGCATCGAGGCGACGCAGCGCGCGAAGTCGGAGATGGTCACCGACCTGCCCGCCACCGCGACCGCGCTCCTCAACGTGGACGACGACCGGGTCGCGTCGATGCGCGCGATCACCGCCGCACGGGTCGTCGGCTTCGGCACGTCCGCCGGTGCCGACTACCGCATCGCCGGCATCGAGACGGACCGCAGCGGCACGCGCTTCACGCTCACCGCGCCTCCCGTGCCGGACGAGGCCGCCGCGGACCACGAGGGAGGCACGTCGCCGGTCCCGGAGACCGTCGACGTCCGCCTCGCCATCCTCGGCGAGCACCACGCGATGAACGCGTCGGCCGCGCTCACCGTCGCCCACCTGTGGGGCGTGCCCCTCGCCGCCGGCGCCGAGGCGCTCGCGTCGATGACGCGAGCCGAGCGCTGGCGCATGGAGCTCCTCCAGGGCGGCCCGGAGGGCGTCACCGTCATCAACGACGCGTACAACGCGTCGCCCGACTCGATGGCGGCCGCGCTCCGCACCCTGGCGCAGGTCGTGCGCCCGGGGGAGCGCTCCGTCGCCGTGCTCGGGGAGATGGCGGAGCTCGGCGAGTTCGCGACCGAGGAGCACGACCGCATCGGCCGGCTCGTCGTCCGTCTCGGCATCGGACAGCTCGTGGTCGTCGGCCCGGGTGCCGCGCCGATCCACCAGGCCGCCACCCTCGAAGGGTCGTGGGACGGCGAGTCCGTGTACATCGAGGACGTCGACGACGCCGTCCGTGCCCTGCAGGAGATGGTGCGCCCCGGCGACGTCGTCCTCGTCAAGTCCTCGAAGTCCGCCGAACTGCGATTCCTCGGCGACCGCCTCGGAGGTGTCACCGAATGATCGCGCTCCTCGTCGCCGGCGCCGTGGCGCTGGTGTTCACGCTGCTGCTCACACCGCTGTTCATCAAACTGTTCCACCGTCTCGGGTGGGGACAGTTCATCCGTGACGACGGACCACAGTCGCACCACACGAAGCGCGGCACCGCGACCATGGGCGGCATCGTCCTGATCATCGGCGCCGTGCTCGGGTACTTCGTCGGGCACCTGGTCGGTCGCGACTCGGTCACGCTGTCCGGTCTCCTCGTGCTCTTCCTCATGGTCGGACTCGGGTTCGTCGGCTTCATCGACGACTTCCTCAAGGTCCGTCGCCAGCGGAGCCTCGGCCTCGGTGGCTGGGCGAAGGTGCTCGGGCAGGTGATCGTCGGCGTGGTCTTCGCAACGATCGCGCTCGTGGTGCCGACCGGCAACGGCAAGCCCCCGGCGTCGACGATGATCTCCGCGATCCGCGACGTGCCCTGGTTGGACTTCATGGTGCTCGGCACCGTGATCGGGACGGTCCTGTACCTCGCGTGGATCGTGCTGCTGACGGTGTCCACGTCGAACGGCGTGAACGTCGCCGACGGCCTGGACGGCCTCGCCACCGGTTCGAGCATCCTGGCGATCGGCTCGTACGTCATCATCGGGTTCTGGCAGTCGAACCAGATCTGCGGCGGCGTCCGGCTCGACGAGAGCACCGCGCACGCCTGCTACAGCACGTCCGACCCGCTCGACCTGGCCGTCGTCGCCGCGGCGGTCTGCGGTGGCCTGATCGGCTTCCTCTGGTACAACACCTCGCCGGCGCAGATCTTCCTCGGCGACACCGGCTCGCTCGGGCTCGGCGGTGCGCTGGCCGGCCTGGCGATCCTCAGCCGCACCGAGCTCCTGCTGATCCTGATCGGTGGCCTGTTCTTCATCGTCACCGGCTCGGTCATCCTGCAGCGTGCCTACTTCAAGATCACCCACGGCAAGCGCATCTTCCGGATGAGCCCGCTGCACCACCACTTCGAGCTGAAGGGGTGGGCCGAGGTGACCGTCGTCGTCCGGTTCTGGATCATCGCGGGGCTCTGCGTCGCGGCCGGTG
The DNA here is from genome assembly GCF_003234175.2 of Curtobacterium sp. MCSS17_007. NCBI lineage: Bacteria > Bacillati > Actinomycetota > Actinomycetes > Micrococcales > Microbacteriaceae > Curtobacterium > Curtobacterium sp. MCSS17_007. Next base: position 1,299,548 of record NZ_CP126257.1, read on the forward strand.
TCGGGCTCTTCTACCTGGAGTGGATCGCCCGTGTCGGCTGACACCCGCCTCGACGGACTCGACAGCTGGTACGCCGAGGGCTGGAAGGGGCTGCGCGTCGCCGTGCTCGGCCTGGGCTCGACCGGCTTCTCCGTCGCCGACACGCTCGTGGAGCTCGGCAGCGACGTGGTCGTCTACGCACCGGACGGTGCAGCGGACACCATCGAGCTGCTCGACGTCATCGGCGCGCGGTTCGAGCGGACCCCGCTCGACACCGTGCCGGCCGCACTCGAGGCCCAGGCCCCGGACGTCGTCGTCGTGTCGCCGGGCCTTCCCCCGCACAACCCGTCGGTGCAGTGGGCGAGCGCGAACAGCACCGTCTGGGGCGACATCGAACTCGCGTGGCGGGTGCGGGACAAGGTCGTGCGCGGCCCGATCGCCGCACCGTGGGTCACCATCACGGGCACGAACGGCAAGACCACGACGACGCAGCTGACGACCGCGATGTTCGCGGCCGCCGGGCTCCGGGCGGTCGCGTGCGGGAACATCGGCGTGCCGGTGCTCGACGTCGTCCGTGACCCAGAGGGCTTCGACGTGCTGGTCGTCGAACTCTCGAGCCACCAGCTGCACTACATGCCCACCTCGGGCGACGGCGCGGTCGTGCCGCTCGCGAGCTCCTGCCTCAACATCGCGGACGACCACCTCGAGTGGCACGGGTCCGCCGAGGCGTACCGCGCCGCGAAGGCCAAGGTCTACGAGCGCACCGTCATGGCCTGCGTCTACAACACCTCGGACGAGGCGACCCGTCGCATGGTCGAGGACGCCGACGTGGTCGAGGGGTGCCGCGCCGTCGGCTTCACACCCGGGGTGCCCGCGCCCGGCGACGTCGGCATCGTGGACGACGTGCTCTGTGACCGCGCCTTCACCGAGGACCGCCGCAACAGCGCGCTCGAGCTCGCGACGATCGCGGACCTCGAGCAGGCCGGTCTCGCCAGTCCGCACATGACCATGAACGTCCTCGCCGCGGCCGCCCTCGCGCGTGCCGCCGCCGTGGAGCCCGCGCACATCCGCACGGCCGTGCAGGGCTTCCGCGCCGACCACCACCGGACCGAGCACGTCGCGACGGCGGACGGCATCGCTTGGGTCGACGACTCGAAGGCGACCAACCCGCACGCCGCCACGGCGTCGTTGGCCTCCTTCGAGACCGTCGTCTGGATCGTCGGCGGGCAGTTCAAGGGCGTCGACGTCGACGGCCTCGTCGAGCGGTTCGGCCCCGCTGCCCGAGCCGTGGTCGTGATCGGCACCGACCGCACGCCCGTGCTCGAGGCATTCGCACGACACGCGCCCGCGGTCCCGGTCCTGCAGGTCGAGGCGACGGACACTGATCAGGTCATGCCCGAGGCGGTCCGGCATGCCGCTTCGGTCGCGCGACCTGGCGACACGGTCCTCCTCGCCCCGGCGGCGGCGTCGTTCGACCAGTTCGGTTCCTACGCCGACCGGGGGCGTCGATTCGCGGCGGCGGTCCACGAGCACCTGGGAGGCACAGCCGATGGCGACCACGGATCTCCCGAGCGGCCGTAGCGGCAGCCGGACGACGGGCACCACTCCGCACGCCGACGCACCCCACCGGGGTCGCGGTGCCGTCGTCGCGGTGAAGAACCTCTTCGTCGCGGAGTCGAGCACGTTCTACACGATCCTCGGCGTGACGCTCTTCCTCGTCGTGTTCGGCGTCGTGATGGTGCTGTCGTCGTCGAGCGTCGAGCAGTACGCGGCCACGCACGACTTCTTCGGCGCCGCCTCACGTCAGGGCCTGTACGCCGTGCTCGGCGTGCCGTTGATGCTCGTCGCCAGCCGCGTCCCCGCGCGGACCTGGCGCAAGTGGGCGATGCGGATCCTCGGAGCGGCACTCGTCCTGCAGTTGCTCGTGTACACGCCGCTCGGCATCGAGGTGCAGGGCAACCGGAACTGGGTCGGCTTCGGCTCGTTCACCGCGCAGCCGTCCGAGGCGGTGAAGCTCGGGATCGCGCTGGCGGTCGGCGCGATCTTCTACGTGAAGCGGGACAAGCTCCACGACTGGAAGGAGATCTTCGTCCCGATCGGCATCGCCACGGTGCTGCCGCTCGGCATGGTGCTCCTCGGCGGCGACCAGGGCACCGCGATGATCATGCTCATCCTGCTGCTCGGCGCGCTCTACATCGGGGGCGCGCGAGCGAAGCACCTGCTCCTCATCCTCGGTGCCGTCGCGGTCGTGCTGCCGTTCGTCACGATGACGTCGGCGTCACGGTCGTACCGCATCAACGCGTGGCTCTCCGGCTGCACCGACTCGAACCAGTTCCAGGACCTCTGCTGGCAGCCCGTCCACGGCATGTGGGCGCTCGCGTCCGGCGGGGTGTTCGGCGTCGGGCTCGGCAACTCGAAGGCGAAGTGGTCGTGGCTGCCCGAGGCGGACAACGACTACATCTTCGCGATCATCGGCGAGGAGCTCGGGCTCATCGGCGCGGTGGTCGTCCTCGCACTCTTCGTCGTGCTCGCCGTCAGCATGATCAAGGTCATCCGGCAGTCGACGGACCCCTTCGTGCGCACCACGACGGGCGGCATCCTGGCCTGGATCATCGGGCAGGCGCTCGTCAACATCGCGGTGGTGCTCGGCCTGCTGCCGGTGCTCGGCGTCCCGTTGCCGCTCATCTCGGCCGGTGGTTCGGCCCTCATCATGACCCTCGTGGCGATCGGCGTCGTGCTGTCCTTCGCCCGCGAGCTGCCCGGGCGGGGGCAGTCCGCCGCCACCCGCGACGGTCTCGCACCACAGAACGGAGTGCTCCGGTGAGCACCTACCTCTTCGCCGGCGGCGGCACCGCCGGTCACGTCAACCCGTTGCTCGCGGTCGCGGACCGGCTCACCGAGAGCGATCCGGACGCGCGCGTGCTCGTGCTCGGCACGGCCGAGGGTCTCGAGTCGCGGCTCGTCCCGATGCGCGGGTACGAGCTGCTGACGATCCCGCGCCTGCCGTTCCCACGCCGGCTCGACGCTCGCGCGCTCCGCTTCCCGGGCGGGTTCACCAGCGCGGTGCGTCGCACCGAGCAGTTCATCCGCGAGCACGACGTCGAGGTGGTCCTCGGCGTCGGCGGCTACGCGGCCGCACCGGCCTACATCGCCGCGAAGCGGACCGGCACCCCGATCGTCGTGCACGAGCAGAACGCCAAGCCCGGCCTGGCGAACCGGCTCGCCGCCTTCCTGACGCGGCACGTCGGGGTCACGTTCTCGAACACGCGCCTGCGGCACGGTCGCGTCGTCGGCATGCCGCTCCGCAAGGAGATCGAGACGCTCGACCGGCGTGCTGCCCGTGCGGAGGGGCTCGCGGAGTTCGGGCTCGACCCGGACCGCCCGGTCCTCCTCGTGACCGGCGGCTCGTCGGGCGCGCGGAGCATCAACACGACCGTCAACCGGTCGGCCACCGCCATCGTCGACGCCGGCTGGCAGGTCCTGCACGTCGTGGGCGGCAGGTCGGACATCGGTCCGAGCGACCTCGACGGGTACCACGTGCTGCCGTACTGCGACCGGATGGACCTCGCCTACGCGGCGTCCGACTTCGTGGTCTCGCGCTCCGGTGCCGGGATGGTCTGCGAGTTGACCGCCGTCGGCCTGCCGAGCGTGCTCGTGCCGTACCCGGTGGGCAACGGCGAGCAGCGGTACAACGCGAAGGACGTCGTCGACGCCGGGGGAGCGGTCCTGGTGGACGACGCGGAGTTCACCGAGGAGTGGGTGACGTTCCAGCTGCTCGCGATCCTCCGCGACCGGGCGCGGATCGCCGACATGGCGGTCCGGGCGGGCAGCGTCGGACACCGCGACGGCGCCGACCGCATGACGACCCTCGTCCGCGACGCCTCGGAGCGCACGAGCGACAGCAGCACCAGCAGCACGGAGGAACGATGACCATCAAGCCGGACCTGACCCAGCCGATCCCGGACGACCTCGGCACGGTCCACTTCGTCGGCATCGGTGGCTCCGGCATGAGCGGCATCGCCCGGATGTTCCTGGCCGCCGGGCACCGGGTGACCGGCAGCGACTCCCGCGAGACGGCGACGACGGGCACGATGCGCGAGCTCGGTGCCGAGGTGCACATCGGCCACGACGCCGCGAACCTCGGGAACGCGGACACGGTCGTGGTGACGAGCGCGCTGTGGCCGGACAACCCCGAGCTGCTCGAGGCCCAGCGGCGCGGGCTGCCCGTCCTGCACCGTTCGCAGGCCCTCGCGGCGCTCATCGCCGACCACCGCCTCGTCGCGGTCGCCGGTGCGCACGGCAAGACCACCTCGACCGGCATGATCGTCACGGCGCTGGTCGAGCTCGGACTCGACCCGAGCTTCGTCAACGGCGGGGTGATCCAGTCCCTCGGCACGAGCTCGGCTCCGGGCGGCAGCGACCTGTTCGTGGTCGAGGCCGACGAGTCCGACGGCTCGTTCCTGCTCTACGACGTCGCGGTCGCGCTCATCACGAACGTCGACGCCGACCACCTCGACCACTACGGCAGCGAGGAGGCGTTCATCGACGCCTTCGTCGAGTTCGCCGGCAAGGCGAGCGAGCGGATCGTCGTGTCGAGCGACGACGCGGGTGCGAAGCGCGTCACGGAGGGTGTCCGCGCCCGGCCGGGCGCCCCGGGTGTCGTCACCTTCGGCGAGGCCGCCGACGCGGACGTCAGGATCGAGCGCATCGTCGAGGCCGCCAGCGTCGAGGTCGACCTCCGCGCCGCGGGGGAACGCCACCACCTGACCCTCCGTGTGCCCGGTCGGCACAACGCGATCAACGCCGTCGGGGCGTTCGCGGTGCTCACCGGGCTCGGTGTCGCTCCGGAGGACGCGATCCGCGGCATCGAGGCCTTCGGCGGCACCGAGCGTCGGTTCGAGCTGCACGGCGTCGAGCGAGGGGTGTCGGTGTACGACGACTACGCGCACCACCCGACCGAGGTCGCCGCCGCACTGCGGGCCGCCCGGAACGTCGTGGGGGACGGGCGCATCATCGCGATCCACCAGCCCCACCTCTACTCGCGCACGCGGCTCATGGCGGGTGACTTCGCGAAGGTCTACGAGGAGCTGGCGGACCACACGGTCGTGCTCGACGTCTACGGTGCCCGCGAGGACCCGGAACCCGGTGTCACCGGTGCCCTCGTGCAGGAGCGCTTCGCCGATCAGTCGCGCGTCGAGTTCCTGCCGGACTGGGACGACGCGGCCGCCCGGGCCGCCGAGGTCGCCCGTGACGGCGACATCATCATGACGCTGAGCTGCGGCGACGTGTACCGGATCATCCCGCAGGTGCTCGGCGCCCTGCACGACGGGACGCGCGCGCAGTGAAGCGTCCCGAGGGCTTCGACGGGCGGCCGGAGGAACCGGACGCCCCGACCGGTGGTGCCCGCGCACCACGGCAGCGTCGTGGCCCGGCGGTCCCGCGTCGGTCGCGCTCAGCAGCGGCCGACGGCCAGGAGGCCGGGCCCCCCGCCGACACGTCGGCGCCCGGTGACGGGGCGGTCACCACGCCTCGCCGCACGCCGGCCGGACCCCGGTCGACCGACCGCACGCCGGTCGACGGCCGGGGTCGCCGCGACCGTGCCGGTGCGGTCGCCAGCGCCGCCGGACGTCGTCTCGGTGTCGGCCTCTCGTCGGTCGCGGAGCGGCTCCGCGAGTACCAGCAGGACGGCGACCACGACCACGCGGCACGGACGTCCGGGCGCCCGGCGGCGGGTACCCCGACCGGGAGCGACGACGCGGGTCGCGCGGACGGCACCGTGAGCGAGCAGGTCGCGACGGTCACCGACGTCGTCGACCCCGTCGCGCCGACCGCGACGGACCGGTCCGATGACCGCGGGCACGAGCGCACGACGCCGCTCGGCGCGGGCGTGCGCGCGGCGGAGACGGCCCGCGAGGCCCGTGTCGCGAAGCGCCGCCGCCGGCTGCTCGAGCGTGCCGAGGTCCGACGCTTCACCCGCCGCGCCCGGCACCGCCGCGCCGCGTGGATCACGGCCGCGACGGTCGTCGTGGTCTTCGGTGCATCGATCCTCGTCGCCGTGTACTCGCCGCTCATGGCGCTGCGCACGATCGAGATCCGCGGCACGGACCGGGTCGACGAGACGGCGCTGCGCCAGGCGCTCTCCGACCAGCTGGGCACCCCGCTCGCACGGCTCGACCTCGGTGCGGTGAAGCGGGACATCGCCGGCTTCCCGCTGATCGAGAGCTACGTGACCGAGGAACTCCCGCCGCACACCCTCGTCGTCACGGTCACCGAGCGCACGCCGGTCGTCGCGGTCCGGTCGGGCTCGTCGTACGACCTCGTCGATCCGGCCGGCATCGTCGTGCAGTCCGCACCGGAGCGTCCCGAGGGCGTCCCGGTCGCCGACCTCGCCCGCGCCGAGCTCGGGTCGTCGGTGTTCCGCACGATGACCGAGGTCGTGCTCGCACTGCCCTCGACGGTGCGCCGCCAGGTGACCGACGTCCGTGCCAGCACCGCCGACGACGTCACGCTCACCCTCGACGACGGATCGACCGTGGTGTGGGGGAGCCCGGACGCCTCGGACACCAAGGCGGCCCTGCTCGCGGCCCTCGTCAAGGACCACGCGAGCCGGGACCCGGACCGGAAGGTCGAGTTCGACGTGTCGGCTCCCGACAACGGGATCATCCGGGCGAAGGACTGACCCGGACGGCGTCGATCTGACCGACGTGATCGGCGACACGCGGCGTGGCGGCGCGACAGCGTGCGGAGCGCACCCGTAGCGTCGAGGAAGCACCACATCTACCAGCATTGCCCCTGAACTTCAAGTAGAGGTTGAGGGTTCAACCGGAGGCCCGACTGACGTGACCACGAACCACAACTACCTCGCCGTCATCAAGGTCGTCGGTGTCGGCGGCGGCGGCGTGAACGCCGTGAACCGCATGATCGAGCTCGGCCTCCGCGGCGTCGAGTTCATCGCGATCAACACCGACGCGCAGGCACTGCTGCTCAGCGATGCCGACGTCAAGCTCGACGTCGGCCGCGAGATCACCCGCGGGCTCGGCGCCGGCGCGGACCCCGAGGTCGGCCGTCGCGCCGCCGAGGACCACGCCGAGGAGATCGAGGAGGCCCTGGCGGGCGCCGACATGGTCTTCGTCACCGCAGGCGAGGGTGGCGGCACCGGTACGGGTGGTGCGCCCGTGGTCGCCCGGATCGCGAAGTCGATCGGCGCGCTGACCATCGGTGTCGTCACGAAGCCGTTCAGCTTCGAGGGCAAGCGCCGCCAGTCCCAGGCCGAGAACGGCGTCGCCTCGCTCAAGGACGAGGTCGACACGCTCATCGTCGTGCCGAACGACCGCCTGCTGGAGATCAGCGACCGCGGCATCTCGATGGTCGAGGCCTTCGCGACCGCCGACCAGGTCCTGCTCGCGGGCGTCCAGGGCATCACCGACCTCATCACGACCCCGGGTCTCATCAACCTCGACTTCGCCGACGTCAAGAGCGTCATGCAGGGCGCGGGATCGGCGCTCATGGGCATCGGCTCGTCCCGCGGCGCGGACCGGGCGATCAAGGCGGCCGAGCTCGCCGTGGCGTCGCCGCTGCTCGAGGCCTCGATCGACGGCGCGCACGGCGTGCTGCTGTCGATCCAGGGTGGCTCGAACCTCGGCATCTTCGAGATCAACGACGCCGCCCGCCTGGTGCAGGAGGCTGTCCACCCCGAGGCGAACATCATCTTCGGTGCGGTCATCGACGACACCCTGGGCGACGAGGTCCGCGTGACGGTCATCGCCGCCGGCTTCGACGGTGGCGAGCCGAGCTCGCAGCAGAAGGAGCGTCGCTCCAGCTGGGTCGACCCGGAGCAGGGCGGTGCGGCCGCGTCCGGTACGGCCGGCACCGGTGCGATCGAGGACACCGCGACCAGCGCGCCGTCCTGGGCGTCCCAGGAGCACGAGGCGCCCGTGCGTCGCGCCGCCGACCCGGCGTTCGACGACGACGACGAGCTCGACGTCCCCGACTTCCTGAAGTAAGCCCTCCCGTGGCAGGTGATGCGCGCCTCCCCTCCGTCGACCGTGACGGACTGGAGGCGCGTCTCGCGTCCGTCAGGTCGGGCATCGCCGCCGCGGCACGAGCTGCGGGACGGTCGAGCGACGAGCTGACGCTCGTCGTGGTGACGAAGTACCACCCGGCCGGGCTCGTCCGCGAGCTCGCCGGACTCGGTGTCACCGACGTGGGGGAGAACCGCCACCAGGAGGCGCAGTCCAAGGCAACGGAGCTCGCCGACCTCGCCCTGACCTGGCACTTCGTCGGGCAGCTGCAGTCGAAGAAGGCGCGGCAGGCGCGGCGGTACGCGGACGTCGTGCAGTCGCTCGACCGGGCCTCCGTCGTCGACGCCTTCGCGCCGACCGAGACCGAGCCGGACCCGCGGGTGATCGACGGTTTCGTGCAGGTCAACCTCACCGACGACCCCGGTCGGGGCGGTGTGCAGCCGGACGACGTCGACGCCATGGTGGAGCGCGTCCTGGCCACCGGGACCATCCGGCTGCGCGGCGTCATGGCGGTCGCGCCGCTCGACGAGGAGCCCCGGCGTGCGTTCGCCCGGCTCCGTGGGATCTCGTCGCGGGTCGTCGCGCTCGCCCCCGACGCCACCGACATCTCGGCGGGGATGAGCGGTGACTTCGCCGAGGCGATCGCCGAGGGCGCGACACACCTGCGGATCGGGACCGCAATCACGGGAAACCGGCCGGTCGCGCCCTAGCCTCGTTGCAGGGCACCCACGAGCACCGACCTCCGGAGGAACCATGGCCAACCCGCTCAAGAAGACGATGGTCTACCTCGGCCTCGCCGACGAGGAACTGTACGAGGACGAGCAGCAGCCGGCCCCCGCGCCCACGCGCCAGGCCGCCGCTCCGGCTGCGGCCCAGGCCGCTGCGCCGGAGTCGCCCGCTGCTGCCGCGCCGGCCGCCGCAGCCCCGGCGGCAGCACCCGCCGAGCCCAAGACGCACACCCACCAGCGCGGCGCCCAGGTCACCCCGCTCCGCCGCTCGCACACGACCGCACAGAAGGCGACCCCGGTCCAGGAAATGAACGAGATCCTCACCGTCCACCCGCGCGAGTACAAGGACGCCCAGTCCATCGCCGAGAGCTTCCGCGACGGCATCCCCGTCATCATCAACCTCTCGCAGATGACCGAGTCGGACGCCCGCCGCATGATCGACTTCGCGTCGGGCCTGTCGCTCGGCCTCTACGGCAAGATCGAGCGCGTCACGAACAAGGTCTTCCTGCTGTCGCCCGCCCACGTCGCGGTGAGCGGTGAGCCGGCTGAGGTAGAGTCCGACATCGAGGCGTCCTTCTTCGCCCAGTCCTGAGCCGTACCCCGGTTCACCCCGCCCCGTGCGGACGCCGTGACGGCGGACGCACCCGAGCCGAGCGAGCCCCATCGTGTCACTGGTCTTCGGGATCCTCTCCTTCGCCCTCCTGCTCTACTTCTTCGTGATGTGGGGCCGGTTCGCGTTCGACATCGTGCAGGCGTACAACCGCAGCTGGCGTCCCCGTGGCGCGATGCTCGTCGTCGCCGACGTCGTCTACACCCTGACCGACCCGCCGATCCGGTTCGTCCGACGCCTGCTCCCGCCGATGCGGCTGGGGCCCGTGGCGCTCGACTTCGGCTGGACGATCGTCATGCTCGTGGTGATCATCCTGCGGGTCGTCGTGGGTGCGCTCGCACGCTCGTTCTGACCACCGTCCGGCCGCGACACGCGCCACGCCACGACGAAGGTCACGGTTCCGCCCCGCCCCCGGTGTACGGTGGTCGGGATCGATGTCCGCTCCGGCGGACATCCGCACCGCTCGACGCGGCTGGTACATTCGGTCGCGACGCAAGTGGTTCCACACGTTCAGCAGTTCTATTGAGGTGACGGCAATGGCTTTGACGCCGGAAGACGTAGTCAACAAGCGGTTCCAGCCGACGAAGTTCCGCGAAGGCTACGACCAGGACGAGGTCGACGACTTCCTGGACGAGGTCGTCGTCGAGCTCCGCCGCCTGACGGCCGAGAACGACGAGCTCCGCCAGCGCCTGCAGGCTGCCGAGTCGGCGCCGAAGCCGGCCGCGGTCGAGCAGCCCGCCGAGCAGTCGGCCCCGACCCCCGAGCCCGAGCCGGCCCCCGTCGCCGCCGCTCCGGAGCCCGCGCCGGTCGTCGCCGCTGCTCCGGCCCCGTCGACCGTGCCGGCCGACGAGGACACCGAGGGCACCACGAACCTGCTCACGCTGGCTCGTCGCCTGCACGAGGAGCACGTCCGCGAGGGCATCGAGAAGCGCGACGCACTCATCGCCGAGGGCACCGCGCAGGCCGCCCGCCTGGTCTCCGAGGCCGAGGCGAAGCAGCGCCAGATCATCGCCGACACCGAGAACACCAACCGGCAGCGCGTCGCGGTGCTCGAGCAGGAGCAGCGCCAGCTCGAGGGCAAGATCGACGAGCTCCGCACCTTCGAGCGCGACTACCGTGCGCAGCTCAAGAGCTACATCCAGGGTCAGCTCGCCGAGCTCGACGGGTCCGGCTCGCAGGAGTCCGGCCTCACCCCCGCGCCGGCCTCGGCGCAGGGCTTCGGCAACTGACGTTGGTCCGACCAGCACCATCGGCGAAGGTCAGTGTCCGCGCGATCGCGGCACTGGCCTTCGCCGCTGTCGTCGTGGTGGTGCTCGACCAGGGCGTGAAGGCCCTCGTCGTGGCGAACCTGCCCTACGGCCAGCCCGTGGCGGTGCTCGGCGACGCCCTGCAGCTGTTCTACGTCCGGAACCCCGGTGCGGCGTTCTCGTTCGCGGTGAACATGACCTGGGTGTTCTCGATCGTCTCGACGGCCGTCGTCGTCGGCATCATCGTCTTCGCCCGGCGCATCCGGTCGATGTGGTGGGCGATCGTGCTCGGCATGCTCCTCGGCGGAGCGCTGGGCAACCTGCTCGACCGGCTCTTCCGCGAGCCCGGCTTCGGTCGCGGACACGTGGTCGACTTCATCTCGACGCCGTGGATGATGCCCGCGATCTACAACATCGCCGACGCGTTCATCTGCGTCAGCATGGTGGTCTTCGTCCTCCTGGTGATCCTCGGGGTCAACCTCGACGGCACCCGGGCACCGTCGGCGAAGGAGCAGCGCGCAGCCGAGGCCGCTGCCGCTCGCGCGGAGGCGGGACCGGCCACATCGACGGCATCCGCCGACCCCGCGCAGGCAGGTCGTGCCTCCCGGTCGATCGCCGCCGAGTCCGACCCCCGCGGGCCGCGTGACGGTCGCGACGTCCTCGGACACGACGCGACGTGAGCGAGCAGCGTTCCCTCCCCGTCCCCGACGGCCTCGCCGGCGAGCGCGTCGACGCGGCCATCGCGAAGCTCCTCGGGTTCTCGCGGTCCTTCGCGGCCGAGGTCGTCGCAGCGGGCGGTGTCCGTGTCGACGGCGTCGAGGTCGGCAAGTCCGACCGTCTGCACGCCGACTCGTGGCTCGAGGTCGAGTGGTCGCCCAAGGAGCCTCCGCGCATCGTGCCCGTCGAGGTCCCCGGGATGCGGATCGTGCACGACGACGAGGACATCGTCGTCGTCGACAAGCCCATCGGTGTCGCCGCGCACCCGTCGCCCGGCTGGGACGGCCCGACCGTGCCGGGTGGGCTCGCGGCCGCGGGGTTCACCATCGCGACCTCCGGGGCGGCCGAGCGCGCGGGCATCGTGCACCGGCTCGACGTCGGCACCTCGGGGTTGATGGTGGTCGCGAAGACCGAGCTCGCCTACACGCACCTCAAGCGGGCGTTCAAGGAGCGGACGGTCGAGAAGGTCTACCACGCGCTCGCGCAGGGCCACCCGGACCCGACCTCGGGCACCATCGACGCCCCGATCGGTCGGCACCCGTCGAGCGACTGGAAGTTCGCGGTCACGGCCGACGGCAAGCCGAGCGTGACGCACTACGAGACGCTCGAGGCGTTCCGGTCCGCGACGCTGCTCGAGGTGCACCTGGAGACGGGGCGCACGCACCAGATCCGTGTGCACATGGCGGCGACGAAGCACCCCCTGGTCGGCGACACGATGTACGGTGCCGATCCGGTGCTCGCGAACGAGCTCGGGCTGACGCGGCAGTGGCTCGACGCCGTCCGGCTCGCGTTCGAGCACCCGCGCACGGGGGAGTGGGTGTCGTACTCGGCGGACTATCCCGAGGACCTGCAGACGGCGCTCGACCGCATCCGGGCCGCGTCCGCGTAGTCGGCCGGCGCGGCGGCGTCGCTGGGTCGGCGGGGCCGGACCGCTCGGCTCGGCTCGGACCAGCCTGCCTCGGCCTGCCGGGGTCGGCCCGCCGTTCCCGGTCGCCGCTCGGCCGAGGGCGGCCCGCCTCGTCCGGTCGCACGACATGCCGTCGGCGGTCGTCCCGGTCGTACGACATGCCGCCCGCGGGGAAGCTGAGCGGCACGTCGTGCGACAGGGGGGCGATCGTCCGTCGAGCCCGCCGCGTCCTGACGGGAGGCGCGTGGCGGCGGCACCGTGCGCCTCCCGTCCGTCCCCTCGTCGCGTCTGCCGCCTGCCCCGAGCGGGCAGGATCCGTCACGGTCGGCGGCCAGTGCCGACGCCTTCCGCCCGCGCGGCGGACGGCGGGCGGCGTGTCCTGCCCGCTCGCGCGGCCGCACCGCTCGGGTCGCCGCCGCACGCCCCACGCCGCACGCCGCCCGCGGGGGTGCCGGACACGCGGAAGACGTCGGTGCTGCCGGTTAGGCTTGTCCCGCCCCGCAGCAGTCCTCGTCGAAACCGGAGGTCCCGTGTCGGATTCCGACTCCTTCGTCCACCTGCACGTGCACAGCGAGTACTCGATGCTCGACGGCGCTGCCAGGCTGAACGACCTCGTCGCCGAGACCGCTGCGCAGGGCATGCCCGCGGTCGCGGTCACCGACCACGGCAACATGTTCGGCGCGTTCGAGTTCTGGAAGGCCGCGAAGGCCGGTGGCGTGAAGCCGATCATCGGGACCGAGGCCTACATCACGCCGCGCACGCACCGCTCGGACAAGACGCGCGTGCGCTGGGGTGACGGCGGCGGTGACGACGTGTCCGGTTCCGGCGCGTACACGCACATGACCATGTTCGCCGAGAACACGACGGGCATGCACAACCTGTTCCGGCTGTCGAGCCGGGCGTCGATCGAGGGCTACTACTTCAAGCCGCGCATGGACATCGAGCTCCTCGAGCAGTACCACGAGGGGATCATCGCGACGACGGGTTGCCCCTCGGGGGAGATCCAGACGCGCCTGCGCCTCGGCCAGTACGACGAGGCGCTCAAGGCCGCCGCGGACTACCGCGACATCTTCGGCAAGGACAACTACTTCGCCGAGGTCATGGACCACGGGCTCGAGATCGAACGCCGCGTCATCGAGGACGTCGTCCGCATCTCGAAGGACCTGGGCATCCCGCTCGTCGGCACGAACGACCTGCACTACACGCACTCGCACGACGCGAAGTCGCACGCGGCGCTCCTGTGCGTGCAGTCCGGCTCGACGCTGAACGACCCGAACCGCTTCAAGTTCGACGCGGACGAGTTCTACCTGAAGACACCGCAGCAGATGCGGCACGTCTTCCGCGACCACCCCGAGGCCTGCGACAACACGCTGCTGATCGCCGAGCGGTGCAACGTCGAGTTCGACACCGCCGCGAACTACATGCCGAAGTTCCCCGTGCCCGAGGGGGAGACCGAGCACTCGTGGTTCGAGAAGGAGGTCGCGAAGGGCCTGCAGTACCGGTACCCGGACGGGATCTCGCGCGAGGTCCAGGAGCGCGCCGACTACGAGGTCGGGATCATCAACCAGATGGGCTTCCCGGGGTACTTCCTCGTGGTGGCCGACTTCATCAACTGGTCGAAGAACAACGGCATCCGCGTCGGGCCGGGCCGTGGTTCCGGCGCCGGGTCGATGGTGGCGTACGCGATGCGCATCACCGACCTCGACCCGATCCGCCACGGTCTGATCTTCGAGCGCTTCCTCAACCCAGACCGCGTCTCGATGCCCGACTTCGACGTCGACTTCGACGACCGGCGCCGCGGTGAGGCGATCAAGTACGTCACCGAGAAGTACGGGTCGGAGCGCGTCGCGCAGATCGTCACGTACGGCACCATCAAGGCGAAGCAGGCGCTCAAGGACTCCTCGCGCGTGCTCGGGTTCCCCTTCGGCATGGGCGAGAAGCTCACGAAGGCGATGCCGCCGCCCGTGATGGGCAAGGACATCCCGCTCACCGGGATCTTCGACAAAGACCACCCGCGGTACAAGGAGGCGGTCGACGTCCGGACGGTCGTCGAGACCGACCCCGAGGCGAAGACGGTGTTCGACACGGCGCTCGGGCTCGAGGGCCTGAAGCGCCAGTGGGGTGTGCACGCCGCCGGTGTGATCATGTCGAGCGAGCCGCTCATCGACATCATCCCGGTGATGAAGCGCGAGCAGGACGGCCAGATCGTCACGCAGTTCGACTACCCAGCAGCGGAGTCGCTCGGCCTGATCAAGATGGACTTCCTGGGGCTCCGGAACCTCACGATCATCAGTGACGCCCTCGACAACATCAAGACGAACCGTGGGATCGAGCTCGACCTCGAGACGATGGGGCTCGAGGACGAGGCTGCCTACCAGCTGCTCCAGCGCGGTGACACGCTGGGCGTCTTCCAGCTCGACGGCGGGCCCATGCGCGGCCTGCTCCGCCTCATGAAGCCCGACAACTTCGAGGACATCTCCGCGCTCATCGCGCTGTACCGTCCGGGCCCCATGGGTGCGAACTCGCACACGAACTACGCGCTCCGCAAGAACGGCGAGCAGCCGATCACGCCGATCCACCCGGAGCTCGAGGAGCCCCTGCAGGACATCATCGGCACGACCTACGGCCTGATCATCTACCAGGAGCAGGTCATGGCGATCGCGCAGAAGGTCGCGGGCTTCTCGCTCGGGCAGGCGGACATCCTCCGCCGCGCGATGGGCAAGAAGAAGAAGTCGGAGCTGGACAAGCAGTACGCCGGCTTCGAGAAGGGCATGCAGGACAACGGCTACTCGGCCGCTGCGATCAAGACCCTGTGGGACATCCTGCTGCCGTTCTCCGACTACGCGTTCAACAAGGCGCACTCGGCGGCGTACGGCGTGGTGTCGTTCTGGACGGCGTACCTCAAGGCGCACTACCCGGCCGAGTACATGGCGGCGCTGCTGACCAGTGTCGGCGACGCCCGCGACAAGCTGGCGCTGTACCTCAACGAGTGCCGCCGCATGGGCATCCGGGTGATGCCGCCGGACGTCAACGAGTCGATCGGGTTCTTCGCGGCCGTCGGCGACGACATCCGCTTCGGCATGGGCGCCATCCGCAATGTCGGCTTCAACGTCGTCGACGACATCGTCAAGGCGCGCACCGAGAAGGGTGCGTTCGAGTCGTTCCACGACTTCCTCCGGAAGATCCCGATCTCGTCCGCCAACAAGCGCACGGTCGAGTCGCTCATCAAGGCTGGCGCGTTCGACGAGTTCGGCGACACGCGCCGGGCCCTCGTCGAGATCCACGAGGGCGCGGTCGAGAGCGCGGTCAAGGTCAAGCGCGACGAGGCCAACGGCAACGTCGGCTTCGACTTCGACTCGCTGTTCGCCGAGGTCGCCGAGGAGCAGCCGACCGCCGCGCCCGTCTCGCAGGTACCCGACCGTCCCGAGTGGGCCAAGCGCGACAAGCTCGCCTTCGAGCGCGACATGCTCGGGTTGTACGTGTCCGACCACCCGCTGGCCGGGCTCGAGATCGAACTGGCGAAGCACCAGTCGATCACGATCGCCGACCTCATCGCCGCGGACGACGGCATCGAGGGCGAGACGGTGACGGTCGCCGGGCTCCTGACCAGCGTGCAGCACCGCGTGGCGAAGTCGAGCGGCAACCCCTACGGCATCGTGCAGATCGAGGACTTCGGCGGCGAGATCGGCGTCATGTTCCTCGGCAAGACGTACCAGGAGTTCGGGCCGTCGCTCGTGGCCGACTCGATCGTCGTGCTGCGCGGGCGCGTGAACGTGCGGGACGACGGCAAGGCCCTGCACGCGGTGAGCATGTTCCAGCCCAACGTCGGTGATGCGATGGGCTCCGGACCGCTGACGCTGTCCCTGCCGGAGCGGCAGGCCACGACGACGACCGTCACGGAGCTCGCCGCGGTGCTCGGCCGGCACCAGGGGGAGACCGAGGTGCGGCTCCGCCTGCTCAAGGACGACGTCGCACGGACCTTCGAGCTGCCGTTCCCGGTCAACCTGACGCCCGACCTGTTCGGTGAGCTGAAGAGCCTGCTCGGCCCGCGCTGCCTGGTCTAGGTCCCCGATGTCCACGTCCGGAGCACCGCGGCCGTCGGCC
Source organism: Curtobacterium sp. MCSS17_007 (assembly GCF_003234175.2). Taxonomy (NCBI): domain Bacteria; kingdom Bacillati; phylum Actinomycetota; class Actinomycetes; order Micrococcales; family Microbacteriaceae; genus Curtobacterium; species Curtobacterium sp. MCSS17_007. Next base: position 1,315,861 of record NZ_CP126257.1, read on the forward strand.
GCGGTGCTCCGGACGTTCGGGGCAGCCGGGCAGCAGCCCGAACGGCTCCCCGGGGGCCGCGGGACCACGTGGCGCGCCGGATCGGTCGTCCTGCGTCCGCACGGTGACGTGCGGGAGGCGCGGTGGCGGTCGGACGTGCTCGCCCGCCTCGAGCACACGGATGCGTTCCGCACCCCGCGGCCGGTACCCACGCACGCCGGCGGCTGGACGACGGACGGCTGGGAGGCCTGGACGTGGTGCGCCGGCGCGACGGCCCCGGACCGCGTCGAGGACGTCATCCGTGTCGGTGCGGCGTTCCACCGTGCGGTGGCGGGGCTCGGACGCCCGGCGTTCCTCGACTCGGTGGACGACGCGTGGAGCCGGGCCGACCGCGCCGTCTGGGGGACCGGACCGCTGCCGGCTGATCCGACGCTCGACCGGTTGGCCGCCGCGTTCCGCCCCGTCCGGTCGCCGACGCAGCTGGTGCACCGGGACCTGCTCGGCAACGTGCTGTTCGCACCGGGAGAACCGCCCACTGTGTTCGACTGGGCGCCCTCCTGGCGGCCGGTCGGGTACGCCGCGGCGATCGCGGCCGTCGATGCCGTCTGCTGGCACGGCGTCGAGGTCGAACGACTCGCGGCACTCGGGGTGGTCGCGGACGTGCCGGAGTGGTCGCAGGTGCTCGTGCGGGCACTGGCGTTCCGCGTCCTCACCCTGCAGCTGCTCGGCGGGTGGGACCCCGACCGGGCACGGCACCACGGACCCGTCGTCGACGCGCTCCTGTCCGGTGCCGCCGGTACGCTGGACGCCTGATGATGCAGCGAATCGACCTCCGCGGCGGCCTGCCCGCCCGTGCCGAACTCCTCCGCCTCATGCCGCGCGCCGTCGGTGACGTCTCGCACGCCGTCGACGCGGCCCGCGAGCTCGTGGAGGCGGTCCGGCACCACGGTGCGTCCGCCCTGCAGGAGCAGGCGGAGCGCTTCGACGGTGGTGCACCCGAGCACGTCCGTGTGCCCGCGGCCGAGATCGCTGCCGCCGTCGCCGGGCTGGCCCCGGAGCTGCGCGATGCCCTCGACGAGGCGATCCGCCGCGTCCGTGCCGCCAGCGCCGCGCAGGTGCCCGCCGGTTCGGTCACGACCCTGGCGGACGGCGCCCAGGTGCAGCAGCGGTGGCAGCCGATGCGTCGCGTCGGTCTCTACGTGCCGGGTGGCAAGGCCGTCTACCCGTCGAGTGTCGTCATGAACGTCGTGCCGGCCCAGGTCGCCGGCGTCGGCTCGATCGCGCTCGTGTCGCCGCCCCAGCGGGACCACGGCGGTCAGGTGCACCCGACGATCCTGGCCGCCGCTGGTCTGCTCGGGATCGACGAGGTCTACGCGATGGGCGGCGCCGGGGCAGTGGGCGCGCTGGCGTTCGGCGTCGCGGAGATCGGCCTCGAGCCCGTCGACCTCGTGACCGGTCCGGGGAACAACTTCGTCGCGGCGGCGAAGCGCCTGGTACGCGGTGTCGTCGGCATCGACTCCGAGGCCGGGGCGACCGAGATCCTCGTGATCGCCGACCACACGGCCGATCCGGGCTACGTCGCCGCCGACCTCGTGAGCCAGGCCGAGCACGACGAGCAGGCGGGCAGCGTGCTGGTGACCACGTCGGCCGCGTTCGCCGACGCGGTCGAGGCCGCGATCCCGGAGCGTGTGGCGGCGCTCGGGACGGCTGCGCGCCTCCAGACCGCGCTCGACGGCCCGCAGTCCGCCGTCGTCCTGGTCGACTCGTTGGCCGACGCCGCCACCGTGAGCAACGCGTACGGCCCGGAGCACCTGGAGATCCAGACCGCGGACGACGACGCCGTCCTGGCCGACATCGATGCGGCCGGTGCGGTGTTCGTCGGGCCGAGCACGCCGGTGAGCCTCGGCGACTACCTCGCCGGGTCGAACCACGTGCTGCCGACCGGCGGTCAGGCGCGGTTCGGTTCGGGCCTGTCGGCGTCGACGTTCCTGCGTCCCCAGCAGGTCATCCGCTACACGCCGGACGCGCTGGCCCAGGTCGCTCCGCACATCGTGGCCCTCGCGACCGAGGAGCAGCTCCCCGGGCACGGTGCAGCGGTGACGGAGCGCACGAGCCGCGCCTGATCGCCGACAGTCCACAGGCGCGTCATCGGGACCCTGAGGGACGCGTCGAGCCGATAGCCTGGGGCACGACATGTTCTGCCCCTTCTGCCGCCACCCGGACTCCCGCGTCGTCGACTCCCGCACGAGCGACGACGGCACCTCGATCCGCCGCCGCCGCCAGTGCCCGAACTGCGGGCGTCGGTTCTCGACGACCGAGACCGCTTCGCTGAACGTCGTGAAGCGCAACGGCGTGACCGAACCGTTCAGCCGCGACAAGATCGTCTCCGGCGTGCGCAAGGCGTGCCAGGGGCGCCCGGTGACCGACGGCGACCTCGCCGTGCTGGCCCAGCGCGTCGAGGAGACCGTGCGGTCGTCGGGGTCGAGCCAGATCGACGCCAACGACATCGGCCTCGCGATCCTGCCGCCGCTGCGGGAACTCGACGAGGTCGCGTTCCTGCGGTTCGCGAGCGTGTACCAGGCGTTCGACACGCTCGAGGACTTCGAGGAGGCGATCGCGCAGCTGCGTCTCGACCACCACGCGGCGCAGGCGTCCGGGGCCACCGGCCCGGGCTCGTCCGGCGGTGGCGCATGAGCGGGGTCGCCGAGCGCGTCATCCGGAACGGCTACGCGGTCGTCTTCCGGTCGGTCTTCGCCAACATGGACCCGGAGCGCGCGCACCACATCGCGTTCGCGGTGATCCGGGTGCTGCCGAAGGTGCCGTTCCTCAGTGGTGCGGTCGAGCGGTACTCGCGTCCGTCCGCGGCCGATGGCATCACGACGATGGGGATCCACTTCCCCTCGCGGTTCGGGCTCGCGGCCGGGTTCGACAAGGACGCGAAGGGCATCGCCGGACTCGGACTGCTCGGGTTCGGCCACGTCGAGGTCGGCACGATCACGGCGCAGGCGCAGCCCGGCAACGAGAAGCCCCGGCTGTTCCGTCTCATCCGCGACAAGGCCCTCGTCAACCGGATGGGCTTCAACAACCACGGCGCTGCCCGTGCGGCGCGCAGACTGGAACGCGCGCGACGGAACCCCGGCCGGCCCGTCATCGGCGTGAACATCGGCAAGAGCCGGGTGGTCGCGGTCGAGGACGCCGTCGACGACTACCTCGAGTCGACCCGGCTGCTCGCGCCGTTCGCCGACTACCTCGCGGTGAACGTGAGTTCGCCGAACACGCCGGGCCTGCGCGGACTGCAGGAAGCCGACCAGCTCCGCCCGCTGCTGTCGGCCGTCCACGACGCCGCCGGACGCACGCCCGTGCTGGTGAAGATCGCGCCGGACCTGACGGACGAGCAGATCGACGCGATCGCCGGGCTCGCGGTCGACCTAGGGCTCGACGGCATCATCGCGAACAACACCACCATCGCCCGCACCGGGCTCCGGACGCCCGCCGCCGAGGTCGAGGCGATGGGCGCCGGCGGCCTCTCCGGAGCGCCGCTCGCTGCCCGGTCGCTCGAGGTCCTGCGCCGCGTCCGGGCTGCTGTGCCCGCCGACTTCTGCGTCATCGCGGTCGGCGGCGTCACGAGCGAGCAGGACGTGCAGGACCGCATCGACGCCGGTGCGACGCTGGTGCAGGGCTACACGGCGTTCCTCTACGAGGGGCCGACCTGGGCGACGCGGATCAACCGGCTGCGGCGACGCCGCTTGCGGCGCGCAGCACGCTAGCGCCCTCGACGCCCAGCACGCACGTCCGGCACCAGCGCCCGAGGTTCCGGAACTGCGGCACGTCGAGGAGCGACAGCGCCGGACCTGCGACCTCGGCGCTCCGCCCGCGGCGAGTCGGGGAACCTCGGTGCGATCGGACAGCGCGTCGTGGTGCCACGGGATCCGGGAACGACGAAGCGCCGCCCGGCTCGGCCGGACGGCGCTCGTGACGTGGTGCCTACAGCGAGGGGTACTGCCCGCGACGGACCTGGGGCTTCGGCAGGCGCAGGAAGCGCAGCTGCCACGCCCGGGTGAGGATGTAGAGGAACGTGCCGCGCTGCATCTCGCCGAACTTCGCGGTCAGCTTCTTGCGGAGCGACAGCCAGAGCACGATGCAGTCGAGCACGAACAGGGCCACGAACGCCCAGACGAGCAGCAGCGAGTACGACGCCAGCACGGTCTGCGCTGCGGCGAACCCGACGATGAGGAACAGCACGAGCACGGGCATCATGACCTCGCCCACGTTCCAGCGCGCGTCGATCCAGTCGCGCACGAACTTCCGCTGCTCGCCCTTGTCCTTGGCGGGCAGGTAGCGCTCCTCGCCGTTGGCCATGCCCACGCGGGCCTTCTCGCGCTCGGTGTTGAGACGCGCGCGGGCGGCCTTCTTGTCCTGCGGGCTGTTGCCGACGAGCGGGCGACGGTTGGCGGCCTCGCGCTCACGACGGCTCGGCGTCGGCCGGCCCTTGCCCGACTCGAGGAGCTCGTCCTCGGACGGGTTGACGGTCGTGTTGGTCTTGGGGGCTGCCTTCGCCACGGTGCGTTCCTGACTGCGGTTGCGTGCTGGATCTCCTCTAGATTACGGGACATGACCGACACCGACCAGCACAGCCCCGCGACCGACCCCGCGCTCCTCGACGCCCTCCGCGAACACGTGCAGGGAGGGCTGCCGACGACGATCGCCGACCTCTCCGCGCTGGTCCGACTGCCGTCGGTGTCGTGGTCGGCGTTCGACCCGGCGCACGTGCAGGCGAGCGCCGAGGCGGTCGCGGACCTGGCGCGCTCCACGGGGGTGTTCGCTGACGACGCCGTCCGCATCGTCCGCTCCGCGGTCGAGGGGGAGACCGCAGGCGCGCAGGAAGCGGGTCGCGAGCTCGGCCAGCCCGCGGTCCTCGCCGTGCGCCCCGCGCGCAACGGGAAGCCGACCGTGATGCTCTACGCGCACCACGACGTGCAGCCACAGGGCGACGACGGACTGTGGGAGACCCCGCCCTTCGAGCCGACGCTCCGCGGTGACCGCCTGTACGGCCGGGGCGCTTCGGACGACAAGGCCGGCGTGATGACGCACATCGCCGCGCTCCGCGCGCTGCACGCACGGTTCGGCGACGACCTCGACCTCGGCGTCGTGCTCTTCGTCGAGGGCGAGGAGGAGTTCGGCTCCCGCTCGTTCCGTACCTTCCTGCGCGAGCAGGAGGAGCACCTGGCCGCGGACGTCATCGTCGTGGCCGACAGCGACAACTGGTCGGTCGACGTCCCCTCGATCACCGTCTCGCTCCGGGGCAACGTGACGTTCCGCGCGACGCTGACGACGCTCGAGCACGCGAGCCACAGCGGCATGTTCGGCGGCGCGGCCCCGGACGCGATGATCCCGATGGTGCGTCTCCTCGCCTCGCTGCACGACGACGCCGGTTCGGTCGCCGTCGAGGGACTCACCGCGTACGACGCCGAGGTCCCCGAGCGCTCCGAGGCCGAGCTCGTCGTCGACGCGGCCCTGCTCCCGGGTGTGCAGCCGGTGGGGACCGGACCGGTCCTGTCGCGCATGTGGTTCCAGCCGTCGATCACGGTGACCGGCATGGACGTGCCGAGCGTCGCGAACGCGTCGAACACGCTGCTGCCCACGGTGGCCGCCCGCGTGTCCGTCCGCGTCGCCCCCGGCCAGTCGGCCACCGACGCGTACGCCGCCGTCGAGCGGCACCTCCGCGCGCACGTGCCGTTCGGCGCGCAGCTCGAGATCACCGAGGTCGACACCGGTGACGGGTTCCTCGTGGACACCGCCGGCTGGGCCGTGCAGGAGGCCCGTACCGCCATGCACGAGGGCTGGGGCAACCCCGCGGTCGAGCAGGGCATCGGCGGGTCGATCCCGTTCGTCTCGGACCTGGCCGCCCAGTTCCCGGAGGCGCAGATCCTGGTGACGGGTGTCGAGGATCCCGACACCCGGGCGCACAGCCCGAACGAGTCGCAGCACCTCGGCGTGCTGCACCGCGCGATCGTGTCCGAGGCGATCCTGCTCGCGCGCCTCGCGACGCGCGCCTGACGCAGGGAGCCCGCTCCGCGACGGACGCGGGGAGCACCGGACGGGAGGCCCGTGGCGACGCCGCCACGGGCCTCCCGTCCGAGGTCCGGTCCCGACCTGTGGACGGACGACCCGACCTGTCGGCTCCCGTGCTTACAATCGACCCAGGCGCGGTGACCGACACCGCCCGGAGGGAGACGCGCGGATGAGCGACACCATCATCGACAACGCACCGGCGACGGACGCACGCGCGCACGGCGTCGCGCTCAGCGACGCGGCGGCGGCGAAGGTGGCGAGCCTCCTCGAGCAGGAGGGCCGCGACGACCTCCGTCTGCGCCTCGCCGTCCAGCCCGGCGGCTGCTCGGGCCTGATCTACCAGCTCTACTTCGACGAGCGCCTGCTCGACGGCGACGCGACGGCCGAGTTCGGCAGCGGGGTCGAGGTCGTCGTCGACAAGATGAGCGTCCCGTACCTCGACGGCGCGACCATCGACTTCGAGGACACGATCCAGAAGCAGGGCTTCACCATCGACAACCCCAACGCGCAGGGCAGCTGCGCGTGCGGCGACAGCTTCCACTGACGCCCCGGCGGCGTCCTGTCCGCCGACCGAACCGACACGCGAGCGGGGAGCGACCGATCTGGCCGCTCCCCGCTCGTCGTTCGTGGCGGTGTCCACGCCCGCCGCGACCGGGGGAAAGCGCCGTCCGGGAGCTGCGGATCGCGGCCGCGCCCGTGTCGGGTGTGCGCGAGACGTCACCAGCTGCGAGTAAGCTAGGAGTGTTCCAACCAAGCTGGGAGCGAGCATCGTGCGGCCTCTGTGCCAGTCACATCCGCGCCGCCGACCCCCCGCAACGTCTTCCGAGAGGTAACAGTGCGTTCGAATCGCCGTATACGTTGGGCGGCCGTCCCGGTGGCCGTCGGTCTGGTCATCGCACTGGCTGGCTGCACGCAGCAGCAGATGAACGGATGGCTCCCGGGCACCGAGGAGACGAAGGACGTCACGAACCACACGAGCCGCATCGTCGGCCTGTGGACCACCAGCTGGATCGTGCTCCTGGCCGTCGGCCTCATCGTGTGGGGCCTCGTCATCTGGGCCGCCATCGTCTACCGCCGTCGCAAGGGCCAGACCGGCCTGCCGGTGCAGATGCGGTACAACATGCCGCTCGAGATCTTCTACACGATCGTGCCGCTGATCCTGGTGCTCGGCTTCTTCGCCTTCACCGCGAAGGACCAGTCGGCGATCGAGCAGCCCTTCGACGACCCGGACGCGACGATCCACGTCTACGGCAAGCGCTGGGCCTGGGACTTCAACTACATCGACAAGGACAACCCGCAGGAGAGCGTCTACTACCAGGGCATCCAGGCCCAGGAAGAGGAGAACGGCAAGGGCTCGATCGACGAGTCGCAGCTCCCCACGCTCTACCTGCCGGTCGGCAAGAAGGTCGAGATCGAGCTCTCGTCGCGCGACGTCGACCACTCCTTCTGGGTCATCGACTTCCTCTACAAGAAGGACATGCTCCCGGGCAAGACCAACTACGAGTACTTCATCCCGCAGAAGGAGGGCACGTACCAGGGCAAGTGTGCCGAGCTCTGCGGTGAGTACCACTCGCTGATGCTCTTCCAGGTCAAGGTCGTGTCCGAGTCCGAGTACCAGCAGTACCTCGACACGCTGCGCGAGCAGGGCAAGGTCGGTCTGCTCGGCAACGAGTACGACACCAACACGAACGAACCGAACAACCAGGCGCCGGTCGAGGCGTCGAGCGAGAACAAGTAGGGGCTCGTCAGATGACAACGTCACTCGTCGGCCAGCCGACAGCGCCGACGACGCCGGACTTCCAGGCGTCGAAGGTCGGTCGGAAGGGCAACATCATCGTCCGGTGGATCACCTCCACCGACCACAAGACCATCGGGTACATGTACCTGATCGCCTCGTTCATCTTCTTCCTGCTCGCAGGTGTGATGGCGCTCGTGATCCGTGCCCAGCTCTTCGAGCCCGGCCTGCAGGTCGTCGCGACGAAGGAGCAGTACAACCAGCTCTTCACGATGCACGGCACGATCATGCTGCTGATGTTCGCGACGCCGCTCTTCTCGGGCTTCGCGAACGCGATCATGCCGCTCCAGATCGGGGCGCCGGACGTCGCCTTCCCGCGTCTGAACGGGTTCGCCTTCTGGCTGTACCTGTTCGGCTCGCTCATCGCGGTCGGCGGCTTCCTCACCCCGCAGGGCGCCGCGTCCTTCGGTTGGTTCGCCTACGCGCCGCTGAGTGACACGACGTTCACACCGGGCCTCGGTGGGACGCTCTGGGTCTTCGGCCTCGGTATGACCGGCTTCTCGACGATCCTCGGTGCCGTGAACTTCATCACGACCATCATCACGATGCGTGCCCCGGGCATGACGATGTTCCGCATGTCGATCTTCACGTGGAACACCCTCGTGACGTCGCTGCTCGTCCTGATGGCCTTCCCGGTGCTCGCCGCCGCGCTGTTCGGCCTCGGCCTCGACCGCGTGTTCGACGCACAGATCTACAACCCGGCCAACGGCGGTGCCCTGCTCTGGCAGCACCTCTTCTGGTTCTTCGGCCACCCCGAGGTCTACATCATCGCGCTGCCGTTCTTCGGCATCGTCTCCGAGGTGTTCCCGGTCTTCAGCCGGAAGCCGATCTTCGGCTACAAGACCCTCGTCTACGCGACCATCTCCATCGCCGCCCTCTCGGTCACGGTGTGGGCGCACCACATGTACGTCACCGGTGGCGTCCTGCTCCCGTGGTTCTCGCTCATGACGATGCTCATCGCGGTCCCGACCGGCGTGAAGATCTTCAACTGGGTCGGCACGATGTGGCGTGGTTCGGTCACCTTCGAGACCCCGCTCCTCTGGGCCGTCGGCTTCCTCATCACCTTCACCTTCGGTGGTCTCACCGGTGTGATCCTGGCGTCGCCGCCGCTCGACTTCCACGTGTCCGACTCGTACTTCGTCGTCGCGCACTTCCACTACGTCGTGTTCGGCACCGTCGTGTTCGCGATGTTCTCGGGCTTCTACTTCTGGTGGCCCAAGTGGACCGGTCGCATGCTCAACGAGCGCCTGGGCAAGATCCACTTCTGGCTCCTGTTCATCGGCTTCCACACGACGTTCCTCATCCAGCACTGGCTGGGCGTCATCGGCATGCCGCGTCGTTACGCGACCTACCTGCCGAACGACGGCTTCACCTGGATGAACCAGCTGTCGACGATCGGCTCGATGATCCTCGCGATCTCGTTCCTGCCGTTCATCTTCAACGTCTACGTGACCGCCCGGAACGCGCCGAAGGTCGCCGTGAACGACCCGTGGGGCTACGGCCGCTCGCTCGAGTGGGCGACCAGCTGCCCGCCGCCGCGCCACAACTTCACGTCGATCCCGCGGATCCGTTCCGAGTCCCCGGCATTCGACCTGAACCACCCCGAGGCCGGTGTGCCGATCGGTGTGGGTCCGGCGAAGGACGCTCCGGACGCTCCGACCTACGACGCCGCGAAGGGCGAGGTGAAGTAACGCCATGCGCGCCAACACCAACCTGTTCTGGATCCTGTTCGTCTTCTTCATCATCGCGGACGCCGCCTACACGATCTGGGCGATGATCTACTACGGTCGCCCGGAGTGGGTCGGCACCGTCGCGATCGGCCTCACCGGGATCATGTCCGCGTTCATCGCGTTCTACCTCGGGAAGGTCATGTCCTCGCAGGGCGGCGTCCTCCCGGAGGACCGCGCCGACGCGAACATCGAGGACGGCGACGCCGAGCTCGGGCACTTCAGCCCCTGGTCGTGGTGGCCGATCCTGCTCGCAGCCTCCACGGGGATCTGCTTCCTCGGCCTCGCAGCCGGCCTGTGGATCGTCCCGATCGGGCTCGCGCTCGTGACGGTCACCCTCGTGGGCTGGGTCTACGAGTACTACCGCGGCAACTTCGGACACTGATCCGCAGCCTGCAGCGCACCTGACACATTCGGGCGGCACCACATCCGGTGCCGCCCGAAGTGCGTCCGCACCAGAACCACCGGTTCGTACCCTCCCGGACACGTCATCCACGGCCGAGACGGGTACGCCGGGAATCAACCGGCCCGCACACGGCTTGACCTCAGGCGGACCCCACCCCACAGCGAAAGGACTCACCTCCGGTGACCGACAAGCGCACCCTCATCATCTTCGGCGCGACGGGCGACCTCGCCTCCCGCCTGCTGCTCCCGGGACTCGGCACGTTCCTGCAGAGCGGTCGAGCGGTCCCCGTCCAGCTGATCGGCACGGGCCGCAGCGCCCGCAGCGCGGAGCAGTGGAAGGACGTCGTCACGAATTCCTTCGCGTCGCAGGACGTCAAGGGTCCCGAGGTCGACGCGACGCTCGAGTCCACGACCTTCATCCAGGGCGACCCGACCGACCCCGAGCACCTCAAGGCCCTGCTCGACGCGGCCGAGGCCGAGCCCATCCTGTACTTCGCGCTGCCGCCGCAGATCGCGTCGGACATCTGCGAGGCGCTGCAGGGCGTCGAGCTCCCCGAGGGCACGACCCTGGCGTTCGAGAAGCCCTTCGGCACCGACGTCGCCAGCGCCGAGGCCCTGAACAAGACCGTGCTCGAGCTCGTCCCCGAGGAGCGCGTGCACCGCACCGACCACTTCCTCGGTCGCACGACGGTCCTCAACATCATCGGTCTGCGCTTCGCGAACCGTCTGTTCGAGCCGATCTGGAACGCGGACAACATCGAGAAGGTCGACGTCTTCTACGACGAGACGCTCGGGCTCGAGAACCGCGCGCAGTACTACGACGAGGCCGGCGCCCTGGTCGACATGATCCAGTCGCACCTGCTGCAGATCCTCGGCCTCGTGACGATGGACGCCCCCGCCGCCATCGACTCGGTCGAGTTCCGCTCGTCCCTCGCCCGTGTCCTGCGGTCGACCCGCCTCAAGGGCGACGACGCGAAGACCGCCTCGCGCCGCGCCGTCTACACGGCAGGGACGATCGACGGCAAGGAGCTGCCGTCGTACCAGGCCGAGGACGGCGTGGACAAGTCGCGCGGCACCGAGACCCTGGCCGAGATCGAGGTCGAGGTCGACACCGCCCGCTGGAAGGGCGTGCCCTTCACCCTCCGCTCCGGCAAGGCGCTCGGTGCCAGCCGCAAGGAGGTCCTCATCACCTTCAAGCCCGTGACGCGCCTGCCCTCCGGTCTGTCCGGTCGCCCGAAGGCCGACACGCTGCGGATCGTCCTCAACCCGGACGAGATCGAGCTGAGCGTCTCGGCGAACGGTGGCGGCAACCCGTTCGAGATGGGTCAGGTCACCCTGTCGTCGTCCTTCGACGACGGCGAGCTCACCCCCTACGGCGAGGTCCTGAACGGGATCTTCCACGACGACCCGCTGCTCTCGATCCGCGGCGACGTCGCGGAGCGCTGCTGGGAGATCGTCGAGCCGGTCGTCGACGCGTGGAAGTCGGGCGACGTCCCGCTCGAGGAGTACCGCGCGGGCTCGCGTGGTCCGGCCGACTGGGAGTCGTCGTCCTGACGGACTGCGTCTCCTGACGGAGCCACCTGACGGACGGGAGGCACGGTGCCAGCTGGCACCGTGCCTCCCGTCCGTCTGTGCGACCGTTCCTTCCCATCGCGTCCGACCTGGGATGCTGATCCGCGCGTTGGATGCCGGAAGGACCCGCCTCCTTCGCGCGGAACTGCCTCCTTCGCGCTGATCGACAGGGTCAGGACGGCGCGCCGGCCCGTCGGCCGCCTCCCGTCCACGACCGCGTGCCCCCGTCGTGCACGGCGAGCCGCGTCCGGTGGCCCGACGACGCTCCGCGGGCCCGCGCGATCGCGTCCGCGGCGGACACGAGCGTCAGGTGCGAGAGCACCTGCGGGGTGTTGCCGATGTGGTGCCCGGTCGCGACGTCGATCTCCTCGGACAGCATGCCGACGTCGTTGGCGAAGCCGACGAGCACGTCCATCAGTCGTTCGGCGTCCTCGATGCGCCCCGATGCGGCGTACTGCTCGACGAGCCAGAAGGAGCACGCGAGGAACGGGTGCTCGCTGCCGGACAACCCGTCGAAGCCCGACGTCGTGCGGTACCGCAGCACCAGGCCGTCCTCGCCGCCGCGCAGGTCCTGCTCGATGGCCGCCACGGTGCCCGTCATGCGCGGGTCGTCGGCGGGCAGGTAGCCGATCTGCGGCAGCACGAGCAGGCTCGCGTCCACCTCGTCGGTGTCGTAGTGCTGCCGGTAGCTGCCGCGTGCGGCGTTCCAACCGTGCTCCTCGATCTCGGCGCGCACCTCGTCGCGCAGGGTCCGCCAGCGGTCGACCGGTCCCTCGAGCCCGAACTCCTCGACGGCGGCGACGCCACGGTCGAACGCCGCCCAGATCATCGCCCGCGAGTGCGTGAAGTGCCGTCGGGGTCCGCGCATCTCCCAGATGCCGTTGTCCGGCTGCTGCCAGTGCTCCTCGACGTAGCCGAGCAGCGCGCGCTGGAGCGCCCAGGAGTCGGCGTTCTCCTCGACGCCGAGCTCGCGCGCGTCGTGCAGGGCGGCGAGCACCTCGCCGAAGACGTCGCCCTGGTACTGCGTCGACGCACCGTTGCCGGTCCGCACGGGCACGGAGTCGAGGTAGCCGGGCAGCTCCTCGATCGTCCGCTCGGGGAGCTCCCGCTCGCCGGCGACGCCGTACATGATCTGCACGTCCGCGGGGTCGCCGGCGATCGCGCGGAGCAGCCACCCCCGCCAGTGGGTGGCCTCGTCGCGGTAGCCGTGGGCGATCAGGGACGCGAGCGCCAGGGAGGCGTCGCGCAGCCACACGTACCGGTAGTCCCAGTTGCGTTCGCCGCCGGGGTCCTCCGGGAGGCTCGTGGTCGCGGCCGCGACGACGCCGCCGGTCTCCCCGTGGGTCATCGCGCGGAGGAGCAGCAGGGAGCGCCGGCTCGCCTCGGCGTACGGGCCCTCGGTGTGCGCGGTCGCCATCCAGTCCCGCCACCACCGTTCGGTCCGGTGGATCGCTGCGTCGACGTCGAGCGGCTCCGGTGGCTCCCGGTGCGAGGGGTACCAGGTGAGGACCGTGTCGACCACGTCGCCGTCGTGCACCGTCACCGTGCTCGTGTGGCGGTGGTCGTCGGCGTGGAAGCGCACACCGCGGACGATCACCGAGCCGGGGCCGGCGGTCGCCAGCAGTGCGGGGTCGTCGTCGCCGCCGATCTGGCGGACCCAGGGGAGCGCCCGGGCGTAGTCGAAGCGGATCCGCAGCGTCTGCTCGACCTCGACCGAGCCCTGCAGGCCGCGCACCCGGCGGATGATCGCCGCGCGGTGGGTCCCGACGGGCATGAGGTCGGTGACCTCGACGACACCGGTGGCCGTGGTCCACACCGTCGAGAGCACGAGCGTGTCGCGGTGGTGGTGCCGGGTGCTCGTCGCCGCCGGGTCGGTCGGGCGCAGCGACCAGTGCCCGTGGTCCTCGGTGCCGAGCAGGGAGGCGAAGGTGGAGGGGCTGTCGAACCGCGGGAGGCACGCCCAGTCGATCGTGCCGTCCCGTCCGACGAGGGCGGCGGTGCAGGTGTCGCCGATGAGGGCGTGGTCCTCGATGCGGTTCGGCGGGGTTCCGGTGCTCATGGGCCGATCCAACCACCCGTGCGCGCCTTCACCGCCCGGGCTGAGGGTGTGCTCAGCGCCGGCCCGGCGTCAGGATCGCGTCGTGTTGCGTCGCGTCGCACCGCGCACCGCGCACCGCGCATGGCGCACCGCGGAGCGCGCTGCGCCCTGCGCGTCGTGCGCTTCGCGCTCAGAGCGGTGCCGAGGGGTCCGCCTCGGCGAGGCCGACCCGGGCCAGCTCCGACCAGAGCCCTGCGCCGTCGGGTGCGTAGACCCACGGGGCCGTGCTGTCGCGGGACCGTTCCTGGGCGCGCGACCGGCCACCGGCGAGGACCGCCTCGCTCGTGGACAGCTGCCGGATGGCGACGGCCGCGACGTTCTCCGGGTGCTCCCGGGCGAAGTCGCCGTACAGGGTCTCGTCGTGCTGGCCGTCGTCGCCGACGAGCAGCCACTGCACGTCCGGGAAGTCGCTCGCGAGCCGGCGGAGGTTCTGCTGCTTGTGGAGCTGTCCGCTGCGGAAGAACCGGTCGTGGGTGGGCCCCCAGTCCGTGAGGAGCATGGTGCCCGACGGGTACATGTTCCGGGTGAGGAAGCGCTGCAGGGTCGGCGCGACGTTCCACGCGCCGGTCGACAGGTAGACCGTCGGAGCCCCGGGGTGCTGTGCGAGGACGCGTTCGTAGAGCACCGACATCCCCGGCACCGGACGGCGCGCGTGCTCGGTGAGGACGAAGGAGTTCCACGCCGCGAGCATCGGTCGGGGGAGCGAGGTGACCATCACCGTGTCGTCGATGTCCGACAGCAGCCCGAAGCGCGTGTCGGGGTCCACGATGAAGACGTCGGCCTCGACGTCGCGCATCCCACCGGCCGAAAGGCGCACCGTCTGCCACCCCGGTTCGAGGTCGATCGGGACCTTCGCGTCGACCACGCCGCCGCGGTCCGACTGCACCACGTGCGTGGTGCCACCCGCGGTCACGGTCACCTCGGCGTCGTCGACCGCGACGCTCGTGAAGCTCCGCCAGCCCCGCACGCCGTAGTAGGAGGCGTCGGACGCGAGACCGCGCCGGGTGAGCAGCACCCGGCAGAGCACGCGGATCCACCCTGGTGCGCCGTAGCCCGTGTAGGGGATGACGGTCGGGACGAGCCCGCGGCGCCGGGCACGGTGCTCCCGGAACTCCTGCACGGCGTCCTCGATGCGGGCGGCGCGGTGCAGGATCGGCTCGGCCAACGACGGCTCGTGGGGCGTCCAGTCGGGCATGGGGCCATCCTCCCACGCGGCGGCTGCGGACGGCTGTCGGGCGTCCCACGGACGTGGTGAGTCGCAGCCACGTTCCAGCCGGTCTCTGCGACCATTGCCTCCGTCACTTCCCACATGACCGCGCTCCACCGGGAGCGCAAGAGGAGAACACGTGCTCGTCACCGAGGTATCGAACGCACTGCCGGGGGGATCATCACTGCTCAGGAACGAGCCGGTCCAAGCCCGCAGTTCGGCGCGCCTCGCGGGACTGCTCGACGCCGCGGCCGCGGTCATCGACGAGATCGGGTTCGAGCGCCTGACCACCGCCATGGTCGCCGAACGGGCGGGGGCCTCCATCGGGACGGTCTACCGGTACTTCCCGGACCGGATCGCCGTGGTCGAGGCGCTCGCGATCCGCAGCACCCAGCGACTGGCCGAGCGGTTCCTCACGGCGCTCGACGAGAGCGACGCCGCCACGTGGCAGGACGCCTGCGACGCGCTCATCGACGCCACCGTCGACATGTACCGCACCGAGCCGGGCTTCCGGGCGATCCGGTTCGGCGACGCGGCGGACACCGGCAGCCACGACGCCGAGGACCGCATGGCTGCGCTGGGGGCAGCCGTGTCACAGGTCCTGCACGACCGCTTCGGGTTCCCGACGAACGAGCGGGTGCAGCGCACCTGGGTCGTCCTGGCCGAGTCTGCCCACGCCGTCATCGCGCGGGCGGTGCGCGACCGGTCGGCTCCCGACACCGCGCTGATCGAGGAGTACCGCACGATGAGCCGCGCCCACCTCGAAGCGGTGGTCGCCGCCTCCTGACCGGCGCCCGGCCGCGCCGACGCGCCCGGCCGGCAGCACGGACCGATCCCACGACGCCCGCGTTCCGAACAGGGACGCGGGCGTCGTGCGTGCCGCCGCCGTGGCCCGGGAGGACCCGCCAGGAGCGGGAGGAACCGCTCGGAGCAGCGGTGGGTGCGCGGGTGGTTGTCCGCGGACCGTCATGCGCTGTCACGGCGCAACGACATCCGTTTCGCGCGGGTACGCTCGCACGGAGTCGGGCTACCTCCGGACAGAAGGGCACCCATGATCGAGTTCCGCTCGGTACGCAAGACGTACCCGGACGGCACCACGGCGGTCGACGAGTTCGACCTCGTCATCCCGTCGCGGACCACCACGGTGTTCGTCGGTTCGAGCGGGTGCGGGAAGACCACCCTGCTCCGCATGATCAACCGGATGGTCGACCCGACCTCCGGATCGGTCGAGATCGACGGCGAGGACGTCGCCGGCGTCGACCCCGTGCAGCTCCGCCGCCGGATCGGCTACGTCATGCAGAACGCCGGTCTGTTGCCGCACCGCAAGGTCGCCGACAACATCGCCACCGTGCCGCTGCTGACCGGGGTATCGAAGGGCGAGGCCCGCGCGCGTGCCCTCGAACTCATGGACACCGTCGGTCTCGACCGCGGGCTCGCCGACCGGTACCCGTCCCAGCTCTCCGGCGGCCAGCAGCAGCGGGTGGGCGTCGCCCGCGGGCTGGCGGTGGACCCGAACGTGCTGCTCATGGACGAGCCGTTCGGGGCGGTCGACCCCCTCGTGCGCAACGACCTGCAGGACGAGCTGATCCGTCTGCAGCGCGAGCTCGGGAAGACCGTCGTCTTCGTCACGCACGACATCGACGAGGCCTTCAAGCTGGGCGACCAGGTCGTCATCCTCAAGAAGGGCGGCGAGATCGCCCAGCTCGGCACCCCCGCCGAGATCCTGGCGGAGCCGGCGGACGACTTCGTCGCGAACTTCATCGGTGCCGGGCGCGGTCGTCGTGCCCTGCGGGTCGAGCAGACCCCGACCGGCCCGATCGTCGTGGACGGTGACGGCCGGGCAGCCGGTGTGCTCACCGGTCCGGTGCAGGTGGTCGACGCCGCAGCCGCGGTGCCGCAGGTGGCAGAGGCCGGGGCGCGTGACACCGCCCCGGGTGCTCCGGCGCAGGGTGGGGGACCGCGGTGAACTGGATCCTGTCGAACCTCGACACGATCAGTGACGCCACGGTCGCGCACCTCGCGATCGCGATCCCACCGATCATCATCAGCTTCCTGCTGTCCATCCCGATCGGGTGGCTCGTGGTCCGGCTGCAGCGTCCGGGTGGGTCCCGGTTCGCGGCGGGCGTCGGGAGCGGCATCGTCACCTTCGCAGGGCTCCTGTACGCGATCCCGTCCCTCGCGCTGTTCGTCGCGCTGCCCGGGATCATCGGCACGAGCCTGCAGAGCCCGGTCAACGTGATCATCAGCCTGACCGTCTACGGCCTGGCGCTCATGGTCCGCTCGACCGTGGACGGCCTGACCTCGGTCGACGCCGGGACCAAGGCGGCGTCGACCGCGATGGGGTACTCGGGCGTGCAGCGCTTCTTCCGCGTCGAGCTGCCCCTGGCCGGACCCGTCCTGCTCGCCGGCCTCCGCGTCGTGGCGGTCTCGACGATCTCGCTGACCACCGTGGGCGCCGTGCTCGGCATCCAGAGCCTGGGGTCGCTGTTCACCGACGGACTCGCACGCGGCATCACCGAGGAGATCCTCTCCGGCATCGTCATGGTGCTCGTGCTCGCGTTCGTGCTCGACGGCATGCTCGTGCTGCTCGGCCGGATGGTCATGCCGTGGACACGTCGAGCGCCCCGGAGCCGTCGTACCGCACGCCGGTTCCTGCAGCGAGCGGAGGTCGCCTCGTGATCATCGGGCAGGCATTCGGCTGGGTGTTCGACCCGGCCAACTACACCGGCTTCAACGCGATCCCCGGACGCCTCTGGGAGCACGTCTGGATCACCCTGCTCGCGGTGCTCATCGCGTCGGTGATCGCGGTCCCGATCGGGTACGCGATCGGCCACACGGGTCGAGCACGCGGCCTGTCGATCGCCCTCTCCGGTGGCATCCGCGCCCTGCCGACGCTCGGTGTGCTGTCGCTCTTCGGCCTCCTGCTCGGCATCGGACTCGAGGCGCCGCTGCTGGCACTCGTGGTCCTGGCCGTCCCGTCGGTGCTCGCCGGTGCGTACGCGGGCATCGAGTCCGTCGACCCGGTGACGATCGACGCCGCGAAGGCCCAGGGCATGACGGGCTGGCAGGTCCTCTGGAAGGTCGAGATCCCCCTCGGGCTGCCGCTGTTGATCGGTGGTGTCCGTTCGGCCGTGCTCCAGGTCGTCGCGACCGCCACCCTCGCCGCCTACGTCGGTGCCGGCGGACTGGGCGGGTACTTCTTCCTCGGCCTCAAGACCCAGGACTACGCCGAGATGCTCGGCGCGTCCATCCTCGTGATCGCGCTCGCGATCGCGTTCGAGATCGTGTTCGCCGCACTGCAGCGGGCGTCGGTGCCGAAGGGCACCCTCGACCCGTCCGCGCGGCAGCGCCAGGGATCGCGCGAGCGAGCCCGCAATCCCATCCCGGAAGGAAACCCATCGTGATCACAGCACGTATCCGCGTCGCCCTCGCCGCCGCAACGGCACTCGGCGTCGCAGCAGCCCTGACCGGCTGCTCGTCGGGAGACCCGCTCAGCAGCGGCTCCAGCGCGTCCTCCGACTCGAAGACGATCGTCATCGGCTCGCAGCAGTACTACTCGAACGAGATCATCGCCGAGCTCTACGCCCAGGTGCTCGAGAAGGACGGCTTCACCGTCGAGCGCAACTTCAACATCGGACAGCGCGAGGTTTACATCCCGCAGCTCGAGAAGGGCGCGATCGACGTCATGCCGGAGTACAGCGGCAACCTGCTGCAGTACTTCGACAAGGAGTCGACGGCGAAGACCGCCGACGAGATCGACGACGGGCTCGAGAAGGCCCTGCCGAAGGGACTGCGCGTCCTCGACGAGGCCGAGGCCACGGACCAGGACAGCTACACCGTGACGAAGCAGTTCTCGGAGGAGAACGACGTCACGAGCCTGGCCGACCTGAAGAACGTGCAGGAGAAGCTGACCGTCGGCGCGAACTCCGAGTTCCAGACCCGCCCGTACGGACCCGAGGGCCTCAAGTCGGTCTACGGCGTCGACGTCGACTTCAAGGCGGTCGAGGACTCCGGCGGCGCCCTGACGGTGAAGGCGCTCAAGGACGGCACCGTCCAGCTCGCCGACATCTACAGCGCGGACCCGAGCATCAAGGCGAACGACTTCGTCTCGCTGAAGGACCCGGAGAACCTGATCCTGCCGCAGAACGTGATCCCGGTGGTCTCGTCGAAGGTGGACGAGAAGGCCGCGGACGCGATCGACGAGGTGAACGAGAAGCTGACGACCGAGAAGCTCATCGAGCTCAACGAGAAGAGCGTCTCCGACAAGGAGAAGGCCTCGGAGATCGCGAAGCAGTTCCTCCAGGACGAGGGACTGCTGTAGGACGCAGGCGCTGCGCGCTGCACGGTCCTGAAACGACAGGTGTCGGGCTTCGGCCCGGCACCTGTCGTCGTTCCCATGGCTGTCGTCGAGCGTCCGTCAGGCACCAGTGTTCCGCACGGTTGTGCCGATCAGAGCTCATGCACGTTCGTGCACGAACGGGCTCTACAACTTGTCGAACCAGGTGTCCGGCCGGTAGCGTGGAGGTGTCCCGATGGGGTGACACAGAACCAGTCCCACCTCCCGTAGGAAGCAACTGACGTGCTCGAACAGCGCGCGGCGACCCGGCTCGGACACGCCGCATGAACGACATCCTCGATCCGCTCATCCTGTCGCGGTGGCAGTTCGGTCTGACGACCATCTACCACTTTCTCTTCGTCCCGCTGACGATCGGCATGGCCGTCGTCGTCGCCGTGTTCCAGACGGCGTGGGTGCGGACCGGTCGGGCGCACTACCTGCAGCTGACCCGGTTCTTCGGCCGGATCTTCCTCATCAACTTCGCGATGGGCGTCGTGACCGGCATCGTGCAGGAGTTCCAGTTCGGCATGAACTGGTCGAACTACTCGCGCTTCGTCGGTGACGTCTTCGGCGCTCCGCTCGCGCTCGAGGGGATCTTGGCCTTCTTCTTCGAGGCCGCCTTCATCGGCATCTGGATCTTCGGGTGGGACCGCCTGCCCAGGGCCGTGCACCTGGCGAGCATCTGGTGCGTGAGCGTGGGCACGATGCTGTCGGCCTACTTCATCCTGGCGGCCAACGCGTTCATGCAGCACCCGGTCGGCTTCGCGATCAACGAGACGAAGGGGCGTGCGGAGCTGACCGACATCTGGGCCGTCCTGACGAACAAGGTGGCCCTGGCCGCGTTCCCGCACACGCTGTTCGGTGCCTTCATGGTGGCCGCCTCGGTCATCGTCGCCGTCGCTGCCTACCACCTGGCGCGCAACCAGAACCTCGAGACGATGATGCCGGCGCTCAAGTTCGGCATGTGGACCATGCTCGCGTCCGGTGCGCTCACCGTGCTGTCGGGCGACCAGCTCGGCCTGACGATGGTCGACACCCAACCGATGAAGATGGCCGCGGCCGAGGCGCTCTACAACACGTCCACGGGCAAGGACGCCTCGTTCTCGATCTTCACGCTCGGCACGCCGGACGGGGTGCACGAACTGTTCTCGATCCGCATCCCGTACCTGCTCTCGTTCCTCTCGACCCACACGTTCACCGGCACGGTCGAGGGCATCAACGACCTGCAGGCGCAGTACACGGAGGTGTACGGGCCCGGGGACTACAAGCCGATCATCTGGGTGACCTACTGGTCCTTCCGGTGGATGATCGCCCTGGGTGTCGGCGCGGTGCTCGTGTCGCTCGTCGGCCTGTGGCTGACCCGCCGCGGCCGGTTCCCGACCCAGCGCTGGGTGTGGCGCGTGGCGACGTGGTCGGTCCCGCTGCCGATGGCCGCGATGATCATGGGCTGGGTCTTCACCGAGATGGGCCGTCAGCCGTGGCTCGTCTTCGGGCTGCTCCGCACGGCCGACGGTGTGTCGCCGAACGTCACGGGCGTCGAGGTCCTGATCTCGCTGGTCGTGTTCACGCTCATCTACGGCGCCCTCGCGGTCGTCGAGTTCAAGCTCATCAAGAAGGTCGCCCAGGAGGGTCCCGCCGCACCCGCGGAGGTCGACGAGGCCACGGGCGAGGTCAAGCACGAAGTGACGGTGTACTGAGATGGACCTGCCCGTTCTCTGGTTCGCGATCGTCGGACTCTTCTTCGTCGGGTACTTCGTGCTCGACGGGTTCGACTTCGGCGTCGGCATGTCCCTGCCGTTCCTCGGCAAGGACGACACCGACCGTCGCGTGCTGATCAACACGATCGGCCCGGTCTGGGACCTCAACGAGACCTGGGTCATCGTCGCCGGCGCGTGCCTCTTCGCAGCGTTCCCGGAGTGGTACGCGACGATGTTCTCCGGGTTCTACCTGGCGTTGCTGCTCATCCTCGCCGCGCTCATCGCTCGCGGTGTCTCGTTCGAGTACCGGCACCAGGAGAAGCACCTGGAGTGGAAGCGTCGGTTCGACCTGATGATCATCGTCGGCAGCGCGGTGCCGTCGTTCCTCTGGGGCGTCGCGTTCGGCAACGTCGTCCGCGGCATCCCGATGGACGCCGGGCACGACTACACGGGCACCCTGTTCGACCTGCTCAACCCGTTCGCCCTGCTCACCGGGCTCGCGACCCTCACGGTGTTCTTCACGCACGGCGTCGTGTTCGTCGCGCTGAAGACCGAGGGCGAGATCCGCGAGCGGGCCAAGCGGCTCGCGACCCGCGCGGGCGTGGTCACGATCGTCGTCGGCGCCGCGTTCCTGGTGGCGATGGCGTTCGTCCGGGCCACCCCGGCGAGCCTGGTGCTCTCGGTGGTGGCGGCCCTCGCCCTCGTCCTCGCCGTGCTCTGCAACGCCTGGGGCCGGGAGGGGCGCGCGTTCGCGCTCATGGCGGTCACGATCGCCGCGGTCGTGCTGGCGATGTTCACCGCGATCTTCCCGGACGTCATGCCCGCGTCCAACGACCCGGCCAACAGCCTGACCGTGTGGAACGCATCGAGCGGGCAGTACACCCTCACGGTGATGAGCTGGGTGGCGCTGATCTTCGTCCCGCTCGTGCTCGCCTACCAGGCGTGGACGTACTGGGTGTTCCGCAAGCGTGTCTCGCGGGCGCACATCGCCCAGGCAGCGCACTAGGCGGTCGGCCGTGAAGCCGCTCGACCCACGCCTGCTCCGCCTGTCCCGGGCCGCGCGCGGCTCCGTCGTGGCGTCGGCGGCGACCGGACTGGTCCGCACCCTCGCCACGATCGGGATCGCGTGGGGGATCGCGACGGCGGTGACGCTCGGCGTCGACGCGGTCCGCGACGGCCGTGTGCCCACGGCGTTCGTGCCGACACTGGCGCTCCTCGCGGGGGCGTTCGTGGTCCGCGCGGTCGCCGCGTGGGCGACGGACGACCTGGCGGCACGTGCCGGTGCGACGGTGAAGAGCGAACTGCGGACCACCGTGCTGGCGCGGGCGGCCGAGCGCGGGCCGGCCTGGCTCGCCGAACGGTCCTCCGCGGGCTTCGCGACGACGCTCGGACCGGGGCTCGACGCCCTCGACGCGTACTTCGGTCGGTACGTGCCGCAGCTCGCGCTCACCGCCGTCGCGACGCCCGTGCTGCTGGTCGCCATCGGGTACGGCGACCTGACCAGTGCGCTGGTGATCCTCGTCGCCATGCCGGTCATCCCGGTGTTCATGATCCTCATCGGCCTGGCGACCCAGGCGCTGCAGCGGAACCAGTCGGACGCGCTCGCCCGGCTCGGCAGTGCGTTCACCGAGGCGGTCGAAGGGCTGGCCACCCTCAAGGCGTTCGGCCGCGCCCGCCGACAGGTCGGACGCATCGGCACCGTCACGGACGAGTACCGACGCGGCACCATCGGGGTCCTCCGCCTGTCGTTCGTGAGCGGGTTCGCCCTGGAGCTCGCAGCGAGCCTGTCGGTCGCACTCGTCGCGGTGTCCATCGGCGTCCGGCTCGTGGACGGCTCGCTCGGCCTCGGCGCCGCGATGTTCGTGCTCGTGCTCGCGCCGGAGGCCTTCGCGCCGATCCGGCAGGTGGGGGCCGACTTCCACGCCGCACAGGACGGGGTCGAGGCCTCGGCTGCGGTGCTCGACGTCCTCGACGACCGCGGACCCGGTGCGACGCCGGCGGCGGAGCCCGTCGCGGCGGCCACGGAGGCGGCCGCCGCGGACCTCGTCGTCACCGGGCTCGTCGTGCGCCGCCCCGACGTCGTCATCGGTCCGCTCGACCTCCGCGCCGCCCCGGGCACCGTCGTCGCGCTCGCGGGACCGAGCGGGTCCGGTAAGTCGAGCCTGGTCGCCGCGCTCCGCGGGGCCCTGCCGCACGACGGCACCGTCACGGTGCCCGGTCCGGCCGGCGCGACGCGTCTCGAGCGCACGACGTGGGCCGACCAGCGGCCGCGCCTGGTGCGCGGCACGGTCGCCGAGAACGTGGCGCTCACCAGCGAGCCCGACGACGGGGACGTCCGCCGCGCCCTGGCCGAGGCCGGGCTGGAGGTCGACCCGGGCCTCCCGGTCGGGTCCGGCGGGAGCGGCCTGTCCGGCGGCCAGGCACAGCGGGTGTCGGTCGCGCGCGCCCTGTACCGTGCCCGACGGCGGCGGACCCCGCTCGTGCTGCTCGACGAGCCGACATCGGCGCTCGACGCCGAGGCGGAGCAGACCGTCGTCCGCGCCGTGCGGGCGCTCGCGGACGACGGCGCGGTCGTCGTCGTCGCGAGCCACCGCCCCGCGGTGCTCGCAGCGGCCGACGTCCGCGTCGACGTGCACTCCGGCGGTGCGGTCACCGTGACGGCCCGGCAGGGAGCACGAGCATGAGCCGGGAGGCACGCCCCACGTCCGTCCTCCGGCTCGCCGTGCCGCACGGGACCGGGTGGGCGAAGGCGGTCGCCGCCGGCACGCTGAGCGCGGTCTGTGCCGTGGCACTCCTCGCCGCGAGCGGGTACCTCATGACCCGGGCCGCCGAGCAGCCGCCGATCCTCTACCTGACGCTCGTCATGGTCGGGGTGCGCGCGTTCGCGCTCGGCCGCGCGGCCCTCCGCTACGTCGACCGACTCGCCGGGCACGACGCGTCCTTCCGCCAGCTCGCCGTGGTGCGGACCGAGATGTACCGACGACTCGCGTCGGTGGCCCCGGTGGGCCTCGGTCCGACCGGGCGCGGCGACCTGCTCACGCGGCTCGTCACCGACACCGACCGGCTGCAGGACCTGCCGATCCGCGTCGTCGGGCCGCTCGTCTCGGCAGGGGTCGTCGCCGTCCTGTCGGTCGTCGCGGTCGCGGTCGTGTGGCCGCCGGCCGCCCTCGTCCTCGTCGCGGCGCTCGCCGTCACGGCGCTGCTCGGGACCGCCACGACCCTGGCGGTCGCCCGGCGATCCGACCGCGAGACCGCGGCGGCGCGCGGCCGGGTCGCCGACCTCGTGCTCGACACCGTCCGGACGCTCGACGTCTTCGTCGCCTACGGCACCCTGACGGACCGCCTCGCGTCCATCGCCGCGCTCGACGACCGGGTCACCCGTGCTGTCCGCCGCCGGGCCACCGTCGAGTCGCTCGTCGGCGCGCTCGTGGGTCTGGTCGGCGGGGGAGCCGTCGTCGGGGTCCTCGCGGTCGGGGCGCCGGCGGTCGTGACGGGTGCGCTCGACGGTCCCCTCTGGGCGCTCGCGGTCTTCGTGCCGCTCGCGCTCTTCGAGGTCGTCGCGGGGGTCCCGCTCGCGGTGCTCACCCTGCGACGGGTGCGTGCGGCCGCGGAACGCGTGGAACGGGTGGTGCCCGCCGTCGTGCCGCCCGGCATCGTGCCCGAGCCCGACGAGCCCGCCGACCCGCACGACCTCGTCGTCGACGGCCCGGTCGCCGTCTCGCTCCGCGACCTCACCGTCCGGTGGCCGGGAGCGTCGGCCCCGGCGGTCGACCGGGTCTCGCTCGACCTGCACCCCGGCGAGGTGGTCGTGCTCGAGGGGCCGAGCGGCGCCGGCAAGTCGACGCTCGTCGACGCCCTGGTCCGGTTCGTCGACCACGAGGGGTCGTACACGCTCGACGGGGTCGAGGCGCGCACGATGCACCCCGACGCCGTCCGCGCGCGAGTGGGCCTCGTCGAGCAGGACCCCTTCGTGTTCGACCGGTCCGTGCGGCAGAACCTGCTGTTCGCCCGCGACACCGCGACCGACGCGGAGCTCACCGAGGTGCTCGACCGCGTGGGTCTGGGCGCTTGGGTCGAACGTCGCGGGGGCCTCGACGCCCCGGTCGGGGAGCGCGGCGTGCTGCTGTCCGGCGGGCAGGCGCACCGTCTGGCCCTCGCGCGTGCCCTGCTGCACGCGTTCCCCGTGCTCGTGCTCGACGAGCCGACCGCCGACGTCGACCCCGACCTGGGCGACGCCGTGCTGCGCGACCTCGTCGGGGCCGCGCGCCGAGCCGGGCGCACCGTCGTGGTGGTGTCGCACGTCCCGGTGCCGGCGGACCTCGTCGACCGGACGCTGCGGATGCGGGACGGGCGGCTCGTGACGGTGTGATCCGGGTGCCGCGCCCACCGTGCCGCACGGCGGCGGTGCGGTCCGACGGCGGGGCCGGGACGGGCCTCCGGGCCTTGTACCCTAGGTGATCGTGACCACCGAGCACCCTACCGAGCACGCAGCCGTTGACCCCGACGCCTACGACTTCCGGCGCATCCAGGAGAAGTGGCAGCCCCGCTGGGAGGAACTCGGGCTCTTCACGACGGACCTCGACGACAAGCGGCCGCGCAAGTACATCCTCGAGATGTTCCCGTACCCGTCGGGTGACCTGCACATGGGGCACGCCGAGAACTGGGCGCTCGGCGACTTCGTGGCGCGCTACTGGCGGCAGCAGGGGTTCAACGTCCTGCACCCGATCGGCTGGGACTCCTTCGGCCTGCCGGCGGAGAACGCCGCGATCAAGCGCGGGGTCGACCCCAAGGAGTGGACCTACGCGAACATCGAGCAGCAGAAGGCGTCGTTCAAGCGGTACGCGCCGTCGTTCGACTGGACCACCGAGATCCACACCTCCGACCCCGAGTACTACAAGTGGAACCAGTGGCTGTTCCTGAAGATGTACGAGAAGGGCCTGGCGTACCGGAAGGACAGCTGGGTCAACTGGGACCCGGTGGACCAGACCGTGCTCGCGAACGAGCAGGTCCTGCCCGACGGCACCTCGGACCGATCCGGCGCGGTCGTCGTCAAGAAGAAGCTGACGCAGTGGTACTTCGCGATCACGAAGTACGCCGACCGCCTGCTCGACGACCTCAACCAGCTCGAGGGCCGGTGGCCGGCGAAGGTCATCGCGCAGCAGCGCAACTGGATCGGTCGCTCGGTCGGCGCGGACGTCGACTTCGTCATCGAGGGCCGCGACGAGCCCGTGACCGTGTTCACCACACGTCCCGACACGATCTACGGCGTGACGTTCCTGGTCGTGGCGCCGGACTCCGACCTGGCGGCCGAACTGGTGGAGTCGGCCGCCGAGTCCGTCCGGTCGGCCTTCACCGAGTACCTGACCGCGACCCAGAAGACGTCCGAGATCGACCGGCAGAACGCCGACCGCCCGAAGACGGGCGTGCCGCTCGGCCGCTCCGCGATCCACCCGCTGACCGGGGAGCGCCTGCCGATCTGGGCCGCCGACTACGTGCTGGCCGACTACGGCCACGGTGCCGTCATGGCGGTCCCCGCACACGACCAGCGCGACCTCGACTTCGCGCGGGCGTTCGACCTGCCGGTGAAGGTCGTCGTCGACACGAACCAGCCCGTGACCGGTGCGATCCCGGTCATCCCCGAGGGCGCGACCCTCGAGGACCTGCCCGCGCTCGACCCCGTGTCGACGGGCGAGGCGCTGACCGGCCAGGGGCGGATGATCAACTCCGGTCCGCTCGACGGCATGTCGAAGCAGCACGCCATCACGGCAGCGATCTCGCTGCTCGAGGAGCGCGGGACCGGCCGCGCCGCGAAGACGTACCGCCTGCGCGACTGGCTCATCTCGCGCCAGCGCTTCTGGGGCACGCCGATCCCGATCATCCACGGCGAGGACGGCACCGAGTACCCGGTGCCCGAGGACCAGCTGCCGATCACCCTGCCCTCCACCGAGGGGCTCGACCTCAAGCCGAAGGGCACGTCGCCGCTCGGCGGGGCGACCGACTGGGTGAACGTGCCGAACCCGGTCGACGGGTCGCCGGCGACGCGGGACACCGACACGATGGACACGTTCGTCGACTCGTCGTGGTACTTCCTGCGCTTCCTGTCGGCGAACGACGACACCCAGGCGTTCGACCCCGCGACGGCTCGCAAGTGGGCCCCGGTCGACCAGTACATCGGCGGCATCGAGCACGCGATCCTGCACCTGCTCTACGCGCGCTTCGTCACGAAGGTCCTGTTCGACCTCGGGTACCTCGACTTCACCGAGCCGTTCTCGGCGCTGCTCAACCAGGGCATGGTGCTGTCCGGCGGCTCGAAGATGTCGAAGTCGAAGGGCGGTGTCTCGCTCGGCGACGAGCTCGACGCGAACGGTGTCGACGCGATCCGTCTCGTGATGGGCTTCGCCGGTCCGCCGGAGGACGACATCAACTGGGAGGACGTGTCGCCGTCGGCGTCCGCGCGCTTCCTGGCCCGTGCCTACCGTCTGGCGCTCGACGTGACGAGCCCGAAGGACGCCGTGTGGGCCGACGGTGATCGGGCGTTGCGCCAGGTCACCCACCGGTTCCTGGCGGACGCCCCGGGCCTCATGGAGGCGTTCAAGTTCAACGTCGTGATCGCGCGGCTCATGGACCTGGTGAACGTCACCCGCAAGGCCATCGACAACGGTCCGGGTGCGGGCGACCCCGCCGTGCGCGAGGCGGTCGAGACGGTCGCGCTCGGCCTGAGCGTCTTCGCGCCGTACACGGGCGAGGAGATGTGGGAGAAGCTGGGCTACGACGCGACCGTCGCGACGTACGGCTGGCGGAAGGCCGACCCGACGCTGCTCGTCCAGGACACGCTCACCGCCGTCGTGCAGGTCAACGGCAA
Source organism: Curtobacterium sp. MCSS17_007 (assembly GCF_003234175.2). NCBI lineage: Bacteria > Bacillati > Actinomycetota > Actinomycetes > Micrococcales > Microbacteriaceae > Curtobacterium > Curtobacterium sp. MCSS17_007. The sequence goes on from NZ_CP126257.1 coordinate 1,343,611, forward strand.
GGTCCGCGACTCGTTCGAGGTGTCGAAGTCGATCGAGGCGGACGAGCTCGAGCAGCTCGCACGGTCGTCGGCGAACGTGCAGCGGTACATCGGCGACCGCGAGATCGTGAAGGTGATCGTCCGGGCGCCGAAGCTCGTGAACATCGCGATCAAGGGCTGACGGGAGTCCTCCCCAGCTGACCGGCCCGGCGGGCTCCTCCACAGGAGGGGACGCCGGGCCGCCGTCGTGTCCGGGCACGACCTAGCGTGCCGGACATGTCCCGTCCAGCGTCCCGCCCCACCGCGGTGTCACCGGGTGACCTCGACCCGTGGTGGCGCCGGTGGACGCTGACCCCACGGGCAGCCGTGGTGCTCGCCGCGGTGGTCGTGGTGGTCGCGCTCGCGGTGGTCGCCGTGGGCACGCTCGGCGCCCGGTCGTCGGGCGGGGTCACGGTCACGGGCGGGCATCCGCTGGACGGCAGGACCCCTGCCGGGTCGACCGGGGACCCGGGTGAGCGGGCGACTCCGTCCTCGACTGCGCCGCCGGCACCGTCGTCGTCCGCATCGTCGCCCGCGGTGGTCGCGGTGTACGTGCTCGGTGCCGTGGTGCGGGCCGGTGTCGTCGAGGTGCCGGCCGGCACCCGGGTGGAGGCGGTGCTCGAGCGTGCCGGGGGAGCGACGGCGGACGCGGACCTCGCGCGGCTGAACCTGGCACGGCCCGTCGTCGACGGGGAACGGCTCTACGTCCCGCGCGTCGGCGAGACGGCGCTGCCCGAGGCGCTGGTACCGGACGTCGCCGGCGCGTCCGGTGGCAGCGGAGGTGGCAGCGGCACCGGTGCCGGCGGTGCGGGCGGCAGCGGGCAGGACGTGTCGGGCGGGGTCGTGGACCTCAACACCGCCGACCAGGCGACGCTCGAGACGCTTCCGGGCATCGGACCCGCACTCGCGGAGCGGATCGTCGCGTGGCGCGAGGAGCACGGGGGTTTCTCGGCGGTGGAGGACCTGCTCGAGGTCAGCGGCATCGGGGACGGGCGGTTCGCCGAGTTGCGCGAGCGGGTCAGGGTCTGACGCCGTGGAGCTCCGAACCGGGACGTCCGACCTGCGACTGGCCGTGCCCGTCGCCGTCACGTGGATCCAGGCCGTCCTGCTCGTCGGGGTGCCCGACACCGCGTGGTGGTGCGCCGCGGGCGCCACTGCCACCGGTCTGGTCGCCGTCCTCGTGCTCGTGGTGGGGCAGCGACGTGCGCCGGCGGTGTTGTCCGCGGTGCTCGGCGCGATGGCGGTCGCCGCGGCCTGCTGCGCGCTGGTGGCGGTCGCGGTGGGCGTGCGTGCCCCGTCCCGGTCGCCCGAGGTGCTCGAGGACCGGGACCGTCGGACGGCGACCGTCGAGGTCGTGCTCACCCGCGACCTCGCCACCACCGACCGGTCCACCACGGGCACCCTCCGCAGGCTGGACGACACCGGGGGTCTCCGGGTGCCCGTGCGGCTCGTGCCCGCCGCGTCCGGCACGACCCCGTGGGCCGCCGCGGCGGGGACGGTCATCGTCGGTCGCGGGACGGTCGAAGCGGACGACGACGGCGCACCGACCGCCGCCGTGGTGTTCCTCCGTGGCACCCCGACGACCCGTCCGCCGGGCGGGCTGCTCGCAGCGACCGACCGGGCCCGGCAGGCGTTCGTCGCGGCGACCGACGGCCTGCCGGAACCGGGCGGAGCACTCCTCCGCGGGCTCGCGATCGGGGACCGCAGCGGGCTCGACCCGGCGACCGCGGCAGCGATGGAGACGACCGCGCTGACCCACCTGACCGCGGTGTCCGGCTCGAACTGCGCGGTCGTCGTCGCACTCGTGGTGGCGGTGGGGCGGGGGATCGGCCTGCCCAGGTCGCTCCGCGCGGTCGGGGCCGTCGGCTTCCTCGTCGCCTTCGTGGTGCTCGTGCGGCCGGACCCCTCGATCCTCCGCGCGGCCGTCATGGCGGTCGTCGTCCTGCTCGTCCGGCTCTCCGGGCGGCCGCTGCGCGGTGTGCCGCTCCTGGCGCTCACGGTGCTCGGCATGCTCGTCGCCGACCCCTGGTACGCGCGGACCCCCGCGTTCGCGCTGTCGGTGCTCGCGACGGCCGGCATCCTCGGCCTGGCGCCGAGGCTCACCGAGGTGCTCGGACGGCGTCTGTGGAAGCCGGTCGCGGCGGCCGTGGCGCTGCCGGTCGCCGCGCAGCTCGCGTGCTGGCCGGTCACGGTCGTCCTGGCGCCGACGGTGCCCACCTACGCGGTCCCGGCGAACCTGCTGACCGAACCGCTCGCTCCGGTGGTCACCGTCACCGGGCTCGCCGCGTGCCTGCTCGCCCCCGTCTGGCCGTGGGGAGCCGCGGTGGTGGCCCAGGTCGCCTGGGCACCCGCGGCGGCGATCGGTGCCGTTGCACACGGAGCGGCAGCCCTGCCCGGGGCGTCGCTGGGCTGGCCCGCCGGTGCGGGTGGCGCTGCGGCGGCCACCGTGGTCAGCGGCGCGCTGGGTGGGGCCGTGCTCGCGCCGGAGCGCCTCCGCGTGCGGTGGCTCGTGGTCTCGGGCGCCGTCCTGGTGCTGGGACTCGGCGCCGTCGCCGTCCCGCGGATGGTCGTCCGCGGCACGGTCCCGACCGACTGGTCCGTCGCCGCGTGCGACGTCGGGCAGGGCGACGCGGTCCTCGTCCGCGACGGCTCCGGTCCGGTCGCGCTAGTCGACACCGGGGACGACGAGGAACTGCTCCTGCGCTGCCTCGACCTGCTCGACGTGGACCGGATCGACCTGCTCGTGCTCACGCACTTCGATCGCGACCACGTCGGCGCCGTGGGCGCGGTGGTCGACCGCACCGCCCGAGCGCTCGTCGGACCCGTCGGCCGTGCCGAGGACGACCGGGTGGTCGCGAGCCTCGAACGGGCGGGCGTCGAGGTGCGGGCCGCCGACGACGGGACCTCCGGCACGCTGGGCATGCTGCGCTGGCGGGTGGTCTGGCCGCGCGCCGAGGCGTCGGACGCGGGCAACGACGCCAGCGTGGTCCTCGAGACCGCGGCCGGCCCCTCGTGCGGCACGTGCGTGACGGGCGTGTTCCTGGGTGACCTCGGAGCGCGTGCACAGCGCCGCTTGCGCCCGCTCGTCGAGTCGCACCCGGACGTCGTCAAGGTCGCGCACCACGGCTCCGCCGACCAGGACCCGGCGCTCTACCGACAGCTCGCGGCGCCCGTCGGGTTGATCGGGGTCGGCGCCGACAACACCTACGGGCACCCGACGGCGTCGGCGCTCGCGATGCTGCGGGCCGCCGGCACGACGGCGTTCCGGACGGACATGCAGGGCACGATCGTCGTCTCCCGGGGACCCCAGGGTGCGGTGCACGTGTGGACCGAGCGCACGTCGCCGGATGCGTCCTCGGCGGCTCCGTCGTCGGGTGCACCGTCACCGACGGGACCGTCGGCGGCGGCCCGTAGGATCGGTGCAGGCCCGGACCCGCTCGACCCGGTGCCGACGGAAGGAACGCATGCCCGCCAAGAAGTCCACGCGCGCCGCCGCCAAGATCGACCAGGTCCCCTGGTCCGGCGTCCGTCCCGCACCCGTCGTGCTCGTCACCGGTCCGGAGCAGTTCCTCGCGGAGCGCGCCAGCAGCGTCCTCCGTGACCTGCTCGTGGGCGAGGACCCCGCGCTCGAGGTCCACGACCTCGAGGCGGACCAGTACGCACCCGGGCTCCTCGCGACGCTCGCGAGCCCGTCGCTCTTCGGCGAGCCGCGCCTCGTCCGGGTGACGAACGTCGAGAAGTGCACCGACGCCTTCATCACCGAGACCATCTCGTACCTGCAGGCGCCGGCGGACGACGTCACGCTCGTGCTGCGGCACGGCGGCGGCATGCGGGGAAAGAAGCTCCTCGACACGATCCGCAGCGGGGTCGGCGGCGGGGTCGAGGTGCAGTGCGACGAGCTGAAGCGCGACACCGACAAGATCGACTTCGTGAACGCGGAGTTCCGCGCGGCCCGTCGGAAGATCGCACCGTCCGCGGTCCGCACCCTGGTCGCGGCGTTCTCGGACGACCTGGCCGAGCTCGCAGCGGCGTGCCGGCAGCTGCTCGCGGACGAGGCCGAGGAGATCACCGACCGCGTCGTCGACAAGTACTACGGCGGTCGCGTGGAGACGAACGCGTTCAAGGTCGCCGACATCGCCCTCGCGGGACGGTCGGCGCCGGCGATCGTCGAACTGCGGCACGCACTGGCGACGGGCGAGGCCCCGGTGCCGATCGTCGCCGCCTTCGCGAGCAAGATCCGCACGATGGCGAAGGTCAGCGCCTTCCGCGGCCCCAGCGGTCAGGCGGCGTCCGCACTCGGCATGGCGCCCTGGCAGGTGCAACGGGCGCAGCGCGACGTCGCGGGGTGGACCGAGGCGGGGCTGGCGAACGCGATCACGAGCATCGCCGCAGCGGACACCGCGGTGAAGGGCGGCTCGCGCGACGCGCACTACGCACTCGAGGTGATGGTCCGCACCATCGCCCGACGCGGAGAGGACCGCTGAGGCGGGTCGCGCCTCCCGGCGGTTCGACGCGAGCGCCGCGCGGGTCGATGCCGTACGCGCGTGCTCCGGCTGTGCGCCCCGGAACGACGAGAGCCCCGCACCAGCGGTGCGGGGCTCTCGTGGAGGTGTCAGACGCTCAGAGCGCGGAGACCTTCTTGGCGATGGCCGACTTGCGGTTCGCCGCCTGGTTCTTGTGGATGACGCCCTTGCTGACGGCCTTGTCGAGCTTCTTCGACGCGAGGGCGAGGGCCGCGGTGGCCTTGTCCTTGTCGCCGGTGGCAACGGCCTCGTTCGTGTGACGGATGACCGTCTTGAGCTCCGAGCGGTAGGCCTTGTTGCGCTCCTGGGCCTTGAGGTTCGTCTTGATGCGCTTCATCTGCGACTTGATGTTCGCCATGCGTGTTGCTCCTTGTTCGTCTGCTACGGGTGGTCGCGACCTCTGGGTAGAGGGGCCCTCGGTCGCATCGCGTTCCACCCGTGGGCGGGGAACGCGGAAGCCAGCCACCGACTCTACCAGCACGAGCCCGCACCGACAACGCAGCGCAACGCCGTGGCGCCGCACCGTGACAGCCGGTGCACGGTGACCGCCGGACGCACCGCGGCGCCCGGGCGCCCCGAAACCGCCCCGCAACACGGAGCGGCTACCGTGACGACGTGCCCTCCCTCGCCCCGCGCATCGACACCGTCCCCACCTCCGGCATACGCCGCGTGTACGAGCAGGCAGCCCTGCTGCAGTCGGACGGCACCGACGTCGCGATGCTCGTGATCGGTGAGCCCGACGTGCCCGTCGCTCCGCACATCGGGGAAGCCGCGCGCCGGGCCTGGACCGAGGACCGGACCGACTACACGCCCAACGGCGGGATCGCCCCGCTCCGCACGGCGCTCCGCGACAAGCTCCGCCGTGAGAACCGCATCGACGTCGACCTCGAGCAGGTCTGGGTGACGGTGGGTGCGACGCAGGCGCTCTTCCAGGCGATGACGCTCGTGCTGAGCCCCGGCGACGAGGTCCTCGTGCCGGACCCCGGCTACACGACCTTCACGATGAACGCGCACATCATCGGCGCGACCCCGGTGCCGTACCGGCTCGAGCCGCAGCACGACTTCGAGCCCGACCTCGAGGCGGTCGAGGCGAGCATCACGGAGCGCACCCGCGCGATCGTCGTGAACTCGCCCTCGAACCCGCTGGGCTCCGTCTTCGGGGAGGACACCCTCCGCGCCCTGCTCGCCCTCGCGAAGCGGCACGACCTCTGGATCATCAGCGACGAGGTCTACGAGTACTTCACGCACGGCAGCCGCCACGTCAGCATCGCCTCGCTCGACGAGGACGACCGCGTCTTCACCGCCTTCTCACTGAGCAAGACCTACGCCATGACCGGGGTCCGGGTCGGGTACCTCGTGACGCCGAAGGGCCTCGGCCCGACGATGCGCACGGTCCAGGAGGCGATGATCAGCTGCGTCGCGGAGCCGGACCAGTGGGCCGCCCTCGCGGCGGTCGTCGGGGACCACCAGGCGGTGCAGGACGCCCGGGAGCACTACCGCGTGAACCTCGCCGTGGCGAAGGAGGTCCTCGACGCCGCCGGCATCCGGTACCTCGACCCGCGTGGTGCCTTCTACCTGTGGGTGGACGTCTCCCACGCGACCGGCGGTGACGTCGCCGAGTGGGCCCTCGCCCTCCTGCACCGCGAGCACGTTGCGGTCGCGCCGGGCAGCGCGTTCGGTCGGTCCGGCGAGGGCTGGATCCGCGTCTGCCTCGCGGCCACACCGGAGGACCTCCGCCGTGGCCTCGGCGCGCTGCCGGCGCCCGTCGCTGCGTCCGTCTGACGGACGCGGCCTGCGCCGGCGGCGGGGCCGACGTGTCACCCGCGGCCCGGAGGCCCGGACCGGACCGGACCGGCCCGGACCGGAGGCACGGTGCCGGCCCGACTCGCGCCCCCCGTCCGTCCTGCACGCGAGGTGCGCGACCGTACCGTCTCCACAGGTCGGCGCGCGGTGCGCGCCGCCGACGCCCGGGCGTGGGACAATCGTTCGACCGTCCCGACCCCTGAGGAACCGTGAGCCCACAAGCATCCGCGCCGCTCGAGCCCGCCGCGACCCCGGCCGAGGCGATCCGCAACTTCTGCATCATCGCGCACATCGACCACGGCAAGTCCACGCTGGCCGACCGCATGCTGCAGATCACCGGCATCGTCGAGGAGCGGGCGATGCGCGCGCAGTACCTCGACCGCATGGACATCGAGCGCGAGCGCGGCATCACGATCAAGTCGCAGGCCGTCCGCATGCCGTGGGAGCTCGACGGGAAGACCTTCGCGCTGAACATGATCGACACCCCCGGTCACGTGGACTTCTCGTACGAGGTGTCGCGGTCCCTCGCGGCGTGCGAGGGCGCGATCCTGCTCGTCGACGCGGCACAGGGCATCGAGGCCCAGACGCTCGCCAACCTGTACCTGGCACTCGAGAACGACCTCGAGATCATCCCGGTCCTCAACAAGATCGACCTGCCGGCGGCCGACCCGGACAAGTACGCGGCCGAGCTCGCGCAGCTGATCGGCGGCAAGCCGGAGGACGTGCTCCGGGTGTCCGGCAAGACCGGGGTCGGCGTCCCCGAGCTGCTCGACCGGGTCGTCGGTACGGTCCCCGCCCCGGTCGGCACCGTGGACGCCGAGCCCCGCGCGATGATCTTCGACTCCGTGTACGACAGCTACCGCGGTGTGGTCACCTACGTGCGCATGATCGACGGCACGATCAAGCCGCGCGAGAAGATCCAGATGATGTCGACGCGCACCACGCACGAGATCCTCGAGATCGGCGTCTCCAGCCCCGAGCCGAAGCCGACGAAGGGGCTCTCCGTCGGCGAGGTCGGCTACCTGATCACCGGCGTGAAGGACGTGCGGCAGTCCAAGGTCGGCGACACCGTCACGAGCGCGCAGCGCCCCGCGACCGAGGCGCTGCCGGGCTACACCGACCCGAAGCCGATGGTCTTCTCCGGGCTGTACCCGATCGACGGTTCGGACTACCCGGACCTGCGCGAGGCGCTCGACAAGCTCAAGCTGTCCGACGCGGCCCTGGTCTACGAGCCCGAGACCTCCGTCGCGCTCGGCTTCGGCTTCCGCTGTGGCTTCCTCGGCCTGCTGCACCTCGAGATCATCACCGAGCGGCTCTCGCGCGAGTTCGGCCTCGACCTCATCACGACGGCGCCCAGCGTCGTCTACGAGGTCACGAACGAGGACAACTCGGTCACCGAGGTCACCAACCCGTCCGAGTTCCCCGGCGGTCGCATCGTCGAGGTCCGTGAGCCGATGGTCCGCGCGGCCATCCTCGCGCCGAAGGACTACGTCGGCGCGATCATGGAGCTCTGCCAGTCGCGTCGCGGCTCCCTGCTCGGCATGGAGTACCTGGGCGAGGACCGCGTCGAGATCCGCTACGAGATGCCGCTCGGCGAGATCGTCTTCGACTTCTTCGACCAGCTGAAGAGCAAGACGCAGGGCTACGCGTCGCTCGACTACGAGCCCACCGGCGACCAGGCGGCGGACCTCGTCAAGGTCGACATCCTGCTGCAGGGCGAGCAGGTCGACGCGTTCAGCGCGATCGTGCACCGCGACAAGGCCTACGCGTACGGCACGCTCATGACCGAGCGGCTGCGCAAGCTCATCCCGCGCCAGCAGTTCGAGGTACCGATCCAGGCCGCCATCGGTGCACGCATCATCGCGCGCGAGAGCATCCGCGCCATGCGCAAGGACGTCCTGGCGAAGTGCTACGGCGGTGACATCACCCGCAAGCGCAAGCTCCTCGAGAAGCAGAAGGAGGGCAAGAAGCGCATGAAGATGGTCGGCCGGGTCGAGGTCCCGCAGGAAGCCTTCATCGCCGCCCTCTCGGGGGACGTCGAGGAGAAGAAGAAGTAGCAGCAACGCCCCGCCCCGTGCGGGGCGTCGCCGCTCGTCCGCGATCGGCGCTCGGCACGGCGCGGTCGGTGTCGCCGGTACGATGGGCGGCATGAGTTCCCGCGGCAGCTACCGGACCGCCCTGACCTACGGCGCCGTCGGTGCCACGCAGGCGGCGGACCTCATGACGTACCCGCCGGAGGGCTTCACCCCGGCGGAGTCCCGGGCACGGATCGGTCACGGCGACGCGCGCTTCGAGACCGCGGTCACGCAGGCCCTGACGTGGCAGATCCAGGAGCGCAGCGGTGTCCGCGTGCACGTCGAGGACCAGCCCGACGACGACGAGGTCCGCTACAACCCGGTGACGTTCGACGAGCACGGCGTCCCGGTCGCGCCCGCCTCGATCGGCACGCCCCGTGTCGAGAAGTTCGCCGCCGACGGTACGCCGTTGCTGACGGCGGGCACGACGGCGACGCTCGAGATGCACGCCTTCGGGCAGACGGTCCACGCGCCGGTCCGCGTCGTGTCGATCATCGACGAGGCCGACCGCAAGGGCTTCGCCTACGGCACGCTCGAGGGGCACCCGCTCTCGGGCGAGGAGTCGTTCGTGGTCGAGCGGACGAGCGACGGATCGGTCTGGTTGCAGGTCCGGCAGTTCTCGCAGCCAGCGTCTCGCAAGTGGGCGCTCGTGGCACCGCTCCTGCGGCGGCAGCAGCGCGTGATGGCGGCCAAGTACCTGGCGGCGCTCCGCGGCGACTGACCGGGCACGGCCGCAGCGAGGTCCCGGAAGAACGCGGCCGGACGCCGGAGCCGCAGCGCTCAGCGCAGGGGCTGCAGTGCGGCGATCGTCTCCTCGAGCACACCGGCGTCCTGGAGACAGTCCCGCGCGACGCACACCGCGCTCGTGCCGCGCAGCGCGTCGACGTCGTAGACCCCGGTCGCGACGGCCGCGAACGGGATGCCCACGGCGTCGGCCGCCTCGCCGTCCCGCGGAGTGTCCCCGACGATGACGGCGCGGGTGCCGGCCAGTGCCGCAGCGGCCCGCGACGTGACCCCGGTGCGCTCGACCTCCTCGTCACCGAAGTACGAGTGCTCCCAGTCGAAGGCGTCGACGTCGAACCCGGCTCCGGCGAGCTTGACCCGTGCCCGGTGCGCCGAGTTCCCGGTGAGCAGGCCGTTCCGCCACCCGAGCTCGGCGAACCGGCGCACCAGCGCGATCGCGCCCGGTGCGGGGGAGCGGCGCTCACCGCGGCCGTACCGCTCGTCGGTCAGGTCGCGCAGGTGACGGCTCACGGTGGGGATGAGGGCGTCGTCGAGGTCGTGCGCGCGAACGTGCTCGGCGATGAGCCCGGCGTCGGTGCGGCCGTGCTGGTGCCCGACCATCAGCACGAGGTCACGGCCGACGGCGCGCTCGAGCGCCAGGTGGTAGAGGTTGCCCGGCGACGCGGCGTTCAACACGAGGGTGCCGTCGATGTCCCACAGCACCGTGGTGGGGACGGTGTGGTGCTCCATGCCTCCATCATGGCCGACAATGGAGTCCATGCCGAGTGCTCTCCCGCTCGCCGACCCCGCACCCGCGGACGGCCTCCTCACCCCCGGTCCCGGCGCCGGCGACGTCCCCTTCGGGGTCTACGTGCACGTGCCCTTCTGCCGGGTGCGCTGCGGCTACTGCGACTTCAACACGTACACGGCGTCGGAGCTGCGTGGCGTGCGGCGCGACGACTACGCCGGGCACGCCGTGCAGGAGATCCGCTGGGCGGCGGAGGTGCTCGAGCGCTCAGGGGTCCCGCGCCGTCCCGTCTCGACGGTGTTCTTCGGCGGGGGCACGCCGACCATGCTGCCGGCCGACGACCTCGTGATGATCCTCCGCGCGATCGACGACACCTGGGGGATCGTCCCCGGGGCCGAGGTCACGACCGAGGCCAACCCGGACTCCGTCGACGCCGAGTCGATCGCGACCCTGCAGCGCGGCGGCTTCACGCGCATGAGCTACGGGATGCAGTCGGCGGTGCCGCACGTCCTCGCCACCCTCGACCGGACGCACGACCCCGAGCGCGTGCCGTTGGTGGTCGACCTGGCGAAGCAGCAGGGTCTCGACGTCAGCCTGGACCTCATCTACTCGACCCCGGGGGAGTCGCTCGCCGACTGGCGCACCTCGCTCGACGCCGCACTGGCCTGTGCACCGGACCACGTCTCCGCGTACTCGCTCATCGTCGAGGAGGGCACGGCGATGGGTCGGATGGTCGCGCGCGGTGAGCTGCCGGCCCCGGACGACGACCTGGCCGCGGACATGTACGAGCTCGCCGACCGGACCCTCGCCGACGCCGGGTACTCCTGGTACGAGGTGTCGAACTGGGCTCGCACCGACGGGGCGGACGGCCCCGCGACCCACGCGAGCCGGCACAACCTGTCCTACTGGAAGGGCCACGACTGGTGGGGCGTCGGCCCGGGCGCGCACTCGGCGGTCGCCGGCACCCGCTGGTGGAACGTCAAGCACCCGGCCGCGTACGCGAACCGGGTGCTGTCGGGGGATTCGCCGGCCGCCGGGCGCGAGACCCTGGACGCGGACACGCGGTACGTCGAGCGCGTGCTCCTCGCGGCGCGGGTCCGCGGCGAGCTCGCCACCGCGGAACTCGGCAAGGAGGCCCGTGGCCGTGTCGCCGGTCTCATCGCCCGAGGGCTCGTGGACGGATCGGCCGCGGTGCGGGGGCGGATCGAGCTGACGCTGCAGGGCCGGCTGCTCGCGGACGCGGTCGTCCGCGAGCTGCTCGACTGACCTCCGCCCGAGCGGCCTACTGCTTGATGAACTCGATCGTGAGCGGGTAGCGGTAGAAGTCGCCGCGGTTCGCCGCGATCGCCGCGATGATCGCGAACACGATCACGAGCACCCCGATGATCGGGAGCAGCACGAACCCGATCAGGACGATGGTGAGCAGGCCCGCCACCAGGTAGGCGATCGCCATCGTGATGTGGAAGTTCAGTGCCTGGCGGGTGTGCTCCTTGACGAACTGCCCGCGGTCGCGCAGCACCAGGTAGGCGATGACCGGCACGACGAGGCTGAAGAAGATGCCGCCGATGTGGGTCAGCGTGGCCCAGAGACGTTGGTCCTCCGGGGACATCGGCTGGGGCGGCGTGTAACCGGCCGGGTACTGCGGTCCCTGCGGGTTCCGGGGTCCTCCCGGCTGCTGGCCGTAGGGGCCGTCCTGCGGGCCGCCTTGTTGCTGTCCGTAGCTCATGCGGTGAGCGTACCGGGAGGGGCCGCTCCGGTGCCGGACGGTCGGTGGTCGGGCGTAGGATCAGCAGTCGACACGTCCGAGTGCCAGCATCGAACGGAAGGGGTCCGGATGGTCAGCGAACGCTCCCTCGAGGTCCTCAAGGCGATCGTGCGGGACTACGTCGCCTCACGCGAGCCCGTCGGCTCGAAGACCATCGTTGAGCGCCACGCTTTCGGGGTGAGCGCTGCGACGATCCGCAACGACATGGCGCAGCTCGAGGACGAGCAGCTCATCGCGGCACCGCACACGTCCTCCGGTCGGGTGCCGACGGACAAGGGGTACCGCGTCTTCGTCGACCACCTCGCCGCCGCCCGGCCGCTGTCGAGCGCGCAGCGGCACGCGATCGAGACCTTCCTCGGGGCGCCGAACGACCTCGACGAGGTCCTCGGGCGCACGGTCCGCCTGCTCAGCCAGCTCACGAACCAGGTCGCGCTCGTGCAGTACCCGTCGATGGTGCGCGCCCGCGTGCAGCACGTCGAGCTGGTCCGGCTCGGTGACACCCGGCTCATGGTCGTCCTCATCACCGACACCGCCCGCGTCGAGCAGCGGGTCGTCGAGACGGACGTCCCCCTGGGAGAGGACGCGCTCACGGAGCTGCGCGCCGTCGTGAACGGTGCGAGCGTCGGGCTCCTGCTGCAGGACGTCCCGCGGGCCCTCCGCGCGGTGCCGCAGCAGCTGCGTCCTGACGCGCAGACGCTCGGCGGCGTCGTCGTCGCGACGCTCATCGAGCAGGTCGCCGCCAACCGACAGGACCGTCTGGTGATGGCCGGCGCGGCGAACCTGGCGAAGAGTGAGCGGGACTTCTCCGGCGGTCTGTTCCCCGTGCTCGAGGCGATCGAGGAACAGGTGACCCTGCTCCGGTTGTTCGGCGAGATGCAGGTCGACGACGTGGCCGTCGCCGCGAGCATCGGCGTGGAGAACGCCGAGTACGGTCTCGACGCGACGAGCATCGTCGCCGGCGGGTACCTCGCCGGCGGGGGAGCGGTCGCCCGTCTGGGCGTCCTCGGCCCGACCCGCATGGACTACGGCACGAACATGGCCGCCGTGCGGGCCGTCGCTCGGTACCTGTCCAAGCTGCTGGGTGAACATTGACCGGGCCGCACGCCCGGCGCGAGCGGCACCGCGGACGTGGTCCGTGCCTCCAGACCGACCCGCGGCGACCGCCGCGATCCACCGACCGAACCGAAACCGACTGAGGGATACGTGGCAGACCACTACGACGTCCTCGGCGTCCAGCCGGACGCCTCCGATGCCGACATCAAGAAGGCCTACCGACGCCTGGCGCGCGAGCTGCACCCGGACGTCAACCCGAGCCCCGACGCAGCCGAGCGCTTCAAGGACGTCACGCACGCGTACGACGTGCTGAGCGACCCGGAGCAGCGGCGCCGGTACGACGCCGGACCGCAGGCCGACAGTCCCTTCGGCGGCGGTGCGGGCGGCTTCAGTGACATCTTCGACGCCTTCTTCGGTGGCGGTGGTGGCGGCGGACGCGGCAACGGTCCGCGGAGCCGAGCCGAGCGTGGGCAGGACGCCCTGCTCCGCATCGAGGTCGACCTGGACGAGGTCGTCTTCGGCACCCACAAGGACGTCGAGGTCGACACCGCCGTCGTCTGCGAGACCTGCAACGGGTCCTGCTGCGCACCCGGCACGAGCCCGCGCACCTGCGACATCTGCGGCGGCTCCGGCCACATCCAGCGCCAGGTCCGCTCGCTGCTCGGCAACGTCGTCACCAGCGCCCCTTGCGGCACGTGCCGCGGCTACGGCACCGTCATCCCGAACCCGTGCCCGACCTGCCAGGGGCAGGGTCGCGTCCGCGCCCGGCGGACGATCCCCGTCGACGTCCCCGCGGGCGTCGAGACCGGCCTCCGCCTGCAGATGCCGGGCCAGGGCGAGGTCGGCCCGGCCGGCGGTCCCTCCGGTGACCTGTACCTCGAGGTGAAGGTGCGGCACCACGACGTCTTCAGCCGCGACGGCGACGACCTGCTCGCGACGCTCGAGGTCCAGATGACCGACGCGATCCTCGGTACCCAGACGACGATCGACGGCCTCGACGGTCCGGTCGAGCTCGAGATCCGACCGGGTGTGCAGAGCGCCGACGTCCTGGTCATCAAGGACCGCGGCGTCACGAAGCTCCGCGGCAACGGCCGCGGCGACCTCCGGGTCGGGGTGCAGGTCGTGACCCCGACGAAGCTCTCGCACAAGGAGCGCCAGCTCGTCGAGCAGCTCGCCAAGTCGCACAAGGCGGGCGGGCCGCAGCTCGCACGCTTCCAGCAGGGCATGTTCGGCAAGCTCCGCGACCGGTTCTTCAACTTCTGATGGCATCGCTGTACCTCGTCGGCCCCGGCGCCCTCGACGGCGTCGGGACCGGTGACGCGGTCTCGCTCGACGGCGCGGAGGGCCGCCACGCCGTGTCGGTGGCGCGGGTCCGCGTCGGCGAGACGCTGCGCCTCTCCGACGGTCGGGGCACGGTCGTCTCCGGCCCGGTCGCGTCGACCGGCAAGGACACGCTGACCCTGACGGTCGACGACGTCGCCGTCGAGGCGGAGCCGCGTCCCGCGCTCGTGCTCGTGCAGGCCCTCGCGAAGGGTGGTCGTGACGAGATGGCGGTGCAGGCGGCCACCGAGATCGGGGTCGACCGCATCGTCCCGTGGTCGGCCGCGCGGAGCGTCTCGCGGTGGGACGGCGCGAAGGTCGAGAAGGGTCGCGCTCGGTGGGCCGCGATCGCGCAGGAGGCGGCGAAGCAGGCCGTCCGCTCGCGCGTGCCGTCCGTGCAGGCGCCGGTGACGACGGCGCAGCTCGCCGCCGGTGCCGGCACCGGGGGTACGGCAGTCGACCGGGAGGCGCGGCGCGCGCTGGTCGTGCTGGACCCGGTCGGACCGGTGCGGCTCTCCGCCTGGGAACCGCCGGCAGACGTCGAGGAGATCGTCCTGGTGGTCGGGCCCGAGGGCGGCATCGACGGCTCGGAGTTCGACCGGCTCGAGGCGGCCGGTGCCGTCCGGGTACGGCTCGGGGACACCGTGCTCCGCACCTCGACCGCTGGTCCCGCGGCGCTGGCGGTCCTGCAGACCCGCCTGGGCCGCTGGTAGTGCCGGGAGGCGTGACCGCGGCGCTGGTGGACACGGTGCGCGGTGCGGTTCCGCTGCGGGCGGACCACACCGGTCCCGCGTCGGTCCCGGGTCCTACGATGGACGCATGAGCAGCAGCGAGCCGAGCGTCTTCTCGAAGATCATCGCCCGTGAGATCCCCGCGACGGTCGTCGCCGAGGACGACCGGGTGATCGCCATCGAGGACATCGCGCCCAAGGCGCCGGTGCACGTGCTCGTGATCCCCAAGACCGAGCAGTACCGGGACGTCACCGAGCTCGCAGCGGGCGACCCCGACCTGCTCGCCCACGTGGTCGCCACCGCCCGTCGCATCGCCGACGAGCGGGCCGACGGCCAGTTCCGTCTCGTCTTCAACACCGGCGAAGCCGCCGGTCAGACCGTGTTCCACGTGCACGCGCACGTCCTCGCAGGTGAACTGCACGAAGGGAATCTCCTTGCCGGCTGACGAACCAGTCCACTCCGAACCCGTCCGTCCGACCGCCCGACCCGTGTCCGACCCGACGGACGTCACGGTCGACATCCAGGTCGACGGCATCGCGATGGTCCAGCTCCTGGGCCCGCAGGACCGCCTGCTCAAGACGGTCGAACGCCAGTACCCGACCGTCCGGGTGCTCGTCCGCGGCAACGAGGTGTCCCTGACCGGTGCGGAGCGCGACGTCGCCAGGGCACACGCACTCGTCGACGAGCTCGTCGGCATGGTGAAGCGCGGGCAGGACATCGGCCAGGCGGACATCCCGACCTCGGCGCGGATCCTCGACGAGGACCGCCGGCCGTCGGACACGTTCGGCACCCCGATCGTGTCGAGCCGCGGCAAGTCCGTGCGCCCGAAGACCGACGGGCAGCGCGCGTACGTCGACGCCATCGACCAGCACACCATCACCTTCGGCATCGGCCCCGCCGGTACCGGCAAGACCTACCTGGCGATGGCCAAGGCGGTCCAGGCGCTGCAGCGTCGCGAGGTCACCCGGATCATCCTCACGCGTCCGGCGGTCGAGGCGGGCGAGCGTCTGGGGTTCCTGCCCGGCACGCTCACCGACAAGATCGACCCGTACCTGCGCCCGCTGTACGACGCGCTCAACGAGATGATGGACCCCGAGCTCGTGCCGAAGCTGCTCGCGGCCGGCACGGTCGAGGTCGCGCCGCTGGCGTACATGCGCGGCCGGACGCTCAACGACTCCTTCGTGATCCTCGACGAGGCGCAGAACACCACGCCCGAGCAGATGAAGATGTTCCTGACGCGGCTCGGTTTCGGCTCGAAGATGGTCGTCACGGGCGACATCACCCAGGTCGACCTGCCCGGCAACCTGTCCGGCCTCCGGCTCGTGACGCGGATCCTCGGCGACGTCGAGGACATCCACTTCGCACGGCTCGGCAGCGAGGACGTCGTCCGTCACACGCTGGTCGGACGCATCGTCGACGCGTACACCGTCTACGACGAGGAACGACTCGCCGAGCAGGCCGGGCACCGCCCCGGGGGCCGGGGCACCGCGCCGGCCGGCAACCCCGCGGGCGCGAACCGCGCCGAGCGCCGCGGTCGTCCGCCGCAGGACCGCCAGCAGTCCCCGTACCCCCAGAACGACGCCCGAGGAGGCAACCGGTGAGCATCGAGCTCAACAACGAGTCGGGTGTCGAGGTCGACGAGCAGGCCGTGCAGCAGCTCGCCGCCTTCGCGCTCGACGCGCTGCACGTCCACGCGGACGCGGAGCTCGCGATCGTGCTGGTCGACGAGGGCGCGATGGAGCAGCTCCACGTCCGGTGGATGGACGAGCCGGGCCCGACCGACGTCCTCAGCTTCCCGATGGACGAGCTCCGCCCTGGTACCGAGGACGAACCGACCCCCGCCGGGCTGCTCGGCGACATCGTCGTGTGCCCGCAGGTCGCCGCCGAACAGGCGAAGACCGCCGGCCACACCACCACCGACGAGATGCTGCTGCTCACCTGCCACGGCATCCTGCACCTGCTCGGGTTCGACCACGCCGAACCCGAGGAGAAGGCCGAGATGTTCGGGCTCCAGGGCGAGATCCTCTCCGCCTTCGCCGCGCAGCGTCGCGGGCGGTGACGTGATGGTGCTCGTCGCCGTCCTGCTCGTGGCGGCGTTCGTGCTGGTCGTCCTCGGTGGGCTGCTCGCCGCATCGGACGCCGCGCTGACGGTCCTCTCGCGTGCCGACCTCGACGAGATCGCGCGCGGGAGTGCGCGCCGTCGCGCGATCGAGGCGATCGCGGACGACGTCGGCGCGCACGTGAACGCCCTCAACTTCTTCCGGGTGCTCGCCGAGACCGCCGCGGCGGTGCTCGTCACGATCGCCCTCGTCACGGTGTTCGACACCTGGTGGGTGGCGCTGGTCGTGGCCGCGGCGATCATGACCGCGGTCTCCTTCGTGCTGGTCGGCTCGAGCCCGCGCAGTGTCGGTCGCGCCCACGCCGAGCGGCTCATCGGCGCCACGGGCGGTCTCGTCCGTGCCGTCCGCATCGTCCTCGGGCCGCTCGCCGGGCTCCTCGTCGCCATCGGCGACCGGGTCACGCCGGGCCGCGGTCGCAGCGCGTCGACCGTGTCCAGCGAGGAACAGCTGCTGTCGCTCGTGGACGAGGCGACCGAGAGCAACGTGCTCGAGCAGGACGACCGCGAGCTCATCCACTCGGTGTTCGAGTTCAGCGACACCCTGGTGCGCGAGGTCATGGTGCCCCGCACCGACATGCTCACGGTCGACGGTGAGGCGACCCTCGCGGCGGGCATGGAGCGCTTCCTGGTCGCCGGGGTCTCGCGGATGCCGGTCACCGGCAAGGACAGCGACGACGTGCTCGGCGTGCTGTACCTGCGCGACGTCTCGCGCGCCCTCTACGAGCAGCCCGGCAGCGAACAGGAGCCGGTCACCACGCTCCTCCGGCCCGCCGAGTTCGTGCCGGAGTCCAAGCCGGCCGACGACACCCTGCGCCACATGCAGGTCGCGAAGAACCACCTGGTGCTCGTGGTCGACGAGTACGGCGGGGTCGCCGGGCTCGTGACGATGGAGGACCTCATCGAGGAGCTCGTCGGCGACATCTCGGACGAGTACGACCGGACGGTGGTCGACCGCACCGAGGTGACACCGGGCGTGTGGCGCATCTCCGCGCGGCTGCCGATCGACGAACTGGGCGACCTGTTCGGCATCGAGCTCGAGGACGACGACGTCGACACCGCCGGCGGCCTGCTGACGAAGGAGCTCGGCCGCCTGCCGGTCCGTGGCGAGCAGGTCACCGTGTCCGGGCTGGAGCTGACCGCGGACCGCGTCGAGGGCAAGCGCCGCCACCTGATCACCGTCCTCGCCGAGCGGAGCGCCGCCCTGCAGGACGCCGAGGACGCCCTCGGCGAGACGACACCGAGCACGACGGGAACACCCAACGCATGAGCGAGCACGAGACCGACCAGACCCCCGAGGGAACGGGTACCCCCGCGCAGCCGTACCGCGCCGGCTTCGTCTCCTTCGTCGGCCGTCCGAACGTCGGCAAGTCGACCCTGACCAACGCGCTCGTCGGCGAGAAGGTCGCGATCACCTCCTCGAAACCGCAGACCACACGCCGCGCGATCCGCGGCGTCGTGCACCGCCCCGACGGACAGGTCATCATCGTGGACACGCCGGGGGTCCACCGGCCACGCACGCTGCTCGGTGAGCGACTCAACGACCTCGTGCAGTCCACGTTGGGCGACGTCGACGTGATCGGCTTCTGCGTGCCCGCGAACGAGCCGATCGGACCCGGCGACCGGTTCATCAACGAGACCCTCGACCAGTACCCGCGCGCCCGGAAGGTCGCGATCGTCACGAAGATCGACCGGACCCCGAAGGACCGGGTCGGCGAGCAGCTCCTGGCGGTCTCGCAGCTGCGCGACTGGGACGCGATCGTGCCCACCTCGGGCACGAAGGGCCTGCAGCTCGAGGCCCTGCTCGGGGAGATCACGAAGCTGTTGCCCGAATCCCCGCGGCTGTACGACGCGGAGACCGTGACCGAGGAGACCGACGAGGACCGCATCGCCGAGCTCATCCGCGAAGCGGCGCTCGAGGGCGTGCGTGACGAGCTGCCGCACTCGCTCGCCGTCGTGATCGAGGACGTGGTCGAGCCCGACGACGAGGACGACCCGGACGGACCCCTGCGCATCTTCGCGAACCTGTTCGTCGAGCGCGACAGCCAGAAGGCGATCGTGATCGGACGCGGGGGCGAACGGCTGAAGGACGTCGGCTCGCGTGCGCGCGCCGAGATCGAGTCGCTGCTCGGCGGTCGGCACGTGTACCTGAACATCCGGGTGAAGGTGGCCAAGGAGTGGCAGCGCGACCCGAAGCAGCTCGGCCGCCTCGGGTTCTGACCGGCGTCATCCCCGGGAGGGACGCGCGGCGACCGACCGGGTCGTACCGTGGTGTGGTGTTCCGTCCCCTCCTGCGTGCGCAGCTCGTCACCGACATCACCGCAGCGGTGCTGCTCGGGGCGCTCCTGGTGCTCCTGCGCGTCTCGGCCGACCAGTCGCTGCTGGCGCTCGTGACGATCGTCGGACTGAGCGGGGCGCTCGCGATCCGGCGTCTCTCACCGGGTCTGGCGCTCGCGCTGTCGTGGGTCGTCGCCGTGTTCGAGATGGCGAGCGGACAGCCGCAGCCCGACCCGGCGAACGTGCTGCTCGCCGGTGTCCTCTTCACGACGAGCGCCTACGGCACCCGGCGGGTGCGCATCGCGGGGCTGGTCTCGGCGGTCGGCGGGTCGGTCGTCGCGGCGGCGTACATCGGGCTGCAGGACCACCAGCGCCGCGCCGGTATCGCGACAGGGTCCTCGCCGGCGCTCGAGACGCTGCAGGTCGTCCTCGCGTCCTTCGCGGCGGTCCTGCTGCTGCTCCTGCTCCCGTGGCTCGCCGGCCTCGTGCGCCGCGCCCGTCGCTCCGCCAGCCTGAGCCGCGAGGCACAGCTGGTCGCCGAGCGCGATGCGGCTCGTGCCGACCGAGCGGTCGCGGTCGAGCAGGAGCGCGTTCGCATCGCGCGGGACATGCACGACATCGTCGCGCACTCCCTCGCGGTCGTCATCGCGCAGGCCGACGGCGCCCGGTACGCGGCCAAGGCGGACCCTGCGGTCGCCGACCAGGCGCTCGCCACGATCTCGAGCACCGCCCGCAGCGCCCTCGGCGACGTCCGCGAGCTCCTCGGTGCCCTGCGCCACGAACAGGGCACCACGCCGACGCCGGAGGCGGCCGACCTCGAGGAGCTCGTCGCCGACATGCGCGAGGTCGGGCTCGACGTGCGGGTGGACCGCGAGGGTGACCCGTCCGGGATGCCCACCACCACGCAGCTCGCCGTGTACCGGATCGTGCAGGAGAGCCTGACGAACGCGTGGAAGCACGGCGAGTCCGGCACACCCGTGCACGCCGCGTTGACGTACCGCCCGGACACCGTCGAGATCACGGTCGTCAACCGGCGTGCGGACGACGGCACGAGCGGGCCCGGTACCGGCCACGGACTGATCGGCATGCGGGAGCGTGTCACGATGACCGGGGGCTCGATGACCGCAGGGCCTCGCGGTGACGACTTCGCGGTCGCCGTGCGGATGCCGGCGGTCCCCGCGAGCGGCCAGTTCCCCCGAGGCCGCATCACCCAGATGGAGCAGGAGCGCACCCGATGACCACGACCCAGCCGACCGGCAGCCCGATCCGGGTGGCCCTGGTCGACGACCAGGCGCTGTTCCGCACCGGCATCCGCATGCTCATCGACTCCCAGCCAGACCTCCGGTTCGTCGGCGAGGCGGGTGACGGGGCCGAGGGCGCCGAGCTCGTGCGACGCACCGGCGCGGACGTCGTGCTCATGGACGTCCGCATGCCCGTCATGGACGGGATCACCGCGACGGCCAAGATCGTCGAGCAGGGCGGCGCCGACGCGGCGAAGGTCCTCGTGCTCACCACGTTCGACTTCGACGAGGCCGCTGCGAAGGCGATCCGGGCCGGGGCGAGCGGCTTCGTGCTCAAGGACGCCGACCCCGAGTTCCTGCTCGCAGCCGTCCGGACCGTGCACGCTGGCACCGCCGTGTTCGCTGCCTCCGCCACGCGCGAGCTGCTCCGCCGCTACGACGACGGCGCCGCGCAGGCAGCGGCGGTTCCGCCGGCCTTCGCCGAGCTGACCCCGCGGGAGCGGGAGATCTTCGACCTGGCCGCGCGCGGGTACAGCAACAGCGAGATCGCCCAGCACGAGTACGTCAGCGAGGCGACGGTGAAGACGCACATCTCGCGCGTGCTCACGAAGCTCGACCTCCGCGACCGGGTGCGGCTCGTCGTGTTCGCGCACGAGCACGGGCTCGTGCCCAAGGCCGACTGACCCCGGTGTCGACCGGCGGTGCCACCCGCCGTCATCCGTCAGGATGACCCCTGCACAGCAGGTCGAGCCGAGCGGACCATCCGCAGGAGTCGTGCGACGGACGCGGGACGTGCCTCCCGGCCGCGAGGCTCGGAGCATGACCACCAACCAGACTCCGATCATCCGGCTCGACCACGTGTCCAAGCACTACGGCGACGCCGCCCGCCGCGTCACCGCGCTCGACGACGTCAGCGTCGACATCGGCGCGGGGGAGTTCACCGCCGTGATGGGCCCGTCGGGGTCGGGCAAGTCGACGCTGATGCACGTCGCCGCGGGGCTCGACGCCGTCAGCTCCGGACGGATCAGCATCGACGGCGTCGAGGTGACCGGGCTCGGCGACCGCGAGCTCACCGAGCTCCGCCGTCGTCGTCTCGGCTTCGTCTTCCAGTCGTTCAACCTCGTCCCGACGCTCGACGTGCGCGAGAACATCCGGCTGCCGTTCCTGCTCGGCGGGCACCAGCCCTCCCGCGACGAGTCCGCGTGGATCGACCGGCTGGTCGAGATGCTCGGGCTCGGCGACCGGCTCACCCACCGGCCGCACCAGCTCTCCGGCGGGCAGCAGCAACGCGTCGCGATCGCCCGCGCACTCGCGTCCCGACCCGCGGTGGTCGTCGCCGACGAGCCGACCGGTGCGCTCGACTCCCGGACCGGTCGCGACGTCCTCGCGATCCTGCGCGGAGCCGTGCAGGAGTGGGGGCAGAGCGTCGTGATGGTGACACACGACCCGACCGCCGCGGCGAACGCGGACCGGATCCTGTTCCTGGCCGACGGCCGGATCGTCGACGACCGGTCCGCGATGAGCGCCGCCGACATCTCGGCGACCATGCTGGGGATGGAGGCAGCAGCGTGAACGGCCTGCGCACCTTCGCCCCGACCGTGCTCGTCGCGGCACTCGGCACCACGTTCGGTTCGGCGCTCGTCATCGCCCCCGGCATCGTGGCCGAGGCCCTCGGCGCCGCCGGGCTCGACGACCTCACACCGGTGAAGGCGATCCTGTCCGTGCTCGGTTGGTTGTTCCTCGGCATCGCGCTCTACGTCGGCGCGATCGTCACGGCCAACACGTGCGCGACCCTGATCGCCGGCCAGACGCGCACCATCGCCCTGCAACGGCTGATCGGGGCGACGGGCGCCACCCTGCGCTCGAGGATCACCCGGACCGGTCTGCTCGTCGGCCTGGTCGGTGGTGTGATCGGCACGATCGCCGGGACGGCACTGTCCGCGCTGTTCGTCGCGGTGCTCCGGAGCACCGGGTTCCTGCCCGACACCTCCTACACGCTCGTGCCGTGGGAACTCGTCCTGCCGCTCGTCGCCGTCGTCCTCGCGACGTGGGCCGCCTTCGCGGCCGGGTCCCGCCGCGTGCTCACGGTCACCCCGCTCGAGGCGCTCTCGTCGACGGTCGAACCGAGCCACGACGACGTCCGCTCCGGCAGGGCCCGGCGGGCCTGGTCGATCGTGCTCATGGCGGTGGGCACGCTGCTGATGCTGGCCGGACTCGTGCTCAGCCCGGCCTCACCGGTGGCGGTGCTGCCGGCCGCCCTCGGCGGGTTCGTGTCCTTCGCCGGCGTCGCCGTCGGCGCGACCGTCGTGATGCCCCCGGTGCTCCAGCTCATCGGCCGGCTGGGTTCGCGGGACCCGGTCGTGCTGCTCGCCGGACGGAACGCGATGCGGGCGCCCGGCCGGTCATCACGAGCGACGATCGGGCTCGTCATCGGCGTGACGCTCCTCGTCACCTTCGCGGTGGCGCTCGGCATCATGCAGCACGTGCTCGAGACGCAGCTCGCCGCGATGGGCGGCGACTCGATGACCCCGGACATGGTCCAGGCGCAGCGCGACTTCTTCGTGCAGGTCAACGCCGTCATCAGCGTCATCGTCGGCTTCTCGGCCGTGATCGCCGCGGTCGGCGTGGTCAACGCCCTCGCTCTCGGAGTGCTCCAGCGGCGACGCGAACTCGGACTCCTGCGGGTGCTCGGCCTGACCGGGGCCCAGGTCCGTCGGATGATCGTGACCGAGGCCGTGCAGATGGTCGTCGCGGCCGTCGTGACCGGACTGGTCCTCGGGACGATCTACGGCTGGGTCGGTGGGCAGACCATGCTCGGATCGCTCGGGACCGTCGTGCCGCCCGTGCTGCCGTTGTCGACGGTCGGCATCGTGGTCGCCGGGGCCCTCGTGCTCGCGGTCGTGGCCACCGTCGCGCCCGTCCGACGCGCCATGCGGGTGCCCCCGACCGAAGCGCTCGCCGTCGACTGACCGCGCACCGGCAGGAGGGGTGCCGAGCGTCATCTGCTTGCACGACGCTGGTGTACCAGTGCTACGGTGGCAGCGATGTACTCGGCGCTCCTCCTCCTTCGCTGCCGCGACGAGGCCTGACACACGGCCCACCTCGTCGCGGAGTCCGTCGTGGCCCCCACCAGCGCCGATGCCGGCGAGACGACGAAAGCGACGACCATGCAGAACACGCAGCGCCCCTCCGGGATGCCGATCCACAAGTACGTCCCCTTCCACGAGCAGATCCGCGTGGACCTGCCGGACCGCACGTGGCCGACGAAGCGCATCGACCGCGCTCCGCGCTGGTGCGCCGTCGACCTCCGTGACGGCAACCAGGCCCTCATCGACCCGATGGACTCCGAGCGCAAGCGGGCGATGTTCGACCTGCTCGTCCGGATGGGCTACAAGGAGATCGAGGTCGGCTTCCCGAGCGCGTCGCAGACGGACTTCGACTTCGTCCGGTCGCTCATCGACGACGGCGCGATCCCGGACGACGTCACGATCCAGGTCCTGACCCAGGCCCGCGAGCACCTCATCGACCGCACGTACGAAGCGATCGACGGGGCGAAGCAGGCCATCGTGCACCTCTACAACTCGACGTCGATCGTCCAGCGCGAGGTCGTCTTCCGCACCGACGTGCAGGGCGTCGTCGACATCGCCGTCGCCGGCGCGCGCATGTGCAAGGCGGCCGAGGCCCGACTGCAGCACGGCACGCAGGTCTACTACGAGTACTCGCCGGAGTCCTACACCGGCACCGAGCTCGAGGTCGCCGCCGAGATCTGCAACGCCGTGCTCGAGGTCTTCGAGCCGACCCCCGAGCGCAAGGTGATCATCAACCTGCCCGCCACCGTCGAGATGGCGACGCCGAACGTGTACGCCGACTCGATCGAGTGGATGTCGCGGAACCTCGACCACCGCGAGGACGTCATCCTGTCCCTGCACCCGCACAACGACCGCGGCACCGCCGTCGCCGCCGCCGAGCTCGGCTACATGGCCGGTGCGGACCGCATCGAGGGCTGCCTGTTCGGCAACGGGGAGCGCACGGGCAACGTCGACCTCGTCGCCCTCGGCATGAACCTGTTCACCCAGGGCATCGACCCCGAGATCGACTTCTCGGACATCGACCAGGTCAAGCGCACGGTCGAGTACTGCAACCAGCTGCCCGTGCCCGAGCGTCAGCCCTGGGCCGGTGACCTCGTCTACACGGCGTTCAGCGGCTCCCACCAGGACGCCATCAACAAGGGCTTCGACGCGATGCGGGCGAAGGCCGAGGCTGCGGGGACGTCCGTCGACGAGATCGCGTGGGCCGTGCCGTACCTGCCCGTCGACCCGAAGGACATCGGGCGTTCGTACGAGGCCGTCATCCGCGTCAACTCGCAGTCCGGCAAGGGCGGCGTGGCGTACCTGCTCAAGACCGACCACGCCATCGACCTGCCGCGCAAGCTGCAGATCGAGTTCTCCGGCGTCGTGCAGCAGCGCACCGACACCGAGGGCGGCGAGTTCTCGTCCGAGCGGATCTGGGACCTGTTCCGCGACGAGTACCTGCCCGCCGAGGACGAGTCCGACAAGTGGGGCCGGTACGAGATCACGAAGACGGCGACGTCGAGCGACTTCGACGGCACGACGAAGCTCAGCGTCGCGATGCGTGTCGACGAGGGTGCCGTCACCGCCGACGCGGTCGGCACCGGCCCCGTCGACGCGTTCCTCACCGTGATGCGTGAGCAGGGCGTCGCGGTCACGCTGTACGACTACTCCGAGCACACGATGAGCGCGTCCGGCGACGCCAAGGCGGCGGCGTACGTCGAGCTCGACGTCGACGGCACGCGCCTGTGGGGCGTCGGCATCGACGCCGACATCGCGACCGCGTCCCTCAAGGCGATCGTCTCCGCGGTGAACCGGGCGGTCCGCGCCGGGGCTGCGACGGGTGCGCCGGAGCTGGTCACGGCGTAGGACGCCACCACGGACGGGAGGCGCGGTGCGGGTCCGACCCGCACCGCGCCTCCCGTCCGTGCGCGCGGACCGCGTCGGACGGCCGGCTGCGGTGCCGGGCGGGCGCCGCCGAGCGCGCGCGATCGGGCGCGCTCGGCGCTCTCGGGCGACGGATCGCACCCGATCGGCGGAACGCGCGCGGCGCGTCCCGCCCACTCGGCGCCGACCGCGCCAGGAGTCGGCGACCGGCTCCGGCTCGGCATCGGCTGTGTCCTGAGCGGGCCAGAACGGTCACGCTCGGCGCCCTCCGACGACGGATCGCACCCTTCCGGCGGAACCCGCGCGGCGTGTCCTGCCCGTTCGGCCCCGACCGCGGCGGGGGCTCGGTCCGGGTGTCGGCGCAGCAGGGGATACTGAGGGCATGCCGCTGTACCGGGACGAGTGTGTCGTGTTGCGCACCCACAAGCTCGGCGAGGCGGACCGCATCGTCACGATGCTGTCCCGGCAGCACGGGAAGATCCGGGCGGTCGCCAAGGGGGTGCGGCGCACGGCCTCGAAGTTCGGGTCGCGACTCGAGCCCTTCATGGTCGTCGACGCCCAGTTCTACGAGGGCCGGTCGCTCGACATCGTCACGCAGGCCGAGAGCCTCGGGTCCTACGGCGCCCAGATCGTCACCGACTACGGCGCCTACACGGCGGCGAGTGCGATGGTCGAGACCGCAGACCGTCTGAGCGAGGCGGACGCCGGGCTCCAGCAGTACCTGCTGCTCGTCGGGGCACTGCGCTCGCTGTCCCGACGCGAGCACGTGGTGAGCGCCACGCTCGACTCCTACCTGTTGCGGGCGATGAGCATCGCGGGGTGGGCGCCCTCCTTCGGCGACTGCGCGGTGACGGGCGAGCCCGGGCCGCACACGGCGTTCGTCGTGCAGCTCGGCGGGGTGGTGGCGGATCGGGCGGCACCTCCCGGCACGCCGCGGCTCGACACGGACACGCTCGGGCTGCTCGGGGCGCTCCTCGCGGGGGACTGGGCGACGGTGGACGCCTCGGACGAACGCACACGGTCGCGGGCGTCCGGCGTGGTGGCGGCGTACGCCCAGTGGCACCTGGAACGATCGCTCCGGTCACTGCCGCACGTCGATCGCAGCGAGCACCCCGCACCGGTCGCACCGACACCGGGAGGGGTACCGGCAGCGGTGGTCGCCACCCCGGCGCCCGCGGTGCCCGTCCCGTCCGACCACGAAGGAACCCCTGCATGAGCCCACGCCGGTCCGCCGCGTCCGAGCCGCTGAAGCCCGTCGACTGGACGGGGGAGCAGCCGCCCGCCATCCCGGCGCAGTTCGTGCCCGAGCACGTCGCGATCGTGATGGACGGCAACGGCCGGTGGGCGAACCAGCGTGGCCTGACCCGGGTCGAGGGGCACAAGGCCGGCGAGGCTTCGCTGCTCGACGTCGTCGCGGGGGCGATCCAGATCGGTGTGCGGCACGTGTCGGCGTACGCGTTCTCGACGGAGAACTGGAAGCGGTCCCCGGAGGAGGTCCGCTTCCTCATGGGCTTCAACCGCGAGGTCATCCACCGTCGTCGGGACCAGCTGCACGAGTGGGGCGTCCGGGTGCGGTGGGCCGGCCGCCGGCCCCGGCTCTGGCGGAGCGTGGTCGACGAGCTGCAGACCGCGGAGCGCATGACGGCCGACAACGACGTGTGCACGCTGACGATGTGCGTGAACTACGGCGGTCGGAACGAGATCGTCGACGCCGTGCGGGGGATGGCCGAGGACGTCGCGGCCGGTCGCCTCAAGCCGAGCCAGGTGACGGAGAAGGCCCTGGCCAAGCGGCTCTACGTGCCCGAGCTGCCCGACGTCGACCTGTTCCTCCGGAGCTCGGGGGAACAGCGGACGTCGAACTTCATGCTGTGGCAGTCGGCGTACGCCGAGATGGTGTTCCTCGACCGGCTCTGGCCGGACTTCCGACGGACCGACCTGTGGGCGGCGATCGAGGAGTACGCGCGCCGCGACCGACGCTACGGCGGCGCGGTGGACGCCCCGACCGCCTGACGCGACCACCGGGCGGCGTGACCACCCGGCGGTGCGACCACCCCGCGGCGCGACCACGGGGCGACCAGGCCACCAGGCGCCGCGGCCACGGGGCGACCCGGCCACGGGGTGACCCGGCCACCGGGTGACGCGGCCACCCGGTGGCCGCGTCCCGGCGCTCGGACGTCCGCCGTGCCTCCCGGCCGGTTCGTCAGCCGAGCAGGTGGGTGACCCCGTGCACCGCGTCGAGGGCGGCCCGCACACTCGGGACCCGCTCGGCACCGCGGGTGACGACCACCTCGACCTGCCGCGCCAGCGTCTCGTCGGCCGGCGTGACCGTCACCCCGGGCGGGATGACCGTCGCGGTGAGCGCGAGCCGGGGGAGCAGCGCGACGCCGAGGCCGGCGGCGACCAGCCCGACGACGGCCGCGGCGTTGTCGGTCTCGAGCACGATCTCCGGCGTGAAGCCCGACGCCGCGCACGACGCGAGCAGGTGTCCGCGGCAGCGGGGACACCCACCGATCCACCGGGCGTCGCGGAACGCGGTGAGGTCCGCGGGGCCGGTCGGACGATCCGGGGCGGACACGGTCACGAGCGCCAGCGGGTCGCGCCCCAGGACCCGCGTCGTCAGGGTCGGGTCGGTAGCCGAGTCGTCCGGTCCGAAGGCGTGCGAGAAGGTGAGCGCGACGTCGACCTCGCCGCGGCGGACGAGGTCGATCGCCTCGGGCGGTTCGGCCTCGACGTAGGAGGTCACGACCCCCGGGCTGGTCGAGGCCATCGCGGCGAGCACCGGCGGGACGAGCGTCGACGACGCGCTCGGGAACCCCGCGACACGCACCCGTCCCCGGGCGAGGCCGCCCACGGCGTCCAGGTCCTCGCGCGCGGCGGTCAGGGCGGCCTCGACGTGCAGTGCGTGGTCGGCGAGCACCCGACCGGACTCGGTCAGCGTCGCACCGCGGCCTCCGCGGAGGACCAGGTCGTGTCCGAGGCGCTGCTCAGCCCGGGCCAGCAGCTGGCTCACCGCGGGCTGGCTGTAGCCGAGCGTCGCGGCCGCGCGGCTGATCGACCCGCCGTCGCGGACGGCGAGCAGGACCCGGAGCAGCTGCGGTTCGATCGCTTCCACAACGCGATGTTATGGGACCCCGAAGAAGCCTGCTCTGGTGTGATGCCCGTGCACGTCCGACGCTGGGGCCATGGACTCCTTCGTCGACGGCTCGGGCTACCTCGCGGCGTGCACGGCCGGCCTCCCCACACTGGGCACGCTCGCAGCGCAGCGCGCCGACCTCGACGCGTGGTCGCGTGCGGAGACCACACCGGCGGGCTACGGCGCCCTGGTCGAGGAGGGCCGGGCGCTCTTCGCCGGCATCGTCGGCGTCGACCCCACCCGGGTGGCGACGGGGTCGCAGACCTCGGCGGTGGTCGCGGTGGTCGCCGCGTCCCTGCCGGACGGCGCCGAGGTCGTGGTGCCCGACGGCGACTTCAGCTCGGTCGTGTTCCCGTTCCTCGCGCAGGCGCACCGCGGTGTCTCCGTGCGGAGCGTGCCGCTGGAGCACCTCGCCGACGCGGTCCGGCCCGGTACCGCGCTCGTCGCGTGGTCCGCGGTGCAGTCCGCGACCGGTGCCGTCACCGACCCCGCTGACGTCGTCGACGCAGCGCGAGCCGTGGGGGCGGCGACGCTCTGCGACCTCACCCAGGCCGCCGGCGTGCTCCCGGTGTCCGCCGCGCCCTTCGACGTGACCGTCACCCACGCGTACAAGTGGTTGTGTGCACCGCGAGGGGTCGCGTTCGCGACCTTCTCGGACGCCGCGCTCGAGTGGCTCCGGCCGGTGCAGGCGGGGTGGTACGCGGGCGAGGACGTCTGGTCCTCGTGCTACGGCCCGGACATGCGGCTCGCGAGCGTCGCCCGCCGCTTCGACGTGTCGCCCGCGTGGCCGGCGTGGCCGGGCGCGGTCGCGGCCCTCCGGCACCTCGCGTCCGTCGACGCGGCATCGGCCTGGAGGCACGCCACCCGACTGACGGACCGGCTCGCCGACGCGCTCGGCACGGCACGGAGCGGGCAGGCGATCACGACGTTCGCAGACTCCGACGGCGCCGCACTGCGTGCGCTCGCGGCAGCCGGGGTGACCGCGAGTGGGCGTGGCGGCCGGGTGCGGCTCGCGTTCCACCTGTGGAACGACGATGCCGACGTGGACCGAGTGGTCGAGGTCCTGGGGGACACCACCGCGTTCCGACCGGTGGGCTGATCCGGCGTCCACAGGTCCGGACACCCGTGCCGACCGCGTCGGGCGGGCCGGTACGCTTGCCCGGTACCGTTCCCGCACCGGGCACCCAGTCCGGCGACCACAGGAGTCCCCCTTGGCACAGTCCTCCCGTCTCGACAGCGTCATCGCCCTGGCCAAGGGCCGTGGCTTCGTCTTCCAGTCGGGGGAGATCTACGGCGGATCCCGCTCCGCCTGGGACTACGGGCCCCTCGGCGTCGAGCTGAAGGAGAACATCAAGCGCCAGTGGTGGCAGCGGTTCGTCCGCGGGCGCGGCGACATGGTCGGTCTCGACTCCGCCGTGATCCTGCCGCGCAAGGTGTGGGAGGCCTCGGGGCACGTCGCGACCTTCACGGACCCGCTCGTCGAGTGCCTCCACTGCCACCACCGCTTCCGTGCCGACCACCTGGAAGAGGCGTTCGAGGCGAAGAAGGGCCGGAAGCCCGAGGGCGGCCTGGCCGAGGTACCGTGCCCGAACTGCGGCACCCGCGGCGAGTGGACCGAGCCCCGTGAGTTCTCCGGCATGCTCAAGACCTACCTCGGCCCGGTCGAGTCGGAAGAGGGGCTGAACTTCCTCCGCCCGGAGACCGCGCAGGGCATCTTCGTCGACTTCGCGCAGGTGGTCACGACGAGCCGCATGAAGCCCCCGTTCGGCATCGGGCAGGTCGGCAAGGCGTTCCGCAACGAGATCACGCCCGGCAACTTCATCTTCCGGACGCGTGAGTTCGAGCAGATGGAGATCGAGTACTTCGTGCCGCCGGCCGACGTCGACGAGCACTACGAGCGCTGGATCGCCGACTCGGTCGCGTTCTTCACCGACCTCGGCATCGACCCCGAGAACCTGCGCCGCTTCGACGTGCCGGACGGCGAGCGGGCGCACTACTCCGACGCCACGGCCGACATCGAGTACCGCTTCGGCTTCGCCGGCTCCGAGTGGGGCGAGCTGATGGGCGTCGCGAACCGCACCGACTTCGACCTGAACAACCACATCGAGGCCTCCGGCAAGGACCTGCGGTACTTCGACCAGGCCGCGAACGAGAAGTACGTGCCGTACGTGATCGAGCCGTCCTTCGGTCTCACCCGTGCGCTCATGGCGTTCCTGCTCGACGCGTACCACGAGGACGAAGCGCCGAACGCGAAGGGCGGCGTGGACAAGCGGACGGTCCTGCGCCTCGACCCGCGCCTGTCGCCCGTCAAGGCCGCGGTGCTGCCGCTGTCCCGCAACGAGCAGCTGTCGCCGGTCGCCCGTGGGCTCGCCGACGACCTGCGCAAGTACTGGAACGTCGACTTCGACGACGCCGGTGCGATCGGTCGCCGGTACCGTCGCCACGACGAGATCGGCACGCCGTTCTGCATCACGGTGGACTTCGACACCCTCGACGACAAGGCCGTCACGGTCCGTGAGCGCGACACCATGTCGCAGGAGCGTGTCTCGCTCGACCAGCTGCAGGGTTACCTGGCGCAGCGCCTCCTCGGTGCGTAGCACCAGCCGACACACGCGGCCGCGACCCGGGAATGCCCGGTGCGCGGCCGCGTTGTCGTCGGCGTGAACGACTCCGTGAAGGTCGATGTCTGGTCGGACATCGCATGCCCCTGGTGCTACATCGGCAAGCGCAAGTTCGAGGCGGGGGTGGCTGCCTTCGGCGCCGGGCCCGACGCCCTCCCGGTCGAGGTCGAGTACCACTCCTTCGAGCTCAGCCCGGACACCCCCGTCGACTTCGAGGGCACCGAGGCCGAGTTCCTGTCCCAGCACAAGGGGCTGCCGGTCCAGCAGGCGCAGCAGATGATCGACCAGGTCGCCGGCATCGCATCGACCGTCGGGCTGCACTACGACTACGACGCGCTGCGCCACACGAACACCGTCAAGGCGCACCAGGTCATCCACCTCGCCAAGCAGCACGGCAAGCAGCTCGAGATGGTCGAGCGCCTGTTCACCGCCTACTTCGAGCGCGGGGAGCACGTCGGGCAGGACGAGTCGCTGGCCGACCTCGGCGCGTCGGTCGGACTCGACCGCGACGAGGTCCTCGCGACCCTGCGCGACGACGCGCAGCTCGCCGCCGTCCGTGCCGACCAGGCCCAGGCGCAGGCGTTCGGGATCAACGGGGTGCCGTTCTTCGTCATCGACGGCAAGTACGGCGTCTCCGGCGCGCAGGACCCGGCGGCCTTCGAGCAGGTGCTCCGCCAGGTCGTCGCGCTGCGCGACACCACGCCCGAGGAACTCGCGGCACGGGAGCAGCGTGTGGCGGACGATGCGGCAGCGGATGCCGAGGCGACCCGGTGACGGGCGCGACGACGACCGGACCGGTCGAGCCGAGCCTCCAGGCCGACGGTCCGGGCTCACGCAGCCGGTCCCGGTCCGCTGCGCCAGCGGCGGAACGGCCGAGCGCGCGGGGAGCGGCGCGCCCCGCCCTCCTGACGCTCGTCACGCCCGGTGGGGCGCCGGTCTGCGACGGTGACAGCTGCTTCGTCCCGGGGCCGAAGGGGACTGGAGCGAGGTCCCCGACTGAGGGTGTCCGTCCTACCGGACGGGCTCCTCGTCGGTGATGTCGGCGACGGTCGCGTCGTAGGCGGCGACGAGCGCATCACCGTCGACGAAGGCGCTCGCGCCGTGGCGACCCGCACCGAGTGCGATGCGACGGCCGAGCACCCGCTCGTCGGCGTACACCGGCAGGTCGCCGGTCGCACCGATCGGGGTGATGGTGCCGCGCTCGTAGCCCGAGGCCTCGAGCGCGGTCGCTGCATCGGGCATCGAGAGCTTGTTCACGCCGACGACGGTCCGGAGCTTCTTCCACGCGATGCTGCGTCCGCCGGGTACGAGGGCGAGCAGGAAGCCTCCGTCGTGGCGCTTCACGACGAGGGTCTTCACGATGTCGCCGGGCTCGATGCCGAGCAGGGCGGCCGCACCCTCGAGCGAGTCGGCGGCGGGGCGTTCGACGACCTCCACCGACAGCCCGCGGGCTGCAGCGTCGGCGTCGAACCTGGCGATCGCGGTGTCGGTCATGTGGAGAACGCTACCGGCGCAGGCACGCGTGGGAGAATGGAGGACGTATGACGATCACCGACACGCCCAGCACGGCGTCCCGCACGGCGAAGCCCCTGCGCATCGGCCCCATCGAGGTCGAGGCGCCGGTCGTGCTCGCCCCGATGGCGGGCATCACGAACATGGCCTACCGCCGCCTCTGCCGCGAGTACGGCGCCGGCCTCTACGTCTGCGAGATGATCACCTCGCGCGCGCTCGTCGAACGCACGCCCGTGTCGATGCAGCTCATCCAGCACCACGAGTCGGAGACGCCGCGCTCGATCCAGCTGTACGGCGTCGAGCCCAACACGGTGGCCGAAGCGGCGTCGATCCTGGTCGGCGAGGACCGCGCCGACCACATCGACCTCAACTTCGGGTGCCCGGTGCCGAAGGTCACGCGGAAGGGCGGGGGAGCCGCCCTGCCGTGGAAGCTCGACCTGTTCCAGGACCTCGTCGAGAAGACCGTGAAGGCCGCCGGCGACGTGCCGGTCACGGTGAAGATGCGCAAGGGCATCGACGCCGACCACCTGACCTACCTCGACGCGGCGCGCATCGCCCGTGATGCCGGTGTCGCCGCGATCTCGCTGCACGCCCGCACGGCGAACGAGCACTACTCGGGGCACGCGGACTGGTCGGCGATCGCGACGCTGAAGGAAGCGATCACGGACATCCCGGTCCTCGGCAACGGGGACATCTGGTCCGCTGCCGACGCGCTCCGCATGGTCGACGAGACCGGCTGCGACGGCGTCGTGGTCGGTCGCGGGTGCCTCGGGCGGCCGTGGCTGTTCGGCGACCTCGCGGCGGCGTTCCGGGGAGAGGACGTCCGGGCGATGCCGTCCCTCGGCGACGTCGCGACCGCGTTCCGTCGGCACGCCGAGCTGCTGGTCGAGTTCTTCGGGTCCGAGGACCACGGGTGCCGCGACGCCCGGAAGCACGTGTCGTGGTACTTCAAGGGGTACCCGATCGGCGGCGACGTCCGTTCGGCGCTCTCGATGGCGTCGAGCCTGCAGGAGATCGACGACCTGCTCGGTCAGCTCGACTGGTCGGCCCCGTACCCGGGCGCCGACGTCGAGGGGCCGCGCGGCCGTGCTGGTCACCCGAAGCGGACGGCGCTGCCGGACCGCTGGCTCGAGTCGCGCGACGTCGACGCCGAGTTCCGCAAGGTGCTCGCCGCCGCCGAGCTGCACCACAGCGGCGGATGAGCGCCACCGCATCGTACGGGCCGGCCGACGCCGAGCGCTGGTTGCCCGAGACCCACGGCAACCGCCGGTCCGACTTCGCCCGCGACCGCGCCCGACTGCTGCACTCGAGTGCGCTCCGTCGGCTCGCCGCCAAGACGCAGGTGCTCAGCCCGACCACCGGACTCGACTTCGCCCGCAACCGGCTGACGCACTCGCTCGAGGTCGCGCAGGTCGGTCGCGAGCTCGCCGACTCGCTGGGACTCGACCCCGACGTCGTCGACACGGCCTGCCTGGCGCACGACATCGGGCATCCGCCGTTCGGCCACAACGGCGAGACCGCCGTGAACGCCTGGGCAGCGGACATCGGCGGGTTCGAGGGCAACGCACAGACCCTCCGTCTGCTCACGCGGCTCGAGCCGAAGGTCTACGGCGACGGACCGGACGACGACCGGCCGTACGGGCTCAACCTGACCCGCGCCTCGCTCGACGCGAGCTGCAAGTACCCGTGGCCGGCGGCGCAGGGAGTCGCCGAGGCATCGTCGGGCCGCACGAAGTTCGGCTTCTACGACGACGACCACGACGCGTTCGAGTGGCTCCGTCGCGGGGCTCCCCGTCGGCAGCGGTGCATCGAGGCGCAGGTCATGGACCTGTCCGACGACATCGCGTACTCGGTGCACGACTTCGAGGACGCGGTCGTCGCGGGCTTCATCGACGTCGCGGCGCTCGGCGACCGGGTCGGCGAGAACGA
Source organism: Curtobacterium sp. MCSS17_007 (assembly GCF_003234175.2). Lineage (NCBI taxonomy): Bacteria > Bacillati > Actinomycetota > Actinomycetes > Micrococcales > Microbacteriaceae > Curtobacterium > Curtobacterium sp. MCSS17_007. The sequence goes on from NZ_CP126257.1 coordinate 1,378,154, forward strand.
CATCGTCACCGCGATGCACGCGTGGGTCGGGTCGGACCTCAGTCGGGACGAACTGCTCGAGGCGTTCGACCGACTCCGGTCGCTCCCGCTCTGGATGACGTCCTACGACGGATCCCGCCGGGACATGGCGCGGTTGAAGAACCTCACGTCGCAGCTCATCGGACGATTTGCTCGGACGGCGACCGCTGCGACGCGGGAGTCCTACGCGTCCGGCTCCCTCGTGCGGTTCGCGGCTTCGGTCGTGACGCCGCCGGAGATCATCGGCGAGATCGCGGTGCTCAAGGGGATCGTCGCCGCGTTCGTCATGACCCACGGTGACCGGCAGCCCGTGTACGAGGACCAGCGTCGGGTGCTCACCGAGCTCCTCGACGCGTTGGCCGCGACGGGCAGCGCGGACCTCGAGCCGGGGTTCGCGGCGGACTGGCGTGCATCGTCCGACGATGCGGGGCGCCTGCGGGCCGTGGTCGACCAGGTCGCGAGCCTGACGGACCAGGGGGCCCTGGCGTGGCACAAGCGGCTCGTGGTCGGCGACCGCGAGACGACGCACATCGCGGTCTGAGGCGGCCCGGAGCGGGAGCGTGGCTCCCGCGGCGCGGTCGGGACGCCCCGGTGCTGTCGAGACGCCGCGGTGCTGTCGAGACGCCGCGGTGTCGCCGAGACGCCGCCGGATCTCGGACCGTCTCGACGGTGCGACGGCGTCGCACGGTGACACCGGCGTCTCGGTGCCGCGTCATGCCCGGGACGAGCGCTGTCGACGTGCACCGTGCCTCCCGTCCGCTCTCCACGGGCGGACGCGGACCGTCCTCCGGCGGCACCGGCACGAACTAGGATCGAGGGGTGGCTGGCAGGATCGCGCGGAACGACATCGACGAGGTCCGCTCGCGTGTCAACATCGCGGACGTCGTCGGCGACCACGTCACGCTGAAGTCGGCCGGCGTCGGGTCGCTGAAGGGCCTCTGCCCCTTCCACGACGAGCGTTCCCCGTCCTTCCACGTGCGTCCGCAGGTCGGCCGGTACCACTGCTTCGGCTGCGGTGAGGACGGTGACGTCTTCGAGTTCATCATCAAGATGGACCACACCACGTTCCAGGAAGCCGTCGAGCGGATGGCCGCCAAGATCGGCTTCACGCTCCACTACGAAGAGGGCGACGGCCCCCGCACCGACTACAACCAGCGGGCCCGGCTCATCGCCGCGAACGAGGCGGCGCTGGAGTTCTTCCAGTCACAGCTCACCTCCGCGGCCGCGGAGCCGGCCCGACGCTTCCTCGGCGAGCGCGGGTTCGACCCCGCCGCCGCGCAGCACTTCGGCGTGGGGTTCGCGCCGCAGTCGTACGACGCGACGCGGGAGCACCTGCGCAGCCGAGGGTTCTCGATGGACGAGATCCTCGCGGCGGGCCTCGCCGGCCAGGGCGACCGCTCGCCGTACGACCGGTTCCGCGGACGGCTCATGTGGCCGATCCGCGACGTCACCGGGGCGACGATCGGGTTCGGTGCGCGACGCCTGCTCGACGACGACAAGGGCCCGAAGTACCTCAACACCCCCGAGACGCCGATCTACCACAAGAGCCAGGTGCTCTACGGGCTCGACCTCGCCCGTCGGGACATCTCGAAGGGCAAGCAGGTCGTCATCGTCGAGGGCTACACCGACGTGATGGCCTGCCACCTCGCGGGGGTGACGACCGCGGTCGCGACGTGCGGTACCTCGTTCGGCGTCGACCACATCAAGGTCCTCCGTCCGATGCTGGGCGACGTGAGCGGCGCCGACCCGAACGCCAACGGTGAGGTCGTCTTCACCTTCGACCCGGACGAGGCCGGGCAGCGTGCGGCGTCGCGGGCCTTCGCCGAGGAACAGCGCTTCGCCGCGCAGACCTTCGTCGCGGTGGCGCCGGGCGGTCTCGACCCGTGCGACCTCCGCCTCGCGCGGGGGGACGACGCGATCCGTCGTCTCGTCAGCGCGAAGCGCCCGATGTTCGAGTTCATGATCCGACGCACGCTCGACGGGCACGACCTCGAGACGGTCGAGGGACGTGTGAGCGCCCTGCGAGCCGCTGCGCCCGTGCTCGCGGGGATCCGCGACCGGTCCCTCACGCAGGGCTACGTCCGTGAGCTCGCCGGGTGGCTCGGCATGGAGATCCCGGAGGTGCGCCGCGCCGTCGACGCAGCCCGCCAGCGCGCGACGACCGCGCGCAACGACCGGACGGGAGGCACGGTGCCGGTCGGCCAGGCCGGCCCGGGTGGCGAGCTGGTCGCTCCGCCAGAGGAGCCCGTGGCCGGGCTGCGCCTGCTGCCGAACGACCCGATCACCCGGATGGAGCGCGACGCCGTGATGGCGATGGTGCAGCAGCCGGCGTACGTCGGGGCGCCGCTCATCTGGCTCGCCGCCGGTGCGACCTTCTCGGCCCCGATGCTCTCGGTCGTGCGGGACGCGGTCGTCGCCAACGTCGAGTCGATCGGCGCGGGGGACTGGCTCGACCGGTTGCTGCAGGACGTCCCGGCGCCGTTCCGTTCGCTCGTGCAGGAGCTCGCGCTGGCGCCGATCCCGGCCCGGACCGACGAGGACCTGGCGCTCTACGCCCGGAGCATCGTCGTGGCCCTGGTCGAGCGGGACCTGCTCGCTCGCAAGGCCTCGCTGCTCGGGCAGCTGCAGCGGGCCGACCCGCACGAGCAGGCCGACCGTCGTGCGGAGATCCAGCGCCAGCTCGTCGACATCGACGCGCAGCGGATGCGGCTCCGAGCCGACGCCGAGGCGGCAGCGCAGGGCTGAGGGCCGCCGGCTGGCCGTCTCGTCGGTGCCGGCTCGCGCGACCGGGCTCGTTCCGGTCGTCTGCACTCGTTCCGCTTGCACGACAGGCAGTGCGCGCTCGTTCCGGGCGCACGACGTGCCGTCTCGACCCGGACGGAACTGCATGTCCTGCGACCGCAATCCGGCCGCGACCTTCCGGCGCCGAACGGGCAGGACACGCCGCCTGCGAGACGTCCAGCGAGCGGGAGTCGTCGCTCGGGGACGGTGCGCGTGACGCATTCAGCCCGCCCGGCGCCCCGCCGTCGCCAGCCACTCGTCCTGGTCGTCCCGGTCGCACGACTTGCCGCGCGCGATCGACCCGGTCGCAGGACTCGCCGTCGCGGCTCGCACTGAGCGGCATGTCGTGCGACCGCAACTCGGGCGGCGTGTCGCGCGACCACGACTCGTGCGCCGTCCGAGCATCCGACGGCGCCGAGCGGGCAGGACGCGCCGCGTGCGTGACGCCGAGCGGGCGAGCGTTGTCGGCCGGGAGGTCGAGCGTGACCGATGCCGCTCGCTCGACATCCGGCGCTCGGCTGGCCTGCACCCCAGCGTTGCAGGACGCAACATTCGTGCGTGACACGCCGGGAGGGGACGCGCACATCATGCGCCGGACGACGCGCTCGTGCATTACAAGGGTGTAAACAAATCTCCCTCGAATCGTGGAGTTCCGTGTCAGGGTGGTACCAATGAGCGTTCCCGGCGGGCCTCACAGTCGAACCACCGCCCGCCGCGAGCCCCTTGCGAACCATCACCAAGAGAGAGAGCGGACATGGCATCCGTGACCAAGTGGGGTAGGCGCGGCATCGCGCTCGGCGCCGGAGTGGCAGCGACGGCGCTGGTCCTCACCGGCTGCGCGAGCAGCAGCGTCTCCGACACCGAACTGAACGGCCTGAGCATCGGGACGACGGACAAGATCACGTCCCTCGACCCGGCCGGCTCCTACGACAACGGCTCCTTCGCCGTGCAGAACCAGGTGTTCCCGTTCCTGATGAACACCCCGGTCGGCAGCCCGGACGTCGAGCCGGACATCGCCGAGAGCGCCGAGTTCACGAACGACACCACGTACACGGTGAAGCTCAAGAGCGGGCTGAAGTTCGCGAACGGCAACGACCTGACCTCGAGCGACGTCAAGTTCTCGTTCGAGCGCGAGCTGAAGATCAACAACGAGAACGGCCCGCAGTCCCTGCTCGCCAACCTCAAGAGCATCGACACCCCGGACGACACCACGGTCGTGTTCAACCTCGACCACGCCGACCAGACGTGGCCGCAGGTGCTCTCGAGCCCCGCCGGTCCGATCGTCGACGAGCAGGTCTTCTCCGCGGACGAGCTCACCCCGGCGGCGGACATCGTCAAGGGCAAGGCGTTCGCCGGGCAGTACGAGATCACCTCGTACAAGGAGAACGACACGATCCAGTACAAGGCGAACCCGAACTACGACGGGCTCCTCGGCAAGGCGAAGACCGACGAGGTCACCGCCAGCTACTACACCAAGGAGACCGACCTCAAGCTCGCCGTGCAGAAGGGCGACGTCGACGTGGCGTACCGCTCGCTGACGCCGACCGACATCGCGGACCTCCGCAAGGACGACTCCGTCAAGGTGTACGACGGCCCCGGCGGTGAGATCCGCTACATGGTCTTCAACCTCAACACGCAGCCCTTCGGCAAGGACCAGTCCGACGCCGACGAGGCGAAGGCACTCGCCGTGCGGCAGGCCGTGGCGGACGTCGTGGACCGTGCGGCGATCGCCAAGGAGGTCTACAACGACACCTACTCGCCCCTGTACTCGATGGTGCCGGACGGCCTGACGGGTGCCGCGAAGCCGTTCGAGGAGCTCTACGGCGACGGCGACGGCGGCCCCGACGTCGACAAGGCGAAGGAGACCTTGTCGAAGGCGGGCGTCGACGGCAAGGTCCAGATCGACCTGCAGTACTCGCCGGACCACTACGGCTCGACCTCGGACGACGAGTACGCGGCCATCAAGACGCAGCTCGAGAACTCGGGGCTGTTCACCGTCAACCTGCAGTCGACCGTGTGGACGACGTACTCGCAGGAGCGCGTGAACGACGCGTACCCGGTGTACCAGCTCGGGTGGTTCCCGGACTTCTCGGACGCCGACAACTACCTGTCGCCGTTCTTCTCGAAGGACAACTTCGTGCAGAACCACTACGACGACCCGGAGATCCAGGAGCTCATCGCCCAGGAGCAGCAGGAGTCCGACGCGTCGAAGCGCGCCGACCTGATCGAGCAGGCGCAGGAGCGCGAGGCCACGCAGATCTCGACGCTGCCGCTCCTGCAGGGCAAGTCCGTCGCGGTCGCGTCGAAGGACGTCAAGGGGCTGACCCTCGACTCCTCGTACAAGTTCCGCTACGCAACCCTCTCCAAGTAACACCGGCGTCGGCCCACGGGGGCGTTCCCACGAGGAGCGCCCCCGTGGCCGCGTCCCGAACGGCACCGAAAGGCACCCGTCCCCGTGACCCTCAGCACCCCCGAGGCGACATCGGAACTGGCCACCGACCCCACCAAGCCCCAGGCACAGCGACGTGCCCGCGGGCAGGGTGGCGGGCTCGGCCGGTACGTCCTCGTCCGCTTCCTCCTCATCTTCCCGACGGTCTTCATCCTGGTGACGCTCGTCTTCTTCCTGATGCGCGTCATCGGGAACCCGATCACCGCGTCCGTCGGCGGGCGGCTCACCCCGTCGCAGCTCCAGGAACGCCTGCACGCCGCCGGCTACGACCGCCCGGTGTTCGTCCAGTACCTCGAGTACCTCGGCAACATCGTCCGCGGCGACTTCGGGACCACGTCGACCGACAACCGCCCGATCACCGAGATCATCGTCACCTACGGCGGCGCCACCGCGGAGCTCGTCTTCTACGCCCTCATCGTCGCGCTGCTGCTCGGCATCCCGCTCGGCATGCTCGCTGCCTACGTGCGCGACAAGTGGCCGGACGTGCTCTTCCGCGCGCTGGCGATCCTGACCTACGCCACCCCGGTGTTCTTCGGCGGTCTGCTCCTGAAGCTCGTCTTCTCGGTGTGGCTCGGCTGGCTGCCGCTCGGCGACCGCGCCTCCACCCGGGTGTCCCTCATCCTGGACGGCATCCCCGGTGCCTCCGGCATCTACATCGTCGACGCGCTCCGCACCGGGAACGCGCAGGTCATCGGTGACGTGCTGTCGCACGCCGTCCTGCCCGCGCTGACGCTCGGCCTGCTCACCGCGGGCATCTTCCTGCGCCTCGTGCGCGCCAACATGATCGGCTCGCTCGGGTCCGAGTACGTCGACGCGGCCCGCTCGCGCGGCGTCCGGGAGGCGCGGCTCGTCCGCACCCACGCGTTCCGTCCGGCACTGGTCCCGATCATCACCGTGATGGGCCTGCAGATCGCCATGCTGCTGGGCGGGTCGGTGCTGACCGAGACGACCTTCGGGTGGCGTGGACTCGGCTTCGAGCTCAACCAGTACCTGTCCGCGCGCGACTTCGTCGCGGTCCAGGGCATCGTCGCGATGCTCGCCGTGATCGTCGCGGTGACGAACTTCGTCGTCGACGTCGTCGCGGCGCTCATCGACCCGAGAGTGAGGTTCTAGCGATGGCCGACACCTCGCTCGTCGACCGCCACGAGCCGCTCTGGAAGCGGCTGCCCGTGGTGGTCCAGCTCCGCAAGAGCACCGGCTGGCAGCGCGGCATGCTCGTCACCGGCGTGGTGATCTGCGCGCTGTACCTGATCGTCGCGATCGCCGCGCCGCTCATCGCCCCGTACGGCTTCGGCCAGCTGCAGGGTGCCGACGGCCAGAGCTTCCCGCGCACCGGTGCTCCGAGCGCCGAGCACGTCTGGGGCACGACCGTCGGCGGCTTCGACGTGTTCAGCCGCGTCGTCTACGGCGCCCGGACCGCCGTCCTCGTCGTCATCGTCGCGGTCGTCGTGTCGATCACCATCGGCGTGATCCTCGGCATGGTCTCCGGGTACATCGGTGGCTGGCTCGACCGGGTGCTCGTGGTCGTGGCGGACGCGATCTACGCGTTCCCGTCCCTGCTGCTGGCGATCGTCGTGTCGATCGTCATCTCGGGCGGCAACTCGAGCTACGCCGGCGGCATCGTGGCGGCGGCGATCTCGATCACGGTCGTCTACGTCCCGCAGTACTTCCGCGTCGTCCGGGCCGAGGCGGTGCGCCTGAAGAACGAGGCGTTCGTCGAGTCCGCGCGGGTCATGGGGACCGATCCGTGGCGCATCATGACGCGGCACGTCCTGCGCAACAGCACGAGGAGCCTGCCACTCATCCTCACGCTGAACGCCAGCGACGCGATCCTCACGCTCGCCGGCCTCGGCTTCCTCGGGTTCGGCATCGGTCCGACCGCAGGTGCCGAGTGGGGCTACGACCTCAGCCGAGCGCTGTCCGACGTCGCGTCCGGTGTCTGGTGGACCGGTGTGTTCCCGGGGACCGCGATCGTCCTGCTCGTGCTCGGTGTGACCTTCATCGGCGAGAGCCTCAACGACATCTCCGACCCGCGCCTCCGCGCCCGGCGCCGCCTCGGGCAGCTGGTGTCGCGCAAGCAGGCCGCCAGCACGGAAGGGGCGACGGCATGACCGACGCAACCACCGACCAGCAGCACCGGCCGGTCGCCGTCGTCGACGACCTGACCGTCACCTTCGCCACCGACAACGGCGCGGTCGACGCCGTCAAGGGCGTCAGTCTCGACGTCCGCCCCGGCGAGGTCCTCGCCCTCGTCGGCGAGTCCGGCTCGGGCAAGTCGGTGACAGCGCGCAGCATGCTCCGGCTCATGCCCGAGACGGCGACCCTCGGCGGCGCGGTGTACCTCGACGGCACCGACGTCGTCAGCGTCGGTGCGGCGAAGCTCCGCGAGCTCCGGGGCACGGCTGGCGCGATGGTCTTCCAGGAGCCGTCGACCGCGCTCAACCCGGTCTTCACCGTCGGGTGGCAGATCGCCGAGGGCCTCCGAGCCCACGGCGGGGTCTCGAAGAAGGAGGCCCGCGCGAAGGCCGTCGACTACCTGCGCCGCGTCGGCATCCCCGACCCCGAGACGCGCGTCGACCACTACCCGCACCAGTTCTCCGGTGGGCAGAAGCAGCGCGTCGTCATCGCGAGCGCACTCGCCCTCGAGCCGAGCGTGATCATCGCCGACGAGCCGACGACCGCCCTCGACGTGACGGTGCAGGCCGAGATCCTCGACCTGCTCCGACGCTGCCGCGACGAGTTCGGCGCGGCGATCGTCATCATCACGCACAACATGGGCGTCGTCGCCGACCTGGCCGACCGGGTCGCCGTGATGTACCAGGGCGAGGTCGTCGAGGAAGCCCCGGTCGCGCAGCTCTTCGCCGCCCCGCAGGCCGAGTACACGAAGCGCCTGCTCGCCGCGGTGCCCCGCCTCGAGGCCTCGACCGGCGCCGCCCGCCGTGCCGCGATCACGACCGACGTCGAACCGCTCGTCAGCGCGAAGGGGCTCGAGATCGAGTACCCGGGCCGCCTCGGCGCGCACGCGTTCAAGGCCGTCAAGGGCGTCGACCTCGACATCCGCCCGGGCGAGGTCCTCGGCCTGGTGGGGGAGTCGGGCTCCGGCAAGACCACCATCGGCCGCGCGATCGCCGGCCTCACGCGGATCACCGGTGGCTCGCTGGACGTGCTCGGCACGGAGATGCTCGGCTACAAGGAGCGGGACTTCAAGCGGCACCGCAAGGACATCGGGTTCGTGTTCCAGGACCCGGCGACCTCGTTCAACCCGCTGCTCACGATCGCCGAGTGCGTCGCCGAACCGCTCGTCGTGCACGGCGAGGTCGCGAACCCGCGGGCCGCACGGAAGCGCGTCGGTGAACTGCTCGAGATGGTGCAGCTGCCGGCGTCCTACGGCGACCGGTACCCGCACGAGCTCTCCGGCGGCCAGCGACAGCGTGCGTCGCTCGCGCGGTCGATCGCGCTCCGCCCGAAGCTGCTCATCGCGGACGAGCCGACCAGCGCGCTCGACGTGTCGGTGCAGGCGCGCGTGCTGGAGCTCTTCCTAGAGCTGCAGCAGGACCTCGGCTTCGCGTCGCTGTTCATCAGCCACGACCTCGCCGTGGTCGGTGCGCTGTCCGACCGGATCGCCGTGCTCTACCGCGGTGACCTGGTCGAGACGGGCACCACTGCCGAGGTGCTCGGCGCGCCGCAGCACCCCTACACGCAGCGCCTGCTCGCGTCGCTGCCCGTGCCGGACCCGGCGGAACAGGCGGAGCGACGGCGTACGCTGGTGGGACTGGAGAACGCCGGGTCCTGACCCGGCGCCACCGGCCAGGAGGCGCGACCAGCGTCGTCGACGCGAGTCGCGCCTCCCGTCCGCCGGCTCCACCGCAGTACGCGCGACGGTCCCGCTGATCACGGACCGTCGCACACCGTCGCCGTGCGCGACGTGGAAGGGGACCCATGATCGCGGTGAACGGACCGGCGGTCGTCGCAGACGACGTGTCCATCGAGTACCGGGGCGTGCGCGGCGCGGCCCCGATCCGGGCGGTGGACGGCGTCAGTCTGACCGTCCGACAGGGCGAGATCCTCGCGCTGCTCGGTGAGTCCGGGTCCGGCAAGTCCACCTTCGCGGCCGCGGTCGCCGGGCAGCTCGGTGCCACGGGCGAGGGCGAGGGGGCACACCGGCGGCACATCGCCGGAGGTGAGCTCACCGTGCTCGGGCAGAAGGTCCGTGGGCTCCGTCCCAGCTCGCGCAGGGCGCAGCGGCTCACCGGACGCATCGGCTACCTGCCGCAGGACGCCGCGGACCGGCTCAGCCCCGACCTCACCGTGGGCGAGGCGATCGCCGAGCCGATCTACGTGCGCGACCGCCGGTTCGACCGCAAGGAGGCCGGGCTCATCGTCGCCCGCCTGGTCGACGCCGTGCACCTGCCGCTCGGCGTGATGCGCCTCAACACGTGGGAGCTGTCGAGCGGGCAGCGGCAGCGCGTCGCCCTGGCGCGGGCACTCGTCCTCGAACCGCAGCTGCTCGTCGCGGACGAGCCGGCACGCGGCGTCGACGTCCTCGTCCGCCAGTCCGTCCTCGAGGCGCTCGCGACCCTGCAGGTCGGGCGTCGGTTCTCCGCCGTCGTCGTGTCGAGCGACCTGCGCGAGGCCCGGGCACTCGCGGACCGCGTCGCCGTCATGGCCGAGGGGCGCCTGGTCGGCCTCGGCACGTTCGACGAGGTCCTCGACAACCCGGTCGACCCGTACGTGCGGACGCTCGCCGCGACCGCCGCGCGACCGGTGAAGCGACGCCCCGCAGCTCCGGCCGCGCCCCGTCGGTCCGCGGCACCCCGCCGTCCCGTGGCCGCCGGGACCGGACCGCGCGCCGACCGTCAGGAGAACGCATGAGCACCACCGTCGCAGCCGGTACCCGCGGCCACCGCGCCGTCGTCACGGACGCGGGAGCGCCGCTGCCCGTCGACCCGCCGGAGGCCGGTCCGATCGCGATCCTGCCGTCCGCGGCGGAGCTGCACGCAGACGCCGTGCGCGAGGCCGGGGGTACGGTCGGCGACCTCGGCGACGACACGCGGGGCATCGTGTGGCTCGACGCCCGGGACCCGGACGGGCTCGAGACCGCGCTCGGGCGGGCGCCGGCCGTCGGCTGGGTGCAGCTGCCCTTCGCCGGGGTCGACGCCTTCGCGCACCTCATCGAGCAGCACGGCGACCGGGTGCTCTTCACGTCGGCCAAGGGCGCGTACGCGGAGCCGGTCGCCGAGCACGCGCTCGCCCTGACGCTCGCCACGCTCCGGGTGCTGCAGAAGCGCGCCCGCGCCACGTCCTGGGCCACCGAGCCCGAGGGTGTGTCGCTGTACGGACGGAACGTGCTGGTCGTCGGTGCCGGCGGCATCGCCCTCGAGTACATCCGGCTGGTCGCGCCGTTCGAGGTCGCGGTCACGGTGGTGCGGCGTTCGTCCGAGGCGGTGCCGGGGGCGGACCGGACCGTGACGACCGACGAGCTCGACGACGTGCTGCCCGACGCGGACGTCGTCGTGGTCGCCGCGGCGATGACCACGGGCACCGCGAAGCTGTTCGACGCCCGACGACTCAGCCTCATGAAGCCGTCGGCGCGCCTGGTGAACATCGCCCGCGGGGGACTGGTGGACACCGACGCGCTCGTCACCGCCCTCCGCGACGGCACCATCGCGGCCGCCGCACTCGACGTCACCGACCCGGAGCCGCTGCCGGACGGCCACCCCCTGTGGGACGAGCCCGGTGCGATCATCACGCCGCACCAGGCGGACACGCCGGACATGGTGGCGCCGCTGCTCGCCGAGCGGGTGCGGGCGAACACCGCGGCGTTCCTGACCGGCTCGGGTTCGGGTTTCGTCGGCGTCGTCGACCCCGTCGCCGGCTACTGAGCGCCGCCGACGTGGGGCGCAGCCGGGCGGCGCGCCCGGGATGCGCCGCCGATGCGCGGAGCTGGGCCCGGGTGCTGCTATGCTGTTACCCGTTGTTCGCGAGAGATTCGCCAGCGGACAGTGATCCTCGATAGCTCAATTGGCAGAGCAGCCGGCTGTTAACCGGCAGGTTGTTGGTTCGAGTCCAACTCGGGGAGCAGACAGGCCCTCACCGTCACGGTGGGGGCCTTCTCGCGTCGACGGGCTGGTGCGCGGCTCCGGTGAGCGGAGGGGTCCGGGTCCCGACTGGCTCGCAGGCGCCGCCCGGGCAGAAGCTGTTAGCGTTCACAGGTGATCACCGTGCGCCGAGCCCTCGCCACGGCGCTCGTCGTCCTCGGTTCCGTGGGGCTCACCGCGTGCACCACCGGCCAACCCGAGCCGGAGGACTCCCTGGACACCGGCGCCCGTTCCGAGGTCTCCGCCTCCGGGAGCGCTCCGATCGTCTTCGCCTTCGTGTGCGGCGCTGCCGCGGACGACGGCGCGGCCGGTACCACCGCGAGCCCGGACATCACGAACGGCGACGGGGCGGCCGAGACGTACACGACGTACGCCGCCGTGTGGGAGGCGGACCAGACCGACTGCCGGGCCGAGCGGATCACCGGAGCGGCGATGTCCTCGCAGCAGCGTGCTGCTGTGCGCGCGACCGACGGGCACGCGACGCTCGAGGAACTCGCGGCGACCTGCGCGGAGCGCGGGGTGTCGCCGTGGCGCAGCGCCGTCACGACGCCGGAGCAGGCGTACCTGGCAGCCGGCCTCGTCGAGTACTGCCCCGGACACCCCGACCGCGATCGTCTGCAGGAGGCACTGGCCGCCTACCGGGCCTGAGCCGCGCCTCCCGGCCGGATCTCCGGGTGTGCGAGCGTGAGGGTCCGGCGATCAGCCCTCGGGGTGGTCGCGCCCGGGGAGCCACGACCTGCCCGGGCCGCCCCAGCTGCTCTTCCGGATCGCCTTGGCGACCTGCTTGCCGTACGGGTGTCCGAGCCGGTCGGCGTAGAGGTAGCCGTCCAGGTGGTCGTACTCGTGCTGGAAGATGCGGGCGAGCCAGCCGTGGGCCTCGACCTCGAAGGGTTCGCCGTGCTCGTCGACCGCCCGGAGCAGGACGCCCTCGGCACGGCGGAGCGGGAAGCGCTCGCCCGGGATCGACAGGCACCCCTCGGACTCCTCGTCCTCGTCGAGGTCCTCGACGGACTCCGGGACGGGCGGGGTGGTCCACAGCACGGGGTTCACGGCGACGCCGCGGTGCAGGACCTCGTCGTCATCGGTCCACGAGTACACGAAGAGCCGCTTGCCGACCCCGACCTGCGGGCCGGCGAGACCGACGCCCGGAGCGAGGTCCATCGTCTCGTACATGTCCTGCACCAGGGTGCGGAGGTCGTCGTCGAACGCGGTGACCGCTGCTGCACGCTCGTGCAGGACGGGTTCGCCGGTGATGCGGATCGGGAGCACGGCCATTCACCCAGGTTATCCGGCACGGACCGGTAGCCTCGACGCGTGACGACCGACCTCCCGATCCCGGAAGCGGTCAACCTGACCCCGTTCCAAGCCCTGATGATCCCCGTCGCGCTGGTCGGTGCGGTCTTCCTGTCGCTCGGCGCCCAGTACCAGAGCCGCGGCGTGCAGCGGGTGGAGGCACGACTCGGTCGGCAGTCGAAGGGGTTGTCGGTCCGGCACGTCGTCGGGCTCCTGACGAGCGGGTGGTGGGTGCTCGGCACCCTCATGCTCGGGCTCGCCGTCGTGCTGCAGCTCATCAGCATCACGAACGCCCCGCTCATCGTCGTCCAGCCGCTCGGTGCGGTCGCCCTCGTCATCACCACGTGGTTCTCGTCGCGCTCCAGCGGCGTGCCGCTCGGGCAGCAGGCCCGACGGGCGGTGTGGACGTGCATCATCGGCGTCGGCATCTTCGTCGCCATCGCGGCGTTCGTCGGTCGCGAGAGCGCGATCACCCACGAGCAGCTCGTCACCATCCTGGTGATCCTGGCCGTGGTGCTCGTGGTCGTCCTCGTCTCGTTCCGCTTCGCGGCGAAGCGCGCGAGCGCGCTGTACTACATCGTCGGCGCGGGGGTCCTCTACGGCTTCGTCGCGACGCTGGCCAAGGTGGTGCTCAACCGCTTCCTGCACGGCACGTTCGACTGGCTGACCGCGATCGCGATCGCAGGCGTCGTCGTGGCGGCGGTGCTCGGCGGGTACTTCGTGCAGAACGCCTACTCGAGCGGGTCCGCCGACCTGGTGATCGCGGGACTCACCGTGATCGACCCGATCGTGGCGGTCGGCATCGGCGTCATCGTGCTCGGCGAGGCCGCCGGGGCGCCGTGGATCGCCGTGGTCGGGTTCGTCGTCGCGGCGGTGGTGGCGATCACCGGGGTGTTCCTGCTCGCGAAGCACCACCCCGAGACACGGCGCTAGCCACGCTCGCTGCCGGCTCTCGGCGTCCTCCGCGAGGCTGACGCGGGCGCTCGGACCCGTGCGGTACCGTCGAGGCCCGACCAGCAATCGCCCACGAGAGGACGACGCCAGCCGTGTCAGAGGACGCCACCACCGCCACCGCCGGACCGACGGGCGCGACGGGCGGCTCCCGGCCCTTGCGGGTGATGATCGCTGCCGACACCTTCCCGCCGGACGTCAACGGCGCGGCGACCTTCGCCGAGCAACTGGCCGTCGGGCTGGCCGAGCGCGGGCACGAGGTCCACGTCGTCGCTCCGGCGTCGAGCTCCCACCACGGCACGTTCGACGAGGAGCACCGCGGCGTCGTCCTCACCGTGCACCGGCTCAAGTCGTACAAGTGGCCGTGGCACGCCTGGCTCCGCTTCGTGTGGCCGTGGAGCGTCCGCAAGTGGACGGGTCCGATCCTGGACGCCGTCCAGCCGGACGTGGTCCACATCCAGTCGCACATCGTGATCGGGCGGGGCATCGTCCAGGAGGCCCACGAGCGCGGCATCCGCATCGTCGGTACCAACCACTTCATGCCCGAGAACCTGCTCGAGTACGTGCCGTTCGGGCGCCGGACCCTGCCGATCGCGCTGAAGGTCGCCTGGAACGACGCCGCGAAGACCTACCGGCTGGCCGATGCCATCACGACGCCGACCGTGCTGGCCGCCGACTACCTCCGCGAGGCCATCGCCGGGCAACAGGTCCTCGCGATCTCGTGCGGTCTCGATGCGTCGCGGTACACGGCCCGGAGCGGGCGCCCCGCCGGCAACGACATCGTCTTCGTCGGTCGTGTCGCCCCCGAGAAGAACCTCGACGTGCTCGTGCGTGCCCTGCCGCTGCTGCCGGCGGAGCTCCACGCGACGCTCACCGTCATCGGCGGCGGCGAGATGATCCCGAAGCTGCAGACGCTCGTGCAGGAGCTCGGACTCACCGACCGCGTGCGCTTCGCCGGGTTCGTCTCGGACGAGGCCAAGCGCACGGCGCTCACGAACGGCACCGTGTTCGCGATGCCGTCCACCGCTGAGCTGCAGAGCATCTCGTCGCTCGAGGCGATGGCGTCCGGACTGCCGGTGGTCGCCGCGGACTCGATGGCGCTGCCGCACCTCATCGACGGCAACGGGTACCTGTTCACCCCGGGCGACGTCCACGACCTCGCCGCCAAGCTGACGCAGGTCCTGCAGGCGTCCGACCAGGACTACCAGGCGATGCGGGAGCGCAGCCTGGCCATGATCGAGGCACACGACATCAACCGCACGCTCGCCACCTTCGAGTCGCTGTATCGTGGGGAGCCGGTGGCCTGACGGTCCCCGACGAGGGGCGGTAGCCAAGCTGGTCAAGGCACTCGGCTCATAACCGAACGATCGCGGGTTCAAGTCCCGCCCGCCCTACCGAGCCGAAGAACCCAGCGGTTCACGCAGTCCAGACCCGGGCCCGCCCGCAGTCCCCGAACCCAGCGGGTTCAAGCAGTCCAGAAAGGCTGGCCCGCCCGTGCACCTGCCCCGACGACGAGACACCCCCGACGACCACGGCCCCACGCCGAACGTCATGTTCGAGACGACGCGGGCCGGTACCGGCGTGCGTGTCAACGCCTTCCGGATCGGGTTCATGGGCGCGCTCGGCGTGCTCATCGCGCTGCTCGCCGGGTCGATCGTCCACCAGCTCAGCACCGTCCTGGTCTACATCGGCGTCGCCCTGTTCCTCGCGCTCGGCATCGACCCGCTCGTGTCCTTCCTCGAGCGGTTCATCCCGCGGTGGGCCGCCATCACCATCGTCGTCGTCGGCGTCCTGTCGGCCTTCGCGGGCGTGGTCTTCGCGGTCGTCCCGATCCTCATCCAGCAGGCGACGAACCTCATCCAGAACTTCCCCGAGATCGTCCAGGACATCTCGCAGCAGCAGTGGGTGCAGGACCTGTCGCGTCAGTTCGCCGGCTCGTTCGACATCAACCACTCGCTCGAGTCCCTGCAGTCCTTCGTGGAGGACCCGGGCAACCTGCTCAGCCTCGGCGGTGGGATCCTGGCGGTCGGCAGCGGCATCCTGTCCGGGCTCACCGGCGCCGTCATCGTCATCATCCTGATGCTGTACTTCCTGGCGTCGATGCGGGGCCTGAAGTCGATGGCGTACCGGTTCGTGCCGGCATCGCGACGTGAGAACTTCATCGACGTCAGCGAGCAGATCACGCAGGCGGTCGGCCGGTACGTGGTCGGGCAGATCAGCCAGGCGCTCATCAACGGCATCCTCAGCCTGGTGTTCCTGCTCATCATCGGCGCACCGCTGCCGGTGCTCCTGGCGACGTTCGCGTTCCTCGGCTCGCTCATCCCGCTCGTCGGCACCCTCGCAGCGGCCGTGGTCATCTCGCTGCTGTGCCTGTTCGCCTCGCCCGCGACCGCACTGGCGGCGGCGATCTACTACCTCGTCTACATGCAGGTCGAGGCGTACATCATCTCCCCGCGCATCATGTCGCGGGCCGTCCAGGTGCCGGGCGCGCTGGTGGTCATCGCCGCCGTCGCCGGCGGCACCATCGGCGGCGTGCTCGGTGCGCTCGTCGCCGTGCCCGCGGCAGCGTCAGTGATCATCATCGTGCAGAAGGTCATCTACCCCCGTCAGGAGCAGGCATGACCACCGCCGAGCCGGACCTCGCGGAGCACGTCGCCGCCCGGGACGCCTGGGCCCGCAGCGCTCGCGGGCCGCTCGCACTGGTCACCGCGCAGGTCGTCGACCGTCCGCAGCCGGTCTGGCCGGTGCCCGGACGGTGGGCACCCGCGACGGGCGGTCTCTCGGTCACGGCCGCCGCCGCCGAGGGGGTCGTGGTGGACGGCGTCCCGGTGGACGGAACGGTCCTGGTCGCCGGGGACACCGCCGTCGTCCCGTCGGTCGCCGGCTTCCCGGACGGGCGAGCGGGCACCGTCCAGGGCACCACGCTGCGGGTGTGGGACCCCGCCTCGGACGCGATCGCCCGGTTCGCTCGCATCGACCGCTTCGCGCCGCGGCAGGAGGGGTGGGTCACCGCCGGCCGGTACGAACCGTGGGCCGGTCCGGAGGCCCCGGGTCACCTCACCGACGCCGCCGGCGATCCGCTGCCGGTCGCGGGCACGATCGAGACGACCGTCGACGGGACGACCGTGCGGATGACCGCGGTCCGGTCCGCGCCGTTCCACGGCAGATCCCGCCTGCAGCTCATCGTCCAGGACGCCACGAGTGCCCTCGCCGAGGACGCTCCTGGCAGCTCGTACTCGATGGGGCGCTTCCTGTACCTCGACGAGCCGGACGGGCCAGCGGACGTCGTCCTCGACTGGGAGCGGCTCGTGCTGCCGCCGTGCGCGTTCTCCTACCAGTTCGCCTGCCCCGTACCGCCGGAGGAGAACCGACTCCCGGTCGCGATCACCGCGGGTGAGCGGCACCCGGTCGACGCGGACGGCGCCGTCCTCCACTGATCGGGATCCGGTCCTGCCCGGGTGTGGCGTTCGCAGCCGGGCGCATGCATAATGGGCGTGTCCGCGAGGACATCACAATCGGATATCGATGGTTCCGGCACCGGGACTCCGCACCACAGGTCGATGGGGAAGTCGCACCTGACGAAGCGGAGGAATCGTGAACGGAACGACGACAGGAGTGCTCTACGTGCACTCCTCACCACGCGCGCTCTGCCCGCACGTCGAATGGGCGGCCGGACGCGCCATGAGCCGCGCCGTGAACTTCTCGTGGCTCGACCAGCCCGCGCTGGACGGATCCCGTCGCACGGAGTTCACCTGGACGGGGCAGGTCGGCACCGGCGCGGCCATCGCCTCTGCCCTGCGCGGGTGGGAGCACCTGCGGTACGAGGTCACCGAGGAGCCGACGGCGGTGTCGGACGGCGGCCGGTGGATGCACACGCCCGACCTCGGCGTCTTCTTCGCGCAGACGGACGTGTCGGGGAACATGGTCGTGCCCGAGGACCGGGTGCGCTACGCGATGGAGGTCGCCGGCAGCAACGCCCTCGAACTGCACCGC
Organism: Curtobacterium sp. MCSS17_007; assembly: GCF_003234175.2. Taxonomy (NCBI): domain Bacteria; kingdom Bacillati; phylum Actinomycetota; class Actinomycetes; order Micrococcales; family Microbacteriaceae; genus Curtobacterium; species Curtobacterium sp. MCSS17_007. The sequence goes on from NZ_CP126257.1 coordinate 1,395,737, forward strand.
GAACTGCGACTCGCACTCGGACAGGCCTGGGACGACGAGCTCGAGCCCTTCCGGCACGCGGCCGAGGGCAACCCGGTTGTCTGGCTCCACCGCGTCGGCTGACCCGCTCGATCCCTCCGCACACCTCGGACGCCGCCCGCTCCCTCCGGAGCCGGCGGCGTCCGTCGTCCCGCTGGTGCACGGGGCGTGACGAGCGGCGCCTGCCGCTGCCCCTGAGGGCGCACGACGTGCCGCCGGCGGACGTTCTGGTCGCAGAACACGCCGTCGGAGCCGAAGGTGAGCGGCATGTCGTGCGACCGGAGGCGGAGGCGGAGGCGGAGGCGAGGCGGAGGTGGGGCGGGAGCCGCGGGGAACGTGGACCGGCCGGGGGGACGACGGAGGCCCGCCCTGCGGACGCAGGACGGGCCTCCATGCCGATGCGGGGCCGGCGACGACGGGTCAGGCCGTACGGAACGCCACCACGGCGTTGTGCCCGCCGAACCCGAACGAATTGCTGACCGCGAGCAGGTCGCCCGCGGGCAGCTCGCGCGGCGCGGTCGCGACGTCCATCACGATCTCCGGGTCCTGCTCGGTCAGGTTGATCGTCGGCGGGGCGACCCGCTGGTGCAGCGCCATGACCGTGAAGGCGGCCTCGATCGCACCGGCTCCACCGAGCAGGTGACCGGTCGACGCCTTGGTCGCCGAGACGACGACGTCGTCGAGGTGGTCGCCGAAGACGCGACGCATGGCGTGGTACTCGGCGACGTCGCCGACCGGGGTGGAGGTCGCGTGGGCGTTGACGTGGACGACGTCCTCGCGGGCGGCGTCGGCGTGCTCGAGCGCCGTGATGACCGCGCGGGCTGCGGCGCTGCCCTCGGGGTCCGGTGCGGTGATGTGGAACGCGTCCGAGGTGATGCCGGCACCGGCGACCTCGGCGTAGATCGTCGCGCCGCGGGCCTCGGCGTGCTCCTTGGACTCGAGGATGAGCGCCGCGGCGCCGTCACCGAGCACGAAGCCGTCACGGGTGACGTCGTACGGACGGGACGCCGTCTCGGGGGAGTCGTTGCGTCGCGAGAGCGCCTGCATCGCGGCGAACGCGGCGAGGGGCAGCGGGTGCAGCGCGGCCTCGGCGCCACCGGTGATGACGATGTCGGCGTCGCCGTCGGCCACGTGACGGTAGGCCTCGGCCAGCGATTCGGTGGACGATGCGCAGGCGGAGAGGTAGGTGCGGGCGCCACCGCGGGCGCCGAACTCCATCTCGATCGCGGCGGCGGGGCCGTTGGCCATGAGCATCGGCACCGTCATCGGCATGACTCGACGCGGGCCCTTCTCGCGCAGGGTGTCCCAGGCGTCGAGGAGCGTGTTCACGCCGCCGATGCCGGTCGCCCAGTCGACGATGAGTCGCTCGGGGACGACGGTCTCGGGGTCGATGCCGGCGTCGGCCCAGGCCTCACGCGCGGCGACGAGCGACAGCTGCGACGACGGGTCGAGGCGCTTGGTCTCCGGGCGGGTGAGCTGGTCGGTGAGGAAGCGGCGTGCCTGGCCGGCGAACTCGACGGGGATCTCGAGCGACGAGTAGCGCTCGTCCTCGATCCGGGTGATGCCCGACTTGCCGGCGAGCAGTGCTTCCCACGTCTCCGGGGCGGTCGCGGCGAGGGGTGTGATCGCACCGATCCCGGTGACGACGACGGTCTTCTTGGTCATGGAACGACGTGTTCTTTCGTGTGGACGAGTCGGCGGGACGAGCCGCCGTGGTGAACGAGTCGAGCGCCGCGGACCGCGGTGTGTCCGCGGCCGCGGCGCTCAGGAAGCTCGCGTCAGGCCTGGGCCTTGACGATGTAGTCGACGGCGTCGCCCACGGTCTTGAGGTTCTTGACCTCTTCGTCCGGGATCTTCACGTCGAACTTCTCCTCGGCGTTCACGACGATGGTCATCATCGAGATCGAGTCGATGTCGAGGTCGTCGGTGAACGACTTGTCGGCGGCGACGGTGTCGGTCGCGATGCCGGTCTCGTCGTTGATCAGCTCGGCCAGGCCGGCGAGGACTTCTTCGTTGGACAGGGCCATGGGTGTTCTCCTTGAGGGGGGTGTCGTTTGACCGTGGGACAGCCTAGGGCACGGGCACTGCCCGCGCGCGGAGGCGCGTGGGGCTAGGGGAGGACGACCACCTGCGCGCCGAACACGAGTCCGGCGCCGAACCCGATCTGCAGGGCGAGGCCGCCCGACAGCTCCGGGTGCTCCTCGAGCAGGCGGTGCGTGGCGAGCGGGATGCTCGCGGCGGAGGTGTTGCCCGTCGTGGTGATGTCGCGGGCGATCGTCACGGTGTCGGGCAGGCCGAGCTGCTTGGCGAACTCGTCGATGATGCGGATGTTCGCCTGGTGCGGCACGAAGGCGGCGAGGTCCTCGGGGTGGACCCCGGCGGTCTCGAGCGCTTCGCGGGCGACCTTGACCATCTCCCACACGGCCCAACGGAAGACCGTCTGGCCGGCCTGGCGCATGGTCGGGCGCGGAGCGCCGGCGGCCCACTCGTTGTAGGTCGCGGTCATGCCGATCGCGTCCCACTTCGAGCCGTCCGAGCCCCAGATCGTCGGGGCGATGCCGGGGAAGTCGCTCGGGCCGACCACCGCGGCACCCGCGCCGTCGCCGAGCAGGAACGAGATCGACCGGTCGGTCGGGTCCACGACGTCGCTGAGCTTCTCGGCGCCGACCACCAGGACGTGGTCGGCGAGGCCGGACTTGATGAACGAGTCCGCCTGGGCGATGCCGTACGCGTAGCCGGCACAGGCCGCGCTGACGTCGTACGCCGCCGCGGGCGTCGCACCGATGCGCTCGGCGAGCAGCGACGCCATCGAGGGGGTCGCGACGGTGTGGGTGACCGTGCTCACGAGCACCACACCGATCTGGTCGGGGGTGATGCCGGCCTTCTCGATCGCCTCGCGCGCGGCCGTCTCGGCCAGGTCGACCGCCTCGACGTCGGCGCCGGCGCGCTTGCGCGTGACGATGCCGGTGCGCTGGCGGATCCACTCGTCGGACGAGTCGATCGGGCCGACGAGGTCGTCGTTCGGCACGACGTTCTCACCGCGGGCGGCGCCGAACGCCAGGATGCGGGTGAACTCGTGTCCGCGACGCTGCTGCAGCAGCGGCCGGGAGGCGCGGGTCGCCTCCGTCCCGTCGGCGGCGGTGATCGGTGTGGAGCTGTCGGTCATGCGGTTGCGTCTGCTTCCTGGCCCGCGCGCTGCAGCAGGTCGATCGCTGCGGGCAGGTCCTCGGGGGTCTTGATGGCGACGGTGGGCGTCCCGCGGAGCCCGCGCTTGGCGAGGCCGACGAGGGCGCCGGCCGGCGCGAGCTCGATGATGCCGGTGACGCCCGCGGCGCCGAACGACTCCATGACGGCGTCCCAGTGCACCGGGTTCGCAATCTGCTGCACCATGAGGTCGACGAAGCGACGGCCGTCGTCGACCCGGGAGCCGTCGGCGTTGGTCCAGATCGGCAGCGTCGGGTCGTGCACGACGGCACCGGCGGCGACCGGGGCGACGCGCTCGACGGCCGGCGCCATGAAGCGCGTGTGGAAGGCGCCGGCGACGGCGAGCGGGACGACGCGGGCCTTGGCGGGCGGCTCCGCGGCGAGGGCGGCGATGCCGTCCGCGGGACCGGCGACGACGGTCTGACCGCCGCCGTTGTGGTTGGCCGGCACGAGGCCGTGCTGCGCGAGGCCGGCAGCGACCTCGTCGGCGTCACCGCCGAGGACGGCCGCCATCGAGGTCGGTTCGAGGGCCGCGGCGTCGGCCATGGCCCGGCCGCGCTCGGCGACGAGGGTCACGGCGTCGGACGGCTCGAGGATCCCCGCGACCGCGGCCGCGGTGAACTCGCCGACCGAGTGTCCGGCCACGCCGCCGACGAGGGCGCGTCGGCCGTCGGCGAGCAGGGCGTCCGCGGTCACGAGGCCCGCGGCGACGATGAGCGGCTGCGCGAGGGCGGTGTCGCGGATGGTATCCGCATCGGACTCCGTGCCGTGCCGGACCAGGTCGACGCCGATGGCCTCGGACCACGCTCCGACGCGGTCACGGACTGCGGCGTCCTCGAGCCAGGGGGCGAGGAAGCCGGGGGTCTGGGAGCCCTGTCCGGGCGCGACGACGACGATCACCGGTCAATCCTCCCGGCCGTGCCGCGCCGGACCCGTGTGGACATCCCACACAGATACGGCGAGGACGTTGTGCGGTTCCACCGGTCGTGGAGTGCGGCACGGGCGTCGGCGACGGCACGGCAGGGCGGGGCACCGCGGGTGGAACCACGGAAGCGACATCGAACCAGGGCGCGGGGCTGGTTCGATGTCGCTTCCGTGGTTCGACGCGCGCCGGGCGCAACGACGGCGCGCGGCGCGACGGGGTCAGCGGCGGTGCGGCAGGCGGCGACGCCCGGCCGACGACTCCGACATCGCGCCGAGGATGAGTGCGGACTGCACGATCAGGGCGTCGCGCGCGTGCGTGGCGTCCCAACCGATGACGTCGGCGACCCGGCGGAGGCGGTAGCGGACCGTGTTCGGGTGCACGAAGAGCTCCCGTGCCGTCGCTTCGAGGGACCGTCCGGTGTCGAGGTAGCACCAGAGCGTCTGCAGCAGCTCGGTGGACTGGTCCTTGAGCGGCACGTAGATGCGCTGCACCAGGGCCGAGCGGGCGAGCGGATCGCCGGCCAGGGCCCGTTCGGGCAGCAGGTCGTCGGCGAGGGCTGGTCGGGGAGCACCGCGCCAGGCCCGTGCGACGGCGAACCCGGCGAGGGCGCCCTTCGCGCTGGTCGAGGCGTCGACGACCCCGGGGACCTCGTTGCCGAGCACCAGGTGACCCTCGCCGAAGGACGGTTCGAGGGCTTGAGCGATGGCGGTGAAGGAGACGGGTTCCTCGCCCTCGGGCACGTCGTCGCGCGGGGTGGCGCGCCCGATGACGACCACGAGCCGGGAGCCCTGGACCCCGATGAGCACGTCGGCGTCCATGTGTCGGGCGGTCCGGCGGATCTGGTCGACCTCGAGTTGCTTCGGCGCGTTGCCGACCAGGACCGCGACCTCGCCGTGGCCGTGCCAGCCGAGGGCCGCGATGCGGGAGGGCAGCTCGTCGTCGTACTCACCCGACAGGATCGAGTCGACGACGAGCGCTTCGAGCCGGGCGTCCCAGAGCCCGCGGGCCTCGGCGGCGCGGGCGTAGACGTCGGCAGCGGCGAAGGCGATGTCCCGCGAGTACTTGAGGATCGCCTCCTGGAGCATCTCGTCGTCCTTCGCGCGCTCCTCGACGACGGTCACGACGACCCGGATGAGCTGCAGGGTCTGCTGCAGGCTCACCGAGCGGAGGAGTTCACGCGGTGCGGAGCCGAAGACGTCGGCCGCCGCGATCCACGGGGTCGATGCGGTGCCCTCGAGCCAGGAGATGAACGAGGTGATGCCCGCCTGAGCCACGAGGCCCACCGCGGAGCGGCGCCCCGGCGGCATCTCGCTGTACCAGGGGAGGGTGTCCTCGAGCCGCTTGATCGTGGCGGTGGAGAGTTCGCCCGACACCTGCCGGAGCCAGGAGAGCGCGCGTTCGCGGTCGTTCTCCCGGCCCACGGCAGGGACGGTGCGGGGTGTGCTCACCGGGGGATCAGGCCTCTCCGCCCGCGCTGCCGGTGGTGCCGGCGTTGACGTCGTGCAGGCGGTACTTGTCGATCGCCTGCTGGACGAGGGCGTGGTCGACCTTGCCCTGCTTCGCGAGCTGCTGCAGCGTCCGCACGACGACCGAGGGGCCGTCGATGTGGAAGAAGCGGCGGGCCGCGGGGCGCGTGTCCGAGAAGCCGAAGCCGTCGGCGCCGAGCGTGGCGTAGTCGGTCGGCACGAACGGGCGGATCTGCTCCTGCACGGCGTGCATGAAGTCGCTCACCGCCACGACCGGACCCTCGGTGCCGAGCAGGCGCTCGGTCACGTACGGGGTGCGCGGCTGCTCGTTCGGGTGCAGGAACGCCTGCTGCTCGGCGTCGAGCCCGTCACGGGTGAGCTCGCCCCAGCTCGTGACGCTCCAGACGTCGGCGGACACGCCCCAGTCCTCGGCGAGGAGCTGCTGCGCCTCGAGGATCCACGGCACTGCGACACCGGACGCGAGCAGCTGGGCCTTCGGGCCGTCGTGCTCGCTCGGCTTGAGCAGGTACATGCCCTTGACGATGCCCTCGACGTCGACGCCCTCGGGCTCGGCGGGCTGGACGATCGGCTCGTTGTAGACCGTCAGGTAGTACATGACGTTCGGGTCGGCGTGCTTCGGCGAGCCGTCCTCGTTCGTGCCGTACATGCGGTCGAGGCCCGACTTGACGATGTGGCCGATCTCGTAGCCGTAGGCCGGGTCGTACGACACGACCGCCGGGTTCGTCGCCGCGAGGAGCGGCGAGTGGCCGTCGGCGTGCTGCAGGCCTTCACCGGTCAGGGTGGTCCGACCGGCGGTGGCACCGATCATGAACCCGCGAGCCATCTGGTCGCCGGCGGCCCAGATCGCGTCGCCCGTGCGCTGGAACCCGAACATCGAGTAGAAGACGTAGACCGGGATGAGCGGCTCGCCCTGCGTCGAGTACGAGGTGCCGACCGCGGTGAACGCGGCCAGGGCTCCAGCCTCGTTGATGCCGACGTGGACGATCTGGCCCTGCGGGCTCTCCTTGTACGCCAGGAGGAGCTCGCGGTCGACCGACGTGTAGTGCTGGCCGTTCGGGTTGTAGATCTTCGCGGTCGGGAAGTAGGCGTCCATGCCGAACGTCCGTGCCTCGTCCGGGATGATCGGGACCACGCGGTCGCCGAAGTCGGGCGACCGCAGCAGGTCCTTCAGCAGACGGGCGAACGCCATCGTCGTGGCGACCTCCTGCTTGCCGGAGCCCTTCTTGACGACCTGGTACTTCGACTCGTCCGGCAGCGTGAACTGCGTGTACTTCGTCCGACGCTCCGGCACGTACCCGCCGAGCGCGCGACGACGCTCGTGCATGTACTGGATCGCCTCGTCGTCGTTGCCCGGGTGGTAGTACGGCGGTGTGTAGGGGTCCTGCTCGAGCTGCGCGTCCGAGATCGGGATGCGCATCTCGTCGCGGAACTGCTTGAGGTTGTCGAGCGTGAGCTTCTTCATCTGGTGGGTCGCGTTGCGGCCCTCGAAGCTCGGGCCGAGGCCGTAGCCCTTGACCGTCTTCGCCAGGATGACGGTCGGCTGGCCCTTGTGCTCGGTCGCGGCCTTGAACGCGGCGTAGACCTTGCGGTAGTCGTGGCCACCGCGCTTGAGGTTCCAGATCTGGTCGTCGGTGTAGCCCTCGACCAGCTGGAGCGCCTTCGGGTCGCGCCCGAAGAAGTTCTCGCGGACGTAGGCACCGTTCTCGGCCTTGTACGTCTGGTAGTCGCCGTCCGGCGTCGCGTTCATCAGGTTGAGGAGCGCGCCCTCGGTGTCGCGGGCGAGCAGGTCGTCCCACTCACGGCCCCAGACGACCTTGATGACGTTCCAGCCCGCGCCGCGGAAGAACGCCTCGAGCTCCTGGATGATCTTGCCGTTGCCACGCACCGGGCCGTCGAGGCGCTGGAGGTTGCAGTTGATCACGAAGTTCAGGTTGTCGAGCCCGTCGTTCGCCGCGACCTGCAGCTGACCGCGCGACTCGACCTCGTCCATCTCGCCGTCGCCGAGGAACGCCCACACCTGCTGGTCGGAGGCGTCCTTGATCCCACGGTTGGACAGGTACTTGGCCTGCTGCGCCTGGTAGATCGCGTTGATCGGGCCGATGCCCATCGACACGGTCGGGAACTGCCAGAAGTGCGGCATGAGGCGCGGGTGCGGGTACGACGACAGACCGCCACCGGCGTGCGACTTCTCCTGGCGGAAGCCGTCGAGCTGGTCCTCGCTGAGGCGGCCCTCCATGTAGGCACGTGCGTACATGCCGGGGGAGGCGTGGCCCTGGAAGAAGACCTGGTCGCCGCCGGACGGGTGGTCCTGCGCGCGGAAGAAGTGGTTGTAGCCGACCTCGTACATGGCGGCGCTCGACGCGTAGGTCGAGATGTGGCCGCCCACCGCGACGCCGGGCCGCTGGGCCCGGTGCACCGTGATCGCGGCGTTCCACCGGATCCACCGGCGGTAGCGGCGCTCGAGTTCCTCGTCGCCGGGGAACTCCGGCTCGTCCTCGGGCGCGATCGTGTTCACGTAGTCGGTCGTCGGGACCATCGGCACGCCGAGGTGCAGCTCGTTCGAGCGCTTCAGCAGGCTCTGCATGATCTCGCGGGCCCGCTGGTGGCCGTGCGTCGCGACGAGCCCGTCGAGCGACTCACGCCACTCTGCGGTCTCCTCCGGGTCCTGGTCGGTCCCTGCGGTGCTGCGCGGGTCCTGGTCGTTCACCGTCACCCTTGACCTCGTTCGTTCTCGTGGTGGTGGACATGGGGGCCACCGGTGGTCGGGTCACGACCGGATGGGGCCCACACCACCTTAGGCCCCACGACCGACCCACAGGCTGATGGTGACGTGCACGTGGACGGGCGCTTGCATCCTGGTGTCGTCGGCGTACGATTGCCGATCGTGCACGGGCGACCCGCACGTGCACACGCGACACGGGCACACCCCACGCCCGAGGAAGAAGCTGTGCACCGATGGCCCTGGAGATCGGCTCACTCGCGCCGGACTTCGAGCTCCCGAACCAGTTCGGTGAGCACGTCCGCCTCAGCGACTTCCGCGGCGTCCGCCCGGTCGCCCTCGTCTTCTTCCCGTTGGCGTTCTCGTCCGGGTGCACCAACGAGCTCTGCACGCTCCAGGACAACATCGCGATGTTCGAGGACCAGCGCGTCGAGCTGATCGGCATCTCGGTCGACTCGAAGGCGACGCTCCGCTCGTTCGCCGAGACGCACGGCTACGACTTCGAGCTGCTCGCGGACTTCTGGCCGCACGGCGCGGTGTCGAAGGAGTACGGCGTGTTCCTCGAGAAGAAGGGCTTCGCCACCCGGGCGACCTTCGTGATCGACGTGCAGGGCCGGATCAAGGCTTCGATCATCACGGAGCCGGGGCTGCAGCGCGACGTCGCGGAGTACCGCGCGGCGCTCGACCGGCTCGCTGCGTGCACGGCGCCCGTCCCCGTCGGCTGACCGCGCTCCTTCCCGCTGACACGACCCTCCTCGGCGGCGCTCCGCTCCGAAGGAGTGGTGGGCGCGTCCGCGCCCGCGTGACCGGACGGGAGGCACCGTGCACGACGTCGACTCCACGGCCGTCACGGACGTGGTGACGGACGGTCCGTACGCGCCCTGGCCGGTGGTGGACGACCCCGGCACGTGGTCCCTGGAGCGCAGCACGGTCACGACCGGGTCGGGCGACGTCGTCGTCCACCACCGTGTCGGGCCCGATCCGGTCCTCCTCGTGCACGGTGTCGCCGGGTCGTGGACCACGTGGACACCCCTGCTGGCCGAGACCGGCGGCGTCGGTGAGCGCGGTCTCGTCCTCGTCGACCTGCCCGGCTGGGGAACCTCCCCGGCGCCGGTGGGCGCGTTCGACGTCGAGCGCGGCGCCGGGATCCTCGTCGAGGTCCTCGACGCGCTCGGGCTGTCGGCGGTGGACGTCGTCGGGCACTCGATGGGCGCGTTCGTCGCGCTGCACCTGGCGGTCGCCGCACCCGTCCGGGTCCGCTCCCTCGGACTGGTGTCGGGCACGACGACGGCGACCGTCCGCGCCGCACGGCACCCGTGGCGGGCGCTGGGCACCCTGCCGGCCTTCACGCTCCTCCGCGCCGGGCTCCTCGTCACCAGCGGGGCCGCTCGCGGGCTGCTCCGCGGGATCGCGTGCGTCGGTCTGCTGCCCCTCGTCGCAGCGCCGGTGTTCACGCACGTGCGGCGGCTCGACCGGAGCGTGCTCGACGCCTTCGTCGACGAGTTCCGACCGGAACGCTTCACCGCCGCGGCCCGGGCGGCCGCGTCCTACGACGTCGAGCGCTGGCGCGCGGTCACGTGCCCCGTCACCGCAGTGCTCGGTCGTGACGACGTGTTCGCCCGGGTGTCCGACCTCGACGACCTGCGGCGGCTGCTGCCCGACGTCCGCACCGCGGTGCTCGGCGACTGCGGCCACTTCGCGCACGTCGAGCACCCCGCCGTCGTCGCGGGCCTGCTCGGGCTCGACGGACGGCGCTGATCCGGCGCGCCGCTCCGTGCGGACGGATCGGCCCGGGCGCGGTCACCGGCCCGCTCCGCGGTGACCACCGGTCGGCGCACGTCCCGTCGGGACGGGTCGCGGGCCTCCACCCCGTCAGCGGTACTGCGGCGGCCAGTCGAACGGAGCCGGCAGACGCGGCACCTCACCGACGGTGGTGACGGCGAGCACCACCTGCCGCCGGTCGACCAGCGCGATCGACCGGGGGTTGCCGAGGTACCGGTGACCGTCGACCCAGACGGTCAGCTCGCCCCGGAGCCCGCCGACGTGTCCCACGCCGAGGGACACGTCCCACTCGTCGAAGAACTGCCCGAGGGTGAAGGTCTGCCGGGTCGGTGACTCCACGTGCAGGATCCCGGAGGTGTCGTGCGTGTGCAGCTCGGCCGCGAAGTGCTCCCGCGCCGAGTGCCCGACGTCGCCCGGCACGGTCACCGGCGTCGAGCCGTCGAGCACCGTGAGGTGCGTGTGCACGTGCTCCGCGAGCGGCGCGCCCCACACGTTCCGCAGACCGGCGGCCTCGGCGCGGGACCGCAGGTCGGTCGGCGCCGGCCAGGGAGGCGCGGTCCGGGTCGTGCCCGCGGCCGGAGCGGTGCACAGTGCGAGCAGCACGACCGCCACCGCCGCCACGAGCGTCACGACCACCCCGCGTGGAGCGATCGAGCGGGCGGCGGTCCGCCCGCTCCACCCGGACCGCCCCGTCACCACTTGTCGTGCACCGCCGCGCGGAACCACCGGTCGTAGAGCTCGTGCACGGTCCCGTCGAGACCGGGGACCTCGCCGAGGTCCGCCGCGCCGGCGTTCGACCGCGCCTGCTCCGGGTTGCGCGCTCCCGGGATGGCCGCGGTGACGCCGTCCTGGGCGACGATCCACGCCAGTGCCGCCTGCGGGACCGACACGCCCTCGGGGAGCGCGGACGCGAACGCCTGCGCAGCCCGGACGCCGTCCTCGAAGTCGACGCCGCTGAAGGTCTCGCCCTGGTCGAAGGCCTCGCCGTGCCGGTTGTAGTTGCGGTGGTCGCCCTCGCTGAACGTCGTCTCGGTCGTGTACTTGCCGGACAGCAGCCCCGACGCCAGCGGGACGCGCGCGAGGATGCCGACGCCAGCCTCCCGTGCGGCCGGGAGCACGCGGTCCAGCGGCTTGAGGCGGAAGGCGTTGAGGATGACCTGCACGCTCGCGACGTGCGGGCGGGCGATCGCGGTGAGCGCCTGGTCGGCGGTCTCGACCGAGACGCCGTACGCGGCGATCGAGCCGTCCGCGACGAGCGCGTCGAGGGCGTCGTAGACCGCGTCGTCCGCGAAGACGGCCGTCGGCGGGCAGTGCAGCTGCACGAGGTCGAGGGTGTCCTGCTGCAGGTTGCGGCGGGAGCGGTCGACCCACTCGCGGAAGTTCGCCGCGACGTAGTTGGCGGGGACCTGGTCGACCCGACGGCCCATCTTGGTCGTCACCGTGAGCGGTACGTCCGGGTTGGCCTGCCGCCACGACCCGATGAGCTGCTCGCTGCGACCGTCGCCGTACACGTCGGCGGTGTCGAAGAGGGTGACGCCGGACTCGACCGACGCGTCCATCACGGCGGCGGCGTCCTGCTCGCTGACGGGACCCCAGTCTCCGCCGAACTGCCAGGTACCGAGACCGACGACGGACACGGAGCGGCCGGTACGGCCGAGGGTGCGACTCTGCATGCTGCCGAGCGTAGTCACGGTGCCGCGCGCGTGCCGCTCCCTGTCCGCACGCCGCCGCCGGTGGTCGTCAGGAGCCGTGCGGCGCCGGGTCGGTCGAGACACCGCGGCGCAGCAGGGCACGGGCCGCACGAGCACGGGGGATGACCCAGAGGACCGCCCAGAGGCCGATACCGAGCCAGAGCGCCACGAGCAGGGCGGTCAGGACCGACCCGTGCTGGTCGGCCATCGACAGGGTCATCGCGGTCCAGAGGACGCAGAGCACGACCTTCCCCCAGCCGGCACCCTCGCGGTCCGCCTGCGCCTGCAGTGCCGGCACCCACTCCTCAGCGGGCACCGCTGCCGGTACGTGACCGTCCGCGACCCAGCGCTGCACCGCGACGGACCGCTCGTAGCCACCGGCGGCCCGCCAGGACCGCAACTGCGTCCACACCCCCACGGCGGCACCGACGAGTCCGGCCGGGACGCCGAGGCCGACCAGGAGGCCCGTCGTCGCCGTGGTCCAGGACGACGCAACGAGCACGACGAGCACCACGGCGAAGGCCGCGCCGGCGCCCGCGCTGCCGAGCAGCCGCAGGCGGCCGCCCTCGTCCACCACACCGACACCGTCCACGGGAGCAGACGCTACCCGCGTCGGTCGACCGTGCGCTGCGCCGGCACCCCGCTCGCTGCGCACTCGGCTGCGGTGCGGCATGATCGACCGGTGCCCTCCTCGAACCCGACCACGGTCTACCGCGCCGCCCGCGACGAGCTGCTCGCGGTCCTCGACGAACACGACACCGAGCGCGCCGAGGCCGCCCGACGCGCCTTCCGGTGGCCCGACCTCGGCGCCGACTTCAACTGGGCGACCGACTGGTTCGACGTCGTCGCCCAGGACAACGACCGGGTGGCCCTGTGGATCGTCGACGAGGACGGCGGTTCCCGGACCACGTACGCGCAGATGGCGGCGAGGTCCGACCGGCTCGCGGTGCACCTCGACCGGCTCGGCGTCCGGAAGGGCGACCACGTGCTCCTCATGCTCGGCAACCAGCTCGAGCTCTGGGAGACCATGCTCGCGGTGATGAAGCTCGGTGCGGTGATCCTGCCGACCTCGACGATGCTCGACACGGCTGACCTGCAGGACCGGATCGATCGCGGCGGGGTGTCCCACGTCGTCACGAACCACGGGGAGACGCCGAAGTTCGACGGCGTCACCGGCGCGCCCTCGCGCATCGTCGTCGGGGGAGCGGCGGACGGGTGGACGGCGTACCCGGACGACCTCGGCGAGCCCGCCCCGGCCGACGAGGTCCGCCCACGCGTGACGACCCGGACCACCGACCCGTGCCTGGTCTACTTCACCTCCGGCACCACCTCACGCCCGAAGATGGTCGTGCACACGCAGGCGTCCTACCCGGTCGGGCACCTCAGCACCATGCACTGGCTGGGTCTGCGCCCCGGCGACGTGCACCTCGCCATCAGCTCGCCCGGGTGGGGCAAGCACGCCTGGAGCTGCTTCTTCGCGCCGTGGATCGCCGAGGCGACCGTGTTCGTGTACGACACACCCCGCTTCGACCCGGCGGGCCTGCTCGCCCAGCTCGAGGAGGCCGGCGTCGACACGTTCTGCGCGCCGCCGACCGCGTGGCGCATGCTGCTGCAGTCGGACCTCGGTCCGAAGCCCCGGGCCCTGCGCGAGGTCGTGTCGGCCGGGGAGCCCCTCAACCCCGAGGTCATCGCCCGGGTCGAGGCGGCCTGGGGTCTGACGATCCGCGACGGCTACGGGCAGACCGAGACCACCGCGATCATCGGCAACGTCCCCGGCGCGCCGGTGACGCCCGGCGCGATGGGGCGCCCGCTGCCCGGCGTCGCCGTGACCCTGCTCGACCCGGTCACCGGACGCCCCGGTGACGAGGGCGAGGTCTGCCTCGACCTGACCGAGCGTCCGACGAACCTGATGGCCGGCTACCTCGGCGACCCGGAGCGCACGGCGGACGCGATGCGCGACGGCTTCTTCCACACCGGGGACATCGCGAGCCGCGACGCCGACGGGCAGCTGACGTTCATCGGCCGGACCGACGACGTGTTCAAGTCCTCCGACTACAAGGTGTCGCCGTTCGAGGTGGAGAGCGCCCTGCTGCAGCACGCGGCCGTGGCCGAGAGTGCCGTCGTGCCCGCACCTGACGACGCCCGCCTCAACGTCGTGAAGGCGTACGTGACGCTCGCCGCGGGATGGGAGCCGACGGTCGAGACCGCGCGCGCCGTGCTCGAGCACGCTCGCGTCGCACTGCCCGCCTACGCCCGCGTCCGCCGGGTGGAGTTCGGATCGCTGCCGAAGACGATCTCGGGGAAGATCCGCCGCGTCGAGCTGCGCGAGCGCGAGGAGCGAGCGGCGACCAGCGGGACTCCCGCCGAGGGGGAGTGGCGCGACGAGCAGTTCCCGGAGCTGCGGTCCGTCGGGCGCCGGGCGGACGACCGTCGGGCGCCGGGTCGGCAGGGCTGAGGACGGGATCCGTCAGGCGACGCGGAAGAAGTCGCCGTAGGTCGGCTCCGGCGGGACGTCGCCATGCGTGCGGTGGTGCACGAGGGCGTCGATCTCGTCGGGGTGCCGCAGGCCGCGACGGTGCCACTCGTGCGGGTGGCGCTGGAGTTCGCGGAGGTCCCGGTGGTTCGTCATCGTGCTCAGGCCCCGAGGGTGACGACGGTGACAGCGGCGGTGGCGACGGTGACGGCGACGATGCCGAGGCTCGTGGCCACGGCGGCGAGCACCCGACCCCGGGCTGCTTCGCGGACCTCGGAGAACTGCGAGTGTGTCGCGTCGATGGTGCTCATGGCCGGCCCTTCCCGTGCGGTGACGTCACCGCGGTCGGTGACTGGGACCAGCTTGCTCCGGTTTCCCTAGTTTGTCTAACTACCGAGTTGGATGCGTACGCATCTCGGACATCGGTCCCGGGCGCTCGGCCCCGTCCGCCTCGACCGACGGGGTGTCGGCGTCCATGGCCTCGATCATCTCGGTGAAGAACGCGCCCATCTCGGCGACGGTCTGCGGCGAGAGGCGCTCGGCGGCCGCGATCATCCGCGCGTGGACGTCGGTGAGCTCCGTGCGCACCTCGTCGTCGCTGTGACCGGTCGCGACGAGCAGGGCGCCGCGGCCGTCGGACGGGTCCGGCCGGCGCTCGACGTGGCCGGTCGACACCAGACGCTTCACGACGGCCGTCGTCGACGCCGAGGTGATGCCGAGGTGCGCGGTGAGGTCGCCCGGTCGCACCTGCCGCCCCTGCTCGCCGGCGCGCAGCAGGAACCGCACCGCCTCCATGTCGGTGGCGTTCATCCGCATCGACCGGCGCTTGCGCTCACGCATCGCAACCTCGGCCGCGCGGTACCGCCGCATCAGGGTGAGCAGTTCGACCCCGGCCTTCTCCTGCCGGTCGGGGTACCAGTACCCCGATGCTCCGTGCGTGCCGCCCTCGGTCATCGCACACCTCCTCACGCTGTGCGGCAGACGGTACCGACGAGCCCTCGCAGCACGGCGGTGAGCGGGGTACAGCCGACGTGGCCACGGGACCGCCGGGAGGCGCCTGGCGGGCCCGCACCGTGCCTCCTGTCCGTCCTGGTCAGCGCGTCGGGGACGGGTGAGGAGCAGGCAGGGGCTGGGGCTGGGGCCGTCGGCGGCCGATCCGTGACCCGAACACAGACCGGCCGCCCGGTTCGTGGCACCTGACCCGCGCCACGACGGTTCCCAGACAACACGATCCGTCTGTGCGCGCGAGCGGTGAGCCGGAGCGCGCAACGGGCCGGGGGACGCCGCCGGCTCGGGTACCCCCGGCCACGCCCGGCCGAGGGGTGTTCCGGCCCCGGGGAGCGCCCGCGCCGTAGGCTCCGTGAGGAGAACTCGTCACGGGAGACGGAAGGCCGGCATGACCAGCACCACCACCAGCACCCACTCCGCACCCGGCGCCGTCAGCGGGGCCAGGACCACCCAGGCCACCGCATCGGTCGCCGCGATCCTGGCGGAGTCGGCCGCCCGCTTCCCCGACGACGTCGCCGTCGTCGTCGGTGACCAGCGCACCACCTACGCGGAACTCTGGGCACAGACCCTCGGGTACGCCGGCGCCCTGCGTGCGCGTGGGGTGCAGGAGGGCGACCGCGTCGCCATGCTGGTGCCGAACGTGGCCGACTTCCCCCGCGTCTACTACGCAGCCCTCGCACTCGGTGCGGTCGTCGTCCCGGTGCACGCGCTCCTCAAGCGCCGTGAGATCGAGTACGTCCTGCGGGACAGTGACGCCCGCGTCCTGGTCTGCGCCGCCCCGCTGCTCGCCGAGGGAGCTTCCGGTGCCGAGCTCGCCGGCGTCGACGTGCTGAGCGTCCTGGCCCCGACCGACAGCGCCGACGGGCACGACCGGCTCGAGACGCTGGCCGCCGCGAGCGAGCCCCTCGACACCTACGTCCCGCGGCACCCCTTCGACACCGCCACGATCCTGTACACCAGCGGGACCACCGGTCAGCCGAAGGGTGCGGAGGGCTCGCACTTCGCGTTGCTCGAGCAGGTCAACACGTGCCTGCTCACGACCTTCGACATGCGGCGCGGCGACGTCCTGCTCGGAGCGCTGCCCCTGTTCCACACCTTCGGGCAGACGTGCACGATGAACACGGGCTTCCGTGCCGGCGCGACCATCGTCATGCTGCCGAGGTTCGACGGCGACGCCGCGCTCGCGGCGATGGTCGAGCACGACACGGCCATCTTCATGGGCGTGCCGACGATGTACATCGCGCTGCTCGACGCCGCCACCCGGTCCGAGGCGCGACCGCGCCTGCGCTACGCGATCTCCGGCGGGGCGTCGCTGCCGCTCGCCGTGCTCGAACGCTTCCAGCAGGAGTTCGACGCACCCGTGCACGAGGGGTACGGGCTCACCGAGACCTCGCCGGTCGCGTCCTTCAACCACGTCGGCGTGGAACCGCGCCCCGGCACGATCGGCACGCCGATCTGGGGCGTCGACATCGAGATCGCCGACCCCGAGGTCACCGACCGCACCGTGCTGCTCCCGACCGGGGAGATCGGCGAGCTCGTGATCCGGGGCCACAACCTCATGAACGGGTACCTCAACCGGCCGGACGCCACCGCCACGGCGATCGTGGACGGCTGGTTCCGCACGGGCGACCTCGGGACGAAGGACGACGACGGCTACCTGACGATCGTCGACCGCACGAAGGACATGATCATCCGCAACGGCTACAACGTGTACCCACGGCAGGTCGAGGAGGTCCTCGCCGCGCACGCCGACGTCACGATGGCGGCGGTCTTCGGTGTCCCGCACGACGTGCACGGGCAGGAGGTCGCGGCAGCGGTCGTGCTCCGGCAGGGGGCCGTCGTCACACCCGACGAGCTGATCCGCTTCGTCGCGGACGAGATCGCCGTCTACAAGTACCCCCGCCTCGTGCACGTGGTCGACGCGCTGCCGCTCGGGCCGAGCGGGAAGGTGCTCAAGCGGGAGCTCGTCGAGCGGTTCGGCGGTGGGGGAGCGGAAGGCTGATCGGCTGTCGTAGGCGGTCGACCGCCGGGGTCACCGTCCCCGGCGGTCGTGCCGCGTGACGGCGGCGACGACGACGAGGGGCGCCGTGCCGGACGCCGCAGCGTCGTCCGCGTGGCGGTCCGGCTCCGTGGGGTGATCTCACACCGCTCCAGCATGGCGCAGGGCGTGCGCTCCTGGACCGTCTAGGATCGGACAGGAGGGGCCTTTAGCTCAGCTGGTAGAGCGCCACGTTTACACCGTGGATGTCGTCGGTTCGATCCCGGCAGGGCCCACGGGTGAACGTGCCGACCGCCTCGTCGCCGCTGTGTCCGTCATCCTCTCCGCAGCGGGTCCGGCCCGGACCGTCCAGCCGCACACACGGTGTGTGCGCGTGCGCGTCGACGGCTCAGTGGTGGCCGTGGACGACGGCGTGCCCGAGCCCGCGACTGATCATCCACCGGTTGACCGGTGTGGTCACCACGAAGGCGAGGGCCAGGGACAGCGCCAGGGAGCCCCAGAAGAGCCACTGGTCCAACTGCGCGTCCATCGCCCCGGGGATCGCCACGATGGCGGTGTTGTCGATCACCTCCATCACCGCGATCGAGACCGTGTCGGCAGCGAGCGCGACCTTGAGGGCCGCGCCGAAGCCCAGGCCGGTCCTGACCACGCCACGCATCGTGAGCGCGTAGCCGAAGACGAACGCGAGCGCGATCGACAGGACGATCGTGCCGGCGTCGTGGAAGCCGAGCGCAGTGCCGACCACCATGCCGAGGACCTCGCCGATCGCACACCCGGTGAGGCAGTGCAGCGTCGCCTGGGCGGCCATCGCCCACGACGTCGTCGTGCGGCTGCCATCGCCGGCTGTCCGGTGGTGCTCGTGCGTGTCCATGCTGTTCCGATCTGGTGGGGTCGATCCTCGCGCAGGTACCCCCAGGGGGTACTTGCCTGGTACAACGCGCATGTGCCGCTCGTGTTCCCGGAGGGCCGCACCGGCGGGGACAGGCCCGGCCGCCGACTCCCGACGCGGACGTTTCACGGACCGTGATCGGCGGCGCCGGGGCCCGCTCAGGAGCGGGCGGTCTCGATCATCGCGACCACGTGCGGTCGGCTCCACTCCAGCAGGGCATCCGACGGTGGTTGCTCGAGGTCCTCGCCCCAGATCGCGACGGCGGCACCCGACATCGGCGTCCCCAGTCGCGCACCCGTGTCACCGTCCCACGTCCGGAGCGACCAGTGCGCACGCAGGTCCGTGGCAGCGTACGCGCTGTCCGCCGGGTCGAGGTCCGTCGGCACCTCGTACAGGTGGTACGAGTCGTAGCTGAGCAGGTCCGTCCCGGCCGCGGAGAGGTCGTCCGCGCCCGCTCGGTGCTGGCGACGCTCGCGGCGTTCCGCAGGATCCTCGGTGTCGCCGTCGAAGCTCCAGTAGGTGACCCGGATGCGCGGGTCCAGCCGTCCGATCGCAGCCCGGTCGATCCCGTCGTTCCACGCCCACACCTCGCGGTCGCCGGCAGCGGCCGCCATCGCGTCGAGCCAGGCGACACGGTCGTCGGCGCTGACGTCGTCCCCCCACTCGTCCCCGCCGATGTGGACGGTCCGGCTGCCGGGGAAGGTGCGCTCCACCTCGGCGACGACCCGGGCCGCCAGCGCAGCGCTCGCGGGCGCCGACACGTCGAGCTCGTTCGTGCCCGATCGGATGCGGTCGACGTACTCCTCGCCGTGCCGCGCCTCGAGGAGGGCGAACGCGGCCGCCATGTGCCCGGGGGTGTCGACCTCCGGTACGACGGCGACGCCGCGTTCCGCTGCGTGGTCCGCGATCTCCCGTGCCTGCGCGGCACTGAGGAAGGGGCGGTGGGTGACCCGACTCGTCCAGACGCCGTCGCGCAGGTCGGCGTCCGCGAGCGTCTGCCCCAGCACGTCGCTCTCGATGCCGACGTTCTGGTCGTCGGTGAGGTGCAGGTGCAGGAAGGTCCCGCCGTGCTCGGCGAGCAGGTCGACGTACCGCTCGATCAGGGGCACCGGGTAGTAGGCGCGAGCGACGTCGAGCATCACGCCGGTCGACGGGCGCTCCGGGCTCGTGGACCCGGTGGCGACGGTTGCGGTCGACGTGCGGCACGCCGTCGCGGAGTACGCCCCGGAGCACGCGAGGACGGAGTACTCCGCTGCAGGGGCGCGACGAGGGGCCGGGTGCGTCGCGCGGACCGTCGTGCTCGCGCCCGGCGCCAGGGACGGCACCGAGACGTGTCCGAGGGCGTACTTCGTCGTGCCGGTCTGCAGGGAGAGCCAGGCGACGGACGCGGGCTCCCGGGTGGCGGAACGGTTCTCGACACGGACGGTCGTGCGCACCGTGGTGCGGCCGGACGTGGTCGTGCCGCGGGCGGACACGTCCGCGACCGTGACGCTCGGTGCTCGCGCGGCGACGGTCCCGATCGCTGGTCCGCGCGGTCCGTCCGACTCCGCGGGTCCGGCAAGGGCTTCGACCCCGATGATCGTCCCCGCGGACACCGCCATCGCGAGTCCGAGGGTGAGGAGCCGCCGTCGCCTGCGGCGAGCGGGCGCTCCGGACCGCGGGCCCCGACCGGACTCGTCCTGCACCACAGCGCGCCACCCCTCCGACGTCGTGCAGTGCATCCGCACCACAGCGACCACGCCTGCTCCGGACACTCGTGAGCGGACAGGCACGACTGTAGCGGAGCGGACGGGAGGCGCCTCCCGTGGCCCCGCCACGTTCCTCCCGGCCCCGACGGGGTCGTCGCGTCGACCGCGGTCGCCGCGTCCGCTCCGAGGGCTCACCGCACCGGCGCCCGGCGGGGTACCGAGCCCCGCCGCACGGTCACCGCCGCGTGCGCAGGGTCTCGCTCGGGAGCTCGCCGAAGCGCTTCGCGTACGCCGCCGAGAACCGCCCGGCATGGGCGAAGCCCCACGTGCGCGCGACCTCGGCGACGGTGACCTCGCCCACCGACCCGTACCGGAGCTCGGCGCGGACGCGGTCGAAGCGGATGCCCCGCAGGACCGCGTTGGGCGATGTGCCCACCTGGCGTTGGAACCCCTGCTGCAGCCCACGCACGCTCAACCCGACGTGCTCGGCGACGTCCGTCGTGGTGATGGGGGACCGGGCGTTCGCGTGCATGTACTCGAGGGCTTCGAGCACCCGCCCTCGTGCGCCGGGGTGCACCGGAACCCGCGGGGCCAGGGTGCTGTGCGGGAAGGCGCGGAGCATCGCGACGGCGGAACGGCGGGCGGCCTCCGCCATGGCGAGCGGTGTCAGCGGGGCACCGCCCAGGACCACCTGCGCGGTGTCGCGGAGCTCCGCGTTCCACGCACGGAGGGCGTCGTGGCGGGGCTCCGCGGCGTGGTCGAACACCAGGGGAGCCGGCTCGTCGCCGTGCAGCTCGGCGGCGATCCGTTCGAGCAGTCGTCGGTCGAACTGGACGACGTTCTGGTGCACGTCCGACAGGTCGAAGCGGAAGGGGCGCTCGCTCGGGAAGACGACCGGACGGCCGGGCGTGAGCGCGACCTCGTCGCGGCCGATGTCCATCAGCCCACCGCCGTCGCTGACCCACGTGACGAAGTAGTGGCTGGTCGCGTCGACCTCACCGACCATGCGGCCGTCGAAGCGCTTCGAGTCCAGGGACAGGCCGTCGCCGCCCACCGACCGGAACCGGTACCCGAACCGCCGCTCGGTCCGTTCGGGCAGGAACCCGGACGCCCCGTACGCCGACTCGAACATCGCGCGGGCGGCGTCGAGGTCGTCCCCGGACGCCTCCACGACGTGGCGGACGTCCGGGGCGGCGATGGTCATGCACCCGATGCTGCCACGGCCGCCTGTCCGCCACCCGTCCGACCACGTGTCGCGGCCGGCGCGTGCCACCGACGTCAGGAGACGGACTCGAGCGGGTTGCGCGCGAGCTTGCCCAGGACGTCGCCGTCGACGAGCCGTCGCGCGGCGGTCGTCGGCTTCCGGGCGGCCTGGTCGACGACGCACGCACCGAACTCCTCGGCCAACTCGCCGCGCGGGTGCGCGGCGAGCACCTCGCGGAGGAAGTCCGTCGGCAGCACGTCCGCACCGGCGCCGGAGACGTCGAGGCCCGTGGCGCGCTCGAGCAGGTGCCCCTCGACGTCCAGTGCCACGTCGACGGCCGGCCAGTTGTGCCGGACGATGACGTCCAGCACCCGTCGCTGTCGGGTGGGCTCCCATCCGGCACCGGTCGTCAGGGCGACCGCGACGTGACCGCCGGCGTGCTCGTAGGACAACGTGTGGTTGTCGAACTCCGTCACCGTGCCGACGTCGTGCAGCAGCGCGGCGACGGCGAGCAGCTCGTGGTCGACGGCGTCGAGGCCGTCGAGCGCCGCGAACCCCTCGGCCCAGTACCACGAGCGCAGCGCGTGAGCCGTGATCGCGGGCGACTGGTACCGCTCCGCGAGTGATGCCGCAGCACGGGTCGCGGGGGTGTCGGGCAGCAGGAAGTCGTCGATGCGCACGTCGTGATGATGGCACCTCCGCGACTCGGTCGGCACGGCACCCCTCGATCACAGCGCGCACCACGGACCGACGCTGCGCCCCGAGGGTCACCGTGCGGTGATGCTCGCCGAGCGAGACGCGGCCGAGGCGCCACGCCCGTGTGGCGTCCGTTCGGGCAGGACCGTGACGGATCGGCCTCCCGGTCCGTCACAGCGGTGAGATGCACGAGGACACCACCGCGACCCCACCGTCCAGAGTCGCACCGCAACGACCCGTCCCGCGGCGGCCGGCTCCGCAGCGACCGGCCCGGCAGCTGGAGCGTTCAGATGCGCCCGACCCCGACGCGCTCGACACCGATGCCCCGGCGAGACCTGACGTCGGACCCGACCCGTCGTCACGGGTCCCCTGCACGAGCGGGTTCGACCGGTGGCGGTGCGGTCTCGAGCACGGCCACACCGGCCTGCACACCGCGGTGGAGATCGGCGCGTCCACCTCGTGGAACGACGCGGCCTCGGGGCGGAGCCTCCGGGACGTCTGAGCGGCGGCGCGCGCGGGCCGACCGAGCGCGGGGTACTGCTGAGCTGCGCCGGCCGTTCCTGCTGGCCCGTCCCTGAGCCTTCCGCCGGGCACGCCGGATCTGTCATCATCGTGCCGACGCGGCCGCAGGTGTCCGCGCGACCCGAAGGAGCACCCGTGTCCGTCTTCCTCAACCCCTACCTCGGCTTCCGCGACCAGGCGCGTGCGGCGCTGGACTTCTACCACGGGGTGCTCGGCGGTGAGCTCACGACCATGACCTTCGCCGAGGGCGGCATGGCGCAGGACCCGGCGGACGCCGACAAGATCATGCACGGGCAGATCCGGACGCCGGCCGGGCTGCTGCTCATGGCGTCGGACGCCCCCGCGTCGATGCCGACCCCGACGGAGAGCAACATCTCCGTCTCGCTCAGCGGCGACGACGAGGACCTGCTGACGAGCTGCTGGAACGGGCTCGCCGACGGGGCCACCGTCATCGAGCCGCTCACCCGCGCCCCCTGGGGCGACACGTTCGGGATGCTCACCGACCGGTTCGGGGTCACCTGGTTGGTGAACATCACCGGCCGCCCCTCCTGACCGGCGGACTCGACCGACGAACGGACGGGAGGCGCGGTGCCAGCTGGCACCGCGCCTCCCGTCGATCAGCGCTCGATGGTCAGCGCTCGCCGTCGGTCAGCGCTCGCCGTTGATCTGGCCGAGCCAGCGCCCGAACGTGGGTTCCTGCTGGTCATCGTGCAGCGCGTGCAGCGTGGTGGTCGGGACGCAGCGACGCTCGGTGTCGACGCCGTTCCCCTCGTGGAGGTCGAGGCTCATGGTGTGCTCCTTCGCAGGTGTGTGGGTGGTTCGACGCCGGAGCGCGGGCCGGCATTCCCGAGGGGTGCCGGGATGTCCGGTCCGCGCTCCCGGTGCGGTCAGGGGGTGACCATGCCGCCGTTCACGTTGAGCGTCTCGCCGGCGACGAAGCTCGACTCCTGCGAGGCGAGGAACACGTAGGCCGGCGCGAGTTCGGCGGGCTGGGCGGCACGGCCCATCGGTGACTCGCTGCTGCCGAACTCGGGCAACGACTCCGGGTCGACCCCACCGCTCGGCTGGAGGACGGTCCAGGTCGGTCCCGGCGCGACGACGTTCACGCGGATCCCGCGCTCGACGAGCAGTTGCGACAACCCCTTCGAGAAGTTGTTGATCGCACCCTTCGACGCGGCGTAGTCGAGCCGATCGGGTGCGGGCTGGTAGGCCTCCATCGACGCCGTCGTCGTGATCGTCGAGCCCGGCTGCAGGTGCGGCAGCGCGGCCTTCACGAGACGGAAGAGCCCGAACACGTTGACGTCGAAGGTCGCCTCGAACTGGTCGTCCGTGATGTCGAGCAGGTCCGGCTGCCAACGCTGTTTGCCGGCGACGCTCACGAGCGCGTCGATGCCGCCGAGCTCCGCGACCGCCCGCTCGACGAGCTGTCCGGCGTACGCCTTGTCACGGAGGTCACCGGGGACCGCGACGGCCCTCCGCCCGGTGGCCTCGACCTGCTCGATGACGTGGTCGGCGTCGGACTGCTCCTCGGGCAGGTAGGCGAGGACGACGTCGGCACCTTCGCGGGCGAAGGCGACCGCGACGGCCGCGCCGATGCCCGAGTCCGCTCCGGTGATGAGCGCCTTCCGGCCCTCGAGCCGCCCGGTGCCCCGGTAGCTGGACTCGCCGAGGTCGGGGAGCGGGGTCATCTGCGACTGCAGGCCCGGCTCGTCTTGTGTCTGCGGCTCGGGGGAGACGTCCGGGTACCGGCTGCGCGGGTCCGCGAAGGCGTACTGGTCGGTGGGCGCGGCGTGGTCGGCGGCGCTCATCGGGCGGCCTCCAGCTCGACCTTGACCCAGCCGGGCTCGCGACGGTCGAAGGCTTCGTACGCCTCGATCGCGGAGCCGATCGGCTCGTGCTCGGTGATCAGCGCGGTCGGGTCGAACTGCCCGGACGCGACCAGGTCGATGAGCGGCGGGGTGACCGAGTGGTGGTCGCAGTTGCCCATCCGGATCGTCAGGTTCTTGTTCATCGCCTGACCGATCGGGTAGCGCTCGGCGGTCGGACCGTAGACGCCGATGATGCCGATGCGTCCGTACTTCGCGACCGACGCGACCGCCCACTGCGCGACCTGCGACGGGCCGTCGCCCGGCTTCCACTGCTGCTCCTCGCCGAACCCGTCCGGCGAGGCGTCAGGAGCGACCTGCTGCACCTCGGCGTCGAACTGTTCGGCCTGCTCGTCCGACACCGCCGCGGGCCCCTGCTTCGGGCGCTCCGCATCGACGCCGACGGCGTCGATCACGGCATCCGCGCCGATGCCGTTCGTCAGGTCCATGATCGCCTGCACCGGGTCCTCGCGGTTGTAGTCGACCACCTCGCAGTGCTGCGCGAGCGCGGCGGCGAGACGGGTCTCCTCGCCGTCCACGACGATCACGCGGGCCGCGCCGAGCTTGTAGGCCGAGGCAGCGGCGAACTGTCCGACGATGCCGGCACCGAACACGACGACGACGTCGCCTCGGCTGACTCCCGCGAGCTCCGCCCCGAACCAGCCGGTCGGGAAGATGTCGGAGAGCAGGATCGCCTGCTCGTCGCTGACGTTCTCCGGCAGCGGGTGCATGGTGTTCCGCGCGTACGGCACGCGGACGTACTCGGCCTGCAGACCGTTCACCGGTCCGGTCGACTGCGGGCCGCCGAAGAAGCTCGTGCCGGCCTGCGGACCGTTCGGGTTGGCGACGTCGCACTGCGCGGTCTTGCCCATGCGGCAGTACCGGCAGGCGCCGCACGAGATCGTCGAGTTGATCACGACGCGGTCGCCGGCGCTGAAGCCGCGGACGGCGTCGCCGATCTCGGTGACGACGCCGACGGCCTCGTGGCCGAGGATCGTGCCCGCTTCCATCGGCGCCATCGTGCCGCGGACGAAGTGCAGGTCCGTCCCGCAGATCGCACTGCGGGTGATGCGGACGATCGCGTCCTCCGGGTGCTGGATGGTGGGCTCCGGGACCTCGTCGAGGCGGATGTCCCCGATGCCGTGCCAGACCACTGCGCGCATGTCGCTCTCACTTCCTGTCGTGGGTGTTCGGGGGACACACAACCCGCCGCGGGCTGGACGGAGGTGGAGCGGCGTCCGCTGTGCGCACCGGAACGGGGGACATGTGCCCCTGCGGCGACGCTCAGGTCCCGCGCGTTCGCTGACGCGCATGAGCAACGACCACGACCAGCACGACGAGCAGCAGACGCGCGACGACTTCGGCGACGCCGTCAACATGACGGCGTCGGAGCTCAAGCGGTGGCTCGACACCGACGAGTCGAAGGCGGTGGGGCAGAAGTCCGACGGCGGCGGCGAGTCGACCGGCCACGAGAGCGGTCGTCACATCGTCCGCATCCTCGAGAAGAAGCAGGGCGACCACACCGCCGACGACTACGCCCACATGCGCAAGGTCGTCGGCTACGTCGCCCGGCACTCGAAGCAGGAACCGAAGGGCGACTCGCACGACTCGAGGTGGCGGTACTCGCTCATGAACTGGGGCCACGACCCCGAGAAGTGACGGCGGGCCTGCGCTCTGCGTCGGGCAGAATGGGATCGTGGACGACTCCGGCATGCCCCGCTTCCGTCGCGTCTGGTCGACGATCCAGGTCGGCGTGCTCGCTGCGGCCGTCGTGTTCTGCGTCGTGATGCTCGTCATCGGCCAGGGCGAGCTCGACCGCGTGTACGCGGTCGCCGCGGTCTTCTTCGGGCTGGCGCTGGTCGGGCACGCGACGTACCTCTGGCTGCTGGCGCGCGCTCGACGCTGAGCAGCGGACGTCGGTCGTCAGGACTGCTGCCAGACCCGCACCCAGTCGACGAGCATCTGCTGCGGGAACCGCGTGGTCGCGTCCGGTGACCCGGGCCACGTCCCGCCCACGGCGACGTTGAGCAGTACGAAGAACGGCTTGTCGAAGACCCACGGTGACGAGCCCACGTCGGCGCGGGTGACGGTGCGCTGCGCGATCCCGTCGACGAGCCAGGTGACGGAGCCCGGACGCCAGTCGACACCGAAGACGTGGTACGCGTCCGCCCATGCGGCGCCGTTCGGCAGGGTCGCTGCCGCGGACAGTCCGTTCGCCCCCGAGTACCCGGGTCCGTGCATCGTGCCGTGGACGGTACCCGGCTCGAAGCCGACGTTCTCCATCACGTCGATCTCGCCGCACGCAGGCCAGCCGACCTGTCCGATGTCCGCGCCGAGCATCCAGAACGCGGGCCAGATGCCCTGCCCGCGGGGGATCCGGATGCGGGCCTCGACGCGGCCGTACTGGGCCGTGAAGGTGCCCTCGGTCTTCAGGCGCGCGGAGGTGTACGAACCGTCGGCCTCGCGCCGGGCGGTGATGACGAGGTTGCCGGCGCCGTCCAGCGCGCTGTTGCGACGCGAGTCGGTGTAGGTCTGCTGCTCGGCGTTGCCCCAGCCACCGGCACCCGTGTCGAAGCGCCAGATGCCGGGGTTCGGTGCGGTGCCGGCGGCGCCGTCGAACTCGTCGGCGGCGAGCAGCACGGCCCCGGACGTCGCGGCGCTCGCGGGTGCCGCCTGGAGCGCGGTGCCGACCGTGGCGGCGACGGCCGCCCCGCCGACGCCGAGGGTCAGGAACCGGCGGCGGTCGAGGGGGAGCGACGGGTCGTGGTCGGGTGCCATGGTGGTCTTCCTGCGCGGGGGCGCCCCGACGGTGGACGGGACACACGATCATGACCCGTGCTGCACGCGGCCGCCAGTCCCCCGTTCGCAGGACGAGCACCGACCCCGGCGACCGTCGTCAGGGCAGGTAGGCGACGCAGAGCACCGTGACGTCGTCGGGGTGCTCGCCGGCGTGGGCGAGGTCGGCGATGCCGTCGACGATCTGCTGCGGGTGGGCGCGTTCGGCCACCCAGGTCTCGAACCGGTCGAGCGAGTCGAGGTCGCCGCCGAACAGGTCGAGCACGCCGTCGCTCACCGCCACGACCACGTCACCGGCCTCGAGGAAGGTGTCCTCCGCGGTCCAGCTCGTGCCGACGCCGATCGGCAGGTGCCCGGACCGCAGCGCGCGGACGGTGCCGTCGGCGCTCCGCAGGAGGGTCAGTCCGTGCCCGGCATCCACCCACCGCGCGTGGCCGTCACGGTCGACGCGGACGTGGAAGCACGTGGTGAACTGCCCGCTCGTCAGGTCGGACGCTCCCGTCGCCAGCCCGGTCGCCGCGCGGCGGACCGCAACGGCGGGGTCGGTCTCGTCGACCGTGCTGCGGATCAGCGAGCGCACGGCAGCGGCGATCATCCCGGCGCCCACACCCTTGCCCATCACGTCACCGAGCGTGAACGCCGCGCCGCCCGGGGTGGCGAACCAGTCGTAGAAGTCCCCACCGACGGTCCGCGCTGGGATGCAGACGCCCACTGCCCGGAGTTCGGACGGCAGCCCGGTCGCGCTGGTCGGGAGGAGGGACTGCTGCACCAGGGCGGCGCGGTCGATCTCGCCCTCGGCCACCCGTCGGCGTCGCTGCACGGCGGCGAGCTGGAGGTTCGCCTGGCGTGCGAGTTCGTTCGTGACGGCGGCCATCGCTCCGAAGACGACCACGACCGTGAACAGCCTGACGAACTCGCTGCCCTGGGCGTGCGTCGGGGCGATCAGGTACGGCAGCATGAGCGTGCCGGCCGTGCCCAGCACCGGCCAGAGGATGTTCCACCGACCGGGGTTCGCGGCGACCCAGATCAGGGGCAGCGCGACGATCGTGGTGAAGACCGACCGGCTGTCCCCGGTGCCGTACCGGAGCAGGCCGACCGCGAAGAAGTCGATGGCCGGGATGAGCAGCTCCACGCGCAGCACGGCGGGCCACCGAGTCGCGACGGCAGCGAAGACGAGGCCGGCGATCGCGATGCCCACCCCGGTCCACATCCAGGGGGCGTCGGTCACGAGCAGCCAGGGCGAGAACGCGCTCCCGATGGCCGCGCCGACGATCAATGCCGCGATGAGCGTCTGCTTCGCCAGCGGCGCCCACGAGTTCCTGAGGCCGGCGAGCACGATGGGCCCCGTGTCGTCGCGGACGGTGGTCGTCCACGTCCTCGCCGACGACGGGCGGTCGGCGGTGCTCGTCACACCGTCGAGTCAACCCCGCAGCACCGCGGGCGGGCAACCCCACTCCGGGGGCCGGGCGTGTTGAGGCGCGCTCAGTGGATCGTCGTGCGCTGTCAGGATCCCAGTCGGAACGCCAGCGGGACGAGCAGACCGGCGACCCAGACGAGCACCGTCACGAGTGCTCCGACGGCGAGCCACCGCCGTCGGCGGCGGAGTCTCGGACTGCGGTCCTCGCCCCACATCTGTGCTCGGACGAGCGTCCGGTTCGCCTGCTCGACGACGCGGCGGACCTCAGGGTCGTCGAGCGGCAGCGCCCCGGAGCGGGCGTGCTCGGCGATCGCCGTCGCCTCCGCGACCGTCAGCTCGTCCTTCGGCATGCGCCCATCGTCGCACCTCGGCCCCGTGCGCCGGAAGGTCCTGCGTGTGGCTCACCCGGCGCGCGGTGCGGCGAGGCGTCGGACCTCGGTGGTGAGGACGTCGACCGCCCAGGCGGTGTCCGCGTCGGCGGGAGCGTGCACGAGGTGGAGGGCCAGGCCGTCGACGAGGGCGTGCAGGCGTGCGGCGTCGGTCGCCGTACCGCTGCCGACGCGGTCGTCCGTCACCGCGGTCGTCCGTGCGAGGGAGAGGAGGGCGGCGCACGCGTCGCTGAGCAGCGCGTGCGCGTCGTCGTACGCCGCCCGGACAGCGTCGTCGGTGAGCGCGAGCGAGCCGAGCGTCACCCACACCTCCGCCTCGGTCCGTCGCTCGAGGTCGAGCGGGAGCAGTTCCCGGAGGCAGCGGACCACGAACTCCACGGGGTCGTCGCCCGGCCCGCGCGCGGCGTGCAGGGCGTCGAGCCGACGCTGCACGTGCTCGAACACCCGCCGGAGGCACGCCACCCGCAGTGCGTCCTGCGTCGGGAAGGCCCGTCGGAGCGAGGCCGTCGCGATCCCGGCCTCCTCGGCGACGTTCCGGACGGAGAGCGCGGCGAGACCGTCGCGCGAGAGGACTCGCCAGGCTGCCTCGCCGATCTCGCGGTCGCGTTCGTCGTGGTCGATGAGCCGGGGCACGTGCCGATCGTACACATCTGTACTAGCATGCGCCTTGTGAACACAGTCGTACTCGAAACGAGGTCCCCGTCCTGATCGCCGTCATCATCGCCTGTGAGGTCGGCTTCTGGGTCGCCGTCGTCGGGGGCCTCGCGCTGCGCTACGTCGCCCGATGCCCCCGTGCCGGCGCGCTCGTGCTCGCGCTCGCGCCCGTCATCGACGCGGTGCTCCTCGCCGTCACGGCCCTCGACCTGGCGCAGGGCGGGCGTGCCGACTGGATGCACGGGCTCGCCGCGCTGTACATCGGGGTCTCGCTCGCGTACGGGAAGCGCATGGTCGCCTGGGCCGACGCCCGCTTCGCGCACCGGCGGGACGGGCGGCCGCTCCCGGCGCGACCGACCGGATGGGCGTACACCCGCGCATGCTGGGCGGACGTGCTGCGGACCCTCCTCGCCGTCGCGATCGCCGCGGCGGTCGTCGGTGCCTTCCTGTTGGCGTTCGGCACGGGGGCGCGGACCGAGGCGCTGGTCGGTTGGCTCCCGGTCCTCG
This sequence comes from Curtobacterium sp. MCSS17_007, assembly GCF_003234175.2. Classification (NCBI taxonomy): domain Bacteria; kingdom Bacillati; phylum Actinomycetota; class Actinomycetes; order Micrococcales; family Microbacteriaceae; genus Curtobacterium; species Curtobacterium sp. MCSS17_007. The sequence goes on from NZ_CP126257.1 coordinate 1,425,670, forward strand.
GCGTCGTGCTCGGGATCGAGCTGCTCTGGGCGGTCAGCTACACGGTGTGGCCGCGCCGCGCCCGCTGAGGGGGACGGGCGCCTGGACGGCACCGCAGCCGCCGCCGGGTAGCAACGCAGGCATGACCAAACGGTTCCGCGGGAAGATCGTCGTCGTCACGGGAGCATCGAGCGGCATCGGGAGGGCCGCCGCGCACGAGTTCGCCCGGCAGGGCGCCACCCTCGTGCTCGCCGCACGCGGGCAGGGATCGCTGGAGGCGGCCGCCCGGGAGTGCCGCGAGCTCGGTGCCGAGGCGATCGCCGTCCCGACCGACGTCGCCGACGAGCACGCCGTCCGCGACCTCGTCGCCACCACGACCACGCGGTACGGCCGCATCGACGTCTTCGTCGGCAACGCGGCGCTGTTCGTCTACGGCCTCTTCGAGCAGACCCCGACGAAGGCGTTCAAGCGCGTCGTCGACACCAACCTGTACGGGCACCTGAACGCGGTGACCGCCCTCCTGCCGCACTGGAAGCAGCGGGGGAAGGGCACCTACGTGCTGGTCGGCTCGATCCAGTCGCTGCTGTCGGCGCCGTACCAGTCGGCCTACGTGACGAGCAAGCACGCGGCACTCGGCCTGGTCGACGTCCTCGGCGACGAGTACGAGGGTACCGGGATCCACTTCACCGCCCTGCTGCCGTCGACGATCGACACGCCGATCTACCAGAACGGCGCCAACTACACGGGCAAGACCTCGCACCCGTTGCCGCCCACGGTGTCGGTCGAGCGCGCTGGGAAGGCCGTCGTGCGAGCGGCGCTGCACCCCAAGCGCTACCGGTTCGTCGGTCGCATCCAGGCGTCGCTCGTGCCGCTGCAGTACGTGTTCCCGGGGCTGTTCCACAAGATCACGAAGCCGATGGTCGAGACCTTCGCGCTCCGCGGCGAGGGCGTGCCGAGCGACGGCAACCTGTACGAGCCCGCCGACGCGCACAACGCCACCGACGGCGGCTGGGTGGCGAAGCGTCGCCGGGTGACCCGACCGCTCGTGTGGGCGGGCATCGCCGCGGTGGTCGGCACGGTCGTGCTCGGCCGCTCGCGACGCTGAGGCGCCCACCTGCCGGACGGGAGGCGCGGTGCGGGCACGCACCGCGCCTCCCGTCGGCCTGCCCGCTGCCGGCGGACGAGGACCACCTCGACGCCGCGGGCGAGGACGGCGGACGCCCGGCCGGCACGACGCGCGACCGACCTCCGACCACCGGGGAGAATGGGACCGTCATGCCACGCCCCACCTCGCGCATCCCGCTCAACACCCTCGCCGTCCCGTTCGGGCTCGCCGGTTTCGCCGAGGCCTGGACCGTCGCGTCTCCGGTCCTGCGGCTGCCCGGCCTGGTCCCGCAGGTCCTCTGGGCGGTCGCGGGACTCGCCTGGCTGTGGCTGGTCGGCGCCCACGTGCTGCGCGGCGCACGGGTCCGCGAGCGGCTCGTCGACCAGCTCCGGCACCCGGCACAGGGGCCGCTCGCCGCACTCGTCCCCGCGAGCGCGATGCTGCTCGGCGTCGACCTCGCCCGCTCCGCGCCCCTCGCCGGTGCGGTCGTCGTGCTCGCGTCGGTGGCGGTCGCCGCGGGCTTCGCCGGCTGGCTCCTCAGCACCTGGTTCGAGGGTCGCCTCGCGCTGGAGTCGGTCCACGGTGGGTACCTCCTGCCCACCGTCGCTGCCGCGCTCGTCGCCGCGGTGGCCACGCACGAGGTCGGGGTCGGGTGGCTGTCCTGGGCGTGCTTCGGGGTCGGCGTGTTCTTCTGGGGCGTGATGACCGGACTCCTGCTCATCCGGCTCGCGTTCCGCCCCGCCCTGCCCGGGCCCCTCGTCCCGACCATGACGATCCTCGTCGCGCCCCCCGCCGTGGCCACGGTCGCCCTGTTCGCCCTCACCGACGACGCCGTGACCCTGCCCGTGCAGGCGGTCGCCGGGCTCGGCGGGCTCCTGGTGCTCGTGCAGGTCGCGCTGCTCCCGCGGTACGTCCGACTCCGGTTCTCACTCGGGTTCTGGTCCTTCGTGTTCCCGGCCGCCGCGGTGACGACCGCGACGGTCGAGTGGCTCCGCGTGCTCGACCTGCCCGGCGCCCCGGTCACGGTGGCCGTCGTCCTCACCCTGCTCAGCGTGCTCGTCGCCGTGGTCGGCGCGCGGTCGATCGGCCTGGCCGTCCGGCACCTCCTCGGACAGGCGGAGCAGGTCCTGCACGCCGCCGACGACCAGGACGCGGCCCCGGGCCCCGTGACGGGCGCGACGCGGGCGGTCTGACCGACGGCCGGTCGGTCGGTCGTCGTAGGGTGACCGCGTGGAGTTCCCGGGGGAGGCGGCCGACGCGCGCGACGCGTCGACCTCTCCGGGGTCACCCCGGGGCACGCGGGACCAGCACCACGACACGCCCCGAGCGGGACGGCGCGCTCCGCGCGCGACGCCGCACGGAGGCACCGACGGGTCCTCCGGGAACCCCACGCCCCTCGACGTCGTCGCCACGGCGCTCGCCGACGCCTTCCTGGCCGCCGACGGGTGGACACCGGACGACCTGACCGCGGCCGGGTACGCCGTCGTCGGGATCGAGCGCGCCTTCGTGGGTCTGGCGGTCGCCACCGCCCTCGACTCCCACCCTCGGCCGCCGGTCGACGCCCCGCGTCAGCTCGGCCGCGTGCTCGCCGCAGCCCCGCGGCTCGTCGAACTGCACCGGTCACGTGCGGAGCGCCGACCGGTCCGGGTGCTCGCCCGACGCGCCACCCCCGTCCGGTCCCGGGCCGTCACCGACGGCCCGCTGCTCGTCGACACGCTGCCGGAACTCGCCCGCGCCCTCGACGTCACCCTCGGACGACTGCTCTGGCTCGCCGACACCCGAGCCTGGAACCGGCAGGCACACCCCGACAGCCCGCTCCACCACTTCCGGCACGAGTGGGTCGAGCGACCGGGCCGTGTTCCGCGGTTGCTCGAGAAGCCGATGGACCTGCTCCGCCGGACCCAGCGCAGGATCCTCGACGGACTCCTCGTGACGCTGCCCGTGCACGACGCCGTCCACGGCTTCGTACACGACCGGAGCGTCGTCACCGGGGCCGCACTGCACACCGGCCAGCAGATCGTGCTGACCGCCGACCTCACCTCGTTCTTCGCGACCGTGACGGCGCCGAACGTGTACGGCGTCTTCCGGTCTGCCGGGTACGCCGAGCCGCTCGCCCACGTCCTGACCGGGCTCTGCACGCACCGGGTCCCGCCGCACGTGCTCACCAGGATGCCCCCGGGAGGTCGACCGGAGGAACGCGCCGCGCTCCGCGAGGCGCTCGCCGCGGCACACCTGCCCCAGGGCGCCCCGTCCTCGCCGGCACTGGCGAACACGGCTCTCCGCCACCTCGACGCCCGGCTCGCCGGGTGGGCCGCCGCGAGCGAAGCCCGGTACAGCCGGTACGCGGACGACCTGACCTTCAGCGGCGGCGACCGGCTCGCGGCCCGGCCGGACGCCTTCCTGCGCGGGGTCGGACGGATCGTCGCCGACCAGGGGTACCGGCTCAACCCGCACAAGACCCGCGCCAGGCGGCGCGGAACCCGTCAGTCCGTCACCGGCGTGGTCGTCAACGACCGCACCTCGCCCGGTCGGCGCGAGGTCGACCGGTTGCACGCGATCCTCCACAACGCGGCCGAACACGGGCCGGCGTCGCAGGACCGAGCCGGGCACCCCGACTTCCGTGCCCACCTGCTCGGCCGCATCGGTTGGGTCGAACAGGTGCACCCGGGTCGCGCGCGACGGCTCCGCGAGGAGTTCGCCCGCATCCGGTGGTGACGCCGCCGCCCAGGGGCGTTCCGCGGCCCCACGCCCCCGACCGCCCGGGGGGAGCTGTCCGGAAAGCGCGCTCGGCGTCCCGCAGGCTGAGACGATGCGTCCGTGACTCTGGAGGCACCTCGGTCGGGACGCTCGACGTTCCGCCGCTTCCGCGTGGAGGAGAGCAGCGCGGACCACGGTGACGAGCTCGACGCTGCGTACGGCACGAGCGGGGGTGTCGCAGGCGGGGTCGAGCGCTTCCGGTACCTCGGGGCAGGGGATGCCGAGGTGTCGGTGCGCCGCGCGGAGGTGCAGGGGACACGGTCCGGTGTGATGCAACCGCGTGCCGAGCACGTCGTCTTCTGGACGGGTGACGGCACAGCGACGATGCAGGACCTCGAGGACGGTGCCACGGTTGTGGTGGAGCCGGGCGTCCCGACGTTCGTCTCGGCCTCGCGCCGGTACGGCTTCACGGCCGACGTGCGCACGATCACGCTCCTCCACCTCTCCGACGGTGTGGTGCGGCGGGCGCTCCTGCGTCGCGACCACCTGCCCGTCGGGCCCGTGGTCCTCGCGATGCAGCCCGGCGACGAACCTGCCCGTGCCGCGCTGCGCCGGGTGATCCGGTCCCACGGACCCCGACTCATGGACGTGACGCTCGACGACGCCGCCCGGCAGGCGGTGAACGCCGACGTCGCCGATGCGGTCGTCGCGGCGTTCCCGGTCGTCCGGCACGAGACCCGGCCCGAGCGCGGGTCCGCTGCCCGCGCCGCCGAGTGGATCCGTGCGAACGCCGACCAGCCCGTCACACTGCGCGACATCGCCGACGCGGTCGGCATCAGTGAGCGCGGACTGCAGAACGCCATGCACCGCCGCTTCGCCGAATCGCCGATGGCACGGCTGCGTGCGGAACGTCTCGAGGGCGCTCGCCGCGATCTCGAGGCCCCGGAGGCGGACGACACGGTGGCGGAGGTCGCCCGCCGGTGGCAGTGGTCCCACCTCGGGCGCTTCGCCGCCGCCTACGCGGATCGGTTCGGGGAACAGCCCAGCGGGACACTCCGGCGGGGCCGGCACGGCGTCCCGCGGCGGTGACCCCCCCGGGAGTGCGGACGACCGGGCCCAGGGTGCCCCTGGTGTGGGACGTCCCCGGACGGCTACCGTGTCGCCCATGACGTCACACCGTGTGACCGCGCCGGAACCGCCGTCCGACGGGTCGAGGCCGAAGGGGCCCGCCTCGTACTTCCCGAGCATCGAGAAGACGTACGGGCGCCCCGTGCAGGACTGGCTCGACGTGGTCGCGGACCGGCTCGCCGACCACCGCCACTCGGAGGTGGTCGCGTGGCTGCAGGCTGAGCACGGGTTCGGTCACGGGCACGCGAACGCCGTCGTCGCGCACGTCCGCAAGGCGCTCGGGTCCTGACCGCGGGCGACGCGCCCCGCGTCTCGAGCCCTCCTCGACCACGACGCCGACCGACCTGCGCCCTTGTCGGTGGTCCTGCCTAGCGTGACGGCGTGGTCGAACCGGTCGATGCGTGGTGGCGGCGGCGCCAGTGGTCGCGAGGGACGGCGGTGCCCTACCCCGTCGGTGCGTTCCGGTCGGCCTGGGCGTCGTACCCGGTGCTCATCCGGCAGTACCACCCGGAGTGGAACCACGGTGTCGTGCTGACGCAGGTGCCGCCGGCGGCCGAGGTCCTGCTGACGTGGGAGTGCGACGTGGGACACGTCTTCGTGGCGACGCCCGCCGAGCAGCGGTCCCGTCCGGGCCGCGAGCGGCGACGGTCGGTGTGGTGCCCCGAGTGCCAGCTGCAGGCGACGCCGCAGCGCTGGCCGGTGCTCCCCGAGGACTGGCCCGCGACGGTGCCCGTGCCCCAGCGGGTCGAGCGGGTGCGCGGGCGGCAGACGCTCCCGGCGGCTCCCGCGCGTGGTGCGCCCCCTGCGGCCGGTGGCGCGCTCGCGGGCGGGCGGGCCACCGGCGGCCTCCCGACAGGCGCGGTGGCGTCGTCACGCGCTCGGTCCGCCCGTCCCCGGTCCGGACGCGTCGCGCAACCGGTGCCCCGGTCGATCTGCACGAAGACGCCTCGGCTGCCGTCGGGGGAGTCCTTCACCAGTGTGTGCGCCCCCGCGACGGCTTCCGCGGTCGAGGCCGACCTGCGCCAGGCGCTGCAGGAGCGCTTCGCGTTCACCTTCGCCCACACGGCGATCCGGCTCGACCGGCCCTTCTTCGACCACGTCGAGGCATGGCCGGACATCGTGCTCCCCGAGCTCCGCGTGGCGATCGAGTACGACAGCACCGGCCGGCACGGCCTGGAGCACGTCGGTCCGAGGCAGGAGACCGACCGACGCAAGGACCGAGCGGTGCGAGCGATCGGGTGGGAGGTCGTCCGGATCCGCACCGGCCGACTGCCCGCACTCGGGCCGTACGACCTCGAGGTCTCCGGGCTCTCCGGGCGCACCCTCGACCGGCTCGTCGACACCCTGCGTGACCTCCGCGGCGCGCTGTTCGTCGACGCCTACGCGCGCTGACGCCGCACCCGGCGCGTCCGTGCTGCTGGCGGGGGACGAGCACCCTGTCTCCTGACCGCGCCCCCGGGACGCGAACGGGGTACAGGACCGGGGTACGGGAGCCTGGGTCCCGCGCGATCCGGACGGTAGGAACGAAGGATGACAGCGACCGCCTTCTGCCTGCACGCGCTGGGTTCGAGCTCGGAGGAGTTCGCGTTGCTGCGCTCGGAACTCGCCGGTGACCTCGACCTCGTCGGCATCGACCTGCCGGGCTTCGGTCGGAGCCCGGCGTCCGGCGGGACCACCGTCGAGGAGATGGCCGTGCTGGTCGAGCGCGCCATCGGTGCGAGCGGCGCCACCGAGTGGGCGCTCATCGGTCACTCGATGGGCGGCAAGGTCGCCACCGTGGTGGCGGACCGCACGGTCTCCGGCGCGAACGGCCTCTTCGGTCTGCGCGCCGTCGTGCTCCTCGCGGCCTCGCCGCTCGCACCGGAACCGATGGCCGAGGAGCGTCGGACGGCGATGCTCGCCTGGGCCGAGGACGGAGCGGTCGGACCGCACCACGCGGCCGAGTTCGTCGACGCGAACACCGCCGAGGTGCTGCCGCCCGACCGGTACGAGCAGGCCGTGCAGGACGTGCAGCGCACGGACCCGCGAGCGTGGCGCGACTGGCTGCTGCGCGGCAGCCGTGAGGACTGGTCCACCACCGCGGAGCCGAACCCCGTCCCCGCACTCGTGCTCGCCGGCGCCGAGGACGGCGACCTCGCCGCGGACGCCCAGCGACGCCTCACCCTGCCGCACTGGTCCGCCGCCGAGCTCCACGAAGTCGCAGGCGCGGCTCATCTGCTGCCCTGGGAGCGCCCGGTCGAGGTCGCCGCGCTCGTCCGGGGCTTCTGGGCGCGCCGCATCGCGCACGGCCCCGTCGTCCCCGCGGGCAACGCCCGCGTGATCGCGTCACCGCGAGTGAGCGCCCGGACGCGCGGGGTGCTCGCCGTCCGCGCGCTGGCGGACGACCCCGCAGCCACCCCCGGCGCCCTGAGCCCGCGGCAGCTCGACACCCTGCGCGCCGTCGCCCGCATCGTCGTGCCCCAGCCGGGCGAGCGCGAGGTCGACCTCGCCCTCCGCGTCGACACGCAGCTCGCGGCCGGCCGGGGGGACGGCTGGCGTGGCGACGGCATGCCGACCGACCTCGAGGCCTACCGCGGTGCGCTCGACGCGCTCGCCCGGGTCACCGAGGCCGACCTGCCCGCCGTGTTCGAGGACGTCGCGGCCGGCCGGTACCGCGCGGACGGCCCGCTCGACGCGGACCAGCTCCGGACGTGGGCCGAGGACGCGAGCGTCGACCTGGTGAAGCAGTGGCTCGCGCACCCCGCCACCATGTCCGAGATCGACTACGACGGCTTCGCCAACGGTGGCGACGGCGTCCGCAAGCAGGGCTTCCAGCTGCTCGGTGCCGGGCAACGGGAAGCGTGGGAACCCGAGGGAGCAGGACGATGAGACTCGACGGACAGCGGCGTTACCAGGACGACGAGGTCGTCGACGTGGTCGTGGTGGGGACGGGGGCCGGGGGCGCCCCGCTCCTGGCCCGGCTCGCCCGCGAGGGCCTCACCGCCGTGGCCTTCGAGGCCGGGCGGAACACCGAGCCCGGGGAGCACCTGCCGGACGAGGTCGAGGCACCCGCGGACATCAACTGGATGGACGAGCGCATCAGCGGCGGTTCGGCCCCGACCGCGTTCGGTCCGAACAACAGCGGCACCGGGGTCGGCGGGTCGACCCTGCACTGGGGTGCCTTCACGCCGCGCCCGAGCGTCCACGACCTGCGCCTGCGCACCGAGAGCGGGCAGGGCGAGGACTGGCCGATCGACCACGCCGAGCTCACCGCGTACATCGAGCGCGTCGAGCACGAGGTCGGCGTCGCCGGGCCGGCGCACTACCCGTGGGACCCCGACCGGCGGTACCGGATGGGCCCGCCGGCGCGGAACGCGTCGTCGGACATGATGATGCGCGGCACCGCAGCGCTCGGCATCACGGCCACCGACGCCCCGGTCGCGCTGACCACCGAGGACCGCGTGCAGGAGCACCACGGCCTCCGGCAGGCGTGCGTGTCGTGCGGGTCCTGCCACCAGGGCTGCCGCAACGGGTCGAAGGTGTCGATGGACACCACGTACCTGCCGGCGGCGGTCGCGTTCGGCGCCGAGATCCGCCCCGAGTCGTTCGTGCACGGCATCGAGCTCGACGCGGCCGGCGCGGTCTGCGCGGTCCTCTACACGCGCGACGGTCGTCAGCGTCGCCAGCGGTGCCGGTCGCTCGTGCTCGCCGCCGGCGGAGTCGAGACGCCGCGCCTGCTGCTGCACACCGGCCTCGCGAACAGCAGCGGTCAGGTCGGCCGGAACTTCACGGCCCACGGGGCCACACAGGTGTGGGCGACGTTCGACGAGTCGATGCGCTCGTACCGGGGCTACCCGTCGTCGATCATCACCGAGGACTTCGTCCGTCCGGCCGACGCCGACTTCGCCGGTGGCTACCTGATCCAGAGCCTCGGGGTCCAGCCGCTGACCTTCGCGACGACGCTCGTCCGCGGCGGGGGCCTGCGCGGCGCCGAACTCGTCAGGGCGATGCGCGACTACCCGCGCGCGGCCGGGGTCGGCATCAACGCCGAGTGCCTGCCGTACGACGACAACCGCCTCGTGCTCGCCGACGAGCTCGACGAGCACGGGGTGCCACGGGCCCGGGTGACGTTCTCGACGGGTGCCAACGAGGACGCGATCCGCGCCCACGCGGTCCGCACGATGACCGCGATCGTCGAAGCCGCCGGCGGCACCGACGTCCGGGTGCTCGAGCGCACCGCGCACACGATCGGCACCGCGCGCGCGGGCGCCGACGCCGGGTCGTCCGTCGTCGATCCGGCGGGTCGGTCGTGGGACGTCCCGAACCTGTGGATCTGCGACAACTCGGTCTTCCCGAGCGCCGTCATCGCGAACCCCGCGCTGACGATCATGGCGCTGTCGCTGCGGACCGCCGACCGGTTCCTCCGTGACGACCCGGCAGCGGACCGGCAGCCCCTGGCGGCAGCTGCGGTCTGACATCGGCGCTGCCCGGTCCGGCCGCGCAGCGTCTGCCCCGCCGTGACCGGGCGTCCTCGTGGCCCCTGGCCGGCGTGGTTCAGCCGCGCAGGGCCAGGGCCTCGCTCGTCCACCGGGCGTGCAGCGCCCACGGGTCCTCGACCCCGGCGGCCACCGACGTGACGTGGTCCAGCAGCGCCGGGGTCGTCCGGAACCACTCGGTGCCCGGGTAGCGGGTCGCGGCGAAGGTCGCGTGCCGTCGTCGCTCGAGCCGTCGGTCGCCGCGTTCGAACGCCAGCAGCTCCTGGTGCGGGACGGCGGCGAGCCGCTGGCGGGGGTTCGCGGTCGTGCCGATCTTCACCCGGTCGCCGAAGTCGTCGCGCTGCCGCAGGTAGTACACGACGTCGACGCGCGGCGGCGGCAGCTCGCCGTCCGGTACCTCGCCCCACCGCCACTCACAGGTCCCGCAGAGCGTCGCGCTCGGCCACCGGACGCCCGTGCGCGAGCCGCACACGGGGCACGGGCCGGGCAGCGCGTCCTCGACGCCGGCGTGCTCGGCCGCGGTGTCCGCGACGAGCACGACGTGACCGGCGCAGAGCGGCAGCACGGCGGCGAAGTCCGCGGCGGAGGCAGCACCGCAGCCCGGGACGCAGCAGGGGGGAGCGGGGGGTGTGGTGACCACGTCGCGGACGTTAGCGGGCACCACCGACGTGGCCCGTGCCTCCCGGCCGCGCAGCGGTCAGTCCGCGAAGACGGCCCCGACCGGCTCGCGCTTCTCCTCCTGGAACCGGTCCTCGGTGCGGCCGAGCGCCCAGTACGCGGACAGCGACAGCTCCGCCCGCTCGAGTCCCCAGTCGTCCTGCAGGACCCGTCGGACCGCCTTGACGGCGGTCCGCTCCCCGTGTGCGAAGACCTGCACCGGCCGGGAGGCGCGGGGCAGGGCACGGGTCGCCTCGAGCAGCAGGGTGCCCGGCTCGGCGCCGGTGGCGTCGCGGTGCAGCCACCGCAGGTCCACCCCGGCCGGGTGCACGATCGGCTGCTCGTCCGCGGCACCGCCGACCTCGACGAGCGCGACGCCGGTCGCGTCGGCGGGCATCGCCTCCAGGGCGGCACCGATCGCCGGCAGGGCGCTGTCGTCGCCGAGCAGCACGTGGGTCACGGCGGGGTCCGGCGACGGGGCGTAGCCGCCGCCGGGGCCGGACAGCGCGAGGAGGTCGCCCGGGCGGGCGGCGGCGGCCCACGGCCCGGCCAGCCCCTCGTCGCCGTGCACGACGAAGTCGATCGCGATCGTGCCGGCGGCGTGGTCGACCCGACGGACGGTGTAGGTGCGGCGTGCGGGACGCTCGTGCTTCGGCAGGGTCTCCCGCAGCGCCTCGAGGTCGTACGGCGGGGTGAGGCCGCTCGACGCCGGTGCCAGCAGGAGCTTGACGTACCGGTCGGTCGCGGCGAGACGGTCCGGGTCGGCGTCGTCGAGGAAGTCGCGGAAGGCCGGGCCGCCGAGGTGGACACGCACCATGTGCGGGCTGATGCGCTCCGTGCGGTCGACGACGAACACGTGCTGGGTGCGCTTGGGATTCGGGCTCATGGTGGACTTCCTGTTCCGGTGCTTGACCTTCCAGCTACTGAGGTTAGCCTTACCTCATGAGCCCGACCGTGACGCCGTTCTCCGAGCTGCTGCGCCGACGCTCTCGTGCGGGTGCCGGACCTGGTGCCACGGACGTCGCGCTCGCGGGCGGCGCCGTCACCTGGTCGGGCGGTGCGCACGACCTGCTGGCGGGGGAGTGCGACGTCGCCGACTACGCCGACCTCCTCGGACAGTACGCGGTCGTGTACGACGCACTCGAACGCGCCGCCGAGCGGATGGCGGACCACCCGGTCGCGGCACCGTTCGTGACGACCCAGCTGACCCGCATGCCGGCCATCCGGGCCGACCTCGAGTACCTCGTCGGGCCGGACTGGTCCGAGCTCTGCTGTCCGACCGCGGCCACCACCGCCTACGTCCGCCGGCTCAACGAGGTCGCCGCGACCTCGCCCGGCGGCTTCGTCGCACACCACTACACGCGGTACCTCGGCGACCTGACCGGCGGTCCCACCCTCGCCCGGCTGCTCGAGGAGCGGTTCGGCTTCGACACGAACGGCGTGCTCTTCACAATCTTCGACCAGGTCGCCGACCCCTCGGCCTTCGAGGACACCTACCGGGCGCAGCTCGACGCCGCCCCGTGGTCCGCGGCCGAGCGCGAGGCTGTGCTCGCCGAGGTCGACCTCGCCGCGGGCCTGGACCGGGCGCTCGTGGCCGCCCTGCGTCCGCCGGTGGCCGTCGCCACGACCGCTCGCGGCAGCGCGGTGCACCCCGTGCCCGCCTGATCCGGCCCAGACCCGCCGGGGTCACGGCGTGCGACGCGACCGCAGGGGTGCTCCCGCGCCGCGTCGTGGTCCCGGCGACCACCCGACGACGGACGGCCGTGCACGCCACCGCCCGCTCGGCCGTGCAGCGGGCGGTGCCGATCCCTGCGCGCGGTCGGTCCGTCCGGACGGTCGTCGTCACGTGCGTGCGTGCGCCGGTACAGTGCTGGGGACCCGGGACGCGGTCCCGGCGCAAGGTGAGAGGAACCCATGACGGCGATCGACGGATCGACGCGCCACGGGCGCGCACGGGACGACGTCAGCGGAGCGGTCGACAGCGACCTGCGCGCGGACGTCCGGTACCTCGGCAACCTGCTCGGGCGGGTGCTGCGGGAGACCGGCGGCGACGACCTGCTCCACGACGTCGAGAGCCTGCGTGCCGCGGTCATCGACGCGTACGAGGGCGCTGACGCCGAGGGCGCAGCGCGGGCCGAGGCCATCGTGGCGGGCATGTCCGCCGAGCGGGCCGAGGCCGTCGCGCAGGCGTTCACGACCTACTTCCACCTGACCAACCTGGCCGAGGAGCACCACCGCGTGCGGGTCCTCCGCGCCCGTGGTGACGACGGGGGCCTCGCCGGCGACTCGTTCCCGGCGACGTACGCGTCGCTCGTGGAGCAGGTCGGCGAGGACGAGGCGGCGTCGCGCCTGGCCGACCTCCGGTTCCACCCCGTCCTCACCGCCCACCCGACCGAGGCCCGCCGCCGTGCGGTGACGACGGCGGTCCGGCGGATCACCGACCTCATCGACGAGCGCGACGGGGCGCGCAACGCCACCGCCCGGGCCGAGAACGAGCGTCGCCTGCTCGAGGAGATCACGACGCTCCTCCGCACCTCGCCGCTGCGGACCACCCGCCCGACCCCGCTCGACGAGGTCCGCACCGCGATGAGCGTCTTCGACCAGACGCTGTTCGAGATCGTGCCGCAGGTCTACCGACTGCTCGACGACCGGCTCCTCGGCGACGACGCCGGACGCGTCCCGGTGACCGCGCCGGCGTTCGTGCGGTTCGGCACCTGGATCGGCGGCGACCGCGACGGCAACCCGCACGTCACGGCGGCGGTGACGCGGCAGGCGGCCGACATCGCGGCGGAGCACATCCTGCTCGGTCTCGCGCGAGCGGCGACCCGCATCGGGTCGGCGCTGACGCTGGACGCCGCGGAGACGCCGGCCGATCCCGGGCTGCAGGCACTCGTCGCCGCGCAGGAGGCACTCGACCCGGGCATCGCCGAGCGCATCGGCGTCCGTGCTCCGAACGAGACGCACCGGCGCGCGCTGCTCTTCGTCGCGGCACGCATCCGGGCCACGCGTCGTGGGCAGGACGGCCTCGCCTACGCCGGCCCCGAGGAACTCCTCGCCGACCTCCGCGTGATCCAGACGTCGCTCGTCGCAGCCGGGGCCGTCCGCACCGCGAACGGTGAGCTGCAGAACCTCGTCTGGCAGGTCGAGACCTTCGGGTTCCACCTCGCCGAGCTCGAGGTGCGCCAGCACTCCCAGGTGCACCGGAACGCGCTGGCCGAGATCCGTGCCGGCGGGCCGCTGAGCGAGACCACGGAAGAGGTCCTCGCCGTGTTCCGCACGGTCGCCGACCTGCAGCAGCGGTACGGCGTGCGGGCCGCGCACCGGTACATCGTGTCCTTCACCCAGTCGGCAGCCGACCTGGCGAACGTGCACGAGCTCGCGGTCGCCGCCTGCGGTGACGCCGCTCCGGTGCTCGACGTCATCCCGCTCTTCGAGACCTTCGCGGACCTGCACGCGAGCGTCGAGATCCTCGACGAGGCCGTGCACAGCGAGCCCTTCGAACGTCGGCTGGCGGCGACCGGCCGCAAGCTCGAGGTCATGCTCGGGTACTCCGACTCCTCGAAGGACGTCGGTCCGGTCTCGGCGAACCTCGCGCTGTACGACGCACAGGCGCGGATCGCGGACTGGGCACGGGAGCACGACGTCGAACTGACGCTGTTCCACGGCCGTGGTGGTTCCCTCGGCCGCGGTGGCGGGCCGGCGAACGAGGCGGTCCTCGCGCAGCCGCCGGGATCCATCGACGGCCGTCTCAAGCTCACCGAGCAGGGCGAGGTCATCTTCGCCCAGTACGGCGACCAGGACATCGCGGCGCGGCACCTCGAGCAGATGGCGTCGGCCACCCTGTTCGCCTCGTCGCCCTCGAACGAGGCGCGGACGGCCGCAGCGGCGACCCGCTTCGCGGATCTCGCCCAGCAGCTCGACGACGTGTCCCGGCAGGCGTTCTACGACCTGGTGAAGGCGGACGGCTTCGCCCCGTGGTTCGCCCGGGTCACGCCGATGGAGGAGCTCGGCCTCCTGCCGCTCGGCTCCCGGCCCGCCCGCCGCGGGCTGAGTGTCGAGTCCCTCGAGGACCTCCGCGCGATCCCGTGGGTGTTCTCGTGGACGCAGGCGCGCATCAACCTGGCCGGCTGGTACGGACTCGGCTCCGCGCTCGAGGCCGTCGGTGACGTCGACGTGCTCCGTTCCGCGTACGCCGAGTGGCCCCTGTTCGGCGCGATGATCAAGAACGTTGAGATGTCGCTCGCCAAGACCGACGAGCAGATCGCCCGTCGGTACCTCGAGCTGGCCGACCGCGACGACCTCGCGGCGAAGGTCCTCGACGAGATGCTCCGGACGCGTGACTGGGTGCTCCGCGTGTCCGGCGGGAGCGACGTGCTCGAGGACCGTCCGGTGCTCGCCCGCGCCGTCCGCCTCCGCAGCCCGTACGTCGACGCGCTGTCGCACCTGCAGCTCCGCGCGCTCCGTGCGATCCGCACGTCCGGCAGCACGGACCCGACGGACGGCGACCACCGGCTGCTGCTGCTCACGGTCAACGGGATCGCCGCCGGTCTGCAGAACACGGGCTGATCGACGGACCGCACGACGGGAGGCGCGGTGCCGGCTGGCACCGCGCCTCCCGTCCGTTCGCGGGTGGATCCGGCGACGGCGCGGCGAGGCCGTACCGCTCGACGGCCTGCACCCGGTAGGTTGCAGGGTGCACCCGTACCGAACCGAGGAGGCACGTGCATGGACATCGTCGTACACGAGGCAACGGACGACACTGCCGTCCTCGAGTGCAGCGGCCGCCTGAACATGGTCAGCGCGGGCGCGTTCCGCGAGACCGTGGCCAAGGTGGTCGAGGGCGGTCGCGCCCGGTTGGTCGTCGAGCTGTCCGGCGTCGAGTTCATGGACTCGTCGGGCCTCGGCGCGCTCGTCGGGTGCCTGAAGACCGCGCGACAGGCCGGGGGAGACCTCCGCATCGCCGCTCCGTCGGAGCAGGTGCAGATGGTGCTCAAGCTCTCGAACATCGACAAGATCCTGCGGACGTACCCGGACGGGGACGCCGCGGTCACGAACTGGGGATGACGGTCGCCATGGGCGAGCACGTCCTCGACCTCGCCTGCCCGCCTGACGACGTCACGGCGGTGCACACGTTCCTGTCCTCCGTGTGGGACCGCGAACCGGATCTCTCGCCCGAGGACCGCATGGCGCTCGAGCTCGCCCTGGTGGAGCTCGCCTCGAACGTCATCGAGCACGGAGCCGGCGGCCGCAGCGTGACCTGCTCGCTGCGTGTGGACGTCGGACCGGACGAGGTGCTCGTCTCGCTGACCGACGACGGTGTGCCCGTGCTCGTCGACCCGTCGGCGGCGCACCTGCCGGACGCCCTTGCGGAGGGTGGTCGGGGGCTCGCCCTCGTGCAGATGGTCGTGGACGACCTGCGCTACGACCGCGTGGAGGAACGGAACCGCTGGCTGGTCCGCCGCGGTCGTCACTGACCCGTCGGCGGACGTCCCGCCCCGCATCCGGGGGGAACCCGTGGTCCGGTTCCCGCACGACGACGGCCGATCCGCGCACGTCCACCCGGCGAGCGACCCCCGGTCCGAGCGTGGTGGGACGCTCGGTCCGATGACGACCGACGCGCCCGCGAGCACCCGGCTGCGCACCGAGGCTGCCGGCACCGACCTCGGTGCTGCCCTGCAGCTCTTCTCGGACGCCTACGAGGGCACGCGGTTCACGGCACGTCGGACCGAGCGGCCCTTCGGCTACCGCTTCCGGATGGTCGGTGACGACACGATGTCGTTCCGCACGACGCACTTCGACGCCCAGGTGAGCGGTGCGGCGTCGTCCGGGGACGACCACGTCGTGATGTGGACCACCGACGGGGGTGGGACCGTCGACGTCGGGCGCGACGAGGTCCGGTTCGCACCCGGCACGCCGGTCGTCTTCCCGTCCGGTCGTCCGTTCGTGTTCGACCTCGCGGACGTCCGGCAGCACCTCGTGCACGTCGACCGCCGGTTCCTCGAGGGCATCGCTGCCGAGGTGCACGGTGGGCAGCCCGGGCCGCTCGTCTTCGACCACACGGCCCGGCCGCGCGCCGAGGACCTGCGGACCTGGAACGCGCAGGTCCACCGCGCGGCGCAGGTCGTGCTGGGGCCGGCGGAGCCGTCGCCGCTCGTCCTCGCGGAGACCGCACGGGCGACGGCTCTCGCGGTGCTGCACGCGTTCCCGCACGAGCAGCTGACGCCCGAGGTACCCGTCCCGCAGGGCGCCACGACCCGCGTCCGCGCGGCGATCGAGTACATGCACGCCAGGGCGCACACCCCGATCACGACGACCGACGTGGCCGAGCACGTGGGACTCAGCGTCCGCGGGCTCCAGCAGGCCTTCCAACGACAGGTCGGCACCGCGCCGAACGCCGTGCTGCGCGGCATCCGCATGGACCGCGTGCACGACGAGCTCCTCCGGGGTGCAACCGGACAGCTCACCGTCGCCTCGGTCGCCGTGCGCTGGGGCTTCGCGCACCTCGGACGGTTCTCCGCGGCCTACGCCCAGCGGTTCGGCGAGTACCCCCGCGACACCCTGGCGTCGTGACGCCGAGCGCCCCCGCTACGCTGCCCGCATGAACGCACACCAGCGGCCGGCCGACCAGCACCCGTGGGTCGTCGTGCCGGGCATCTGGGGGTCCGACCCCGAGCACTGGCAGTCCCGCTGGCAGGGCGAGCGCGGGGCGTCTGCCGTGCGGATCGCGCCGGCGTCGTGGTCGGAGCCGGACCCCCGTGACTGGGACCGTGCGATCTCGGTCGCCGTGGCGGCCTGCGATCGTCCACCGGTGCTCGTCGCCCACAGCCTCGGGGTCCTGGCCGCCGCACACTGGCTCGCGGACCACGGCGACGTCGAGGTCGTCGGAGCGTTCCTCGTGGCGCCACCCGACCCCACCGCGCCGGTCTTCCCGGAGGCGGCCCGGGGGTTCCTCGCTCCGTCGCGGCCGGTCGTGGCGCCGACGGCCCTCGTGGTGAGCGACGACGACCCGTACTGCTCGGCCGAGCGTGCCGGGCAGTTCGCGGAGGTGCTCGGCGCCGGGGTGCTGCGGGTGGGGGCGCGCCAGCACGTCAACGTCGCGAGCGGTGCCTGGCCTGAGGGACGACGGTTGCTGGACACGTTCGTCGCGGAGTCGGTCGAGGGTCGCCCGAACGGGTGACACGCCGCTCACCTCTGCGCCGGCACATGACGTGTCGTGCGCTGGGATGCGCGACACTCCGCGGATCTCCCCGGTCCGGGCGTCCGTGATATCTATCCTGCGTCACATGGAGACCCAGCCCGGTGCACGCACCCCCCTCGTCGACCCGTTCGGGCGCGAGCTCGAGGAGTGGCTCCGAGACGTCCCGGCCCCCCGCACGCCGTACCTGGCGGACCTCGTGGTGCCGCCGGTCACGGGTCCCGTGCAGCGGCCGGTGATGCTCTCGGACGCTGCCGCCCGGACCACACCGGAGCCCGCCGCGCCCGAGCAGCCCGCGTCGGTCCCCGCTGCGCCCGAGCAGGTCGCCGCCGAGCAGCCCGCCGCGGACCGGGCCGAGGTCTCGACGTCGTTCCGTCGACGCGACCGCGCCCGCCACGTCGCGGCCTGCGCCCCGTCGTTCCCCGAGCCGCCGGCACGGCTCGCCCTGCGCATCGAGGACCTCGCGGTCGAGGTCTCCGCCGCGAGCGGCCGGACGACCGTCGAGCGCATCGAGCTGCTCGAGGACGAGGTCCGACGCCGCGACGAGGACCTCGCCCGCCTCGCCGCGTGGGAGGTCGCCGTCGCGGACATCGACGACGCCGAGGTCGAGGCCGCTCGCGGCTTCGCCCGCGCCGTCTTCGCCGACCTGCTCGCCGACGCCGCGGACGAGGCCGAGCGGCGCGAGCGCGCCGCAGCCCGGCGTGCCGCCACGGTGCCCGTCCCCACGCCCGTGCGGCAGGCCGTTGCCCCGGGGTCCGCGCGCACCTCGTCGGCATCCTCCCCGGCGGTCCGCTCCCGTCACGTCGACGTCGCCACGACGCCGGCGGTCGCGAGCACGACCGCCGGCGTCGCCGCGGCGACCACCGACGGGCGTGACGAGCCGATCCGTCCGCTCCTGTCCCTCCAAGCCCGCACCCCCGTCTCGGCGAACACGCGCCCGACCCCGCTCGTCCAGCCGGCGACGGGTCCGACCGTCATCGACCGTGCCGCCTTCGCCGCCGCGCTGACCGCGCACGCCGGCACCACGGCGAGCACGCCGGTGGTGCTGCCGGAAGCGGTCTCGGTCCCGACCGTCCACGACGACGCGTCCACGCCGGCGACGGCCGTCGCGGACGGCGCCGACGGTGGCTGGTGGACGCGGCTCGTCTCGCGCCTCCGTGCCCTGTTCGGTCGCCGCTGACGCGCCGGACGGCGCCGGCGGCTCGGTAGACTGACGGGATGCCGACGCTCCGCGACCTCCAGGCCGTCACCGAGGACCTGTGGCCCGCCGCCGGCGCCGAGTCGTGGGACGCCGTCGGGCTCGTCTCCGGCGACCCGGACCAGCGGGTCGACCACGTCCACCTCGCCGTCGACGCCGTCCCGGCCACCGCCGACGAGGCGGTCGAGCTCGGTGCTGACCTGCTCCTGACCCACCACCCGCTCCTGCTGCGCGGCGTGACGACCATCGACGAGACCACCGTGAAGGGCCGCGTGCTCGCGACGCTCGTCCGCGGCGGGACGGCGCTGCTCGCCGCGCACACCAACGCGGACGTCGTCACGACCGGCACCTCCGCCGTGCTCGCCGACCGGCTCGGCCTGGTCGAGCAGCGTCCGCTCGAGCCGGGTGCCGACCCCGCGACGGGCATCGGCCGCGTCGGGGTCCTGCCGACCGGGACCACCCTCGGCGCGCTCGCACGCACCCTCGTCGACATCCTGCCCCCGACCGCGACCGGGGTGCGCGTGTCCGGCGACTTCGACCGCCCGGTGCGCACGGTCGCGCTCTGCGCCGGTGCCGGGGACGCGTACCTCGGGAACGCCGCCGTCCGCGCGGCCGACGTCTACGTGACGAGCGACCTCCGGCACCACCCCGCATCGGAGTTCCGCGAGCAGGCATCGCTCGGCGACGGACCCGCGCTCGTCGACACGTCGCACTGGGCCACCGAGTGGCTGTGGCTCGACGTCGCCGCCGAGCAGCTGCGTCGAGCCGCGGGCGTCCGTGTCACCGTCAGCGACCTGCGCACCGACCCCTGGGACTTCGCCGTCCTGCCGGCGGCCGAGCCCGCCTCCGAACCCGCCCACGAAGGAGACCGACCGTGAAGGCAGCACCCGAGGACCAGGTCGTCCTCCTCGACCTCCAGCGCCTCGACAACGACGTGACCCGTCTGTCGCACCGCATCACCTCGCTGCAGAAGGGCGACCGGCTCACGGAGCTCGGCGCCTCCGCGGCGTCGCTCCGCGCCGAGCTCGCCGCCGCGACCGGCCGCGTCGAGGACGCCGAGCGCGACCTCGCGCGCCTCGAGTCCGACATCGCGAGCGCGCAGGCGCGCATCCAGCGGGACACGACGATGCTGCAGAACGTCACCAACGGCAAGGACGCCGCCGGGCTCCAGAGCGAGATGGACTCGCTCGACCGCCGCGTCGGCGACCTCGAGACCGCCGAGCTCGAGGTCATGGAGCAGCTCGACGTCCACCGCGCCCGCGTCGGCGACATCGAGGCGCAGCTCGCCCAGGTCGACGCCGACCGCGCAGCCCTGGTCGGGGAGCGGGACGCCGAGATCGCTCGTGTCGAAGCGGACCGCCAGTCCGCCGTGGCGAGCCGCGCGGCCGTCGCAGCGAAGGTGCCCGCCGACCTGCTCGCCCTGTACGACCGGCAGCGCGCGCGCTACGGCTTCGGCGCGTCGCTGCTCCAGGGCGGCGTGTCCACCGCGTCGGGTGTGACGCTCACCGCGTCGGACCTGCAGACCATCCGCCAGGCCGCCCCCGACGACGTCGTGCTCTGCCCGGACAGCGACGCGATCCTGGTGCGGACGGCCGAGTCCGGCCTGTAGGGGGCCTGCGGGGTCCCGCCGACGCAGCACCCGACGATGCTCCGGACGGGAGGCGCGCGGCGACACGGCCGTGCGCCTCCCGTCCGTTCGTCGCCGTCCACGCAGCCCGCATCGCGCGACGCCGACGCGACCCGCGGCGCATCCGATCACGGCGGGAGTACGGTGCGAATGGGCCGGCCGTACGCCGGGTTCTGTCCCGCTCTCGCGGTGACGGCCATCTCTCTCGGACCGACGTTGCCGTCGGCCTCCAGCGGTCCACCCGAGGACTCAGCGAGCAGCCTCGTCGTCCTCTGTCTGACCTTGCTCCGGGCGAGGTTTACCGAGCAGGTCCGGTCACCCGGACCCCTGGTGGTCTCTTACACCGCCGTTTCACCCTTACCGACGTCGCCGCCGGCGGTCTGCTTTCTGTGGCACTGTCTCGCGGATTGCTCCGGGTGGGTGTTACCCACCGCCCTGCTCTGTGGAGCCCGGACGTTCCTCGGCACTCCCGGAGGAGTGACGCGACCGTCTCACCGACCCATTCGCACCATCGAGTCTACCCGTGCCGGAGCGGTCTCCGGCCCCGAGCGCTCAGCGCGAGCGCGCCGCCAGGGTCGCCGCGCCGATGATGCCGGCGTTGTTGCGGAGGGTCGCGGGGATGATGTCGGCCTGCAGGTCGAGCAGCGGGAGGAACTCCTCGTGGTGCTTCGACACACCGCCGCCCACGACGAAGAGCTCGGGGGAGAGCAGCGCCTCGAGCGTCGAGTAGTACTTCTGCAGCCGCTTCGCCCAGTGCTTCCAGGACAGTTCGTCCCGCTCCTTGGCCGCGAAGGACGCCCGCGTCTCGGCGTCGTGCCCGTCGATCTCCAGGTGTCCGAGCTCGGAGTTCACGATGAGGACGCCGTCGTTGATGAGCGCGGTGCCGATCCCGGTGCCGAGGGTCGTGACGACGACGAGCCCTTCCTTGCCCTTCGCGGCTCCGAACTGCTGCTCGGCGAACCCGGCGGCGTCTGCGTCGTTGACGAAGTGGATGGACCGCCCGAGCTCCTTCTCGAACAGCGCCTCGGCCTCGAAGCCGATCCACTTCTTCGACACGTTCGCGGCCGACATGGTCTTGCCGTCGCGGACGATCGCGGGGAAGCAGACCCCGACGGGCACGTCGGCGGCCGGCGCGAGCTCGTCGAGGATGGACTTCGCGACCGCGACGATGTCGTGCGGCTTGCCGCCCTCGGGCGTGGCCTTCTTGATCCGGTCGGTCTGCAGTTCGCCGGTGGTGACGTCGACGATCGCGCCCTTGATGCCCGTACCGCCGATGTCGACGCCGACTGCGAGGGTGGTCATGGGTGTGCCTTTCTGGGGGAAGGGGGTGCCGTCAGGAGACGGTCAGGAGTTCCGCGCCGCGCTCGGTGACGACGAGGGTGTGTTCGAACTGTGCGGTCCAGGACTTGTCACGCGTCGAGACGGTCCAGTCGTCCGACCAGATGTCCGCGTCGATGCCGCCGAGCGTGAGCATGGGCTCGATGGTGAACACCATGCCGGGCTCGATGACGGTGTCGTACTGCGGCGCGTCGTAGTGCGGGATGATCAGGCCGGAGTGGAACGCCCGCCCGACGCCGTGCCCGGTGTAGTCACGGACGACGCCGTAGCCGAAGCGCTTCGCGTAGGCCTCGATCGCCCGGCCGATGACGTTCACCTGTCGCCCGGGTGCGACGGCCTTGATGCCGCGCTCGAGTGCGGTGCGTGTCCGGTCGACCAGATCCTGCACCTCCTGCGACGCCTGCCCGACCACGAAGGTCCGGTTCGTGTCGCCGTGCATGCCGTCCTTGTAGGCCGTGACGTCGATGTTGACCAGGTCGCCCTCCTGCAGCACGGTGTCGTCGGGGATGCCGTGGCAGATGACCTCGTTGAGGCTGGAGCAGAGGGACTTCGGGTACCCGCGGTACCCGAGCGTCGACGGGTAGGCGCCGTGCGACACCACGAAGTCGTGCCCGATCCGGTCGAGCTCGTCGGTGGTGACGCCCGGGCGGATGGCCTCGCCGACGGCGTCGATGGCCTGCGAGGCGATGCGGCCCGCCGTGCGGATGCGCTCGACCTCGTCCGGCGTGTAGGTGTCGCCGAGGCCGTGCTCGTGCGGTTCGGCGCGACCGACGTACTCGGGGCGCTCGATGTCCTCGGGCACGGGGCGCTGGGGGGAGATCCGGCCGGCGGTCAGGTGTCCGTGTGCGTCCCGGGGCATGCCGACCACTCTAACCGGGTGTGGCAGCGCGTCGTCGCCCAGGCCGCCGTGCCCGCCGCGACACCGGCGGCTCGTCGAGACGCCGCCGTCCCGTCGAGACGCCGCCACATCCGGAGGCGTCTCGAGGGGACGCGGGCGTCCGACGGTGACGCCGGCGTGTCCGCGTGACCGCGGTGGCCCGCACGCGGCCGCACCGACCGCCGCGTGGGTACGGTGGCGCCATGAGCGACGAACGCATCGAGTCCCAGTGGTGGTTCAACGAGAAGACGCACGAGGTCGAGCAGGGCCCGCAGTCGCCGCAGCGCGACCGCATCGGGCCGTTCGGGACGCGTGAGGAGGCGCAACACGCCCTGGACCGCATCAAGGCGAACAACGAGCGCTGGGACGACGAGGACCGCTGAGGTCCGCCCCCGACCGGTGACGGACGCACGGCGGTGAGCACGCGCAGCGACCGTGCCCGCAGCGTCCGTGCCCGCAGCGCGGACCCGCAGCGCCGCGCGTCCGGCTCGTCAGTCGGCGGACGCGTCCCGCTCGTCGACGCCCGGCAGCTCGGGTTCGGTCCGGAACCCGATGATCTTGTGCGTCCCGTCGCAGTACGGCTTCAGGGTCGACTTGCCGCACCGGCACAGCGCGACGGTCCGTCGCCGCCGGGGGAGTTCCTGTCCGTCGGGGCCGACGATGCGCACGGCGCCGCGGAGCAGGAACGGCCCGTCGGGGTAGGCGACGAGCTCTGCCTCGTCCTCCTCGCGCCCCGTCACGCGGGGACCCCGTCAGCGGGCAGCGGACGGCGCAGGGACGACGTGCCCGACTCCCAGGCGTTGAGCACGTGCGCGCCCACCATCCCCTCGACCACCAGGCAGGCGGCTGCGCCGAACAGGACGTCGCCGAGCAGTGCGGGGTCGGCGGCGACGAGCCCGCCCGCGAGGTCGCGGCCCGCGATCTGCTCGTGGACCGCGTCCGCCTCGACGTGCTCGTCGAAGTACCACGTCGCGTCCTCGTCGAACCCGTTGCGCCGGAAACCGTCGCCGTAGAGCCGACTCGGCACCGACGACGTCATCTCGAAGGCCGCGAGGTGCCCGACGACCGCTCCGCGCAGCCGACGGTGCAGCCCGAACAGGCTCATCGTGTTGAGCGCGGCCAGCGTGATCGCCGGCACCAGGTCGACGTACCGGCCGTAGGAGTCGTCCAGTCCCGCGGCGCGGACGGTCCTGGCGAAGATCGCCGAGTGGATGCGCTTCGGTCGCCCGCCGCCGTACTCGTCCGACTGGATCTCGACCAGGGCCGACTTCGCCCGGCCGGACAGCCGCGGGATCGCCCAGCTGTGCGGGTCGGCCTCCTTCAGCGTGTAGATGCTCTTCTGCACGAGGAACTCGCGGATGTGCTCCCGGTCGGCCTTGCGCGCGACCCAGCGGGACAGGCTCGGCCCGCTGTCGGCCGCGGTGAGCGCGAACAACGCCGCCGACACGGCCTCGGCCGTCGGTTCCGGGCGCTCGGGGAGCGGGACCACGGCGCGGACCGCCGCCTCGTGTGCGGTCTCGAGCACGGCGCGGGCAGCGAGCAGGGCGGGGTCCCACTCGAGGTCGTCGTCCACGCCGACGATGCCGCCGTAGTGCAGCTCGTAGAGCAGGAAGAGCGTGAGCTGCACGTCGTCGTCCGTCAGGACGTCCTCGGCGCGGTCGACCGCTGCCGTCGCCGCGTCACGGAGCGCGTCCGGACCGGGCGTCCCGGCACCGGGTGTCCCTGCACCGGGCGTCCCGGTGGTCAGGGCGTCGATGAGGGCTGCGCTGAGCGGCCCTCTCGCCTCGGGGACGGGCATCGGGGTCTGGGTGAGGACGTCGGCGTCGTCGAGGACGGCCATGCAGGGCTCCGTTCGCTGCGTTCGGTGTTCCGCCCCGACACTGGTCGTCGGACCTGGGGACGTTCTCGGGCACGTCCTGCCCGACGCTCCGCACGGGCGTCGCGCACGCCGGGCCCGGAGCACTAGCCTGTGGTGACGGGAGCCCCGAGCCCCGCCGAACACGGAAAGGTCGTGCATGGACAAGCAGACGGACTTCGTGCTCCGCACCATCGAGGAGCGGGGCATCAAGTTCATCCGACTCTGGTTCACTGACGTCATCGGCACGCTGAAGTCCGTCGCGATCGCCCCGGCCGAGGTCGAGGGCGCCTTCGCGGAGGGCATCGGGTTCGACGGTTCCGCGATCGAGGGCCTCACGCGGTCCTACGAGGCCGACGTCCTGGCACACCCGGACCCTTCGACGTTCCAGATCCTGCCATGGCGGGGCGAGGTCGACCCGACGGCGCGGATGTTCTGCGACATCACGACGCCGGACGGACAGCCCGCCGTGGCCGACCCCCGGAACGTGCTGAAGCGGACCCTCGCCAAGGCGAGCGACCGTGGCTTCACCTTCTACACGCATCCCGAGATCGAGTTCTACCTGCTCAAGAGCCGCGACTGGAAGGACGGCGGCCCGCAGCCCGTCGACCAGGCGGGTTACTTCGACAACGTCCCCGGCGGCAGCGCCCACGACTTCCGTCGGCGCTCGGTCCGCATGCTCGAGGACCTCGGCATCTCGGTGGAGTTCTCCCACCACGAGGCCGGCCCCGGGCAGAACGAGATCGACCTGCGCTACGCCGACGCGCTGACGATGGCGGACAACATCATGACCTTCCGCACGGTGGTGAAGGAGGTCGCGATCGAGCAGGGCGTCTACGCCACCTTCATGCCGAAGCCGCTGTCCGGGCAGCCGGGGTCGGGCATGCACACGCACGTGTCGCTCTTCGAGGGCGACCAGAACGCGTTCTACGAGGCGGGCGGCGAGTACCAGCTCTCGCAGACCGCGAAGCACTTCATCGCGGGCGTCCTGCGCCACGCACCGGAGATCACCGCCGTCACGAACCAGTTCGTCAACTCCTACAAGCGCCTCTGGGGCGGCGACGAGGCTCCGTCCTTCGTGACCTGGGGCCACAACAACCGTTCGGCGCTCGTGCGCGTCCCGCTCTACAAGCCGAACAAGGGCCAGTCCGCCCGGGTGGAGTACCGCGGCATCGACTCGGCGGCCAACCCGTACCTGGCCTACTCGCTGCTGCTCGCCGCGGGCCTCAAGGGCATCGACGAGGGCTACGAGCTCCCGCCCGAGGCCGAGGACAACGTCTGGAGCCTGTCCGACGCCGAGCGCCGTGCCCTCGGGTACAAGCAGCTCCCGGCGAGCCTCGACCACGCCCTCGGGCTGATGGAGGACTCGGAGCTCGTCGCCGAGACGCTGGGTGAGCAGGTCTTCAACTACGTCCTGCTCAACAAGCGGCAGGAGTGGAAGGCGTACCGCGACCAGGTCACGCCGTTCGAGCTGGACACGAACCTCGGCGCGCTCTAGCAGCACGCCCGGAGCGCACCACATGACCGGTCGGACGAGGACGTCCCGTTCCGAGATGGCCCGGCTGGGCTTCGCGGAGCTGTCGGAGAGCCTGGAACGGATCGCCGGACTGGAGGCACGGTCCGGCCCCGAGATGCGGGTGCCGGTCACCGACGCCCCGGCCCTCTGGGAGTCGACGGCCGATCCGGACGGCGCGCTGCGGCTGGTGGAACGGCTGCTCGACCGTGCACCCGACGAGCTGCGACCGGTGCTGGCCGACGAGCACGCCACGGAGCGCCTCGTCCGCCTGCTCGGCGCCTCGGTCGGGCTCGGGGAGTTCCTGCACCGTCGGCCGGCCGAGATCGCGCTGCTGCTCGAGCCGGTCACGCCACCGTGGTCGCAGGAGGCGTACAGCGCCTCCCTGGCCGAGGCCGTCGACGGCGCCACGGGGGAGGACGCCCGTGTGCGGCTCCGCGTCCGGTACCGTCGGCACCTGGCGCAGATCGCACTGTTCGACGTGCTGCACGACGCGCCGACCGAGGCGTTCCCCGTCGTCGCCGCAGGGCTCGCCGACCTGGCGGGCGCTGCGCTCGAGGCCGCGGTGGCCGTCGCCCGGCGCGAGGTCCCGTTCCCCGCAGCAGACGTCGCGGCGACCCCGCTCGCGGTCATCGCGATGGGCAAGGCCGGCGCCCGTGAGCTCAACTACGTCAGCGACGTCGACGTCATCTTCGTCACCGAGCCGACGCGGGACGACGCCGCGGACACGGGCGTCGGCACCGACCGTGCCGTGCTCATCGCGACGCGACTGGCGATCGCCGCGACGCACGCGATCACCGACCTCGCCGCCGAACCGGCGCTCTGGGAGGTGGACGCGAACCTCCGCCCGGAGGGCAAGGACGGCGCGCTCGTCCGGACGCTCGACTCGCACGTCGCCTACTACGAGCGGTGGGCCAAGGGGTGGGAGTTCCAGGCCCTGCTCAAGGCCCGGCCGATCGCCGGCAGCCGTGACCTCGGGGAGCGCTACGCGGCAGCGGTGGCGCCGTTCGTGTGGACGTCGGCCGGCCGGCCCGGGTTCGTCGAGTCCGTGCAGCGGATGCGCGAGCGGGTCACCGAGCACATCCCGGACGACGAGGTCGACCGGCAGATCAAGCTCGGACCGGGCGGCCTGCGCGACGTCGAGTTCACCGTGCAGCTGCTCCAGCTCGTGCACGGCCGCGACGACGAGTCCGTCCGGGTGCGCTCGACGCTCGAGGCCATGGACGCCCTCGCGGCCGCGGGCTACGTCGGCCGCCCGGAGGCGGCACGCTTCGGTCCCGACTACGCGCTGCTGCGCGTGCTCGAGCACCGCATCCAGCTCCGCCGGCTGCAGCGGACACACCTCATGCCCTCCGACGAGGACGAACTCCGGGTGCTCGCACGCTCGACCGGACTCGCCACCTCGGCGTCCGCGCTCGAGCAGCGCTGGCGGGGCGTGAAGCTCGAGGTCCGCGGGCTCCACGAGCGGCTGTTCTACCGTCCGCTGCTGTCCGCGGTGGCCGCGACCGACGGCGACATCGTCCTGACGAACGACCAGGCGGCCGACCGCCTCGGAGCGATCGGCTTCGCGGACCCGGCCGGAGCGCTCGGCCACATCCGTGCCCTCACGCAGGGCACGAGCCGGCGCGCCGCGATCCAGCGGAACCTGTTGCCGGTGCTGCTCCGGTGGATGGCCGAGGGACCGGCACCGGACCGGGCACTCCTCGCGTTCCGGCGGCTGAGCGACACGCTGGGGGAGTCGAGCTGGTTCCTCCGCATGCTCCGTGACTCCTCGGGGGCCGCGCACTCGCTGACGACCGTGCTGTCCGAGTCGGCCTTCCTCGCCGGCCTGCTCGAACGCTTCCCCGAGGCCGTCGCGTGGCTCGACGAACCCGACGCGCTCCTGCGCCCCCGCCCGCTGGGGTCGCTGCTCGCCGAGCACGCCGCGACGACCGCGCGACACGGTCAGGACGTGGACGGTGCAGCCGCCCTCGTGCGGTCGGCCCGGCGACGGGAGACACTCCGTCTCGGCATGGCCGCGGTGCTCGGGTACCTCGACGTCGACGCGCTGGGACCGGCACTGTCGGACGTCACCGAGGCGACGCTCGCGGGCGCCCTCGCCCTCGCTCGCCGCGACGCCCCGCCCGAGCTCGCGTTCGGCATCGTCGCCATGGGACGGTTCGGGGGCCGGGAGCTCGGGTTCGGCTCCGACGCCGACGTGCTGTACGTGTACCGGGCCCCGGAGGACCTGGCACCCGAGCGGGCCTCTCGCGCCGCACAGACCATCGTCCGCGAGCTCTCGCGCCTGACGGACGACGCCATCCACCCGTTCGAGCTCGACACGGACCTGCGCCCCGAGGGCAAGAACGGCCCGGTGGTGCGCACGCTCGACTCCTACGGCGCGTACTACGCCCGCTGGTCGCTGACCTGGGAGGCGCAGGCGCTGCTGCGGGCCCGTGGGGCGGTCGGCGACGACGCGCTCCTCCGGGACTTCGAGCACCTGGCCGACCGGACCCGCTACCCGGACCAGATCGACGACCGGGAGGTCCGCGAGGTGCGCCGCATCAAGGCGCGCGTGGAGTCCGAACGGCTGCCGCGCGGCGCCGATCCCGCCCGACACCTCAAGCTCGGCCGCGGGTCGCTCAGCGACGTCGAGTGGTTCGTGCAGTTGCTGCAGCTGCAGCACGCGACGTCGGTACCGGGACTCCGCACGACCTCGACCCTCGAGGCCCTCGACGCGGCGACGGTGGCGGGGCTCGTCGAGGGAGAGGACGCCGAGCGGCTCGGGGCGGCCTGGCGCTTCGCGTCGCGGACCCGGAGTGCGCTCGTGCTCTGGTCGGGGAAGACGACCGACGTGCTGCCGGTCGACCGCGTGCAGCTCGAGGGCATCGCCCGCCTGATGGAGTACCCGCCGGGGTCCGCGTCGCAGCTCGAGGACGACTACCTGGGTGTGACCCGACGAGCACGGCAGGTGTTCGAGCGCGAGTTCTACGGCGCCTGACGGACACCCGGAGGAGGGCTCCGTCCGGCGGCGACACGCCCGGACGGTCGCAACTCGCGAGAAGATGACATGTCGTCGAGGATGAATTCCTCGTGTCGAGGGTTGTCCCCCGACTCATCTTCCGATGTACCCCGTGCTGTCCACCCCGGGAGTGCTCTTCGCAGCTGGGGATCAGGTTCCGGGTTCCTCGTCGCACCCGCCTGCGGCGCGGCTCGCCGTGCGCGCCAACCCGCCCCTGAACTGGACTTTCCCACGCGAAGCAGGGCGCGCCTCCCGGTCGGCGGGACCGGTGCGCGCAGGGTGTGAGCGCTCCCGGACGGTCCGCCGTGGTGCTGTCAGCAGCACGGCGGACACAGGAGGGGTGCCGCGATGCGGACAGCCATGTACCCCGTGACAGGGCCACAGTGCCCCCGGACGGGGGACGCGTTGCGCGGCGCGGCCGGTTCTGCATCAATGGCCTCACCCGAACCGGCCATGGTTCCCCGATGAAGCGGAATCCCCACCTCGAACGTTGAAGCAGGGATCGATGTTCACCTTCATTCTGCAGATCCGGCAGATGGTCGAAGGGCACCCCGAGTTCTACCTGTTCGCCGTGTACTCCGCGGTGATCTGGTTGCTCTGGCTGCTCAAGGTCATCCTGTCGGCCCGCTACCGCCCGTACACCGGCACCTTCGTCGGGACGACCAGTGTCGTCGTCCCCGTCGTCGACGAGCCGATCGACCTGTTCCGCGACGTGATCGGCCGCATGGTCGAACAGGGTCCGGGCGAGATCATCGTCGTCATCAACGGCGCCAGGAACGAGGCGTTGGAGCAGGTCTGCGACGAGTTCGCCCCGCTCGTCCGCTGGACCCACACGCCCGTCCCGGGCAAGCGCAACGCCGTCAAGGTCGGTACCGAGATGTCGACCGGTGACATCACCGTGCTCGTGGACTCGGACACGGTGTGGACGCCCGGCACGCTCTCGGAGCTGCTCAAGCCGTTCGCCGACGAGTCCGTCGGCGGCGTCACCACCCGACAGCGGATCCTCGAGCCGACCCGCTCGTGGATCACCCGCTGGGCCGACTGGCTCGAGAACTCCCGCGCGCTGTACTCGATGCCCGCGCAGAGCGTGCTCGGGCAGATCGGGTGCCTGCCCGGCCGGACGATCGCGTTCCGCCGCAGCATCCTCGTCCGGGTCATGGACCGCTTCATGCACGAGGAGTTCATGGGCGTGTTCCTCGAGGTGTCCGACGACCGGACGCTCACGAACCTGACGCTCAAGGAGGGCTACCGGACCGTCTACCAGTACACGTCGCTGGTCTACACGGACGCCCCGCTGCAGGTGAAGAAGCTGTTCAAGCAACAGCTCCGCTGGGCGCGCGGCTCGCAGTACAACACGCTGCGGATGCTCCCGTGGATGCTCGGACACGCGCCGGTCCTCGCGGTGTTCTTCCTCACCGACATCATCCTGCCGTTCATGCTCTTCGGCGTGATCGCCGGCTGGATCTACCGCGCGGTGACCGGGCAGGGCGAGAACCTGTACCAGGGGATCCTGTCGCAGTACGGGTTCTCGACGGGCTTCGTCTACGTCGCCGGACTGATGGTCGTCTCCAGCGTGCTGAGCATGGCCATCCGGCAGATGCGGCACCTCGCCGAGAAGCCGAGCGACTTCTTCCGCCTGCCGATGTTCATCATCGTGTCGACGTTCTTCCTCATGCCGATCCGCCTCATCGGGTTCTTCCGCCTGGCGCACGCGTCCGGCTGGGGGACCCGTGCCGGGGCCTACGCCGGCGGTCCGGTGGAGCAGGCTCCGGCAGACGCGGTCCAGCCGACCGCGCTGGGCACCGCGCCCGTCAGCCCCGTCGACGCCGGTCTGCCGCCGGTGGACCGTACCGACGTCGTCCGGGCGCGGGTGGACGTCGGGGACCAGGCCGCGGCCGACCGTGCGTTCGACGAACTCTTCGGGGCCGACGCCACGACCAACTCGACCGCGACGGTCCTCGCCACCCGTCGCTCGGCGGCGACCGCGGCTGCGGCTGCGCCGACCGGGCGTCCGGCACCGGCGAAGCCCCGCCGGGTCAACCCCTACGCGGCGATCCCGTACGTCATCGGGATCGCGATCTTCGCCCTGGAGGCGTTCCTCATTGTCTGACCTCATCCGATCCACCAGCACGTGGTGGGCGCAGTCCAGCAAGCACGCCCGCCGCACCGCCATCGGCACGACGGCCATCGTCCTCGTCCTCGGCCTCATCACCTGGACCGTGTGGGTGTCCCCGGCGGGGCCGGTGTCCACGGCCGTCCACTCCGCCCTCGGGGTGACTCCGCCGAAGGCGAAGCAGCCCACCGCCGCCCAGCTCGCCGCGAAGCTCGACGCCGCGCAGCAGACCATCTGGAAACTCGAGGGCGAACTCGACTCGTCGAGCGCTCAGGCCGGCTCGCGGGCCGACGAGATCGCGCGGCTCAAGGCGCAGATCGCGTCGCTCCAGTCCGACCTCGGAGCGGCGACGAGCGGGAAGTCGTCGGCGGCGGGTTCCGGTTCCGCCGCCGGATCGTCCGGACCCGGCGGCTCGGCCGCGGGCACGTCCTCCGGTGGCTCGGGGTCGGGTGGTGCCGCCGGCGGCTCGTCCGGCGATGCTGCCCCGGGCGGAACCGCGCCGAACACCGGCCCGTCGAAGGACCCGGTCGGCACGGAACCGATCCGCACGCCCACCAAGGCGCAGATCCTCGGCCAGCAGTCGCGTTGGTACGGCCTCTACACGGCGCAGTCCCCGTTCAACTGGGCCGAGTACGACCGTGTCTCGCAGGAGGTCGGCCGGGCCACCAACATGGTGGGCTACTTCCAGGGCTTCGACCAGGACTTCAACGCCGGCGCCGTGCAGCGGTCGTGGGCGAACGGTCGCCTGCCGATGATGACGTGGGAGACCGTTCCCGCGAAGACCGGCAACGACCAGCCGTACGTCGAGGGCTACACGAACCAGGACATCGTCTCCGGGAAGTTCGACGACTACCTGGCGTCGTACGCCAGGGCGCTGAAGGCCAACGGCATGCCCGTCGTCATCCGCCTCGACCACGAGATGAACGGCCAGTGGTACAACTGGTCCGAAGGGTCGAAGCAGCAGAACGCACCCGGGTCGTACGTCGCCATGTGGCAGCACGTGCACGACGTCTTCCAGGCCAACGGGGCGAACGACTACGTCATCTGGAACTGGTCGCCGTCGCGCATCGACAAGCTCGGCAACCCGAAGTACCAGACGCTCGACTACATGCGCCAGTACTACCCCGGCGCCGACTACGTCGACTGGGTCGGCATGAGCGGGTACTACCGAACCGCCACCGAGCAGCCCACCTTCCAGAACACCTTCGGCGCCACGCTCGCGCAGCTCCGGCAGGTCGCCCCCGGCAAGCACGTCCTGCTGAACGAGATCGGCGCCACCGAGACCGGTGGCAGCGTCTCGGACAGCCAGAAGTCGCAGTGGATCGACTCGCTCTTCGACGCCCTGGCGGACCCGGCCAACCGCGACGTCATCGGCTTCGCGTACTTCAGCCAGGTGGCCACCACCATCGTCGACGGCACCCGCACCACGAACGACTGGCGCCTCGACTCCCGTGCCGACAGCCTGGCGACCTTCGCCGAGGGCATCGCCCGCACCGACACCGACTACGACCTGCAGGAGGTCAAGCAGTGACCGCTCAGAAGAAGACCGACGCCGCCGACGTGCGGCCGGCTCCCGTCATCAGCGTCATCGGCACCGGCTACCTCGGCGCCACCCACGCGGCCGCGATGGCCGAGATGGGCTTCGACACCATCGGCGTGGACGTGGACCCCGCGAAGCTCGCCGCGCTCTCCGCCGGCGAGGTGCCCTTCTACGAGCCGGGACTACCCGAGCTCATCACGAAGCACGTCGCCACCGGCCGACTGCGCTTCACGGCCGACCTCGCCGAGGCCGTGACGGCTGCCGACGTCCACTTCGTGTGCGTCGGGACGCCGCAGAAGGCGGGGTCGCACGCCGCGAACCTCACCTACGTCGAGGCGGCGACGCGCGGGGTGGCCGAGCACCTCACCCACCCCGGCCTGATCATCGGCAAGTCCACCGTGCCGGTCGGGACGGCCGCACGGCTGCGCGGCATCGTCCGCGAGTTCGCGCCGAGCGGGATCGATGCCGAGCTGGTCTGGAACCCCGAGTTCCTCCGCGAGGGCAAGGCCGTCGACGACACCCTCCACCCGGACCGCCTGGTCTGGGGCGGTGCCTCGGCCGCGGCGGACGCCGTCATCCGCGAGGTCTACGCCGCACCCATCGCCGAGGGCACCCCGGTCATCACGACCGACCTCGCCACCGCCGAGCTCGTGAAGGTGAGCGCGAACGCCTTCCTCGCAACGAAGATCTCGTTCATCAACGCGATCTCCGAGATGTGCGCGATCACCGGAGCCGACGTCACGACCCTTGCCGACGCCCTCGGGCACGACGTCCGCATCGGCAGGAAGTTCCTCGACGCCGGTCTCGGCTTCGGTGGCGGCTGCCTGCCGAAGGACATCCGCGCGCTCATGCACCGCGCGAACGAGATCGGCGCCGGTCGTGTCGTCGGACTCATGCAGCAGGTCGACGAGATCAACATGGGGCAGCGCGAGCGGGTCATCGACATGACGATCGAGGCGCTCGGCGGCTCCGTGCTGAACCGCCGCGTGGCCGTGATCGGCGCCGCCTTCAAGCCGCTCACCGACGACGTCCGCGACTCGCCGGCGCTCAACGTCGCCGCGGCCCTGCACCTCCGCGGGGCGCAGGTCACGCTGTGGGACCCGGAGGCGAACGAGACCGCCCGGCGCTCCTTCCCGACGCTGTCCTACGCCGCCACGAAGGAGGACGCGGTCGAGGGGGCCGACGTCGTGCTCGTCCTGACGGAGTGGGACGAGGTCGTGCAGGCGTCGCCCGTGGCGCTCGCGTCGCTCGTCGGCCGTCGCGTCGTGATCGACGCGCGCAACTGCCTCCCGGTCGCCGACTGGGTCGAGGCGGGGTGGTCCGTCCGTTCCCTGGGACGGCCCACTCCGGTCACGGGTGCACCCGTGAGCGTGGCGGCGGGGACGAACGACGTGCTGGCCACGGCGCGCTAGTCGTCGACGCGCAGCAGCGGGGTCCGTGCCGGTGCGGCGCGGGCCCCGCTCTCGCGTGCCCGGGCAGCCTGGCTGTTCCGGGCGTACCTGGTTGTTCCGGGCGTACCTGGTGGTCCGTTCCGACCAGGTACGCCCGTTCCTCCTTGCCATCGGAACCGTGATGGGAAGGAACGGGCAGACAGCGGGGTGACGGTCTGGAGGCCCGGTGCCGGTCCGCCGGACCGGCACCGGGCCTCCAGGCGGTCCTGTCCACAGCTCGCGCGCGGGCCCGGACACGGTCGCGCGCCTCCCCGCCGATGACTCCGCGAAGGCGACAGTGCACCGCGAACGGTTCGCCGAAGCCTGTCGCTCTCGCGGTGCACTCAAGCGCCCAGCGTCCCGCAGACGGGGAAGGGCCCCGCACCGTGTGGTGCGGGGCCCTTCTGGGGGAGCGAGGGTCAGACGCCGAAGTACAGCTCGTACTCGAACGGGTGCGGACGCTGCGCGAGCGGGAGGATCTCGTTCTCGCGCTTGTAGTCGATCCACGTCTGGATGAGGTCCTCGGTGAAGACGTTGCCCTTGGTGAGGAACTCGTGGTCCGCCTCGAGCGCCTCGAGCGCCTCGTCGAGGGAGCCCGGCACCTGCGGGATGCCCTTGGCCTCCTCCGGGGGGAGCTCGTAGAGGTCCTTGTCGACCGGCTCGTGCGGCTCGATCCGGTTCTGGATGCCGTCGAGGCCCGCCATGAGCTGCGCGGCGAAGGCGAGGTACGGGTTGCCCGAGGCGTCCGGCGCGCGGAACTCGATGCGCTTGGCCTTGGGGTTCGTGCCCGTGATCGGGATGCGGATCGCTGCGGAGCGGTTGCCGGCCGAGTAGACCAGGTTGACCGGAGCCTCGAAGCCCTTGACGAGGCGGTGGTACGAGTTGATCGACGGGTTCGTGAACGCGAGCAGCGCCGGGGCGTGCTTCAGGATGCCGCCGATGTACCAGCGCGCGACGTCGGAGAGGCCGCCGTAGCCGTTCTCGTCGTAGAACAGCGGCTTGCCGTCGGACCAGAGCGACTGGTGCGTGTGCATGCCCGACCCGTTGTCACCGAACAGCGGCTTCGGCATGAACGTGGCGACCTTGCCCCACTGGTCGGCCGTGTTCTTGACGATGTACTTGAACTTCAGGATGTCGTCCGCGGCGTGGACCATCGTGTCGAACTTGTAGTTGATCTCCTGCTGGCCGCCGGTGCCCACCTCGTGGTGCGAGCGCTCGAGCTCGAAGCCCGCCTCGATCAGCTTGAGCGTGATGTCGTCGCGCAGGTCCGCCGTCTTGTCGACGGGGGAGACCGGGAAGTAGCCGCCCTTGTAGGGGGTCTTGTTGGCGAGGTTGCCGCCCTCTTCCTCGCGACCGGTGTTCCAGGCGCCCTCTTCCGAGTCGACCGAGTAGAACGACTTGTTCTGGGTCACCGAGTAACGGACGTCGTCGAAGATGTAGAACTCGGCCTCGGGGGCGAAGAACGCGGTGTCCGCGATGCCCGTCGACGCGAGGTACTTCTCCGCCTTCTTCGCCACCTGACGCGGGTCACGGCCGTAGATCTCACCGTTCCGCGGGTTGTAGATGTCGAAGATCATGATCAGCGTGCGCTCGGCGCGGAACTGGTCGATGTAGGCCGTCGTCACGTCCGGGATGAGCTGCATGTCCGACTCGTGGATCGACGCGAAGCCGCGGATCGAGGAGCCGTCGAAGAGCTGTCCGACCGAGAAGAAGTCCTCGTCGACCGTCGACGCCGGGATGTTGAAGTGCTGCTGGACACCGGGCAGGTCCGTGAAGCGGATGTCGAGGAACTTGACGTCCGTGTCCTTGATGAAGGCGAGCACCTCGGAGGAATCGCTGAACATGTGTGTCGATCTCCTGGGGGGTAGGTGATGTCGGAGGTGCCGCAGGTGCACCCTCCGACGAGGCTATTGACACCGGGTTTCCCGGACATGACTGCATTGTTTCGTGCGTGTTACGTCGGCGCGGTCGCCTACCCTTGGAACCATGGCCCGCAGCACCACCCCGCCCTCCGCGTCCTCCGCCCACCCGGGCGGTGAGCACCCGGACGGGTGGCCGGGCAAGGACCTCGGGCTCCCGGAGGAGGGGCCGCGGAGCGTCGGGCGCATCGGCCGACGTGTGGTGGCGCTGCTCATCGACGGCCTCCTGGCGGACCTCGTCGCGTTCGTGACCGGGGTCTGGTCGCCGCTGCAGGGATCGGGCGACATCACGCACACCTGGTTGCAGCTCGCGATCTTCGCCGTGCTCCAGGTGCTGTTCATCTGCACGCTGTCCGGGTCGTTCGGACACGTGTGCGTCGGGCTGCGGGTCGTCCCGATCCGTGGCGGCTACGTGGGCGTCTGGCGGCCCGTGGTGCGCACGGTCCTGCTGTGCCTGGTCGTCCCGGCCCTGATCATCGACCGTGACAGCCGCGGTGCGCACGACCGCATCGCCGGGACGGTCCTCGTCCGGCGCTGACCCGTGGCGCTCGCGCCCCGCGCCCTACGGGCCGTACGGGCTGCCGCTCGCGTCGACGGAGCAGACGACGTCGAGCGGACAGCCGGTACCAGACGGTTCCTGCACCACGGACGCGAGGGGCGTCCTCGCCGGACCAGCCCCGGACGCGACGACGCCCCCGACCTGGCACGGTCGGGGGCGTCGGTGCGACGAGGGCGTACGAGGGTCAGCGCGGCCGGCCGGCACGGGCCCGCATCGGGTCCATGCCCTTCGGGATCGCCGATGCCGGGCCGTGCGTCAGGGAGTCGAGTCGGTTCGCGACCGCGAGGACCTCGTTGCGGTTGAGGGCCTTCTTGTACTTGTTCATGGCGCGGGGGAGCTTGTGCAGGGTCACGCCGTCCTCGTCGTCGTCGACGTGCACCACGTGCACCGGCACGTTCGGAACGATGCGCTGGACCTTGCGACGCTCCTCGTCCACCTGGCGCTTGAGGTTGCCCCGCTGGCCCTCGGTGATCAGGACGACACCCGGCGTGCCGACCGCGCGGTAGACCGCGGCCTGCGAACGACCGTGCACCGCGACGGGCATCTCGCTGGAGCGCCACTGGCGGCGCAGCGAGTTCGACAGCACCGCACCGACGGCGCCGGGCTGCCCAGCGATCTGCGAGTAGGCCGCGCGCTCGGCCAGCCGACCGAGGACGATGAGGAACAGCAGCACGCCGAGCAGGACGCCCGCGACGATCCACAGCGTGATCGCCAGCCAGTTCTGCCCGGGGAGCAGGAGCGCGAGCAGGACGCCCACGACGACGGGGCCGACGAACGCCAGCAGGAACCACCAGACGGACTTCGGGTCGGCCCGACGGGTCATGGTGAAGACCTGGTACATCTGCTTGAGACGACCCGGCTCCTTCGCCGTCGGTGCTTGGGGAGTGCTGCGTGCCATGCGACCAGGATACGGCCTCGGCTCCCGCCTGCAGACCGTCCCTCGTCGAGCTGTGGGCGAACGGTCCCGTCCACAGACGGGGAGCGACGGACGGGAGGCCCACCGCTCCTCCGCCACGCTCGACACCATGACGACGACGGAACGACACGAGCGCTGGTGCGGCGCACGAGACCCGTCCGCGTTCGCGCGGTGGACGGCCGACCGGTCGGCGGGGTGCGGTCCGCACCTCGTGCCGGTGGTCCGGGTCGGCAGGTGCTCGAGCGGGCACCCGGCGGCCGAGGTCCTGCGGCCCGCGGTCCGGCCCCTCGAGTGCACACTCGACGTCGTCGGCGTCCCGACCGAGGGCGTGGCCGTCACCCTGACCGTGCCGCTCCTGCAGGTCGCCCTCGCAGCGCGGAGCGGCGCCGTCGAGGTCGGCACCGTGCCGCTGGACGGGGTCGGCGTCGACGAGTCCGGCGCCGTGGTGGTCGCCGACGTGCCACCTGGTGCCGTGCCGGTGCACGCCGATGGCTCCTGTGGGGCGGAGCCCGGGACCGACGCGGCGCACCCGACCGGTGCACCGTCCGGGCCGCCGGCGTCGGCGCGACCCGCGCGGGACCCCGACGGCCCGAGGCAGCTCGTCCTGGCCGCGCGGGCGGTCTGGGACCGCGTCGATGCACGAGCCGCGGCCAGGGCGGTGCTCGACCCGGCGCTCGACGCAGCGCGGGACGGCGACGCGGTGCTCGTCGGCGAGGCGCTCGACCTGGTCGTCGCAGCGGCCCCGCCCAGGCCCGTACGGTGGACCCG
Source organism: Curtobacterium sp. MCSS17_007 (assembly GCF_003234175.2). Taxonomy (NCBI): domain Bacteria; kingdom Bacillati; phylum Actinomycetota; class Actinomycetes; order Micrococcales; family Microbacteriaceae; genus Curtobacterium; species Curtobacterium sp. MCSS17_007. The sequence goes on from NZ_CP126257.1 coordinate 1,463,560, forward strand.
GCCGGTGTCCGAGCTGTTCGACGAGCGCCCGGTCGCACCGACTCCGGCCGGTCCGGCTCCGGGAGACCTGAGCGCGCTCGTCGTGCGGGCGGTCCGCGACGCCGTCGAGCAGGGCATCCCCTTCGGATCCGGGCGTCGACTGCCGGTCCGACACGCGGTCGTCGGGGTCGTCGTCGCCGGGGGACTCACCACCGCGGCGGTCGGCCTCCTGTGAGGACGGCGCCCGTCCTGTCGATCGCGCGACCCCGGGAATGCCGGACGGCCCCGGTCCCTGAGCGGGACCGGGGCCGTCCGGTGTGGAACGGGACGCTGGGTCAGTAGCCGAGGTTCGGGCCGAAGTTGCCCTCCTCGAGGCGGTTCTTGACCGCGACGAGGTACCGCGACGCGTCCGCGCCGTCGATGATCCGGTGGTCGTACGAGAGCGCGAGGTAGACGAACGAACGGATCGCGATGGCCTCCTGGCCGTCGACCTTCACGACGGCCGGGCGCTTCGTCACGATGCCCGTGCCGAGGATCGCCGACTGCGGCAGGAACACCACGGGGGTGTCGAACAGCGCGCCGCGCGAACCGGTGTTCGTCAGCGTGAAGGTGCCACCCGCGAGCTCGTCTGGCTTGAGCTGGTTGTTGCGCGTGCGCTCGGCCAGGTCGGCGATCGACTTCGAGAAGTCCGCCAACGACAGGCTCGAGGCGTCCTTGATGACCGGGGTCAGCAGGCCGCGCTCGGTGTCGACCGCGATCGAGACGTTCTCGTGGTCCGGGTAGACGATCTCGTCACCCTCGACCGTCGAGTTGATCTTCGGGTGCGCCTTGAGGGCCTCGGACGCCGCGAGGGCGAAGAACGGCATGAAGCTCAGCTTCGAACCGGTCTTCTCGAGGAACTCGGCCTTGTTCGCGTCACGGAACTGCGCAACCTTCGTCACGTCGACCTCGACCACGCTGGTGAGCTGCGCGGTCGACGTCATCGACTGCACGGCACGCTCGGCGACGACCTTGCGGAGGCGCGACATCTTCTCGCGGGTACCGCGGAGCGGCGAGGTCTCGGCCACGAACGGACCGGCGGCAGCGGCGGCCGGAGCCGACGAGCCGGCGGACGACGCCTTCGCGGCCGCGGCGAGCACGTCCTCCTTGCGGATGCGGCCGCCGACGCCGGAGCCGGAGACGGTCGACAGGTCGACGCCCTGCTCGTTGGCGAGCTTGCGCACGAGCGGGGTGACGTAGCCGGAGGCCGAGGCGTCCTGGTTCGGGTTCGGCACCGACGCCGAGGCGGTCGCGCCGGACGCGGCCGGAGCAGCAGCCGGAGCCGGAGCGGCGGCGGGGGCAGGGACGGCGGCCGGCACCGCGGCGGGCGGCGGCACCGGAGCGGCCTGCGGGACCGGGGGAGCCGAGGGTGCCTGCGGTGCGGCGGGCTGCGTCTGGCCGCCCGGCGCGGGCTCGGCCTGCTGCGGCTCCGGGGCCTTCTGCTCCTCGCCCTGCTCGGTGCTCGGGGCCGTCTCCGGCTCGCTCGCGTCGGCCGCGGCTTCGTCGGCGCCCTGGCCGTCCGAGGCGTCCGAACCGGAGCCGGAGCCGTCGCCGATCTTGACCAGCGCGGTGCCGACCTCGACCGTCTCGTCCTCCTGGACGAGGATCTCCTCGACGACGCCGGCGACCGGCGACGGGATCTCGGTGTCGACCTTGTCGGTCGAGACCTCGAGCAGCGGCTCGTCGACCTCGACCCGGTCACCGACGTTCTTCAGCCATCGGGTGACCGTGCCCTCGGTGACGCTCTCGCCGAGCGCCGGGAGGTTGACGGATTCGCTCATCGGGTGGGCTCCTGTTCGCGGGTTGCTGTGGTGGTTGGTGTCATTGTCACGGTGTGCACGGTGGACGTGGTCGTCACAGCGCGTGCAGCGGCTTGCCCGCGAGGTGGAGGAAGGCCTCGCCCAGCGCCTCGTTCTGCGTCGGGTGGGCGTGCACGAGGGGGGCGACGTCCTCCGGGTGTGCTTCCCAGTTGACCGCGAGCTGGGCCTCGCCGATGAGCTCACCGACGCGCGCGCCGATCATCGAGACGCCGACGACCGGGCCGTCCACGACGCGGACGACCTTGACGGCGCCCGAGGTGCCGATGATGTGGCTGCGGCCGTTGCCGGCGAGGTTGTACTCGTAGGTGTCGACCTTGTCCTTGCCGTACTCCTCCTCGGCCTTCGCCTGGGAGAGACCGACCGAGGCGACCTCGGGGTCCGAGTAGGTGACCTTCGGGATGTTCGTGTCCGAGATGACGACGGGGTTGAGGCCCGCGATCTCCTCGGCGACGAAGATGCCCTGCTGGAACCCGCGGTGCGCGAGCTGCAGGCCCGGGACGATGTCGCCGACGGCGTAGACGTTCGGCAGGTTGGTGGCGAGGCGCTCGTTCGTGGTGACGAACCCGCGGTCCATCGCGACGCCGACCTCGTCGAAGCCCATGTTCTGCGTGAGCGGGCCGCGGCCGACCGCGACGAGCAGGACGTCGCCCTCGTAGGTCTTGCCGTCCTCGAGCGTCACGACGACGCCGTTCTCGTGCTGGTCGACGTGGTCGAAGCGGACGCCGAGCGAGAAGTCGATGCCGCGCTTGCGGAACGCGCGCTCGAGCTGCTTGGACATCGACTCGTCCTCGGCGGGGATGAGGTGGGGCAGGCCCTCGACGATGGTGACCTCGGCGCCGAACGACTTCCAGACGCTGGCGAACTCGACGCCGATGACGCCGCCGCCGAGGATGACGACCTTGTTCGGGACGTAGTCCATCTTGAGCGCGGTCTCGGACGTGATCACCCGACCGCCGATCTCGAGGCCCGGCAGGGACTTCGAGTAGGAACCGGTCGCGAGCACGACGTTCTTGCCGGTCACGGTCTGGTCGCCGACCTGCACGGTGTTCTGGGAGGTCAGGCGGCCCCAGCCCTCGACGACGGTGATGCCGCGGGCCTTGACGAGTCCCTGCAGGCCCTTGTACTTCGAGTTGATGACGCCCTGCTGGTAGTCGATGACCTTCGGCACCTCGACACCGGCGAACTCGGCGATGACGCCGTACTTCTCCGCGTCGCGCGTGGCGTCGGCGACCTCGGCGGCGTGGAGCAGCGCCTTGGTCGGGATGCAGCCGCGGTGCAGGCAGGTCCCTCCGAGCTTGTCTCCCTCGATGAGCGCGACGCTCATGCCGAGCTCGGCGGCCCGGAGCGCAGCGGCGTAGCCACCACTGCCGCCACCGAGGACCACGACGTCGTAAGTCTGTTCCGTCACCTGGTGCAACTCCCTCGTGCGTGTCGGGGCCCGGGTCGGACCCCACTGGACACCGCGGCGGCGGCGTCCGACGGTCGGACCGCATGGTTCCGGTCCCGTCCCGCTGGTTCCGGCGGGCGCGCATCGGTGCGCAGCCCGCCGGGACCCAACCTACTACTTGGACTGGAGCTCTTCTGCGAGCCCGATGAGCGTCCGGACCATGACACCGGTCGCGCCCTTGCCGAGCCAGCCGTACCCGCCGCCCTTGTGCTCCGACGGGCCGGCGATGTCGAGGTGCGCCCACGGCACGCCCTCGCCGACGAACCGCTCCAGGAACTTGCCCGCCAGGAGCATCCCGCCGGCCGGGTTGCCGACGGTCGCGTTGACCATGTCGGCGACGTCGCTGGCCAGTCGCGCGTCGAGCTCCTCGGGGAGCGGCATCGGCCAGATCGGCTCGGCCACGGCGTCGGCGACCGCGCGCACACGGGCGACCAGGTCGTCACTGCCCATCAGGCCCGTCGTGCGGTCGCCGAGGGCGACGACCTGTGCGCCGGTGAGCGTCGCGACGTCGACGAGCGCGTCGGGCTGCTCGAGCGACGCCGCGGCCATACCGTCACCGAGGACGAGCCGCCCCTCGGCGTCGGTGTTCGTGACCTCGACGGTCTTGCCGTTCTTCAGCGTGAGGACGTCGCCGGGGCGCGTCGCGGAGCCGGACGGCATGTTCTCGGCGAGGCACAGCCAGGCGGTGACCTTCGTGTCGAGGCCGAGGCGTGCGGCCGCGATCGTCGCGGCCAGCACGGTGGCGGCACCGGTCATGTCGGTCTTCATGCCGAGCATCGACGCGGCGGGCTTCAGGGAGAGGCCGCCGGAGTCGAACGTGATGCCCTTGCCGACGAGCGCGAGGTGCTTGCTCGCGGAGGACGGCTCGTAGCGCACGACCACCAGGCGCGGCGGACGCTCCGAGCCACGGCCGACACCGACGATGCCGCCGAACCCCTGCTCCTCGAGCTGGTGCTCGTCGAGGACCTCGACGGTGAGCGGCAGGCCCTCGGCCTGGGCGACGGCGACGTCGGCGACGTCGGCGGGGCCGAGGTCACCGGCGGCGGTGTTGACGAGGTCCCGCACGAGCGCCGCGGCGTCCGCCACGATCGCCGGACGGACGGTGGCGTCGGCGGCGGTGTCGGCCGGCGTGACGACCTCGATGCGCTGGTCGCCCCGCGTCGGACCGGTCGAGCCCGCGCCCTTGTGCCGGGTGAACGCGTAGGCGCCCAGGGCCGCGCCCTCGAGGGCGGCGTCGACGAGCTCGGCGGAGTCGGTCGGGAGCGCGAGGGCGATCGAGGACACCTGGGGGAGCTGTCGGACGGCGCTGCCGGCCGCGGCGCGCACCGAGGCGGCGTCGACGGTCGAGCCGAGTCCGACGAGCGCGATGCCGGCGGCGGTCACACCGGTGCCCGGCAGGCGGACGAGCTGGTCCTTCGCGCCGGTCACGCCGATGGTGCCGAGGTCGAGGTCCGCGAGCACCTCCAGCGCTCCGGTGGCGCTCGGCGCGATCGCGGGCGCGCCGCCGTCGGTGCCGGAGCGGACACCGAGCACGAGGACGTCGGCTTCGACGTCGGAGGGGGTCGAGGTGGTGGTGGAGAGCGTCGGTCGGACCATGCGCCCAGCCTATCCAGCAGGTGTTCGCCGAGAGCGTGGGGTCGACGCACGGGCCGGTCGGGGGTGCCGCCTAGCATGGGGACGGTGAACCACCCCGAGGACCTGTACTCCGTCGCCGATGGCGCACCGACCGTCCCGGCCGGGCTGCACCTGGTCGCGGGCCTGACCGGCTTCGTGGACGCGGGCTCCGCCGTCGCGCAGGTGACGACCTCGATCCTCGACGGTCTCGCCCACGAGCTCGTCGCCGAGTTCGACCCGGACGTCCTGCTCGACTGGCGTGCGCGTCGGCCGGTGATCACCTTCGAGCACGACCACATCACCGCGGTCGAGCCACCGCGTCTGGCCCTGCACCTCGTGCGGGACGAGCTCGGGCAGCCGTTCCTCTTCCTCACCGGGTACGAGCCGGACTTCCAGTGGAACCGGTTCGTCGACGCGGTCACCGGTCTGGCCGACCGACTGCAGGTCGCGGACACGACGTGGGTGCAGTCCATCCCCATGCCCGTCCCGCACACCCGTCCGATCAGCCTGACCGTGTCTGGTACCCGTGCCGACCTCGTCGAGCAGATGAGCGTGTGGAAGCCGGAGACCCAGGCGCCCGCGAACGTCCTGCACCTGGTCGAGCACCGGCTGACGCAGCTCGGCGAGCAGGTCACGGGGCTCGTCCTGCTCGTCCCGCACTACCTCGGTGACACCGAGTTCCCGGATGCCGCGGTCACGGCGCTGTCGAGCATCTCGGCGGCAACCGGCCTGATCTTCCCGACCGACGCGTTGCGTGAGTCGGACCGCGAGTTCCGGACCCGGGTCGACGAGCAGGTCGCGGGCAACCCCGAGCTCCAGCGCCTGGTCGGGGTGCTCGAGGAACGACACGACACGTACATGGAGGGCAACCCCGTCGCGTCGCCCCTCACGAACGTGGACGGCGAGGTCCCGACGGCGGACGCCATCGCGGCCGAGCTCGAGCGGTTCCTGGCTGACCGCCGGTCCGACGGCGACGCGTCGACGGACTGACGCCAGCTGGGCGGGCCAGCACCGCGAACGGCCTGGAGGCTCCTCCACAGCCCGCACCGCGCCTCCCGTCGTCCACAGCGTGCGTCGGGCGCGGGGGCGCCTCGCTAGCCTGGTCGGGTGAACTCCCGCCGTGCCTTCCTCGTCTGGGGCGTCGCGGTGCTCGCCTACGTCCTCGCCGTGGTGCAGCGCTCGTCGCTCGGTGTCTCCGGGGTCGACGCGCAGGACCGTTTCGCGGTGTCCGCGGCGGTCCTGTCGACGCTCGCCGTCGTGCAGATCGCGGTCTACGCCGGCTTGCAGATCCCGGTCGGCATCGCGCTCGACCGCGTCGGACCACGGAAGCTCGTGCTGCTCGGCGCCGCGTTGCTCGTGGTCGGACAGGCCGTGGTGGCCTTCTCGCCGACGATCGGGCCGGCGATCGCGGGCCGCGTGCTCGTCGGGGCGGGCGACGCGATGACCTTCATCTCGGTGATCCGCCTGGTGCCGATGTGGTTCACGGGGCGGATCCTGCCGCAGATCTCGCAGTGGACGGGCAACCTCGGACAGGTCGGCCAGGTCCTCTCGGCGTTCCCCTTCGCGGTGCTGCTGCACACCGCGGGGTGGACGCCGGCGTTCGGTGTCGCCGCGGCCGCGAGCCTGGTCGGGCTCGTCCTCGCGGTCGTGTTCGTCCGGAACGGCCCGGTGGCGGTGCGCACCGACACCATCCCGCTCCCGCACTCGTGGCGCGGTGCCTTCCACACGTTCGGTCACGCGCTGCGTCGCCCGGGCACGCAGCTCGGCTTCTGGTCGCACTACGTCACGCAGTCGTCCGGCACGGTGTTCTCGCTGCTGTGGGGCGTCCCGATGCTGCGCGGCCTCGGCTACACCCCGTCCGAGGCGGCCGGCTTCCTCACCGTCATCGTCCTCACGGGCTTCGTCGTGGGGCCGGTGCTCGGTGTGCTCTGCGCCCGGTTCCCGCTCCGTCGGTCGAACCTGGTGCTCGGCATCGTCCTGGCGCTCGGGGTGGTGTGGACCGCGGTGCTGCTCTGGCCGGGGCAGCCGCCGACCTGGCTGCTCGTCCTGCTGGTGCTCGCCATGGGCGTCGGGGGCCCCGGATCCCTCATCGGCTTCGACTTCGCCCGCAGCTTCAACCCGGTCGGCTCGCTCGGCTCGGCCAACGGCGTCGTGAACGTCGGCGGGTTCCTGGCCGCCTTCGTCATGATGTTCCTCATCGGGACGCTGCTCGACGTCGTCTCGGGTGCGACGGGGCGCACCGTCTTCGCGTGGGAGAACTTCCGCGTCGCGCTCACCGTGCAGTACCTGGTGGTCGGGTTCGGCGTCCTGATGCTGTTGCTCGCGCGCAGGCGGACCCGGCGGGAGATGCACGCGCAGGACGGAATACGGGTGGGGCCGCTCTGGGTTGCACTCGTTGCGCGCCTGCGGAAGAAGGCCGTGCAATAATGGAGGACGGACCCGTTCGGGCCCCTCACGCCCGCGTCGCCTCGCTGCGCCGCGGGAGTCGGGGGACTTGACATGGGTCCTCATGCTGCCCGGAACGGTAGGACCTGGCGACGCGGGGGACTGCGGCGCAGGCCCTGGGCGGCGAGGGAGAGCCACGACCCCACGAGCGTGGCACGACGAGAGAGGTGATCGCATGGCTGCCCGGAGCACGACGATCGATCCCACGAAGGACACCGAGCCCGAGGGCGTCGCGGCGGACGACGCCGACGCGGCCGAGGGGAAGGCCGCGCCGAAGAAGCGCGCCACGAAGACCACCGCCACGAAGAAGACCGCCGCGAAGGCCGCACCGAAGAAGACGGCGACGCGCGCGAAGAAGAAGGCCGACGACGACGACGAGGACGACGAGGTCGTCGAGCCCGCTGAGGACGCGGCCGACACCGACGACGCCGACGGCGACGCCGAGGAGACCGAGACCGAGGACAAGGACGCCAAGCCGGACGCCGCTGCTGCGGTCGCCGCTGGTGCGCTCGTCATCTCGCAGTCCGACGACGACGAGGCGCCCGTCTACTCGACGACGATCACCGGTGCCACCGCCGACCCGGTGAAGGACTACCTCAAGCAGATCGGCAAGGTGGCACTCCTCAACGCCGAGCAGGAGGTCGAGCTCGCGATGCGGATCGAGGCCGGCCTGTTCGCCGAGGACAAGCTGCAGCACTCGACCGGCCTGTCGAAGCCCGAGGAGCGCGAGCTCCGCTGGGTCGCCCGTGACGGTCAGCGCGCGAAGTCGCACCTGCTCGGTGCGAACCTCCGTCTCGTCGTCTCGCTCGCCAAGCGCTACACCGGCCGCGGGATGCAGTTCCTGGACCTGATCCAGGAGGGCAACCTCGGTCTCATCCGCGCGGTCGAGAAGTTCGACTACACCAAGGGCTTCAAGTTCTCGACGTACGCCACCTGGTGGATCCGTCAGGCGATCACCCGCGCGATGGCCGACCAGGCCCGCACCATCCGCATCCCGGTGCACATGGTCGAGGTCATCAACAAGCTGGCCCGCGTGCAGCGCCAGATGCTGCAGGACCTCGGCCGCGAGCCCACCCCGGAAGAGCTCGCGCGCGAGCTCGACATGACCCCGGAGAAGGTCGTCGAGGTCCAGAAGTACGGTCGCGAGCCGATCTCGCTCCACACCCCGCTGGGCGAGGACGGCGACTCGGAGTTCGGCGACCTGATCGAGGACACCGAGGCGGTCGTGCCGGCCGACGCGGTGGGCTTCACGATGCTGCAGAAGCAGCTCGAGAGCCTGCTCGACTCCCTGTCCGAGCGCGAGGCGGGCGTCATCCGCATGCGCTTCGGCCTCGGTGACGGCCAGCCGAAGACCCTCGACCAGATCGGTGACACGTTCGGCGTGACGCGCGAGCGCATCCGTCAGATCGAGTCGAAGACGATGGCGAAGCTCCGCCACCCGTCCCGATCGCAGTCGCTCCGCGACTACCTCGAGTAGGCCGATGCGCTTCCTCATCCCGATCCTGGTCGGGCGGATCCTCCGCGCCCTCGCCCGAGCGCGGGGCGGTGGGTCCGCCTACCCGGGCTACATCGTCCTCAAGCTCGTGCCGGACTTCCTGCAGCACGTGACGAAGCAGTTCCCGAACGGCGTCGTCTTCGTGCTCGGCTCGAACGGCAAGTCCACGACGACGCACATGATCTCCGACATCGTCCGGGCGCACGGGCTCCGCGTCTTCACGAACCCGTCCGGGGCGAACCTGCCCCAGGGCATCGCCTCGGCGCTGCTGTCCGAGGTGTCCCTGACGGGCAAGCTGAAGGCGGACATCGGCATCCTCGAGGTCGACGAGGCCTTCGCGGTCGAGCTCGCCGGCATCCTGTCGCCCTCCACGGTGACGATGCTCAACGTGCAGGTCGACCAGCTCTACCGGTTCTTCGAGACCGAGCGCGTCGCCGCGATGATGCTCGACACCGCGGCACTGTCGACGGCGAACGTGATCACGAACCGCGACGACCAGTTCCTCGACGCGTACGCAGCCCGCTCGGGGCAGCGCGTGCTCCGCTTCGGCGCGAGCACCGAGGTCGTCGCCGCGGCTCCGAACGGGTTGCAGAACGCCGACGACTTCGACCGGACTGCGGGCGACCCGAACCCGGCCGAGTCCGAGGTCGTCGCGAACACCGGTGACGGGGCGACGATCCGCTTCGAGGGCACGGACATCCCCGTCCGTCTGCCGGCGCGCGGTCTGCACTACGCGGTGGATGCAGCGGCTGCGACCGCGACCGCGAGTGCCGCCCTGGGTGGGCAGTTCCGCGCGGACGCCGTGACGAAGGCCTTCGGCACGATGAAGCCGGCGTACGGCCGCGGCGAGCGTCTGCCGATCGCCGGCGAGTCCGCCGAGTTCACGATGTTCAAGAACGCGGCGAGCCTCCAGCTCAACCTCGATGCCCTGCCGGACCACCCGGAACAGGTCCTCATGGCGATCGACGAGGGCACGCCGGACATCTCGTGGATCTACGACATCGACTTCTCGAAGCTCGACCACGTGGACGTCGTGTCCGGTGACAAGGCGTGGCAGATCGCGATCGCGCTCGAGCACGCCGGTGTCCGCATCGGACGGGTCGAGCCGGACGTCGAGGCCGCGATCCGGCACATGGAGCAGCTCGGCTCGACGACGTCGGGCACGAAGAACTTCATCGTCAACTACGAGATCATGATGATCGCCCGCAAGGCCCTCGGCCACGGCGACATGGAGAAGACCGCATGACGGCCGAACGGCTGACCATCCTGCACGTCTACCCGCGTCAGATGGGTGTCTCGGGGGACCGCGGCAACGTCGTGGCCCTCACCCGTCGTGCCGCGGCCGCGGACATCGCGACCAAGGTCGTCGAGTACGCCCCGGGTGACACCCTGCCGACCACCGCCGACGTGGTCGTCGTCGGCAACGGCCCGCTCAGCGCCATGCGCTCCCTGGGGGTCGACGTCACGCGCATCGGTCCGGTGCTCCGTGACCTGGCGGCCGCCGGCGTGCCGGTGGTCGCCGTCGGCGGTGGCTTCGACCTCGCCACGAACGAGGTCGTGCCGACGGAGGGGTCCCCGGTCGCGGGCTTCGGTGTGTTCGACGCCCGTGCTGTCCGGGGTGCCGAGCGCCGGGTCAACTACTTCGTGCTCGACACCCGCTACCCGCTGCTGTCCGGGGCGCCGGTGCGTGTCGCCGGGTTCGAGGACCACGCCACACGGATCGAGCTCGGCACGGGCGTCGAGCCCTTCGCGGACGTCGTGTCCGGCGGCGGGAACCAGGCCGGCTCGCCGGTCGAGGGCGCGATGAACGGCACGTCCTTCGGGACGCACACGCAGGGCCCGATCCTGCCGCTCAACCCGCAGCTGACGGACGCGGTCCTCGCCGCTGCGACGACTCGACTCGGGCGCGAGTACGCGCCGGAACCGGAGCGCACGGCGACGATCGACCGGTACGCGCGCGAGGCGCGCGCCACCATCGACCGGTACGTCGACAAGGCGTTCAAGCGGATCGCCTGACGCGACCACACGAACGAACGGGAGGCGCGGTGCCAGCTGGCACCGCGCCTCCCGTTCGTTCGTCTGGTGACGACTACTTCGACTCGTGGAGTCGGCTGCTCTCGTCGTGCCACTCGAGCGCGGTCGCAGCGAGCTTGTCCTTGAACTCGGCACCGTGGTGGGCGCAGAAGTAGAGCTCGCCGCTGGCCATGGTGGCGCGGATGTACGCCTGCGCTCCGCAGCTGTCGCAGCGGTCAGCGGCGGTGAGCTGGTGGCTGCTGGCTTCGTCGATGGAGAGGTCGTGCACGGTCTGGGTCATTGCTGTGCTCCTCACGGATCGCAGGTGGTGCGGGTGGACACCCATTTGAACACGAGGTGGCTGGGAGTCGTGCATCCCGGACGGCCTGTTTCGCTGAGCGCGGAGCGGGTGTCCCCAGTCCGAGGCGCGCCGCTCGCGCGGCCCTCGGGTGTCGGTGCCCGTCGGTACCATCTGCGGGTGAGCTCCGACTACTCCGCGCGCCATCTCTCCGTCCTCGAAGGGCTCGAGGCGGTCCGGAAGCGACCGGGCATGTACATCGGCTCCACGGACTCCCGTGGCCTCATGCACTGCCTGTGGGAGATCATCGACAACTCCGTCGACGAAGCCCTTGCCGGGCACGGCGACGAGATCGGCGTCGTCCTGCACGAGGACGGCTCGGTCGAGGTCCGCGACACCGCGCGCGGCATCCCCGTCGACGTCGAACCGAAGACCGGGCTGACCGGGGTCGAGGTCGTCTTCACGAAGCTGCACGCCGGCGGCAAGTTCGGCTCGGGGTCCTACGCGGCGTCCGGTGGGCTGCACGGCGTCGGCGCCTCCGTCGTCAACGCGCTGTCCGAGCGTCTCGACGTCGAGGTCGACCGCGGCGGCAAGACGTACGCGATGTCCTTCCACCGTGGTGAGCCCGGCACCTTCGCCGGTGCGGGCCCGGACGCCCCCTTCACGCCCTTCACCTCGGGCAGCGAACTCCGGGTCGTCGGCAAGGTGAAGAAGGGCGTGACGGGTTCGCGGATCCGCTACTGGGCGGACCGCCAGATCTTCACCTCGGACGCGAAGTTCAGCACGAGCGACCTGGTCAGCCGGGCGCGACAGACGGCGTTCCTGGTGCCGGGTCTCGGCATCACGATCACGGACGCGCGCCCGTCGTCGATCGAGGCGGCAGCCCAGCGAGCCGAGGCGACGGGGACCACCGTCGCGAGCGGTCCCGTCGTGGAGCGCTTCCGCTACGAGGGCGGCATCAGCGAGTTCGTGGAGCACCTCGCGGTCGACACGGCCGTCACGGACGTCTGGCGGATCGAGGGAACGGGCACGTTCACCGAGACCGTGCCGATGCTCGACGACAAGGGGCACATGGTCTCGACCTCGGTCGAGCGCGAGTGCCAGGTCGACATCGCGCTCCGATGGGGCAGCGGGTACGAGACCGTCGAGCGCAGCTTCGTGAACATCATCGCGACGCCGAAGGGTGGCACGCACCTGACCGGCTTCGAGTCCGGGCTCGTCAAGGCCGTCCGCACCCAGGTCGAGGCGAACGCCCGGAAGCTGAAGGTCGGCCAGGACAAGCTGGAGAAGGACGACGTCCTCGCCGGTCTCACCGCCGTGCTCACCGTCCGGCTGCCCGAGCCGCAGTTCGAGGGCCAGACGAAGGAGGTCCTCGGTACGCCCGCGGTCCGGAAGATCGTCGACCAGGTGGTGTCGAAGCGCCTCACCGAGATCCTCACCTCGACACAGCGCACGGAGAAGGCGCAGGCGGCGATGCTGCTCGAGAAGGTCGTCGCCGAGATGAAGACGCGCATCTCCGCGCGCACACACAAGGAGACCCAGCGCCGCAAGAACGCGCTCGAGAACTCCTCGCTGCCGACGAAGCTCGCCGACTGCCGCAAGCAGGACGCCGAGGGCACCGAGCTCTTCATCGTCGAGGGCGACTCCGCGCTGGGCACGGCCAAGCTCGCCCGCAACAGCGAGTACCAGGCGCTCCTGCCGATCCGCGGCAAGATCCTCAACGTGCAGAAGGCGTCGGTGTCGGACATGCTGTCCAACGCGGAGTGCGCCTCGATCATCCAGGTGATCGGTGCCGGCTCCGGCCGCTCGTTCGAGATCGACCAGGCACGCTACGGCAAGATCATCATCATGTCGGACGCCGACGTCGACGGCGCACACATCCGCACCCTGCTGCTGACGCTGTTCTTCCGGTACATGCGGCCGATGATCGAGCAGGGCAGGGTGTTCGCAGCCGTGCCGCCGCTGCACCGCGTCGTCGTGGTGAACCGCGGCAAGCCGAACGACACGCTCTACACCTACTCCGAGGCCGAACTGCAGGCGGTGCTGAAGAAGCTCGCGAAGCAGGGCAAGAAGTACCAGGAGCCGATCCAGCGGTACAAGGGCCTGGGGGAGATGGACGCCGACCAGCTCGCCGAGACCACGATGGACCGGGCGCACCGCACGCTCCGTCGGGTGAACGTGACCGATGCCGAGAGCGCCGCGAAGGTGTTCGAGCTGCTCATGGGCAACGACGTCGCGCCGCGCAAGGAGTTCATCCTGGCGGGCGAGGGGCTCGACCGCGACCGCATCGACGCGTAGCGGCGGTCGGCACCGGACGGCCCGCTACCCTCCCGCGACGCCGGCGTACCGGCGGGACGCCGTCGTACTGCGGGAGACACCGCCGTCGCGGCGGGACGCCGCCGTCGCGGCGAGACGCCGCCGGATCCGACGGTGTCTCGCGCGGGCCGCGGCGTCTCGCGGAGTGCCCGGCGTCTCGCGACCGCGGGCTGCGGCGTCTCGCGGAGTGCCCGGCGTCTCGCGACCGCACACATCTGCTGGGCGACCGTCCGATGGACGGGAGGCGCGGTACCCGCTGGCACCGCGCCTCCCGTCCGTCCTGGCCAGGTTCCCGTCGCGCGACCTGCCGCGCACGAGCGTTCCGGTCGCACGACGCGCCGTCGGTGCTGCGTCCGGACGGCAGGTCGTGCGACCAGAGTCCGCCGCGGCCGCAGCCCGCGCGGCGTAGCCGTAGCACAGCCGCCGCGCAGTCGCAGCCGGCTACGCCTCGCCGGCGGTCCCGTCCAGGGCCGCAGCGCTGCCGCCGATCGAGACGATCACGGCCTCGAGCGGCGCACCGGATCCGTCGCGCTTCGACAGCCAGTCCGGCAGCGTGCGCGCCGCGCCGTCCGTGCCGACGGCGTGCGGGGGAGCGATGCCCGCCCACGCCACGGTGAGGCCGTCCTCCCCCTTCAGGAACGCGTGCGCCCGCACACCCTGGGTCGCCCGGCCCTTCGCCGGGAACTCCGAGAGTGCGGACACCTTCGCCCGACCGGCGTCCGTCCCGGGCAGCGCACCCGACGACGTCGAGACGGTGGCCACGACGGCGTCGTCCGACCGCGCGACCGACCCGAACCAGATCACGGTCGCGCCCGACGACAGCGAGACGCCCGCGACACCGCCGGCGGGCAGCCCCTGCGGGCGCACGCCCGACGCCGGGAACCGCAGCAGCTGCGCGTTGGAGGTGATGAACACCAGGTCGTCCGTCTCGGGCGCCTGGGCGGCACCGACGACGGTGTCCTTCGGCTTGAGCCCGATCGCGACGAACTCGTCCTTGTCGGGCCACGCCCCGGTGGTCACACGCTTCACGGTGCCCTGTGCGGTACCGATCGCCAGCGAGTCGGCTGCGTTCGGCGACAGGTCGACGAGGGCCACGACGCTCTCGGTCCGCGCGATGCCGAGGTACTCGGACACGCGGACGCCGGCGTCGAGCCGGACCGATGCCGGGGGGACGGCGGGGACGTCCACGGGGGAGAACCGCAGCACACGACCGGTCGACGTGAGCGCGCCGATCTGACCGCGCACCGTCGACACCACGGTCGACCGGACCGCGTCGTGCTTCGATCGCTTCGGTACCCGCACGATCCCGAGGTCGGTGTCGGGGATGTCGACCCGGACGAGCCGCCCGGTGGTGGAGAGCAGCACGCGGCACGGCGCGTCCGCGATCTGCAGCGACTCGGGGTCGACCGCGGCCTTCCGGCCACCGCGCACGGGGGCGTCGGCCTCGGTGAGCAGCGTGCGGCGGGGGGTGGCGAACCGGTCCGACACCTCGGTGAGCTCCTGGGCGACCTGGGCGCGGAGTCGCGCGTCCGACGCCAGGAGTTCCTCGAGTGCGGCGATGTCGGCGAGGAGCTGGTCGCGCTCGCTCTCGAGCTCCAGGCGCGAGAACTTCGTCAGGCGGCGCAGTCGCAGCTCGAGGATGTACTCGGCCTGCACCTCGGACAGGTCGAACACGTCCTGCAGACGCGTGCGAGCGGTCTCCGAGTCGTCCGAGGAGCGGATGACCTCGATGACCTCGTCGATGTCGAGGATCGCGATGAGCAGGCCCTCGACCAGGTGCAGCCGTTCCTTGCGTCGGGCGAGCCGGTACTGGGAGCGTCGGGTGACGACGTCGAGCCGGTGCTGCACGTACACGTCGAGCAGTTCGCGGAGGCCGAGCGTCCGCGGCGACCCGTTCACGAGGGCGACGTTGTTGATGCCGAAGCCGTCCTCGAGCGGGGTGTGCTTGTAGAGCTGTTCGAGCACGGCGGTCGGGTTGAAGCCGGACTTGATGCCGATCACGAGCCGCAGCCCGTGGTTCCGGTCGGTCAGGTCGTTGACGTCGGAGATGCCGACGAGCTTCTTGGACTGGACGCCGTCCTTGATCTTCTCGATCACGCGCTCGGGTCCGACCAGGTACGGCAGCTCGGTGACGACCAGACCCACCTTGCGCGGCGTGAGGTTCTCGACGCTCACCTTCGCCCGCGTGCGGAACGAGCCGCGTCCGGTGGCGTAGGCGTCGCGCACCCCGGAGAGTCCGACGATCGTGCCACCCGACGGCAGGTCCGGGCCCGGCACGAACTCCATGAGTTCCTCGAGCGTCGCCGTCGGGTTCAGGAGCAGGTGCTTCGCTGCCTCGATCACCTCGCCGAGGTTGTGCGGCGCCATGTTCGTCGCCATGCCGACCGCGATGCCGGAGGCGCCGTTGACGAGCAGGTTCGGGAACGCCGCCGGCAGCACGCCCGGCTGCATGATCTGGTTGTCGTAGTTCGGGACGAAGTCGACGACGTCCTCGTTCAAGCCCTCGGTCATCGCCATCGAGGGCTCAGCGAGCCGGGCCTCGGTGTACCGGGCGGCCGCGGGACCGTCGTCGAGCGAGCCGAAGTTCCCGTGGCCGTCGACCAGTGGCACGCGCATCGTGAACGGCTGTGCCATGCGCACGAGCGCGTCGTAGATGGCCCCGTCGCCGTGCGGGTGCAGCTTGCCCATGACCTCGCCCGTGACGCGGGCGCTCTTCACGTGCCCGCGGTCCGGCCGGAGCCCCATCTCGGCCATCTGGTACAGGATGCGTCGCTGCACGGGCTTGAGGCCGTCGCGCGCGTCCGGCAGGGCCCGCGAGTAGATGACGGAGTAGGCGTACTCGAGGAACGAGCCCTGCATCTCCTCGGAGACGTCGACGTCCTCGATGCGCTCACCGTCGGGCAGGCCGACTGCTTCCGTGCGTGCCATGGGACCTTTCTGGGAGGATCGTGGGGTGCCCCCCAGCGTACCGAGCGCCCCCGACGCCACCGCGAACCTCGCCGACGTGCTGCCCAGTTGCCTCGTCGCGCTCGGTGCCGCCGACGCCACGTGGCTGCGCGCCACCGGCCGGGAGGCACGGATCGCCCTCCGTCCCGCCCGCTCGGTGGTCGTCGTGCTGGTCGACGGTCTCGGCTCGTCCGCGCTCTCCGCCCGTGCCGGGCACGCGCGCTGGCTGACCGCCGCCAAGGGCGGCGGCACGCTGAAGCGGCTGCGGAGCGGCTTCCCCACGACGACGGCCGCCGCGCTGGCCACCCTGACGACCGGCAGGTCCCCGGGCACGCACGGCGTGGTCGGGTACAGCGGGTGGGAGCCCGACGGCGAGCGGGTCGTCAACCTGCTGAGCGGCTGGGACAGCGAGGTTCCCGCAGGCTGGTTGCTCGCGAGCACCGTCTTCTCCGAGGCGGCCGGACTCGGGGTCGACCCCGTCGTGGTCGGGCCCGCACGGTACGCATCCTCGGGGATGACCGCGAACGTGCTCGGCGGGGCGCGGTACGAGGCCGCCGACAGCATCCCCGAGCGGGTCGACGCCGCGTTGGCAACGACCGCAGCGGGCCGCTCGCTCGTCTACCTCTACGTCCCGGAGCTCGACTCGATCGGGCACAAGCACGGATGGGAGTCCGACCGGTGGACCGCGGCACTCGAGCTGCTCGACGGGGAGCTCGCACGGCTCGCGGACCGGGGCGCCGGTGACGTGGGCATCCTCGTCACCGCCGACCACGGCGTGCTCGACGTGCCCGCCGAGGCGAACATCGCGATGGACCCCGGGCTGCTCGTCGACGTCGTCGGGATCGCCGGCGACCCGCGCTGCCGCCAGCTCGCGGTCCGTCCGGGGACGGACGTGCCCGCGCTGGTCGAGGCCTGGCGCTCCCGCTACGGCAAGCGGGCGTACGTGGCGAGCCGTGCGGAGGCCGTCGCCGCCGGGTGGTTCGGCGCCGTCGACGAGCGGGTGCTGCCACGCATCGGCGACGTGGTCGTGGTGGCTCGGGGGTCGTGGGCCTTCAACGACGACCGCGACCTGGACCCCCGCAGGGAACCGAAGCGGATGATCGGGCAGCACGGCGCCATGACGGACGACGAGGTCTTCGTGCCCCTGCGGCTGGCGGGCGCCTTCGCGGGCTGACCCGGGCGGGAACGCCGCAGCCCCGCGACGCGACGAGCGTGGCGGGGCTGCAGCGAGCCTCCCGTCCGGGGATGCCGGACGCGCGGCGGGATCAGGCGGGGTCCTCCGGGCGGGTGCCGAAGACGATCTCGTCCCAGCTCGGCATGGACCGGCGGTTGCGCTTCTTCCGCTCCGAGCGGCCGTCGGACTCGGGTGCCGAGGCCGGACGGTCGTCGCGCTCCGGCGCCGAGGCCGACGAGGTCTCGTACCCTTGCAGCGGGACGTCCACGACGCTGATCGAGGTGCCGCGGGGCTCGTCCTGCTGCTCGGTGAACGAGGCGGCCTCGCGCTCACCACGGCGGCGGCGGAGCGCCTCGAGCAGGTCGGCGGTCTCGTTGCCGGGCGACCGCTCCTCGACCGGGGCGGCGCCGATGCGCGGGAGCGGGGCGCGGAGCGGGCGCTCCTGGACCTCGGGCTCCGTCGCCTCCTCGACGGGCTGCTCGACGCGGAACGCGCCCGAGTCGAACCGCGTGCCGTCGGTGTCGTGGTGGTCGTTCTCGACGGCGCGGAGGCGCGGGGCGATGCCCTCGTCGTCGGTGTGCGAGAGCCGGTGCGCGTCACCGTTGTCCGGCGTGAGCGTCGAGGTCTTCGGGTCGAACAGCCACTGGGCGTCGTGCTCGACCTCCGAGGCGGTGTAGCGGACGCGCACCTGCCAGCCCTGCTCGACGTTCTTCCACGAGGCCCACTGGACCGAGGTGGCCTCGCCGGACTCGAGCTTCGCCTCGATGGCCGCACCGAAGGTGTCGGGAGCCTCGGCATCGGTCGGCGTGACCGGGACGCGACGGGCGGCGTCGAGGATGAAGGCGCGCTCGGCGAGCACCGGACCCTCGAAGCGTCGGACGTACTCGACGTCGACGTCGAGCGCGGCGGCCACGTCGGCTGCGTCGGCCCCGCCGCGGATGCGGGCCTGGACGTCCTTCGGCGACACGCGCTTCTGCGGGCCGGCGTCGGGGTTGGCCTGGCGGACCTGGCTCGACAGCGACGCGGTGACGGGCAACCGGAACTCGGTGCCGCCGTCGGTCGCGAGCACGAGTGCCCCGGACTCGACTCCGATGACTCTCACGTCTTGCATGGTTGCGCCTCCCGAGCGTTGCGTACGGTCGTGCTCGTACCCTCAGGAGTATGCAGCCGTGCGTGCTCGATCCGGCGGAGGCACACGGGCGTGCCGCGCACTCCCACACCCGGGGAATGTCCGGGTCCTGCGACCGGTTGCACGGCCTGACGATCCCGCACGGCGTTCGGTTTGCGCTCTCGCGGGTCGTGGTGCAAACTGTCGCCGCCGATCACCGGCGACGACCTCTCGACACGAGAAACGGATGGGCATGGCCACCGATTACGACGCCCCCAGGAAGACCGACGACTCCTCTGACTCGGAGTCGATCGAGGCCCTCAAGGAGCGCGTGCCCGACAAGATGTCGGGGGTCGTCGACGATGATTCGGACAACCCCGGCAGCTTCGAGCTCGCCGGACAGGACCTCAGCGACGTCGACCTCGACGTCGTCGTGCTGCCGCCGCAGGTCGACGAGTTCACCTGCGTCGAGTGCTTCCTCGTGAAGCACCGCTCGCAGCTCGACCACGAGTCGAAGCTCGGCCCCGTGTGCGCGGAGTGCGCCGCGCTCTGAGCACGCGTCACGAACGGCCCGTCACCCCTCGCGGGTGGCGGGCCGTTCCGCGTGCGCGGGGTGCGCGCCGGGCGCGAGCGGGCGTGCCTGGTGTATCCCGGCGTACCTGGCGGGTCCGGGCACACCGGGCGGGAGCGGGCGTATCTGGTGTTCCGGAACGACCAGCCGTGCCCGGAACCGCTCCCTACTGCACCCGTTCTGGGAAGGAACGGGCGGGGCGGGGGCGAGCTGAGCCTCCCGGCCGCCCGCGCACCCCGACCGGACCCCGCGTCAGGAGCGCAGCGCGTCCACGACGGCCTGGGGGTCCCGTGCGCTGACCAGCCAGTAGGGCGTCGGGTCCGCCGGGTCCGCGACCTCGACGCGCACGACGCCCCGCACGTACCCGCGGAACAGCGTCCAGGCGCGGGCGTCGAGCGCCGGCCCGCGCTGCGTCGTCGCCTCGGCACCCTGGTACGCGGTGGCCTCGCCGACGAGCGCCCGGGGCAGGTGCGCCCTGCCGGCGCGGAACTCGGTGTCGGTGACCTCGATCGTCGGCGCGAGGGCCCAGAGCAGCACGAGCACCCCGAGGTACATGCCGACGGCGACGAGCACGCCGGCCAGCACGCTGATCGGCAGGAACACCAGCAGGCTGGCGGGGATGACGAGGGCCGTCGCCAGGTAGAGGGCGGGCGGGGCCCAGAGACGTTCGCGGTACACGGTCACCCCTCCATCCCATCACGATCCGGAGCAGGTCACGGAACGGTCACGGTCGTGCACTACCCTCGTCTCGTGACCGAACCAGTCGACGTGCTCTGGACCGGGGAGAACGCTCCCGTCCACGCCCACCCCGGAGACGCCGGTGCCGACCTCGTCTCGACGGAGGCCTTCGTGCTGCAGCCCGGGGAGCGCCGGCTCGTCGGCACCGGACTGCGGATCGCCCTGCCCGAGGGGTACGTGGCGTTCGTGGTGCCGCGGAGCGGCCTCGCCGCGAAGCACGGCATCACCATCGTGAACGCGCCGGGCACCGTCGACTCCGGCTACCGCGGCGAGGTGAAGGTCGCCCTGCTCAACACCGACGCGTCCGAGCCGTACGAGGTGCACGTGGGCGACCGCATCGCGCAGGTGATCGTCATGCCGGTGCCCCGCGTGTCGTACACCCGCGTGGACTCCCTGCCGGAGAGCGTCCGTGGTGCGGGCGGGTTCGGCTCCTCGGGCTACGGTGACCGCAGCGCCCTCCGCGGCGCTGCCGACGACTTCCAGGAAGGACGGAACGCATGAAGTTCGGTCGACGCAAGCGTGACGAGGTCGAGGTGGCGGCTGCCGTCGCCGACGACGCCGTGGTCGCGGACACGACGCCGGAGGTCGACATCGCGACCGATGCCGACGCGGACCTCGACGAGGTGGACGCGGTCGCGCCCACGGACAAGTCGGCGCCCGCCGACCGTGCCGAGAACGGCCCGCACGACGAGACCGAGGCGAACCTGGTGCGACCGTACGTCGACCTCGGCGGCGTGAAGGTCCTCCCGCGCGAGGGCCTGCACCTGCGGCTCGAGGTGGAGGAGGGTTCGCAGCGCGTCGTCGCCGTCGGGCTCGACTACGACGAGTCGACGCTCCAGGTCCAGCCGTTCGCAGCACCGCGGTCCACGGGTCTCTGGCACGAGATCCGTTCGCAGATCGCGGACCAGATCGAGCGTCAGGGCGGTCGCGTCGAGGAGGTCGACGGCCCCTTCGGTCCGGAGCTCCGCGCCCTGGTGCCGGTCGTCACCGACGGCTCCGGCGCCACCGACGGCGCCCGCGCCGCGCGCTTCATCGGCGTCGACGGCCCGCGCTGGTTCCTGCGCGGCGTGATCGCCGGCAAGGCGGCCGAGCAGCCGGACGACGCCGCCGAGATCGAGGAGCTCTTCCGCAGCGTCGTGGTCGTGCGCGGCACCACGCCGATGCCGCCGCGCGACCTCATCCCGCTGCACATGCCGAAGTCGACGCAGACCGCCGTCTGACCCCGGCTGCCGCTCGACACGACACGACACGACACGACACGGCCTGGAGGCACGGTGCCGGACCACGACGACACCCCGCGGCACGCAGACCCGCACGACGAGCCCGCGGTGCCGGGTGACCGGGTGCCCCCGCGTCCGCCGGCCACGGCGCGTCCGGACGACGCCGTACCGTCGTTCTCCGCGCAGTTCCGCGCCGCCGTGCAGAACGCGGGCATCGCGCGGGTCGCGCCCGGAGAGGCGCCTTCGGGACGCGCCCTGCTCGGAGCGGTGGGCGGCGTGCGCGGGCTCGCCGAGTCGGTGCTCCCCGGGTTCGCGTTCCTGGTCGTCTACGCGATCACGAAGGAGCTCGTCCCGAGCGTCGTGATCCCGGTGCTCGTCGGACTCGTGTTCGTGGTCGTCCGTCTGGTGCAGCGGCAGTCGCTCGTGATGTCCTTCGCGGGCATCGCCGGGGTGGTCGTCTCCGCGGCGCTCGCGCTGTTCACCGGCCGTGCCGAGACGAACTTCATCCCCGGCATCGTCATCAACTCCGTGTGGCTCGTCGGGCTGCTCGTCACCCTGGCGATCCGATGGCCGCTCATCGGCGTCGTGGTCGGCTTCCTGCTGCCGCCGAACGAGGACGGCTCGCACGTCGACTGGCGCGCGGACCCCGCGAAGCGCCGCGTGCTCACGGTGGCCACGTGGATCTGGGTCGGACTCTTCGCACTCCGGCTCGCCGTCGAGGTGCCGCTGTACCTGACCGCGCAGATCGAGCTCCTCGCCGCCGTGAAGCTCGTGCTCGGCGTCCCGCTCTACGCGGCCGTGCTCTGGGTCACGTGGCTGCTCGTTCGCACGGTGTTCGTGCGCCGGGGGGACACCGCCGCGGTGTAGAGTTGTCTCGACATCGAGACAGTTTCCCGGGGGCGCGCTCGCACCCTCGGGATTAGGTTTGCCTTGCTGGTGGGACGTTCCGACGCCCGCGATGATGAGGGCACACCGATCAGTAGGGAGGCGGCACAGTGGCTGCAGTCAACAGCTTCGGCTCGAAGGACACGCTCTCGGTTGGGGGTGTCGACTACGCGTTCCACCGGATCGACACGGTGCCGGGGCACGAGAAGCTCCCGTACAGCCTGAAGGTGCTGCTCGAGAACCTGCTCCGCACCGAGGACGGCGCGAACGTCACCGAGGAGCAGATCCGCGCGCTCGGCTCGTGGAAGCCCGAGGCCGAGCCGGACACCGAGATCCAGTTCTCGCCGGCCCGTGTGGTCATGCAGGACTTCACGGGCGTCCCGTGCATCGTCGACCTCGCCACCATGCGCGAGGCGATGGCGCAGATCGGCGGCGACCCGAACAAGATCAACCCGCTCTCGCCGGCCGAGATGGTCATCGACCACTCCGTCGTCGCCGACCTGTTCGGCCGCGAGGACGCGCTGCAGCGCAACACCGACCTCGAGTACGAGCGCAACGGTGAGCGCTACCAGTTCCTCCGCTGGGGCCAGACCGCGTTCGAGGACTTCAAGGTCGTCCCGCCGGGCACCGGCATCGTGCACCAGGTCAACATCGAGTACCTGGCGAAGGTCACGTACACGCGTGAGTTCGACGGTGAGCTCTACGCCTACCCGGACACCCTGGTCGGCACCGACTCGCACACCACTATGGTGAACGGCCTCGGCGTGCTCGGGTGGGGCGTCGGCGGCATCGAGGCCGAGGCCGCGATGCTCGGCCAGCCCGTGTCGATGCTCATCCCGAAGGTCGTCGGCTTCAAGCTGTCCGGTTCGATCCCGGCCGGCGTCACCGCGACCGACGTGGTGCTCACCATCACGCAGGAGCTCCGCAAGCACGGCGTCGTGGGCAAGTTCGTCGAGTTCTACGGCGAGGGCGTCTCCGAGGTCCCGCTCGCGAACCGCGCCACCATCGGCAACATGTCGCCGGAGTTCGGCTCGACCGCCGCGATCTTCCCCGTCGACGCCGTCACGCTCGACTACCTGCGCCTGACCGGCCGCTCGGAGGACCAGATCGCCCTGGTCGAGGCGTACTCGAAGGCGCAGGGCCTGTGGCACGACCCGTCGGTGGAGCCGGCGTACTCCGAGTACATGGAGCTCGACCTGTCGACGGTCGTCCCCTCGATCTCCGGTCCGAAGCGCCCGCAGGACCGCATCGAGCTGTCGAAGGCCAAGGACCAGTTCGAGGTCGACCTCGCCAACTACGCGAGCATCGACCACTCCGAGGAGGACAAGGCCGTCGCGGACACCTTCCCGGCGTCCGACCCGGTCGCCGCCGCCCCGGGTGACGAGCACGCCGTCGACGACCTGCAGGACGCCCCGGCGTCGGAGGTCCCGGTGCATGCCTCGAGCGCGCCGGGCACGGTCTCGAAGCCCACGTCGGTCTCGGTGGCCGACGGCGACACCTTCACCATCGACCACGGCGCCGTCGCGATCGCCGCGATCACCTCGTGCACGAACACGTCGAACCCGTCGGTGATGATGGCCGCCGGCATCCTCGCGCGGAACGCCGCGAAGAAGGGCCTCAAGGCCAAGCCGTGGGTCAAGACCACGCTCGCGCCGGGCTCGAAGGTCGTCACGGACTACTACGAGAAGGCCGGGCTCACCAGCTACCTCGAAGACCTCGGTTTCTACACGGTCGGCTACGGCTGCACCACCTGCATCGGCAACTCGGGCCCGCTGCCCGAGGAGATCTCGCAGGCCGTGCAGGACAACGACCTCGCCGTCACCGCGGTGCTCTCCGGCAACCGCAACTTCGAGGGCCGCATCAACCCCGACGTGAAGATGAACTACCTGGCGTCCCCGCCGCTGGTCATCGCCTACGCCCTGGCCGGGTCGATGCACTTCGACTTCGACAAGGACGCCCTGGGGACCGACCAGGACGGCAAGGACGTCTACCTGCAGGACATCTGGCCCGACGCGGCCGAGGTGCAGGACGTCATCGACTCGTCGATCGACACCGAGATGTTCACCCACGAGTACGGCTCCGTGTTCGAGGGCGACGACCGCTGGAAGAACCTGCCGACCCCCACGGGCGACACCTTCGAGTGGGACCAGGAGTCGACGTACGTCCGGAAGCCCCCGTACTTCGAGGGCATGACGATGCAGCCCGACGCGGTCTCGGACATCTCCGGCGCCCGCGTCCTGGCGAAGCTCGGCGACTCGGTCACCACCGACCACATCTCGCCGGCCGGTTCGATCAAGGCCGACAGCCCCGCTGGTCGCTACCTGGCCGAGCACGGCGTCGACCGCAAGGACTTCAACTCGTACGGCTCGCGTCGCGGCAACCACGAGGTGATGATCCGCGGCACGTTCGCGAACATCCGCCTGCGCAACCAGCTGCTCGACGGAGTGGAGGGCGGCTACACCCGCGACTTCACCACCTCCGACGGTGAGCAGTCGTTCATCTACGACGCCTCGCAGCACTACCAGGAGCAGGGCATCCCGCTCGTCATCTTCGGTGGCAAGGAGTACGGCTCCGGCTCGTCGCGCGACTGGGCGGCGAAGGGCACGAACCTGCTCGGCGTCAAGGCGGTCATCACCGAGAGCTTCGAGCGGATCCACCGCTCGAACCTCATCGGCATGGGTGTCGTCCCGCTGCAGTTCCCGGCGGGCGAGACGGTCGAGTCGCTCGGCCTCGACGGCACCGAGGTCGTCTCGATCTCCGGGCTGACCGAGCTGAACGAGGGTCGCACGCCGAAGACCGTGCACGTCACGGCGGAGCCGAGCGAGCACTCGCCGGCCGGCAAGCAGACCGTCGAGTTCGACGCGGTCGTCCGCATCGACACCCCCGGAGAGGCCGACTACTACCGCAACGGCGGCATCCTGCAGTACGTGCTCCGGTCGCTCGTCTGACCGACGCGAGCACGGGTCGCTGACACGACCACGACACGGACGGGAGGCGCGGTGCCAGCTGGCACCGCGCCTCCCGTCCGTGTCCCGGTTGCGCGGATAGTGTGGGGACCTGCCCCACGAAAGGAGCGCCCGTGAGCCTGCTGAGCAGCATCACGTCGCCGCGCGACCTCACGCGTCTGTCGGACGCGCAGATGACGGAACTGGCCGCCGAGATCCGTCGGTTCCTGGTCGCCGAGGTCGCGAAGACCGGCGGGCACCTCGGGCCGAACCTCGGGGTCGTCGAGCTGACGCTCGCGATGCACCGCGTGTTCGACTCGCCACACGACCCCTTCGTGTTCGACACCGGGCACCAGTCGTACGTGCACAAGCTCGTCACCGGACGACAGGACTTCTCGGGGCTGCGTGAGCGCGGCGGCCTGGCCGGGTACCCGCAGCGGAGCGAGTCGGAGCACGACATCGTCGAGTCCTCGCACGCGTCCTCGTCGCTGTCCTGGGCGGACGGGATCTCCCGCGCCTTCCGGCAGACCGGGCAGGACGACCGCACCGTCGTCGCGGTCGTCGGGGACGGCGCGCTCACGGGCGGGATGACGTGGGAGGCGCTCAACAACATCTCGGACAGCAACGACCGCCGGCTCGTCATCGTCGTCAACGACAACGGCCGGTCGTACGCACCGACGATCGGGGGCATGGCGCGCTTCCTCAGCTCCGTCCGGACCCGCCGCGAGTACCGGGCGCTGTTCGAGAAGTCGCAGGCCGTCGCCTCCCGGTTCGGCGCACCTGGGCGTGCGTTCTACCGCGGTGTGCGCGGGGGCCTCCACGGCTTCCTGTCGCGGTTCACGAACAACGAGGCGCTGTACTCGAACCTCGACATCAAGTACATCGGCCCGGTGAACGGGCACGACCAGCGGGCGATGGAGGCGGCGCTCCGGCAGGCGAAGGCGTACGGCGCGCCGACGATCGTGCACGCGATCACCGAGAAGGGCCACGGCTTCGAGCCGGCGCTCCGCGACCAGGCGGACCAGTTCCACGCCGTCGGACACATCGACCCGGAGACGGGGGAGTCGCTCGACGTCTCCGCCGGACCGTCGTGGACGTCGGTGTTCGCGTCGACGCTGGCGTCGGTCGGTGCCGACGACGAGCGCATCGTGGCGATCACCGCCGCGATGCTCCGGCCGACCGGGCTCCACCTGTTCCAGGAGCAGCACCCAGATCGGGTGATCGATGTCGGCATCGCGGAGCAGCACGCGGTGACGACCGCCGCGGGGCTGGCGTACGGCGGCCTGCACCCCGTCGTGGCGCTCTACGCGACCTTCCTGAACCGGGCGTTCGACCAGGTGCTGATGGACGTCGCCCTGCACCGGGCGGGCGTGACCTTCGTGCTCGACCGCGCGGGCATCACCGGGCCCGACGGGCCATCACACCACGGCATGTGGGACCTCGCGCTGCTGCAGGTCGTACCGGGGATCCGGATCGCCGCACCGCGTGACGCCGCGACCCTCCGCGAGGAGTTCCGCGAGGCCGTCGCCGTCGACGACGCCCCGACGGTGCTGCGCTGGTCGAAGGGGTCGGTCGGGCCGGACATCGCCGCCGAGCGGCGGCTGTCCGACGGGGTGGACGTGCTGCGTTCCCCGTCGTCGGACCAGGAGCCAGACGTCCTGTTCGTCGCCGTCGGGTCGATGGTGCCCGTCGCGCTCGAGGCGGCGGCGCTGCTCGAAGCCCAGGGCATCGGTGCGACGGTGGTCGACCCGCGGTGGGTCGTGCCGATCCCGTCGTCGCTCATCGAGCTGTCGCGCGACCACCGCCTCGTCATCACGATCGAGGACGGCGTGCGCGTGGGCGGTGTCGGGACCCGGCTGCGGCAGGACCTGCGCGCCGCCGGGGTCGACACCGGGGTGAACGAGCTCGGGCTGCCCGACGCGTTCATCGACCACGCGTCGCGGTCGCAGATCCTGGCCGACGTGGGGCTGACGGCCCAGGCGATCGCCCGCGACGTCATCGACCAGGTGGTCGGCACCAAGCTGCCCCAGGCGAAGCCGGCGCGGACGCGGGAGTCGGCGGACCGCTGACCCTGGCCGGCTGCGTACGGAGTTGGGACTGCGCACACATGAACAGCATCTTCGAATCGGTGTCGACGAGGGAGTTCCGCGCAGACCTCGCCGCTGTCATGGGCCGGGCGACGTTCGGGCACGAGCGGATCGCCGTCACGCGCAACGGCAAGGTCGCGGTGTCGTCCTCGGTCTCGACGACCTGGAACTCCTCGAGCAGCTCGAGGACGCTGCGGACCTGCGTCCTCGCCTGGCGGGTGCGCGCCGTGTCGGTGTCGGTGTCGAAGCAGGGAACCGACATCGAGCCAGGCTGCGTGCCTGGTTCGATGTCGGTTCCGTGGTCGGGACGGTGACCTCGCGCGGGGCCTTGCTCAGCCGACGGTCAGCGTGAGGCGGGGCCGACGATCGCCGGGTCGTGGAACGTGCCGGCGAAGACACGCTCGGACGCACCCGAACGGTCGAGGTAGGGGCTGATGCCGCCGGCCTGGAACGGGTAGCCCGCGCCGAGGATCAGCCCGAGGTCGATCTCCTCGACGTGCTCGACCACGCGGTCCTCGAGCATGCGGTGCACCTCGTCGGCCAGGGCGTCCTCGAACCGCTGCTGCATCGTGGCCGCATCGACCGGCTGCGCATCCTTCTTGGACGGCGCGACGAGCTTCACGGCGGCGGCGTCGTACCCGGTCGCGTTGCCCTTCTTGTCGCGGGTCAGGATCGTCCCGTGCTCCGCGATCCGCTTCAGGCCGTCACCGGGGTAGAAGCGCTCGGGCCACGCGGCGTGGTGGGAGTCGAGCACGTGTGCGCCGACGGGCAGGCCGACGAGCTCGAGCAGCTCGAACGGTGACATCGGCAGACCGAGCGGTGCCGCACCCTCGGCGACGGTCTCGAAGGGAGTGCCCTCCTCGACGCCGCGCATCGCCTCGCCGAGCACCCGGGCGAGCACCCGGTTGACGACGAAGCCCGGCTGGTCGGCCGTGATGATCGCGGTCTTCTTCAGGGTCTTCGCGACGGCGAGGGCCGTGGCGAGGGCCTCGTCCGAGGTCTTCGCAGCGCGGACCACCTCGAGCAGGGGCATCACGGCGACCGGGTTGAAGAAGTGGAAGCCGACGAGGCGCTCCGGGTGCTCGAGCACCGACGCCATCTCGTCGACCGACAGCGACGAGGTGTTGGTCGCCAGGATCGCGTCGGGCGCGATGACCTGCTCGATCTTCCGGAACACGTCCTGCTTGACGCTCATCTCCTCGAAGACGGCCTCGATGACCCAGTCGGCGTCCGCGAACGCGTCGTACGACACCGAACCGCTCACGAGTGCCTTGATGCGGTTCGCGTCGTCCGGGGAGACCCGCTTCTTGGCGAGCAGCTCGTCGACCGAGGACCGGATGCGCTCGACGCCGGCGTCGACCCGCGACTGGTCGACGTCGGTGATGACGACCGGGACCCCGAGCCGTCGGGCGAACAGCAGCGCGAACTGGGACGCCATGAGCCCGGCACCGAGGACGCCGACCTTCGTGATCTTCTTCGCCTCGACGCCCTCGGGAGCGCCGACGGGCTTCTTCGCGCGCTTCTGCACGAGGTCGAACGCGTACATCGACGCGGCGAACTGGTCACCGGCGAGCAGGTCGGCCAGGGCGTCGTCCTCGCCGGCGAAACGCTCCTCGAGCGACCCCGACTTCGCGGCGGCGACCAGGTCGAGCGCTCGGAACGGCGACTTCGGGACGGTGCCGATCTTCGAGGCGACCTGCTGTCGCGCCACCTTGACGACGGTGCCCCAGGCGGCCTTCTCGAGCATGCCCGGCTCGTTCTTGCGGACCACCTTCGTGCGGCCGGCCACGACGCCGTCCGCCCAGGCGACCGCGGACGGCAGGAACGTCACCGACGGGATGAGCGCGTCGCCGATGCCGAGCTCGACGGCGGCCGGGCCGTCCATGAGCCGGTTGTTCTTCAGCGGGTTCTCCACGATGACGCGGAGGGCCTTCTCGGGCCCGATCAGACGAGGGAGCAGCGTGGCGCCACCCCAGCCGGGGATGATGCCGAGGAAGACCTCGGGCAGGCCGATGCCCTGTGCCGCTGACGAGAACACCCGGTAGGTGCAGTGCAGGGCGATCTCGAGCCCACCACCGAGCGCGATGCCGTTCACGAACGCGAACGACGGCACACCGAGGTCGGTGAGCTTGCGGAGCGTGGCGTGGCCCAGCGCTCCGAGTTCGTGAGCGACCTCGCGCGAGGGCAGTGCCGCCGCCTGCGACAGGTCGGCGCCGGCGGCGAAGCAGTACTCCTTGCCGGTGATCGCGACCGCTTGGATGCTCCCGGCGGCAGCCTCGGCACGCAGGGTGTCGAGCACGTCGGACAGCTCGCGCATGGTGCGCGGGCCGAGGGTCGATGGACGCTTGTAGTCCTTGCCGTTGTCGAGCGTGACGAGTGCGAGCGTGCCGCCGGACGGCAGCGGCACGTGCTTGACGTACGAGTGGGTGACGACCTCGTCGGCACTGAGCTCGGTCAGCTGGTCGATCGGGGTGGTGGTCATCGTCAGGCCGCCTTCCGTGCCGCGCTCTTGCTGAAGTTCGGGTTCTCCCAGATGACGGTGCCGCCCTGGCCCAGGCCGATGCACATCGTCGTGATGCCGTACCGGACGTCCGGTCGCTCGGCGAACTGCGCGGCGAGCTGGTTCATCAGGCGGACACCGCTCGACGCGAGCGGGTGCCCGACGGCGATCGCGCCGCCCCAGGCGTTCACGTTCGGGGAGTCCTGGGCGATGCCGTAGTTGTCGAGGAACGCGAGCACCTGGACGGCGAACGCCTCGTTGATCTCGAACAGGCCGATGTCGTCGATCGTCAGGCCCGCCTTGCGGAGCGCCTTGTCGGTCGCGGGCACGGGACCGACGCCCATCACCTCGGGCTCGACGCCCGCGAATGCGAACGAGACCATGCGCATCTTCGTCGGCAGACCGTGCTGCTTCGCGCCGTCCTCGGACGCGAGCAGGCTCATGGTGGCGCCGTCGTTGAGACCGGCCGCGTTGCCGGCGGTGACCCGTCCGTGGGGCCGGAACGGCGTGCGCAGCGCAGCCAGGGCCTCCAGGGTGGTACCCGGACGCGGCGGCTCGTCCGTCGTGACGATGTCCCAGCCCTCGCCGGTGTTCACCTCGACCGGGATCACGTCGGGCTGCAGCTTGCCGGCCGCCCACGCGGCGGCGTAGCGCTGCTGCGACTGGACGGCGAAGGCGTCGGTGCGGTCCTTCGTGATGGCGGGGAAGCGGTCGTGCAGTCGCTCGGCGGTGCTGCCCATGACGAGTGCGTCGGTCGCGACCATGCGCTCCGCGACGAACCGCGGGTTCACGTCGGCGCCGAAGCCCATCGGGTGGCGACCCATGTGCTCGACCCCACCGGCGATGGCGACGTCGGCGGCGCCGAAGGCGATCGCGCCGGCCAGCGTGGTGACGCTCGTCATCGCGCCGGCGCACATCCGGTCGATCGCGTAGCCGGGGACCGACTTCGGCAGACCGGCCAGCATGCCGACCGTGCGGCCGAGGGTCAGGCCCTGGTCGCCCTGCTGGGTGGTGGCGGCCACGGCGACGTCGTCGACCGCCGCGCCGTCGAGCTGGCTGTTCCGGTCGAGCAGACCGCGCATCGCGTGGACCGCGAGGTCGTCGGCGCGGGTCTTCCAGAACACCCCCTTCTCACCGGCTCGTCCGAACGGTGTGCGCACACCGTCCACGAACACGACGTCTGATGCCTTGGGCAATCCGGGCCTCCAGATCCTCTTCGATCGAGTCGGGGCACGTTCCGCCCCGACCGGCCGGGCCGAGCCCGGCGACGGTACCGACGCTATGCCCGCAGCCTGGGCGGACGCATGCCGGTTGGGGTGTTCCTACGAGCCGGTGTTGCGCTCGGCAGCAGGCTGCTGTGCGGCCTCGACAAAGGCGTCCGCGATGATCGACGCCGTCTCCTCGACCTGCCAGGGGCGGGCGTCGTGGGAAGCCAGGGCAGCGCCGACGGTCTCGGTCGCGATCGGCGTCGGCGGCTCCCAGGACACCACCCGCAGGGTCTCCGGGGTGAGCAGGTTCTCGACGGGCACGTCGAGTTCCTCGGCGCGCGCGACGACGGCGGCCCGTGCGGCCTTGTAACGGCGGTCCGCGTCGGGGTTGCGGTCCGCCCAGGCGCGGGGTGGCGGGAGCGTGGCCTCGCCGGTGCCGCGGAGCTTCGGCAGGTCGTCGGTCGTGCGTCCCTCCTCGACGGCGGCCCACCAGCGGTCGAGCTCGGAGCGGCTCGCGCGGCCGGTGAAGGCCTTCACGGCGCTCAGCTCGGACTTCGAGGTCGGGTTCGCCGCGGCGGCCGCCACGATCGCCGAGTCCGGGATGATGCGCCCCGGGGCGGTGTCGACCTCGCGGGCGTAGGCGTCGCGGGCGGTCCAGAGCGACCGGGCGATCGCGAGTGCACGCGCGCCGCGGAGCGCGTGCATGCCGGACAGGCGACGCCACGGCTCGGCCTTCGGGGGCTTCGGGGCCCGAGTCAGGACGGCGGCGAACTCCTCGGCGGCGATCCGGGACTTGCCGGCGGCGTCGAGCACCGCGGCGAGGGCGTCGCGCAGGTCCGGGAGCAGTTCGACGTCGAGCGCGGCGTAGACGAGCCACGCCTGGGGGAGCGGACGCGTCGACCAGTCGGCGGCGGAGTGCGCCTTGGCGAGCGTGATGCCGAGGAGCTGCTCGACGACCGCGCCGAGGCCGACCCGGGGGAACCCGGCGATCCGGGCACCCAGTTCGGTGTCGAAGATGCGGGTCGGGACGAGGCCGACCTCCTGCAGGCACGGCAGGTCCTGCGAGGCGGCGTGGAAGAGCCACTCCTCGTCGACGATCGCCTCCTGCAGCTCCGCGAAGTCGCCGATCGGGATCGGGTCGAACAGGAACGCCCCGGCGCCGCGGCGGAAGACCTGGATCAGGTACGCCCGCTGCGAGTACCGGTAGCCGCTCGCGCGCTCGGCGTCGACCGCGACCGGGCCGTGTCCGGCGGCGATCGCGGCGACCGCCTGCAGGTACTCGTCGCGGTCCTCGATCACGCGGACGGTGGCGTGCGCGTCCTCGAACGCGGGGTCGGCCGGGCCGGCGGGGTCGGCCGGGCTGGCGGGGTCGGTCACTTCGTGGTCCTCCTCGGAGCCAGCAGGGTCACGCCGTCGGACGCCGGCGGGAGCCCCGCGAGCATCGCGACGATCTCCTCCCATGCTTCGACGTGCGCGGTCAGGTCCTCGTCGCGGGGCGTCCACGAGGCCCGGAGCTCGAGCTGTGCGCCGTCGCCCTGGGCTGCGAGGTCGCCGTAGCCGCGCGAGATGATCTTGGTCGCCGTGCCCGACGCCCGGTCGTAGGTCGCCCCGTGGGCCGCGAGCGCGTCGACGAGCCAGCTCCAGGTGACGTCGGCGACGAACTCGTCGACGCCGATCTCCGGTTCGAGCGGCGCCTGCGCGAACGTCACGACGCGGAACGCGCCGCCCCACCCCTCGGGTTCTGCGGGGTCGTACAGCGCGATGAAGCGGCCGGTCCCGAGGTCGGAGTCAATGCCGTGCACGGCGCCCGACACGTCCGCCGCGAGGGCGATCGAGAACGGCGCGATCCGCGACGGCGAGGGGATCTCGGTGACGGTGGTCTCGGTGCGGGTCCGGCCCGATGCGACGAACGCGCGCAGGCGTTCGAAGGCCTCGGGCTCTCGGGATTCGGACACGCTTGCAGACTAGGCTCCGGACCATGTCCCGATCAGCGCGACCCGCCGAGGACGTCGTCCAGGAGACCGCACGATCGGCCGGGTTCGTCGCCCTCGGCGCGGGCATCGCCGCCGCGGCGGTGACCACCGCGGTGATCGGCGGCTTCGTCGCCGCCGTCGCCCGAGCGGTCGTCACGCCCGACCGGAAGCGCGTCGAGCGCGTGCCGATCCACGCCGTCGACCCCGGTCGGATGACCGTCACCCTCGAACGCACGGCCGACACCGAGCTGCAGGGCCGCTACAGCCTCTGGTTCGGCGGCGGGACCGGGCACATGCGCATCGGCGAGGTGCTCGGCACCACCGACACGACCGTCACCCGGCGAATCATCGCGATCGACGCCGGCGACCCGACCGCAGCCCGACGCGGACGCTGGGGCGGCTGGTTCTACCTGACCCCCGGCGAGCTCGACGTCCCGGTCGAGGACGTCGACATCCCGACCCCGAACGGCCCCGCACCGGCGTGGGTCGTCCGCGCCGACGACCCAGACGCGCCCTGGGCGGTGCTCGTGCACGGCCGTGGGGTCACCCGCGCCGAGACGATCCGCGCCGTCCCGGTCTTCCGTGCCGCCGGGTACTCGGTCGTGCTCGCGTCGTGGCGGAACGACGGCGTCGCCCCGCGCAGCGACGACGGTCGCTACGGACTCGGCAGCACCGAGTGGGAGGACGTCGACGGCGTCCTCCGCTGGCTCGCCGCGCAGCAGGCGCGGAGCGTCGTGCTCATGGGCTGGTCGATGGGCGGCGCGGTCGTCCTGCAGACGCTCGTGCGGTCACGCTTCGCCGGCCTCGTCGACGGGATCGTGCTCGAGTCGCCGGTCGTCGACTGGCACGCGGTGCTCAAGTCGCAGAGCCGGGTCCTGAAGCTCCCGCGCCCGGTGCGCAAGGTCGCGCAGCGCATCCTCCGCACGCCGGTGCTGCACCACGTCGCCGGGCTGCACCACCCGGTGGACCTCCGGGAGCTCGACATGGTCGCCCGGGCCGACGAGCTGTCGGTGCCGATCCTCATCCTGCACAGCGACGACGACGGGTTCGTGCCGTCGTCGGCGTCGCACGAGCTGGCGCGCATCCGGCCCGACATCGTGCGGCTCGAGGTGCAGACGACCGCGCGGCACACCAAGCTCTGGAACCACGACGCCGACTGGTTCGACGCGCGGATCCTCGCGTGGCTCACCGAGGTGGTACAGCCGACGGACGCGACCAGCGCGCGGTAGACGCGAGCGACGGTCGGACGGGAGGCACGGTGCCAGCTGGCACCGTGCCTCCCGTCCGTCACGGGTCAGGGTCGGTCTTCGTCCTGGTCGTCCGGGGGCCGTCGCGCGATCGTCGTCGCGAGGACCGCGGTGCCGTCCGGCGTGAACGCCACGGTCACCACCGCACCGGGAGCGTCGAGCGCACAGAAGGGGAGGTCGTCAACGCCGAAGCGGGCCACTGCGGCGACGAAGGACTTGAGGTCGAGGACCGTGAAACCCCCCTCGGCGGCCAGACCGTACTTGGTCGCGAACGTCTCCGCGGTCGATCGAGCGCCCTGCTCGAAGAGTCTGACGCGGTCGTCGGGCGCGAGGAGTCGGACGAGTTCGAGGGCCCGGTCCGCGCCGGGTGCCGCGGTCGCGGCGAGCAGCGTCGCGAGTTCAGCGGCGCTGATGGTCTCGATCGCGGCGTCACGCTCGGTGACCGCGGCGGACAGGAACGCTCCGTCCGACGACCGGTGCAGGACCGTGAGGAGCTCGTTGCCGAGGTCGACCTGCCGGACCAGCACCGGGTCGTGCCCGAGCTCGTCGAGGGGCGTCACGAGGGCATCGTCGCGGGGCGTCCCCGCTCGTCTGCTCCGGCGGAGTGCTTGGGCGAGCGCAGCGGCGGGGGCGTCGTAGGCGACCACATCGGTGTCGTCCGGCAGAGCGGCCAGGATCTCGTGGGCGCGGTCGGGGACGTCGAGGCGTCTGTGGAGGGTCAGACGGAGCAGTGGCACGCTCGTGCCGGAGGTCGTCACGTCATGCCTCGACGAGGATGCGGGGAGCAGCCGGCGCGTGTCGGGCGTGGCCGTGCCGTCTACCGAACACCGTGACCTCCGTCGCCCTCGTCCGCGGCGCGGATGAGCTGGTCCGGCCGGGGGAGTTCGGCCGGCATCTCCGTCGTGAACCACGGGAGCTCGACGGAGTCGATCCGGCCGTCGAGCATCCACACGAGGACCTCACCCGCGAGCGGTGCCTGGTCGGTGCGGTAGGCCAGTGATCCCGGGAGGGGACCGTCGGGGAAGTCGGTTCGGGGTGTCTCCGCGAGCACGACGTCCCAGATCCGCGGAGCTGTCTCGTGGACGGCCCGCACCGCCTCGGCCTGCTGGCGGAGCTCCGCCGTTCCCGGCGCGGGAAGCGTGTCGAGGAAGGCGAGCAGGAGCGACTGGACGCGGTACGCCGCGAGGTCATCGTCTCGAGTGCCGATCGAGGGCACCGCGACCTCCGGACCGAACAGCCGATCGAACGCTTCCGAGACGCCGATGACCGAGGGATCGAGGACCACGGTGGCCTCGCCGCTGTCGAAGAAGTCGATGCGGAGGACCGCCTGGGCGGGGTCAGCCGCGGCGCCGAACGGGACGCCGAAGAACTCGCCGTCGATCAGCTGGTCGTTGTCGCGGACGAGCGTCAGCATCTCGTCGTGTGAGAACCA
This sequence comes from Curtobacterium sp. MCSS17_007, assembly GCF_003234175.2. Taxonomy (NCBI): domain Bacteria; kingdom Bacillati; phylum Actinomycetota; class Actinomycetes; order Micrococcales; family Microbacteriaceae; genus Curtobacterium; species Curtobacterium sp. MCSS17_007. The sequence continues at coordinate 1,499,060 of NZ_CP126257.1, forward strand.
CAGGCCAGGTGGCGGTGATGCTCTGAGACGACGGTCCCACTCGTGCACGTTCACGGTCGTTCCCGCGCGCATGACGATGTCGAGATCGGTGACGAGCCACCGAAGCGGTGGGACGGTCAGCGATGTGAAGACGTCGTGGAAGGCGGGGAGCAGGTGTTCGTCCGACGGCCGTGTCCGGAAGGACAGGAGGCCGCTTTCGGTCTCTGGGTGGTGAAGCCAGATGGCAGGGCCCCCACCGGGTGGATCGCAGCTCACCATCAGCGCATGGAGACCGTTCGGGAGGTTCGTCGGTCGTACCACCTCGCACCGGAAGACGGACGAGAACCGCAGGCTGTCTATGGACGAGAGGAAGAACACTTCTTGCATGTCAGAACTCCGGTCTGATGCCGAGATGCACGATCAATCGAACAGCTCCGCCGACGCAATCCCCGGTCGGTAACGAACTTCTTCGAAAGCCGGAAGCCAGCGACCGATGCCATGATGAGCCTGGATGGCTTTCTCCAAGATCAGTGGCGAGTCGATCGCGCGACGGGGAACCTCCTTCGACTCGGGTCCTGTAGCGCGCCGGACCTTGGAGCCGCTGAAATCCGTGATCTTGACGCCATCGAGTTCTGCAGCCCCGTAGGTGAAGGCAGAGAGGTACCGCTCAGAGTCGGCAGCAGCGTGTCCGATGATCTCCCACATTCCTGGTCGAAACCGGGAGTCGAAGATCAGCCGGGCGAACAGCGGTTGCGACCCCGTTAGATCCTCGAGTTGGAGCGACGGGTCCTGGTCAGCTCCGAAGATCCGGTCGAAGATGATGACGTAGAGAGCAGATCTGTACTCGCCTACGACTTGGCCGACCGAGCGGCGCTGGTCGTCGACGGGAATGGTGAACAGGTCTCCGATGGACACGTCGGAGACGTTCCTCGCATTGTTCAACAGCAAGCGACCGATGCTGTGGTGAGCCTCGACAGCCCTCTCCAGTACCACTGGCGAGGCGATCGCGAGACGTTGACGCTGGCCCCGGTGCAAGCCGAACTCATTCCGGGAAGAGTTCCGACGATGACGGCATCGGCACCCAGCGCACTTTCTCGAGAGCGGGGTTTCTGGGTTCCACGCCGGCAGCCATCATCAGGAACTTCTCGATGAGCATGGGCGATCGCGTCGTTCTCGGAGCGATTGTAGCGGCTTCTTCGGCGGTCGCCGCGCGGGTCCTCGTCTCATCGAAGCTCGTCAGTCGGATGCCCCCGGTTTCTGGCAGCCCCCAGGTGGAAGCGGGCAGATACCGCCGATTGTCGGTCTGCGCCTGAGTGACCACCTCCCACATTCCCGGCCGAAATCGCGCGTCGTAGGTCCAACTGGCCACGATCGGCGGGTGCATCAGCGCGGCGAGCGCATCGGGGATCGCGACCGGATGCCGAACGAGGTGGTCGAAGACAACGACGAACACCGCCCCCTCGCCGACATGTAGAACTTGACCGACATAGGCGCGATCGTCGTCGATCTTCACGCTGAACACATCGCCGATCATGACTCCCACAACGTCCTTCGAAGCACGCAACACATTTCCCCCTCCTGCCTGGTAGCGCGGCGTCGGTTGTTCTCGAGCAACCCACGGGTTGCCCTTGCTGGTCGGTCCGCAGAGAGGCCGAAGGTGGTGTTCCTCGAGTCTGTCGAGGTGCCGATCAGGCGTTCTGCGGTCGATCGTTCAGTACGCGGGGACCGCATCCGGAGCGGTTCTGACGGGGCGCTCCGATTGGTCGGGTCAGCGCTCCCCCTCACTCCGCCTCCTGAAGCCAGATGGCCGGGTCCCCTCCAGGCATGATGATGATGCGGTTCGGCGGTGTTTCCGGACCGGTGTAGTGCCAGGATTCGAAAGCGGGGTCCGGTCCGGCAGAGAGGTAGGCTCCGTCTGCGAACTCGATGGTCAACACCGAACCCTTGACGAATGCCTTGGTCGCGCTCACCGTGTGGAGGCGCAGGAGAGGAGCAAGTGCCGCTTTGTCTCCGTCGGGGTCGAAGACATTGCTGCTGTCTGCGCTCGCGCCGAATGTGAACGGGCATTCGAGACCGACAGTTGCCCCGCTCGAGAACAAGAGCCTGAGCATGTGGTCGACCCAGATCGCATCGACTGTTTCTCCGGCCAAGCGGAGGGGGACGTCTTCGACGCTCACTTCGGCCATGCTGCGTACTCTCCTTCGTGATCCCATGGGATGTGGCTGGCAGGCTTCGAACCTGGCTTACCGGTATTGGGATCGAGCCATTGGCCATGGGCATTGCTGTACCGGGAGTAGCCGCCAGGATACTGCTCGGTCGGGTCCATGATCCTCACCATGTCTGCGTCGTCGTGCGCCAGGGGATTTGCTGCAGTTACGGGATCCTGAGCGACCAGTCCCTTGCCGTTGCGGGCTGGGCCGATGTTCCACCCGCCCGGGATGTCGAAGATCGTGCCGTCCGGGGTAGCGACGAATGTCCGATTGCTCGACGGAAGCACGTTGACAGGTGGTGCCGGAGCGAGGTCATCGAGTCTACTGACCGCCGACGGGAGGTGGATCTTCGACAACATGCCACCGGTAGCGGCCGACGCTGCGGCACCTTCGGCGGCGGAACCGAGAAGGTCTCTGGGCGTGAGCGGCTGGCCGCTGACGACCGTGTTCGCCACGTTCTCGACCGCGCCCTCGACGGCGTTGCCGACGAAGTGCTTGCCGACCGCGGCCCCGAGGCCGCCCCCGACCATTCCGAACGCCCCGCTGACGGCGACCTGCCCCCAGTTGACCTCGCCGGTCGTCGCCTTCTGGATGATCGTGTCCGCGCCGGCACCGATCAGCATCCCTCCGAGCGGGCCGCCGACGCCGGTGAGCATGAGCGCACCACCCGCGACGACCATCGCTCCGCCGGCGACGTACTCCCAGTTGTCCTTGAACCAGTCACCGGTCGCCGCTGCCGCCCGCGCCAGCGGCCCCTGCTCGGCGGCGGCGTACGCCTCGAGCTCGGCGTCGGTGATCGGCGCGAGGCCGAGTGGATCGACCGCGTGGAGCGGGTCGTTGCCGGCGAACGAGTACGGATTCGCGCCCCAGGCTGCCCCCGCTGGTGCGGTGATCGGGTCGGTCGAGAGGAATCCGCGGGTTGCGGGGTCGTAGGCGCGCGCCCCCATCCACTCGAGTCCGGCCACCACGGGCGTTCCGTCCGCGCCGAACGACAGTGCCCCCTCGGGATCGCCGGAGACGGAAGCGAGGAGCTGCCACGGATCGGCCTCGGGCGTGCTGCGGGCCGTCCGCCAGCCCGTCGCGCCAGGACTCTCCGAGCCGCCGAGCAGTCCGACGGGCGTACGGAGCACGGGGGAGTCGTCGACGGCCAGCAGGGTGGGAACGGCGGCGCCGGCGTCCCAGTCGAGTCGGACGCCGTCGACGTCGACGAGGTCGCCGAGCGCATCCACGTGGGTCGACGTGCTCGACGAGCTCGAGGCGATCAGACGGAGCCACCCCCGCCCGTCCCACGAGTACCGCGTCGCCGTGCCGTCCGGGGCGGTGCTCCGCACGCGCCGGCCGCGCGCGTCGTACTCGTGCGAGGTCCTCCCCTCGGGCCCGGTCACCGCGACGAGCTGGCCCGCATCGTCGTACTCGAACGTGCGAGTGCTGTTGTCGGTGTGTTCGACGACGATTCGGCCGGCGACGTCGTAGGACCACGTTGTCTCGACTCCGTCGGTGTCGGCACGGACGAGTTGCATCGCTGCGTCGTGCTCGTAGACCGTCGTCGTGCCCGGTCGCTCGATCCGGACGAGCCGACCGTCTCGATCACGGGTCAACCGTGACGTCGCCGTCGAGTCCCCAACGGAGCTGGTGTGCCCGACGACGAAACCGCGTTCGTGGGACCAGGAGTCGCTCGTCCCTGCCGTGCGCACCGCCGTGAGTCGTCCGGCGCCGTCGTACTCGTGATGGACGGCGCCGAACGCGGTGTGCTCGACGGTGCCCGTCCGACCCGCGGGATCACGCTCGATGCGCGTCACGGAGCCGTCCGGCGCGTGCACCGAGGTCCGCAGGCCGTCCGCGTCGTACGTCCACCGCGTCTCGCGACCGTCCGTGACACGGCGGACGAGGAGACCCCGCCGGTCGTACTCCAGCACGTGGGCACTGGCGACGTCCGGTCGGGTGTGGTCGGAGATGGTCACGGTTCGCGAGCGCGGATCGCGCTCGATGCGACCGACCAGCGCGTCGTCCACGTACTGGGCCGTCTCTCGACCGGCTGCGTCGTACTCCCACCGGAGCACGGTGCCGTCGGGCTCCGTCTGGGAGACCTGGCGACCGGCAGCGTCGTACGTCGCGCTCGTCGTCCGGCCGAGGGGGTCCGTCGAGCTGGCGACCTTGTCGAGCTCGGTGTAGGTCCGCGTCGTGACTCCTCCGCGCGCATCGGTGGTGCGGACGAGCCGCCCGCGATCGTCGTACTCGTAGCGCGTCACCCCGCCCAGCCCGTTGGTCGCCGCGACCAGCTGCCCCGCGGCGTCGTACCGGAACGAGCGGCGACCGAACCGCGGGTCACGTGCCTCGACCACGCGCCCCGCCCGGTCGTAGCGGTACCGGACCATCCCGAGGGCCGGCACGTCGACGGAGGTGACCCGACCGACTGCGTCGTACTCGGTGCGCTCGACGTCACCGTTCGCATCCGTCCGCTCGACGACACGTCCGTCGGCGTCGTAACGGAGCGACGTCCGACCACCGAGTGGGTCTGTGGCCGTCGCCGGACGGCCGCACCGGTCGTAGGTGTACCTCGTCGTCCGTCCAGCGGGCGTGGTGACGGCGACGACGCGGCCCGCGAGGTCGCGCTCGAAGCGGGTCAGCCCGCCCTCACCGTCCAGCGACTCGACGATCCGACCAGCCGCGTCGCGCACGGTCACGGTGGCGGACCCGTCGCTCTGCAGGACGCTGACCGGCCGACCCAGCGCATCGGTGCGGACACTGACGTCCTCGAACGCTGAACTGACGGTCGTGGTGCCGTCGGCACGCTTCCGGTCGGCAGCGGTGCGGACACCCGTCGGATCCAGGGTCGCGGTGACGGCGCCGATCGCGTCGTACTCGCGCGTCCAGGAACCACCCGCGGGATCGACGACGGTGCGCAGCCGCGAGAGTGCATCGTGCACGAAACGCCACTCCGCCCCGTCGGGCAGGGTGAGCGCGGAGACGTTGCCGAGCTCGTCGAACTGCTTGGTGGTCCGGCGCCCGAGCGGGTCGGTGGTCGCGGTGATCTCGCCGTGCGCGCCGTACTCGACCGCTGTCCGGGCTCCCGTCGGATCCGTGGTGGCGATCACGCGCCCGGCATCATCGTGCTCGAACCGCCACACACCACCGTCGGGAGCTTCGCGAGCGGTCAGCAGACCTGCGGCGTCGTAGCGGTACGAGGTCCGGGCGCCGAGCGGGGTGACCGCCTCGACGACGCGCCCTGCTGCGTCGCGGACGAAGCGCGCTGTCCCCCCGTCGGCATCCTCGATGGCGACGAGGTCGCCGTGCTCGTCGTGGTGGAAGGTGACGACCACGCCGGTCGGGTCCGTGCAGCGAGCCAGCTGCCCGGCACGCCACTCGAGGAGTGTCCGTCCGCCGACGGGGTCGGTGACGACGGACGGGTTGCGTTCGTCGCCGCGGTACTCGTACTCGACGATCCCGCCGTCGGCGGTCACCACGGTGGTGGTCCGGTCCTGGTCGTCGTGGGCGTACGTCACGTCGGCGCCGTCCGGGGTCACGGTGCGCGTGCGGTGTCCCCGGTCGTCGTACCCGTGCACCGTCACCGACCCGTCCCGCTCGGTGACGGAGACCAGGTGTCCGTGCCGGTCGTAGGACATCGACTGCCGTGCCCCGTCAGCGTCGATGATCCCGACCACGCGACCGCTCCGGTCGGCGATCCAGGTGTTGGCACCGCTTCCGTCGGCGTCCGAGACGGACGTCACCCTGCCCTGGAGGTACGAGAACCGAACGGTCCGTCCGAACGGCGTGCGCTGTTCGACAACGCGGCCCCGGTCGTCGTACGTGTTGATGCACTCGACGACGCCGGTCGCGGCGGTCACCTGGTCGATCAGGTCTGCGTCGTTCCAGCGGTAGCGTCGCGTGCCGACGGCGTCCTGCACGGCGACGAGGCGGCGTGCATCGTCGTAGTGGTACTCCACCCGTCGGCCGTCGGTCGCGGACACGGACGCGACGCGGTCGCCGTCGTACTCGACGTCGAGCGCACGACCGAGTTCGTGCTCGAGTCGAGTGATCCGGTCGTCAGCGTCCCGGAGGACCGAGACGTCGCTCCCCGGGCCCCGTCCGGTGTGCAGCCAGACGCCAGCGGGTGAGAACGTCCACCGGGCGCCGCTGTTGTCCGTGACGACGAGTGCGGTGTCCTCGCGACGCAGCCAGAGGTCCTGACCGACTCCGCGACCCCAACCGTCGCCCTCGCGCGGGAAGTCGACCTGGCGCCCGTCCTCCAGCACGATCGAGGCCAGCTCGTCGCCGAGCTCCAGCCGGACGTCGAGCACCGACGACCAACCGACCCCGAACGCCCCGACTCGGGTGTCGAGCGAGTTGTACATCCGCGAGAACCGCAGGGACGCTGCAGCGCCGCCGAAGGTGAGGTCGTCCTCCGGCTCGAGGAAGTTGCCCGTCGCGGTGTTCACCGGATCGTCGGCGAACCCGTTGGTGGGTGGTGTCCCCATGGCGGAGAACGGGCCGATCGTGAAGTCGTCGCGTCCGACAGCCACCCCGGCCGACGCCAGCGCCGCCGCGATCGAGGCGTCCGAGAGCGTCGTCGGTCCGGACCCACCGCCAGCGGCCTCGAACTGCGCCGCCACCGTGTCGGCCCACGCGGCATCGTGACCGTTGTCCGTGAGCCAGTCCTGCACCGCCGTCACGAGGGACTGTGCATGCAACGTACCCCAGCACGGGTTGCACCCAGACTCGTAGTCGGCCAGGGCGTTGCGGAACGACGACACCGCGCCGGACAGGGAGTCGTCGGCACCACGGGTGCTCGAGGCGAACGATCGGAGATCGGCCGGCACCGCTGACGACGTGCCCCCGCTGCCGCCACCACCCGCCGGGATCGTGCGACCGCGCACCGAGACGGCATCGGACTGGAGCTGGGGCTCCGGCTCGGGTTCCGGGGGTTTCGGGTCGTCCTCGGCGCCGAACCACGTCGACACCTCGTGCGCGGCACCGACGAAGAAGTTCTCCTCACGCTCGCGCTTCCGAGCCTCCCACGCCTTCGCGTCGGCCCGTCGTCGGTCCTCCTGCTTCGCTGCCTCGCGCAGCTCGTCGACGAACCCGACGAGGGAGGACAGTGCCTCCGAGAGCTTGCTCGCACTCCGGGAGGCGATGCCGGCGTTGTCGGCGAACACCTGCGAGAAGTACCCGCGGAACTCGCGCCCCGCGTTGGTCACCGCAGCGGAGCGCGTCGCAGTCTGTCCGTCGATCGCGGACGCCAGGTTGCGCGCCGCGGTCTTCAGCGCGTCGGCGTCTCCGTACGAGTACCCCGTCGGATCGTTGCCGTGGACCTTCGCCATGATGTCTCCCCCCGATGACTCCTCGATCCTGGCACGGGAGGAGCGGGGATGACCAGCGAGAAAAATGTCGCGTACGCGCGAATCGACGGACGGGAGGCACGGTGCCAGCCAGCACCGTGCCTCCCGTCCGTCATCCGGATGCGTGTCAGGCCGCGACGGCCGCCCGCACCTGCCGCTGCACCCGGCCGAGCATGCCGACCATGCCCCGGATCCGCAGCGGACTGACCGCCTCGGTGAGTCCGAGCGTCAGGGGGTAGTCGACCGGCACCGCCAGCACCTCGGTCGCGGTCAGCCCGGACAGCCCCTGCGCCAGGATCGACGCGAAGCCGCGGGTGGTCGGTGCCTCACGGGGCGCCGTCGCGTGCATCCGCACCACGTCCGGCGCATCACCCTCGGCACCCACCGTGACGCTGATGAACACGGGGGACTGGCACTCCTCGACCCGCTCGAGCTCGTCCTCGTGCCCCTGCAGCCGCTCGGGCAGCGCGGGGAGCTCGTCGGAGAACTCGAGGAGCAGCTGGAGCCGGTCCTGCTGCGAGAGCTCGAGGAAGTCGTCGCGGATCTCGGCGAGGGAGAAGGGGAGTGCTGCGTCCGTCATCGGGAAGGAACGGTACCCGGCTCGGAGCCCGTGGCGATCGGGACGCGCACAGCGCTGCCCCACTCGGTCCACGAACCGTCGTAGTTGCGCACGTTGTCGTAGCCGAGCAGGTGCTGCAGCACGAACCACGTGTGGCTCGAGCGCTCGCCGATGCGGCAGTACGCGATGACCTCGTCGGCGTCACCGATGCCGGCGCTCTCGCGGTACACGGCGTCGAGCTCGTCGCGGGTCTTGAACGTGCCGTCGGCGGCAGCAGCGGTGGCCCAGGGGATGTTCACGGCGGTGGGGACGTGGCCGGCGCGCAGGGCGCCCTCCTCCGGGTAGTCCGGCGCGGTGGTGCGCTCGCCGGAGTACTCCGGTGCGCTGCGCACGTCGATGAGCGGCTTGCCGAGGTGCTCGAGCACGTCCTCCTTGAACGCGCGCACCTGCTCGTCGCGGCGCTCCACCACGGGGTACTCGACCGGGGCGACCTCGGTGCGGTCGGTGGTGAGCGCGCGGTCCTCGGCGATCCACTTCGCCCGGCCACCGTCGAGCAGGCGGACGTCCTCGTGGCCGAACAGCGTGAAGACCCAGAGGGCGTAGGCGGCCCACCAGTTGTTCTTGTCGCCGTAGATGACGACGGTGGTGTCGCGGCCGATGCCCTTGCCGCCGACGAGCCGGGCGAAGGCCTCGCCGTCGATGTAGTCACGCTGGACGGGATCGTTGAGGTCGGTGTGCCAGTCGATCTTCACGGCGCCGGGGACGTGTCCGGTCTCGTAGAGCAGGACGTCCTCGTCGGACTCGACGACCACGAGGTCGGGGGAGCCGGCACCGGCGTCGAGCTGCTCCTGGAGCCACTCGGTCGACACCAGGCGCTCGGGGTGGGCGTAGGCGGCGAACTTCTCGGACGGGTCGACCGGTGCGGTCATCGGGGGTACCTCCAGGCTGCGGGACGAGCGGGGCGGACGAGGCATAGGATCGGTCCTCGGTGCCCGCGGGCAACGGTACGCGGACGTACCGACCGCCACCTGCAACGTGACACCGCACGACATGCTTCCCGGAGGGGCCACACTTGCCTGCACACCTCGTCGACCGTGACCCGCAGGTGACGCCACAGCAGATGGCCGCTGCGCTCGTGCCGCCGCCGCAGTTCGCCGACGCCTCGTTCGCCAGCTACCGCCCGGACCCGGAGTACCCGTCGCAGGCAGCGGTCCGCGACGCGATCGAGGCGTTCGTCGCGACACGGCCTGAGCAGGCGAAGCGCGGGTTGTTCGGGCGTCGCCGCGAACCGGTCCAGCCGGCGCGCTCGGGTGTGTACCTGGACGGCGGGTTCGGCGTGGGCAAGACGCACCTGCTCGCCGCGGCCTACCACGCCGAGCCGTCGCGCAAGACGTTCGGCACGTTCATCGAGTACACCGCGCTCGTCGGCGCGCTCGGGTTCCAGGGCACCGTCGACCTGCTCCGCGGCACATCGCTGGTCTGCATCGACGAGTTCGAGCTGGACGACCCGGGCGACACCATGGTGATGACGCGGCTCATCAAGGAGCTCTCCGAGTCGGGCACCCGCTTCGCAGCGACGTCGAACACCCCGCCCGGCGCACTGGGCGAGGGTCGGTTCGCCGCGCAGGACTTCCTGCGGGAGATCCAGGCGATGTCCGACCGGTTCGAGACGATGCGGATCGACGGGCTCGACTACCGCCGCCGCGCGGTCGACGAGCCCGCCCGTACGGTCGACGACGTCGCCGGAGCCCTGCCGGAGGGGGCGACGACACTCGACGACTTCCGCGCGGTCGTCGCGCACCTGGCGAGCGTGCACCCGTCGAAGTACGTCGCCCTCGTCGACGGGCTCGATGCTGTCGGGCTCACCGGCGTGCAGGCCTTCACCGACCAGACCGACGCACTGCGGTGGGTGGCGCTCGTGGACCGGCTCTACGACGCCCAGGTCCGCATCGTCGCGTCCGGCACACCCCTCGACCAGGTCTACCCGCAGGCGATGCTCGACGGCGGCTACCGCAAGAAGTACCTGCGGGCCGCATCGCGCGTGGTCGCGCTGTCCCGCGCGGCCGACTGATCCGCCCGCCGGACGGGAGGCACGTGGCAGTGTCCGCCACGGGCCTCCCGTCCAGCGCGCCCGGCCGTCCACCAGCGCTGTCAGACCCGTCTTCCGGCATCCGGAAACACACCGTTCACACGGGAGCCCGACGCGTTACACCCGCGAAACACTTCGTGCTCCCTCGCGAAACGTCGCCTCGCCAGACTCGTCAGCACCCGAGGGCGGTCCCGAGAGCCGCACTGCAATCGCGAGAGGTGAACAGATGCTTGATCAGGGCAACACGGCATTCGTGTTGATCATGGCGGCGCTGGTGTTGTTCATGACACCCGGCCTGGCCTTCTTCTACGGCGGTCTGGTGAAGGCCAAGTCCGTCATCAGCATGATGATGATGTCGTTCGGAGCGATCGCCCTCGTCGGCGTCCTCTGGGTGCTCTACGGCTACGCGATCGCGTTCGCCAACCACGGCGCGGGCACGAACGTCGCGGGGATCGTCGGGTTCTTCAGCATCGACTGGAACCAGATCGGCCTCGGCCAGGCGTTCGAGGAGGCCAAGGCCTCGACGATCAACGCCGCGTACCCCTCGATGGCGTTCGTCGGCTTCCAGGCCACCTTCGCGATCATCACCGTCGCCCTGATCTCCGGAGCGATCGCCGACCGCGCGAAGTTCGGCGCGTGGATGATCTTCGCCGGCGTCTGGGTCACGGTCGTGTACTTCCCGGTCGCCTCGTGGGTCTTCAACCTCACCTCGGGCATGTTCGCGACGTGGGGCGTCATCGACTTCGCCGGTGGCACCGCGGTGCACATCAACGCCGGTGCCGCGGGTCTCGCCCTGGCGCTCGTCCTCGGCAAGCGCGTCGGCTTCGCCAAGGGTGCGCACAAGCCGCACAACCCGCCCTTCGTGCTCCTCGGCGCAGCGATCCTGTGGTTCGGCTGGTTCGGCTTCAACGCCGGTTCCGAGGGAGCCGCCGACGGCATCGCCGCGCTCGCCTGGGTCAACACGCTCGCCGCCCCGGCCGCCGCGATCCTCGGATGGCTGCTCATCGAGAAGCTCAAGGACGGCAAGGCCACGTCGGTCGGTGCCGCCTCGGGTGCCGTCGCCGGTCTCGTCGCGATCACCCCGGCCTGTGCCGCGCTGACCCCGGGCTGGGGCATCCTGCTCGGCTTCCTCGCCGGTGTGGTCTGCTGCTTCGCGATCGACTGGAAGTACCGTCTCGGCTTCGACGACTCGCTCGACGTCGTGGGTGTCCACCTGGTCGGCGGCATCTTCGGCACGCTCTACCTCGGCTTCTTCGCCGACGACACCGGCCTCATCTACTCCGGCTCCTTCGAGCAGCTCGGCAAGCAGGCCCTCGCCGCCCTCGTCGTCCTCGTCTACTCGTTCGTCCTCGCCTTCGTGATCGGCTTCGCCATCGAGAAGACCATCGGCTTCCGCGTCAAGACCGAGGACGAGGTCGCCGGCATCGACACCGCGGTCCACGGTGAAGAGGGCTACGTCCTCTACGAGGAGCGCGACGAGACCCCGGTCTCGGTCCGCTAGCCACCGCACCACCCGCACGACGGGCCCCGCGCACACAGCAGGCGCGGGGCCCGTCGCCGTGTGCCGGTGCTCGGTAGGGTGGCGCCGTGGACGACCTCACCCTCGCGCACCCGCTCGTCGACGCGGTCGGAGCCGGTTTCGTCGTGCACGAGACGGACGCCGCGGTGGTCGAGTGCTCGAGCGAGCGGACCGGTCTCCTCCTCGAGGCCCGTCGTGCCGGACTCGTGGTCGTGCTCCTGACGCCCGGGACCTCCCGGCTCACCGCCGCGATGTCGACGATGCTCCGCCGCACTGCGTCGAGCTGGGTCGTCCACGACGGTGACCGGTACCGCGCAGCCGGGTCGGACGTCGTCGCCGACGACGTTGCCACCGCGATGCTCGCGCCGCAGACCATCACGCGCTCCGCGACGATCGGGCCGGGTGCAGTGCCCTGGGCCGAAGCGCTGGTCTCGGTGCACCACCCGGCGTCGGACGCCGCGACCGTCGGGCGGACCGCCGAGCTGCTGCTCGCCGGCCTCGCCGACGGCGGCCCGACGGCCTGGGGCACGGTGGAGCCGGCGACGCTCGCCTGGAGCGTCGCCGAGGTCACCGCGTTCGCTCGACGTCGCGCACCCCGTCCGACCCGTCTGGTCGCCGTGGCGCCCACGGCCGGTGGGGTTGCCTCCCTCCAGCTCCGCATCGAACGGTCCGCCACCGGCGTGACGGAGGAGACGCGGCTCGTGCTGCCGCGACCCGTCCCGTCGGACGCGCTGCCGACGGACGACGACGTCCCCGCGGTGCTCGCGGACCTCGCCCGGCGGCAACGGGTCCTGCTCGGGACCGCCTGGCGGACGAGCGGGCACCCGGACGCCACCGTGTCCGCCCACCAACTCCCGCTGCCGGTGCCGCTCGGCGCCGTCGTCGGGGCCGCAGCCGTCCGGGACCTCGGCATCGACCCGCGGACACTGCCCGCCGGGGTCCGGGTGGTGGGTCCGGCCCGGGTGCCCTCGCTGATGCTCGACTTCACCCCGGAGGGCGTACGGTCCGGGGCGGTGCTGTCCCGCGGCGCCGACGCGGAGGCCCGGTGGCGCAGGCTGGCCCAGCTCGGTGACGCGCTCGGGCCGCGTGCCGTCGAGATGCTCGGCTTCGGGGACCGACGATGAGTGCCGAGTGGGTCGTGCTCTCGCCACGGCACGTCGACGCCGCCGTGGTCGTCGGGGCAGCGGCAGCGGTCGACCCGGACCTCGGGGTCCGGCAGCTGTGGGACGGCGACGCACTGCAGCTCACCACGCCGGACGGGGTCGTGCTCCTCACGCTGATCCAGTCGCGACGGCTCGAGCGCAGCGCCGATGCCGAGCGTCTCCTCGGGACGCGCTCGGTCGCGACCCCCTTGTTCGGGGGTGGCGAGCCGCTATGGTGGACCTCGGTCCACGTGGCCTCCCAGGACCCGTTCCGGGCGGTGGCCGCGCGGATCGTGCGGGACGTCGCTGCTGCGGCCGGGGGCCTGCCGGTCGCACGGTCCGCCGTCGAGGACTGACAGGGACCGACACGGCCCGTCACCGGACGACGAGGCGAGACGAGACGAGGGGGAGCGATGGGGAACGGCTGGCAGATCGACCCGGCGGGCGTGCAGTCGACGCTCGCGGGCACCGAGACGGCAGCGACGAACCTGTCGACGGCGTTCGACGGGCTCGCCGACGCCCACGCGGCGCTGACGACCGCGGTCGGTGACGACCAGGCGGTCGCGGGCGCGGTGGCCGCACTGATCGAGAGCCAGACGGCGCTGCTGCAGCGCGTCGGCAACCACATCACCGCCGGTCTGGCCGGCGCTGCCAACGCGACCATGGCCTACTACCAGGGTGACGAGGAGATGGCGGCGACGGCGCAGGCCGACGCGATCCGTGCCTCCAGTACGGGCGACTTCTCCGGAGTCGACCTCGGGGACGGCGCATGACGGGGCAGTGCCGCGCCGACGGCCTGATCGACCCGGACGCGATCCCCGGCGCGAACATCAAGCCCGAGCAGGTCGACGCGGCCGGGAACGCCTTCGCCACCGCCGGCACCGACGTGCAGACGCGCGGAGCGGAGGTGAAGACGGCGTGGGCCGGCCTCGGCGGGAGCTACACGACACCGGACTCGGCCGAACTCCTCACCGTGATGGACGGCGTGGAGACGGACACCGCTGCGCTGGCCGGGACCATGCAGAAGGTGTCGACCGCGATCAGCGACTACGCCACCGTCGTCGCCCCGATCGCGCGTCGTCTCGTCGAGCTCAAGGCCGAGGCCGAGACCTTCGTGGCGAAGGCACTGCAGGGCAAGACCGTCGGCCCGTGGGACCCCGAGCACCCGGCGAACCAGGGGCCTGTCGGCCTGGTGCAGCACTTCGGCGAGATCCTCGACGACATGCACCTGCGCTGGGACGAGTACACGCCCTACGTCGACGAGAACAACGAACTGCTCACGAAGGTCGCCGAACAGGAGACGAAGCTCTCGCAGGCCTCGGCCGACTGCGTCAACGCGATCAACGGGCTCCGGACCGACATGTGCATCGCCCAGGTGCAGGCCGTCGACTACACGACCGCCGTCAAGGCGAACGAGCCGATGCCGTGGGGGAGCACCGGCCGCGGCGACCAGTCGTGCCAGGAGTCCTTCAACTCGGGTGTCGGCGACGCCGCTGTGGGGACCGTCGAGGGCCTCGGCGGTCTGATCGGCTACAACTCGCAGACCGGCGAGTGGGGCGACGGAGAGTGGGCCGGGCAGTCGTGGCTCGGGTTCGCCGAGTCGCTCGGTGCGCTCGCGTTGATGGGCAGCCCGCCGTTGATCCTCGCGGCCACGCTGCCGCCGGGCGTCCTGCCCGACGTGGTGCGCGAGACCGCACAGGGCATCACGGCGAAGCAGCAGGCGATCGTCGAGGGCTTCGTCGGCTCGCCGGAGGACTGGCGGGACGACCCCGCCCACGCCGCCGGTGGTGCCGCCTTCAACATCGGGACGCTCTTCATCCCGGGCGCCGGCGAGATCGGCGCCGGCGCGAAGGTCGCCGCCGTCGGCTCGCGCGTCGCGGCGATGGCGGCGGACGGCAGCCGACTCGCGGCGTTCGGGTCGAAGGTCGCCGCGGCCGGGACGACGATGGTCCGGGTCGGGGACGCCCTGTCGGCGATCCCCGGTCGGGCGCTCGACGGCCTCGGGGACCTGGTGTCGCGGGGGCGGGGAGCTTCGCGGACGCGCTCCGGGGGCTCGGGGACAGCATCCCGACGGTCAAGGTCAGCGTGGAGCACGCGATGGCGACGCCGGACGGGTTCGGCGTCGGGCTCGGGCGGCCGCACATCGAGGTGGGGCATCCGGAGCCGGGGTCGCACTGGTTGCACTCGGTGGCGGATCGGGTGGAGGGGCCAACGGCGTCGCCGGCCGGGGGGCTCGCCGGTCACGCTGACAGTACCCTTCCGCAGGCTCACTCTGAACACGAAGGCCCGCATGGCTCTGCTGGGCCAGCATCCCCGGAACCTTCGAACGAGATAGGGCTTGGGCAGGGTGATTCGCCGAGGCACACCGCGCACGCTGAGTTGGAGGCCCGAACCGGCTTCAGCCCACCTGAGACCGTACGCGAAGTGCAACCCACTGTCGGTGCTTCTGAGCACGGACATGTCGGACATTGGGTTGCGAGTGAGCGTACGGCCGGAGGAAGGGGGATGCTCGACCAGGAATGGGTGACCGGTATCAAGTCCCTTCCCGATGGACGGGTACCCGAGTATCAGGTACCGAACGCTGCTCATCCGAGCCATCCGTTGAAGCTCGACGATTTCAGTGTCATCGACGGCCGTCCGACCGTCACTGAAGTCAAGGGGAACTACGGCTGGCTGAACAGCCTCTCGCCGAGCAGGAAGACCGAGATGATCGCAGAGTGGGCTCGATCCGCGCGCGCCAAGCTGGATGCAGTCGGCTCCTCTGACGTGCACCTGCGCTGGGTCTTCACTCGGGATCCGGACCTCGCCGCTGAGTTCGCTCGAGCAACTCGTCGACTCCGCAATGTGACGGTAGAATACTGGGAGATGCCTCGTGACTTCAAGGGATGGTAATCGTGTTGGTTGATGTCAGCGATTGGTTCCTCGTCGCAGAGTGGGATGCCAGGCCAGAGAGCTCGGAAATGATGGCCGCGCGCATCGTCGAAGCGTCGGCGGTGGTTCGCGACACGTTTCCCACTTTCGACGGCACCTGGACCGTTCGAGATCGGGTGGTTGCTTGCGAGGATGCCGGGTCCTGGAGCGCAATCATCGACGCATCGCCTTACAAGGTCGATGGTTTGGCGGAACCCGCTCGCGGATCCGCTCTTTCCATGCTTTCCGAGTTGGAGGAAGGTGTGTTCCTTCGAGCGTCGGTCACGGCTGGTGCCACTTACCAGACCACAGTGAACAAACCGAACGAGTTCGCCCTCGACTTCGCGGGAGCCAGCTTCGGCGCTCCGATAGAGCTCGAACTACCAGAGCAGGCTCGGGAGCGGTTCGAGCAACTTGGTGCGGAGCTTCAGCGGATATGGAGCGCCGGAGAACTTCGGGTCGAACTCGGTTGAGTCGCGTTCTCAGCGCGCCGCAATGCATTCCTTCAATGAGCCTCGCGAGCCCGTCGCGATTTCTGACGTACCGCGGCCGGGCTTACTGAGGGCTTCGCTTCGATGCGCCCCGTTCCACACGTGTCGAACGGCAAACTCCCTCGCGACCCGCGGACCTGACCTCCTGGCTCACTGACCCGGACGCTGACACAACCAAGGCTGCCTGACCTGATCGGTGCAACGGCATTCACATGCGACCACTCAACGAGATCGACATCGCGAACTACGGGCACCGCATCCCCTTGATCGGGGGGTTCATCGAGAATCTGTTCCCGTTCTGGTGGGAGTACTACTCGTCGGTGGCTGACTACCTTGACTTCTACCTTGACGGGTTCTCCCGCGACGAGATCACTGTCATGGTGAGTGAGTACCGCTCGCTCGGCATCGACGATGCGCAGGACGAGGACATCAACTCCTTCCTCTACCGGATGAACGCGAACTTCCGATCCGACCAGGGGCTCCGCGGCGGACGGCAGATGCTCGCGCAGATCGGCGAACGGGTGGAGCAACTGGAACACGGCGCGATGCTGAAGCACGTTGACTAACACGAAATTCGAGCACGCCACAAGTGTTCTTCGTCAAGTCCGCGTATCCAGCGATCGAGGAGGAGAGCCATGGCGTTGGTGAACGATCATGATGCCTCCGGACTGCGGCACGCCCTTCCTGCCCTCGCCGGGTGGCTTCCGGGCGCCCGTCGGCGCTTCGGTGAGGTTGCACGTCGGCGCGATCGTGACCGAGTACATCGTGAACGAGGTGGCCGTGTCGCTTCGAGCGGTGGAGCCGGGGGCGTCGACAGATCTGCGGCAGAGCTACGGAGAGCACCACGGTGAGGTCCTCAGGCGACTCGTCGAGCTCTGGCAAGCTGATCTGGCGCAGGTGACCATCCGGGACGCAAACCGGGCTCAGCGAGGGTTTGCGACCCTCGTCGGACTGACCAACTTCTTCCGCGGTGACCACACTTCCCTGCTCTCCTCGATCGACCTCCCCACATCGGCGAGAACGGCCGTGGCCGACGGCGGAACATGGCTCACCGTCGACGTCGGCAGCGACGACCTCGTGACCGCGATCGCCGGTATCGTGACAACGGCGGACGCGATCGAGGACGCCGGTGGTCTCGTCGGCGGCGCATCGAGCAAGCCTCGGGCCGATGATCGGCCCGAGGCTTGAAACAGTGCGCTGATGGTCTGTACGGCCGAAGCGTTCGCGTCGCTTACGCGCGATCCGGACCTTCGACCTCCTGAGCCGCTGATCCGAACGGTGAAGTCGGCGGCTCCTGACGGTTCCTCCATCAAGATCGCGTCCCCGGTGACGGGAGCAGAAGGACGAGCATGGATTTCCGGATATTGACGAGTGCGAATGTGGAGCGCGGAGCACCTGCACTGTGGAACCTCCTGAACGCCGTTTTCCACGCTGACTGGCGCGACGACTTCGACAGTGCTCGCAAGGCTCTGGAAGCGGACCTGTCGCAGTACGGGAGTCCAGACAAGCAGTTGGTGCACGAGGAAGCCGCAGAACTGCTCGCGAACGATCTGACTGACTCGCAGGTCGAGCACTTCCTCGAGTTGTCGGGAGCGGACCTCTGGATCGAGTCAGAGCTGCACATGAGTGGACGCGCGTTCGCGCGCCTGATCTTCGACCTGACGGAAGATGCCGCTTGATCGATCGGACGGGCCCGGCGGCTCACGATCGGGGACCATCTCGAGGTGGTGGGTGCCGCGACGGTGACGGCCCTCGCCGACCTCGTCACCACCATCGTCGGAGCATCCGAAGCACTGAAACGTCCCGGCGTCGATGAAGGTCCTGAGTCCGCACGGACGGGAGGCGCGGTGCGGGTCCGACCCGCACCGCCCCTCCCGTCCGACGGTCGCGTCAGCGACTCACCAGGCGTAGTCCTCCGGCGAGGTCTCGTGCCCCGGGAAGATCTCGTCGAGGCGCGCCAGCGCGGCCTCGTCGAGACGTATGTCGACGGCGCGGACCGCGGACTCCCACTGCTCCATGGTGCGCGGGCCGGTGATCGGGGCGGTCACGCCGGGCTGGTGCAGCAGCCATGCCAGGGCGAGCTCGCCCGGGGTGTGGCCGAGCTCCTTCGCGAAGGACTCGTACGCGGTGAGCTGGTCGCGGTGGCCCTCGACGTACTCGGCGCTGCGGCCGGAGAGACGGCGGGACCCGTTCTCGGTCTTCTCGATGACGCCACCGAGCAGGCCGCCCTGCAGCGGCGACCACGGGATGACGCCGAGGCCGTACTCGCGGGCGGCGGGCAGGACCTCGCGCTCGACGTCGCGGACGACGAGGTTGTAGATCGACTGCTCGCTGACCAGGCCGAGGGAACCCCGACGGGCAGCCGCTTCCTGCGCCTGAGCGATGTGCCACCCGGCGAAGTTCGAGGACCCGACGTAGAGCACCTTGCCCTGCTGGACGGCGACGTCGATCGCCTGCCAGATCTCGTCCCAGGGGGTCGCCCGGTCGACGTGGTGGAACTGGTACAGGTCGACGTGGTCGGTCTGCAGCCGGCGGAGGCTGGCGTCGAGCGACTGCCGGATGTTCAGCGCGCTGAGCTTGCCGCCGTTCGGCCATTCGGTCATCTCGCCGTAGACCTTCGTCGCGAGGACGGTCTTCTCGCGCCGGCCACCGCCCTTCGCGAACCAGCGGCCGATGATCTCCTCGGTGGCGCCCTTGCCCACCGAGCCGCCGTAGCCGTTGGCGGTGTCGAAGAAGTTCACGCCGAGCTCGTGCGCCCGGTCCATGATCTTGTGCGAGTCGTCCTCGCTGGTCTCCGGGCCGAAGTTCATCGTGCCGAGCACCGCCCGTGACACCGACAGCCCTGTCCGTCCGAGGTGTGTGTAGTCCATGCCCCCGGTCTACGCTCGACCCGGTGTGCGGACCAGGCCCTGCGGGTACCGGTCATGCGCCCGGCGTAGAAGGGAGTGGCCCGCTCTCCACTGCGAGCGGTCGACACACCCCGGACGGAAGGACGCACCCATGCCCGCGAAGGACGAGATCCCCAGCACCCTGCAGCGGTCGCCGAAGCACGCGCAGGACATCTTCGTCGAGACCCTCGACTCGGCCAACGAGACGTACGGGCCGGGGGAGCGGGCGCACCGCACGGCGTACGCCGCGGTGAAGCACGAGTACGAGAAGGTCGGCGACCACTGGGAGGAGAAGGACTCCTCCGGCCCGTCGGACGACGGCGCAGCGGGCACGCGTGGCTCCGGGGAGGCCCAAGGCGGCGTCGACGCGAACGCCACGAAGGCGCATCTCATGGAGGTCGCGAAGCGTCTCGACGTCAGCGGGCGCTCGACGATGGACAAGGACGAACTCGTGCAGGCGATCAAGCGCGCGAACGACCGTGCGACGGCGGCCGCGCGGAAGTGAGGACCGGCGGGCCACCTGGTCGTCCCTGCATGCCCTGCCCGGCATGAGTGCCCCGCGGAGGGGAGTAGCGTGCCGCGGGTGAACACGCCAGCACTCCGTGGCAGCCGCATCCTCGGCTTCGGCCACCACCAGCCCGAACGGGTCCTCACCAACGACGAGCTGTCGACCATGGTCGACACGAACGACGAGTGGATCACCACCCGCACCGGCATCAAGACCCGCCGCATCGCCGGCCCGGACGACAGCGTCGTGTCGATGGCGATCGAGGCCGGTCGGATGGCGATCGCCGACGCCGGCCTCGAACCGTCCGACATCGGACTCGTGATCGTCGCCTCGACCACCCACCGCGAGCGGTCGCCCTACACCGCCGGTCGGGTCGCCGCGGCGCTCGGGATGGCGAACGGACCAGCGCCGATCGACATCAACACCGCGTGCAGCGGCTTCGAGTACGCGATGGCCCTCGCCGACCAGTCGATCCGGGTCGGCGCGTCCGACACGGCGCTCGTCATCGGCTCCGAGACGCTGTCGAGCATCGCCGACTGGACCGACCGCTCGACGTGCGTGCTCGTCGGCGACGGCGCCGGCGCGGTCGTGATCGCTGCGTCCGAGACCGCCGAGATCGGTCCGGTGTCGTGGGGGAGCGTGCCACACCTCAA
This sequence comes from Curtobacterium sp. MCSS17_007, assembly GCF_003234175.2. Lineage (NCBI taxonomy): Bacteria > Bacillati > Actinomycetota > Actinomycetes > Micrococcales > Microbacteriaceae > Curtobacterium > Curtobacterium sp. MCSS17_007. The sequence continues at coordinate 1,519,344 of NZ_CP126257.1, forward strand.
CGAGGCGGTGCTCGTCACGCGGGACCCCGAGTACTTCACGCAGCAGGGTCGGTCGATCTACCGCTGGGCGATCACCGAGGCCGAGGGGCACGCCCGCGCAGTCGTCGAGGCAGCCGGGCTGACGCTCGACGACATCGGGGTGTTCGCCTTCCACCAGGCGAACCTGCGGATCATCGAGCCCCTGGCCGAGGCGCTCGGCGGGGCGGACAAGTACGTCGTCCGGGACGTCGTCGAGTCGGGCAACACCTCGGCCGCGAGCGTGCCGCTCGGGCTGTCGAAGGCGTGGCACCGCGGCGAGCTGCCGGAGGACACCCTGGCACTGCTGTTCGGCTTCGGCGGCGGTTTCGCGCACGCCGGGCAGGTGGTGCGGACGCCGAAGCGACGCGCGTGACGGACGCGGACTGCTGACGGACGGGAGGCGCGGTGCCAGCCGGCACCGCGCCTCCCGTCCGTCGGCCGAGCGCCGTCAGTCGCGCTCGATCCGGCCGTCGGACTGCTCGCGGTCGTGCTGCGGGTCGCGGTGCGGGGTGTCCGCCCACAGGTCCTCGTCGGCGCGGCCCTTCCGCCGCCAGGGAAGTGCGCGGCGCTCCTGGTCACCCGTGCGGTCGCCGCTCGTCGACCCGCCCTTCGCCCCGCGACCGCGCTCCTTCGTCGGCTTCGCCTCGAGCACGATGGTGAAGTGTCGCGGCGGCAGCCCGAAGCCCTCACGGGAGGCCTGGACGACCTTCTTGCCGAGTGCGTGGTTGCCCAGTCCGCCCACTGCCGCGCCGATGCCGAAGGGCAGCGCGCGTCCGAGGACCGAGGCTCCCTGGCGTGCCGCGAACCGCTTGATGAACTGGTCGCGGACCTTGCCGCCGATGCCGCTCACCACCTGCTTCGGCAACGAGGCCGTCACCATCTCACCCCAGAACGCCGACCGGGCCTGGCCACCGGCTGCCTGCCCGGCGAGCTGCTTCACGAGCTCAGTTCCGGGGGCGCCGAGGATGAGCGCCATCACGAGCGTGCGGGAGCGCTCGGGGTCCTCGAGGGCGATGCCGTGCACCTCGGTCACCGACTGCGCGAAGAGGGCGGTGGCCTCGAGGAAGCCGACCGTCTCTGCGCCACTGAGGCCGAGCGCTGCCGCCATGCCGACGCCGGGGATCACCGCACTCGCACCGACCGCAGCGCCACCGGTCGTGACCGCCGCGAGGTACTGCCGCTCGAGGATCTGGATGATCTCGGCGGGGCTCGCGTCCGGGTGGCGTCGGCGCACCGCGTTCACGTGGGCGACCACCACCGGTCGCTGCACGGCGATGACGCGGTCGAGCATCTTCGTCCACCCGTTCGGGTTCGCGGGCGTGGGGGTCCGTTCGTCGCGGGTGTCGGACTGGACCGGGGCGGGCGGCATCGGCGCGATCGCCCCGTCGTTGTGCTGTCGGGCCATGGGGCTGAACGTACGCTCGCGTGGTGGGAGCTCCGCCCGCCCTGGTCGCTCCGCGCACCCCGGTGACCGGCGGAGCGCGGCGGCCTGGCTACCGCCGTGCGAGCTCCGCGCGCAGCGGCAGGTCCTGGTCCTCGAGGATGAACTGGGCGCCGACGGCCGTGCGGGCGTGCACGACGACCGGGGCGAGCAGGTTCACCGTCGTGCCGTCCGCACCCGGGTTCGCGACCACGAGGAGCATCGCGTCGGACGGGTCGGCGAGTCCGATCGTCGCAGCCTGCTCGTCCGTGAGTTCCGGCGCGTAGTCGGGCAGGTGCACGGCCGCGTCGAGCAGGTACAGCCGGGCGTCGCCGCCGCTGAGCGCGAAGAGCCCTTCGGCACCCTCGACCGGGGCGAGCGTGAAGACGGGAGCCGGTGGCAGGCCGAACGGTGGCACGGGGAAGGTCAGGTCGATGCTCATCGGAGGTAGTCCATCAGGGTCGGCTGCAGGACCTTCGCGGTGACGGCGAGGGCTGCCTGGTAGGTGGTCTGCTGCACCTGCAGGTCGAGGACGGCTCCCGCGAGGTCGAGGTCCTCGATGCCCGCGCGGCGGTTCTCGAGCGTGACGCTGGTGCTCTTCAGGGCGTCCTGCGCCGCGAGGGCGGCGGCGTGCCGCACGCCGACGTCCGCCTGGGCGGAACGGACCGTGTCGATCGCGGTGTCGAGGTCGCCGAGCTTCGGGTTCACGTTCACGCCGTCCTGCAGGTCCGCGACGATGTCGTCGATCACGGCGAAGGCCGAGGTGGCACCGGTCCCGAAGACCGCCGCCCCCGGTGTGTCGACGCGCAGCACCTGGTCATCACCGACACGGCGGGAGACCGCGGTGGTGGCGGTCGCGAACCCGGTGCCGGGCGCGTAGGCAGTGGTGTCCGTGGAGGACCCGGCGAACACCGAGCGGGTGCCGTACTTCGCGTTGGCGGTGGCCTCGAGGTCGGCCTTCAGCGCGCGGAACTGCGTGATGAAGGCGTCGCGGGCGGTGTCGTCCATCACGCCGGAGTTCGCGGCCTGCACCGTGAGGTCGCGCACCTTGCCGAGCACCGAGTAGGCACCGGCGAGGCTGCTGTCGGTGGTCGCGAGCCAGCCCACGGCGTCGTTCGCGTTGCGCGTGTACTGCGCGGTCGCGGCCTGCTCCTTCCGCACCTGCATGGACGAGCCGGTGCCGACGGGGTCGTCCGACGGCCTCGCGATCGCCTGCAGCGTCGTGGCGCGCTGCGTGGCCTCGGCGACGCGGGCGGCGTTCGCCTGCAGCCGCTCCGTCGCCGACGCGATCGACATCTGGGTGGTCACACGGGTGATCACGGTCAGCCCCTCCCGACGAGTCCGACGCGGTTGATGAGCGTGTCGAGCATCTCGTCGACCGCGGTGAGGACGCGCGCCGCGCCCTGGTAGGCATGCTGGTAGCTGAGCAGGTTGACGTTCTCCTCGTCGAGGTCGACGCCGGCGCCGGACTGCTGCTGCGTGCGAGCGCTGGTGAGCGCCAGCCCGGTGAGCGTGGACTCCGAGGCGGCCGTCCGGGAGGCGCTGCCCACCCCCGCCACGAACGTCGCCCAGGTGCTGTCGGCACCCCCGGCGGCCGTGCCGAGACGCGAGAGCGCATCGGCGAACGAGTCGTCGAGTTGGCCCGACGCGTTCCGCGTCGCGAGACCGCCGCCGTCGGTCGGGACGACCGACAGCGCCTGCGCGGCGCCGGTGCCGGCGCCGACCGAGAAGAACGGTGCGCCGGTCGTCCCCGAGGCCGTCGTGCCCTTCGCGTGCTCGGCGTTCACGGTCGCGGCGAGCCGGGTCGCGACCCGGTCGTACGCGGCCGATGCCTCCGCGAGGGGACCTCCGGTGCCGCCGGACGCCGGTGCGAGGAGCGACAGCGCGCCGCCGATCGACCCACCGTCGAGCGTGACCGTCGACTCGCTGCCGGACGTCCAGCGCAGGGTCACCGGCTGCCCGTCGGTCAGGCGCGTGCCGCCGTCGAGGGTGACGCTGCTTGCGGTGGTGCCCTGCACCAGGGGGTTGCCGCCGAGGAGCACGTCGACCGTGCCGTCGGTGTTGGCCCGGACGGTCCCGCCGGCGAGCCCGGCGATCTGCTGCGTCAGCTGGTCCCGCTGGTCGAGGAGCTCGTTGGCGCTGCCGCCCGACGCGAGGGTCGAGCGGATGCGGCCGTTCAGGTCGGCGACCTGGGCCGCCGCGTCGTTGAGCTGACCGACCTGCGTCGACGTGGTGGTGCGCACGGTCGACCACTGGTCGTCGACGGCCTCCGAGCCGCTGGCGAGCGTGCTCGCGACGATCGACGCAGCCGCGATGACGGACGACGCCGCACCGGGGTCGTCGGGGTGCGCCGCGAGGTCGCCCCACGACGACCAGAAGGCGTCGAGCTTCGCGGACAGGCCGTTCTTCCCGGGCTCCTGCAGGCCTGCCTCCAGGGTGGACAGCGCAGTCGCGCGGGTCTGCGCCCAGGACGAGGCGCCGGTCGCCGTGCGGAGGCCCGCGTCGAGCGTCAGGGAGCCGAGCCGGGCGATGCCGTCGACGGAGACGCCCTGGCCGGCGAGGGCCGCGGTGCCGCGCACGAAGCCGGTCTGGACGGCGGGCACGGAGGACTGCGTCACGCGTTGCCGGGTGTAGCCGGCCGTACCGGCGTTGGCGATGTTCTGCCCGGTCACGTCGATGCCGGCGCGGGCCGCGGCCAGCCCGGAGGCGGCGGTCGCGAGTGATCCGAAGGTGCTCACCACGGTGCTACAGGGTCCCCTCGAAGAGTCGTGCGCCGTCGGAGCCGGAGCCGGAACTCCCCGAGGCGTCGTAGGTGGCCGCGCCGGTGACACTCCCGGCGAGCGTCTCTTCGGTCGCCTGTGCGGCGGTGCGGAGGAACCGGTCGTTCTCGTCACGGAGCGCGCCGATCTGCGTCGTCAGCTCGACCATGGCCGTCAGGTGCGCGCCGAGGATCTCGCCCCACGGGCCGCTCGGGGCGGCGGCGACCACGTCGCGCAGCGGTGCGTCCGCGTCGACGCCCCACTCCTCGGCGACCGCGGCGCTCGAGGCGGCGCGCTCGAGACCGGTGCTGCGGAGTCGTTCGAGCACCTGCTCGACCTCGCGGCTGGCGTGGGACACCCAGCGGGAGCGCCCGGCGGCGAGCAGGAGCTGCTCCTCCTCGAGCTTGAAGGTGAGCAGTTCGAGCAGTTCGCGTTCGCGCCAGAGGACGGCGGACAGGTCGTTCACGCTCATGGCTCCTCCCGGTGGGGGTGTGGTCGGCGACGTTCGGGTCGTACCGGTCCGCCTTCCGGCGGACAGGAGCAGCTATCGGCCCCGAGCGGCGCGTCGTAAGCGGGCAGCGGCGGTGGGCGAGCGCAGATGACGGACGCTCGCGTCACCGGTCGACGGGGCCGTGCCTCCCGGTCGAGGGCCGTTGTCACCCTGAACGGGGGACAAGAACGCCCGTTCCTGTCCCCGTGTCCCCGGAAATGCCGACCGTGTGAGGGGGCCCGTCCCCCCGCACTGGGGACGTTCACAGCTCCACCAGGAGTGGTGTCAGCCGATACATTCGGAACGCACCGCGGGGGACGCCCCCGCACCGCGTCGCAGGGACGCGGGTGCACCGCTCGGACGGATCCGAGTGGTCTCTTCGACGAACGCACCGGTCTGCCGAGGGCCGGTGTCCGTCGCGCCCACGGACGGGTCAGTCAGCAGGTCGACCAGGGGATGCCAATGGACCGGAACGCACGCAACGCGATGATCGTGGAACACCTGCCGCTCGTCGGCTACATCGTCGCGGACGTCCGTGCCCGTGCCACCCACCTCGACCGCGACGACCTCGCCGCCGTCGGGTCGCTCGCGCTCGTCGCCGCGGCGGAGGCGTTCGACCCCGACCTCGGCGTGCCGTTCGGCGCGTACGCCCGCACCCGGATCACCGGCGCGATCGCCGATGACATGCGCTCCTCGGACTGGGCGTCGCGGGGGACCCGGAAGCGGATCCGCGAGATGCTCGCGACGCAGGAGGCGCTGTCCGCCCGACTCGGCCGCTCGGTGGGCGTGCAGGAGATCGCCGATGCGATGGGCGTCGACCGGCAGACCGCGGCGGACGCCATGGCCGACGCGGCCCGCACCGTTGCCCCGATCGACGAGACCGTGCACGACACGGTGGCCGCCGACCAGCCGCTCCCCGGTGAGGACCTGCTCGAGGCCGAGAAGCGCCGGTACCTGCGCGCCGCCGTCGCCGCGCTGCCCGAGCGGATGCGCTTCGTGGTCGAGAACGTCTACTTCGGCGACCGCTCCGTCACCGAGGTCGCTGCCGAGCTCGGCATCACGCACTCCGCCGTCTCGCAGCAGCGGTCCGAGGCCATGCGGCTGCTGCGTGACGGCCTCGCCGAGCACTACGGAGACGGCACCGCGGTCGAGCCGGTGTCCCGGACCACGGCTGCCCGCCGGTCCGCATACCTGGCGCGGGTCGCCGCGAACGCCGCCGCCGGTGTCGCGCGGGCGGTGCAGGACGCGTCCGCGCCGTCTGCCGTCGCTGCCGGCTAGATCTTCGGCGGGGAGGAAATTCCTCGCCGACACCTAACGACCTCGGCGGACCTGCCGAGAGTCACGGATGTCAGCCCATGGACGGGCAGGCACCACCACCCAAGGATTCACGGAGGAAACCACCATGGGTATGTCCATCAACACCAACCTCTCGGCACTCAACACGTACCGGAACCTCAACGCGACGCAGAACGACCTGTCGAAGTCCCTCGAGAAGCTCTCGACCGGTCTCCGCATCAACCGCGCCGCCGACGACGCTTCGGGCCTGACGATCTCCGAGGGGCTCAAGTCGCAGGTCGGTGGCCTCACGGTCGCCGCCCGCAACGCGCAGGACGGCATCTCCGTCGTGCAGACCGCTGAAGGTGGCCTCACCGAGACCCACTCGATCCTCCAGCGCATGCGCGACCTGGCCGTGCAGGCCGGCAACGACTCGAACAACGAGACGTCGCGTGACGCCATCAAGACCGAGGTCGGGCAGCTCCAGAAGGAGCTCGGCCGCATCGCCGACTCGACGAACTTCAACGGCATCAAGCTGCTCGACGGCAAGGCCGCGACGTCCGCGGCCGGCGCCGCGACCGCTGACGGCAAGCTGACCTTCCAGGTCGGCGCCAACGGTGACGACTCGAGCCAGATCGTCGTCGACCTCTCCGGGGCCGACATCAAGACGATGGCGACGCGCCTCGCGGTCGACGAGTCGGCCGCCGGTGCGAACGACGCAAAGCTGAAGTTCGGTTCGAACGCCGAGGCGAAGGCATCGATCGACGCCATCGACGCTGAGATCAAGAACGTGTCCGCCGCTCGTTCGAACATCGGTGCCGTCCAGAACCGCCTCGACCACGCCATCAACGTGACGAACGTGGCCAAGGAGAACCTGACCGCGGCGCAGTCCCGCATCACCGACGTCGACATGGCGCAGGAGATGGTCAAGTACACCCGTGACAACATCCTGAGCCAGGCCGGCACCTCGATGCTCGCGCAGGCGAACCAGAGCACGCAGGGCGTGCTCTCGCTCCTCCGCTAGCGCCACCGACGCCGTCGTCCGGAGGAGTTCGAGTCCTCCGGACGGCGGCGTCACCACACCCACGACCACCCCCGACGGCAGGGAGCCCCGCGATGTCGACGTCGTCCGTCTCGGGCAACAGTCTCGCGATCGACGGTCTGGTCAGCGGTCTCAAGACCTCGGACCTGATCAACTCGCTGATGACCATCGAGCAGGTCCCGCAGACCCTGCTCAAGAACAAGCTCACCGACACCAACTCGTTCGTCTCGTCGCTGCAGACGATCAACTCGCTGGTGCAGACCCTCGCGACGAAGGCCGGCGACGCTGCTGAGGCCACGTCGCTCGACGTCTACGGCGCCACCAGCTCGTCCACCGGCGTGACCGTGACCACCGACGCCACGGCCTCCGCCGGCTCGGTCAGCTTCCAGGTCGGCGCCACCGCGGCCGCGCACGTCGGCGTCACCGCGGCGATGCCGACGTGGGCGTCGGCAGCCGAGCCGCTCACCCTCGTCGGTGCAGACGGCAAGAAGACCACCGTCACGCCCGCCTCCGGCTCGCTCGACGACGCCGTGACCGCGATCAACAAGGCGGGCGCGGGGGTCACCGCGACGAAGGTCGCCGCCGGTACCGACACCGGCGGCACCAGGCTCTACCGCCTGCAGCTCAGCGCGACGAAGACCGGCGCCGCAGCGTCGTTCGAGCTCTACCGCGGCACGTCCGACGACGTGACCGCGGGGACCGCGACGAACGCCTTCACCCAGCCGGGCGCCGCGATCGTCACGCAGGGCCGGGACGCCAGCGTCACGCTGTGGGCGGGGACCGCCGCCGCGCAGACGGTCACGAGCGCCACGAACACGTTCGACGACCTGCTGCCCGGTCTCGACGTCACGGTCACGCAGACCACGACCGACCCCGTCACCGTCACGGTCGCCCAGGACACCACGAAGGCACAGGCCGTCGCCTCCGGGCTCGTCGACGCGCTCAACGCGATCACCTCGTACTACGCCACCAACACGGCGGTGACGAGCACCACGAGTCCGACCACCGGCACGACGTCGACGAAGGCCGGGGTGCTCACCGGTGACGGAACGACCCGCGACGCCGTGCAGCGCCTCACCACGACGATGTCGACGCCGGTGAACGGGAAGTCGCCGTCGTCGATCGGCATCGTCATCCAGAAGGACGGCACCTTCAGCTTCGACGCCGCGGTGTTCCAGAAGGCCCTGGCGGACGACCCGCAGGGCACGCAGGCGATGCTGTCCGGGGTCGCGACGAACGTCGGCGCCGCGGCGACCGCCGCGTCCGACAAGTACACCGGGTCGATCACGACCTCGATCACCGGGCAGCAGTCGGTCGCAAAGGACCTGACGACACAGATCGACAACTGGTCCGACCGGCTGACCGCACGGCGGGCGACGCTGCAGGCGCAGTACTCCGCCCTCGAGACCAGCCTCAGCAAGCTCCAGTCCCAGTCGGCATGGCTCTCGAGCCAGCTGGCATCGACGTCGAAGTGACGGGAACGACCATGAACGCCTTCGACCTGCAGTCCGCCGCCTTCCGCCAGGCAGCGCAGCCCCGCACGGTGACCGACCAGCGGCGCGCGCAGTACACGAACGAGGCCGTGCTGTCGGCGACACCCGCGCAGCTCGTCACGATGCTCTACGACCGGCTGCTCCTCGACCTGCACCGGGCCGAGGCCGCGCAGACGACGTCCGACTGGGAGGCTGCGCGCGAGCAGCTGCTGCACGCGCAGGCGATCGTCGGCGAGCTCTCGTCGACGCTCCGGATCGACGTGTGGGACGGCGGTGAGGGACTCCTCGCGATCTACAACTACGCGTCGACCTCCCTCATCACCGCGAACGTGCACCGCGACGTGCAGGCCACCCGCGACTGCATCCGGATCCTCGAGCCGCTGCGGCAGTCGTGGCACGAGGCCGCCGCGGCGCTGCCCGCGACCCGGGCCCCGGAGTCCGGGACCGGGGGAGCGCTCGGTGTCGCCTGACGAGGCCTGGGCAGCGACGCTCGATGCGCTCGAGCGCGACCTGACCGCGGACGCGCCCACCGCCTGGGCCCAGCCGAGCGGGCTGGGACCGGTGCCGCGCGCGCTGGTGGGTCGCGCCTCCCGACTGCTGGTCGCGCAGCGCGACCGGATGTCGACGCTCGAAACCGAGCGGCGGCAGACCCTGGAGCACCTCGCGGCGCTGCGGCAGGTCGCGGCGACGGACGAGCCGCGCGGCTCGGTCTACCTCGACGCCTCCGCCTGAGGCGCGACTGCTCGAGCGAGTACGGCGACAGATGCGTCGTCGCACGACAGCGACTTCGTCGCACCACAGCGGACCCCTGGACGAGCGACCCCCGCTCGCGGCCTGGCCCCGCCCCCCGTTCGGGGCGGGCCCTAACGTCCTCAGCGCCGCCGCCGACAGCGCCCCACGAGCACGGATCGCTCACCTGTTCGGCCATGGATCGGCCACCGCCAATCGGCGACGTCCGACGACGTCGCACACCGAGGGGACGGGCCACCCGTGTTCGATTCCGTGACGAGCGTCGCGCTGCAGAGCGCGCTCGACGGGCTGTCGCTGCGACAGCGCACCATCGCGAACAACATCGCGAACATCAACACGCCGAACTACCACGCCGAGAAGGTCCGCTTCGAGGACGCCCTCGCGGACTCGATCGTCCACGGCGACGGGCACGCGACGGCGACCACTGCTCGCAGCCTCGAGCCGACCAACACGATCGGCAACAACGTGAACCTCGACCAGGAGACCCTGTCGAACATCGACACGGTCCTGCGCTACCAGTTCGCTACCCAGGCGGTCGGCGGCGAGGCCACCAGCCTGCGCACGGCGATGCGGAGCTCCTCGTGACCACCTTCGACGCGATCGGGATCGCGAGCACCGGACTCACGGTGCACCGCAAGTGGCTCGACGCGATCTCGGACAACATCGCGAACGTCAACACCGTGAAGTCGATGGACGACACCGCGTTCCAGGCCCGCTACGTCGAGGTCCAGGAGGGTGCGGGCACGTCCGGCGCCTACGTCAAGGGCGCCGCGTTCGGCAGCGCCGCAGGCCGCGTGACCTACGACCCCGACAACCCGCTCGCGAACGCCGAGGGGTACGTCCGCATGCCGGACATCGACCTCGGCACGCAGATGGCGGACCTCATCATGGCCCAGCGCGGCTACCAGGCGAACGCCGCCGTGGTGGACCGCGCCAAGACCGCCTACGAGGCGGCACTGCAGATCGGGAAGAACTGATGCCCATCGACGCCCTGAACGGTGTGACCACCAACGCGATGACCCGCGCCTTCGGCGGGACGACCGACGTCACGCCCACCGCCGCCACCACCGGTGTGACCGGGACCGGCGCCACGGGTGCCACCGGCGACGGTTTCGCGAGCAGCCTGACGAACGCGGTCGACGGGCTCCAGCAGCTGCAGAGCACCTCGAAGACGCTCGCGCTCAAGGCCGTCACGGGCAACCTCGACGACATCCACGACGCCACCATCGCGTCCACCCGCGCTCAGGTCACCCTCGAGCTCGTCGCCGCCGTCCGCAACAAGGGCGTCGACGCGTTCAACGAGATCATGCGGATGCAGGCCTGATGCCCGCCGCGATGCAGGACACGTGGGCGCGGCTCGTTGCCTACGTGAAGGGGTTCTCCGCCGCACAGCGCACCATCGCGCTGATCGGTGTCGCCGCGCTCGTGCTCGGCGGGATCGCGCTCGCCAGCTGGCTCGGCAAGGCGACCTACGCGCCGCTCTTCACCGGACTGGCGGCCGCCGACGCGAGCTCGATCACCGACCAGCTGACGACCGACGGTGTGCCGTACCAGCTGACGGACGGCGGTGCGACGATCCTCGTGCCGCAGGACAAGGTGTACTCGGAGCGGCTCAAGGCGGCGTCGAACAACCTGCCGTCGTCGAACGAGGGCGGCTACTCGCTGCTCGACAAGATGGGTGTGACCAGCTCCGAGTTCCAGCAGGACGTCACCTACAAGCGTGCGATCGAGGGGGAACTCGCGAAGACCATCTCGTCGATGGACGGGGTGAAGGCCGCCACGGTGCAGCTCGCGATCCCGGAGAAGACCGTCTTCGTGTCCGAGGAGAAGGACCCGACCGCGTCGGTGTTCGTCGCGACCGAGAACGGCGCCCAGCTCACCACCGACCAGGTGCAGTCGATCGTGCACCTCACGAGCGCGGCGGTCGAGGGCATGCAGCCCACGGACGTCTCCGTCGTCGACCAGAAGGGCCAGACGCTCTCGACCGTCGGCACCGGCGCCACCGGCAGCGGCTCGGACCAGGCGGCCGACTACGACGCGACGACGCGCAAGAAGATCCAGGACCTGCTCGACACGACGCTCGGCCCGGGCAACGCCAGCGTGGTCGTCTCCGCGACGATGAACCAGCAGTCCGGCACCCGGACCTCCGAGAGCTTCGCGCAGCCCACGAGCGGCCCGGTGGCGCTCAACGAGTCCAGCTCGACCGAGGAGTACGGGTCCGGTTCCGGCGCGGGCACCGGCGCGACCGGCGTGCTCGGTCCGGACAACATCGCGGTGCCGAACGGCACGGCGAACGGCACCGCGGCGAACGGCGACGACGGGTACAAGAACGAGTCGGCGACGAAGAACAACGCCGTCGACAAGACCACCGAGACGACGCAGATCCCTGCGGGTGGAGTCGAGCGACAGACCATCTCGGTCGCCCTGAACTCGCGCGCGGAATCGGTGCAGAACGCGAACCTGCAGAGCATCAACGACCTGGTGTCCGCCGCCGCCGGCGCCGACAACACCCGCGGCGACCAGGTCCGCGTGGCGATGATGGACTTCGACGACTCCGCCGCGAAGGACGCCGCGAAGGCGCTCGAGGAGCAGCAGCAGGCCGACCAGCAGCAGGCCATGTGGTCCGCGATCCGCACGGCGGGCATCGTCGTCGCGGTCCTCGCCGCCGCGATCGTGCTCGCGATCGTCCTGGCCCGTCGTGCCCGCCGCCAGTCGCGCGAGGCGGTCGACGTCGGCGAGCTCGACGCCTTCGCCGGTGAGACCTTCGAACTGCCGCTCGGCGTGGACGACGACCTCGCAGGACTGCCGTCCGTCGACCCGCAGACGGTCGCGCTGCCGACCCTGCCGCACGACGACGCCCCGACCGAGGTGCTCACCACCGACGAGATCAGCGCCGAGCGTCGTCGTCAGGAGATCTCCGCGCTGGCGGAACGTGACCCGAAGCGCACGGCCGATCTCCTCCGCGGGCTCCTCGACGACCGGGCACCGGTGTGAGCGCGCTCGTCCCGGTCCCCGCGGGCGGCGGAGCGACCGAACGCGCCCTGACCGGTGCGCAGAAGGTCGCACTCATCCTCATGCAGATGGAGACCGAGCGCGCCGCCGAGGTGATGAAGCAGTTCACCGAGCTGGAGGCCGAGGAGATCTCCGCCGAGATCGTGCGGATGCGCCGGGTCGACGACAGCGTCGTGGACCGTACGATGAGCGAGTTCCACCGCATCACGCAGCGCGGTCGCGTGCAGAAGCGCGGCGGCAAGGACGCCGCGCTGGGCCTGCTCGAGGCGTCGTTCGGCTCGGAGCGGGCGGCCGGCGTGATGGACCGGCTCGCCTCGAACCTGGCCGGTCAGTCGTTCGACTTCCTCGACGACGCCGAGCCCGGCCAGGTCGTCAGCCTGCTCGAGGGGGAGCTGCCGCAGACGATCGCGCTCGTGCTCGCGCACCTCGGGCCCGGCCAGGCGAGTGCCGTGCTCGCCGGGGTCGACGAGCGCGTGCGCACCGACGTGGCGCAGGCGTTCGCCACGATGGGCACCGCCACCCCGGAGGCCGTGGGCATCGTCGCCGCCGTGCTCCGCCAGCGCGCCGGCGCCGTGGTGTCCCCGCGCGAGAGCGTCGAGGTCGTCGGTGGCATCGCACCCCTGGTCGAGATCATCAACCGCTCCGACGTGGCCACCGAGAAGGCCGTGCTCGACGGACTCGAGGCGCGCGACCCGGAGCTCGCCGAGGACATCCGATCGCGCATGCTCACCTTCGAGGACATCGTCAAGCTCGAGGCACGGGACATCCAGCAGGTGCTCCGGGGCATCGACTCGAAGCTCCTCGCGACCGCCATGAAGGGTGCCCCGGGAGCCGTCGTCGAGACCATCCGCGCGAACGTCTCGGAACGCAACCGCGAGGTCCTCGACGACGAGCTGCAGGCCATGGGGCCGGTGCGCGTCTCGCAGGTCGAGGAAGCACGCGCCGAGGTCGTCCGGTCCGTCCGTGAGCTCGAGGCCCAGGGCACGATCACCGTCCACCGGACCGAGGAGGACGAGCTCGTTGACTGACCCCGTCGTCCAGCGCGTCGCGTTCCCGGTGCTCGGCAGCGCGACCACGCGCGACCGCGCGGCCGCCGCCGACGTCCGCGGGCACGCCGCCGGGTACGCGGCAGGGCTGCGCGCGGCACAGGTCGACACGGACGCGCTCCGTGCCCGGCTCGACGCCGAGCACGCCGCCCGGCTCGCGTCCCTGCAGGCGGACACGGCGCGTCGGGTGCAGGTGCTCGACGCCGCCACCAACGCACTGCTGTCGCAACTCGTCCCGGTCCTGCGCGACGCCGAGGAGTCGCTGGTCGCTGCGGCCCTCGAACTCGCGGAAGCGGTCGTCCGCCACACGGTCCGGACGGCCAGGGTGGACGAGACCGCAGCGGCCACCGGCGCCGACGGCCGGGAGGCGCGACCCGCCTCCGGCGCCGAGGCCACCGTCCGACGCGCACTCGCCTCGCTCGACCCGACCGTCGCGTTGGCGGTCCGGGTCAGCCCCGCGGACGCCGCACGCGTCGCGGACCTCGACCTCGCGGTCCCGATCGTCGCCGACCCGTCGCTGCGCGACGGCGACGCGGTGGTCGACCTGCCCGACGGACTGCTCGACGCCCGCCTCGACACCGCGCTCGACCGCGCACGCACCGCACTCGGGGTGGTCCGGTGACCGCGACGCTCCTCCGTCCGCGCATGCTCGACGACGCGATCGCACAGGCCGCACCGCAGCGCGTCGGGGTCGTGACGAGCGCGGTCGGCCTCGGCCTGACCGTCGCCGGCCTCGACGCCCGCATCGGTGATGTCGTCACGGTCGGCGCGGAGGGCGGCCCGCAGACCGCCGTCGAGGTCGTCGCCACCGACGCCACCGGTGTCCGGTGCATGCCGCTCGGGCGTCTCGTCGCCGTGACGGCGGGCACACCCGCGCGTCCGACGGGGCGGCCCGTGCTCGTACCGACCGGCGCCGGGCTGTTCGGGCGCGTGCTCGACGGCCTCGGCCGGCCGATCGACGACCGCGGACCGCTCGACACCGACGGGTGGGTGCCGCTCGACCACCCCACGCCGAACGCGATGGCCCGGACCCGCATCGACGCCCCCCTGCAGCTCGGGGTGCGGGTGCTCGACACCCTGACCACGGTCGGCCGCGGGCAGCGCATGGGCCTGTTCGCCGGCTCCGGTGTCGGCAAGTCGTCGCTGCTGTCGATGATCGCCCGCGGCAGCGACGCCGCGGTCAACGTCATCGCCCTGGTGGGGGAGCGCGGCCGCGAGGTCCGGGAGTTCCTCGAGGACGACCTCGGTCCCGAGGGCCTCGCCCGCTCGATCGTCGTCGTGTCGACCTCGGACGAGCCCGCGCTCATGCGCCTCCGCGCGGCGTTCGTCGCGACCCGCATCGCCGAGTCGTTCCGCGATGCGGGGCAGGACGTCGTGCTCATGATGGACTCGCTGACCCGTGTCGCCATGGCGCAGCGCGAGATCGGGCTGTCCGTGGGGGAGCCGCCCGCGACCCGGGGCTACCCGCCGTCGACGTTCTCCGTCCTCGCCGGACTGCTCGAGCGTGCCGGGACCGACCGCGTCGGCAGCATCACCGGGCTCTACACCGTGCTCGTCGACGGGGACGACCACAACGAGCCGATCGCCGACAGCGCCAGGAGCATCCTCGACGGGCACGTCGTGCTCGACCGGAAGCTCGCCGTGACCGGACACTTCCCGTCCGTGGACGCGCTCGGTTCCGTCTCCCGCGTCGCCTCGAAGGTGACCGAGCCGTGGCAGCGTGCCGCGGCGACCGCGCTCCGGAAGGTGATGGCTGCCCGGCGGAGCGCGCAGGACCTGCTCGACGTCGGTGCGTACCAGCGCGGCTCGAACCCACTCGTCGACGCCGCCGTCGACCACCAGGACGCGATCGACACGTTCCTCCGCCAGGGCATGGACGACCGTGCGGACGCCGGAGCGTCGTGGCGCGCCCTCGACGCCCTCGTCGCACGGCTGGGGGTGACGGTCTGATGGCACGACGCTTCCCCCTCGCCGGACTGCTGCGGCTCCGGCACGCCGAGCAGGACCACGCCGCCGCCGCCCTGGCCGCCGCGAACGACCGGGTGCGGGACGCCGCCGACGCCCGGATAGCGGCGCGCCGGAACCTGGCGGACAGCGAGGAGACCCGACCGGTGACCGACGCAGCGACGCTGAGCGCCCTCGCCGCCGCACGGGCTTCGACCCGCGGCATGCTCGAGGAGCTCGACGCCGTCGCACGGTCCCGCCGGACCGAGGCCGATGCGGCGCAGGCCGCGTACAACAGCGCACGGCGTGCCGCTCTCGGGCTGGAGAAGCTCGAGGGCCAGCACGACCGCGAGCAGGCCGCCCAGGACCTGCGCACCGAACAGGACGCCCTCGACGAGATCGCGGCCCGACGCCGCACGGAAGGTGGTGCCCGATGAGCGTGGACGCCGTGCTCTCCCGGATCGCCGAGATCCGCACGCAGATCGATGCCCTGCGCGGCACGCCGCCGACAGCCGCTGCGAGCGGGTCGACCGCCTCGAGCGCGGCGTCGTCCGGCGCGTTCGCCGACGCCCTCGCCACCGCGACCGGCACCGGGACCCCGTCCACGACGACCGCGGCCGCCACGGCCGCCCCCGCCACCTCGGTCGACGCCGGTCGTGGCACGCTCGCCACCGGCAGCGGCGCCACGGGCACCGACGTCGTCGCCGCGGCGGAGAAGTACCTCGGTGTGCCGTACGTCTTCGGCGGCGAGAGCCGGTCCGGCATGGACTGCTCGGGGCTCGTGCAGACCGTCTTCAAGGACCTCGGGGTCACGATGCCGCGCGTCGTCCCCGACCAGGCCGACATGGGCGTGCCGGTCGGGTCGCTCGAGGACGCGAAGCCCGGCGACCTCATCATCCCGAAGGGCGAGCAGCACATCGTGATCTACGTCGGCGACGGCAAGGTCCTGCACGCCCCGCGCCCGGGCAAGGACGTCCGGATCGTGGACAACTGGTACAAGGACTCGGACATCGCGACGATCCGCCGCATCGTGCCGAGCGAGCGCACCGCGCCCGCCGCGACCCCGGCGGTGTCGGCCGCTGCGTCGGTGACGTCCGCGAACGACCTGCAGACCGCCGCCCTGCTGTCGGCGATGCGAGCGGGGAGCGCCGCATGAGCACGGTGACCACGGCAGGCCCTCCGGTCACGTCGGCGCGACCCTCCGGCGCCCCGGGACCGACCGGTGCGGCCGGAACGTCCGGGGTCCCTGGTGCCGCTGCGTCGGCAGCGCCGTTCGGCGCCGCGCTCGCGGCCGCGTCCAGCGACGCGGGCCGACGCGGGAACGGCGACGGTGCCGGACAGCGGACCCCGCAGCCGGGTCAGCAGCCGGTCGGCGGCACGTCGCGTCCGGGTTCCCACACCACGGACGGAACAGCGTCGGACACCGCCGCGACCGACCCGTCGACGATGCCCACCACGAGTCCGGCCGACCCGATCCTGGTCAGCGTGCTCCCGAGCACGCCTCTGGCGACCACCACTCCGCCGCCCATCGCGGCGACCACGGCGCCGACCGCCGCAGCCGACGGTCCGACGACCCGGACGGTTCCGCTGCCCTCGACCGCCGCAGGCGCACCCGCAGTCGGCTCTCCGGCGGTGCAGCACGGTACCGACGAAGCGTGGAGCGCCGCGGCCACCGCCCCGGGCACGACAGCCGTCGCCGGCGCCGCCGCAGGGACCACCTCGACGCCGAACACGCCGGCCACGACCGCGCCGTCGAGCACGGCCGACACCGTCGCGCCGCAGCCGACAGGGCCCGCTGGTGCCACGGCGACCTCCAGCGTGCCGGGTTCGGCGGGTGGGTCCACCGGCGCGGACGGCGTTCCCGTTCCGGGCACCACGACGCCGCCGTCCACGACCGGCACCGCGCGGACCGCCGTCGCGACGTCCGGGCACCGCGAGCCCGCCCCGCCGACCGGCGACGTCCCGGACACAGGCCTCACGACCGCCACGGGCACCGCAGGCGCCGCCGCACCCGTGGTGCGCACCGACGGAGCCACGGGCGGGGGAGCCGGTCACCAGGCGGACCGCGGGCCGACCGGGCAGGGTGATCCGGGCCTCCCGTCCGTCACCGCTCCGCGTGGAGGCGAGACGCCGTCCGTCGTGAACACCCCGGTCACCGGCGCCGCCGCGCCGTCCGGCGCTGCCACGGCCAACGCGCCGGCACCGCTCGCCCAGCAGCTCGGCCGCCCCCTCTTCTCGCTCGCCCAGGCCGGGCCGGGCGAACACGTCGTCACCGTCCAGGTCGCACCCGACACGCTCGGACCCGTCACGGTCCGTGCCCACGTCACCGCGCACGGCATGCACGTCGAGCTCTTCGCGGCGTCCGACGCCGGTCGCGACGCGGTCCGACAGGTCCTGCCCGACCTCCGGCGGGACGCCTCCGGCAGCGGCATCACCACGACGCTCGACCTGTCGTCCCAGAACCACCCGGGTGCGCAGCCGGGCCGCGACGACCGCCCGTCGTCGTCGGCGTTCCGCAGCGATGCCGGTCTGGAGGCGCGACCCACCCCGTCCGCGCCCGTCACCACCCGACCCACCACCGTCCGATCCGTCGGACTCGACGTCCTCGCCTGACGCGGACCTGAGGAGAGAGGACCAGACATGCCCCTCGACGGCATCACCGGCTCGGTCGACGCTGCGACGCAGGCCGCCGCGGTCGCACAGAACGCGAGCACCAAGAAGTCCCAGACGATGGACTCCGAGGTGTTCATGAAGCTGCTCGTGACGCAGCTCCGCAACCAGGACCCGTCCTCGCCGATGGACACCAACCAGATGATCAGCCAGCAGACGCAGCTCGCGATGATGGAGCAGGTCACCAACCAGACCACGACGGCGAACGAGAACTTCTCGCTGCAGATGCGGATCGCCGCCGCGAACCTCGTCGGCAAGCAGGTCAGCTACACCGACGCGAGCACCGGAACCGCGGTCTCGGGCACCGCCACCGCCGTCTCGTACGCGAACAGCGTGCCGACCGTGACCGTGAACGGGAAGGAGGTCGACCTCGACGTGATCTCCGGTATCAAGGCCGCCTGACCCGCTCCTCCGCTCCTTCCCCCTGACTTCCTTCCACGAAAGGTCGCACCATGCTCCGCTCGCTCTACTCCGGCATCTCCGGGCTCCGTTCGCACCAGCAGATGCTCGACGTCACCGGCAACAACATCGCCAACGTCAACACCGTCGGCTTCAAGTCGTCGACCACCGTCTTCCAGGACACCCTGTCGCAGATGACCCAGGGCGCCGGGGGACCGCAGACCGGCATCGGCGGGACGAACCCCGCGCAGATCGGCCTCGGTGTGCAGGTCGCCGGCGTGTCCACCAACTTCGCCCAGGGTTCCGCCCAGGCCACCGGCAAGGCAACCGACCTGATGATCTCGGGTGACGGCTTCTTCGTCACCCGGCTCGGCAACGACACCGTGTACTCGCGTGCCGGCGCCTTCGACTTCGACGCCGACGGCCGACTCGTCACCGCCGACGGGAAGATCGTGCAGGGGTACTCAGCGACGAACGGCGTCGTGAACGACGGCGGCGGTCTCAGCGACATCATGCTGCCGATCGACGCTGCCGCCCCCGCGACGGCGACGAGCTCGGCGACCGTCACCGGCAACCTGCCGTCCGACACCACCGTCGGAGAGACGCTCACCCGCGACGCGACGGTCTACGACCAGTACGGCACCAAGCACACCCTCTCGCTCGGCTACACCCGCACCACCGCGGGCTGGTCGGTCACCGCCTCGAACGGTCAGGGCACCTCGGCCACCGGCGCGATCACCTTCGGCGCCGACGGCAAGATCACCGGCGGCCGGACCCTGCAGGTCGGCGGCATCACCGTCGACATGACGCAGCTCTCCGGGTTCGCATCGCTCAACACCGCGTCGATCTCGTCGCAGAACGGCCAGGAGGCGGGCTCGCTGCAGGGCTACTCGATCTCGAAGGACGGCACCGTCGTCGGATCGTTCTCGAACGGGTCGTCGCTCGCGATCGGCCGCATCGCCCTCGCCACCTTCGCCAACCCGGCCGGACTCGAGAAGACGGGTGCGTCGGGCTACCGGGCCACGGCGAACTCGGGCAACGCGGCCGTCGGCGTGCCGGGCTCGGCGGGCGTCGGCTCGCTCGCATCGGGCACGCTCGAGATGTCGAACGTCGACCTGTCGCAGGAGTTCACGAACCTCATCGTGGCGCAGCGCGGGTTCCAGGCGAACGCGCGGATCATCACCACGTCCGACGAGGTCCTGCAGGAGCTCACCAACCTCAAGCGGTAGGCGCGCGCGGGCGGTCCTCCGGGGCCCGCCCGTCTGCCGACCGCGCGGCGGGTCATCGTCCGCTCCACTCGTCGACGGAGGCCGGCTGCTCAGGTGCAGCCGGCCTCCGTGCTCGACGACGAGCGGCTCCGCCGATGTCCCCTCAGGAGTCCTGTTCATCGTCGGACTCGGAGGACTTCCTCCAGTCCTCGCGGAGGACGTTGACGGGTCATCGGCGAGGATGCCGTCGACGAGCGCGCGGGAGCCGGCAGCGATCGTCGAGTCCCGGTCTGCTTCCGGAGTGACCACCCAGGAGTGGTCCTCTGGCCAGATCAAGGAGGTGTACTGCGCTTCCTGGACCGGTCGACTGCTCCCAGCCCGGTCGTTGCGGCGCATCGCACGAGCTGTGCGCGCAGCCGATCTGTCTCGTGGTGCGGTCAGCCCGTGTGTCCACCGGGACCACCGAGGTCCGGCGGTGTGGCCTGGCTGCCCTGGATCGTCGGCCCTGACCCGTCCGGGAGACCTCGGCCGTGCTTGCTCGTGAACCACCCGAAGTAGTGCCCCACCCCGGCAAGCGCAACCACTGCCACGCTGGCGACGACGAACCACAGCTCCGAGGACATGTCTGCACCCTACGGGACCGGCGCTCGGTCTGTGGCTTCCGGTGATGCGGACTCGTTGCGACCTCGCGCGGCGGCCCTCCAGGTCGCGGGCGCGGTGGGTCGTGATCGAACGGCGTCAGCCCGACGCCGTCGTGCGAGATCGGTCGCGGCGGCTGAACGGAGGTCGGCGACTCGCGGTGCGCACCCGCCGTCAGAACTCCTGGTCGGTCTGCTTCGGGTTGCGGGTCCTGCCGGTGGCCTGGTCGTGCGTCGCGGCGTCCGGGGCGTCCATGGCCGGGCCACGGCCGACGGGCACGCCGGCCTCGGGGTGGTTGAGGTCGAACGCTGGGGACTCCGAGCGGATGCGGGGGATCGACGTGAAGTTGTGTCGTGGCGGCGGGCAGCTGGTCGCCCACTCCAGGGACCGGCCGTACCCCCAGGGGTCGTTGACGAGGATCCGCTGGCCGTGCCGCATCGTCTGGACGATGTTGAGGAAGAACGGGATCATCGACGCTGCCGTCAGCATCGCCCCGACGGTGGACACCTCGTGCAGCCAGGTGAAGTTGTCCTCTTCGAGGTAGCTCGCGTACCGGCGGGGCATCCCGATCACGCCGAGCCAGTGCTGGATGAGGAAGGTGGTGTGGAACCCGACGAAGAGCATCCAGAAGTGGATCTTGCCGAGCCGTTCGCCGAGCATCTTGCCGGTGAACTTGGGCCACCAGAAGTAGAAGCCCGAGAACATCGCGAACACGACCGTGCCGAACACGACGTAGTGGAAGTGCGCGACGACGAAGTAGGTGTCGTGGACGTGGAAGTCGAGCGGCGGGGACGCCAGGATCACGCCGGTCAGGCCGCCGAAGGTGAAGGTGACGAGGAACCCGATCGCCCACAGGATCGGCGTCTCGAACGTGACCGACCCCTGCCACATGGTGCCGATCCAGTTGAAGATCTTCACGCCCGTCGGGACGGCGATGAGCATCGTCATGAGGGAGAACCAGGGCAGGAGCACCCCGCCGGTCGCGAACATGTGGTGCGCCCAGACGGAGACCGACAGGGCGGCGATGGAGATGGTCGCGTAGACGAGGGTCTTGTAGCCGAAGATCGGTTTCCGGCTGAACACCGGGAACACCTCGGAGACGATGCCGAAGAACGGCAACGCGATGACGTACACCTCGGGGTGGCCGAAGAACCAGAAGAGGTGCTGCCAGAGCAGCGCTCCGCCGTTGGCCGGGTTGTAGATCTGCGCGTCGAACACCCGGTCGAGCAGCAGGCCGAACAGGGCGGCCGCGAGCACGGGGAACGCCATGAGGACGAGGATCGAGGTGATCAGCACGTTCCAGGTGAAGATCGGCATCCGGAACATCGTCATGCCCGGCGCGCGCATGGTGATCGCGGTGGTGATGAAGTTCACCGCGCCGAGGATGGTGCTGAACCCGGTCATGCTGAGCCCGGCCACCCAGAGGGTGCTCCCCAGCCCCGGTTCGAAGGTGGTGTCGGACAGGGGAGCGTAGGCGGTCCAGCCGAACGAGGCCGAGCCCGCGGGTGTGAGGAAGCCGCCCATCGCGATGAGACTGCCGAACACGTAGAGCCAGTACGAGAACGCGTTGAGACGGGGGAACGCCACGTCGGGAGCACCGATCTGCAGCGGCATGATGGCGTTCGCGAAGCCGGCGAACAACGGTGTCGCGAAGAGCAGCAGCATGACGGTGCCGTGCATCGTCATGAGCTGGTTGTACTGCTCCCGGGTCTGCAGGACGTCGAGACCCGGGGTGAAGAGCTCGGTCCGCATGACCACGGCCATGAGCCCCGCGAGGCAGAAGTACCCGAACGCGGTCACCAGGTAGAGGTTCCCGATGGTCTTGTGGTCGGTGCTCGTGTGCCAGTGCACCATGCGGGCACCGAACCGGAGCGGTCCGCCCACGACGCGTCGCGGGGGTTCGCCGAGGGCGGGAGGGGTCTTCATGTCGGTCACGAGGTGCTCCGATCTGGCTGGGCGGATGACGCGGGGCTGGAGGTGTGGGCCGAGGCGCTCGCGCTCCTGTCCACGACGGCCCTGTCGCTCCGCTGCCGTCGCGCCGTGCGGGTCGGAGCTGGACCGACGCACCCATCAGCAGGCCTCGCTGGTCCGGCCGCGGTCGGCATGACGGTCAGCGGATGGACCAGTCGTGCGATCCCCATGGTGGAAGTGAATGCTGCGATCGCGGTCGCGGCAACGGGGTGGCCAGACCGCGCGGATGCGCCGTCCGATGTGCGCGGGGACCGCCCTGCACCGGACGGGAGGCGCGGATTGCCGCAACCCCGCAGTGCGGTTTTCCCCTCTTGTGTGGGGTCCCGGCGCACGGATACGTTCAGCGCAACGACGTCGCTCCCAGCCGAGCAGACCTCGTGGATTCCCGCCCTGTTCTGCGCTGCGCGCTCCTGACGGTCCTCTCGCCCGACGGCTCCGCCGCCGCATGCCCACCGCGTGTCCGTGCCGCCCTGCACCGGACCGACCGCCGCGTCACCCTCCGCGGCTGCCCCGTACCCGCACCCGAACCGCACGAAGGACCCGAACCTCATGCAACCGCTCGTCCTCCTCGCGTCGCAGACATCGACCCAGGTCGTGCTCGACAACCTCGCCGCCTTCGGGCACGAAGCCCTCAAGTACTTCCCGATCGGCATCGCCGGCATCATCGTGTGGTCGCTCTGGCTCTACCGGGTCGTCCTCTCCGCTCGCGCGAAGCCGGTCGTGAACGGGTTCCGGACCTCCACGTCGGTGGTCGTGCCGTCGTTCCACGAGGACCCGGACATCCTGCTCCGTTGCCTGGAGAGCTGGCGCGAACAGCACCCCGACGAGATCATCATCGTGCTCGACGTCGCGGACACGGATGCGTACCGGCGCATCGTCGCGATCGGCGACCCCACCGTCAAGCCGGTCCTGTTCCACCACGTCGGCAAGCGCAGCGCCCTCGGTGAGGGCATCCGGCGCGCGAAGTTCGACGTGCTCGTGCTCGTGGACTCCGACACCTCGTGGGAGCCCGGGTTGCTCGAGGCGGTGCAGATGCCGTTCGTCGACGAGCGCGTGGGCGGTGTCGGCACCCAGCAGAACGTGTACCAGCGGAACTCGAGCATCTGGCGGATCATCGCCGACTGGCTCGTCAACCTGCGGTACTTCAACTACGTCCCGGCGATGGGTGCGGCCGGCGCCGTGCCGATCCTGTCCGGTCGGACCGCCGCCTACCGTCGTTCCGCGGTCATGCCCGTCCTCGACAACCTGGAGAACGAGTTCTTCCTCGGCCGCCGCTGCATCGCCGGCGACGACGGTCGGCTCACCTGGTTGGTGATCGCGTCGGGCTTCCGGACCGTGCACCAGTCGACCGCGAAGGCGCTCTCGATGTTCCCGGCGAGCGGCAAGGCGTTCTTCAAGCAGCGGATCCGGTGGAGCCGGAACTCCTACCGGACGTACCTGACGGCGATCGCCAAGGGCTGGGTGTGGCGCGTGCCGTTCGTGACGAAGATCACCGTCCTGCAGATCATCCTGACGCCCGTGACGATGGGGATCACGATGTGGTACCTGCTCTTCAGCCGGCTCGAGCTGAGCACGGTCGGTGTCCTCTTCACCGTCGGTTGGTTGCTCTTCGGCCGCGCCGTCCGTGGTGCCTCGAACCTCAAGCGGCACCCGCTCGACCTCCTGGTGCTCCCGGTGCTCGCCCTCGTCGTGATCACGGTCGCGCTGCCGATCAAGGTGTACGCGTTCGTCACGATGAACAAGCAGGGGTGGCTCACTCGTCACGCCGACCAGATCGGCGGCGACGGGCAGCAGGCCCGGACGCTGCAGCCCGAGCCCGTCGCGGAGGCACGTCGGCCGGTCCCCGGTGTCGTCGTCCAGCCCGGCGCGGTCGCGGCTTCCGCGTCCGCCGGCGACCAGGCGGTGGCAGCATGATCGCCGTCCGGAGCGCGGTCCTGCGCAGCGCGGCGGCCCTCGCGGTGGGCGCCGGACTCGTCCTCGCCGGACTCGCGACCGCGCCGGCGGCGACGGCCGCGACGACCACCGGCACCACGGGGTCCTCGGCGGGGAGACCGTACGCGGGAGACCCGGACAAGGAGGCACGGCTCGTCTCCGCCGAGAACGACCGCATCTACAACGTGCGGGCGCTGGCGTCAGCGGCCCGGTGGAGCGGCCTGGCCGTGTCCCAGCCGTACCGGCTCGCGACCGGCTCGTCGTACACCCTCGTGCTCGTCGCGCGTGGCGCGCCCTACACGATCAACGACCTCACCGAGCTCGCGCCCTCCACCTTCGTCAAGCAGCCGGACGGCTCGTGGCTCCTCAGCGAGAACATCGTCGTCGAGAACGGCGCCACCCTCCGGCTCGCCAGCCCGGACGGCCTGGACATCCACCTGAAGAGCAACCACGACGGGTTCGTCTCGATCGTGACGCAGGCCGGCGGACTCCAGGTGATCGGGTCCGCGAAGGCACCCGTCGCCATCGACTCCTGGGACCCGCAGGCGGGGGCCGTCGACACGCAGACGTCCGACGGGCGCGCCTACGTCCGCGTGCAGGGCGGGACGGCGACACTCCAGTACGCGTCGTTCTCGCACCTCGGCTTCTGGAGCGGTACGACCGGCGGGGTCTCGCTCACCGGGACCGACCTCACCACGCTCGACCGGGCGTCCGGTGACCAGGAGGGCAAGACGAAGCGCACGACGGAGGACGTGTTCGGCAACGCGATCCTGCCGACCGGGGCGCTCCCGAGCACGGGGGAGAGCGCGGCCAACGCGGGTGCCTACAGCTACGTCTCGGCGCTCGTGCAGCACGTCACCTTCGACGGGAACGCGTTCGGCTTGTTCCTGACGAGTGCCGACGGCGTCACCATGTCGGACGCGACCGTCGAGCGCTCCCTGATCGACGGCCTGGTGCTGCACCGCTACGTGACCAACTCCACCTTCACCTCGGTCCGTTCCGTCGACAACGCGATGGACGGCATCAAGATGACCAGGGCCTCCACCGGCATCGTGTTCAGTCAGGTCCGGGCGACGGACAACGGCAGGAACGGCATCACGCTGAACGGCAGCGGTCTCGCCGCTGGCCCGAACGCGGCGGGCATGCCGACCACGACGTACGGCAACAACGCGCTCACGGACAGCACGAGCGCCGACAACGGGCGCTACGGCATCGAGGTGATCGGCGGCAAGAACATCCGTGTCAGCGGATCGACCGCGTCCGGCAACGAGATGGGCATCGTGGTCCGGCACGACGCGGACGACGTGGTCGTCCGGAACAACGTCGTGAAGGACTCCGCGCAGAACGGCATCGCCGTGCTCGACGGTCCCACCGCGACCGAGGTCTCGGAGAACTCGGTCAGCGGAGCGGACATCGGCGTGTACCTGCGCGAGAGCACGTCGTCCTCGGTGACGAACAACACCATCAGCGCGGCCCGGGTGCACGGCGTCACGGCGGTCGGCTCCGCGCCCGGCACCGAGATCCAGAACAACGCGGTCCGCGGTTCGGGACCGAGCGCCATCGACCTCGCTCGGGCCGACGGAGCCGCGCAGCAGGGCAACACGACGGTGGAGTGGCGCTCGACCAAGCCCCTGCTCGTGACCCTGCGCGCGATCTTCCAACCGCTGACGGTGCTCTGGCTCGTGCTGCTCACGGTGGTGCTGGTCGCCGCCGTCGGTGGCCTCCGTCGTCGTCGCGCCGGAGGGCGCGAGCACCCCTACGCCAAGCTGGCACCGCTCTCGAGCTTCACCCGCGGTTCCGTCGACCCGGAGACGCTCGGTCTCCCACCGGCGCCGGGTGCCAGGGGATCGCACGTGGCCGACACGGCGGGCACGACCCCGCAGACGGCGAGCTGACCGGTGGCGACAGGCTTCTCCCGGTACCGGTCGCACCTCGTCGTGGGAGCCGCCGGCGTGGCGCTCGGGGCGGTCGTGGTCGGCGGGGTCTGGGCCGCGTCGAGCACCCCCGACGCGCCCACGTCAGCGCAGTCGGCCCGGTCCCCGGAGCCCGACCGCACCGAGGCTCCGGCACCGACGGGCTCCTCGACGAGCACGCCGAGGTCCACCCCGTCGCCGACGACGGGGACGACGCCGGGGGCCGCGCAGGCCGTCGTCTCCTGCACGAGGGACGCCACCACGCCGGTGACGACCGCGAAGGAACTCACCGCGGCGCTGTCGAAGGCGGCCCCTGGTCAGGTCATCGCGCTCGCCCCGGGTACCTACACCGGGAACTTCACGGGCTCGGCGACCGGCACCGCCGACCGTCCGATCACGCTGTGCGGTCCGGCCGACGCCGTGCTCGACGGCGGCGACACCGACAAGGGCTACGTCCTGCACCTCGACGGTGCCTCCCGGTGGTTGCTCCAGGGCTTCACCGTCCGGAACGGACAGAAGGGCGTCATGTTCGACGGCGTCCAGCACAGCACCATCGACGGGATCACCGTCACGGACATCGGCGACGAGGGCATCCACCTCCGCGCCGGCAGCAGCGACAACACCGTCCGTGGCAGCTCCGTGTCGAACACCGGCGTCCGGAAGCCGAAGTTCGGCGAGGGCATCTACGTCGGGTCCTCGAAGAGCAACTGGTGCAAGGTGTCCGACTGCCGTGAGGACCAGAGCGACCGCAACGTCGTGACGGGCAACACCATCTCCGACACCGGAGCCGAGAACGTCGACATCAAGGAGGGGACGACCGGTGGCACGCTGTCGGACAACTCCTTCGACGGTACCGGCATGCAGGGCGAGAACCACGCCGACTCCTGGGTCGACGTCAAGGGCAACGGCTGGACCGTCACGGGCAACCGCGGCGTCCACTCACCCCTCGACGGCTTCCAGACGCACGAGCTGCTCGACGGCTGGGGGACCGACAACACCTTCACCGACAACCACGTCGACCTCGGCAACAGCACCGGTGTCGCGTTCGCCTTCCGGCCGGTCGAGGGCAACACCGTCTCGTGTGACAACACCGTCGTCGGCTCGAACGAGTTCAGCACGACGACCTGCACCGGCTGAGCCCGCCCCGCAGCGCCACCCACAATGCAGCACCCGCGTGGCGGACCGCCACCGCGCCTCCCGACCGACGCCTGATCGTCGGACTCCACCTCCTGCACCACGTCAACCGCTACCCGAAAGCGAGCACGAACCATGTCTGCACCAGTCACCCCCATCCCGACCCCCGACCTGCCCGCCGTCGCCGAGCACCCGCGCCTGACCGTCATCGGCACCGGCTACCTCGGCGCCACCCACGCCGTCTCGATGGCGGTCCTCGGGTACGAGGTCCTCGGCGTCGACGTCGACCCCGCCAAGATCGACGCCCTCGTCGCGGGCCGGGTGCCGTTCCACGAGCCCGGCCTGCCCGAGAAGCTCGCCGAGGCGCTGGCCTCCGGTCGACTCCGGTTCTCGACCTCGATGCAGGAAGCCGCGGAGTTCGGCGACGTCCACTTCGTCTGCGTCGGCACCCCGCAGCAGCCCGGCTCGAACGCGGCCGACCTGACGTACGTCGACTCCGCGTTCCGCGAACTCGCCCGTCACATCACCCGCCGCGCGCTCGTCGTCGGCAAGTCGACGGTGCCGGTCGGCACCGCGGCGCGGCTCACGGAGCTCGTGCACGCGGTGGCACCCGCCGGTGCCGCGGTCGAGGTCGCGTGGAACCCGGAGTTCCTCCGCGAGGGCTACGCCGTGCAGGACACCCTGCACCCCGACCGCCTGGTGTTCGGGGTCGAGTCGCCCTGGGCCGAGGCACAGCTCCGCGCCGCCTTCCGTCCGGTCCTCGACGAGGGCACACCGCTCGTCGTCGCGGACCTGCCCACGTCGGAGCTCGTCAAGGTCGCGGCGAACTCGTTCCTGGCGACCAAGATCTCCTTCATCAACGCGATGGCGGAGATCTGCGAGGCGACCGGCGCCGACGTCAGCGTGCTCGCCGGCGCGCTGTCGCACGACACGCGCATCGGCGGCCGCTTCCTCAAGCCCGGACTCGGGTTCGGTGGCGGGTGCCTGCCGAAGGACATCCGTGCGTTCTCAGCCCGCGCCGACGAGCTCGGCGTCGGTCAGGCCGTCCGCTTCCTGGACGAGGTCGACGGCATCAACATGCGCCGTCGTCAGCGGACGGTGGACCTGGTGACGGAGATGGCCGACGGCGACCTGCGCGGCAAGAAGATCGCGGCGCTCGGCGCCGCGTTCAAACCGAACTCCGACGACGTCCGCGACGCCCCGGCGCTCGACGTCGCCCGGATGCTCCGCGAGGCGGGTGCGATCGTCACGGTCCACGACCCGGAGGCGATGGCGAACGCCGCACGTGTGCGCCCGGAACTCCGGTACGCGCCGTCGATGACCGCTGCGGTGATCGACGCGGACGTCGTGGTGCTGCTCACCGAGTGGCAGCAGTTCCGCGACGTCGATCCCGAGGACCTGGGCGCCCTCGTGCACACCCGGAGGATCGTCGACGGTCGGCACGCGCTCGACGCGGATCGGTACCGTGCCGCAGGGTGGGAGTACCGGGCGCTCGGTCGGCCGGTCGCGCCGCGCACGGTCGACATCAGCGTCGACGAGCAGGACCGGCTCCAGCGCATCGCCTGACCCGGGACGGGTCTCGAAGCTCGCCGGCGGGGGCACCGCCGGTGGGACGGCTCTCGTCGTTCGACGACGCGAGCCTCCACGGGGGCAGCGGCATCGGGTCCGCCGCTGCCCCCGTACACCGTGGTCCCACTCCGTCGTCGAGACGGGGGACGGACTCGATCAGTCCTCCTCGGTCGGGCGCGTGGTGCCGTCGGCCGCGCGTGCACGCAGTGCGCGCCAGCTCAGTGCTCCTGCCCCTGCCGTCGCGACCGCGACGAGGGCCAGGGCGCCGGGCAGCGTCCACGCCGTCGCGACCGCGCCGACCAGGAGCGGGCCCCCGGCGTCGCCGACCTCGCGCCCGAGCTCCGCGTTGCCCATCGTCCGCCCCATGCGCTCCTCCGGCGTCGACGCGGCCAGGTGCGCGAAGGCGAGGGGCGTGACCGTGCCGAGCATGCCACCGACGGCAACCGCGGCGACGAAGAGGGTGACGGGCCCGGGAGCGGCGGCCAGGAGACCGAGGCCGGTGGCTGCCAGGACGAGTCCGCCCGTGCTGCCGACACGGGTGTCGAGGCGCCCCTGGTCGCGCAACCGGCCCGCCCGCGGCTGCACCACCGTCGAGACGAGGGCGACGACGGCGATGGCGACCGCGCCGACCACGGCGGGCAGGCCGAGGCGGACGGCGAGGAGCGGCAGGAACCCGACCGCGACGCCGAGCACGCCCGTCGTCGTGGCCAGGAGCGCCGTCGGCACGAGGAAGGTCGGGTCGGTCGTCTGCCGGACCAGGTCCGCCAGGGTGGTGCGTCGACGGGGTTGCACGGGCAGGGTCGGCATGGCGAGCGCGGCCCACAGTGCGGCGACCACGGCGAGGACGGTCAGGGCGACGTAGAGGGCCCGGAGGCTGATGCCCTCCACGAGCAGGATGCCGAGTACCGGGCCGAGCACGTAGCCCAGGCTCTTCCACGCGCCGTAGCGGCCGAAGGAGCGACCGAGGCGTTCCCGGCCGGCGAGGCGCGCCACCGCCGCGGACGACGCGGGGGAGAACGCGGACGCCGCCGCCCCCTGACCGAGCCGGGCGAGCGCGAGGACGAGCACGCTCGGGTGCACGATCGCCAGCACCGACGCCACGGCGAACCCGACCAGACCGCCGACGATCACCGGCTTCGCGCCGATCCGGTCGCTCAGCGCACCGAACAGCGGCTTGAGGACGACCTCGGCGACGTCGTACAGGGCGAGCACGGCGCCGAGGGTGACCAGCGAGAGGCCGATGTCGTCCGTCTCCGCGCCGAGGATGCTGGCGACCCCGTGCGCGCCGAACGCCGTCGTGAAGCCGGCGAGGTACAGGGGCGCGAGGCCACGGGCGGGCGGCTGGTGTGCAGTCGTCACGCGATCATCCTGGCGGACGTCACGAGGACGGACCACCCCGGGCCCGGCCGCTGGTCGACGTCCGGGCCGCCCCCTCGTCACGCGGTGAGCAGCGCCACCGCCTCGCGCACCGCCGTCGGTGCACCGGCGAGGTGCCAGTCGTGGCCCTGTGCGCGGACCACGACCGCCGCGCCGCCCGCACCCTCGACGAGGGCCCGGCCGGGCAGCCAGTCCCAGTCCGCGCAGTCCGTCTGCACCCAGAGCCCGATGCGTCCGGCCGCGACGTCGGCCAGGTCGCACGAGCCCGAGCCGCTCACCCGCACCGTGGCGGCTGCAGCGAGGAGCTCGACCATCGGCACCGCCGCGTCGCCGCGGAGGTGGGAGGCGTTGAGGAACGTCGCGACACTGCTGCCGGCGAGCGGGACGTCCGGGACCGCCGGCACGGGCACGCCGTCGCGCGTCGTGCGTCCGTCCGAGGCCACCCACGTCTCGGCTGGCAGGTGACGACGCACGGCACCCACGAGCAGCGCGCCGTCGGCCTCGAGCGAGACGGCGCTGCACCAGGCCGGGAGCCCGGCGACGTAGTTGTAGGTGCCGTCGATCGGGTCGACGGTCCACCGGCGCCCGTCCACCGCGTCGACCCGGGCGCCCTCCTCGCCCAGGACGCCGTCGTCCGGACGGTGGCGCAGGAGCGCGGTGCGGACGAGGTCCTCGGCCGCGCGGTCGGCGGCGGTCACGAGGTCGGCGGCCGACGTCTTGCGCTCGGCCGTCGTCCCGCCCTCCCGCATGTCGGCGGCGAGCCGGGCGGCATCGGTCACGAGGGCGGCCGCGAGCGCGGCGTCGGTCAGCGGGGTGCCGGTCACGGCGGCGTCGGCGGTGGCGTGGTCGTCCATCCGGTCACGGTACCGGTGCCTCGTTCGTTCCCCGTCCGGATCCGCCGTCGTCGCGTCAGGGAGTCGTCAGGACCCGGGCCACGCCCCTCCAGCGGCACGAGGCTGGCGGACGTGGACGACCATCGAGACCGATCGCCCCGCCGCGTCGCACGCGCCGGCTGGCACCCCTGGGGACGCTGCTCCGTGCAGCCCGTCACGCGCACGCTGTGGAGCGGGCGGACACTCGAGGTCCACCCGCCGGGGACGACCACCGGCGAGCTCGTGCTGCTCCGAGCACTGCAGGCGTGGGGCGTCGGCGGCGCGGTCGCCGCGATGGGTGTCGTGGTCGCGCTGCACGACCGGCCCGTCGTCGGTGCGGTGGTCGCCGTCGTGCTCTACGCGGCGGGCTTCGCCGTCCTCGCGCGGATGACCCGCCGGACCCGTCCCGGCGTGCGTACGGTGACCGTCACCGTGTTCCACGGCAACGGTCACCCCGAGGTGCACGGCGACGTCCGGCTGCTCGAGACGTCGCTCGACCTGCTGTGCCTGGCCGAGACGGCCGCCCGCCGTGGTCAGCTCTCCCGGGTCGAGTACGAGCTGGTCTGGGGACGGGTCTGGTCCGCGATGCCCGCGGGGGCGTCGCGCAGGCACGACCGTCCCCGTCCCACCGGTGCGCGTCGGGCGTCCCGCCCGTGGTGACCGGCGCGCCGGTGCCCGCGGTGGCCGCGGAGGCCGTCCTCGAGCAGGACCCCGACGACCCGACGGTCGTCCTCGGCTACGACTGAGCGAGCACCAGTGGCGCTGGTGCGACCCGGTCCGCGGCGTCGTCGATGCCGAAGGAGACGAGCAGGGGCACCCAGAGCGCGTGCAGGCGGCGCACCAGCTCGTCGTCGGAGGACGGGCGTGCGGCGGTCGTGAGGCCGAAGGTCGCCTCGAGCACCAGGTCCTCGGCGTGTTCCGGCAGCGGCAGTGCCGTGCTGCGTGGTGCGGCCTGCAGCTGGGCGCGGACGAAGTCGGCCCAGACGAAGCCCCTCGGGACCGCGACGTCGGTGTGGAGCAGCTCGCGAAGCAGCCGGACCGCTCCGGCGGTGCCCGGCCGTGTCCGCGTCTCGAGCGCCGTGGTCAGCAGGACCCGGGTGAGCCGCTCGACGCCCGCGGGGTCCGTGCTCGCCGACGCGAGGTCGGCCCAGTGCGCCTGCTCCGTGGTGATGACGGCCGATGCGAGCGAGAGCTTGGACGGGAACAGGTGGTACCCGACCGCGGACCGCGGCCGACCCATCGCCTCGGCGACCCGCGAGAAGCTCGTCGCCTCGTACCCGAAGCGGGCGAACTGGGCACCGGCGGCCTCGACGATCGCTTCACGGCTCGCGGCCATGGTCGCCTGTCGTCGGTTCACGGTGCTCCTCGTCGGTCCCGGGCCACGGCGGCCCGGGACCGAGTCTAGGAGCACCGTCGGCGTCGTCAGGGTCGGCAGAACGCGGTCCACGCCACGTGGAGTGCCCGCCGTTCCAGGGACCCGAGCCCCGGTTCGACCCGGTGGCGTTCCGCGACGACGGCGTGCCGGCACCCGTGGGCGTCGGCGAGGTCCTCGACGGCGCCCACGGCGTCGACCACACCGTCGTCGAGCGCGGTGATCCGGGCACGGAGCTCCGCGAGGTCCGGCGCGGTCGTCGGTGCGGTCCAGGGTTCGTGCGTCCACCGCGTGAACGAGCCGCGCTGGACGAGCTTGCTCGCGGCGATCTGGTCCCGGAGCACCCGTTCGACCAGGTCCGGGTCGATGCCGGCCGCGCGGGCTCGGGTGACGCCGGCGTCGACGACCGCCTGCTCGCGGGCGGGATCGGCGATCGGCCGTCCGTCGAGCCACTTGGACGCCGCGACGGGTCCTGCGAGCTCGAGGCGCTGCACGACGAGGTCGCCGAGCGCCTGCAGACGCGCCGCCTGCTCCGCGGACGACGACGCGGACGACGACGCGGACGACGACCCGGGCGTCGGCGCCGGGGCGGTCCGGTCGCCGGGGGTGGCGCTCGTGGTCGTCGTGGCCGCAGCCGGCACGACGGTGAGCGCCGTGGTGCCGATCGCCGTCCCGATCACGGCGAGCAGGGCCGCCGTGACCATCAGGGCTCCTCGACGGGACGGTCGGGTGGTGGGGTGGGTGTCGGAGTGCACGGTGGTCTCGGTTCCTTCCGGTCCGTCGGGCGGCGCGATCGGCCGGTGAACGCCCGGCGGACCGGCTCGACCACGAGCGCGGTCCACGTCGGGAACACCTCGACGTGGTCCACGCCCGCCACGCAGTCGCACACGTCCACCACCGGGGCGTCCAGGCCCGGGTAGATCGTCGTCACGTGGTGCCGGACCATCGCGACCACCCTCCTCGTGTCGTCGTCAGACGATCGTCTGACGACCACGACGCTACTGCGGACGCGTGCCCCTGCCGATGAGGGTGTGCAAAGCCGACGACGGACGGGAGGCGCGGGGTCGACCAGCCCTGCGCCTCCCGTCCGTCGTGCGGTGGCCTCCTGCGCCTGCCGGCTACAGCACCGCCTTCGGCACCCGGTGCAGGGTGACCGCGCCGACCGCTGCGAAGGGGTGCAGCGGGTCGGGGTCTCCGGAGCCGGTCGGGCCGCCGAGCTTCGAGTCGCCGACGGCGCTGAGCACCGCGTAGGCGTCCTCGGCGGTCCAGCCGTGGTCCTCGACCAGGAACGCGAACGCGTCCTCGTACCCGCGTCGCACGCTCTCCTGCACCGGGTCGCCGAGCCCGACGAAGAGCCACTCGTCGGCGGTCTCGATGCGCGGCGCGCGGAGCGGCCGACCGCCCCGCACGAGGTCGACGGAGACGATCGCGGTGCCCTGCGCCTCGATCGCGACGAAGGACGACTCGCCCTCGGCCATGATCGCGTGGACGTCCCCGATCGACAGCAGGGCGCCCGGCACCCGGACCGGCAGGTACACGGTCGAGCCGGGCCGGGCCTCGGTGACGTCCATGTTCCCGCCCTCGGCGTACGCGGGCATGATCGTCGAGTTCGTCCCCGACGCCGGAGCGACGCCGATGCACCCGATCATCGGCCGGACCGGGAACGCGTGCCGGTCGGTGACGTGCACGACGCCGTCCTCGATCGGGCAGCGGCGGGCGAAGACCCCCTCGGGCATGACGTGCTGGAGCGCGCCGGACCCGGGCAGCGACACCGACCAGCCGTGCGTCGTGAGCTGGATGTCGTGGATGTGCACGGCGAGGGTGTCGCCGGGCTCGGCGCCCTCGACCCAGACCGGCCCGGTCACGGGGTTGATCGGTGCCTGCAGCTGCGCGAGGTCGTGGTGCTCGTCGAGCTCGGCGTAGACGGCGTCGGTGGTCTCGAAGCCGATCGTCTCGCCGGTGCCCGGGGTGATCCGGAGCACGGGGTCCCGGTCGGCGGAGAACCCTGGTCGCCCGAGGGTGTTCGGCAGGAAGTGGTCGGGGGTGGTCATCGCTGGCCCTTCTCCGTGGTGGTGGTGTCGAGGCCGCCGACGGACCCCTCGCCCCGTGTGCCCGGTTCCTCCGACCCGACCTCGGTCGAGCGACCGGTCGACCGGTAGTACAGGAACACCGCGGCGCCGACGACGAGCCAGACGATGCCGCCCACCTTCGCCTCGACCGCGGCGTTGAGCAGGACGTAGCCGATGATCAGGAACCCGATGAGCGGCACGACCAGGTGCAGCAGCCAGTTCCGCGACCTCCCCTTCACCACGTGGTGCACGAACACCGACACGTGCAGGAGCATGAAGCCGAACAGGGCGCCGAAGTTCACCAGCGACGAGATCGTGTCGATCTGCCCGACGAAGAACAGCACGAGGATCGCCGAGAGCACCGACACGACGATGATCGCGTTCTGCGGGACCTGTCGACCGTTGAGCTTGTGCAGGAACGCGGGCAGCTGCCGGTCGCGGCTCATCGAGAAGAGCAGGCGGCTCGTGGCGGCCTGCGCGGCCATCGCGTTCGCGATGCCGACGGCGAGG
Source organism: Curtobacterium sp. MCSS17_007 (assembly GCF_003234175.2). Classification (NCBI taxonomy): domain Bacteria; kingdom Bacillati; phylum Actinomycetota; class Actinomycetes; order Micrococcales; family Microbacteriaceae; genus Curtobacterium; species Curtobacterium sp. MCSS17_007. The sequence continues at coordinate 1,554,228 of NZ_CP126257.1, forward strand.
ACGTTGACGGCGAAGAACGCGGTCGCCCACCCGCTCGAGGAGGCCTGCTCGACGATCGTGAAGAACGCGTTGCCGGCCTCACCCTCGGGGAAGGCGTCACGCCCGGCGGCGAGGGCGGACGCGAGCCACGTCTGCAGCACGAACAGGAACGCGACGATGACCAGCGCGAGCACCATCGCGAGCCCGGCGCCGCCACGGCGGCCGGTGGACTCCTCGGACAGGGTGGAGATGCCGTCGAACCCGAGGAAGCTCAGCACGGCGATCGACAGCGCCGAGGCGATGAGCGGCGCGGAGACCTTCGACGGGTCCCACACCTGGTCGGTGCTGAAGGACGCGCCGGGGACGGTCCCGCCGGTCAGCGCGACGATCGCGATGACGACGAAGACCGCCACGAACACGAGCTCGATGAGCAGGAAGACGCGGTTCGCGAGCTTGAGGGACGAGACACCGAGCAGGTTGATCACGGTGTTGATCGCGACGAACACGAGCGCCCAGAGCCAGCGGGGCGTGCCGGGGAAGATGCCGACCATGCTCTCGGCCGCGAACACGTAGAGCAGCGTCGGGACGAGCAGGTAGTCGAGCAGGATCGCCCAACCGGCGAAGAACCCGGCGGTCGGGTGGATGCCGCGACCGACGTACGAGAACACGCTCCCGGCGAGGGGGATCGACTTCGCCATCTGCGCGTACGCGAGCGCGGTGAAGATCATCGCGACGAGGCCGACCAGGTAGACGAGCGGCACCATGCCGCTCGACGCGTTGTAGACGGTGCCGAAGATCGCCCACGGGGCGATCGGCACCATGAAGACGAGCCCGTAGACGAGCAGGTCGGTGGTGGACACGGAGCGCTTGAGCTCCTGCTTGTAGCCGTAGGCCTCGAGCTGCTGCTGCGCGGAGAGCTCGCTGTGCTGCTGCGACATGTCGGTTCCGTTCGGGGAGACGGTGCGTGGGAAGGAGGGAGAAGGGACGGGAGGCGCGCGGCGGGTCGGGCGCGCTGGTCGGGTCCGGTGGGGCGACGGGCGGGAGGTGCGCGGCGGGGTCGGTGCGCGCCTCCCGTCCGACGGGTGGTCGGCCTGGTGGGCCGGTACGGCGGGGTCAGCCCGCGGGCTGGTCGTCCCGTGCCGGGTCGTCGTGCTCGGCGAGGAACGCCGCGACCACGCGGCGGAACTCCTCGGGCTGCTCCAGGTGCGAGCAGTGGCTCGCCCCGGGGAAGACGTGCTGGCGGACGTCGGCGATGCGCTCGACGAAGGGCTGCCAGGTGGCGGGGGTCGCTTCGTCGTGCTCACCGGCGACGACGAGGGTCGGGACGGACACCCGGTCGAGCCGGTCGATGACGGTCCAGTCGCGCATCGTGCCGATGACGTGGAACTCGTTCGGCCCGTTCATCGTGTGGTAGACCGTCGGCTCCTGCTCCATCTGGGTCTCGGAGTCGACGAAGTCCGCAGGCATGGGGACGACGCGGCACACGTGGCGCTCGTAGAACACCTGCGTGGCGGCGAGGTACTCGGGGTCGTCGACGGTGCCGGCCTGCTCGTGGCGCGTGAGGGCGTCCTGCACGTCCGCCGGCAGCTGTGCGCGGAGCTCGGCCGCACCGTCGACCCAGAGCTGCATCGACGCGGGGGAGTTGCAGATCGCCAGGGAGCGGAGCCCCTCCGGCTGCCGGACGGCGATCTCGGATCCGAGCATGCCGCCCCAGGACTGCCCGAGGACGTGGTGCTCGCCGAGGCCGAGGTGCGCGACGAGGGCGGTGTACTCGTCCACGAAGAGCTGCGGGGTCCAGTACTCCGTCGGAGCGTCGGGGCGGTGCGAACTCCGACCGCACCCGAACTGGTCGTGGTGCACGACGGTGCGTCCGGTCTCGTCGGCGAGCGCGGCCAGGATCCGGAGGTAGTCGTGGGCCATCCCGGGGCCGCCGTGCAGGACCACGAGCGGGAGCGCGCCGGGGGTCGGGGCGTCGGGTTCGGTGACGCGGTACCAGGTCTCGCCGTCCTGGAACGGCATGGTGCCTTCGATGATGCGGGACATGACGCACAGCATGGCCCCGGCAAAGGTTCCCTGCAATACCTTTTCTCGTCCTTTAACGTGGACGAAACGCAAGGAGGGGGCCGAGTGCCAGATCGTGCGACGGAGACCCGTGTCGACGAGGTCGAGGACCGGCTCGTCACGGCCGTTGCCGTCGGCGAGTACCTGCCTGCGTCCCGCCTGCCGCCCGAGCGGGAGCTGGCGGTGCTCCTCGGTGTCGGACGTGTCACGGTGCGCGCGGCCCTCGCACGACTGGTCGACCGCGGACTGCTCGAGACCCGCCGGGGCCGGGGCGGCGGCACCTTCGTCCGCACACAGTGGCCGGACTCGTCCTCCGACGCCGTCGGCCGCACACTGCTCGCGCGCTGGGCCGGCATCCGCGACACTGCCGACGCGATCGCGCTGCTGCACGGCGCACTCGCCACCGCCGCGGCGGAGCGCATCACCGACGAGGAACGAACTGCGCTGCGGGCCCGACTCGACGACTTCCGTGCGGCGTCGTCCGGGTTCGACAAGCAGCAGGCCGACGCCGTCCTGCACCGCACGATCATCGACGCGGCCGCGAACGAGGTGCTCGCCGCGACGCTCGCCGGGCTCGAGTCGCAGGTGTCGATCGCCGCCCCCGCACACCTGTGGGGCACCGCCGAGGGCATGGCCGAGATGGAGGCACGGGCGCTGCACGAGCACGAGGGGCTCGTCGAGGCCGTCTGTGCGGGACGGCCGGTCGATGCCGGGGTGTTGGCACGCCGGCACGTGGGCATCGACCTCGAACTGCTCGAGCGGGCGATGCTGCGTGCGGGTCAGGTGCCGACGGACTGACTGCTGTCCGAGTGCGGCCACGGTGCGGGCTCAGGCCGGTGTCGAGCCCTCGAGCCGCGCCTCCTCGGCGTCGTAGCCGGCGCGCACCTGGCGCAGGACGAGGTCGTCGATCTCGTCCTCGTCGCGGAGCCGCAGCAGGGTCGCCGCCTTGTGCCGCACCAGGGCGAGCTCGAGGGCGACCGTCGCGTCGTGCCGCTGCAGCGCCGGGTGGTCCTCGTCGTCCTCCTCCCGGGCCTGGATGACGTCGAGGTGGGCCTCGAGGTCCTTCCGCACCCGGTCGACCGTCGCCCGGTCGGCACCGGCCTTGCGCGCCAGACGGGGGAGCGCGTCGAGCGCCTCCTCGACCGCCGTCCGCTCGGCGTACCGGCGTTCCTCGCCGACCGACTCGTCCTCGGGGAGTGCGGCCCGGCGCAGGACCGCGGGGAGCACGAGCGCCTGGCCGACGATGGTCACGACGACGACGCCCGCGGTCACGAAGACGATGAGGTCGCGGTCCGGGAACGCGCCGCCGGACTCCAGCGTGCGGGGGACCGCGACGGCCATCGCCAGCGACACCGCGCCGCGGAACCCAGCGAAACCGCTGACGAGCCGGTCACGGCGACCCTCGCGCGGCTCACCGCCGAACCGACGGGTGACGAGCCAGACGGTCCCGCCGATCGTGCCCTCGAAGGCGAACCGGACGAGCACGAGCACGACCGAGACGGCGAGGACGAGACCGACGCCGCTCCACAGCTCACCGGCGTCGAGCTCGCGCGCGGCGACCATCGCCTCGATGCCGACGAGCACGAAGAGCGCACCGTTGAGCAGGTAGGTCAGGAAGGACCAGAACGCGCGGACCTGCTGTCGGGTCTCCGCCCGGTCGAGCTTGGGGGCCACCTGGCTGACGACGATGCCGGCCGCCACGACGGCGAGCACCCCGGACGCACCGATCGCCTCGGCGCCGAGGAACGCCGCGAACGGCACGAGCAGTGTCACGAGGTTCTCGAGCACGACCGTGTCGACCCGCCGGAGCACGAGTGTGCCCAGCCACGCGGCGAGGAGCCCGCCCGCCACCCCGCCCACGTACGACAGGACGAGCATGCCGGACACGCTCCAGAACGTGAGCTCCTGCGTCCCGACGGTGACCGCGACCGCGATGCCGTAGACCACGAGGGTCGTGCCGTCGTTGACGAGGCGCTCAGCACGCAGCACCGTGACGTTGCGGCGGGGCAGCATCTTCGTCAGCACGCCGACCGCAGTTGCGTCCGTGGGCGCGACGGCCGCGCCGAGCACCCACGCCGGACCCCACGGCATGCCGAGCAGGTGCAGGAGCGTCGCCACGACGCCGGCCGTGACGACGACGAGCAGGGTACCCATGAGGACGATGCCGCGGAGGTTCTTCCGGATCTCCCGGAGCGAGGTGGTCAGGCTCTCCCAGTAGAGCAGTGCCGGCAGGAACAGCAGGAGCACGGCCTCGGCGGGGAGCTCGACGCGTCCGAAGGTCGGCACGAGGGCGAGCAGCGCGCCGATGACGAGCAGCAGGACGGGCGGCGCCACGCGGATGCGGTCGGCGACGGCAGCCGTCACGGCGATGGCGAGGCCGAGGGCCACCACCAGTTCAGGACCGAGCACGTGTCTCCTCGCAGTTCGTCGGACGCGTCAGTCAACGCCGCGGGTGCTGCGAGTCCTTCCCGATCCGCGTCCGACGGCCGGTTCGTCGGTGTCCACGAGTCACAGCCTCAGACCGCAACCTTTCGGTTCTTGCGGAAACGACCGGTTCATGGCGATCTCGACCTCACCCCGCAGCCGGAACGTCGGAGCTCGCACGAACCTGCCGACGGACGACTCGAGGGATGACCTCGTCGACTTCGCGCGGCTCCTCCACGAGAGTTCGGCGGAACCACACAAGGGCGCGAGGTTGCGTGCTCCCGATGGATCGGAACGCCCGATCCCGGAGGAGCTCTTCGATCCTCGAGCAGGTCGCGGACGCACTCGCCAACGGGAGCGGTGACACGGTCGCCCCGAATGACATGCAGATGACCACGCAGCAGGCTGCCGACTTCCTCGGCGTCTCGAGGCCGACCTTGATCAAGTACCACCGCGGAGCCCCACCCCGCTGCCCGGCGCCGCCACGTCATGGCGATCAGCGTGCTGACCGGAACCGTCCGCGCGCTCCGGACACGGAGTCCCCGCGCTGAGCGTGCACGCAGGGTCTCGTCGAGATCCGGGCCGGACCGGGTCAGCCCGTCGCCGCCTGCCGTCGGAGGCGCCGTGCCCACGCCCGCCACGGCAGCGAGCTCGTCAGTGCGAGACCGATCACGACGGTGCCGAACCAGCCGACGACCACCCCGGGCACCGGCACGAGCAGGCTGGTCCAGAGCAGGACGGCGAGGACCCCGAGGACGTAGGCTGCCCCTGCCTTCAGGTACCGGAGGCGCTTGAGCGTCGCCGCCTGGTCCAGGCGCGACGTGGTGCGGGCGAGGAAGACCGCGCCGACGGCGATTGCCGTGACCGCGAGCGCGGCCTGCTCGAGCGCACCGAGTCCGTCGGCGCCGAGCAGTCCCGACCCCGACAGGCTGTACACGCCGTCCAGGATCTCGAACAGCATGAAGACCACGAGCCCACGCTCGAAGACCACCGTCGACGCGTAGGCGTGGACCCGCCACGAGCCGCGCGTCCCGACCGCACCGGTGTCGGTGCCGTCCACGCCGCGCAGCGCCCACCGAGCGATCCGCTTGGACACGAGGTAGGCGACGGTGCCCGCTGCGCCGCCGACGGCGACCGGGAGCACCGAACCGGGCGCCCACGCGTCCTGCCGTCCCACGAGGACGGTCGTCACGAGCACGCCGGCTGCAGCGGTGACCACGGACCAGACGCGCGGTCGCGCGACCCGGGCGAGCCGCGCCTCCAGGCCGCCCAGCCAGGACCGACGTGACAGGCGGTCGGTGTTGAACAGGTACTCGGCGAACACGAGCCAGATGAACGCCGCGCCGAACGCGGCCAGCGCGGGCCTGACCTCGGCGAGGTGGGCGGAGAACGACCCGGGAGCGAAGACGGCCTCGTCGACGGCGGACGCGGGGTCCGTGCCGCCGCCGACGGCGACCGCTGCCGGGGGCAGCAGCAGGCGCATCGCGAGGACGCCCGCCACGATGCCGAGTGAGAGGAAGAGTCGCCGTGCGGGGGAGTGCAGACGCCCCGCGATCCCCGCCATCGGGACCGACGAGTCGGCGGCCATGGCGATCTCGAGCAGGGCGAGCGCACCGAAGGCCAGAGCGGCTGCCGGGCCGAGTGCGACCCATGCGACGGCCGCGGCCGCCACGGTGAGGACGAGGGGGACGGTCAGGAGCGATCTCGTGGCCATGCCCCCATGCAGCACCTGGCGTCTGGATCGCGGGTCCGTCTCGTCTGGCAGACGACCTGGAGGCGCCGGTGCGTTCGTCGGAACGGGTGACGGCCCGTCCCCACTTGCGGGGACGGGCCGTCAGTGCGGTGACCGGAGGGTCACCGCGGTGGTGCCACCGGGATCAGTCGTGGAACGTCTCGATCGACGCGCCGAGCGAGTTGAGGCGCTCCTGCAGCTGCTCGTAGCCGCGGGCGATGATGCCGACGTTGCGCAGGACGCTCTCGCCCTTCGCCGCGAGCATCGCCAGCAGGATGACGACGGCGGGACGCAGGGCGGGCGGGCAGCTCACCTCGGCACCGGAGAAGTGCGTCGGCCCGGTGACGTCGAGGCGGTGCGGGTCGCGCAGGGTGACGCTCGCGCCGAGGCGGGTGAGGTCGAGCAGGTGGATCGCCCGGCCCTCGTACACCCAGTCGTGCACGAGCGTGGTGCCCTCGGCCATCGCGGCGATGACGACGAAGAACGGCAGGTTGTCGATGTTCAGCCCGGGGAACGGCATCGCGTGGATCTTGTCGATCGGCGCGTGCAGCTCGGACGGGTGCACCGTGATGTCGACGAGGCGCGTGCGGCCGTTCGCGGCGGCGTACTCCTCGCTGACGTCGAAGCGGAGGCCCATCTCGGCCAGGGTCGCGAGTTCGATCTCGAGGAACTCGATCGGCGCGCGGGTGACCGTCAGCGTGGACTCGGTGACGATGCCGGCGGTCAGCAGGCTCATCGCCTCGACCGGGTCCTCGCTCGGCCAGTAGTCGACGACCTCGTCGATCCGGCTCTTGCCGGTGATGCGGAGCGTCGTCGTGCCGATGCCCTCGACCTGCACCCCGAGGAGCTCGAGGAAGAAGCAGAGGTCCTGCACCATGTAGTTGGGGCTGGCGTTGCGGATGGTCGTCACGCCGTCACGGGCGGCCGCGGCGAGGATCGCGTTCTCGGTGACGGTGTCGCCGCGCTCGGTGAGCACGACCGACTTCGTCGGCACCTCGGTGTTCGCCACGTCGACCTCGTACCAGCCGGACGTCGCCTCGACGTCGACACCGAACGGGCGCAGGGCGATGAGGTGCGGCTCGACGGTGCGGGTACCGAGGTCGCAACCGCCGGCGTAGGGGAGACGGAACGAGCCGTAGCGGCCGCTGAGCGGGCCGAGGAACATGAGCACGCTGCGGGTGCGACGCGCGGCGTCGGCGTCGATCGCGTCGAGGTGCAGGTCCGACGGTGCGACGATCTCGAGCACCTCGCCGTCCTCGGACCACGTGACGGTGGCGCCGAGGCTCCGGAGCACGTCGATGATCCGGTCGACCTCGACGATCCGGGCCACCTTGTGCAGGCGGGTCACGCCGCGGTTGAGGAGCGAGGCGCACAGCAGTGCGACGGCGGCGTTCTTGCTCGAGTTCACCGCGATCGAGCCGCTGAGCTTCCGACCGCCCTGGACACGGAGGTGCGCGCGCTGCGGGGCGCCACCGATCGAGACGATCTGCTGGTCGAGCGCGTCGCTGATACGCGTCAGCATCTCGAGCGACAGGTTCTGCCCGCCCTGCTCGATGCGGTTGATCGCGCTCTGGCTGGTGCCGACGCGCTCGGCGAGCTGCGCCTGGGTCATGCTGCGGCCCTTGCGGGCACCGCGGATGAGTGCGCCGACCTCGCGGAGGGGTGCGGCGGCTGCCGGAGCGGCGGCTGCCGGATCGGCGGGCGTGACGACGGTGGTGGTGTCGGACATGGTGGCCACGGTAACACGCTCGTGAGATAAAACAGGGGACAAGACCCGGCGATCTCGCAGCATCGGATCGGGAATAACTCGTTCATGAGAAGTTGTACGACGGGTGTTCCGTCGCGGTGGGACTGGCGCTAACGGGCTCGCGTCCCACGCCGATAAGCACCGGTGCAGCCCCACGGACGGGACTGCATCCCGCCCCACGGACGGCGGCGGGACGATCCAGAACCAGGACGGGCCATGATCGTCGTCACACGACTCAACGGCAGCGCATTCGCTGTCAACCCCGACCTCGTGGAGCGCATCCAGGAGACGCCGGACACGACGCTCATCATGGTCGACGGCGCGAAGTACATCGTCCGCGAGTCCATGGCCGAGGTCATCGACGCCGTCGCCGCGTACCGCGCGCGGATCGTCGGCATGGCCTACGGCGCCGACGTCGCGACGAACACCACCGGGCCGCAACCGACCCTCGCGCCCGTCGCCCCGCTCGTCACGAGTGGACGACGCGACGCCGCCCGGAGCCAGGACGGGGGTCGCTGAGCATGGACATCGCAACGATCATCGGGATCCTGCTCGCGTTCGGCGCCCTGTTCGGCATGGCGCAGATGGAGCACGTCGAGATGGCCGGGCTCTTCCTGCCCGCCCCGATGCTGCTCGTCTTCGTCGCCACCATCGGCTGCGGCGTCGCGAGCACCACCATGAAGGACGCCCTCGCGGCCTTCAAGGCGGTCCCGAAGGCCTTCACCGGCAAGGTGACCCCGCCGCAGACCGTCATCGACGACGTGGTCGGGCTGGCCGAGACGGCTCGCGCCAACGGCCTGCTCGCGCTCGAGCAGGAGGCCGACAAGCACGACGACCCGTTCATGAAGAAGGCCCTGCAGAACATCGCGGACGGCACGGACGGCGACGAGCTCCGGATCCTGCTCGAGGACGAGATCGAGTCGAACGCCGCACCGATGCGGAGCGCGAGCGCGTTCTTCATGGGTCTCGGTGGTTTCGCGCCGACCGTCGGCATCATCGGCACGGTCGTGTCCCTGACCCACGTGCTCGCGAACCTCGGCAAGCCGGACGAGCTCGGCCCGCTCATCGCGAGCGCCTTCGTCGCCACCCTGTGGGGTCTGCTCACCGCCAACTTCCTCTGGCTGCCCTTCGGCGGCAAGCTCCGCAAGCTCGCGCAGCTCGAGGCCGACCGCCAGACGCTCCTCATGGAGGGACTGCTCGCCGTGCAGGCCGGCAGTCAACCCCGCCTCCTCGGCGAGCGGCTCACCGCCATGGTCCCGCCGTCGGCACGCGGCACCACCGGGAAGGCCACCAAGGGCGCCACGGCTGGCGTCGACGACCAGCAGCTGGCGGCCTGACCGTGAGCGCGAACCCCCGTGGGCGGGGTCGTGGACGCAAGAAGGGCGGCCACGACGAGGTCGAGCACCCGGACGAGCGCTGGATGGCGTCGTACATGGACATGATCACGGTGCTCATGTGCATGTTCCTCGTGCTCTTCGCCATGTCGTCGGTCGACCAGGAGAAGTACATCGCGCTCAAGCAGTCGCTCGCGACCGGTTTCGGTGAGGTGAAGTCCGAGAAGATCGACACCGCCTCCGGCACCGTCGTCGCGAAGTCGCAGGTGACGAAGGACGGCAAGGGGTACGCGACGGACGACTCCGACGCCGACCACTCGACCGCCGCGTCCGGCGCCGACGACACCAACGCCGATCCGGCGTCGACCGCGGTGCCGCCGGTGACCTCGAAGGCCGACCTGGCGGCGGCGCAGCGGGAGCTCGACGACCTCGAGGCGATCGAGGCGGCCATCCAGGGCAACCTCGAGCGGGCGGGGGAGACGTCGAAGGTGCAGTTCGCCGTCGACGACCGGGGACTGACCGTGCGGCTCGTCGGCAGCGAGACCTACTTCGCGACCAACAGCGCCGACCTGTCCGACCAGGCGCGCCGGATCATGGACGCCATCGCCCCGGTGCTGCGGACCAGCGCGCACGACGTCAGTGTCGAGGGCCACGCCGACCAGCGGAACTCGACCGCGCCGTACGCGACGAACTGGGAACTGAGTGCGGCACGGGCGACCGGGGTGCTCCGTGACCTGGTCGAGCGCGGCGGGATGCCCGCGGACCACGTGCAGAGCGTCGGCTTCGGGTCGAGTCGCCCGCTCGCGAAGGGCGCGACCGACGCGGACAACACGCTGAACCGACGGGTCGACATCGTGGTGCTGTCGAACCAGGACCAGGACGTGAGTGCCCTGATGCCCGCGCTGGCGAAGGCGCAGGACGGAGCACGCCAGGGCTGACACGACCGCCCCAGAACGGGGCACAGCGCGGGTGTGACGCTGACGGCTGCCGGTCGTCGGCCGACAGACGCACCCGTGACCGAGACCCTGCCCGCGCCCGAGGTGTACGACTTCGCGCGCCCGTCGACGCTCGCCCGCGAGCACGCCCGGGTGCTCGAGCTCGCCTTCGAGACGTTCGCGCGGCAGTGGGGCACGCAGCTCACCGCGAAGGTGCGCGCCGTCAGCCAGGTGACCTGCGAGCAGGTCTCGATGACGACGTACGACGAGTACGCCGCGTCCCTGCCCGCCCTCACCGGCATGGTCCTGCTGCCGATCGCCGACCTCGCCCCGAAGGGCGTGCTGCAGGTCCCGCTCGACGCCGCCCTGACCTGGGTCTCGCACGCCCTCGGCGCCTCGAAGCCGCTCCCCACGCCCGAGCGGACGTTCACCCCCATCGAGCAGGCGCTCGTCCGGAAGATCGTCGAGGACGCCCTCGACGACCTCCGCTACTCGTTCGGCGGGTTGCTCGCGCACGAGGTCACGACCGGCGGCTTCCAGTTCAACAGCCAGTTCGCCCAGGCCGCGCAGAAGGGCGACCTGATGATCGTCGCGGCGTTCTCGATCCGCGTCGGTGACCGTGTCGCGCCCGGCACGCTCGCCCTGCCCGCCGAGGCCGTGCTCCCGCAGCTCGGCGAGGACGCCACGAGCGTGAGCGCTGCGGACGCCAAGGCGCTGCTCGACGCGCAGCTGGCCAACGTGCCGGTGGGCGTCAGCCTGCACTTCGCCCCGGCCGCGGTGCTGCCGACGCAGGTCCTCCGCCTCGCCGTGGGTGACGTCCTGCCGCTGCCGCACCCGCAGCACCGTCCCCTCACCATCGCGGTCGACGGGCACCCCGTCGGCACCGCGGCCGTCGGCGCGAACGGTTCGCGCCTCGCCGGCATCGTCGTCACCACCACCGATCCGGAGCAGCACGCATGAGCGCCACCACCACCCTCCACGCCACCGCAGCGGAGTCGCTCGCGGCGCAGCTCCCGACGGCGGCGCCCCTGACCGCCGTGTCCCTGCCGGGAGGCGCGACCCCCGACGTCCTCGCAGCCGCCGTCGACGGGGTGGTCGCGTCCTTCGTCGGCGGACTCTCCGCGGACCTCGCGCTGGTCCTCACCGACCTCGGCGCCGTCGTCGCTGCGGGCGGCGCCGACGCCGGCCTGGTCGACGTGACCGACGTGCTGCGACCGTCGCTCGAGGCCGCCGCGACGGTGCTCGGCGTCGGCGTCCTCGGCGACGCTCGTCGCGAGTCCGCGGCCTCGCTCCTCGCCGACCCCGAGACCGTGGTCTTCGAGCTGAGCGCCGGCGGGGCGGCCGGCGGCTGGTTCGGCATCCGGGTCCGCGAGAACGGCACGGTGTCCGCTCCGGTGGTGGCCGGTGCCGTCCCCGCCGGGAACCTCGGGCGCATCAACAACGTCGAGATGACCCTGACCGTGGAGATCGGCCGCACCCGCATGTCCGTGCGCGACGTCCTCGGCATGGAGCCCGGGGCGGTCGTCGAGCTCGACCGCAGCGCCGGCTCCCCGGCCGACGTGCTCCTCAACGGGCGGCTCATCGCGCACGGCGAGGTCGTCGTGGTCGACCAGGACTACGCGGTCCGCATCACCAAGATCCTCGACGTCGCCGAAGCGGTCTGACGCGTGGACACCCTCTGGATGGCCCTCCGGGTCGCCGTGTCGCTCGGCGTCGTGCTCGCGCTCATGTGGGTGCTGCACCGCCGCGCGACGAAGGGCGGGCTCGGGGTCGCGGTGAAGGGGCGCGGGCGCCGGTCCGCCGCGGTCGAGATCGTCGGTCGCCAGGGCATCGGCGGCAAGGCGAGCGTCGTCGTCGTCGACGTCGAGGGGGAACGCCTCGTGCTCGGCGTGTCCGAGCAGAGCGTCTCGCTGCTCCGGAGCGGTCCGACGCCGGCACCCGACCTGACCATCGTCACCGGACCCGTCGTCCTGCCGACCGAGCCGCGGACGTCGGCGCCGACCACGAGCGCCGACCGGTTCCGCGCGGAGCTGGAGCGCCAGGACCACGCGGCCACGGGCCTCCCGACCGGCACCCCGGCGGGCACCGCGACGCCGCTCCCGATGCGCCCCCGCGGGCGCGCACGTCGTCCGGAGCGCGCCGTCGTCCCGACCGCCCAGCAACTGCAGGGCTCCGTGCTGTCCGCGGACACGTGGCGGCAGGCCGCCGCCGCGCTCCGAGGCCGGCGGGCCGGGTGACGGCCGCACTGCGGACCGGCCGCACCGTCACCCTCGTCGTCCTGGGCCTGGCGACGGTCGCCGGGTTCCTGCTCCTCACCGCGGGCGGTGCGCACGCGGTCGGCGTCACCGAGCCGACCGCGCCGACGACACCGACCCCGCCGAGCGGCGGCGACTTCAGCGTCAGCGTGAACGGGCCGGACGGCACACCGTCGTCGGCGATCGTCACGCTCCTCGGCATCACGCTGCTCAGCGTCGCGCCGGCGCTCCTGCTCATGATGACCTCGTTCACGAAGATCTTCGTGGTGCTCGCGATGACGCGGAACGCCCTCGGTCTGCAGGGCATCCCGCCGAACCAGGTCCTCGCCGGCCTGGCGCTGTTCCTGTCGCTCTTCGTGATGGCACCGGTGCTCGGGCACATCAACGACGACGCGCTGCAGCCCTACCTCGCGGGGCACATCGACTTCGCGAAGGCCGTCGAGATCGGGACGAAGCCGCTGCGGACGTTCATGCTGCACCAGACGCGCGAGGAGGACGTCGCGCTCATCACCCGCGCCGCCGGTCAGGACAACCCCGCGTCGATGGCCGACGTCCCGATGACGACCGTGATCCCCGCGTTCGTCATCTCCGAGCTCCGGAGCGCGTTCATCATCGGGTTCGTCATCTTCATCCCGTTCCTCGTCATCGACCTCGTCGTCTCCGCCGCGCTCATGTCGATGGGCATGATGATGCTCCCGCCGGTGATGATCTCGCTGCCGTTCAAGATCCTGCTCTTCGTCCTCGTCGACGGGTGGGGCCTGATCATCACGTCCCTCATCGAGAGCTACCAGGTGGTGCACTGATGAACCAGCAGGCGGTCATCGACCTCACGCTCCAGGCGCTCCTGGTGTCGGCGAAGCTCGCCGCGCCGGTGCTCGTCACGTCGCTCGTCGTCGGCTTCGCGATCTCGCTGTTCCAGTCGGTGACGCAGATCCAGGAGGTCACCCTCTCGTTCGTGCCGAAGGCCGTCGCCGTCGCGATCGCCCTCGTCGTCTGCGGCAACTGGATGATCGCGGAGATGGTCGCGTTCACCCACGTCGCCTTCGACATGATCCCGAAGCTCCTCGGGACGTAGCCGTGGACCTCGTCATCGACGCCGACCGCCTCGAGGCCACCATGCTCGCCGGGGTGCGGCTCGTCGCCTTCTTCGTGATCGCACCGCCGTTCGCCTACAAGGCGTTCCCCGGCACCGTGAAGGTGATCCTCGGGCTGGGCCTGGCCATCGGTGTCGCGCCGCGTGTCGGCCTCGGGTACGCCTCGCTCGACACCGGCGGCTTCCTGCTCGCGCTGCTCACCCAGCTCGTCGTCGGACTGGGCCTCGGGTTCCTCGTGTACCTCGTCTTCGCCGCGGTGCAGTCCGCCGGCGCCCTGATCGACCTGTTCGGCGGCTTCACCCTCGCCCAGGCGTACGACCCGCAGTCCCAGGTCAACGGCGCGCAGTTCACGCGGCTGTTCCAGATGGCGTCGCTCGCACTGCTCTTCGCCAGCGGCGGGTACCAGCTCATCGTGGCGGGACTCGTGCGGTCGTTCGACGCGGTGCCGCTCGTCGCGGCCGACGGTTCGCCGGGCACCTTCGCGATCGGCGGCTTCGCCTCGGTGCTCGTCGCGGCGGCCGGACAGATGTTCCTCGCAGCACTGCAGATCGCCGGGCCGCTCGTCGTGGTCCTGTTCCTGGCCGACGTCGGCCTGGGGCTGCTCACCCGCGTGGCCCCGGCGCTCAACGCGTTCCAGATGGGCTTCCCGATCAAGATCGGGCTGACCGTCGCGTTCGCCGGGGCGCTCTTCATGGCCCTGCCGGCCGTCGTGTCCTCGCTCACCGGCGACGCCGTCGCCGCGATCACCGGGCGGGGGTGAGGCGACGTGTCGGACGGAGGCAGCGGCGAACGGTCCGAGAAGGCCACCCAGAAGCGCATGCAGGAGGTGCACCGCAAGGGGCAGCTCGGCCGGTCGCAGGACCTCGGCGCCTGGGTCGGCATCGCGATGGCAGCACTCGTGATGCCCGCGGCCATCGGCACCGCCGCGGGGGCGGGGGAGCAGCAGCTCGACGTCGTGCGGCGCATCATCGCCGACCCGACGGTCCCCGCGGCCCGGCAGGCACTCGTCGACGCCCTCGGGTCGCTCGGCGCGACGCTCGGTCCGATGCTCGCCGTCGTCGCGGTCGCCGTCACCGCGGTCTCGGTCGCGCAGGGTGGCGTGCACTTCCGCCGGATGGCGCCGCAGCCCGACCACTTCGACCCGGTCGCCGGCGTCAAGCGCGTGTTCGGCGTGCAGGCCCTCTGGAACGGGGTGAAGGCGCTGCTCAAGACCGCCGTCGTCGGGCTGGTGCTCTGGTTCGCCGTCCAGTCCCTCGTCCCCGTCCTCATGACGAGCGGGTCACTGCCGCTGTCGGCCGTCCTCGACGCGGCCCGGGAGGGCACCGGCACCCTGCTCCGCGCCGCGGTCGCCGCCGGTCTGCTGCTCGCCGCCGTCGACGTGCTCGTGGTCGTCCGGCGCAACCGCAAGCGGACGATGATGACGAAGCAGGAGGTCAAGGACGAGTCGAAGCACAGCGAGGGCGACCCGCTCGTGAAGTCGCAGCGCCGGTCACGTCAACTCGCGATGAGCCGCAACCGCATGGTCGCAGCGATCGGCGACGCCGACGTCGTCATGACCAACCCGACGCACTACGCGGTCGCGCTCCGGTACGAGCCGGGGAGGTCCGCGCCCCGCGTCGTGGCGAAGGGCGCCGGCCCCGTCGCCGACGTCATCCGCGCGAAGGCCGAGGAGACCCGGGTGCCGATCGTCCGCGACGTCCCGCTCACCCGGGCGCTGCACGCCGCGTGCGAGCTCGGGCAGGAGGTCCCGGTCGACCTCTACACGCCCGTCGCCCGCGTGCTGTCCTTCGTCATGGCGCTCAAGGCCCGCGGTGCCGCTGCCGGGACGCACGCCGCCCCCACGCCGACCACTCCCGACGAGGTCGCGACCGTCCTCGACCCCACCACGCTCACCGGCGACGCCCGACCACGGCGCCTCCGCACCCGTCCGTCCACCACCGAAGGGGCACCCGCATGAACCGCAAGGACCTCCCGAAGCTCGCCGTCCCCGTCTTCATCGTCGGCATCGTCCTGCTGCTCATCCTGCCGGTGCCGTCGTTCCTGCTCGACGTGCTCATCATCTGCAACATCCTGCTGGCGCTGGTGATCCTGCTCACGACGCTGTTCGTGAAGAAGCCGCTCGACTTCTCGGTGTTCCCGTCGCTGCTGCTCGTCGCGACGCTGTTCCGGCTCGGTCTCAACGTCGCGTCCACCCGGCTGGTGCTCGGCGAGGGGTTCGCCGGTGACGTCATCCAGGCGTTCGGCCACGTCGCGGTCTCGGGGTCGATCATCATCGGTGCCGTCGTCTTCCTCATCCTGATCGTCATCCAGTTCGTCGTCGTGACGAAGGGCGCCGAGCGCGTCGCCGAGGTCGGTGCCCGCTTCACCCTCGACGCGATGCCCGGCAAGCAGATGGCCATCGACGCCGACCTCAACGCCGGCCTCATCACCGACGCCGAGGCCAAGGAACGCCGCGCCGCCGTCTCGGCCGAGGCGGACTTCTACGGCGCGATGGACGGCGCGTCGAAGTTCGTCAAGGGCGACGCGATCGCGGGCATCCTGATCATCGTCATCAACCTGGTCGGCGGCATCGCGATCGGCATGCTGCAGAACGGGCTGTCGGTCACCGACGCGCTGTCGAAGTACGGCATCCTGACGATCGGCGACGGGCTCGTCACGCAGATCCCCGCGCTGCTCATGGCCGTCTCGACCGGCATGATCGTCACCCGCTCCGGTGCCGAGACCGAGATCGGTGCGTCGGCGACCACGCAGCTCACGCAGTCGCGGAACGCCCTGGTGATCGCCGGTGTCGCCGCGGTCGCCATGGGGTTCATCCCCGGCATGCCGATCGTGCCGTTCCTGCTCATCGGAGCCGGGCTCCTGTTCGCCGGGTGGCGGCTCGCCCGGCAGGCCAGGCAGCAGGAGGCCGCGGCGGCACAGCAGCAGGCGCTCGAGGCGTCCGCGCCGTCGGCGGACACCCCGGAGGACCTGCTCGAGCAGATGCGCGTGCACGCCCTCGAGATCCTGCTCGCGCCCGACCTGGTCGACATGGTGTCCGGATCGTCCGACGACCTGCTCGGACGGGTCCGCGCGCTCCGCCGGAAGATCGCCGTCGACATGGGCATCGTGGTGCCGCCGGTCCGGACGCGGGACAGCATCGAGCTCCCGCCGTCGACCTACGCGATCCGCATCGCCGGGGTCGAGGCCGGTCGCGGCACGGCGCCGTCGCGGAGCGTCCTGGCGCTCGGGGACCACCTCGACGGCCTGCCCGGCGCGGTCACCGTCGAGCCGGTCTTCGGCCTGGCCGGCAAGTGGGTCCCCGCCGAGCTCCGGCACGCCGCCGAGATGACCGGCGCCACCGTCATCGACCGGGTGTCGGTGCTCGTGACGCACCTGCAGGCGGTCATCGGCGACAACGCCGCGCGGCTGCTCACCCGCGAGGACGTCAAGGTGCTCACCGAGGGGGTCAAGCAGGTGAACCCTGCGGCGGTCGAGGAGCTCGTGCCCGGCATGCTGTCCCTGGCCGAGGTGCAGCGGGTGCTGCAGGGCCTGCTCGCCGAGCGGGTACCGATCAACGACCTCGGTCGCATCTGCGAGGCGCTCACGCTCCGGGCCAAGGTGTCCACCGACCCCGAGGGGCTCGTCGAGGCCGCTCGTGCCGCACTGGGCCCGGCGCTGCCCGCGCGCCACGCCGAGGCCGGTACCCTCCGGGTCATCATGATCGACCCGCTGCTCGAGCAGGCGATGCTCGAGGGACTCCGGCCCTCGGAGCAGGGCACCCAGATCGTGCTCGACGCGCACCGCATCGAACAGGTGCTCGGGTCCCTGCGCGACGCCGTCCGGAGCGTCGAGGAGCAGGGCCTCTCGGCCGTGCTCGTCTGCGCCCCGCAGCTCCGTCCGGCCGTGCACCGGATGGTCTCTGCGCAGGCGGACGGCCTGCCCGTGCTGTCGTACCAGGAGGCCACCGCCGCGGGCTCCACCATCGAGACCGTGGGAGTGGTCCGTGCCGCCGACCCGATCGCTGCGTAGGGGTCCCACGCTCGAGGCGGTCCGCGACGCGGTCCGCGCCGAGTTCGGTGCGGGCGCACGCATCGTCTCCGCCGAGCGTGTCACCTCGCCCGGCGTCGGCGGGCTCTTCCGTCGCGCGCACGTCGAGGCCGTCGTCGAGGTGCCCGACCCCAGCGACCCGCCGACCGCCCGGGTCGCCATCGCGGACGGTCCGGTCGTGCGGGTCGGCATCGCGGCGCTGCTCGCCGACGCTGAAGCGGCCGAGGCACGGATCGCCGCCGGCGACGGCACGTCGACGACGCGGGCCGACACCTTCGCGTCGGTGCTCGACGGGTTCGTCGCGGACGGGATCACGGCGGGCGCGCCGCGCCCCGGCGCTCCCGTGGCGGACGCGGGCCGTGTGGACGGGGGCGGGTCGCGCCTCCAGGACGGGGCGCGCTCCCAGGACGGCTCGCGCCCGCAGGACCGGCCGGCTCCCGACGAGCCCGGCCCGACGGGAGGCACGGCGCGCGTCACCGGAACCGGCACCGCGTCCGGTGCGGTGCCCGTGGCCGCCACCACCGTCGACCCGGTGGCGGCGGCGTCCCTGACGAGGCCCACCCCTCCCGCCGTCCGGTCGGCCGACGGCGACCTGGTGCTCCTGGTCGGACGTCCGACGGACGTGGATGCCGCAGCCGGCGTGTTCGCGGGCCGGTTCGCGCTGCGGCCGACAGACGCGGCCGACCGGCGGTCGGGGATCCTCGCCCGCGCCGACGGCGTCCGGAACGGGTACGCGCTGCTCGGGGTCGCAGCGTGGGACGACGCCGCGACGGTGGCGGGACTCGCGGCCGACCAGGTGTGGGTCGTCGTCGACGTCGGGCGGAAGACGGAGGACGCCCGCGCGATGGTCGCATCGGTCGCGGGACGGGTGCCCGTCGCCGGGATCGTCGCGATCGGGGCGGGGGAGACCGCCACGCCGGAGTCGGTCGACCAGCTGGGCCTGCCGGTGGTGTCGCTAGGCTGACGGGGTGCTGGTACTCACGCGGAAGGTCGGCGAGCGGATCCTCGTCGGTGACGACGTCGTCATCACGGTCCTCGACAGCCGCGGCGACGGCGTCCGGATCGGCATCGACGCGCCGCGCGGCGTGAAGATCCAGCGCGAAGAGGTCGTGCGTGCCGTCATCGAGGCGAACGCCGAGGCCGCTGCCGCCGCGGGTGCGCAGGGCACCGACGACGCCGAGGCGCGGCTGCGTGCCGCGCTCGGCACCGGCGACGGCAGGCGCGCGTCCGACCAGGGCTGACCCGCCTGGCGCGGTTCGCGGTCAGCTCGGCAGTCCGATCGCGGTCCACGCGGCGAGACCCGCCCAGCACGTGCTCGTGAGCGTGCCGACGATGAAGCGCTCCCGCGCCTCGGCCGAGTCGAGTTCGGAGAAGCGACCGAGGCCCTTCACCGCGACGACCGCGGCGACGATCTCCAGGCGCCCCACGAGTACGGCGCCGATCACCGCGAACCGTTCGAGGAACCCGATCGCGGCACCGCCCCGGAGCACCTCGGGTCGTCGCCGGACGACGGCCGGCTCGTCCGCGCTCGACACCAGGATCCCGCCGTGCTGCCCCCGCTCGACACCCTCCCGCATGGCGAAGCCGAGGACCGTTCCGGTGACGGCGCTGCCGGCGAGCACACCGACGGCCACCACCGCGACGGTGCCGAGCACCCGGAGCGGCGTCGTCGGCGCGGTCGGCACGAGGTCCAGCAGCTCGGCGGCGAGCACGACCCCGACGGCCACCACCGCGGGGACGGCGCGCACGAGCGGCGGGACGCGGTGCACACCACTGAGGACCGCGACCGCGAGGAGGACGAGCGCCCCGACCAGCCAGACCGTCACGCCGGGGTGTCCGCTTCGGTGAGGAGCCGCACGAGTGCAGCGTGCACGGCATCGTCGGAGCGGAGGTCCGCGGCGAGCCACCGCTTGGCGACCGCCTGCGGGGTCACGCCGAGCAGCCTGGCCGCCTCGGTCCGCGAGTGTCCGGCGCGGAGCAGGTCCGCGAGTTCCCAACCCTCGCGCGAGCGTCGCTGCCGGGCGCGCACGGACTGGACGACGAGGGGCTCGACGTCGGCCGTGCGCAGCCGACGGTCGTCGGCGATCTCGAGCGCCACGTGCTCGGGGACCTCCTTCGCGCGGTCGACCGCGGCACGCGCGCGGACGAAGGCGTCGCCCCGTGCGGCACGGGTCGAGGCCGGGACGGGTTCCTCGACGTCGCCGATGCCGACGCCGATGCTCCACCCCTCCGTCCGGACCAGTTCGAAGACGACGTCCAGCAGGACGGCCGGGTCGTCGAGCAGGAACTGGAACTCGTCGCCCGCGGTCCGCTCCGGGGACAGCACCTCGTGCCCGTCCGACACCGAACGGACCACGTCGATGGCCTGTTCCACCCGGTCGTCGTCCGAGCGGCTCCCCACCTGGTCGACCGTCACCGCGTACATGGCACCTCCGGTCGTCAACCCTACAAGGTTGATACTGCGGAAATCAACCCTGCAGGGTTGATCACGGGCGGGGCTTCTTCTCCTGCTCCGGGAGTCGACCCGCGGCGGCCTCGGCGGCGAACCACGCGGCCGCCTCCTCCTGACGAGCGCGTTCCTCGCCGAGGGCGATCGGGGCGCGGACGTGCTCGGGCGCGTACCCGAACGACTCGAGCAGCTGGGGCACGACCGGACGGATGCGCGCGACGAGCCGGTCGACGTACGCGGACACCGCCCGAGCTCGCTGCGCCGACAGCCGCCCGTGCACGAGGTACCAGTCGAGGTGCTGCTCGAGGAGGCCGAGGGCGAACAGGTCCCGCAGCCAGACGAGCACGCGACGGGTGTCCCCGGGCGCGACCGACTCGATGGCGTCGGTGAAGGCGTCCCACTGCATCAGCTCGGCGTGCGCCTTCGCCGCCTCGATGAGCTCGTGCTGCGAGCGGTTCAGCAGCTTCGCGGCACGTGCGCGGTCCTTGCCCGCCGTCGCGAGCCGCATGCCGATCTCGGTCACCATGGTGTCGACGCGGCCGGCCAGCAGGTCGCGCTGCGTGCGCGGGTCCTGCAGGTCGGCGACGCTCGCCGCCACGGACCCGCGGTCGGCGACCGCCTGACCGAGGCGACGGATGCCGGACGCGTCGGCGAGCTTCGTCGCGGCCCGGGCCGCGACGAACCGTGCGGTCGAGGCGGCGTCCCGCGGGGCCTTCGCCCGGAAGTCGGTGAGCAGACGCTTGCCGACGAGCTGCAGCAGGATCGTGTTGTCGCCCTCGAAGGTCACGTAGACGTCGAGGTCGGCGCGGAGGCCCGTCAGCCGGTTCTCGGCGAGGAAGCCCGCGCCGCCGCACGCCTCACGGCACTCCTGCAGCGTGTCGAGCGCCGACCACGTCGACATCGACTTGAACGCCGCCGCCTGCGTCTCGAGGTCCTCCCGGCGCTGCGGGGTGTCCTCGCGCCCGCTGAACACGTCGTCGAAGGTCTGCAGCAGCTGCTCGTGTGCGAAGGACTGCGCGAAGACCGTCGCCAGGCGGGGGATGAGCCGACGCTGGTGGCGACCGTAGTCGAGCAGCACCCCCTCGGTCCCGCCGTCGGTCGGGAACTGGCGGCGCTCCATCGCGTAGGTCAGCGCGATCTGCAGCCCGATCTTCTGCGCGACGACCGCTGCGCCGTCGAGCGAGACCCGGCCCTGGACGAGCGTGCCGAGCATCGTGAAGAACCGACGGCCGGGCGACGCGATCGGCGAGCTGTACGTGCCGTCCTCGGCGACGTCGCCGTAGCGGTTGAGCAGGTTGGTGCGGGGCACCCGGACGTGGTCGAACCAGAGCCGACCGTTGTCGATGCCGTTGAGGCCGCCCTTGACCCCGTCGTCCTCACCGCCGACCCCCGGCAGGAACGCCCCGTCGTCGTCGCGGAGCGGGACGTAGAAGGCGTGCACACCGTGGTCGACGCCCGCCGTGACGAGCTTCGCGAAGACGACGGCGGCCCGGCCGTGCAGCGCCGCGTTGCCGATGTAGTCCTTCCACGCGGCGCGGAACGGCGTGTGGACGACGAACTCCTGCGTCTCGGGGTCGTACGTCGCGGTGGTCGCGATGCTCTGGACGTCGGAACCGTGCCCGGTCTCGGTCATCGCGAAGCACCCGGGCACGTCGAAGCGGATGATCCCGGGCAGGAACTCGCGGTGGTTGCGCTCGGTCCCGAGGTGGTGGACCGCGGACCCGAAGAGCCCCCACTGCACGCCGGCCTTGATCTGCAGCGACGGGTCCGCCGTCGTCAGCTCCTCGAACGCCGCGAGGTTGCCCCCGTGGTTCTCCTGCCCGCCGAACTCGGTCGGGTAGGGCCGCTGGATCGCACCGGCCTCGACCAGGACCCGGAGCTGCTCCAGGACGCGGGCGCGGTGGTCGGCGACCGGCTGCCCGTCGATCTTGTGCAGCCCGGGGTCGAGCGTCAGTCGGCGCGAGATCCGACGGTCCTCGGCCCAGCGTCCGAGCAGGAGCTCACCGAGCAGCGTCGTGTCGATGCGGACGTCGGTGTCCGTCGAACCGACCGGGGTGCCCGCCGCCGGGTCGCCGGTCGCGTCGGCGTTCGGCGCCTCGGGGACGCGGTCCGTCGAGGTGGGGCGTGCGGGTGCGGTGTCGACCATGGGGGAGCCTTCCTGAACTGCTCTGTCCGTGTTGCAGTACACACGGTAGGCACCTCGGCCGAGAGTCGGTCGAACGTCGTGCAGCCGCACAAGTCGCGCTGGCGGAGCCCGTCGGCGGTCGTGGGAACCCTCCAAGACCCGCCGGGGCGGTTTTGTGCACGGCCCGCCTCGATTCGGACGCGAGGGGTGGGCGGGGGCACAGTGGACGGATGTCTCGCACCACCCCACCGGGCGCTCCGGCGCAGCAACGCACCTTCTTCGGGCAGCCGTTCGAGCTGTCGACACCGTTCGCGGTGGAGCTCTGGGAGCGGTTCTCGTTCTACGGGATGCAGGGCATCGTCCTCATCTACATGTACTACACCGTCACGCGCGGCGGCCTCGGGATCGACGAGGGGATCGCGAACGGCATCATGGGTGCCTACGGCGGTGCCGTGTACCTGTTCACGATCATCGGCGCGTGGGTGGCCGACCGACTCGTCGGTGCCGACCGCACCCTCTTCGGCAGCGCGATCGTCGTGATGCTCGGACACGTCGGCCTCGCGCTCATCCCGGGCGTGGCAGGGGTCGGGGTGGGCCTCGTGCTCATCGCGCTCGGCTCCGGCGGGCTCAAGGCCACCGCGACGACCATCGTCGGCGGGCTGTACAGCCGTGACGATCCGCGGCGCGACGCCGGGTTCTCGCTGTACTACCTCGGCGTGAACCTCGGCGCCTTCTTCGGGCCGCTGCTCACCGGACTGCTCCAGTCGAGCCTCGGCTTCCACTACGGCTTCGGCCTGGCCGCGGTCGGCATGGCGGCCGGTCTCGTGCAGTACGGGATCCGCCGCCGGAAGCTCCCGGAGTCGGTGCGCCACGTCACGAACCCGGTCGACCGCCGTCGCCTGCCGCTCGTGGCGGGCCTGGTCGTCGTGGCCCTCGTGGTGGTCGTCGTCGCCGTCCTCACCGGACTGCTCACGGTCACGAACCTGCCGACCGTCGTCGTGGTGATCGTCGTCGTGGCGACCGTCGCCTACTTCGTGGTGATCCTCACCAGCGGCATCACCGCCGAGGAGCGCTCCCGGGTGTTCGCGTTCATCCCGCTGTTCATCGCGAGCGCCGTGTTCTGGTCGCTGTACCAGCAGCAGTTCACGGTCGTCACGCAGTACTCGGACCAGCGCCTCGACCGGTCGCTCGGCGACTGGGAGATGCCGGTGTCGTGGGTGCAGTCGATCAACCCGGTGTTCATCATCGTGCTGTCCGGGGTCGCGGCGGCGATCTGGACCAAGCTCGGCGACCGCCAGCCGTCCACACCGACGAAGTTCGCGCTCGGGACCGGCATCATGGGCATCGCGTTCCTGCTCTTCCTGCCCTTCTCCGGCACCGGTGAGAACGGCACGCCGCTCCTGGCCCTCGTGGCGATCCTGCTCGTCTTCACGATCGCCGAGCTCCTGCTCTCCCCGGTGGGGCAGTCCGTCGCGACGAAGCTCGCTCCGCCGAAGTTCCAGACGCAGATGGTCGCGCTGTTCTTCCTGTCCGTGTCGCTCGGCACCGCGGCCACCGGCGTGCTCTCGCAGTACTACGACCCGACGAACGAGGTGCCGTACTTCACCGTGCTCGGGCTGGTCGCCGTCGCGGTCGGCGTCGTGCTGCTGGTCTGCGCGAAGCCGGTGCTCCGGCTCATGCGCGGCATCCGGTAGCGGATCGCCGCATCCGGTAGCCTGGGTGCGGCCACGACGGCCACCGCCACACCGGCCCCGGACCCAAGGAGTCACCAATGCTCGAACTCATCGCAGGCGTCATCATCGGCATCGGCGTGCTCGGTGGCGTGGGCCTCTGCATGGCGGTCGCCGCCATGCTGAAGAGCGGCAACGAGGAGTACTAGGCCTCGTCCGCAGCAGCCGGCTCGACCGGCACCAACTGACGACCCAGGACGGTCGCGCGCTCGAAGGGGCCGCGGCCGTCCTGCGTGTACACGGGCTCGTCGAAGGCCACGGTCCACGTGCGCTGCGCGCCACCGAGCTGGACGCCGCCCGGGGCGACGATCACGCCGATCGGCTCGCCCGCCCACCGCTCCCCGCCGCGATCGGGGTCGGGGTCGACCACCTGCACGAGGGCACCGATGCCGAGCCCGCCGGACTCACCAGGGCGCGCTTCGTCGTCGGGGCGGGGGCTGCGAGCGCGACGTCCGAACACCCGCCCACCGTACCGCGCGCCCCCGCACCGCCTCCGTCCGCGGTCCCGCACACTGCTCCCCGAGTGCGCGGGACGTGCCGCGCGCGCTTCGCCGTGCGGGCGATGTACGTCGGCCGCGGGCCGCGACCGAGACGGATGGTGCCCGCTCGCGTCGGGCCGGAGATGACGGCCTGGGCGACGGACGGGAGGCGCCTGGCGGCGCCGCACCGCGCCTCCCGTCCGGTGAGCGGGCAGGACATGCCGCGCGCGTGCCGTCGACCGGGCGAGGAACGTCGGCCGCAGGCCGCGACCGCGACGGATACTGACCGCTCGCGGAATCCCCGCGCCGGTCGCACCACACGCCGTCCGCTCCCGCTCCCGTCGCACGACACGTCGTCGCGTCGAGGGGTGAGCGGCACGTCGTGCGACCGGGACCAACCGCCGGAGTCAGCCCCGGGCGATCTCCGTGATCGACGAGTGGCCCGTCTCCGGGTGCTTCCGCATCGACAGCAGCCGCTCCATCGACGGCTCGAGCGCGGTGACCTTGTCGAGCGGCGCGCTCACCACGAGCTGGAAGCCGAGCCGGAGCCACGCCGTCACGGCACGTCCGGCGAACTCCGAGTCCGCCTTGATGAACGCCTCGTCGAGGAACACCGGCGCGAACCGGGGCCGCGGCCGGGTCTCGTCACCGAGCTGGTAGCGGAGTGCTGCGCCCACGATGAAGGCCACGAGCTCCTGGGTCTCGCCACCCGACTTGTCACCGAGCGAGGAGTACACGCCCAGGTCGTTGCCGTCGGTGTCGTACCGGACCGCGGTGATCTCCATGTGCCGTCGGACGTCGAGCACGGCGTCGCGCTGCGTCGTCCGTCCGCGGGGTGCGGCGGGGTCGGGGCGGATGACCGCCATGAACCGACGGAGCCGACGGAACCGGGTCTCGAGCACGTCGTCGGTGAGCTCGGTGTCGACCGAGGCCGACAGGGCACGCAGCTCGCGCCGGAAGGCGGTGACGTCCTCACGGGTGACCCGGCGGATCTGGATCTTCAGGCGGTCCCGGTTCGCGCCGAAGGGCAGTTCCCGGAGGATCTCGTTGACCGGCTCGAGCCGCTCCTCGATCTCCACGACGGCGCGGTCGAAGGCGCCGGCGAGCGGGACGAGGTCCTCGCCGCTCCACTGCGACAACCGGCGGCGCCACTCGCTCCGCCGGGCGTGCAGCCCCGTCGCCACGATCTGGTCGAGGATCGCGTGGTAGTCCGGGTACGACGCGACACCGGTGCCGAGGTTCGGGTCCGGCCACGCGTCCTGGTACCGCTGGAACGTCAGCGTCAGCGCGGTCGAGGCGGCGGCCGCCCCGTCGAGGGCTTGGGCGAGCCGCTCCTCGAGCCGACGTCGGAGTCGGCGCGTCGCGTCGTCGAAGCCGTCGATGCCGTCCGGCGCGCCGACCTCCTCGAACGCCTCGGCGAGCAGGCGGTCCTGCTCCTCGTCGGGGACGAGGGCGGGGCTGTCGGCGAAGCGTTCGAGGATCTCCGCGGCGGCGTCCTGGCCGTCGACGAGCACCGCGTGGCGTTCCTCCAGTCGGGTGACGCTGAGGCGTGCTGCGGCACGGCGGTCCGCTGCCTCGTCGAGCGAGCGGCGGAGGCGGGCGACCGACTCGCGCAGCGTGCGCAGTCCGTCGTCGGCGGCGAGCAGGGCCTGGCGCTCGGCGTCGAGTCGCGCGAGCGACTCGTCGGTGCCGGCGACGTCGATGCCGTCCCAGGTGGCGTCCACGACGTGCTGGTGCGCGGCACGCAGGGCGTCGAGCGACGCGATGTCCTGCGCGACGTCGGTGCGCCGGGCCTCGAGGGTCGCGAGGTCCTGCGCGATCGCGGCGAGCTCCTGCTCGACGGACGCCATGCGCGCCTCGTTCGTGAAGCCGATGACGTTCGACTGCCGGCGGTCGCCGTGCGCACCGCGTCGACCGTCGCGGAGCTGACCGGAGAGGGTCACGCGACGTCCGCCCCCGCCGAGCTCTCCGGCGGACGCGACGCACCGTGCGTCGATGCGGTCGGACTCGATCCGCTCGCGCACCCAGGTGCTGAACGGCGAGTGCTTGATCGCGAGCTTGCCCGACACCATCGCCGGGTCGCCGTCGAGGTCGAGGTGCGGACCCGTCGGGACGCCCTCGAACTGCACGCGCACCGGCAGCTGCAGCGAGTCGATCGCCTCGCTGAAGGCGGAGAGCTGGTCCTCGTCGACGAGCAGCGTGCGCGCCACCGGTGCCAACACCGACTCGATCGCCGTGCGCCACTGCTCCTCGGCGGGCAGGACGTCGAGCAGCTCGGCGACGAACGGGAGCGAGTCCGGGGCGATGCCGGCCGCACGGGCCATCGCCAGCCGCGCCTCGTGCATCGGCAGCGGCATCGCACCCTGCCGGTGCTCGAGGGACCGGCGCTCCTGGCGCAGGGTCCGCTCCCGGTCGAGGAGCGGGTACTCCTCGCGGGTCAGGGCGTCGCGACGGTCGTCGAGCTCGGCCCGCGCCGAGCCGTACGACCCGAGGAAGGCGTGCGAGGTCGCCTGCGCCGCGGTGAAGTCCGGCTCCGTCGTGAGCGAGAGCCCGAGCGCGGTGGTCCGCTCGTCGAAGGTGGCCCGGGCACGCGCGACCGCGTCGCGCTCCCGGGTGCGCCGGTCGATGCGGTCCTCGAGCTGGGCGAGCGCGTTGCCGCCCTGGTCGCGGAGTCGGGCCTCGGCCTCGCGGAGCTCGATCTCGACGGCGGCGTGGCGGGCCTCGGTCGCGGCGACGTCGGCGCGTGCGGCGGTGCGCTCGCGTCCGTTGCGCTCGACCTCGGCGTCGAGGAGCGCGCGCTTCCGCGATGCCGTCCAGTGCGCGAACGGCGACACCTCGGCACCGGTGGCGATGCCGTCCAGCGCGTCGGCGGCGGCCTTCGACCGGGCGATCTCGTCGTGCAGGTCGACGATGGGCGAGAGGATCCGGACCTTCCGCTCCTCGGTGTCCATCGCCTCGTACGCCTCGTCGAGCGCGGAGAAGTGCGCGAGTGCGCGGTCGGCGGCCTCGTAGGTGCCGGGGGTCTCGAGCACGAGCGACTTGTAGAGCGCGTCGACCGTCGGCAGGTGCTGCCCGGCCTGGATCCGCGCGAGGAGCCGCATCGCCCGGTTGCCGCCACCGGAGTCCCCGATGCCGAGGCGCGTCTGCAGGGTGTACGCGAGTTCCTGGTAGGTGTCGCGCACGACGAGGCCCGGCACACGCCCGGTGAGCTCGAGGTGGTGGAACCGCGACGGCACGAACTCCTCGAGGCGCCGCAGGTCGAAGGTGTCGTCGACCGTCGCCATCGTCATCTGGATGTCGCCGACGCCCCGTGCCCGCTTCGGCACGATGTACGCACGGAGCACCGTGAAGCGCCGCTCGTCGTCGTTCCGGAACGTCACCGCGACGGCGCCCCAGGTGTTCTGGTCGTCGCCGCGCAGGTTGACGTCGCGCAGCGCGCCGGTCTCCGGGTCGCGTCGGGTGTCGACCTTGCCCCGCAGGTAGGTCAGCAGGTTGCGCTGGTCGGCGCTGCGCGCATGGCCCGTCGTCGCGTCGTTCGACGCGCCGTTGAACGGCACGTCCGACGGCATCATGACGGCCAGGTAGGCGTCCATGAGCGTCGACTTCCCCGTTCCCGACGCACCCGAGATGAGGGTGGCGGTGCCGGACAGCTCGACCTGCCGGTGGCCGTGGAAGCCGCCCCAGTTGACGACCTGCATCGACTCCGCGCGCCACTGCGCGACGGTGTCGAAGAGCGCCGGCATCCCGCCGGCGTCGATCAGGGTGTCGGTCATGCGTCCGCCTCGCCTTCGTCGTCGGTGTCGGAGGGCTCGGCCGGGAGGCCCGGTGCGGCCCCGGCGAGCACCGCGCCGTCCAGGGTGGTCGCCGTCACGGCCCCGGTCGCGTCGTCCCCGCCGGTCGCCTCTCCGCCGGTCGGCCTGCCCGCGCTGCCGGCCGCCGAGCGGAGCCACCGGTCGAGCTCGCGGAGCTGCTCGAGGGGGAGCAGCACCTCGACGACGCTGGCGACGCGGAAGCGGTCCGGGTCCGTCGTGCGGATGAGGATGCGGGCGGTGACGAGCCGGTCGACGGCCTTCGCCACGCGGGCCTCGTCGCGCGTGCGGTCCGTGGTGGCGGGCAGGAACCCGGTCACGTGCCCGAGGATCTCCGACCGGTCGACGACGACCTGGTCGAGCCCGGGCCGAGCATCGGCGCGCAGCCGCATCCGCAGGTAGACGAGGACGATCGTCTCCTCGCGGGTGTACGGCACGTCCCGGAGCAGCGTCGGGAAGGTCCGTCGCTGGCTCTCCGAGCGGGCCTGGCGCTTCCACGCGACCTCGCGGTCGCGGTCGACGTGCAGTTCGAGGAACAGGTCGTTCAACCGTGAGCGGAGCTGGTGCTCGCCGTCGGTGATCGCCCGCCACTCGTCCGCGTGGGTGCGCGCGCTCACGTAGGTGTGGCGGAGCAGTGCGACCAGGGCGCGACGCTGGGGCTCGTCGAGCCGGCCCTCGTCGCCCTCGAAGAGGGCGAAGCTCGTCTCGTCGCGCTCGTCGTCCTCGTGCAACGGGTCGAGGGTGTCCCCGTCCGTCTCGTCGACGGGAGCCGTCGTCGTGTCGCTCACCGTGCCTCCAGGCCGTTGTCGTCGTCGTGCTGGTGGTCCGTCCCTGCGCCCGTCAGGGTCGCGGTCGGCATGTAGAGGGTGACCGTCTCGCCGTCGGGACGCACCGTGCGGTGCGGCTCCACGTCGGTGGCGGCTTCGAAGTCGTCGTTGCCGGTGAGCAGGTGGGCGAGCCCGAACAGCTCGACCGGGCGGCGCTGCTCGGGCGGGAGGGCGTGGAAGGCCGACGCGCTGTCCGGCGCGTCGCGGAGCACGGCACGCAGCTCGGCGAGCAGCGGACCACCGTGGCGGCGGAGCGACGCGACGTCGAGCTCCTCGAAGACGTCGTCGTCCGGTTCCTCGATGGGCGGGGGGACGGCGTCGTTGTCGGGGTCGTGGAAGCGCTCGCGCAACGTGCCCACCTCGGCGGTGGCCGGCAGGAGCCCGAGCGGCACGCGGTCACGCGCGGTGCCCTGGTCGATCCAGGCCGCGAGCCCGCGGTTGACCGAGCGCAGGACGGCATCGAGCTCGCGGTCGCGGACCACGTCGTGCGCGACGATCTGGTCGCGGAGCGTCGCCGTGAGCTGCCGTCGCTGGGCGAGGACGTCCTCGATGCCCTGACGCAGGATGCTCACCGTGTTGCGGAAGGCGCGACGCTCGCCCGCGCCGAGCGACTCCGCGAACGGGTGCGCGAGGATCGTCGCGATGTCGTCGCGGAGCCGGAGGAGCAGGGCGTCGTCGCGCAGGAGTTCGAAGGCCCCCTCGAAGGCCCGACCCTCGGGAGTGGCCTGCATGAGGTCGTCGGTGCGAGCCAGGTAGTCGTCGAGGATCTCGCCGATCGGGCGGACCTCCTGCCGGAAGTCCTCGACGATCGAGCGGTGCATCGTCGCGACCGCCTCCTCGACGCGCTTGAAGTCGCTCGGCAGCTGTCGGATGAGGTCCGAGATGTTGGTGTAGCCGTCGAGCATCCCGGCGTCGTCGACCTCGGTCACCTCGCCGCGCACCAGGCGCTCGCGCTGTGCCTGCAACTCGGCGATCTGCGCGTCGATCCGACGGACCTGGACGTCGGGGTCCGGTTCGGCGCGGGCCGCCCACCGGTGCACCGCGTCCACGATCATCGCCAGGCGGCTCTCGCTGATCAGGGCGCGGTCGGCGCTCAGGGCGTCCACGAGGCTCAGGGCCTCGAGCGCGTGGCTCGTCAGCGAGTACTGCTCGTCGGCGTCGGGGGAGTTGGAGCGCACGAGCCACTGCGCGGCGACCCAGTCACGGCAGAGTGCGCGGCCGTTCGGACGGGTGTCGGACTCACCCTCGCCCTGGTCGCTCGCCGGGACCCGCGCACCGGTGGACTGCAGCCGGGCGACGTGCTCCTCGACCTGCAGGTGCATGCGGTCGGCCGGGACGTACTGCACGTCGCGGTCGAACACCGTGCGGAACACCGCGATGACGGCGGCGCTCGTCGGGCGGGACATCAGCCGGAGGGTCGGGCGGTCGAGCACCGCGCGCACGCGGGAGAACTCGAGGTCGACGTCGGTCATGGGTCCTTGCTCTGACTTGCTCGTGCTGTGCTTCGTGGGGAACGACAAGAGCCCGACGCTGTTGCGCCGGGCTCTCGTGGTGGTGTGGGCGATACCAGACTCGAACTGATGACCTCTTCGGTGTGAACGAAGCGCGCTACCAACTGCGCCAATCGCCCCCTGCACTTGCGTGCCAGTCGATAGTAGCGGACGTTCGGCGCTCGACCGAACACGGCGCGTCACCCGGGTGTGGCGCGGGCGTGCCTCCTCGTTGCTCGGTTCCCGGTTCTCCGTTCTCGTTGGCAGCGGGGCGTGGCTGGTGGGATCGGGGAACCCCGAGGGGAACGGGCGTACCGAGTGGATCGGGACGACCAGGCACGCTCGATCTCGCCAGGCGCCGCAGTCGTCATGGGAACGAACGGGCGCTGGAGGAAGCCTCGATCCGCATGAACGCGCGGGACACGCCCGGTGAACGGAGAGGATTTTGGCGGATGCTGCTCGGTTCGTATAGAGTTCTTCTCGTCGCCGCGACAGCGGAGAGACAGAAGCGGCCTCCGGGTCGCCGAAATGCGGATGTGGCGCAGCGGTAGCGCATCACCTTGCCAAGGTGAGGGTCGCGAGTTCGAATCTCGTCATCCGCTCGAGTGTGGGAGTCTCCGGACCTCCACGACTCACCAGAGGGTATCCCACCGTTCGGGTACTCACGGAGACGTGAACCTCGATGGTGGGGTGGCCGAGAGGCTAGGCAGCGGCCTGCAAAGCCGTCCACGCGGGTTCGAATCCCGTCCCCACCTCCAGCAACACCCTCCAAGATCCTGCAGGACTCCGGTCAGCAGATCTCTGGGCGATTGGCGCAGCGGTAGCGCGCTTCCCTGACACGGAAGAGGTCACTGGTTCGATCCCAGTATCGCCCACAGTAGGAAACCCCCGGGAAACCGGGGGTTTTCGTGTTTCACGCGTGCCGCTCCAGCTGCAACCCAGAGTGACGGCACGGTCGGGGCTCGTTCTGCCGAACCGCCGCGTCGTCGCCGTGTCGTCCCGTGAGACCTGCCCTTCGAGAAGTGCCACGCTTCATCGCGCCGGTCCGCCCGCACTGTTCCAGCCCACCGCATGCCGCGAGGTCCATGGCAGCCCGCGGGCTGCATCCTCTACCGTGGGCGCCGAACGAGGGGGAGCATCAGCATGAGCCGGTTCAGCGACTGGTGGAAGTGGTTCACCGCACCGCCGGAGCCGAGCGTCTTCGACGCGGGGCGTGCGTCCATCCAGTACCCGCCACTCGGCCGGAACGAGCTCGCCGCCTTCCACCGCTGCGAGACACACCTCCTCCGAGAGATCGTCGCAGCCCGGTCGTGGGGTCGGCAGGTGGAAGCCCGCGGTTCGCAGTTCCCGACGAATGGTTGGCTCATCATGCCGGGCCGGGTGTACTCGGCGTTGATGGACGACACCCGCGGCACCGGACCCCGGCCGCCGGTCATGGACGCCGTCGTCGCCTGGCTCGCCGACGCTGGCGCCGTGCAGCCGTTGCTGGAACGCACCCGAGACGACATCGCCACGTCGAACGTCGCCGAACGTCGCGCCGACCACGCCGGCTACGTCCCTGACGACGGCACCCGTGAATGGGACCACGACACGTGGCAGGTCGATCCGGACCGGATGCTCGAGGTGTACCCGCACCTCGTCGAGGCGAACTCCGACTGGAAGCGCGCAGCGACGAGATGACCGTGAACCCGTAGGAGCCATCAGCTGCCGACGTCCCCTGCTCGAGGTGCGGGACAGCGTGCAGGTGCTGTCCTCGCCCGAGGGCACACCCCACGATGACGGGGTCGCACGGGAGCCGTCGCGCACGGCATGACCGGCGGATGCACGCCATCCGCCCGACGACCGCCGTAGCCGCCACGATCCTCGCCGGGGCGTCGCTCCTCACCGGCTGCAGCAGCCACGAGGACGCCGTGCCGAAGAACTACGGGCGCGCGTGGATGTCTCAGATGTCCTCGCAACTCGCCGGCGGCTTCGGTAACGGTGGCGGCCGGCTCGTCGTCGGCGACGACAACCCGGAGAAGGCGACCGCCAGCATCGCGTTGCAGTACGACCTCGAGGGCCCGTACGACGTCCTCGCCGTCTGCCGGTCCACGAAGACCGTGCACCTCACGATGACCGCGTTCACCGCCATGACGGACGGCAGCGGTGCATCTCTCGCCACGAAGGAGCGCCTCGGCCAATCAGATGTCAACTGCGGTGCAACGATGCGCATCCCCATCGACGTGCCGAAGAACCGAGACGGCATCGCCCTCGACGCGTCCACCAGCGACCGATCCGAACGGGCACTGTTCGACGCGTTCATCGTCGCCCGCGGAGACCGCACCTGACCCCCGGGCCGCCAGCCGTCCGGCCATCGGACGATGCCGCTACGAGCGACACCACTTCGCCGGCATCCATGGCGCAGAGCAGCGGACTCGGCTGGTCCACCGCCCCCGGTCATCGCGTGGTGATCGCCACACCGGATGCCGCAGACCAGGTCTTCCCGATGGGTCCGGCGTCCGCAGGTGGTCACCCGTACGCTCGACGGTGGAGCGAGCGAGCGGGGGCGCCGTGCGGAACAGGCGGACGGCGGTCGTGGCAGACGGTGCCGCGACACTGCTGACGGCGACGGGCTGCTCGTCGTCGTTCTTCGAACCGCTCGCGGACCCCGTCGGCACATGGACACTGGCACCCGACGGTGGCAGCACCATCGTGATGCGCGCCGACCACACCTCCACGGCGTCGGGTGTCCCGCAGAGCATCACCTGCATCCACGAGGTGCCGACGGACGACTCCGACGAGTGCTCGGCGGCTACCCGGTCGACTTCGCCGGCACGTGGGAACTGAACGAGGGGAACATCATCGAGATCCTCTTCGACGACGGCCACTTCATCCACACGAGCGGTGTGCGCACCGGGAAGACCCTCGGCTTCTGGGTGGGAGACCGGGAACGCCCCGACCCGACGGACGAGTACGTCCACGACTGATCGGCCGCCGGACCCTGCCTGCATGCCCGCCCCGCCACTGCACCGGTCCGGGACCTCCTCGCCGGCCACACGGCGACGCTGTGTCGGCGGTCTCCGGACGGTCGTCCGGCAGGCGCGGCACCGTCCGGCACCGCGCCTCCCGTCCGCCCTGCGGTCGTGTCTCAGACGCGCACGGCCCGCTCGTCGGGGACGCAGTGGGTCATCAGGAGGCCGTCGACATCGCGACGGCCGTTGTGGCCCAGGTTCGCCAGGCGGTCGAGCTCGTCGTCGTCGAGGGTCTGCGACTGCAGCGGCGGCAGGTCCTTCACCTCGTCGAGTCCGATCCCGAGGCCCTCGCCGACACGCTGACCGAGGTCGTCCTCGACCATGTAGAAGTGCCACAGCATGCGCTCCTGCACGGCGCGTGCAGCCTGCGAGATGAGGTCCACGAAGTTCGCGACGAGGTCGTCGCGCTCCCAGTCCTCCAACAGCAGGTAGCGCTGGCCCGCCTGGGTGTAGTCGTTCGTCCGAGGGATGCGCTTGCGGGTGAGTCGGCCGACGATCTCCGGCCCCTGGTCGTCGTGCGTCGGGTACTCGGCCTCGCGCAGGCCGCCGGTGATCGACGGCTCGTAGTTGACGTGCGGGTTCTCGCCACCGTGGTCCTGGTGGTACGCCATCTGCCCGTCGCGCTGGTTGGTGGCGACCGCCGCGTTCTTCGGCGCGTTGACCGGCAGCTGGAGGTAGTTCGGGCCGACGCGGTAGCGCTGGGTGTCCGAGTACGAGAACGTCCGACCGACGAGCATCTTGTCGTCCGAGAAGTCGAGGCCGTCGACGAGGACACCCGTGCCGAAGGAGAGCTGCTCGTTCTCGGCGAAGTGGTTCGTGACGTTCCGGTTCAGCACCATCTTGCCGACGGGCTTCGGTGGGAACTCGTTCTCGGGCCAGACCTTCGTGTCGTCGAGCGGGTCGAAGTCGAGCTCGGGGTGGTCGTGGTCGTCCATGAGCTGCACACGGAGCTCCCACTCGGGGTACTCGCCGCGTTCGATCGCCTCGTAGAGGTCCTTCGACGCGTGCCCGAGGTCGCCGGCCTGCACGGCGGCGGCGTCGGCCTCGGTAATCGAGCTCACGCCGACGGACGGGATCCAGTGGTACTTGACGAGCTTCGTGTCGCCGTCCGCGTTCACCCACTTGTAGGTGTTCACGCCGAAGCCCTGCTGCGTCCGGTAGTTCGCGGGGATCCCACGCGGGCTGAACAGGTTGACGAGCATGTGCATCGACTCGGGCGTCTGCGACATGAAGTCGAAGATGCGCGCGGGCTCCTGCCGGAAGGTGACCGGGTCGGGCTTCAGCGAGTGGATGACGTCCGGGAACTTGATCGCGTCGCGGATGAAGAACACGCCGAGGTTGTTGCCGACGAGGTCCCAGTTGCCGTCCTCGGTGTAGAACTTCACCGCGAACCCGCGCGGGTCGCGGGCGGCCTCGGACGAGTCACGACCGCCGATCACGGTCGAGAACCGGATCGCCAGGTCGGTGCGCTTGCCGGCTTCCTGGAACAGCTTCGCGCGGGTGTACTGCGCGATCGGCTCGTCGCCCCAGGTGCCGGTGGCCTCGAAGTAGCCGAAGGCGACGGCCCCGCGCGCGTGCACGACCCGTTCCGGGATGCGCTCGCGGTCGAAGTGGCTGATCTTCTCGAGGAACTGGTAGTTCTCGAGCGTTGCGGGGCCGCGGGCTCCGACGGTGCGCTGGTTCTGGTTGTCGTGGACGGGGTGGCCCTGTCGGTTGGTCAGGACCTTGCGGTCGTCGCCCTCGGCGGGCGGCTGGCTGGAGACGTCGGTCACGTGCGTCGTCCTCTCTGCGTTGCGGTCGCGTGCACGTCCGACTCTGCTCGGGTCCAGGTGCACGCGTCATCGGCAGCGCCGGCCGGGGCCACCGCGGGTCAGACCGGGCGGTAGATCGCGATCGGGGGAGCGGACGGGTCGCCGTCGTCGTGCGCGTCGCCGGTCGCCAACCAGGTGCGGCCCTCGTGCTCGATGGTCGTCGGGAGGTCCCCGTGGACCAGGATCCGCACCGCCGGGGAGTCGCCGTCGACGAGGTCGACCCCGTGGGCCTCGGTACCGCCCGGGTTGTCGTGCACGTAGCTCATGCTGCGAGTCAACCCGCCGGGCCTGTGAGCCGGGGACGTCCGGGACGACGCGCCCGGCCGGCGCGCGGATCGCGGTCCGTCGACCCGATCAGGGTAGAGTGATGCCGTACGCGGATGTGGCGCAGCGGTAGCGCATCACCTTGCCAAGGTGAGGGTCGCGAGTTCGAATCTCGTCATCCGCTCGGAACACGAAGGCCCTGGTCACCGACCAG
Organism: Curtobacterium sp. MCSS17_007; assembly: GCF_003234175.2. Lineage (NCBI taxonomy): Bacteria > Bacillati > Actinomycetota > Actinomycetes > Micrococcales > Microbacteriaceae > Curtobacterium > Curtobacterium sp. MCSS17_007. Next base: position 1,590,024 of record NZ_CP126257.1, read on the forward strand.
GGCCTTCGTCGTCGTCCTGCTGGATCGACGGTGCCCGGCACCCCCTGGGGACCTCGTCAGGCTCCGCCGAAGCGCTCGGCCCGGACGTCCGACAGGTCGTGCCCCAGTTCGCCGAGCCACCGGAGGACCTGCTCGACGAACGGCGTCGACCCGCAGACGTACACGCGGGCGCCCGCGTCGGCCGGCAGGACCGCCCGCGCGAGCCGCTCACGTGTCAGCCGGCCGACCGGCTCGTCGGAGCCCTCGGGTGCTCGTCGGCTGTAGACGTGCGTGACGTCGAGCGGCGCGGACGCTCGGGACGCCTCGTCGAGTTCCCGCCGGAAGAAGACGTCGTCCGGTGTGCGCGTGGCGATGAGCAGTCGGAAGGGCGTCGGGTCGTCGGCCTCGGCGTGGGACGTGACCATCGGCAGGAGCGGGACGATGCCGGAGCCACCCGCCACGAGCTGCACCGGCCTCGTCGACTCGCCGGGGCGCCACACGAACCACCCGCCGAGCGGGCCGTGCACGTCGAGGGCGTCGCCGACCTCGATCGCGTCGACGAGGAAGGGCGAGACCTCGCCGCCCTCGACCCGGTCGACCGCGAGCGTGACACGGGTGCCCTCGCCTGCCGAGGCGACGGAGTACGAGCGGGACGCCTGGTAGCCGTCCTCCGCGGTGAGTCGGAGGTCGAGGTGCTGGCCCGGGTCGTTGCCGGGCCAGGTCGGCACGTCGAGGACGATGCGGCGCGCGTTCGGTGTCTCCTGCGCGACGGAGGCGACGGTGGCGGCGTGCCAGGCCGGCCGCCTGCGGACAGGGACCGGCGTGCGCGGGCCGGTCCGGGCCTCCAGGCCGTCGACGGGGGAGGGGCCGCTCACCAGTACCGCTCCTCCTTCCAGGGGTCGCCGTGCATGTTGTACCCGGCGTTCTCCCAGAAGCCGGGCTCGTCCTCGGCCTGCATGACGATGCCGCGCACCCACTTCGCGCTCTTCCAGAAGTACAGGTGGGGCACGAGCAGGCGGGCCGGGCCGCCGTGCTCGGGGGTCAGGGGTTCGCCGTCCGCCTCGAAGGCGATCCACGACTGCCCGTCGAGCAGCTCGTCGAGCGGCACGTTCGTCGTGTAGCCGCCGAAGCTGTGCACCGTGCAGAAGTCGAGCGAGGTCTCGACGTCCGCGAACAGGCGGTCGAGCGGCACGCCCCGCCAAGGCATGTCGAGCTTCGTCCAGTGGGTGACGCAGTGGATGTCGACGGTGACGTCCTCGACACCGAGCGCGTGCACCTCGTCCCAGCTCCAGGTGCGCAGCCCCGACTCGGTGCGGATCGAGAAGCTCCAGTCGGCCGGCTCGATGTCGGGAGTGGCACCGGCGGAGAGGACCGGCCAGTCGCGGACGAGGGTCTGTCCGGGCGGGATGCGCGGGTCGTCACGGTCGTCGCGTCGGCCGCCGAAGCCTCGGGTGAACGTCGCCATCGTGGTCCTCCTGCTCACTGGTGGTGTGGCCATCCTGCCCTGTTGCCGGCCCGGAGCACAGGTCACGTCCGGTGGGCTCCGCGTCCGGCGGACCGGCCGGGAGGCCCGTGGCGGCGCCGTCACGGGCCTCTCGCGGGAGCGCCGGCGAGCGTTCACCGCGCCGTCCGCTCCCGTCCACCTGCCGGAACCGCTCCGCTGCCCCGTCCTCGTCACGCCCGAGCGGGTGGCACCACGAGGGCCGGCAGCGACCGGGACGAAGACGACGAGCGCCGCTCGTGCCCGGTGTGGGCTCAGCGCCGGTGCCGGCTCGGCTCGTGGTCGTCGAACAGGACGTCCGGAGCGTCGACACGGCGGTCGGTCACGGTCGTCGGGCTCTCGAGGTGCACCGCACCGGACGGCAGGATGCCCGCGCCCCCGAAGCGCTCCATCACCCGCCACTGCGCGACGACGTCCTCGCCCGAGTGCTCCGGGGGCAACGACGGCCAGAAGCCGAATCCGCCGACCGCCTCGAGCGCCTCGCGGTCGTACAGCACGCACGCGCCGACCCAGGCGACCCGGTAGGGCACCCAGCCGCCCGGCTCGACGTCGAGCTCCGCCGCGACGTGCGCCGGGTTCGCGGCGTTGTGCAACGACAGCCGGTCGAAGCCGGGTGTGCCGCGTCGGACGACCTCGGGCACGACGGGGCCGTCCCACGGTTCGAAGACGGCCGTCTCGTGCGGACGACGGTCCTGCAGGTACGACAGACCCTGCACGGCGCTGCCGACGAAGCCGCACCCGAGGTCGCGGAGCGCGTCGAGCATCCGGCGGACGGTGCCCGGTTCGAGCCAGACGTCGTCGTCGAGGAACAGCACCGTCGGCGCCGTGGCGTGGTCGAGCAGGTGCTGCCGGTGCTCTGCCAGGCCACGCCGTTCCGGGTGGGCGAGGAGCGTGACGGGACGGCCCTGCGCCTCCAGGACGCGCAGCATCGCGGCAACCGCCGGCACCGCTGCGGCGTCCTGGCCCGCCGACTGGTCGCTGAGGACGACGCGGAACGCGACGTCGGTCTGCGCCGCGAGCCCGGCGAGCGTCGTCGCGAGCTCGGCGGGGCGCCCGACCGTCGGCACCAGGACGTCGACCTCGGCCGGACCGCGGTCGTCCGTCACGGGTCGTGCCCAGGCGCCGGACCAGCGGGCGGCGGTCACGGTGCCGGGTCCGGCTCGACGGCGGGTGCCGGGGAGTCCGCGTCGTCGGACGCGGGAGTCGTGCCGGCCGCGGCAGCCGCGGCAGCGGTGGCCTCGCGGATGCGTCGGACGACGGCGGTCGTCGAGTGCTCCGGCACGTAGTCGACCATGACGACCTCGCCGCCGTACGCCCGGACGACGCCCGTCTCCTCGAGCATCTCCGGCGAGTAGTCGCCGCCCTTGACGTAGACCTCGGGGCGCAGGCGCTCGATGAGGGGGATCGGGGTGTCCGTCGCGAAGACGGTCACCAGGTCGACGCAGGCGAGCGCGGCGAGGACGCCGGCACGGTCCTCCGCCGTGTTGATCGGTCGCTCCGGGCCCTTGAGCCGTCGGACCGAGTCGTCGTCGTTGAGGGCGACGACGAGCAGGTCACCGAGCTCGCGCGCCTGCCGCAGGTAGGTGGTGTGCCCGCGGTGCACCACGTCGAAGCACCCGTTGGTGAAGACCACCCGGCGGCCGGCGGCGCGAGCGGCCTCGACGGCCAGCGCGAGGTCGTCGTGGTCGACCACGGTCGCGGCGGGCGCCGTCACGGAGTCGATCAGCGCTGCGGCGGTGCAGACCGAGGTGCCCGCCTCGCGGACGACGACGTCGGCAGCGGCCTGGGCGACGGCGATCGCGTCGCGGAGCGGAGCGCGCACGGCCAGGGCGACCGTGGCGGCCGCGCAGAACGTGTCGCCCGCGCCGGAGGCCTGCTGCTCGGATGCCGGCGTGGCACGGGTGCGGAAGGCCTGGTCCGCGCCGGGCTCGAGCAGGACCGTGCCGTCGCGGTCGAGGGTGACGACGGCCGCGTGGGCGCCGCTGCGGGCGAGGACCTCGTGGCGGGCGTCCACGACCACGGGGACCCGGGCGGAGCCGGCGCCGAGGTCGCGTCCGAGCAGCGCGGCGGTCTCGCCCGCGTTCGGCGTGACGAGGTCCGGGTGCAGGTCGGCCCAGCGCGTGAGGTCGTGAGCGTCCACCACGACGGCACCGGGACGGTCACGGTCGAGCACGGGCACGACGTCCTCGGGCTGCACGCCCAGGCCGTAGTCGCACACCACGGCGGCGTCGGCGCAGCGGACGGCGCGGGCGACGGCCTCGCCGAGGCGGGTTCCGGCATGGGCGTCCGGCGTGGCCGCGATCTCGTCGACGCGGACCACGACGCGGTCACCGCCGACGACGCGCGACTTCGTCGTGGTGCGGGCACCGGCGACCTCGACCAGGTACGACGTGTCGACGCCTGCGGTCTCGAGGCGTTCACGGAGCACGCGACCGGACTCGTCGTCGCCGATCAGGCCGACCATGCGGACGCGGGCGCCGAGGGCGCGGGCGTTCACCGCGGTGTTCGCGGCGCCGCCCGGCACGGCCACCGTCTCGGTGACGCGCACGACGGGTGCCGGAGCCTCGCGGGAGACCCGCTCGGCCTCGCCGACGGTCCACCGGTCGAGGATGCAGTCGCCGATGACGACGACGAGGGGTTCGCGGTCGTCGACCGAGGCGACCAGGTCGCGGACGAGACGGACGTCGGCGGTCATCGGGTGCCTCCGGTGGTCGTGCGGGCGGGAGCGGGCTCGAGGTGGACGACCGTCGTCGTGGTCATCTCGTCGAGCAGGTGCGGGCCGTAGCCGAAACCGGCACCCGACGCGCCACGGGGCTGGGCGCTGCCGCCCGGAGCACCGCCGAACACGGCGTTCACCTTGACGGTCCCCACGGGCAGCTCGGCCGCCGCGCGGAGCGCGTGACCGGTGTCGCCCGTGAGCACCGTCGCGGCCAGGCCGTACCGGTCGGCTGCAGCGAGACGCAGCCCCTCGTCGAACGACTCGACGACCCGGACCGGGGCGATCGGGCCGAAGGTCTCCTCGGTCATGACGACCATGTCGTCCGTGCAGTCGGCCAGGACGGTCGCCGGGTAGAACGTGCCGACGCCACCGGGCGTCGTGCCGCCCGTGCGCACCACGGCGCCACGCTGCACGGCGTCGTCGACGTGCGCCTGCACCGTTGTGCGGAGCCGGTCGTCGACGAGGGGACCGAACTCCGCGGCGGGCGATGCGGTCCGCCGCTCGGCTTCGGCGACGAGCGCCGCGGTGAACTCCTCGGCGACGTCGCGGTGCACGTAGACGCGCTCGACGCTCGTGCAGATCTGGCCCGTGTTGGCGAAGGCGCCGAGTGCCACCTGCGCGGCGGCCCAGGTGGGGTCGACATCGGCGTCGACGACGACCGCGTCGTTGCCACCGTTCTCGCGGATGACGTGTGCGCGGGTCCCGGCGGCGACCTCGGTCAGGCGGTCGCCCGTCGCGGTGGAGCCGACGTGTGCGTAGACGTCGATGCCGTCCTGCCCGAGCAGGGCCTCGCCGGTCGCGGCGTCGCCGTCGACGCCCACCAGGACCCCCTCCGGCAGGACCTCGGCGAGCAACGCGTTCAGGCGGGCGATCGTTCCGGGGCACCGCTCGCTGCCCTTGTGCACCACGGTGTTGCCGGTGACGACGGCCGCACCGATGATGCCGAGTGCCACGGCCACCGGGTCGTTCCACGGGGTCAGGGCGAGCACCACGCCGCGGGGGTGGGGGACCGACCAGTCGGCGGCACCGAACTGCCCGCGGAGTGCCTCACCGCGGTGGACCGGACCGAGCTCGGCGTACTGCACGAGCGTGCCGATGCCGGCCTGCACCCCGCCCATCGCGTCGCCGGGGACCTTGCCCGTCTCGCGGGTGTTCAGGTCGGCGAGTTCCTGGGCGTGCTCGCGCAGGTGTGCCGCTGCGGCGTGCAGCAGGGCTCCGCGCTCCGCCGGTGCGGTCCGCGCCCAGCCGGGGGCGGCCGCCCGTGCACGCGCGACCGCGTTCGCGACGTCCTCGCTCGTGGAGCGCGGCGTCGTCGTGGCGATCGACCCGTCGACGGGGTCGGAGACGACCAGGTGGTCGCTGTCGGTCACGGTCGCTGACGGGGTGGCGAGGGTCATGGTGTCCTTCCGGAGACGGGCGTACCGTTCCACGCTGCTCCCGGGACCCTGTGCGGGGTGCCGGTTTCGGGTGATCGGTCCGGAGAGCGCACCGCGTGTGCCCTGGACGGGTGGTCCCGGCAGCGCTCACGGCTCCGTTCCGGTAGACGGGTCTGGTGCAACTGATCGGCAACGGTGGAGAACGCTTCGACGACGTCCGGGAGATCGCGGTGCTCCGCGGCGGTGGCCTGGGGGACCTGCTGTTCGCGGTCCCCGCGCTCGAGGCACTGCACGCCGCGTACCCCGACGCCCGCATCACCCTCCTCGGCAGCCCGCTGGCTCCGGCCGTCCTCCGGGGCCGCACCGACGCCGTCCACGCCTTCGAGGAACTCCCGGTCTCGCCGGGGGTGCGTGATGCCGGCGAGGACGCACCCACCGTCGAGGACTTCGAGTCGCGCCTGCGTGGCCGGTTCGACCTGGCCGTCCAGCTGCACGGCGGCGGGCGCAACTCGAACCCGTTCCTGCTCCGCCTCGGGGCACGGCACACCGTCGGCACCGCGACCGAGGACGCCGAGGTCCTGGAGCGCTGGGTCCGTTACGTCTACTACCAGCACGAGGTGCTCCGCGGGCTCGAGGTGGCCTCGCTCGCCGGGGCGGCACCGGTCACGCTCGACCCGCGTGTGCACGTCGCCGCCGAGGAGCGGGAGGCCGCGCGCGAGCGGCTCGGCGTCAGCGGGCACCTCGTCGCCGTCCACCCGGGTGCCACCGACCCTCGGCGCCGCTGGAGCCCGGAACGCTTCGCCGCCGTGGTCGCCGCCCGTCTCGACGCCGGTGACGACGTCGTGCTCGTCGGCGACGCGACCGACGTCCCCGCCTCCCGGGCGATCCGGGATGCGGTCCCGACGGGGCTGCAGGAGCGGCTGCACGACCTGACGGACGCGCTGCCGCTCGCCGACCTGCCCGCCGTGCTCGCCGCGGCCGACGTGCTGGTCGGCGACGACTCCGGTCCGCGGCACCTGGCGGTCGCCGTCGGCACGCCCACGGTCGGCGTCTTCTGGTTCGGCAACGTCGTGAACGCGGGTCCGATCGACCGTGGACGCCACCGCGTGCACCTGTCGTTCGTCACGCGCTGCCCGGTGTGCGGGATCGACGTCACGCAGGTCGGGTGGACCGCCGAACGGTGCGAGCACGACCCGTCGTACGTCGACGAGGTGCAGCCCGACGCCGTGCTCGCCGACGTCGCGGACCTGCTCGCGACGGTGCGTCCGCGAGAGCGTGCTGCGACACCGGTCGCCTGACCACTCCGCGCCTGCGCGGGTGCGATCCTCGAGGTTCCACGACATCCCGCTCACGTCCGCCGAGGTCGCGACCGACGCGCGGCTGGTGTCGTGGATCCACGGATCGGAATCCCGGACATCCCACTGCGACGTCACCGGACGGACGACGGGAGGCGCGGTGCCGTCCGGCACTGCGCCTCCCGTCGTCGCGTCAGCGAGTGCCTACGGCCAGCTCGGCTCCGTCGCGGGCATGATCGACAGTTCGCGGATCTCGCAGCCGGCCGGCTGCGACAGCGCGAACAGGATCGAGTTCGCCACGTACTCCGGCTCGATGAGCTGCGCGTCCGGGCCCGGCTTGTACTGCTCCGTGCGGCCCTCGAAGAACGCCGTGCGCATGCCGGCGGGGATGATGTTCGTCACACCGATGCGACCCGCGGTCTCGGCCGCCAGCGCCTGAGAGAACCCGCGGACGCCGAACTTCGACGCCGAGTACGCGGTGCCGTCGCCGACACCGCGCAGCGCGAGGGACGACGAGATCGTGACGACACGGCCGTGCGTGGCCTCGAGGGCGGGCAGCGCCGCACGGACGACCGCGGCGGTGCCGAGGAGGTTGACGCCGACGATGCGCTCCCAGTCACCCGACGAGATGCCGCCGATCGGGGCCGGGGTGTCGATGCCGGCCGCGGTGACGACGGCGTCGAGGCCGCCGTGGCGCTCCGCGGCCTCGCGCAAGGCGCGCTCGGTCGCCTCGGTGTCCGTGACGTCCACGGCGACGGCGTCGGTGCCCTCGGGCACGGCGTCGACACGGAGGTCCAGGACGATCGGGGTACCGCCGGCCTCGGCGACCGCGGCGACGACCGCCGCGCCGAGACCCGAGGCGCCGCCGGTGACGAGGACGCGGCCGATGGGGGTGGTGGGGACGGGCATGGACTTCCTTCCGGGAGGTGCGTGGTGCCGGTCCGTCGGCGGTGCCGACGGGACGAGTGTGGTGCCGCCCACCGGACGGGAGGCACGTGGCGGCGGTGCGCCGTGCCTCCCGTCCGGTGCGCGGTCGGGACGGTGCGGGGTCAGCCGACGGCGGCGAGTGCGGCCGCGAGCCGGGTGGTGGACCGACCGGGGTGGAACGGGACGGTGACGACGCGGCCACCCCACTCGGCGAGCGTGGCCGCCTCGGGGAGCTCGCTCGCGGCGTAGTCGCCGCCCTTGGCCCAGACGTCCGGGCGGAAGCGACGGAGCGCCTCGTCGGGGGTGTGCTCGTCGAAGACGACCACGGCGTCGACGCAGTCGAGCGCGAGGAGGAGCTCCACGCGGTCGTCCTGGCTCATGATCGGCCGCTCCGGGCCCTTGAGCGCGCGGACCGAGTCGTCCGAGTTGAGGCACACGACCAGGCAGTCACCGAGCGCCCGCGCCGCCGACAGCGTCCGGGCGTGCCCGGCGTGCAGCAGGTCGAAGCACCCGCCGGTGGCGACGACCGTGCCGCCGGCGCTCCGGACGTCGTGGACGACCCGCATCGCGTCGCGGTCGACGCCGGGGACCTGCACGGGGGCCGGCCCGTCGTCGGCGAAGAGCGCGGTGACGCCACCCGCCGCCAGGTACTCCGAGGCGGCGAGGACACCGGCGGCGACGGCGTCTGCGACGTCGGCCCCCTCGGCCAGGGCGACCGCGACGCCGGCGGCGAGTCGGTCGCCGGCACCGCACGGGTCGCCGGCGGTGACGGAGGGCGCAGGGACGAAGCGGCTGTCGAGCGACGACGCGCGGGCATCGCCGTCGCCGCGGCGGGAGGCGACGAGTGCGCCGCGGTCTCCGAGGGTCACGGCGACCGCGTCCACCCCCCACGTCTCGACGAGTGTCGCGGCGGCGTCGGTGGCGAAGGGGACGCCCTCGCCCGGCAGGTCGGTGAACCGACGCGCCTCGGCGGAGTTCGGCGTGACGACGGCGGTGCCGACCACGGGTGCCGCGCCCTTGGGGTGTGGGTCCCAGACGACCGGGGTGGTCTGCGCGACGGCGGTCAAGGCCTGACGGAGGCCCTCGGAGGCGGCGACCCCGCGACCGTAGTCGGCGACGACGACCGCATCGGCGCCCTCGAGCGCCGCGGTCATCTCGGGGGTCGCGTCGGGCACCGGGGGAGTCGCGCAGCCCTCGTCGATGCGGACCAGGGCGTGGTCGACGACGCGGACGCGGGTCTTCACGGGCGTCGGGGCGCCGGACGGACCGGCGACGACGTGCACGTCCGGCAGCAGGGCGCGGATCTCGTCGGCACGGTCGTCGTCGCTGAGGACGGTCACGAGCGTGACGTCGTGTCCGTCGCGCACGAGCATGGAGGCCACCAGGCCGGCACCGCCCGCACGGCGGTCGTCGGTGCGGACGTCGACGACGGGCACCGGAGCGTCCGGGCTGAGCCGCTCGCTCGTGCCGGACACGTCGACGTCGAGCAGGGTGTCGCCGACGACGACGATGCGGCGACGGGTGCCGTCGGCCGCTGCGCGCTGGCCGCCGCTCACCGGCGGCCGCCCCGACGGAGGGCCGGCTCCATCGCGCGGCAGAGGGCGTGCACGAGGACGAGCTGGGCCTCCTGCACGTTCGCGGAGGGGCCGTCGATGCAGATCGCGTCGTCCACCGCCTCGGCCAGGGGGTTCGGACCGGGGCCCGTCATGGCGATCGACCGCGCACCCACGGCTCGCGCGGCCGCGGCGGCGCGGAGGAGGTTCGGGCTCTTCCCGCTCGTGCTGAGGAGGACGACGACGTCGCCGGCGCGGGCGTGTGCCGTGACCTGGCGGGCGAACACCTCGTCGTAGCCGTAGTCGTTCCCGATCGCGGTGACGGCGGAGCTCTCGGCGTGCAGCGAGATCGCCGAGTACGCCGGGCGGTCGCCGTCGAAGCGGCCGGTGAGCTCGGACGTCAGGTGCTGCGCCTCCGCGGCGGACCCGCCGTTGCCTGCGGCCAGGAGTCGGCGGCCGGCGACCAGGCGGGCGGCGATGTCGTCGGCCCAGGCGGCGATGTGGTCCTTGTGGTCGACGAGCGAGGCGATCACGGGGACGGAGGCGGCGACGTGGTCGACGACCGTCCGGACGCTGTCGTTCTCGGTCGCCGGCTCGCGCGTGCCGGTCTGCTGCTCGATGGTCATCGTGCGGTCCTCTCCGTCGGGTGCGGCAGCGCCGCGGGCGTCGGACGGGAGGTCCGTCCGGCGCGTCCGGTGCGTGCGCCCGGGGTCAGGGTGGCGGGTGGGGTCGGGACGGGGGTGCTGCCGGTGGCCGCGGCCGGGGTCGCGTGGACACCGTTCGTCGCGTGGACGCCGTTCGCGGAGCCGGCCACGAGCCGCTCGTAGACGCGCTCGCTGTCCGCGGCGACCTTGTGCCACGTGTAGCGGGTCTCGGCACGCTCGCGTCCGGCCCGGCCGTAGGCCTCGCGCCGCTCGGCGTCGTCGAGCAGCGCTCCGACGGCGGCGGCGACCGCGTCCTCGTCGCGCGGCGGGACGTGCAGGCCGGTGGCGTCCTCGACCACCGTGTCGATGAGCCCGCCGACGCTCGACGCGACGACCGGACGACCGCACGCCATGGCCTCGAGCGGGACGATGCCGAACGGCTCGTACCAGGGGGCGCACACGACCACGTCGGCGCTGCGGTAGACCGACGGCATGTCCTGCTGCCCGAGCTGGCCACGGAAGGTGACGTGCTCGCGGACGCCGAGCGAGCGTGCCAGGGCGTCGAGACGCTGGTACTCCGGGTCGTCCGGCAGGTCGGCTCCGGCGGTGCCGGCACCGCCCACGACGACGAGCTCGACGTCGCGGCCCTCGTCGAGCAGCTTCGCGAGGGCGGCGATCGTCGTGCCGACGCCCTTCCGACGGACCAGACGCGACGCGGTGAGGACGCGGAACGGGCGGCCGCGCTCCTCGACGGCCCCGTCGGGACGGAAGAGCTCCGTGTCGACGCCGCACGGCACGACCGAGATGGCGTGCAGCGGGACGCCGAGCGCCTTGAGCTCGAACGCCTCGTCCGAGCACGTCGCGACCACCTGGTCGACGCTGCGGCCGACCGCGGGTTCGATCCACTCGCGCTCGGCGGGGCTGGTGTCGGCGGTGCCCTGGTGGCGACGCTTCACGACGCCGAGCGCGTGGAAGGTCTGCACGACGGGGATGCGCACACCGCCGGTGCGGTTCTGCACCTGCTTGACGGCTTCGAGCGCTGCGTGCCCGGACATCCAGAAGTGCCCGTGCACGACGTCCGGCCGGTCGACGAACCACTCCGCCGCGAGCACGGACGCGAACGTGTCCATGTACGGGAACAGGTCGTCCTTCGGCACGTGCCGAGCGGGACCGGCGTCGACGTGCACGACCTCGACGCCCGGACGCAGGAGCACGCGGACGGGCTGGTGGGCGTCGTCGCGCCGCGTGTAGACGGTGACCTGGTGGCCGCGGTCGGCGAGGGCGCCGGAGAGCTCGGCGACGTGCACGTTCTGACCACCGGCATCGACACCGCCGAGCACGGCGAGGGGGCTCGCGTGCTCGGACACCATCGCGATCTTCATCGGAGGCTCCCTTCCAGCGCGGCGGACGCCGCGTGCTCCCGTCGCGCACCGCGCGCGACGGCGTCGTCGAGGAGGTCGTCCCAGTCGGCGAGGTACCGACCGAGCGCGTGCCGCGCCAGTGCGGCCTCGCGGGCGACGGCACCGCGACGGCGGGCCTCCTCGGGGTCCTCCAGGAGCGTCCTGGAGGCCCGGACCAGCTCGTCGACGTCGGTCGCGATCGCGCCGGCCTCGGGGGGCACGGTCCGCACCGCGTCGGTCGTCGCGAGGACGAGCACCGGCATCGCCATGTGCATCGACTCGATGAGCGACAGCCCGAGCGAGGTCCAGCGGTTCGGGTGCACGTACGCGCGTCGCTGCGCGAGCGCCGCGTGCATGGGGACTGCGGGCACGTCGCCGAGCGCGACGACGCGGTCACCGAAGCCGAGCTCCGGGAGTCGCTCGGTGCCCATGCCCCACAGGTCGACCGGGGCGACCTGTGCGAAGCGGGGGAGCAGGTCGGTCCCGACGACACGACCGCGGCGCACCGGTTCGTTGATGACGACGCCGAAGCGTTCGAGCTCGCCGGTGTACAGGGGGCCCGGGTCCACGACACCGTGCTCGACCACGGTCGTGCGGGTGGTGCCGCAGTCCCACATCAACGCGTTCCAGTGCGTGACGTGCGCGATCACCAGGTCGTCGCGGTCACGCATCGGGTGCAGGCTGCTCGGCACGTCCACCCGCGGGGCGTTGTGCTCGACGAACACCATCGGGACGTCCCGTCCCCGGAGCAGGCGGCGTGCTTCCTCGAGCTCCTCGGTGCGCTGCAGGACGACCACGTCGACCTCGGCGTCGGCGACGTCGGCCGGGTCGATCTCGATCGCGGAGTCGGGCCATTCGCGGCCACCCCGGCCGAGACCCCAGCCGTCGCGGGCCGGTGTGGTCGGGATGAGGTACTCGTGGGGGCCGCGGACGAAGGCGTCCATCCAGCCGCCGTGCACGTGCCACACGAGGATCCGCATGCAGGGCCTTTCGACGGGTCGGTGCCCCTCCGGGCAGCTGCCCACGCGGCCCTCCGCGCGTCGCGCGGCTGCCGGTGTGAGGAGCAGGAGGAGCAGTGGCGCACGCTACGCAGTGGTCGCTGCGGTGCTTCGCAGACTTCTCCGGTTCATCCGCTGAGCGCAGTCCGACCGACCGTCGTCCCCCGTCCCACCAGGCGGTCGTGGGCCGCGAGGACGTCCTCCACGCGCACTCCGGACAGGCACGGGTGGCCCGGCACCGGGCACTCGCGGGCACGGCTCAGACGACACGCGGCGGACTGGTCGCCGAGCAGTTCGACGTCCGGGGCGTACGGCGCCCACTTCACGGCCGGCACGACGGGGGAGAACAGGCTGACGATCCTGGCCCCGACGGCGGCGGCGAGGTGCGCGGGTCCGGTGTTGCCGACGACGACGACCTCGGCGCCCGCCAGCACGGCGGCGAGCTCGGCGGGCGTCGTGCGGCCGCCGAGGTCGACCGCGGTGTCACCGGCGACGGCGGCGGTCAGTGCGCGCTCACCCGGGCTCCCCGTGACGACGACCGGCACGCCCCGTCCGGCGTACGCCGCGACGAGCGCGCGGTGGTGGTCCTCCGGCCAGGAACGTGCGGGGACGCTCGCGCCCGGGTGGACCACGACGTACCGGTCCAGCGCGACCACCTCGGGCGGCGCGACGGCCTCGTGGCGCACCGCGAGCCTCCCCTCGTCCCCGGGCGGCAACGCGAACCCCGCGGCCTCGGCGATGCGGAGCGCACGTTCGGGTTCCGGCAGGTCCTCGGGCAGGTCCTCGCCGGGCCGGAGCCGCACGTCCAGCAGCGATCCCGGGTGGTCGACGGACGCTCCGGACACGCGCGCGACACCGGCGAGCCGGAGCAGCAGGGCGACGGGCAGCGGGGACTGGTGGAACGAGGTGAGGACGACGGCCTCGTCGGGCTGCTCCTCGGTGACGAGGGCACGGAACTCGCCGAGCAGGGCGTCGTCGATCGGGCGCGCGGTCTCGGTGACCCACGGTGCTGCCCACACCCGGACCCGGTCGACACCGGGGAGCAGGTCGGCAGCGGGAGCGCCCTGCGGACCGCAGAGCATCGTCACGTGTGATGCGCCGGCGGCGACGGCGCGGACGGCGGGCCCGGCCACCAGGACGTCACCGAACGAGTCGAGGCGGACGACCAGGACGCGGGGCCCCTCGCCCCCGCTCACGCGCGGGCCGCCGGGACGCGGGCCAGGACGAGGGAGACCGCTTCGTCGAGGGTCGCCGCGACGGTGTCGGCGGACTCGACCTCCTCGGCGCGGGTGCGCGGCGTCGGCACGAGGATGCCCTGCCCGCCGGCGGCCACGGCGGCACCGACGTCGGCGCCGATGTCACCGACGACGACCACCTCGGCGGGGTCCAGGCCGAGCCGCTCCGCCGCGTCGAGCACCATGCCCGGGCGGGGCTTGCGGCAGGAGCACCCGTCGCCGGCGTCGTGCGGGCAGACGCACCAGACGTCGAACGGCCCGACGAGTTCGTCGACCCGTGCGTTCGTGGCGTCGACCTGCTCGCGGGTCGCGAGGCCCTTCGCGATCGCGGACTGGTTCGTCACGACGCCGACGCGCAGTCCCGCGGCGCGGGCACGCTCCACGGCACGGTGTGCACCGGGGACGGGCACGACCTTGTGCGGGTCGGCGTTGTACGGGACGTCGATGACGAGCGTGTCGTCACGGTCGAAGAGCAGGCCGCGCACCGCACGGTCCTTCGCGAGAGCCATGCTCCTTGGTACCGTGCGGCGGCCGGGAACCGCCCCAGCGAGGTCCGGGTAGCGTCGCAGCGTGACCGCCGTCCCCGTCCTGCCCCCGTCCGACGGGCGCCCGGACCTCCTCGTCCTCCGCGCCATCAAACTCGGCGACGCGCTCGTCGCCGTCCCCGCCCTGCACGCCCTCCGGCGCGCGTTCCCGGGCCACCGGATCACCCTGGCGACCACCGCCTGGCTCGCCCCGGTGGTCGAGTTGCTGCCGGTCGACGTGCACCTCGCACAGCACGGGCTGGACCACGCGATCGCCGCACCCGCCGGCGCGGTCGACGTCGCGGTGAACCTGCACGGTGCCGGTCCGGAGTCCTCGGACCTCGTCGCCGCGCTCGGTGCCAGGCGCGTCATCGGGCACGCCGACCCGACCCACGGGTACGAGGGGCCCGTGTGGCCGGACGACGTCCACGAGCGTGAGCGCTGGGCGAGCCTGCTCACCTGGCACGGCATCCCCGCCGACCCGGACGAGGTCGCCATCGCCCGCCCCGAGACCCCGTCGGTCGCACCCGGTGCCGCCGTCGTGCACATCGGTGCCTTCCACGGTGCCCGGCACTGGCCGACCGACCGCTTCGCCGACGTGGTGCGCGGGCTGCGTGCGCGCGGTCTCGACGTCGTCCTGACGGGAGGCGCAGACGACGTCGAGCGCGCCACCACCGTCGCGAAGGCGGCCGGCCTGCCGCCGGAGGCGGTCCTGGCAGGCGCGCTGGAACTGCAGGCCTTCGCGGGCGTCATCGCGTCCGCCGCGCTCGTCGTCACCGTCGACACGGGGGCAGCCCACCTGGCGTCGGCCTACGGCATCCCGTCCGTCGTGGTCTTCGGTCCTGCCCCGCCCGAGGCCTGGGGGCCGCCCGCGTCCGGACCGCACGTCGTGCTCACGGACGCGTCCGTGCGCCGCGGCGACGTCTTCGCGGAGGACCCGGACCCGGCGCTCCTGGCGGTCGGCGTGGACGACGTGCTCGCCGCGGTGGACTCGCTGCCGGTCGGTTCACCCGGTTCGCCGTGAACGCGCCGGACGCCCGTCGGTAGCGTCAGGGGCGACCTGTACCGCTCGAAGGGAGCGCCCCGTGTTCGAAGCCGCAAACATCCGTGACTGGATCGGCCTGCCCGTCGTCGACGACGCCGAGGACAAGATCGGCACGCTCGAGAGCATCTACTACGACACCGCGACGTCCGAGCCGGCGTTCGGCGCCGTGACCACGGGCCTGCCCGGGTTCCAGAAGCTGCTCTTCGTCCCGCTCACCGGCGCCACCGTCGCGCCGAAGCACCTCCGCACCGCCTTCCCGAAGAAGCTCGTGAAGGACTCGCCCACCATCCCGACGGACGGCGAGCTCGAGGCTTCGACCGAGCCCGTGCTGTACGAGCACTACGGCCTGCAGTACCAGACCGGCAGCGGGGGCGAGCGGCGCCTGGGACGTCGCTGACCACGGCGGTCGGGACGGGCCGGTAACCTTGCCCGTCCCGCCGCCGCCCACCCCGGGGCGGCCCGACGCACGCCCCACCGGAGGACCTCCTGCACCGCTCCACCCGCCGGAACCGGCTCACCGCCGTCGTGGCGGTCCTCGCCGTCCTGGCAGCGACCGTCCTCGTTCCGTGGGGGCCCGACGGCCTCGGCGCGGAACGGGCGGCAGCAGCGCCGATGTGGCCGGTGCCGGAGCCGTACCCCGTCACCGACGATCCGGAACAGACGCTGTCGGACGTCCCGCCGGGCAGCGAGTACGTCGCGCTCGGCGACTCCTACTCCGCCGGGTACGGCCTGTCCGACCCGACGCGCCTGCCGACGAACGCCTGCGGGCAGTCCGCTCGTGACTACCCGCACCGCATCGCGGCCCGCTTCGGTCTCGACCTCACCGACGTGACGTGTGCCGGTGCGACGAGCCGCGACGTCGTGTCCGGGTACCAGTTCCGCGGGGTGCCGCCGCAGGTCCGGGCGCTGTCGGACCGCACGCGGCTCGTCACGCTCACGATCGGCGGCAACGACGCCGACCTGTTCGGCACGGCTGCATCGTGCCTCGCGCTGTCGCCGATCGGGCCGGTCTTCTCGGGCCGGGACGCCCCCTCCTGCCGCAGCACCCTCGTCCACGACGGGGTCGACGACCTCGACGTGCGCATCCGGTCGCGGGTCGCCCTGGGCATCGCGGACACCCTCGCCGCGGTGCGACGCGCCGCGCCGAACGCCGTGGTCGTCCTCGTGGGCTACCCCGCGATCTTCCCGGACGCCGAGCACACCCCGGCGCGCGGCTGCTTCCGCTCGGCGCTCGACCTCGGGACGCTCGCCGGGACGTTCCCGGAGGACACGTACCCCTTCACGGACACGGACGTCGAGTACCTCCACGGCGTCCAGGCGGCACTCGACGAGGTGTCGGCCTCCGCGGCAGAGGCCGCCCGGGTGCCGTTCGTCGACGTCTTCGCCCGGTCCCAGGCGCACTCCGCGTGCGCCAGCGAGCGGTCGTACGTGGCCGGCGTCTCGCTCACCGGCACCGGCGACCTCAGTCGGATCGACCTCGAGCCGGGAGCGCTGCACCCCAACGAACGCGGGGTCGCCTGGCTGACCGATCGCGTCGCGGCGGAGTTGCGGTCGGTCGCCGACCGGTCCCGCTGACAGCACGACCGACGCGGGCGGTGCGCTCCGCAGGGCGGAGCCGGACCGGTCCACGTCGCCGGGGCTAGCGTGGGTGCGTGGTCACCAGCGCTGGACTCCTGCTCCACCGGGGCCCGACGGTGCGCGCTGACCGACAGGTCTTCATCGCGCACATGGGCGGACCGTTCTGGCGCGCACGGCCGCGAGCGTGGTCGATCCCCAAGGGGCTGCTCGAGGACGGCGAGGACCCGCTGGGAGCCGCCCGGCGCGAGTTCGCCGAGGAGATCGGTGTGCCCGCTCCCGAGGGCGAGGTGGTCGACCTCGGCGAGGTGCAGCAGGCGTCGGGCAAGCGCGTCCGGGTCTTCGCGCTGCGCGCCGACGACTTCACGGTCGGGGAGGTCCGCAGCAACATCGTCCGTCTCGAGCTCCCGCGCGGCTCGGGGCGGTTCGTCGAGGTCCCCGAGGTGGACGACGCACGGTGGGTGTCGCTCGACGAGGCCCGCGCCCTGCTCGTGTCCGGCCAGGTCGCCGCGCTCGACCGCCTGCTCGCGGCGGAGCGCAACGCCTGACCGTCACGCCGACGTCCGAGCCGCCGACCCGCGCGTCGACGCCCGCGAGTCGCTGCGCCGGGATCAGCGCCGACGTCGCGTGCGTACCGACCCCGTGGCGGTCTGCACCGTGCCGGTGGCGATGCCGACGGACCCGGTGATCGTCTGGATCGCGCGGCTGACGACGGGAACCGAGGTCGTGACCACCGCGAGCGACGACGTGATCGCCTCGACGGAGGTCGTCGACAGGTGCTCCTGCGCGTGCGTGTGCACGGGGAACCCGCGCCGTGCCGCCAGCACGATGCCGAGCGACCCGATCAGCACGACCGCCCCGGCGAACGGCAGGTACTGCAGCCCGACGGCGCCGAGGGCCTGGCCGCCGACGGCCGCACCGCCCGCGATGCCGATGTTCGACGCACCGTTCACCAGGGCGCCCGCGATGTCGGGGGAGACGCCGCCGGTCCGGATCGCCGCGGCCATGAACAGCGTGCCGGTCGTGCCGTTCGCGGCCATCCAGACGCCGGCCACGACCATGGTGCCGAGCAGCGACCCGTGCACGAACGGCAGCACGGCGAAGGCTGCGGCCATCACGGCGACGGCCGCGATCAGCGTCTGGCGCGGTGCCCGGTCGACGAACGTGCCCGCGAGCCAGAGCCCGACGACACCGGTGCCGCCGAGCACGAGGAGCGCACCGCTCACCATGCCGGCGTCGAGCCCGGCGTCGATCGCGTAGGGGCCGATGTAGGTGTAGACGACGTAGTGCCCGGCGAAGAGCAGCAGGTCGGCGACGACCACCGACAGCAGGCCGGTCCGTGCCCACGCCCGGGGGGACCCGATGTGCGGTGAGGCGGTCCCGCGCACGCTCGGCAGGAAGGCAAGGGCGACCACGGCGAGTGCTCCTGCGGCGAGCGCGACCGCACCGACGGCCGGCCGCCACCCGATGGTCTGCGCGACCCAGGTCGCCAGCGGCACACCCAGGACGAAGCCGAGCGAGCTGCCGGAGTAGACGAAGGCGATGGCACGGCCGGCGAGGCGCGGTGGCACGATCCGTGTGGCGTACGCCGACGCGACGGAGAAGAACAGCGCGTGTGCGACGCCGCCGACGACCCGACCGGCGCAGACCACGGCGAAGGACGGTGCGACCGCGATGAGCACGTTCGACACCGCGTACCCGACGAGGGTCGACACGAGCACGGCCTTGCGCGGCAGCCGCGCGGTCAGCGAGGTGAGCGGCAGGGCGAGGATCGCGACGGCGGCGGCGTACACGGTGACGACGATCCCCATGGTCGACTCGCTGACGCCGAGGTCGCGGCTCATGGTGCCGAGGAGCCCGACCGGCATGAGCTCGGTGGTGATCGCGAAGAAGGTGGCCAGTCCGAGCACGGCGATGCCGACCACGGACTGCGTGGTGACGGTGATCGGCCGCGTGTTCGTCGACACGGCCGAGGTGGTGGTGTTGGTGGACACGCTGCTGACCTCCTCCGGGGGATGCCGGAGCACGCGTCCGCCCGCCGTCTGGTCAGCGGGTGTGCGGTGCGCGCTCGCGGTTCGTCGTCCGGACCGGTCGACCCGGACGTGGTGTGGGTACGACTCCACGGCGAGTGCGCCCTCCCAGTGTTGCACGGTCCGTCCGGATCGCGCGAGGGCTGCGTCGCAGATTCTCGGAGCGCTCCAACGCAGTCGCAGCGGGCACCCGATCAGTTCTCGTTCGTCACGGTCCCCTGGACGCCACCGCCGCGCAGCGTGATCGTCAGCGTCCCGCTCATCGACTGCGCCGACAGCGAGACGTTCCCGTGCAGGGCGTCCGTACGCGGGTAGCACGCGGTGGTCGACTCCAGTCGGTTCGCCGTGGCGACCAGGCAGATCGTCTCGCGGTCGGTGCCGACCCCGGCCCAGACGTTCCACGGTGTCTCGAACGACGTGCCGTCGAGTGCCCGGTTCGTGAACACGAGTCGGGTCGTCCGGAGGCTCACGGGCGCCTCGACCGGGCCGGGCAGCTGGTCGGCGTACGTCTGCGGGACGTCGAGGAGCTCCTCGAGCGTGACGGTGCCGGGCGTGGGGGTCGTGCGCGGCGCGGCGACCCGCTCCTCGTGCGAGGTGCCGACCAACGTCCCCGCGGCGAACGCGAGCGCGACGACCGCCGCGGTGCCAAGCGCGATCCACGCGCGCGGTCGCGCCGTCCAGAGCAGTCCGCCGACGCGCGAGCGCCAGGTGGACGACGCAGCCGGGAGGCCCGACCCACCTCCGGTACGCACGGCGCCGGGACCGCGTGCTCCGTCGCTGTCCGGACGGGCGTCGTCCGGGCCGTCGCCGGGCCGACCAGCGGGCTCCGCTCCGTCGCTGGGCAGACCAGCGCGTTCCGGCCCATCGCCGTCGGGTCGGCGCTCCTCCGGTGTCGTCCCGGTGCCGGTCGGACGGCCGGTCGCATCCGGTGGCGGACCGGGGGTGACTGCGGTGCCGCCGGATGCGCCTCCCGAGCCGGGCCGGTCCATCTCCCGCAGCGCGACACGCGCACGCGCTGCTTCCTCCGGGGTCGACTGCCCTCCCCACGCGAGGGCCTCGAGTCGAGCCCGTCCTGCCGTCACGTCGTCGTCGGCCATGCGCTCTCCCGGGTCCGGACGCACCGGACGTGCCCATGCTCCCACCCGGACGCCTCGCCGTCCGCCGTCAGGCGGTGTCCGTCCAGTGCCCGACGGGTAGACGGGGTGCATGACCCCAGCGACCGACGACGACCCGACCACCGGCCTCCCCGGACACGACCCGTCAGCGGGCGGTGCCGGAGGCGGCGTGCCGACGACCCCGCCCACGGAGCACGCCGCGACGGACAGCACCGGCGAGCAGCAGGACGGGGTCCGTCGCGACGCCGACCCCGAGACCCTCGAACCGCTCGCCCACGACACCCAGTCGGGCGAGGCCGACTACGTCGCCACGAGTCCGCTCGGAGCCGGCACCGAGCGGCACGTCCCCACCCCCGACGAGGAGCAGGGCCGTGACACGGAGTACGACCCGGTCGACCAGGGGCCGCAGCAGGAGGGCCAGGGCGGCTGACGGCCCTCAGCGCACCACCCGTCGCAGGAGTGCCCGCTCGCCGAGGGCCCAGACCGCACTGGTCACGACGTACACGGTCGCGGCGAGCGGGACCACGGCGGCGAACCCCACCGACAGGAACGGCAGCCACCGCGCGAGCGTCGCGGCCGTCCCGGCACCCGGCGTACCGGGCGCCGGCGCTCCTGCCGGGTTCCAGCGCGCCGCGGCCCGTTGGCCGAGTCCGATCGCGACGGCGAGGACGGCGAGCAGCAGGAGCAGCACCCACGCATGCGTCCAGAGCGGTGAGCCGAGCACGGCCAGGAACGAGTGTCCGAGCGGGATCCCGAAGAAGGTCGCGTCGAGCAGGGTGTTCGCGGTGCCGCCGAGGCTCGCGTGGGTGAAGAGGGCGTACACGAGGGACAGCACCGGCGCCTGGGCGAGCACGGGCAGGCAGCCCGCGAGCGGGGACACCCGCTCCGAGGTGTACAGCCGCTGCACCGCCTCCTGCAGGCGTCGGGTGTCCGATCCGTACCGTCGGCGCAGCGCGGCGAGCTGCGGGGCGAGACGGCGGCGGTCACGCTCGGCTCGCACCTGCAGGACCGCGAGCGGGACGAGGGCGGTGCGGATGCCGACGGTGAGCACGACGACCGCGAGGGCGGCGGCGGCATCGCCGGTGACGGGCGCGAGCCCGACGGTGAGGGTGGTGAGCAGGTCGGCGCCGGCGTGCAGCAGGCTGCCGACGACGGGCAGGTTCGAGAGGTCCATGACGATCCGATCGGTGGAGGGGTACGCGACGACGTGACCCGGCCACCCGCGGGTGGTCAGGCCGGGGTCGACGCTCCCGGTGCCCGTGACCGCACGTGTCCGTCGGCGTCGGGGTGGCTCCACGCGATGCGGGTCGGCCGTTCGACGGCCCGACCGCGGTTCGCCGCGCGGGTCGGGTCGACGTCGAGGCCCAGCGCCGCCGCGAGCAGGCGGACGACGAGCACGGTGACGGTGACTGCGGCCAGTCCGAGGGCGGCCACGGCGAGCGCCGTTCCGGGCGCGAGCGCGCCCCCGGCCGCGAGCACCGACGCGTCGCCGAGCTGCAGCGCGGCGAGCGCGCGGAGCAGCAGTTCGACGACGGTCATGACCGGTTCAGCGTAACCCCCGCGTGCCGCCGAGGACCGGCAGGTGCGGACGGGCAGGATCACAGGCATGACCGCAGGATCGCCGAGCACCCCAGCGACCCTCGCCCTCGAGCGGGCGGGGATCCCGTTCACGCCCCACGTCTACGAGCACCACGAGACGGCGACGAACTTCGGCGAGGAGGCGGCCGCAGCGCTCGGTCTGCGGGAGGAGCAGGTCTTCAAGACGCTGGTCGTGTCGGTCGACGGCCAGCTCGCGGTCGCGGTCGTGCCCGTCGCGAACCGGCTCGACCTGAAGGCCATCGCGGCGGCGCTCGGGGGCAAGAAGGCGACGCTCGCACAACAGGCCCTCGCCGAGAAGCGCACCGGGTACGTCGTCGGTGGCATCAGCCCCGTCGGCCAGAAGACTCGACTCCGCACGGTCGTCGACGCGTCCGCCCTCACCTACCCGAGCATCTTCGTGTCCGGCGGTCGTCGCGGGTTCGACATCGAGGTCGCGCCGACCGACCTCGTCCGTGTGACCGAGGCCGCGACGGCTGCCATCGCCCGGACCTGAGTCGCGCTGACGCAACTTTCTCCGCCCGCCGGGAATGGAGCGGGTCCTCCTGCGTTGCATTGAGTCGAAGGCACTCAAGTTCCCAGGAGGTCCCTTTGCCAGCAACGTTCGGCCCGACCGGTGGCGACGACGCGTTCGACGCGTTCCTCGCACGGCTCCTCGCGGCCCAGCAGGCCGGCGCCCAGCGATCCGTACCGCTGGGACGCCCGGTCGACATCACCCGGCTCCTCAGCCGCCGCACCCACGAGATGCTCCAGCGCACCGCCGAGTACGCCGTCTCGCAGGGGCAGCACGAGATCGACGCGCTCCACATCCTGCACGTCCTCGTGCGCACCGAGCCCTTCACCGCGGTCGTCCGCAGCGCCGGCGTCGACCCGGAGCACTTCGCCGCGGAGGTCGAGGAGCGACTGCCCGTCGCAGCCGAGCCCCGGCCCGAGCAGACCGGCCGGCCCGCGCTGACCGGGACCGCCCAGCGGATCCTGCTCGAGGCGACCCAGGCCGCCAAGGGCTTCGGCAGCACCTACACCGACCCCGAGCACGTCTTCTTCGCGCTCGTCATGGACCAGGACACCGTCACCGGGCAGCTGCTCGCGAGCGCCGGTGTCACCCCGCAGCACATGCAGGACCACGCCCAGCAGGCCGCGGCAGCAGCACGAGAGGGGCGACCGATGCCCGGGACGACCGACACGCAGGCCACCGAGAGCGACACGCCGACGCTCGACCAGTTCGGCACCGACCTCACCGAGCGCGCCCGCGACGGGCGCATCGACCCGGTGATCGGCCGTGCCGACGAGATCGAGCAGACCGTCGAGATCCTGCTCCGCCGCACGAAGAACAACCCCGTCCTCATCGGTGAGCCCGGCGTGGGCAAGACCGCGATCGTCGAGGGTCTCGCCCAGCGCATCGCCGACGGCGACGTGCCCGCGCTGCTCCAGGGCAAGCGCGTCGTCGCACTCGACCTCGCCGGCATGCTCTCCGGCACCCGGTACCGCGGCGACTTCGAGGAGCGCCTGACGAAGGCGATGGACGAGATCGCGGCACACGCGGACGAGCTCATCGTGTTCGTCGACGAGCTCCACACGGTGGTCGGAGCCGGTGGCGGCGGCGAGGGCGGCTCGATGGACGCGGGCAACATCCTGAAGCCCCGCCTCGCCCGTGGCGACCTGCACCTGGTCGGCGCGACCACGCTGAACGAGTACCGCCGCATCGAGAAGGACGCCGCGCTCGAGCGTCGCTTCCAGCCGGTGACGGTGGGGGAGCCGAGCGTCGAGGACGCCGTGGCGATCCTCGGTGGCCTCGCCCCGCGCTACGCCGAGCACCACGACGTGACCTACACCGACGACGCCCTGCGCGCCGCGGTGGAGCTCTCGCACCGGTACGTCACCGACCGGCACCTGCCGGACAAGGCCATCGACCTCATCGACCAGGCCGGTGCCCGTCGTCGCCTCGCCCTGTCGGGCGACGTCGACGTCGAGGCGCTCCGCGACCAGGTCGCGGAGCTGCAGGCCGACAAGGACCGCGCGGTGGCCGAGGAGCTCTACGAGGAGGCGTCGCGCCTGCGCGACGAGATCGACGGACTGGAGGCGCGGATCACCGCCGCCTCCGAGGGCGACGCCGGTCGGGCCTCCCGTCTCGCACCTGCTGACCGTGTCATCACGGAAGGCGACATCGCCGAGGTGGTCTCCCGCGCCACCGGCATCCCGGCCACCCGCCTGTCCCAGGGCGACCGCTCCCGGCTCGCCGCCCTCGAGGGCGAGCTCCACGAGCGCGTCGTCGGCCAGGACGACGCCGTGCGCGCCATCGCGACCGCGGTCCGACGCAGCCGCACCGGCATGGGCGACCCTCGTCGCCCGGTCGGCAGCTTCCTGTTCCTCGGCCCGACCGGCGTCGGCAAGACCGAGCTCGCGAAGGCCCTGGCCGGATCGCTGTTCGGCGACGAGTCCGCGATGCTGCGCTTCGACATGAGCGAGTTCGGCGAGCGGCACACCGTCTCGCGCCTGGTCGGTGCCCCTCCCGGGTACGTCGGCTACGACGAGGCCGGCCAGCTCACCGAGCGCGTCCGTCGCAACCCGTACTCGGTCGTCCTGCTCGACGAGGTCGAGAAGGCGCACCCCGACGTCTTCAACCTGCTGCTGCAGGTGCTCGACGACGGGCGGCTCACCGACGGGCAGGGGCGCACGGTCGACTTCCGGAACACGGTCGTCATCATGACGTCGAACATCGGGTCCGAGTTCCTCGCGTCGCGCTCCGGGGCGCTCGGGTTCTCCGCCTCGGCCGACGGCGGGTACGCGGAGGAGGACCTCCGCGCCCGGGTGATGGGCAGGCTGCGCGAGTCCATGCGACCGGAGTTCATCAACCGCATCGACGAGATCGTCCTGTTCCGCAAGCTCGAGCGCGGGCAGCTCCGGTCGATCGT
This sequence comes from Curtobacterium sp. MCSS17_007, assembly GCF_003234175.2. Taxonomy (NCBI): domain Bacteria; kingdom Bacillati; phylum Actinomycetota; class Actinomycetes; order Micrococcales; family Microbacteriaceae; genus Curtobacterium; species Curtobacterium sp. MCSS17_007. Next base: position 1,614,448 of record NZ_CP126257.1, read on the forward strand.
CGACCTGCTGCTGCAGGACACCGCGCTCCGGCTGCTCGCGCAGGGGATGACCCTGTCGGTGTCCGACGCCGCGACCGACTGGCTCGCCGAGCACGGGTACGAGCCCGAGTACGGCGCCCGTCCGCTCCGTCGGCTCATCCAGCGCGAGGTCGACGACCGCATCGCGACCCTGGTGGTCGACGAGCAGGCGCACGAGGGCGACACCGTCCGGATCGACGTGGTCGGCGACGCGCTCGTCGCCCGGGTCGAGGAGCCCGCGACCGTCTAGTCCGGCCCGCACACGAGCACGGCCCCGGTGCCCCCAGCGGTACCGGGGCCGTGCTGCGTCCGGCAGCGCCGATCGTGTTCCGGGATGCAATTCCGGAAATGTCCGAGAAAGGGCTTGCGCTCGCATTCCCGGCCCCGATAGTGTTCACGAGCATCACCGGCTGTACGAGACCGAGAGGGGGCCGACACAATGATGATCTTCACGACGAACCCGTTCCGTGGAATCCGTGTGATCAGCGGCACCCCGCTCCGTTCGCACTGACGCGGGACGTCCCGCTCCAGCCGTTCTCCCTCGATCGATCGAGGTACTGCACCACCGCGCTGACGGCGCGGTGACGCTGCCCCGGTCGCTCCGGCACAGCCCGACGGCGCTGCGCCGCACCTCCCGCCTCCGCTGCGGTCGCACGTCCTCCTGACGAGCGTCCGTCCGGTCGGCTGCCCGTTCGCGTGACGGCAGCCAGGCGCGCGACGGGGTGGATCGAGGTCGGACCGCGAGCGGCGGACGTCTCCCGTGACGACTCCACGCGGTGACCGCAACCGGTCACCGACAATGCAGCCGTGCGCATTCCTGCGCACCCTGCGATCATTCTCGCCCGCATTCCCGGGCGTTCTTGCGGACCCGTTCCCGACGCATTCGTGCGCGCGGCAGTCGGGTTCACCGTCATGCCCTCGGGCACCCACGAAAGGCACCATCGTGTCGAACGACATCGACGTCCGTCCCCCCGATACCCGCGCGGTGCGCCGCCGGGTCACGCTCGCCGACCGCATCGCCCTCCGGATCGGCATGTCGCTGATCATCTGGAGCCGGCGGACGCACCACGTGCGACCCCCGGTCGACTTCGCGACCCGACAGTGGATCGAGCGCGAACGGCGCGAGCGCGAACTCGCCCTGCTCGTGCAGACCGCTGCGATGCGCATGTGGCGCTGACGCGCGGCGTGACGGCGGGGTCCGCCCCGCGGTCGAACCACGGACACGACATCGAACCAGCGCTCCCGCCTGGTTCGATGTCGTGTTCCTGGTTCGACGCCCGGAGCCTGCCGTGCAGGCAGCCTCCTCGAACCGCTCAGCGCTTCCGGTTCGCCACCAGCGCGACCGCGTACGTCGGGTACCACGTCCCCGCCGCCGGTCCACCGTTGCAGGTCCCGTCGCTCGCACCCGGCGTCTTGATCCAGAGCAGGGCGTCGAGTCGTGTGCGTCCCGCGGCCACGTGCGGACTGCGGCCCAGGCCGGCCCCCGTCGGGTTGCACCAGGTGCCGAGCCACCCGCGGGCGTTCCGCGACGTGTCGATGACGTACCGTGCACCGCCCGTCATCGCGCTGAGCCGCTCGGCGTAGGCCCGCTCGCCGTCGACGCGGTAGAAGTTCGCCACGTTCGTGAAGAAGCCGCGGGCCTCGGTGATGCCGGCCTCCCGCAGGTACGTCGCCTGCAGCTCCGGGTCGTTCCAGTTCTCGTTGCCGCCGTCGAGGTAGGTGGGGACGCCCGCGGCGGTGTACTCGTGCACGGCCCCGGCGATGATGCCCGGTCGCCGCGCGCGTTCGGCGGTGCACGAGCTCAGGTGCGCCAGCGAATCCGGCTCGACGATCACGACGGCTCGGTGGCCCCTGAGGCCTGCTGCGATGCGCCGGTTCCACTCGGCGTACCGGGCCGGTGACAGGCCGCCCGCCGAGTACCCGCCGCAGTCGCGGTTCGGGACGGCGTAGGTGACGAACACCGGGGTCCTGCCGACCCGCTCGGCGGCGGCGAGGTTCCGAGCGATCACCCGGTCCAGCGCCTCGTCGGTGTACCACTCACCCAGCCAGATCGCGACCGGCTGCTGCGCGATGGTCCGGGCCGCTGCAGCCTCGGTCGCCGTCCCCGTTGCGCTGAGCGCCGCCGCAGCCTGCGCGGCCTGGCTGTCCGGCTGCACGAACAACCCGCCGGCGAAGACCTGCCCGGGCGTCGCGGTGTGGAGGGCTGCGGGCGGCAGCGGTGCGACGGAGGCCGCCGACGCAGTGGTCGGAGTCGTGACGACGCCCGCGCCCACCACCGTCGCGGCGAGTGCGAGCGCGACCATCGTCCTGGTCCTCGAGTGCATGGTCCCCGTCCTGTTCCCGTCCGCTGCGAGGACGACCCGGACGCCCCGGACGCCCTGCTCCACCTGTCGCAGACCATCAGAACCCACGGAGCGGCGCCCGGGCGATCTCCAGAACGAGGGACAGACGCCGGAGGGCCGTGCGTGTGCGGCCTCCGCGGTCGCGTACCGTTGTGCGGTGACCGAAACCGCAGCTGCACTCGTCGAACGCCTGACCGCCATCGTGCCGGACTTCCCGAAGCCGGGCATCCTGTTCCGCGACGTGACGCCGGTGTTCTCCGACCCGGTGGCGTTCGGCCGTGTGTGCGAAGCCCTCGCGGCGCCGTTCGCGATCGGCGCCGGCTTCCAGGCGGTCGCCGGCATCGAGGCCCGCGGCTTCGCCCTCGCCGGTGGCATCGCCGCGCAGCACCAGGTCGGCGTGCTGACGGTGCGGAAGGCCGGCAAGCTCCCCGGTGAGGTCCTCAGCGAGCAGTACGCGCTCGAGTACGGCGAGGCCGAGCTCGAGCTCCGCCCGGGCCAGCTCCCGCAGGGCACGCGGGTGCTCGTGGTCGACGACGTCCTCGCCACGGGTGGCACCGCTGCGGCGACGATCACGCTGCTCGAACGCGCGGGGTACGAGGCGATCGGCTTCGCCTCGCTCCTCGAGCTCGACGGACTCTCCGGCCGGGAGCGCCTCGAGCCCCGCCTGCCCGTCACGACGCTCGGCCGCGTCCCCGCCTGAGCGGCCGCGGCCGCGCACTAGTCTTGACCCACCCCTGAACCGACCGAGGAGCACCACGATCGTGACCGACGCAGTCGCACCCGAGCCCGCAGACCTGCCCCAGGCACCCGAGCCCCGCACCGCGACGACGGCCACGACGGGCACCGACCTCTTCGACGGCGAGCGCGGTGTCGTCGCGATCCGCGTCGACGGCGTCCTCAAGGACCTCGACGCCGACGTCCAGGACGGCGAGACCGCCGAGGCCGTGACGCTGCAGGAGCAGGACGGACTCGACATCCTCCGGCACTCGGCCGCGCACGTGCTCGCGCAGGCCGTCCAGCAGATCAACCCGGACGCGAAGCTCGGCATCGGTCCGCCCGTCACCGACGGCTTCTACTACGACTTCGACGTCGCCGAGCCGTTCACGCCCGAGGACCTCAAGGCGATCGAGAAGGGCATGGACCGGATCGTCCGCCAGGCCCAGCGCTTCCGTCGCGTCGTCGTGACCGACGAGGAAGCCCGCGAGCGCATGGCGGGGGAGCCCTTCAAGCAGGAGCTCATCGGGCTCAAGGGCGCCGCGGACGAGGGTGACTCCGGCGAGAGCGTCGAGGTCGGAGCCGGCGAGCTGACCGTCTACGAGAACGTCGACCCGAAGTCGGGCGAAGTCGTCTGGCAGGACCTCTGCCGGGGCCCGCACGTCCCGCACACGCGCTGGATCGGGAACGCGTCGAAGCTCATGCGCGTCGCCGCGGCGTACTGGCGCGGCTCCGAGAAGAACCCGCAGCTCCAGCGCATCTACGGCACCGCATGGCCGGACAAGGAGCAGCTCAAGGCGTACCAGCTCCGTCTGGAGGAGGCCGCGAAGCGCGACCACCGCAAGCTCGGCGCCGAACTCGACCTGTTCTCGTTCCCGGACGAGATCGGCTCGGGCCTGGCGATCTTCCACCCGAAGGGCGGCATCATCCGCCGCGAGATGGAGGACTACTCGCGCCGTCGGCACGAGCAGGAGGGCTACTCCTTCGTCTACACGCCGCACATCACCAAGGGCGACCTGTTCGAGCAGTCCGGCCACCTCGGCTGGTACAAGGACGGCATGTTCCCGGCCATGCACATGGACGAGGCACGCGACGAGGACGGCAACGTCACCCGGCAGGGGGCGGACTACTACCTCAAGCCGATGAACTGCCCGATGCACATCCTGGCGTACCGCTCGCAGGCCCGGTCGTACCGCGACCTGCCGCTGCGGATGTTCGAGTTCGGCACGGTGTACCGCAACGAGAAGTCCGGCGTCATCCACGGCCTGACCCGCGTGCGCGGCATGACGCAGGACGACGCCCACATCTTCACCACGCAGGAGAAGATGAAGGAGGAGCTCACCACGACCCTCCAGTTCGTGCTGTCGCTCCTCCGTGACTACGGCCTCGACGACTTCTACCTCGAGCTGTCGACGAAGGACCCGGAGAAGTACGTCGGCGACGACGAGGTCTGGGAGGTTGCGACGAAGACCCTGCGTGAGGTCGCCGAGGAGTCGGGCCTGGAGCTCGTCCCGGACCCCGCGGGTGCGGCCTTCTACGGCCCGAAGATCTCGGTGCAGGCCCGCGACGCCATCGGCCGGACCTGGCAGATGTCGACCGTGCAGCTCGACTTCAACCTGCCGGAGCGCTTCGAGCTCGAGTACACGGCGCCGGACGGCTCCCGACAGCGCCCGGTGATGATCCACCGTGCCCTGTTCGGTTCGATCGAGCGCTTCTTCGGCGTGCTCACCGAGCACTACGCCGGTGCGTTCCCGGCCTGGCTGTCCCCGGTGCAGGTAGTCGCGATCCCCGTCGCCGCCGAGTACGGCGACTACCTCGACGAGGTCGTCGCGAAGCTCCGCGCGCACGGCGTCCGTGCCGAGGTCGACCACTCCGACGACCGCATGCAGAAGAAGATCCGCACGCACACCAAGGCGAAGGTGCCGTTCCAGCTCATCGCCGGCGGCGACGACCGCGACGCCGGTGCGGTGAGCTTCCGCTTCCGGGACGGCCGCCAGGACAACGGCGTGCCCGTGGACGAGGCCGTGGACCGCATCCTCACCGCCATCCGCGACCGCGCGCAGGTCTGATGGACCGCACGGGAGGCACCGAGCACGTCCCCGGGACCGGTCACGTCGTCGACGTGGCCGGCTCCGGGGCGCCCGCCGCGCCGGACGCGTCGGCTCGGACCGGGCGGACGAGCGCGGCCGGAGCCGCGGGGACCGGCGGCGCCGACGACCCGCTGGTGATCCGGGACGCCGCCACCGGCGCCGCCGTGCCGGACGCCTTCCAACGGCTCTGGAACCCGCACCGCATGGCGTACATCGACGCCGGACGCGACGGCGAGGGCCGCGGCCACCGTGACGACTGCCCGTTCTGCGAGGCGCCGCGGAAGTCCGACGAGGACGCCCTCATCGTCGCCCGGGGGGAGCACGCCTACGTCCTGCTCAACCTGTACCCGTACAACAACGGGCACCTGCTCGTCTGCCCCTACCGGCACGTCCCGCTCTACGACGAGGCGACCCCGGAGGAGACCCGCGAGATCGCCGAGCTCACCCAGACCGCGATGCGCGTGCTCCGCGCGGTCTCGCACTGCGACGGCTTCAACATCGGCATGAACCAGGGCGAGATCGCCGGGGCCGGGGTGGCAGCGCACCTGCACCAGCACATCGTGCCGCGGTGGGCGTCGGACTCGAACTTCTTCCCGATCATCGCCCGGACGAAGTCGATGTCGCAGCTGCTCGGGGACACCCGTCGACTCGTCGCCGAAGGCTGGCCCGCTGCGGACTAGACTGTCGGCATCATGAGCGACAGCACCAGCACCTCGGGCACCAACGGCACCTCGATCACCGGCTCCGACCGCGTCAAGCGCGGCCTCGCGGAGATGCTCAAGGGTGGCGTCATCATGGACGTCATCGACGCCGAGCAGGCCCGCATCGCGGAAGAGGCCGGCGCGACCGCCGTCATGGCCCTCGAGCGTGTCCCCGCCGACATCCGCGCACAGGGCGGCGTCGCCCGCATGTCCGACCCGTCGATGATCGAGGAGATCATCGCCGCGGTGTCGATCCCGGTCATGGCGAAGGCCCGCATCGGCCACTTCGTCGAGGCGCAGGTCCTCCAGGAGCTCGGTGTCGACTACATCGACGAGTCCGAGGTGCTCTCGCCGGCCGACTACGTCAACCACATCGACAAGTGGAACTTCACCACCCCCTTCGTCTGCGGTGCCACCAACCTGGGCGAGGCGCTCCGTCGCATCACCGAGGGCGCGGCGATGATCCGCTCCAAGGGCGAGGCCGGCACGGGTGACGTGTCCGAGGCCACCAAGCACATCCGCACGATCTCGAAGGAGATCGCGGCCCTCCGGTACCTCAAGGAGGACGAGCTCTACGTCGCCGCGAAGGAGCTACAGGCCCCGTTCGACGTCGTGAAGGAGGTCGCACAGACCGGCAAGCTCCCGGTCGTGCTCTTCACCGCCGGCGGTGTCGCCACCCCGGCCGACGCCGCGATGATGATGCAGCTCGGCGCGGACGGCGTGTTCGTCGGCTCCGGCATCTTCAAGTCGGGCGACCCGGCGAAGCGCGCCGCGGCGATCGTCAAGGCCGTCACCTTCCACGACGACCCGAAGGTCATCGCCGAGGTCTCCCGCGGTCTGGGCGAGGCCATGGTCGGCATCAACGTCGCCGACGTCCCCGCACCGCACCGTCTCGCCGAGCGCGGCTGGTGAGCGCCCGGCCCCGCATCGGGGTCCTCGCGCTGCAGGGTGACTTCCGCGAGCACATCGCCTCGCTGACGGAGCTCGGCGCCGACGTGGTGCCGCTCCGTCGGCCCGAGGAGATCGAGGCGCTCGACGGCGTCGTGATCCCCGGCGGCGAGTCGAGCGTGATGGACAAGCTGTCCCGGACGTTCGGCGTGGCCGAGCCGCTCAGCGCCGCGATCCGCGACGGCCTGCCCGCCTACGGCACCTGCGCGGGCATGATCATGCTGTCGTCCCGGATCGCCGCGGGCATCCCGGGGCAGCAGACCCTCGGCGTGCTCGACACCACCGTGCGCCGGAACGCCTTCGGCAGCCAGAACGACTCGTTCGAGACCGACATCCCGATGCCGGCGCTCGGCGATGCCCCGGTGCACGCGGTGTTCATCCGCGCGCCCGTGGTCGAGGAGCACGGCACGGACGTCGAGGTGCTCGGTGCCCTCGCGGACGGTCAGGTCGTCGCCGTGCAGCAGGGCAACGTGCTGGCGAGCGCGTTCCACCCCGAGGTCGCGGGCGAGGACCGGTTCCACCGCCGGTTCCTCGAGATGGTCCGCTCCGTCTGACCGCCGCGACCGGCCACGGGCCGGACGCGACCCGCGGGGCGGCGGCGGTCTGCGCCTGCCGGCCGGTAGACTGGACCGGATCTTCCGCTAGACGCAAGGAGCACCGTGTCCGGGCATTCCAAGTGGGCAACGACCAAGCACAAGAAGGCGGTCATCGACCAGCGCCGTGCGAAGTCGTTCGCCAAGCTCATCAAGAACATCGAGGTCGCCGCGAAGATGGGTGGCGCTGACCTGTCGGGCAACCCGACCCTGGTCGACGCCGTCCAGAAGGCCAAGAAGACCTCGGTGCCGAACGACAACATCGACCGTGCCATCAAGCGCGGTGCCGGCCTGACCGGTGAGTCGATCGAGTACACGACGATCATGTACGAGGGCTACGGCCCGAACGGCGTCGCGATGCTCGTCGAGTGCCTCACGGACAACAAGAACCGAGCCGCGGCGGAGGTCCGGACGGCGATGTCCCGCAACGGCGGGACCATGGCCGACCCGGGCAGCGTCGCGTACAACTTCTCGCGCAAGGGCGTCATCTCGGTGACGAAGACCGACGGACTCGACGAGGACACCGTCATGACGGCCGTGCTCGACGCCGGTGTCGAGGACGTCATCGACCAGGGCGGCGGGTTCGAGGTCATCACCGAGGCGAGCGACCTCGTCGCGGCGCGCACCGCGCTGCAGGACGCCGGGATCGACTACGACTCCGCCGACGCCGAGTTCGTGCCCGGGGTCAAGGTGCCGGTCGACGCCGAGACGGCGCGCAAGGTCTTCAAGCTGATCGACGCGCTCGAGGACAGCGACGACGTGCAGAACGTCTACGCGAACTTCGACATCCCCGCGGACGTCCAGGCCGAGCTCGACGAGGACGAGGACTAGTCCGGTGCTCCGTGTGCTCGGGGTGGACCCCGGGCTCACCCGGTGCGGCGTCGGCGTCGTCGAGGTCGCACCGAACCGGCGCGCACGGCTCGTCCACGTGACGGTCGTGCGCACGCCGGCGGACATGGCGCTCGAGCAGCGGCTCCTGCGCATCGCCGACGGGATCGCGGCCGAGATCGACGACCACCGCCCCGACGCGGTGGCCGTCGAGCGGGTCTTCGCGCAGGCGAACGTCCGCACCGTGATGGGGACCGCGCAGGCGGCCGGTCTCGCGCTGCACGCCGCGGCCGCGCGGGGCCTGCCCGTCGGACTGCACACCCCGTCCGAGGTGAAGGCGGCCGTGACCGGCTACGGCAACGCGGACAAGCGGCAGGTGCAGACCATGATCGCGCGCGTGCTCGGGCTCGACGAGGCCCCGAAGCCCGCAGACGCGGCGGACGCGCTCGCTCTGGCCGTGTGCCACGCCTGGAGGCTCGGGTCACCCGACCGCGTCGGCCCGGGTCCGGCGACCCTCACCCCGGCGCAGCGCGCATGGCGCGACGCGCAGGCCGGCGCGGCGGACACCCCGCTCGCCCGCGCCGAGGCGGCAGCCGCGCGGCGGTCCGGCTTCGTCGGTGGTCGGCCCTAGGCTCGTGGGCATGATCGCGAGTCTCCGGGGCACCTGCATCGACGTCACCGGATCGGCCGTCGTGGTCGAGGTCGGGGGAGTGGGGTACGCCGTGACGGTCACGCCCGCGCACGCACTGACGATGCGTCAGGGGGCCGAGGTCTTCCTGCGGACGGCGATGATCGTCCGCGAGGACGAGCACCTGCTGTTCGGCTTCGAGTCGACCGACGCGCTGCAGGTCTTCGACCTGCTCCGCAGTGTGTCCGGCGTGGGCCCGAAGTCCGCCCTCGGCGTGCTGGCGCACATGGACCCGGCACAGGTCGCCAACGCCGTGGCGAGCGAGGACGATGCGGCCTTCCGCAAGGTGTCGGGCATCGGCCCGAAGACCGCGAAGCTCATCACCGTCGCCCTGTCCGGCAAGCTCGTCGCGTTCGAGCAGGCGCCGGCGAGTGCTGCGAGCGGTGCCGCCGCCGCCCACCCGGCCGCCGTCGACGTGGTCTCGGCACTCGTCGGGCTGGGCTGGCGGGAGGACGCGGCGCAGTCCGCCGTCGACGCGGTCGTCGCGAACGATCCGGGCGCCGCGGCGATGGGCACGCAGGCGCTCCTCCGTGCCGCGCTCGGCACGCTGCGCCCCGCGGGGGCCGGCCGGTGAGCGGCATCACGTCCGCCGGCGCCGAGTCACAGGAGGAACTCGCGTTCGAGGGTGCCCTGCGCCCGAAGTCGCTCGACGAGTTCGTCGGACAGCGCAAGGTCCGCGGTCAGCTCGACCTCCTGCTCAAGGCAGCGGCCCTGCAGGACCGCACGCCCGACCACATCCTCATGGCCGGCCCGCCTGGACTCGGCAAGACGACCCTCGCGATGATCGTCGCCCACGAGTCGGGTCGTCCCCTGCGCATGTCGAGCGGCCCGGCGATCCAGCACGCGGGTGACCTCGCCGCGGTGCTGTCGTCACTCGTCCCGGGCGAGGTGCTCTTCATCGACGAGATCCACCGCATGGCACGGTCGGCGGAGGAGATGCTCTACCTCGCGATGGAGGACTTCCGCATCGACGTCATGGTCGGCAAGGGGGCCGGCGCGACGAGCATCCCGCTCGACCTCGCGCCGTTCACCCTGGTCGGCGCGACCACCCGCGCCGGCCTCCTGCCGAACCCGTTGCGCGACCGCTTCGGGTTCACGGCCCACCTCGAGTTCTACGAGAAGGACGAACTCGAACAGGTCCTCATCCGCGCGGCGCACCTGCTCGAGCTCTCGATCGACCGCTCGGCGCTGCGCGAGATCGCCGGTCGCTCCCGGGGCACCCCACGCATCGCGAACCGCCTGCTCCGTCGTGTGCGGGACTACGCGCTCGTGCACCGCACCTCCGACGGCATGGCGGCCGTGCAGGGCGCGCTCGACCTGTACGACGTCGACGAGCTCGGCCTCGACCGTCTCGACCGTGCCGTGGTCGAGACGATGCTCACCCGGTTCGACGGCGGTCCCGTCGGTCTGAACACCCTCGCGGTGTCGGTGGGTGAGGAGTCCGAGACCATCGAGTCCGTGGTCGAACCGTTCCTCGTGCGCGTGGGGCTCGTGACCCGGACACCCCGCGGCCGCATCACGACACCGCAGGCCTGGCGACACTTCGGCCTCACACCTGGCGAAGGAGCCGCTGCCCAGCCCGGCCTGTTCGACGACTGAACTCGTATGCAGTATTCTGGCCGACCAGGACCGTGATCGCGGTCCGGTGTCGTCAGCGCTCGAGACCACTCAGGTGGCTGCCCGGACCCGGACACGCCCGTGCCCTAGACTGCTACGGCCCGAAGCCGAGCAACGACCGCTCCGGCTGGATCCGAGCAACCAGAGAAGGCAACGCCCCATGGACCAATCACTCTTCCTCATCGTCATCATCGTCGCGTTCGCCGCCTTCATGTTCTACAGCAGCCGCAAGCGCAAGAAGCAGCAGGCGGAGCTGCAGACCAAGATGGTCCCGGGCGCCCGCGTCATGCTGTCCTTCGGTCTCTACGGCACGCTGCTGTCCGTCGACGACGAGAAGGTCACCGCCGACGTCGAGATCGCCCCGGGCACCGTCGTCACCGTGCACCGCCAGACGCTCTCGCGTGTCGTCGACGACAACGCCTCCGACGTCGAGACCGCCGTCGTCGCCGATGACACCGCCGTCGCGGGCGAACCCGCCCTCGACCTCGGTGCCGACCGTCGGACGGACCCGGAGTTCGGTGAGCGCATCGAGCCCACCGAGACCGACGCGACGAAGCGCAAGACCGAAGACTGACGCCCCCGGTCGCCGGGTCACGGGACCCGGCGACCACACCACCGCCGCCGGCCGCGTCGCCGTCGGTCCTGAACAGAGAGACGAGACGACCGGTGGCACGATCGACACCCGTCAAGAAGGCGCTGCGTTCGCTCACCTGGTTGGTGATCATCATGGCGGCCCTGGCCGGCCTGAACACCGCTGCGTCGGTGCTCGCGGCCAACAGCAAGGACGACACGAACGAGTGGTTCGCCGGTGCGAGCTGGGTGCCCGAGCTGGCGCTCGACCTGCAGGGCGGCACGCAGCTGACCCTGGCGGCGCAGAACACCGAGGGCGGCTCCGTCACCTCGCAGCAGCTCGACCAGGCGGTCAACATCATCCGTCAGCGCATCAACGCCACGGGTGTCTCCGAGTCGCAGATCAACACCCAGGGCACGAACAACATCGTCGTGTCGATCCCGGGCAAGCCCGACAAGGCGACGATCGACCGCATCGAGGCAGCGGCGAAGCTGACCTTCCGTCCGGTGCTCTACACCGAGGCGGCCACCAACACCGCGGTCGGCGGCGACGGGAAGACCGCGTCGCCGACGCCGTACTCGCCCCCGGCATCGCTCGACGCCACGCCGAGCACGAAGCCGACCAACGGCAGCGACCTGGCCCAGGTCACGCCGGCGCTGCAGGACCTGTACACGAACTACAACTGTGCGGCCCCGGACGACGTGACGACCGCGCCCGACGACGAGCCGCTCGTCACGTGTGACCAGGACGGTGCCGCCAAGTACATCCTCGGCCCGGTCGAGGTCTCCGGTTCGGGCATCAGCAACGCGACCTCGGGCCTCGCCACCGACTCGCAGGGCGCGACCACCGGCCAGTGGGCGGTCAACCTGACGTTCTCGGGCAAGAGCTCGGAAGACTTCCGCGACGTCACGAGCCGCCTCGTCAAGCTGCCCTCGCCGCAGAACCAGTTCGCGATCGTGCTCGACGGCACCGTCATCACGGCGCCCGCCTCGAACGCCGCGATCACGAACGGCAAGGCCCAGATCACCGGCAACTTCACCGCGGAGTCGTCGAAGACCCTCGCCGACCAGCTGAAGTACGGCGCCCTGCCGATCAACTTCCAGGTGCAGTCGAACGAGAACATCTCGGCGACGCTCGGGACCGCGCAGCTCGTCGGCGGTCTCGTCGCCGGCCTGATCGGCCTGATCCTCGTCGTGGTCTACTCGATCATCCAGTACCGAGCGCTGGCCTTCGTCACCGTGCTCTCCCTCGGCGTCGCGGCGGTCCTGACCTACCTGGTCATCGCGATCATGTCGTGGCGCGTCGACTACCGTCTCTCGCTCGCGGGTGTCGCCGGTCTCATCGTGGCCATCGGCATCACGGCCGACTCGTTCATCGTGTACTTCGAACGCATCCGTGACGAACTGCGGGACGGCCGAGGGCTCGAGAGCGCGGTGGAGTCCGGCTGGAAGCGAGCCCTGCGCACGATCCTGGCGTCCGACTCGATCAACTTCCTCGCCGCGGTGGTGCTCTACATCCTCGCCGTCAGCGACGTGAAGGGCTTCGCGTTCACGCTGCTGCTCACGACCCTCATCGACGTCATCGTCGTGGTGCTCTTCACGCACCCGATGATGCAGCTCATCGCCCGCAGCCGGTTCTTCGGCGAGGGGCACCGGTTCAGCGGACTCGACCCGTCCGCCCTCGGCGCCGTCTACCGCGGCCGTGCGCAGTTCCGCGCGCCGGTCGTGGACGGCAAGCGCCAGCGCAGCGCGGGCGAGGCCCAGCGCCGCCAGACGATCGCAGAGCGGAAGGCCCAGCAGGGCGCCGGCGACAACGGCACCACGCCGGACGGGAAGGACGACTGATGGCCAGCTTCAGCCAGTTCGGCAGCGACCTCTACACCGGGAAGCGCTCCTACGACATCGTCGGGCGCCGCAAGACCTGGTACCTCATCGCACTGATCGCGATCGTCGTGTCGCTCGTGGTGCCGTGGCTCCGTGGCGGCTACCACCTCGGCATCGAGTTCACCGGCGGCTCCGAGTTCACGATCTCGGACGCGAAGGACCTCGACCAGTCGATCGCCACCCGCACGGTCGAGTCGATCGTCCCCGAGGGGATCCCGCGCGTCTCCCAGGTCGGCCAGGACGGCATCCGCGTCCAGACCGAGCAGCTGACGGACCGCGAGACGACCGAGGTGCAGGACGCCCTGGCGCAGGCCTACGGCGTGTCCGAGGACCAGGTCGCGTCCACCTACATCGGTGCCACCTGGGGTGCCGACGTGCTCGCGCAGGCGATCCGCGGTCTGGTCATCTTCCTCGCGCTGGCGGCCGTGGTGATGGCCGTCTACTTCCGCACGTGGAAGATGTCGGTGTCCGCCATGGTCGCGCTGCTGCACGACCTGCTCATCACGGCCGGCGTCTACGGCATCGTCGGGCTCGAGGTCACGCCGGCGGCCGTCATCGGCTTCCTGACGATCCTCGGCTACTCGCTGTACGACACCGTCGTGGTGTTCGACAAGGTGCGCGAGAACACGTCGCAGGAGTCGCACCGCACCTTCGTGCAGTCGGTCAACCTCGCGGTCAACCAGACGCTCGTCCGGTCCATCAACACCTCGGTCGTGGCGCTCCTGCCCGTCGCCGCGATCCTCTTCATCGGGTCGTACGTGCTCGGCGCCGGCACCCTGCGGGACATCTCGCTCGCGCTCTTCATCGGCATCATCGTCGGCACGTACTCGACGATCTTCATCGCGTCGCCGATGTACGCCCACCTGCGCGAGAACGAGCCGAAGGTCAAGGAGGCCGACGCGAAGAAGACGCGTGCGGCCGAGAAGCGCCAGCGCGAGGTCGACGCCGCGGCCGAGGTCGCCTGATGGCGGTCGAGGTGCACGCCGTCGACGTCGCCGAGGCCCGTCGTCGTCTCGACGCGGGCGCCCGCCTGTTCGACGTCCGCGAGCAGGCGGAGTGGGACGAGGTGCACGCGCCCGAGGCGACGCTCGTGCCCATGTCCGAGCTCGTCGCCCGCTGGCAGGAGATCGACGGCGGCGACCAGCCCGCCATCGTCGTGTGCCACTCCGGCGCGCGGTCGGCCCGGGTGGTGGCTGCCCTCGAGCAGTCCGGCGTCCCCGCGGTGAACCTCACCGGCGGCATGGTCTCCTGGGAGCAGGCCGGTCAGCCCGTCGTGCGAGCGGGAGCACAGGGCGGCGACGCCCAGGGCGAACCGCGTCACGAGCACTGACCGGACGCGCGTAGGCTTGCCAGACCGTACCCGGACACCGGTCGCAGGAGGCGCATCATGACGGACACCCGTGAGTCCTCGCCCCAGGGTGCCCCGGCGCCCGGCGCGAGCCGTCCTGGTTCCGCGCCACGGCCCTCCAGCCCGTTGAACGCGACGACCACCGGTAACCTCGGGTCCCTCCGCTCGCTGCTCCCACGGCTGTTCTCGCGGGCGCAGCCCGCAGGGGCCGTCGACACGCTCATCCGGACCGTGCGGTCGCACCACCCCAAAGCCGACGTGACGCTCATCGAGCGCGCCTACTCGGTCGCCGAGCGGGCGCACGACGGGCAGAAGCGGAAGTCCGGCGAGCCGTACATCACGCACCCCGTCGCGGTCGCCCAGATCCTGGCCGACCTCGGCATCGGCACCATCACGATCGCCGCGGCGCTCCTGCACGACACCGTCGAGGACACCGACTACCAGCTCGACGAGCTCCGTGCCGACTTCGGCGACGAGATCGCGATGCTCGTCGACGGCGTCACGAAGCTCGACAAGGTCAAGTACGGCGACAGTGCGCAGGCCGAGACGGTCCGCAAGATGGTCATCGCGATGTCGAAGGACATCCGGGTCCTGGTCATCAAGCTGGCCGACCGCCTGCACAACGCCCGCACGTGGGGGTTCGTGGAGTCCGCCTCGGCGACGCGCAAGGCCAAGGAGACGCTCGAGATCTACGCGCCGCTGGCGCACCGTCTCGGCATCCAGATGATCAAGTTGGAGCTCGAGGACCTGTCGTTCGCGGTCCTCCACCCGAAGCTCTACGTCGAGATCGACAGCCTGGTCAAGGAGCGCCAGCCGAAGCGCGAGCAGTTCGTGCAGAACGTCATCGGCACGCTCAAGAAGGACCTGAAGTCGTCCAAGATCCGTGGCGAGGTCATGGGTCGGCCGAAGCAGTACTACTCGATCTACCAGAAGATGATCGTCCGCGGGCGCGAGTTCGACGAGATCTACGACCTGGTGGGCATCCGGGTGCTCGTGCCGACGGTGCGGGACTGCTACGCGATGCTCGGGTCGGTGCACGCGCGGTGGACGCCGCTGCCGGGTCGGTTCAAGGACTACATCGCGACGCCGAAGTTCAACCTGTACCAGTCCCTGCACACGACCGTGCTCGGGCCCCAGGGGCGCGCGGTCGAGATCCAGATCCGGACGCACGAGATGCACCAGCGCGCCGAGTTCGGTGTCGCGGCGCACTGGAAGTACAAGCAGCGTGCGCAGGGGCGCGACGTCGACACGACGACCACGGACGACCAGGACATGGCGTGGCTCGCCCACATCACCGACTGGCAGGCCGAGACCAGCGACCCAGGGGAGTTCCTCGACTCGCTCCGCTACGAGATCGGCGCCAAGGAGACCTACGTCTTCACCCCGCAGGGCAAGGTCATCGGCCTCCCGGCGGGCGCGACCCCGGTCGACTTCGCCTACGCGGTCCACACCGAGATCGGGCACCGCACCATGGGTGCCAAGGTGAACGGCCGTCTCGTGCCGCTCGAGAGCACCCTGTCGAGCGGTGACGTCGTCGAGATCTTCACCTCGAAGAACCCGGACTCCGGCCCGAGCCAGGACTGGTTGACCTTCGTGCGGAGCCCCCGTGCGCGCAACAAGATCAAGCAGTGGTTCACCAAGGAGCGCCGCGAGGAGGCGATCGAGCAGGGCCGCGACGCGATCGCGCGGGCGATGCGGAAGCAGAACCTGCCGTTGCAGCGGATCATGAGCCAGGACTCCATCGCCGAGGTCGCCTCGTCGATGCGGTACGACGACGTCTCCGCCCTGTACGCGGCCGTCGGCGAGGGGCACGTCTCGACGCAGTCCGTGATCGAGAAGGTGCTCGGCAACGTCCAGGCCGAGACCGAGACGGACGAGCCGGAACTCGCCTTCCCGCGGCAGGTCACGAGCCGTCAGCTCCGCAACAGTGACAGCGGCGTGCTCGTGCGCGGCGCGCCGGACATCCTCGTGAAGCTCGCGAAGTGCTGCACCCCGGTGCCCGGTGACCAGATCGTGGGCTTCATCACCCGCGGGCAGGGCGTCTCGGTCCACCAGGCGTCGTGCACGAACGTGAAGTCGCTCATGAACGAGCCCGACCGGATGATCGAGGTCGAGTGGGCCCCGTCGTCGAAGTCGGTGTTCCTCGTGCAGATCCAGATCGAGGCACTCGACCGCTCCGGTCTGCTCAGCGACGTCACGCGCGTCCTCACCGACCACCACGTGAACATCCTGTCCGCCACGGTGTCGACGTCGTCCGACCGCCTGGCGCTCAGCCGCTTCGTGTTCGAGATGGGGGACACCACGCACCTCGACCGCGTCCTCAACGCGGTGCGCCGCATCGACGCCGTGTACGACGTCTACCGCGTCAGCGCGGGCTGAGCGGGTCCGTCGGAGCGGGGCTCGGCTCAGGCGGTCACCTGGTCGAGCCGGCGTGCCGCCTGGCGCGCCATCGGGATCGTCCCGAGGGCGTCGACGCGGTGTCGGAGCTCCGGCTCCCGGACGGCGCCCACCGCGATCAGACCGCGGAGGGCGTCGGCCGCAGCCGCATCGAACGCACCGGGAGCCCGCAGCAGGTCGATCGCGGTCCGCAGTGGTGTCGTGACCCGGACGCCGTCGAGCAGCACCACGTCATCGGGCCCCAGCCTGACCTCGCGAAGCCGGACGTCGGCGGCGACCCGGACGCGCACGTTGGGCGGGATGCTCACCTCGTCGGTCGCGGGCGGACGCGAAGTCGCGCCCCAGATCCACGCGGCGGTCCGCCCGGAGGCCACCAGCCGCCGGTCGGACAGGCGCCAGGCGTGCGCGGCGGCACGGAGCGCTGGAACCTGCGGCTCCGCCGGGGACGCCCAGCAGCATCCGACGGGCACGAGGTCGCCGGCCAGCACCGCGGCACGCAGTTCCGCCTCCGGCCAGTCGTCGCTCGTCAGCAGGCGGGGCGTCGGCACCCGCTCATCCTGCCGGACGAACACGGTCCCCGCGTCGGCCCTGTGGAGAGCAGTACCGGGCCGCCCGCGCCGCTGCCGATCAGCACAGGACCACAGCGCAGGGGCTCAGCGCAGGACCTCGGCACGGTGCACGAGCGCAGCCGCGCCGATGAGCGGCCCGTCCTGCGACAGACCCGTCGGCACGATCCGCACCTTGGTCACGAAGCCGAACTCGACGCGCTCGGCCACCGCCTCGCGGGCGAACGCGAACAGGTCCGGGGTGACGTGCGAGAACCCACCGCCGATGGCCACGACCTCGAGGTCGACCAGGCTCGTCGCCGCTGCGATCGCCTGTCCGAGCGCCCGGCCGCTCCGGCGCACGGCGGCGACGGCGACCTCGTCGCCCGCTGCGTAGGCCGCCGAGAGCTCCTCGCCCGTCGTGCCGGCGAAGCCCTGGCGCTGCGCCCAGGCGACCGTCTTCGGGCCGCTCGCGATCGCCTCGAGGCAGCCGGTCCCGCCACAGGCGCAGGGGTCGTCGAACCCACCGCACTCGACGTGACCGATGTGGCCGGCGTTGCCGGTCGGGCCGCTCACCGTCCGCCCGTGCAGGATCAGCCCGCCACCGACACCGGTGGAGACGATCATGCCCATCACGTGGTCCGAGCCCTGGGCCGCGCCGACCCAGTGCTCGGCGAGTGTGATCGCGAGCCCGTCCATGCGGAGGGTCACCGGGACGCCTGCGGGAACGAGGGCTGCGACGCGGTCGCGCAGCGGGTAGTCGCGCCACACCGGCATGTTGAGGGGCGACACCAGTCCGTGATCCTCGTCCACCGGCCCGGCAGCACCCACCCCGACACCCACCAGGGTGGCGTCTGCCGGCAGGGCCGCGAGCGTCGCGGTGACGACCTCGTCGACGGCCGCCTGCAGCTCGTCCGAGGAACGCTCGGGTCCGGTGGGGCTGCGGTGGCGGCTGCCCGGTACGACGACGCCCTGGTCGGTCACCAGGGCGGCTTCGACCTTGGTCCCGCCGAGATCGACGGCCAGCGCGAGCGCGGGGGAGGAGGACAGTGCTGCGGTGCTGGACATGCGCGCTCCGATGCGGCGGTCTGGAGGCTCGTCACGGCTTCCCGACGCGTCCTCGCGTCGGTGCGTGCCGGCCCCGGCGGGTGGGGCGGGTGGTCTGGTGTCGGTACGGGGGTGGGTCAGTACGACGTGGTGTCGTCGCCGAGGGCGGACGCGGCGCCCGTCTCGGCTCGGTGCGCGAGCTCGTCGAGGATGCGGGCCGAGGCGCTCGTGCCGATCCGGTCGGCGCCGGCCTCGACCATCCCGAGCAGCGTGTCGAGCCCACGGACACCACCGGACGCCTTCACCCCGGTGCCCGGTCCGACGGTCTCGCGCATGAGGCGGATGTGCTCGACGGTCGCCCCGCCGCCGGCGAACCCGGTGGAGGTCTTCACGAACGCGGCACCGGCACGCTGGGCGGCGCGGGACGCCGCGACGATCTCGTCGTCGGTGAGGAACGCCGTCTCGAGGATGACCTTGACGACGGTGTCGCCCGCCGCGTCGACGACCGCGCGGACGTCCTGCTCGACGCGCTCCCAGTCGCCGGACCGCGCTGCGCCGACGTTCTGCACCATGTCGAGCTCGAAGGCGCCGTCGGCGAGGGCCTGGAGCGACTCCGCGACCTTGGTGGCCGTCGTGGTGGTGCCGTGCGGGAAGCCGATCACCGTACCGACGCCGACCCCGGTGCCCTGCAGACGCTCGACCGCGTGCTGGACGTCGCTCGGGCGGACGCAGACGCTGAAGACGCGGTGGGCCGCGGCCTCGTCGAGCTGGGCGTCGACGTCGGCGCGCGTGAGCTCGGGCTTGAGGATCGCGTGGTCGATGAGCGCCCGCACGGCGTCGGCACCCAGGGGCGCCTGACGGAGGTCGTTCTGGTCGGCGGGGATCGATGCGTTGTCCACGCGGCAAGCCTACCCGGAGGCGACGCGCGTACCGTGCCCTGCATGCAGGTCCTCGTCACCGGCGCGACCGGGTACATCGGCGGACGCCTCGTCCCCCGCCTCCTCGAGGCCGGGCACGTCGTCCGCGTCTTCGTCCGCACCCCGCGGAAGCTGCAGGACGTCCCCTGGCACGACGACGTCGAGATCGCCGAGGGCGACCTCCAGGACGCGGAGGCGGTGCGGTCCGCCGTGCAGGGCGTCGAGGCGGTCTACTACCTCGCCCACGCCATGGGAGCCGACGGTGACTTCGAGCAGGCGGAGCGCGACGCCGTGGAGACGATGGCACGAGAGGCCCGCGACGCGGGGGTGCGCCGGTTCGTCTACCTGGGCGGACTGCACCCGGACGGGGAGCTGTCGAAGCACCTCCGCAGCCGCAAGGAGGTCGGCGACGTGCTGCTGGCGTCCGGCGTGCCGACCGTCGCGTACCAGGCGGGCGTCGTGATCGGTTCGGGGAGCACCTCGTTCGAGATGATCCGCCACGTGACCGACGTGCTGCCCTGGATGCCCGCACCACGGTGGGTGCGCAACCGCATCCAGCCGATCGCCGTCCGCGACGTCCTGTACTACCTGGTGCGGGCACTCGACATCCCCGCCGACGTCAACCGCACGTTCGACATCGGTGGGCCGGACGTGCTCAAGTACGGGCAGATGCTCAACGGCTACGCGGTCGAGGCGAAGCTCCCGCAGCGCCGCTTCACCGTGCTGCCGGTGCTCACGCCCGGGCTGTCCGCGCACTGGTTCAACATCGTCACGCCGATCCCGCGCAAGCTCGCGACGCCGATCATCGAGTCGCTGCAGTTCGAGTGCGTGCAACGCGAGCACGACATCGACCAGTACGTGCCGCGGCCCGAGGGCGGTCTCACGTCGTACCGACGCGCCGTCCGGCTTGCCCTGGCGAAGATGCGCACGGGCGAGGTGGAGACGAGCTGGCGCAGCGCCACGATCTCGTCGACCCCGGCCGACCCGTTGCCGAGCGACCCCGACTGGGCCGGGCACACCGTCTACGTCGACGACCGGAAGCGGCACTCCTCGGCCAGCGCCGAGGAGGTGTGGCGGGTGGTCGAGTCGATCGGCGGCGAGAACGGGTGGTACTCCTTCCCCCTCGCCTGGGTCGCGCGCGGCTGGATGGACAAGGTCGCCGGCGGTGTGGGGCTCAACCGGGGCCGCCGGGACCCGCACCGTCTCGAACAGGGCGACGCGCTCGACTGGTGGCGCGTCGAGCGGCTCGAGCGGGGCCGGTACCTCCGGCTCCGCGCGGAGTTCAAGTCCCCGGGGCGGGCATGGCTCGAGATGCGGGTGACCCCGAGCGACGACGGTGGCAGCGACTACCACCAGCGGGCGATCTACTTCCCCCAGGGACTGCCGGGCCGCCTGTACTGGTACGGCATCCTGCCCTTCCACGGCATCATCTTCCCCGGCATGGTCGAGCGGATCACCGCCGCGGCCGAACGCGAGTCGCAGCACACCGAGTCGACGGGGCGGAACTGGACCCAGCAGAATGGCCGGGAGGAACCGGCACACGAGGAGGCAGCATGACCACGGAACACCCCAGCGTCCTGTTCCTGGGCGACAGCATCACCGAGCAGGGCTCGTGGGACCAGTGGCTCCCCGGCGAACGCACCAGCAACCAGGGCGTCGGCGGTGACACGACCGACGGGGTCCTGGCACGTCTCGACGCCGTCATCGCCGAGCAGCCCGAGGTGATCGTGCTGCTCATCGGCACGAACGACTTCGGCAACCACCGCTCGAGCGTCGAGCACGTGGTGCGCGGGGTCGAGTCCATCCTCGTCACGCTCCGCCGTGAGCTCCCGGGCGTGCGGCTCCTGCTCGTGTCGATCCTCCCGCGCCAGTCGGACTGGTGCGCCAAGATCGAGGAGGCGAACCGGCACCTCCGCCAGTTCGTCGCGACGTGCCACGCCCAGTACCTCGACCTCTGGCCGGCACTCGCAGAGGGCGACCACCTGGCCGAGCGCTTCACCGAGGACGGGCTCCACCTCAACGCCGACGGCTACCGTGCGGTCGTCGACGAGCTCCTCCCGGCACTCGAGCGCCTGCGCGGGCTGCCGCCGATGTCCCGGCCCATCCAGGCGATCGACCTCGAGGAGGCCGGCGCCTGATGGCCCGGAAGGGCCGGCCCCCGGCGGGGTCCTCGCTGCACGGCGTGCCGTCGCGGCCGAGCGACCAGCGACCGTCGGCGCCGGTCGCGCCGGGCGCGGGGTCAGGGGCGACCCCGCCCTTCACCCGACCCGCACTCGCTCCGTCGCTGCTCGCGGCGGTCGTGCTGCTCGCGTGCACGGCGATCGTCGACGCACCGGCGTTCGTCTTCGCGCGCTGGGGCGTCACCGTGCTCGCACTCATCGTCCTGGTCTTCGCCGTCCGAGGGCGGACGTGGTGGGCGGCGGCGCTCGTCGCCGCGATCGCGGTCTGCTGGAACCCCGTGGTCGTCGTGCCGATCCCCGGCGAGGTGTGGGCGGCGCTGCAGATCCTCGCGGCCGCCCTCTTCGTCGTCGTCGGCCTCGTCGTGAAGGTGCCGCGCGAGACCGAGCAGACCCGCGCCTCCCGTCCGTAGCCGCTGTGTCCGCAGCGCGGCCGTCGTGGACGAGCCGCGGCAGGACGGCGGGCCGGACCCGCCCCTGCGCGCACGCGCGAGCCGGGCCTCCCGGCGGACGGTAGGATCGCAAGCGGCGGGCACGGGGCCCGACCACCGATCCGAAGGGCATGGATGAGCCACGAGACCGAGCCGGCGACCGAGAGTCCTCTGCTGAACCCTCGACCGTCCTCCGGCGGTCTCGACCGTCCCGACGTCGTCGTCCGCAAGGGACGACTGACCCTGGTCAACGGGCACCTCACGCCCCAGCAGTCCATGATCGAGGACCTGCTGTTCCTCGACGACGCGCTCACCGCCGGTGACGTCGACCACCTGCTCATCCGCGGCAACGACCAGCGCCCCGTCATCGCCGTCGACGAACGCGACCGCCAGCGCGCGGAGAGCGCGATCATGGCGGCCGCGGCCAACGAGCCGTTCTACGCGAAGCCGCCGGGCGAGCCGGCGGTCCTGGTGCTCGACGACGGCCTCGGATCGCCCGACGAGCCGGTGCTCCGCGTGTTCCGCCCGCGCCTGGAGCCCCTCGGTCGGCTCCGCTACGGCGCGGAGACCAGCGTGCAGCTCGAGTTCTGGCGCGTCACCGACACCGAGGTCCTCGCACCCGTCGAGAACGCCCTGATGCGCCGCAGCCTGCCCATCGACGAGTTCGTCCTCGTCGACATCGAGCGCTACGGTCGCACCTGGCGCACGGTCGAGCACATGTTCGACGACCACGTCTCCGACATCCGGTTCCCGATCGACATCGTCTTCTCGTGGGTCGACGGCAACGCGATCGAGTACCAGCGCGCTCGACAGGCCGCCCAGGCGAACGCCGTCCTGGGGGAGGGGGACGACGCTCCCGCCCGGTTCCGGCAGATCGACGAGCTCAAGTACGCGCTCCGCTCCGTCCACACGTTCGCGCCCTGGATCCGCCAGATCTACATCGCCACGGACTCCCCGGCGCCGGCGTGGCTCGCCGACCACCCGAAGGTGCGGATCGTCCGGAGCGAGGAGTTCTTCGCCGACCCGTCCGTGCTGCCGACACACAACTCGCAGGCCGTCGAGTCGCAGCTGCACCACATCCCGGGCATCAGCGAGCACTTCATCTACTCGAACGACGACATGTTCTTCGGTCGGATGGTCGACCCGTCGGTGTTCTTCAGCCCCGGTTCAGTGACGAAGTTCATCCTCGCGACGACCCGGATCGGACTCGGTTCGAACAACCCCGCGCGCAGCGGGTTCGAGAACTCCGCCCGGGTGAACCGGCGGCTGCTGCAGCAGCGGTTCGGCGCTGTCACCACCCGGCACCTCGAACACGCGCCGACGCCCCTGCGTGCGTCGATCATGACCGAGATGGAGCACGAGTTCGCGGCGGAGTTCCAGGCCACGGCCGCGTCGCGCTTCCGAGCGGCGGACAACATCTCCGTGACCAACTCGCTGTACCACTACTACGCACTGCTGACGGGTCGGGCGATCGTGCAGGAGAACGCGCCGGTCAGGTACGTGGACACGACGATGCAGTCCGGGCTGAAGGCGCTCGAGGAACTCCTCAAGAAGCGGAACGTCGACTTCTTCTGCCTGAACGACGGCAGCTTCCCCGAGGTCTCCGACGAGGAGCGCACCCGGCGCGTGACGGACTTCCTCGAGAAGTACTTCCCGTTCCCGGCCCCGTGGGAGAAGGACGCACAGTAGCCCTGGGGGGCGCGGTC
Source organism: Curtobacterium sp. MCSS17_007 (assembly GCF_003234175.2). NCBI lineage: Bacteria > Bacillati > Actinomycetota > Actinomycetes > Micrococcales > Microbacteriaceae > Curtobacterium > Curtobacterium sp. MCSS17_007. Next base: position 1,638,009 of record NZ_CP126257.1, read on the forward strand.
CACCTGGACCACGTCCGCTCGCAGACCAGGCACCCGCGACAGCGCGCGTGTGCCGTCCGGGCCCTGTCGCGCGACCCGCGGACCCAGGTCCGGGCTCGGCAGCACGCCTCCGGACCCGAACGGCAGCGCACAGCACGCACTGCTCCCTGACCGCCGACCTGTCGCACGTCCTGCGACCTGGACGGCCGCCGCCGGTACGGTGCCGGGTGCTCAGCGACGGACGGGCGAGGCGGGCACGGTGTCCAGCGTGAAGACCGGGATGCTCGCCGTCACCGGGGCCGGTTCGACCGCGGGGGAGATCGTCACCCCGGCCGCCCGCAGGCGGGCCTCGGTCTGCTCGGACGAGACCGGCTCACCCACCGTCGAGTAGTGACCGATCGGTACGACCGAGTGCACGACGTTGTTGCCGTAGACGTGCACGAGGTTGAACGACTGCGCACCGTCCTGGCCGCGCGTCCCGCCCTGGTACTCGGTCAGGTCCTGCGTGTAGCACGTGGCACTCGCGACGGACACCGGGACGCCCGCGAAGACCGCGCTGGTCGAGTAGTGCAGGTGTCCGGCGATGATCGAGATGACGTCGGAGCCCTCGACGACCTCGGCCAGGGCTGCCTGGTCGCGCAGCTCCACGAGCACCGCGAGGTCCTGGACGCTCGGGACCGGCGGGTGGTGCATCGCGAGGATGGTTCCGTGCGGCGCCGCCTCGGACAGGACCTCGGCGAGCCAGTCCAGCTGTGCGGGGGAGACCTCGCCGTGGTGCGCGCCTGGCACGCTGGTGTCGAGGGTGATGACGCGCAACCCGTTCACGTCGTAGACGAAGTCGACGGGCCGGTCGGTGGGGTGGAGGCCGAAGAGCTCCTGCCGGAACGCGCCGCGCTCGTCGTGGTTGCCCATCGCCCAGATCACCTGCGCACCGATCCGTCGTGCGGCCGGCTCGACGATGTCGCGGACCCGCACGTACGCGCCTGCTTCGCCCTTGTCGGCCACGTCGCCGGTCACGACGATGGCTTCCGGGCGGGTGCCCGACGCCTCGACGTCGGCGATGATCGCCGACAACCGGGCCGCGGAGTCGACGTCGCCGTACAGGGCACCGTCACCAGCCACGAGGTGGGTGTCACTGAGGTGGAGGAGGAAGTGGTTCGGCCTGGGGTGTTCGGCCGTCCGGCTGTCCATCGGTCTCTCGTTCCGTTGGCGGATGCGTGGTGCAACACGTTGCCACACCGTCTCTGACGAGTCCAGCAGGCAAGCCTGAACGCCGCGTGAATCGGAAGGAGTCTCCGAGCGAACCGTGGAAGACGAGAACGCCCCCGACCACATCGTGGTCGGGGGCGTTCGTGTCCAGCGAGGAGCGGGGCAGCTCGCTAGTGGTTGCTCGCGCCGAGCGCGGGCGCCTGGGCCTGGTGGTCACCCTCCAGCTCCGGGCCGTGGTGCGCGGCGTGCGCCGCCTCGAGCTCTGCCTTCGTGACCGGCGCGATGCGGTCCTCGAAGAAGAAGCGGGAGACGTTGGCACGGAGCTTCTGCACCCCGGTGATCCGGCCCTTGGCGTCCGGACGGACCATCAGCGGCTTGTACTCGTTGAACTGCAGCAGCTTCCAGCGCTCGTACTCGTCGAGCTGCTCGTGCACCTCGATGTACTCGCCGTGCGGCAGGCGGACGATGCGACCCGACTCGTAGCCGTGGAGCACGATCTCGCGGTCCTTCTTCTGCAGTGCGAGGCAGACGCGCTTCGTGATCCAGAAGGCGACGAACGGGCCGAGGACCGTCGTGGCCTGGATGACGTGGATCACGTGCTCGATCGACACCATGAAGTGCGTGGCGATGATGTCGGACGACGCGGCGAACATCAGGCTCAGGTAGAGCACGATGCCGGCGGCACCGATCGCCGTCCGGGTCGGAGCGTTGCGGGGACGGTCGGCCAGGTGGTGCTCACGCTTGTCGCCGGTCACCCACGCCTCGAGGAACGGGTACATGAGGATCGCCACGATCAGACCGACGAGGACGGCGATCGGCACGAGGATGTTGAACGACACCGTGTAGCCGAACCACACGACCTCCCAGTGCGGCGGCACCAGGCGGAGCGCACCGTCGGCGAAGCCGATGTACCAGTCGGGCTGGGTACCCGCGGACACGGGGGACGGGTCGTACGGGCCGTAGTTCCAGATCGGGTTGATCGTGAACAGCGACGCGATGACGGCGAGGATGCCCGCGACGATGAAGAAGAAGCCACCGGCCTTCGCGGCGAACGCCGGGAGGATCGGGACGCCCACGACGTTGTCGTTCGTCTTGCCCGGACCCGCGAACTGCGTGTGCTTGTTGATGACGACCAGCACGAGGTGGACGCCGAGCACCGCGACGAGGATCGCCGGCAGCAGCAGGATGTGCAACGTGTAGAGACGGCCGACGATGTCGGTGCCCGGGAACTCGCCGCCGAACAGCAGGTAGGCGATCCAGACGCCGATCACCGGGACGCCCTCGATCATGCCGACGATGATGCGGAGACCGTTGCCGGAGAGCAGGTCGTCGGGGAGCGAGTAGCCGGTGAAGCCCTCGGCCATGGCCAGGACCCACAGCAGGAAGCCGAAGACCCAGTTCAGCTCACGCGGCTTGCGGAAGGCACCGGTGAAGAAGACGCGCGCCATGTGGAGCATGACCGAGGCCACGAACAGCAGGGCGGCCCAGTGGTGGATCTGTCGGACGAACAGGCCACCGCGGATGTCGAACGAGATGTTCAGCGTGGACTGCAGCGCCGTCGACATCTCGACGCCCTTGAGCGGGACGTACGAGCCGTTGTAGACGACCTCGGTCATCGAGGCCTGGAAGAAGAACGTCAGGAACGTCCCGGACAGCAGGACGACGACGAAGCTGTAGAGCGCGACCTCACCGAGCATGAAGCTCCAGTGGTCGGGGAAGATCTTGCGTCCGACCTCCTTCACGAGACCGGAGATGCTGGTGCGCTCGTCGATGTAGTTGGCGGTGGCCCCGATGAGGCGGGACCCGCGCGTCGGCTCAGGCCGCGTGGCCGTCGTCGGCGCGCTGGTTGTGGTGGTGCTGGTCATCAGCGTTCACGCTCCCAGAAGGACGGTCCGACCGGCTCGTGGAAGTCGCTCTTGGCGACCAGGTAGCCGTCGTCGTCGATCGCGATCGGAAGTTGGGGGAGGGGACGTGCAGCCGGGCCGAAGATGACCTCGCAGTTGTTCGAGACGTCGAACGTCGACTGGTGGCACGGGCACAGCAGGTGGTGCGTCTGCTGCTCGTAGAGCGCGACCGGGCACCCGACGTGGGTGCAGATCTTGGAGTAGGCGACGATGCCGTCGTAGCCCCAGTCCTCCTGCCCCTTGGCGGGGTTGAGGTCCTTCGGGTCGAGACGCATCAGGAGGACGGAGGCCTTGGCCTTCTCCTCGAGCATGTGCTCGGACTCCAGCATCCCTTCCGGGATGACGTGGAACACGGAGCCGATGGTGACGTCGGACGCCTTGATCGGCAGACCGGTCGGGTCCTTCGTCAGGCGCAGGCCGGACTTCCAGAAGGTGTGCCGCAGCAGTTCGTTCGGGTCCTCCGCCGGAGCGAGGTCGCGGACCAGGACGATGCCCGGCAGCGGGAAGGCCGCCAGCGCACCGATCATCGAGTTGCGGATCAACTTGCGACGGCTGAAGCCGGACTCCTTGTCGGCCAGCTGGAACGCCTCGACCGCCTTGGCGCGGGTCGCGTCGGTGCCACGGGTGCCGTGACGCATCTCGGTGATCTCGCGGTCGACCACGAGGGACTTCGACCAGTACACGGCGCCGAGGCCGAGCGCGAGGAGCGCGAGGGCGATCGCGAGACCGAGCCAGAGGTTCCCGGCGCGGACGGTGCCGAAGTCCTCGGGGTCGATCGGGAAGGCGATGTACGCCGCGATCGCGAGGACGCTGCCCACGATGGACAGGTAGAAGAACGTGGCGACCTGCCGCTCGGCGAGCCGCTGCTTCTTCGGGTCGACGTCGGTGCGGCGCGCGCGGTGCGGCGGCTCGCCCGGGTTCTCGAACGGGTCCGCGGGGACGACCGCGGTACCGGCCGGCGTGCTGGTGGTCGTGCCGTGCTTCTCGACAGCCGAGGACGAGTTCAGTGCCTCGTCGTCGTGCTCTGCCATGGTGTTCCCTTCAGTGTCGTTCGACACGGACGATCAGTTGGACTTCGCGGTCAGCCAGACGGTCATCGCGACGACCGCGCCGAGACCGAAGATCCAGATGAACAGACCCTCTGCCACCGGGCCGAGGGAGCCGAGTGCGAAGCCGCCGGGCGACTTGTTGTCCTGCACGTACTTGAGGTACGTGATGATGTCGGCCTTCTGCTCCGGCGTGAGGTTCAGGTCGTTGAACACCGGCATGTTCTGCGGGCCAGTGACCATGGCCTCGTAGATGTGCTTGCCGGAGACCGTCTGCAGGTTCGGGGCGTACTTGCCCTCGGTCAGGGCGCCGCCCGCACCGGCCACGTTGTGGCACATGGCGCAGTTGATGCGGAAGAGCTCCGCACCCTCGGCCGCGTCACCGTTCTTGCCGTCGGTGAGCTCGGACGAGGGGACAGACGGGCCGGGGCCGAGCGAGGCGACGTAGGCGCCCATCGCGTCGACCTGCTCGTCCGTGAACTGGGCGGGCTTCTCCTCGGCCTGGGGCCCCTGGGCCGCCATCGGCATACGGCCGGTGCCGACCTGGAAGTCGACCGACGCAGCGCCGACGCCGACCAGGGACGGGCCCTCGCCGGTGCCCTGGGCGTCGAGACCGTGGCACGTGGCGCAGTTCGAGGCGAAGAGCTTCTCGCCCTCGTTGACCTGCGACTGGCTGGACACCGCGGGGGTGGTGCTGTCGTCGGCGTTGGCCGTCGAACTGAACAGCGCGTACGCACCGCCGGTGGTCATGAGACCGACGACGATGAGCGAGACGGTCGCCATCGGGGAACGGCGGCCCTTCTTGGACTTGCTTCTGGTGAACATGCGGTGGGGGCTATCCAGTTCCTACTTGAGAAGGTAGATGACGGCGAAGAGGCCGATCCAGACGACGTCGACGAAGTGCCAGTAGTACGACACGACGATCGCGGTGGTCGCTTCCTTGTGACCGAAGTTCTTCGCGGCGAAGCCACGACCGAGGGTCAGGAGGAAGGCGATGAGACCACCCGTGACGTGCAGGCCGTGGAAGCCGGTGGTCATGTAGAAGGCGGAACCGTAGGCGCTGGACGACAGCGTCACGCCCTCGTGCCAGAGGTTCGCGTACTCGAAGATCTGGCCGCAGACGAAGATCGCGCCCATGCAGTACGTGACGAAGAACCACTCCGTCATGCCCCAGTCCTTGGGGTTCCAGCTCGTGCGGTGCACCTGGAAGCGCTCAGCGGCGAACACCGCGAACTGGCAGGCGAAGCTGGACAGCACCAGGATGATCGTGTTCACCGAGGCGAACGGCACCTCGAGCTTGGCGGTCTCGGTCGCCCAGAGTTCGGGCGAGGTGCTGCGCAGCGTGAAGTAGATCGCGAACAGGCCGGCGAAGAACATGACCTCGCTGCCCAGCCACACGATCGTCCCCACGGCAACGGCGTTCGGCCTGTTCAGGACCGGACCGCTGGCGGATCTGGAGAGAGGGGTGCTAGTCACGTCCTCCATTATGGCCGAAACCACTGACAGTGTTTTCGCAGGACACTGGCGGGTCGTTCGAACTCAGTACGATCGAGGCATGTCGCTCACACTCTCCTGGCCCGTGGTGATCAGCGCGCTCATGGCGCACGAGGACCTGTCGATCAGCCAGTCCTCGTGGGCCATGGAGGAGATCGTCCAGGGTCGTGCGACGGCCGCCCAGATCGCCGCCTTCGCGGTCGCCCTGCGCGCGAAGGGCGAGACCGTGGACGAGGTCGTCGGGTTCCGCGACGCGATCCTGGACGCCGCCGTGCCGCTCGACGTGGACCCGATGGCGCTGGACATCGTGGGCACCGGCGGGGACGTCGTCGGCACCGTCAACGTGTCGACCATGGCCGCGATCGTCATCGCGGCGGCGGGCGTGCCGGTCGTCAAGCACGGCAACCGCGCGAGCTCCTCGAAGTCCGGGTCGAGCGACGTGCTCGCCGCGCTGGGACTGGACCTGGGCATGGACGCCGCGCGTGTCGCGGACACCTTCCGGCGTGTCGGTCTGACGTTCGCGTTCGCGAGCGCGTTCCACCCGGGATTCGCGCATGCGGCTCCGGTCCGCCGCGAGATCGGTGTGCCGACGGTGTTCAACTTCCTCGGGCCGCTCGTGAACCCGGCCCGCTGCGAGGCGAACGCGGTGGGCGTGGCGCAGCTCGACCTCGTGCCGATCATCACGGGCGTGTTCCAGACGCGGGGCGCGACGGCGCTGGTGTTCCGCGGCGACGACGGGCTCGACGAGCTCACCACGACCGGGCACTCCCACATCTGGGAGGTCACGGGCGGGCGCGTGATCGAGCACGACCTCGATCCACGTGACCTCGGCATCGCACGTGCGCGGACGGAGGACCTGCTCGGCGGGGACCCCGAGCACAACGCCGGAGTCGTGCACCGTGTGCTCGCGGGGGAGACCGGCCCGGTGCGCGACATCGTCCTGCTCAACGCCGCCGCCGGTCTGGTGTCCTTCCGCCTGGCCGAGGACCCGGAGCAGGCGGACCGTCCGATCCTCCAGCGCTTCCGCGAGCAGCTCGTGGTGGCCGCCGAGGCGATCGACTCCGGTGCCGCGGCGCAGAAGCTCGCCGACTGGGTCGGCGTCGCTCCCGCCGCCTGACACACTGCCGCTCGAGACGCCGGCGCCGACGCGAGACGCATCCAGTACGGCGAGACGCCCCCGGATCCGGGGGCGTCTCGCCGTGTCAGCGGCGACTCGCGGTCAGGGTCAGCCACCCCGCGAGCACCGCAACGGCCTGGAGGCGCGGTGCCGGCCCATGGGACCCGCACCGCGCCTCCAGGCGGTCACCTCAGCAGCGTGTCAGCGCACGTCCTCGTCGACCCAGTCGAAGGTCTTCGTGACGGCCTTCTTCCACAGGCGCAGCTGGCGGTCGCGCTCGGCGTCGTCGAGCTGCGGCTCCCAGCGCTGGTCCTCCTGCCAGTTGGCGCGCAGCTCGTCGAGGTTCGCCCAGAACCCGACGGCCAGGCCGGCTGCGTACGCGGCACCGAGGGCGGTGGTCTCCGCGACGACCGGACGGACGACCGGCACGTTGAGGATGTCCGCCTGGAACTGCATGAGGGCGTCGTTGGCGGTCATGCCGCCGTCGACCTTGAGCTCCGTCAGGTCCACGCCGGAGTCCGCGTTGACGGCGTCGAGAACCTCGCGGGTCTGCAGCGCCGTCGCCTCGAGGGCGGCACGGGTGATGTGGCCCTTGTTGACGTAACGGGTCAGGCCGACCAGGGCACCGCGGGCGTCCGGACGCCAGTACGGCGCGAACAGGCCCGAGAACGCCGGGACGAAGTAGACGCCTCCGTTGTCCTCGACGGTCTTCGCGAGCGCCTCGACCTCGGGTGCACTGCCGATGATGCCGAGGTTGTCGCGGAGCCACTGGATGAGCGAGCCCGTGACGGCGATCGAGCCCTCGAGGGCGTAGTGCGTCTCCTGGTCGCCGAGCTTGTACCCGACGGTGGTGAGCAGCCCGTTCTCCGACCGGACGATCTCCGTGCCGGTGTTGAAGATGAGGAAGTTGCCGGTGCCGTAGGTGTTCTTCGACTCGCCCTGGTCGAACGCCGCCTGGCCGAAGGTCGCGGCCTGCTGGTCGCCGAGGATGCCCGCGATCGGGACCTCGCGGAGCAGGCTGGACGACTCGACGTGGCCGTAGACCTCGGAGGAGCTGACGATCTCCGGGAGCATCGACTTCGGTACCCCGAAGTCGGCCAGGATGTCGTCGCGCCACTGCAGCGTCTCGAGGTCCATGAAGAGCGTGCGGGAGGCGTTCGTGACGTCGGTCTTGTGGACACCGCCGTCGGTGCCGCCGGTCAGGTTCCAGAGGACCCACGTGTCGGTGGTGCCGAAGAGCAGGTCGCCCGCCTCGGCCTTCTCGCGTGCGCCCTCGACGTTCTCGAGGATCCAGGCGATCTTGGTGCCGGCGAAGTACGTGGCGAGGGGGAGGCCGACGATCGCCTTGTAGCGGTCAGTGTCACCGTCGGCGAGCTTGTCGACGATCGCCTGCGTGCGGGTGTCCTGCCAGACGATGGCGTTGTAGACGGCCTTGCCGGTGTTCTTGTCCCAGACCACCGCGGTCTCGCGCTGGTTCGTGATGCCGACCGCCGCGACGTCGTGGCGGGTGATGTCGGCGCGGGAGAGCGCCTGGCCGATGACCTCACGGGTGTTGTCCCAGATCTCCGCCGGGTCGTGCTCGACCCACCCGGCGCGCGGGAAGATCTGCTCGTGCTCCTTCTGCCCGACCGAGATGATCGAACCGGAGTGGTCGAAGACGATGGCGCGCGTCGAGGTCGTGCCCTGGTCGATGGCGACGATGTAGTCGGCCATTGGTGCTCCTTACGGGTGTGTTCGGTGTGTGCGGAGGGGTGCGGCTGCGGTCGTCAGGAGACGACGGGGAGCAGGAAGGTGGAGGCGCCGGCGGCGAGGGCGCCACCGATCAGCGGGCCGACGACCGGGACCCAGGCGTAGGACCAGTCGCTGGAGCCCTTGCCCTTGATCGGCAGGATGGCGTGCGCGATGCGGGGGCCGAGGTCACGGGCCGGGTTGATGGCGTAGCCGGTGGGGCCACCGAGCGAGACGCCGATCGCGATCACCAGGAAGGCGACGGGCACGGCGCCGAGCGCGGCCGGGGTCTGGCCGTTCGTGAAGGCGAGGACGACGAACACGAGGACGAACGTGCCGATGATCTCGGTCACGACGTTCCAGCCGTAGCTGCGGATGGCCGGGCCGGTCGAGAACACGCCGAGCTTGGCGGCGGCGTCGGGCTCCTCGTCGAAGTGCTGCTTGTACGCGAGCCAGACGATGACGGCACCGATGATCGCGCCGATCAGCTGGGCGAGCCAGTACAGGAACATCTCGCCGACGGTGATCTTCCCCAGCAGGGCGAGACCGAGGCTCACAGCGGGGTTGAGCTGACCGCCGGAGCTGTAGGAGACGGTCACACCGGCGAAGACCGCGAAGCCCCAGCCGATCGTGACCATGAGGAAGCCGGCGCCGAAGCCCTTGGACTTCGTCAGCGAGACGGCGGCGACGACACCGCCACCGAGGATGATGAGCAACGCCGTTCCGACGAGCTCTGACATGAAATTGACGCCGATGCCGTCCATCGGGGACCTCCAGTGCGAGTGGTGGGGGTCCGGTGGCTGCTGCGTCCGGCACTCCCCGTCGAGTGATTGGGGCCGAGCATAGTGAGGCCGGTCGCCGCGATGCGATCACGGGGCGAGCCGAGTTCGCGAAACTGCACGAACGTGCACGTCGGGTGTGCGGCGGAGCATCGTGCGAGCGGGCCGCGATGGCATCGTGCTGCACGAACGTGCACCGTAGCCGAACGGGCGGCCGCTGTAGGGTGAACGCACTCCGGTCGACGACGGCGGTGGTGCTCCGCAGACGGTCGGCCCCGTACCCGTGGAGGTCAGCATGAAGAAGCTCATCAACGATCCGCACGACGTCGTGACGGAGACCGTCCGTGGGTTCGCCCGGGCGCACGAGGGACACGTCGTGCTGGTCGAGGGCCCGATCCACCTGCACCGCGCCGACGCTCCCGTGCGCGGGAAGGTCGGCATCATCAGCGGCGGCGGCAGCGGCCACGAGCCCCTGCATGCCGGCTTCGTCGGACACGGCATGCTCGACGCCGCGGTACCCGGACCGGTCTTCACGAGCCCGACACCGGACCCGATCCTCGCCGCGACGAAGGCGGTGGACGGGGGAGCCGGTGTGCTCCACATCGTGAAGAACTACACCGGCGACGTCCTCAACTTCGAGACTGCCGCCGAGCTCGCCGAGATGGAGGACATCCGCGTCGAGTCCGTCGTGGTCGACGACGACGTCGCCGTGCAGGACTCCCTGTACACGGCCGGACGTCGAGGCGTGGCCGGCACCGTCGTCGTCGAGAAGTGCGCCGGTGCCGCTGCCGAGCGCGGTGACGACCTCGACGCCGTCGCGGCGGTCGCCCGACGGGTCAACGACGTCACCCGGTCGATGGGCCTGGCCCTCGGCTCCGGGACGGTCCCGCACGCGGGGGAGCCGTCCTTCACGCTCGCGGACGACGAGGTCGAGCTCGGGATCGGCATCCACGGCGAGCCGGGCCGCGAACGCATCGCGATGGCCCCCGCCGACCAGCTCGTCGACCGCGTGCTCGAACCGGTGCTCGCCGACCTCGACGCACCCGCCGGCTCGCAGCTGCTGCTCCTGGTGAACGGCATGGGCGGCACCCCGCTCTCCGAGCTGTACATCGTCTACCGACGCGCCGCCGAGGTGCTCTCGGACCGCGGCCACCACGTCGCGCGTAGCGTGGTCGGCGACTACGTCACGTCCCTCGAGATGCCCGGCTTCTCGATCACCGTCACGGTGCTCGACGAGGAGCTCACGGCCCTCTGGGACGCCCCGGTGGAGACCCCGGCGCTGCGCTGGGGTCGTTGACCACCGACCACCATCCAGGAAGGGACACGAATTGGCGCTCGACACCGCATGGGCCATCGACTGGGTGCGCCGCACCGCCTCGACGATCGACGACCACCGCGCGGAGCTCGTCACCCTCGACCGCGAGATCGGTGACGGGGACCACGGCGAGAACCTCGACCGCGGCTTCCGTGCCGTCGTCGAGGCGGTCGAGGCGGGCTCCTTCGACACCCCCGGCGCGGTCTTCAAGGTCGTTGCGACGAAGCTCATCTCGACCGTCGGCGGGGCGGCGGGGCCGCTGTTCGGGACCGCGTACCTCAAGGCAGCCCAGGCCGCCGGTGAGGCGAGCGAGCTCGACGCCGACACGCTGGTCGCGGTGCTCACCGCTGCCCGGGACGGCGTCGTGTCGCGCGGCAAGGCCGAGGTCGGCGACAAGACCATGGTGGACGCCTGGTCCGCTGCGGTCGACGCCGCGCACACCGCTGCCGCCGCGGGGGAGGCACCGGAGCGCGTGCTCGAGGCGGCCGCCGACGCCGCCGTCACCGGTGCGGAGTCGACCGATCCGCTCGTCGCCCGCAAGGGTCGCGCGAGCTACCTCGGCGAGCGGGCCGTCGGGCACCGCGACCCCGGGGCGCAGTCGACCGCGTACATCCTCCGCGCCGCGGTGGACGCAGCGTGACCGTCGGCATCCTGGTCGTCTCGCACAGCGCGGCGATCGCGACCGGGACGGTGGAGCTCGCCCGGCAGATGGCCGCGGACGTGCCGCTCGTCGCTGCGGGCGGGACGGACGACGGTGGCATCGGGACGTCCTTCGAGGCGATCACGGACGGCATCCAGGAGCTGGCGTCGGCCGACGCCGTCGTGGTGCTCTGCGACCTCGGTTCCGCCTACCTGACCACCGACACCGCGCTGGACTTCCTCGACGACGCCGACCGCGAGCGCGTGCACGTCTCGCAGGCCCCGCTGGTCGAGGGCACGGTCGCTGCGGCGGTCGCCGCGCAGACCGGCGGTGACGTCGCCACCGTCCTCGCCGCCGCGGCTTCGGCCGCGGGATCCGCGGACGACGCCGGGGGAGCCTCCGACCCGACGGACCAGCCGGGAGGCGCGACCCCCGGCGACGAAGCGGGACCCGTCGACGGGGTGGTCACCGAGACCGTCGAGCTGGTCAACGAGAGCGGCCTGCACGCCCGTCCAGCCGCCGAGTTCGTGAAGGCCGCGGCCAAGCACGAGTCGCGCGTCCGGGTGAACGGCGTCGACGCGAAGAGCCTGCTCGCCATCATGGCGCTCGCCCTGCCGAAGGGCGCCGCCGTGACGATCGAGGCCGACGGCCCCGATGCGCAGGACGCGGTGGACGCCCTCGTCGCGCTCGTCCGTTCCGGCTTCGGTGAGTGACCACCTGCTCGGGAGGAGGTCCGTAGCCGGTGCCCCTGGATACTCAGCCCTCGATGGTGCGCTTGATGACCCCGCCGAGCAGGGTCGAACCGACCGCTGTGACGATGGTGCAGGTCAGCGAGTTCTCGGAACACCACTTCTGTGACGCCTTGTACCCGGACTCCAGGCGATGGAGGAGATCTCCGTAGTTCTTCACCTGTCGGTTGTCGAGCTGTGCCACCATCTTTCCGCTCACGGTGGGCATCGTGTCCTCTCCATCGCCGGCGCCCCCGAACGATGCCGCGACTCTACGGACGATTCCCTGCTTTTCGGGAGCCCGATCCCGAATGATCCCGGCGAGATGCATGAAGAGGTCTTCACGATGCGGTACCCCATCGAGAGGAGATGCAACCACCGCTCGGGCTCGTGCGTGCCAGACGCGAGACTGGTGGCTTGGTCGGCGTGAGCCTCCGGTCCAGCGGTCTGCCAGGATGACGGCATGCGCGCAGTCCGGTACGACCGCTTCGGAGCCACTCCCGTGATCGTCGACCTCCCGACGCCGGACGCACCGGCCGATGGTGTCGTCGTGGCTGTCCGAGCGACGGGGGTCTGCCGGAGCGACTGGCACGCGTGGAAGGGGCACGACGACTCGGTGTCGCTGCCGCACGTACCGGGTCACGAGTTCTCCGGGACCGTGTCCGCCGTCGGGGCGGACGTCACCGGGTTCGCGGTCGGCGACCGGGTGACCGCACCGTTCGTGTTCGCCTGCGGGACGTGCGAGCAGTGTCGGGACGGCGCCACGCAGGTGTGCACGCGGCAGCAGCAGCCCGGCTTCACGCTGCCGGGCTCGTACGCCGAGTCCGTGGTCGTGCCGCATGCCGACGTCAACCTCGTCCCACTGCCCGACGAGGTCGGGTTCGCCGAGGCAGCGGGGCTCGGGTGCCGCTTCGGCACCGCCTACCACGCACTGCACGCGCGCGGGCGTGTAGCCGAGGGGGAGTGGGTCGCCGTGTTCGGCTGCGGCGGCGTCGGGCTGTCCACGATCCTGGTCGCCGTCGCGACCGGTGCACGCGTCGTCGCCGTCGACGTCTCACCGGCGGCGCTGGAGCGTGCGGCGGCCCTCGGCGCGACCACCCTCTCGATGGGCGAGGACGTGGCGGCGACGGTCCACGCGGTCACGGGCGGGGGCGCGCACGTGTCGATCGACGCCTACGGCAGCCGTGGGACGTCGGTCGCCGCCGTGGCGTCCCTCCGGCCCCGCGGTCGGCACGTGCAGGTCGGGCTCCTGCTCGACGACGAGGCAGTGCCGGCGATCCCGATGGGCCGGGTCATCGCGGACGAGCTCGAACTGCTCGGCAGCCACGGGATCGCCGTGGGGGAGTACGCCGCCATGCTCGACGACGTGGTCGCCGGCCGCCTCCGGCCCGCCGACTCGATCGGGCGCACCATCGGCTTCGACGACCTGCCGGCGGCGATCGAGTCGATGGATCGCCCTGCGACGGGCGCCGGGATGACGGTCGCCGTCTTCTGACCGAGTGTCGCGGCGTCCGGCCTCCGTTGCCCGTTCAGCACGTGCGACAGCGGACACGACGAACGGAATCTGACATACTGCGGCCATGGCAGGGGACCAGGGGATCCGGGTCGACGAGTTCACGAGGACCCGGGGCGCGTGTTGCGTCGTCCACTCACTCGTGGCGACGATCCCGCCGGGCGGATCGACCGGGTGGCACCGGCACCACGCGTGGCAGACGGGGATCGTCGCGCGCGGCCGCCTGCGACACCGCACGGCCGACGCCGAGCGGTTCCACGGGCCCGGTGACGTGCTCGTCGAGCGACCGGGAGTCGACCACGAGGCCTCGAACGTGTCGGACGAGGAGCTGGTGCTCGTGTTCGTCGCGGCACGGCCGGAGGGAGTGCCACTGAGCACGGCAGCGGCCCGCGGCCCCGCCAAGTTGACATAATATGCATTATCGGCGCTTGCCGACTGCTCGGTTCCGTCGAGGACAGGCCTCCTGCGACGCGCCCGATGACAGGACACGGCACTCACGACCATCGTGCGTGCCGTGTCCTGCGATCAGGACGTCAGGCTCCGACGGACGGCGCGATGTGCGTCGCTCGACACGCCGTCCCTCCGGTGTCTCAGTGCTCGGGCGTCTCGTCGCCCGTCGGGACGTCGTCGGTGTCGATCTCGAGGGCGGCCTGCTCGCGGCCGTCCTCCTCGACCTCGGAGCGGTCCGTGTCCGGCTGCTCCGGGGCGTCGGCCTGGGTGGTCTCTTCTGCGGGGTCCGGCTGGCTGTACGTCATGCCCGGGACGCTACTCGGGCGGTGCTGGATCCGTCCGTGGTGCGCGAGGTGCCGCCGGACAGACGGACGGGAGGCGCGTGGCGACCCCGCCACGCGCCTCCCGTCTGCTGATCGGCTCGGATCGCCTGGTCAGGACTGCGTGAGCAGGACCGCCGTGGCGACGTAGCCGATGATGCCGAGCACGATGCCGATCGCGGACAGGATGATCCCGGCGAGGACCATCCCGCGGCTCTGGCCGCGGCGGCGCGCGATGATGCCGAGCACCAGGCCGATCACGCCCGCGATGATCCCGATGATCGCGATCAGAAGACCGAACACGGTGCCGATGATGCCGAGCACGAGCGAACCGATCGCGAGACCGTTTCCACCGCTCGACGCGGGCGCCGCGCCGGGGGCCTTGGGTGCAGGCGGGTAACCGTTCGTGGACATGTCGCTCCTCGTGTCTGGGGCCGCTGGCACGGGTTGCCTGCGGTTGTCATCACACAAGGTATGCGATTCCTGCGAGTTGTGTTCAGGTTCGCTGGGACGAAGCGCCGGGAGCCGGACGGGTTCGCCTCAGCGTCGACCGTGGCGCCGCACCAGCGCAGGGAGCTCCGCCGGTTCGAACACCTCGTCCGTCGCGTCCAGCTCGTCCGCGGTCCACCACCGCGACGCGAGGATGTCGACGCGCTCGTCGTCGGTCCACTCGGCGTCGGACAGTTCGAACCCTGGCGTCCGGACGACGTAGAACTCGCTGTGACCCCGGTCGTGGTCGGCGAGGTCCCACTCGACCGTGAAGTCCCAGGTCCAGACCGGATCGCCCGGATCGTCGACGACGATGCCGGTCTCCTCGCGCAGCTCGCGGACGGCGGCGTCCCGGTGGGACTCCCCCGGGTCGACGCCCCCACCTGGCGTGATCCAGCGGTGCGAGCCGTCGGACGACGGCGACCGCGTGTCCATGAGGAACACGCGGTCGTCCGGGTCGAGCAGGATGATCCGGGAGGAACGGCGCAGGCCGGGCTTGGCGGTCACCCGGTCGACGCTACCCGAGGATGGTCGGAGCGGATCAGGCCGTGAAGCCGCTGGTGTCGCCGACGAGCTTCGTGTGGTCGGCGGGGATCGGCTCGACGGCGGCGAGGGCGATCTCGGCCGCGAACTCGGACACGCTGTAGAGCTTCCCGACCTCCTGGCGGCGCCCCTCGATCGCGCCCGGGTTGAGCCGGTTGAGCAGGGTCGCCGTGATCGTGCCCTCGATCATGTCGCCGGAGACGACGACGAACTCGATGCCGGCGGCCTCGAGCTGCGGGATCAGCTCACGCAGGGCGAGCTCGCCGGCACGCTTGCTCTTCGCGACCGGCACGTACTCGTCCATGGTCTCGGCGGTCTCGACGAAGTGGGCCTGGTGGCTCGTCACGAAGACCACACGGGACCCGGCCGGCATGTGCGGCACGGCCGTCTGCAGCATGTCGACCTGCGCGTCGCGGTTGAGGCGGAGCGCGTAGTCCTCGCCGACACCCGACTCCATGCCGCCCGACGCGTTCAGGACGAGCAGGTCGATGCCGCCCCACTCGGCGACCACGGTGTCGACCATGGCCTGGACCGAGTCGTGGTCGGTCAGGTCGGCGCCGACGGCGAGGGCCGAACCCCCCGCGGCGACGACCTTCTCGGCGATCTGCTCCGCGCGCTTGGCCTTGTTGCGGTAGTTGACGACGACCTTCGCGCCGGCCTCCGCCAGGTAGCCGACGGTGTCGGCGCCGATGCCGCGCGACGACCCGGTGACGAGGGCGCGCTTGTCGGTGAGGGATCCGGGGGCGAGGGGGTTCGTCACGGTCGTGTTCTCCAGGTCGCTGCTGTGGCCGGTCGGCCGCGGACGAGCCTACCAACCGCGTGGGCCGAGCCGGACGGGCGCCCGCGGTCGCGCGGAGCCGAGCGTGACTTGATATGTTGAACGGAGTTGTACCGGCAGTCGCGACGCTGCACTCCGGAGCGCGCGGCCGAGGGAGGGAGATCGCGTGAACATCGACTGGATCCAGACCGTCGTCTGGATCGGACTGACACTGCTGCTGGGCGTGGTCGAGATCTTCACCCTCGACTTCGTCTTCCTGATGTTGGCGGCCGGAGCGGCGGGAGGCCTGATCGCGGCGCTGATCGGCGCACCGTGGTGGCTCGCCGCGATCGTCGCCGCCCTCGTCGCACTCGTGCTGCTCTCGCTCGTGCGCCCTCGCCTGCTGGTGGCGCTCGGCCGGAACGCCGACCCGCACCGCACGAACATCGAGGGACTCATCGGACTGCGTGGCACCGTCGCCGTGGCGTTCACCTCGTCGTCCCCCGGGCAGGTCCGTCTCGCGAACGGCGAGACGTGGAGCGCCCGGCTCGCCTCGGACTCCCCCGACCGCACACCACCGCTCGGCACCCCCGTGGTCGTCGAGTCGATCGAGGGGTCGACCGCGGTCGTCCGCCTCGGAGAAAGGGCCACCTCGTGACCATCTCAGCCGGGACGATCGCCCTGATCGTCCTCGTCCTCGTCGTCGTGATCTTCGTGATCGTCGTCCTGTCCCGCGCGATCCGCATCGTGCCGCAGGCGACGGCCGGGATCGTCGAACGACTGGGCAAGTACCACAAGACGCTCAACCCGGGTCTGAACATCCTGGTGCCGTTCATCGACCGGCTCCGGCCGCTCATCGACATGCGCGAGCAGGTCGTGTCCTTCCCGCCGCAGCCCGTGATCACCGAGGACAACCTGGTCGTCTCGATCGACACGGTCGTCTACTTCCAGGTGACCGACGCCCGCGCGGCGACGTACGAGATCGCGAACTACCTCGGGGCCGTCGAGCAGCTCACGACGACCACGCTCCGCAACGTCGTCGGTGGTCTCAACCTCGAGGAGGCCCTGACGAGCCGCGACAACATCAACGGGCAGCTCCGCGTCGTGCTCGACGAGGCGACGGGCAAGTGGGGCATCCGTGTCGGCCGTGTCGAGCTCAAGGCCATCGAGCCGCCCGTGTCGATCCAGGACGCGATGGAGCAGCAGCTCCGCGCAGAGCGCAACCGACGTGCTGCGATCCTGCAGGCCGAGGGCACCAAGCAGTCGCAGATCCTCGAGGCCGAGGGCCAGCGGCAGGCCGCGATCCTCGCCGCCGAAGGTGACGCCAAGGCGCAGGTCCTCCGTGCCGAGGGTGAAGCGCAGGCCATCGCGACGGTCTTCGACGCGATCCACACCGGCGATCCGGACGACAAGCTGCTGTCCTACCAGTACCTGCAGACCCTGCCGAAGATCGCCGAGGGCACCGCGAACAAGCTCTGGATGATCCCGAGCGAGTTCACCGAGGCGCTGTCCGGGATCGCCAAGGGGTTCACGGGCGGACGCTCCGGCAGCGGCCCGGTGGCCGGTGCCGCGGGCGGCACGGACTTCCTGTCACGGATCTCGAAGCTCGCGAACGAGAGCCTCGCGAACACGGCGACGGCGGACGGTGCCGCGGCGGCGAACCCCCGCCCGGACGCGACCGCGGCGGACATCGTCCCGGACGCCGCCCTCGACGAGCGGCTCGAGGAGTCGAACCGCAGCGTCGACGCCCACCTCGCGGCCGCGGACGAGGCCTCGCAGACCGCCCTCGGGGACGATCGCCAGCAGTAGGCCGACCAACACGACGACGCCCGCTCCGGTCTCCCGGGGCGGGCGTCGTCGTCTGTGCGGTACCTAGGCGCCGCGGCGTGCACGGAGGAACTGCAGTCGCTCCTGCAGCAGCTCCTCCAGTTCCTCTCGGGAACGCCGCTCGAGCAACATGTCCCAGTGGGTCCTGGGTGCCTTGACGTCCTCAGCGGCGACCTCGACGGGGACCCCGTCGTCGCCGAGCAGTCGTCCTTCGCGTCCGGTCCGGGGCTCGGACCACGTCTGCGGCACGTCCGCCTCGGCGGAGAAGACGACGTCGAACGTCTCCCCCGACTCGGTCTGGTAGACCGCGCGCTTCCGGTCGGAGAGCTCGACGCCCTCCTCGCTCTGGAGACTCTGGCTCCCGAGCCGCATCCCGCGGAGACTCCGATCAGCCATGTGTGTGCTCCTCTCGCTCGTCTGCCCTCCTCAACACTGTCCCACCCGGGTTGCATCCCGATGGGGCGCATTCACAGAGCGTTCCCAGTGGGCAGTGGCGGTGTTCAGGAAGCGCGGCGCGGGAGACGGGCGGACCGACGGCCCCACGGCGCACAGGCGAGCAGAGCCAGGAGGGCGCCGAGCGACACCAGGAGGGTCACCGAGCCGGAGACGACCGTCGCCGGCGTGGTCCCGGTGCCGAGCGGGACGTCGGTGATCATCGACGTCGCCGTGTACTCCGGGATCCGGTCGATCGTGCGCCCGGACGGATCGATGACCTGGGAGGCACCGACCGTGGAGATGTTCACGAGCGACCGACCGGTCTCGACCGCACGGAGTCGGGCGATCTCGAGCTGCTGCAGGTTCTCGTCGGTCCCGGAGAAGTCCGCGTTGTTCGTCTGGGCCAGGATCACCTGCGCTCCCCCGCGCGCCATGTCCGACGTGAGCCCGTCGTCGACGATGTCGAAGCAGACCGCGATCCCCGCCTTGATGCCGGCGACGTCGAGCACGTTCGGCTTCGTGCCCGGCGTGTAGTCGCGCTGCAGCAGCCCGATGAGCGACGGCGCGAGCTTGGAGAAGAACCAACGGTCGGGCACGTACTCCCCGAACGGCACCGGACGCTTCTTGTCGTAGGACGACTGCCAGCCGTCGTCGGTCCAGACGAAGGACGTGTTGTGCAGCACCCCGGACGACGTCTGCGTGATGGCTCCGGCGACGAGCGGCGCGCCGACGGTGTCGACCACGGAGTCGAGCGCGTCCGCGACGACCGGGAACCGCCGCGGGTCCGCCTCCGCTGCGGCCTCCGGCCAGACGACCAGGTCGACGTCACGCGCCTCCACGTCGGTCGCGGCGACCTGCGCGGCGAGGACCTCGCCCGGCTGAGCGCGGTCGAAGTACCCGGCCGGGCCGTTCCCCTGCACGGCCTCGACACGGATGCTGCCGTCGGTGCGCGTCGTCCAGGCCGGGACGGCGAGGACGACGGCGACCAGGAGCCCCGCGGTCGCGACCCGCACCGGCGCACGGAGCACCGCCCCGGGTGCGCGCGGCACGACGAGCGCGAGCGACAGCACGACCGCGACGCAGTACACGACGACGAAGGTCACCCCGAGCACCCCGACGTAGGCCGCCAGGTGCGTGAAGGGGCCCTGCGACTGCGACAGACCCACACGGCCCCAGGCGAAGCCCTCGTACGGCCAGCTCCCCGAGAACCACTCGCGCCCGGTCCAGAGCCCGGCAACGACGGCCGGGAGGCCCCAGACCCGCCATGCGGTCGACGGCAGGACGCGCGCGACCCAGCGGTAGGCCAGCGCGATCGCGACGCTGCCGAGGGCGAAGTAGGCGGCCTCGAACAGCGCCAGCGCGAGCCACGGGACCGGGCCCAGGTACCGGCCGGCCCACGAGATCGCGGGCAGCCAGAACGCCGCGCCGGCGACGTACCCGAGCCAGGCGGCGCGTCGCGCGCGCTGCCCCATCGCGGCGAGCAGCATGCACGCCATCGCCGGGTACGCGAGGAACCACCAGCCCGGCGACGGGAAGGACAGGGCGAAGAGCAGGCCGCCGACCACGGCGAGCGGGAACGCGGTGCGCAGCGGCAGGGCCTCGAACTCGCCACGGCGGCCCTCCGAGGAGACCCCGTTCCGGGCGCGGGACGCCGCCGGGTACGACGGCGTCCCGCGGAGGACGCCGCGTCTCGCGGAGGAGCCGGTGTCCTGCGGACGCGCCGCAGCGTCGGGAACGCGCACCGTGCCCTCCCGTCAGACCGTCGCGTAGGCGACGATGCCGCGGCGCACCGCGTCCGTCGCCCGACGGGCGGTCTGGGCCAGTTCGTCGTCACCGGCGTTCCGGACCTGGTCGAGCAGGTCGATCACCTGCTTCGACCAGCGCACGAAGTCACCGGCCGGCATGTCGAGGGTGCGGAGCACGTCGTCGAGCGCCGAGCCCGACGCCCACCGGAACATGCCGACCGACATCGCCGGGGTGGGCGGCTGCGAACCGGCGAGGCGGGCGTCCCGCTCGATGTCGTCGAGTCGTGCCCAGATCGTCAGCGTCTCGTCGAGCGCCGGGCGGAACGCGCCCCGCGGCAGTGCGTGCTCGGTGCCGGGTGCGTCCTCGCGGCGGGGCTGGTACACGATCGTGGCGGCCATCGCGGCGAGCTGCGCCGGCGTCAGGTCCTTCCAGACACCGGCCTCGAGGCACTCCGCGACGAGCAGGTCGCGCTCCCCGTAGATGCGCTGCAGACGACGACCACCAGCAGCCACCGTGGCCTCGCCGTCACCCGTCGCGACGAGGTAGCCGAGCTGCAGCAGCACGTCGGTGACCCGGTCGAAGGTCGTGGCGACCGCACCCGTACGGGAGCGGATCTGCTGCACGAGCTTGTCGTTGGCGCGCTTGAGCTTGTACCAGCGCTCGGCCCATCGTGCGTGTGCCTCGCGGTCCGGGCAGGCGTGGCAGGGGTGCCGCTGCAGCTGGCGACGGACCTCGGCGATGGCCGCCTGGCGCTCCTGACGGGCACCGTGCGAGGCCTCACGGCCGCCGGGCACGTTCGTCCGCTCCAGGTCGGACAGCCGTCGGCGCAACGCGGCGTACTCGGTGAAGTCCCCGAGGTGGCACTCCATGGCGCGCTGGTAGCCGTCGAGGGACTCCTGCTGCGACCGGACCTTACGGGCGAGGTCGACGACGGAGCGGTCGGCCTGGAACTGGGCGAACGACGTCTCGAGGACCTCGCGCGTGCGCTGTCGGCCGAACTGCTCGATGAGGTTCACGGCCATGTTGTAGGTCGGCTTGAACGACGAGTTGAGCGGGTACGTGCGGCGGCTCGCGAGCGAGGCGACGGCCTGGGGGTCGAGCCCGTCCGACCACTGGATGACCGAGTGCCCCTCGACGTCGATGCCGCGGCGGCCAGCCCGGCCGGTGAGCTGCGTGTACTCCCCCGGCGTGATCGGCACCCGGGCCTCGCCGTTGAACTTCTCGAGCTTCTCGAGCACGACGGTGCGCGCCGGCATGTTCACACCGAGCGCGAGCGTCTCGGTGGCGAAGACGACCTTGAGGAGCTTGCGCTGGAAGAGGTCCTCGACGACCTCCTTGAAGGCCGGCAGCAGCCCGGCGTGGTGGGCCGCCACACCGCGCTCGAGGCCCTCGAGCCACTCCCAGTACCCGAGGACGGCGAGGTCCTCGTCGAGCAGGGTCCGGCAGTGGTACTCGGCCGTCTCGCGGATCTCGTTGCGCTCGTCGGCCGTCGTGAGGGAGATGCCCGAGCGCAGGACCTGGCGGACGCCCTGGTCGCAGCCGTTCCGGCTGAACACGAAGAAGATCGCGGGCAGCAGCATCCGCTCGTCGAGCACCTTCGCGATCTGCTCGCGGTACATCTTCTCGGTGCGCGGGCCGCGGCGCTCCGGGTAGCCCCCACGGCCGCGACGTCCACGGTGTCCCCCGCCGTGCCGCTCGCTGCGCGAGGCACCGCCGACGAGCCGGAGCAGCTCCGGGTTGACGCGGTTCGTCGCCGCGGCGCCACTCGAGTCGAACAGGTCGACCATCTTCGAGCCGACCAGCACGTGCTGCTCGAGCGGGACCGGACGGTCCTCGGACACGATCACGTCGGTGTCGCCACGGACCGTCTGGAGCCAGTCGCCGAACTCCTCGGCGTTCGACACGGTCGCGCTCAGCGAGACGAGCCGGACCTCGGTCGGCAGGTGGAGGATGACCTCTTCCCACACGGCGCCGCGGAAGCGGTCGGCCAGGTAGTGCACCTCGTCGAGCACGACCCACGCCAGGTCGTCGAGCAGGTCGGAGTCCGCGTAGATCATGTTGCGGAGCACCTCGGTCGTCATGACGACGACGCGGGCACGCGGGTTGACGTTGGTGTCACCGGTCAGCAGGCCGACCTCGGACTCGCCGTAGTCAGCGACCAGCTCGTTGTACTTCTGGTTGCTCAGCGCCTTCATCGGCGTCGTGTAGAAGACCTTCGCCGTGGGCTGGCGCATCGCGAGCCAGATCGCGAACTCCGCCACGATCGTCTTGCCCGCACCGGTGGGCGCCGCCACGAGGACGCTGCGGCCCTGGTCGAGCGCGTCGCACGCCGCGATCTGGAACGGATCGAGGTCGAAGCGCAGGTCGGAGCGGAACAGTTCGAGGTTCCGCGAGCGGTTCCGCACCTTCGCTGCCTGGAAGCGCTCGGCGGCGCTGGGGACGGTCGCCATCAGAGTCCGTACTCCTCGTCGAGCTTCGCCTGCCGCTTGGCGAGACGTCGGTCGTGCAGCCACGCGACCAGGCAGGCGGCGAGGTACAGCACCACCATCGGCACCGCGAGCAGGAACATCGAGATCACGTCGGCCGACGGGGTGACGATGGCGCAGAACACCAGGATGCAGACGACCGCGATGCGCCACGACCGGATGATCGAGCTCGCCGACAGCACGCCGACGAAGTTCAGCAGCACGAGGAACACGGGCAGCACGAAGGCGATGCCGACGGCGACGATGAGCTTGATGACGAAGTCGTAGTACGCCTTCGCATCGACGATCGAGGTGTCCTGTGCCGAGACGAAGCTGCCGAGGATGCCGACGACGTGCGGCAGGATGTACCACCCGAACCAGCAGCCCGCGAAGAACAGCGGGATCGCGGTGCCGAGGAAGCCGAAGACGTACTGCTTCTCGCGCCGGACGAGCGCCGGGACGATGAACGCCCAGATCTGGTAGAGCCACACCGGGCTCGCGATGACGACGCCGATGGTGATCGCGATCTGCAGCCGCAGGTCGAACGCTCCGGTGATCATCGGGAAGTTCAGTTCGGCGGTGTGCCCGCCGACCTCGGCCAGGGACGTGACCGGTTGGCGCAGGGCGTCGAGCACGAACGGCGTGAGGAACCAGCCACCGACGGCGCACACGGCGACCGCGACCACGGCCTTGAACAGGCGGTTCCGCAGCTCGATGAGGTGCTGCCCGAGCGACATGCGACCGTCGGCGTCCTTCTTCGGGCGCCCGGGCCGCTCCGCTCGTCCGCTCGCGGTCGTCGAAGCCATGGACCGATCCTACGGGACCGGGACCGACAGTCCGGCCCGGGACGGCGGACCCACAGGGGCCGCGTGTCCACGGTCCGCTGGAGAGCCGTGGCCGTGTTGCGACGGGGCCGGCCACCGCCGGTCGGCAGGCGCGCGGCGGGGTCGCACCGTGCCTCCTGTCCGCGTCACTCGGCGGCGAGGGCCGCCTCGGCGAAGGCGCGCACGGCGTCGCGCGCCTCGGGCGGGTCGAGCACGACCGCGCGCCCGGGCAGGCCGGCGACGAGCCGCACCACGCCGTCGAAGCCGTTCGACGCGGCCAGTCGGATGCGCACCCGACCGTCGGCGTCCTCGGCGTCGGCGGTGTCGGCCAGGTAGTCGGCGACGAGCGGCAGCGACGAGCAGTCCAGCTCGACCGTGACGATGACGTCCCCGCCGGACTGCTGGAAGAGCGTGTCCGGGATCACGACGTCGTCGATGGACTTCTCGGCGGGACGGTCGTCCACGCGCACGGCGGACATCCGGTCGAGCCGGAAGGTCCGGAGCGCCTGCCGGTCGAGGTCCCACGCGCGCAGGTACCAGTCCGTGTCGATGGACTCGACGCGCAGGGGGTCGACCCGGCGGGTGCCACCCCGGGTCCGCGGTCCGGCGTACTCGAACGCGAGGCCGCGGCCGTCGGCGACCGCCCGGCGGATCGTCGTCAGTGCGGCGTCGTGCAGGTCCTGCCCGACGGCGACGTTCGACGCCGCTCCCCCGGCACCGCGCGAGAGCTTCGCCATGAGCGCGCGGATGGCGTCGCGGTCGGCGGCCTCGGGCAGCGCCGACAGGTACTGGAGCCCGGCGATGAGGGCCGACGCCTCGCGCGCGGAGAGCCGGGGCGAGTCGTCGATCGCGACGAGGTTCGTCAGGACGATCATGTCGTTCTGCTCGAAGTCGTCCCAGGCGATGTCGAACAGGTCGCCGTGCTGGTACTGCATGGTCTCGCCCGGCACCCCGGAGACCGCGATGAGCTCGACCGCCCGGCGGATCCGCTGCTCGGGCACACCGAAGTGCCGCGCGGCCTCGGCCACCGAGACGCGCTCGTGGTCGATGAGGTACGGCACGAGGACGAGCAGGAACGCGAGCTTGTCCTGCGCCTGGAGCGGTTGCTGGTCAGCCACGGGCAGCTCCGGCGGGGTCGGTGTGGTCGGCGACGAGTGCGCGGAGCCGGGCGACGACCCGCTCGCGGAGGTCGGCGGGCTCGAGCACGCGGACCTCCGGCCCGAAGGCCGCGAGGTCCTCGGCGAGGATCTGCGGGTCGACGTGGTGCACGACGAGCACGCCGTCGGTGTCGACCTCGGTGCCGCGGCGACGCTGCAACCGGCGCTCGGCGTCCGAACCGGGGACGACCGCGATGCGTGCGGTGCGCTCGGACCACACGCGGTCCAGCTCGGCCAGCGCACGCTCGGCGGCGCCGGCGGGCGCGGGGTGCTGTCCGGCCTGGTGCACCGAGACCGGTCCGACGATGCGGGACAGCAGGTAGTTCTTCGTGCCACCGGTCGAGAACTCGTGCGCGGCGAGCATCCAGCGCCCGCCGTGCTGCACGAGCGCGAGCGGGGCGAGCTCCCGTCGACGGGGCTCGTGCTCCCCCGGCGTGATGTAGTCGAAGCGCACGGCGGCCGCACGGTCGAGCGCGGAGCGCAGCGGCTCGAACGCGGCGTCCCGTGCGCGGAGACGCGGGGCGTAGGCGGCCATGCCGGCCGGGGCCTGACCGGCGGACGACTCGGTGTCGTCCGACCCGGCCGAGCGCACCTTGAGCAGGGCGCGCCGCGAGTCCGTGGACAACGCGCCCTCACGCCAGGCCATCGCGGCGAGCGAGAGCAGCGCCGACTCGTCCGGCGTGAAGCGGACGTCGAGCGGCAGGTCGTACTCGCCCTTCGGGATCCGGTACCGCAGCGTCTGGTTGTTGCCGGCGGAACCCGGTGTCTCGATGGTCTCGAGGGGGATGCCGAGCTCGCGGACGTCGTCCTTGTCGCGCTCGAACTGGCGCTCCAACGAGGCGTTGTCGCCACCGGGCGCGTACCGCTGCCGGTAGCCCTGGACGTTGGCCAGGATCTCCGCCTTGGTCAACCCGGACTCCGTCGAGAGCAGCGCGAGCACCAGGCTGAAGAGCCGCTCCTCGGCGGGGACGCGGGGGGCTCGGGTGGCTGGCACGAGCCCGATCCTACGGCAGCGCGGGTGCACGGGAGTGCACCCGCGCCGCGGTCGGTGGAGGGTCGCTCGGGTCAGGCGGGCATCTTGCCGAGCACGTCGATCACGTACGCGGTGGTGCCGTCCTGCTGGTGGACGATCGCGAGGACCTGGTCGCCCACACGGTGGCCGACGACGGCGTTCCGGACGCCGTCGATGACCTGGCCCTTCGCCAGCGGGATCGCCTGTGCGCCCGAGCCGTCGGTCCAGTTCGAGCCGACGACCGACGAGTCGCCGTTGCTGCCCGCCCACGACACGGCCGTGTACTTGACGACCGCGGAGTCCTTCGCGGTGAGCTTCGCGCCCGACCCCTTGCGGAGCAGGTGCAGGGCGTCGTCCTGGGGTGCGCTCCAGGACGGGATGGTGATGCCCGGGGCGCCGGAGGGAGCCAGGACGACGGCGGGCATGCCGTCGCCGGCGAGCTGCGGGGTGCCCGTCGCGCGAGCGTCGAACGCCTGCTTGACGTCCATGACCGCGACGACGGCGTCCTCGGCCTTGCTGGACGACCCCGGAACCGCGGTGGCCGCACCGCTCAGCTCGCTCTTCGGCAGCGCGACCGCGAGCCGGTCCCCGACGTGCGCGCACTCGAGCGCGCTGCCGAGCGCGCCGTAGTTCGCCGCTCCGGCCGTGATCGGTGCGGTCTGACCCGAGTAGCCGCTGGTCTGGGCGACCTTGCCGGTCGCGCCGTCCACCAGGGTGTACTCGACGAGGGTGGGCGTGCCCTCCTCGATCTGTCGACCGTCGCCGGAGCGCAGGACCGAGACCTGGGTGCCCTTCGTCGTCAGTCCGGACGGCACCGACACCTCCGGCTCCTCGCCGAACGCACCCGTCGCCGTCACCGCCGCCGACGCGGCACCGGGCGCGGGGCACGCCGACGGTGCGGAACCGGCTCCGCTCGCGGCGCAGCCCGTGAGGGAGGCGGCGAGGCCGATGGTGACCAGGAGTGCGGGGATGGTGCGCACGGACCCTCTTTCCGTTCGGTGCTGGACGGGCATGCGTAGCCTAGCGGTCGCCGTCGGGCTGGTCGGCGGCGGCCTCGGCAGCGGCGACCTTCCGGGCCTGCGCGGCTGCCTGCCGGGCGACCTTCCGGAGCTTCTTGTCGCTGGCGGAACGCTCGCCGACGGCGCCGGGGGTCCAGGCCTCGACGTCCTCGTCCGAGAACTCCACCTTGCCTGCGCGACGCTTCAGGTTCGGCAGCACGACACCGTCGGCCAGGCGTCGGGCCGTGACCAGGAAACCGGTGTGCCCGACCATGCGGTGGTCCGGCCGGACGGCGAGCCCCTCGACGTGCCAGGTCCGGACGAGGGTCTCGCTCGACTGCGGGTCGGTGAAACGGCCGGTGTCGCGGAGCGCCTCCGCCGTGCGGGAGAGCTGCGTGACCGTGGCCACGTAGCAGACGATGAGGCCACCGGGCACGAGGGCGTCGGCGGCGGCGTCCACGCACTCCCACGGCGCGAGCATGTCGAGGACCACGCGGTCGACGCTCTGCGGCTCGGCGGCGCCGGGGAGCTCCTCGACGAGGTCGCCGACGGTCACCGACCAGTTGTCGGGGACCGCACCGAGGAAGGTGCCGACGTTGCCGCGGGCGATCGCGGCGAACTCCTCGCGGCGCTCGAACGACTGCAGCTGGCCGGTCGGGCCGATCGCCCGGAGCAGGAAGAGCGAGAGCGCCCCGGAGCCGACGCCGGCCTCGACCACGCGAGCACCGGGGAAGACGTCGGCGAACGCGACGATCTGGGCCGCGTCCTTCGGGTAGACGATCGCCGCACCGCGCGGCATCGACATCACGTAGTCGTTGAGGAGCGGACGGAGCGCCAGGTACTCGTCGCCGGTGCTCGCCCGGATGACGGAGCCGTCGGGCTGCCCGATGACGTCGTCGTGCCGGAGCACGCCGCGGTGCGTGTGGTACTCGCCGGCGGTCTCGAGCGACAGCGTCGTGAGCTTGCCCTTCGGGCCGGTGAGCTGCACGCGGTCACCGGCGCGGAAGGGACCGCGCGGCGGGGTGTGCGGGGCGCCGCCCGCGGTGTGCGGCAGCGCGACCCCGTCGGGCTGCCCGGGCTGCTGGGTCTGGTCGGGCTGCTGGGTCTGCTCGGTCATCGGCTCGCCGTCTCGGTACGGGCCGCGAGGGCCGGGGTGGTCAGTTCGACGAGTCGGTCGACGTCCACGTCGGCGAGCGTCGTCAGGTGCACGTCGCCGCCGGCGATCTCCGACAGCGGCACGATGTGCTCGACCGCGACGGTGACCGCGCCGGACGCGACGGCGGAGGCGACACCGGTGGCCGAGTCCTCGATCGCGATGCACGCGGTCGGGTCGACCCCGAGCTGCGCGGCGGCCGCCAGGTACGCGTCCGGGTACGGCTTGGGGCGGTCGACGTCGTCGCCGGCGACCACCACGCGGAAGCCGCGGGCGCCCAGGGCGTCGGCGGTGACGAGCGCCATCTTGCGGCGGGACATCGTCACCAGGGCCGTCGGGACGCCGCGGTCGTGGAGCTCCTCGACGAGCTCACGCGCTCCGGGGCGCCACGGCAACTCACCGGCCTGCAGCCGCTCCATCACGTAGTCGGTCATCCACTGGACGATCTCCTCGACATCCATGTCGACGCCCTTGTCGCGCAGGATCTCGCCCGAGCGCTCCAGGCCGCTCCCGACCAGGGACAGGCCGTCCTCGTGGGTCCACTCGGCGTCGTACCGCGCGGTCAGCTCGACCTGGGACTGCTGCCAGATCGGCTCGGTGTCGATGATCGTGCCGTCCATGTCCCACAGCACGGCTGCGGGGAGGACGCGTTCGGGGTGCTCGGCGGTCACGGGCGACGAGTCTACCGGGGCGCGCGTTCCGCTCCGGGCGGACGGAGGGGTGCCGACGCCACGCCGAGGCCTATCCTGGGTGATCGACCGTGTCCGGCCGCGCGCGCTGCGTCGCGCGTGCCCCGCTCCACCACCAGGAGGCCCCTCCGTGCCACAGCACTCCCCCTTCAGCGACGGACGGCTGCTCGTCGTCGCGTTCGAGGGCTGGAACGATGCCGGTGAGGCGGCCAGCGGCCTCGCCCGCCGCATCGTCGACGCACTGGAGCTCGACGAGCTGCGCGAGATCGACGGCGAGCGGTACGTCGACTACCAGTTCAACCGCCCGAACGTCGGTATCGCCGAGGACGGCTCCCGCGGCATCCAGTGGCCCCGGATCGTGCTCCACGGTCCCGGTGCGGCGGGCCGCCCGGTGATCGGCGCTGCCGGTTCGGAGTCCGACCGCGAGGTCTTCGTCCTGGTCGGGCCGGAGCCGTCGCGGACCTGGCGCGGCTTCTGCGCCGAGGTCATCGACCTGGCGGACGTGTACTCGATCGACGCCGTGGTCTTCGTCGGGGCGATGCTCGCCGACGTCCCGCACACCCGGCCGATCTCGGTGTTCGTGTCGAGCGAGAACGCCGGCGTGCGTGCCGCCTTCGACGTCGACCGGTCGACGTACGAGGGCCCGACGGGCATCCTCGGCGTGCTGTCCGACGCGATGGACACCGCGGGCCTCACGACGCTCTCGCTCTGGGCCTCGGTCCCGCACTACGTGCACAACTCGCCGTCGCCGAAGGCCACCCTCTCGCTGCTCGACAAGATCGAGGAGCTCGCGGACGTCACGGTCCCGCGGGGCAGCCTGCTCGACGAGGCCACGGAGTGGGAGGAGGGCATCGACGCCCTCGCCGCGGACGACGAGGACATGGCGAGCTACATCGGCCAGCTCGAGCAGGCGCGCGACACCGTCGACTCCCCCGAGGCCTCGGGCGACGCGATCGCCCAGGAGTTCGAGCAGTACCTCCGGCGCCGGGAGCGCAAGGACGGCAAGGACGGCGGCACCGCCGGCGGCGAGGGCCCGTGGCGGCCCCCGCAGCCCCCGCAGCAGTAGCCGCGGGACACGTCCGGACGGGAGGCGCGGTGCCAGCTGGCACCGCGCCTCCCGTCCGTCGTGGTGCCGGTCGCGTCGGTCGGCGTCGCCGAGGTCCCAGGACGATGTGCTCTCGGCGTCGGCCGGGGCTGTACGTGGAACCGCGGCGTCGTGCCCACGGGGAGTCCCGGGACCTCGCCGGAGCGGGGCGGGCCCCGGACTCAGGCCAGGCGGATGCCGAGCAACGCGTCGACCAGGTCGACGAGCTCCGGCGTCGCGCGCGTCCCCGCCGCGATCGCGGTGTCGACCGCGGCGACGGCGCCGGGCGTGTCGAGGTCGTCCGCGACGCGGGCGCGGATCCGGGCGATCGCGTCGTCCGCGTCGTCCTCGTGCCCCGGAGCGTCCCCCGATGCCCACGCGTCCCAGGTCACCAGCCGGGTGGTCGCGCTCGACAGCTCACCGTCGAACCACTCCCAGTCGTCCGAGTACTTGTGCGACAGCAGCGCGAGCCGGATCGCCCGGGGGTCGGCGCCGTCGTCGAGCAGACCCCGCACGGTGACGAGGTTGCCGAGCGACTTCGAGATCTTCGACCCCTGGTAGGCGATCATCCCGGTGTGCACGAACGCGTTCGCGAGCGGCTGGTGCGCGAGCGCCGCGGCGTGCCCGGCACTCATCTCGTGGTGCGGGAAGACGAGGTCACTGCCTCCGCCCTGCACGCTGATCGGCAGGCCCAGACGGTCGCCCGCGATGACGCTGCACTCGATGTGCCATCCCGGACGCCCGGGACCGACGGCGGTGTCCCAGCTCGGTTCGCCCTCCCTCGCGGCGCGCCACAGCAGCGGGTCGAGCGGGTCGCGCTTGCCGGGGCGCTCGGGGTCGCCGCCGCGCTCCGCCGACAGGACGGTCATCGTCTCGCGGTCGAGGCGGCTCTCGTCGCCGAGCACCCATGCCTCCGTCGGGCGGTTGACGTCGAAGTAGACGTCGTCGCCCTCGGCACCGTCGGTCGGCACGTCGTAGGCGTACCCGGTCTCCTGCAGGTACGCGACGGCCTCGGCGATCCGCTCGACCTCGTCGGTCACCGCGACGAAGTCGTCCGGCGGCAGGACCCGGAGCGCCTCCATGTCGCGACGGAACAGGTCGATCTGCGACGCGGCGAGCTCCCGCCAGTCGACGCCGTCGCGAGCAGCACGCTCGAGCAGCGGGTCGTCGACGTCGGTGGTGTTCTGCGCGTACTCGACCTCGAGCCCCGCGTCCCGCCAGGCACGGCCGAGCGTGTCGAACGCCAGGTAGGTCGCCGCGTGACCGAGGTGGGTGGCGTCGTACGGCGTGATGCCGCAGACGTAGAGCGTCGCACCCTCCGCGCCGCGCGTCGGGTCCACCGGCTGCCCGGCAGCGGTGTCGTGCACCACGGGACGGGGCGCGTCGCCCGGGACGGACGGGACGGACGGGACCTGCCAGGCCCTCACGGCTGGATCACTCCGAGCGACAGCAACACGATGAGCACGATACCGAGCGCGATCCGGTAGACCACGAAGGGCATGAAGCTCCGCTTGGCGATGTAGTTCATGAACGCGGCGATCACCACGAAGCCGACGACGAACGCCACCACGGTCGCGACGAGCGTGTCGACCAGTCCGAAGGGGGCCCCGTGGTCCCCGAGGCTCGTCGCCGCCTCGTAGAAGCCGGACAGGAACACCGCCGGCACGGCGAGGAGGAACGCGAAGCGCGCCGCCGCCGGTCGGGTGTAGCCGAGGGCGAGCCCCATCGACACCGTGGCGCCGGAGCGCGAGACGCCGGGCACGAGTGCGAGCATCTGGGCGACGCCGATGAGCAGACCGCTCCGGAACGTCATCTGCTCGATCGGCCGGACCTTCCGCCCGACGACGTCGAGCACGCCGAGCACGATGCCGAACACGATGAGGACGATCGCGACGATCCACAGCGAGCGGAAGGTCGTCTCGATCGAGTCCTTGAGCAGGAGCCCGGCGACGCCGATCGGGATCGTGCCGAGGATCACCAGCCACCCGAGCCGCACGTCCGGGTCGCCCTTCGGGACGTCGCGCCGGAACACCGAACGGAACCACCGTCCGATGATCCGGATGATGTCCTTCCAGAAGTAGATGAGGACGGCGGTCTCGGTGCCGAGCTGCGTCACCGCGGTGAACGCGGCACCCGGGTCCTTCGCGTCGGGCAGGAACAGCCCGACGATGCGCAGGTGCGCACTGGAGGACACGGGCAGGAACTCGGTGAGTCCCTGCACGAAGCCGAGGAAGATCGCCTCGAGGATGTGCATCGAACGGGGCCTTTCGTGCCGGTCGTCACGGGTCGCCTCCGACGGGCGACCCGGCAATGTATCAGTACGTGGCGAGCAGGTCGCCGAGGACGCGCCGCCCGAAGGCCAGGGCATCGAGGGGCACGCGCTCGTCGACCCCGTGGAACATCGCCGGGAAGTCGACGTCCTCCGGCAGCCGCAGCGGGACGAACCCGTACCCAGCGATCCCCAGCCGCGACATGGCCTTGTTGTCGGTGCCGCCGGAGAGCAGGTACGGCAGGACCGGAGCCCCCGGGTCGTGGCGCTCGAGCGTGTCGCGCACGGCGTCGACGAGCGGCCCGCCGAAGTCCTGCTCGAGGCCGACGTCGCGGTGGGTCATGACGACCTCCACGTCGTCGCCGGCGAGCTCCCGGACCCGCTCGAGCACGGCGTCCTCGTCGCCCGGCAGGCAGCGGAGGTCGACGAGCGCCTCGGCTGTGTCCGGGATCACGTTGTGCTTGTACCCGGCGCGGAGGACCGTCGGGTTGGTCGTCGTGTGCAGCGCCGCGTGGATGAAGCGCGACGCGGACCCCGTCGCCAGGGCGACCTCGTCCGGCCCGGTCGTCACGGGATCGACGCCCAGCAGCCGCGCGAGCTCACGGACCATCGCCTCGGTCGTGCCGGAGAGCCGGACCGGCCACTCCTCGGCGCCGATCCTGGCCACCGCCGCGGCCACCTTGGTCACCGCGTTGTCGCGCATGACGTGCGAGCCGTGCGCAGCCGTGCCGCGGGCGACGAGCTTGATCCACATCAGGGCCTTCTCGCCGGTCTGCAGCAGGTAGGCACGCTGCCCGCCGAGCGTCACCGAGTAGCCGCCGACCTCGCTGACCGCCTCGGTCGCGCCGGCGAAGACCTCCGGGTGCGTGTCGACGACGTGGTGGGCGCCGAGCACCCCGCCGGCCTCCTCGTCGGCGAAGAACGCGATCACGAGGTCCCGCTCCGGAGCGCCCTGCCGCTCGACGACGTCGGCGAGGGACGTCAGCATCATCGCGTCCATGTTCTTCATGTCCACGGCGCCGCGGCCCCAGAGCATCCCGTCACGGACGACGCCGCCGAACGGGTCGACGGTCCAGTTCTCCGGGTCGGCGGGGACGACGTCGAGGTGGCCGTGCACGACCAGCGCCGGCTTGTCGGCGTTCCGCCCCGCCACACGGGCGACCACGCTCACACGGTCCGGCTCCGACTCGAAGAGCTGCGGCTGGAGGCCCAGGTCGCGCAGCGCCGCCTCGACGTAGTGCGCCGCCTCGGTCTCGCCGGCCGACCTGCCCTCACCCCAGTTCGTGGTGTCGAAGCGGATGAGATCCCGCGCGATGGCGGCGGTGGCCTCGAGGTCCGGCTCGGTCGGCTGGGCGTCGCTCATGCCGCCAACGCTACCGGCAGCCCGCGCGTCGACCGGTCGGGGCCCCCTGCCCCCTCGCCGTTCCCGCACCCGTTCCAGGGGACTCGCCCGGGATGCACGGCCGTGTTCATCGTGCGTTCAGAGCCGTGCTAGTGTCTTCTCTCGGCAGGAACGCCGGGGAAACAGCCCGGAACGACAGCCGAACAAGTGAAGAACACCCTGTCCGGGTGGCGGAATTGGTAGACGCGCTAGCTTGAGGTGCTAGTGCCCGTATTAGGGCGTGGGGGTTCAAGTCCCCCCTCGGACACAGGAAACAGGAGATGCCCCTGGCCTTTCGGCCAGGGGCATCTCCTGTTGGTCGGCCGCCGGCGAGCATCGCCATCGCTGCACCCAGGCCCCGCGGGCGTGCGGCGTGCGCGACGAAGACGCTGTCGACCGACAGCGGTCTCGTCGCGCAAGGAGCGCGGACGGGCCGCGCGACCGCGCCGCGCCTCCACACCCGACTGCGAACCGACCCGGCCGGGCACCGGACGGGAGGCGCGGGGCGGGGACGCGCCGCGCCTCCCGTCCGGAGCGGGGCAGGTTCGGGCCGGCGGCCACCCCCGATCCGGTCGGCCGCCGTCGTGCGGTCCGTCCGCGGGGCGTCAGCGGCGACGCAGTCGCCGCACCACGAGCACCACGCCGCCGAGCGCGGCCAGCCACCCCCAGTTGGCCACGAGCGGGTCCAGCAGCCCGTGGCGCCAGTCCCGTCGTGAGGACCCGGTCCGTGACCGCACCGGGTGCGCCCGCCACTCGGCGCGGACACCGGTTTCGTGCACGACCCGGTCCGGGCGGCCGCGGAACGCATCGGTCACCCGGTGCGTCGCGACGTCGAGCCGGTCTCCGACGACGAGGAGCATCCAGTGCGCGAGCCGGCCCTCGCTGAACCGGCGGTAGGCGTACCGCTTGACGACACGGGGCAGCCCGGACAGCGGCTGCGCCGTCCCGAACACCGGCGTGACGTGGGCGTGCTCGATCGACCGCTCGCGGCCCTCGGCTCCGGGCTGCTGCTCGGGCACGTCCCAGTGGGCGCCCGAGGCGAGTCCGACCTCGCGGGAGAGCTTCGGGACCGACGGACGGTCGGCGACGTCGAGGTCGCTCCCCCACCCGGGGATGCGCTCGCGGAGCTCTGCCGACGACGGCACCCGTCGGGGCGGGTCGGCGATGTAGGGCGTGTTGTCGGTCACGGGTGTCTCCTTCACGGCACGATCACCGTCTTGATGCAGTCGTCGAGCTTCGCCGAGAACAGGTGGTACGCCTCGTCGATGTGCTCCAGCGGGATCCGGTGGGTGATGATCTCGCTCGGCTTCAGGTGGCCGGCCTGGATGTGCTCGAGCAGCCGCGGCCACTGGCGCTTCACGGGCGCCTGGTTCATGTGGACGGTGACGCCCTTGTTCATGGCGTCGCCGAACTTCACCGCGTTCGGGATCGGGCCGTAGGCGCCCATCGCCGACACCGTGCCGCCCTTGCGGACGCCGTCGATCGCCCAGTTGAGCGCCGTCGGCGACCCGCCCTGCAGCTTGAGCTTGGCGCTCGTCAGCTGCTGGGTGAAGTTGCCGTCGGCCTCGGCCCCGACCGCGTCGATCACGCTGTCCGCACCGAGGAAGTCGGTCTGCTTCTTCATCTCGAGCACGACGTCGTCAACCTCGGCGAAGTTGATCGTCTCGGCCTGCGCGAACGTCCGCGCCTTCTCGAGCCGGTACTCCAGCTGGTCGACGACGATCACCCGACCGGCGCCCATGAACCACGCCGACTTCGCGGCGTACAGCCCCACGGGACCCGCGCCGAGCACCACCACCGTGTCGCCCTCACGGATCGACGCGAGCTGCGCGCCGAAGTACCCCGTGCCGAGCGCGTCCGTCATCATCAGGGCGTCGTCGGGGTCCAGCCACTCCGGGATCACCTGGGGTCCGACGTCGGCGAACGGCACGCGGACGCGCTCGGCCTGGCCGCCGTCGTACC
This sequence comes from Curtobacterium sp. MCSS17_007, assembly GCF_003234175.2. Lineage (NCBI taxonomy): Bacteria > Bacillati > Actinomycetota > Actinomycetes > Micrococcales > Microbacteriaceae > Curtobacterium > Curtobacterium sp. MCSS17_007. The sequence continues at coordinate 1,673,022 of NZ_CP126257.1, forward strand.
CGCCCGTGGTGTGCGAGTAGCCGAAGATGCCGCCGACCGCCGTGGCGTTCGGGTTCACGTTGTGGCAGTTCGTGAAGAGTCCCCTGGCGCAGAACCAGCAGCTGCCGCAGGAGATGTGGAAGGGCACCATCACCCGGTCCCCGACCGCCAGGCTCCGGACGGACGGTCCGACCTGCTCGACGACGCCGATGAACTCGTGGCCGAACGTGTGCCCGACGCGGGTGTCCGGCATCATGCCGTGGTACAGGTGCAGGTCCGAACCGCAGATCGCCGCCCGTTCCACCCGGACGATCGCGTCGTTCGGGTGTTCGATCCGCGGGTCCGGCTTCTCCTCGACGCGGACCCGGTACGGCCCGCGGTACGTCATGGCGCGCATGGGCGCTCCTCTCGCTCGTGCGCGCCACGGTGGTCCTCTGCCGGTGGGTGCCGACACACAAAGGACGGGAGGCGCGGTGCCAGCCGGCACCGCGCCTCCCGTCCGTCACGTGGTGACGTCGACGTGCGTCAGCTCTTCGAGGCCTCGACGAAGTTGCGTCGCGGGTCGGTCTCCTTGATGAGGGAGGTCGCGTCGCGACCGGACACCGCACCGGTGATCCAACCGATGACGATCCGGACCTTCCGGTTCAGCGTCGGCATCGCGTACACGTGGTACGAGCGGTGCGCGAGCCAGGCGAGGAGGTTCGTCATCTTGACGCCCTTGATGTTGCCCGCGCCCTTGCCGACGCCGTACGAGGCGACGGTGCCGATCGACGGGTGGCGGTACTCCTCGAGCGGCTTCCCCGTGATCGTTGCGACCACGTTGTCCGCCGCGACGACGGCCTGACGGACCGCGTTCTGGGCGTTCGGCGGGTAGTAGGCCGGCTGCTTCTCCGCGGTCAGGTCGGGGACCTGCGCGACGTCGCCGAGACCCCAGACGCCCGGGACGACCTCGTGGGTGTCCTCGGCCTCGACCTGCAGCTTCGCGTTCGCCGCGAGGTGGCCCTTCGGGCCGCGCGGCAGGTCGGACGCGTCGAGCAGCGGGTTCGGCTTCACGCCGGCGGTCCAGACGATGAGCCCGGCGGCGAACTCGTCACCGTCGGACAGCTTGACGACGCCGCCCTCGCAGCTCGGCATCGTCGTCTTCAGGCGGACGTCGATCCCGCGGGCACGGAGCGACTCGAGGGTCCACTTCGACAGCTCCGGACCGACCTCCGGCGCGACGCGGTCGAGCGCGTCGATGAGCACCCAACGGGGCTGCTCACCCGCGAGCGACGGGTACGTCTTGATGGCGGCCTGCGACACGTCGAAGAGCTCACCGATCGCCTCGACGCCGGTGTAGCCACCGCCGATGAAGATGCTCGTGAGCAGACGGCGACGCTCGTCCTCGTCGCGGGTCGCGGCGGCCTTCGCGATGTTGTCGAGGAGCTTCGCGCGGACGTAGGCCGCCTCCTCCACGGTCTTGAAGCCGACGCCGTGCTCCTCGAGCCCGGGGGTCGGGAAGGTGCGGGTGACCGAGCCGAGCGCGACGACGAGCTGGTCGTAGCCGAGCGTGCGGTCGTCGCCGCCCGCCGTGGCGATCGACACCGTCTTGTCCTTCGACGAGATCCCGGTGACCTTGCCCTGGATGACGCGGGTCTTCTTCAGCGCACGACGCAGTTCGAAGGTCACGTCCTTCGGCGCGATGTGGCCGCCGGCGACCTCCGGCAGGAACGGCAGGTACGTGTAGTACGTGTTCTGGTCCACCAGCGTGATCCGCATCGGCACGGTCGCGGCGTGCTTCTGGAGCTGCTTGACCGTGGTGTAGCCGGCGGAACCGCCGCCGAGGACGAGGACGTGAGGGATGGAGTCTGCCATGCACCCGGTCTACCGGAAGAACCCCTGTGACGTCACCAAGCCGCGCCGCCCGGTCCGCGCACCGCAGCCGGATCGGTCGCTCGGCCCGTCACCGTCCGCGCGGACGGTCCTGCAGGCGCCACCAGGCGGTCTCGGCCAGCTCGGGGCCGGTGTAGACGCCGTGCTGGGTGCGGCGGGACTCGGTGAGCGAGAACCGACGCAGGCGGTAGCCGCCGCCGAAGCGGTCGATGATCGCCTCGGGCGAGGACTCGGGTGTGCGCTTCACGAGCCACGTGCGGTCGTCGACGGGCTCGATCACGCGGGGACCCCGGACCGTTCCGTCATCGCGCCCGGGCCCGCTGTCACCGGCGGCCGCCGATGCGGGAGCGCAGCACGTCGATGCGCTTCTGGATCTGCTCGATGCTCGCCTGCGCGACGGCCGGTCCGCCGCTGATGCGCCGGAGTTCGGCGTGGATCGCGCCGTGCGGCTCGTTCGAGTGGCGCGACCAGATCGACACGAGCCGTGCGAGCTCGGTCCGCTGCTCCTTGAGCGTCTGGTACATCGGGCGCGCCTCGTCCTGCTTCGGCTTGGGCAGGCCGTCCTTCGCGGCGCGGCCCCGCGACCGCTTCGCCTGCGAGGCCTGGCGGGCCCGCAGCAGGTCGCGCACCTGGTCGGGTTCGAGCAGTCCCGGTATCCCGATGAAGTCGAGCTCCTCGAGCGAACCGACCTCGCCACCGGTGCCGAACTCACCGCCGTCGTAGAGCACCCGGTCGAAGGAGGCCTGCGAGTCGAGCGCCTCGAACGGCTGCACCTCGAGCAGGCTCTCGGACGCCCGGTCCTCCTTGTTCGCCTCGGCGACCATGGCGTCCTCGGGGTTGTACATCCCGTCGTCGGCGTCCTTCGGCCGGTCGAGGGCGTGGTCCCGCTCGAGCTCGAGCGACGCGGCGAGGGCCATGAGCCCGGGCACGCTCGGGAGGAAGACGCTCGCGGTCTCACCGCGGCGGCGCGCCCGCACGAAGCGGCCGATCACCTGGGCGAAGAACAGCGGCGTGCTCGCACTCGTGGCGTACACGCCGACGCAGAGCCGGGGCACGTCGACACCTTCGGACACCATGCGGACGGCGACCATCCAGCGCGAGGTGTCCTCCGAGTACGCCTGGATGCGGCTCGAGGCAGCTGCCTCGTCGGAGAGCACCACGGTCGGACGCTCACCGGTGATCTGTTGCAGGATCCGGGCGTAGGCGCGGGCCGTCGTGGTGTCGGTGGCGATCACCAGGCCGCCGGCGTCCGGCACGCCGCGCCGGACCTCGGTCAGACGCTTGTCGGCCGCCGAGAGCACGGCGGGCATCCACTCGCCCTCGGGCGAGAGCGCGGTCCGCCAGGCCTGGGCCGTGATGTCCTTCGTCACCTGCTCACCGAGGGACGCCGACATCTCGTCGCCCATCCGGGTCTTCCAGCGCATCTGGCCCGCGTAGGCCATGAAGAGCACCGGCCGGACCACGCCGTCCTTGAGCGCGCGCCCGTAGCCGTAGTTGTAGTCGGAGATCGAGGTGCGGATCCCCTGCGCGTCCGGGGCGTACTGCACGAACGGGATCGGCGCGGTGTCCGAGCGGAACGGCGTACCGGACAGTGAGAGCCTGCGGGTGGCCCCGGTGAACGCCTCGCGGATGCCGTCACCCCACGTGAGCGCGTCGCCGCCGTGGTGCACCTCGTCGAGGATGACGAGCGTCTTGCCGCCCGCGGTGATCTTCTGGTGCACCTCGGGGTTCATGCCGACCTGCGCGTAGGTGATCGCCACGCCCTGGTAGTGGCGCCCGAACATCCCGTCGCCGTTCCTGAACATCGGGTCGATCCGGATGCCCACTCGGTCGGCGGAGTCCGCCCACTGCCGTTTGAGGTGTTCCGTCGGGGCCACGACCACGATGCGGTCGACGGTCCCGCGGGCGAGGAGCTCGGTCGCGAGGCGGAGCGCGAAGGTCGTCTTGCCGGCGCCGGGGGTGGCGGCTGCGAGGAAGTCGCGCGGCTCGGTCTCGAAGTACTTCGTCAGCGCCTCGACCTGCCACGCGCGGAGCTTCGACGCGGTCCCCCAGGCCGCCCGCTCCGGGAACGCCGGCGACAGGTGCTCGGCGGCCGCGTTACCGGCGTTCTCCGCCTGGACCACGGCCTCGTCACGGGGTCGGGCAGCAGCCGGCCCGGCCGGTTCGCCGCCGGCCGCGGACTGCTCCCGCGTCGCCTGGTCGACGCCGTCCGGGGTGTCGCCCCACAGCGTCGCGGGCTGCTGCTGGTCGTCGTACTCCGCTGCGCTCACTTCACGCGATCCTACCGTCAGGACGGGTCCTGCCGGGCGTGCGGCGGACGCTGCTCGGGCGTGCCGCGCACCAGCGAGGCGGGTCGCAGCACGCCGGCGCCGAAGCGTGCGGCGACCGCGTCGACGGTGGTCTCCGTCTCCCGCCACGGCGCGTCGTCGTCCCACAGGGCGTTGCTCGCTGCGGCGGGCACGAGGTTCTCACCACGGACGCCGATCAGCCGGATCCGGTTGCCCGGCCGGTGCAGCACGTCGTAGAGCTCGACCGCCTCGTGGTGCAGTCGCTTGGCGACGTCGGTCGGTTCGGCGAGCGTGCGGGACCGGGTCAGCGTGCTGAAGTCGGTGTACCGGACCTTGAGCGCGACGGTGCGGGCCTGCACGTCGGCCCGGCGCAGGCGGACGGCGACCTTGTCGGCGAGGCGCAGGAGCTCGCGGGCGACGTCGTCGCGCTCGGTCAGGTCGCGGCCGAAGGTGACCTCGTGCCCGATCGACTTCTCGCTGACACCGGTGTCGACCACGCGGGGGTCGCGACCCCAGGACAGGTCGTGCAGGCGCTGACCGCCAGCGGACCCGAGCGCGGCGACGAGCGACGGCAGCGGCGTGTGCGCGAGGTCGCCGACGGTTCGGATCCCCCGCCGTTCGAGCTTCTCCTGGGTCGTGCCGCCGACGCCCCAGAGTGCCGAGACCGGCTGAGGGTGCAGGAAGGCCACGGTGTGCTCGGCCGGCACGACGAGGAGCCCGTCGGGCTTGGACCGGCTCGACGCGAGCTTGGCGACGAACTTCGTCGACGCCGCTCCGACGGAGCAGTGCAGTCCGGTCTCGCGGAGCACCGCGGCGCGGATCGCGGTGCCGATCTGCCACGGGGTGCCGTACAGGCGGAGGGCGCCGGCGACGTCGAGGAACGCCTCGTCGATGCCGAGCTTCTCGACCTTCGGGGTGAACTGCCCGAAGACGCGCATCACCGCCGCCGACTTCGCCGCGTACTTCTCGAAGTGCGGCTCGACGATGACCGCGTTCGGGCAGCGCCGCTTGGCCACGGCCATCGGCATCGCGGAGTTCACGCCGTACCGGCGCGCCTCGTACGTCGCGGCGGTGACGACGGATCGGTCGGAGTCGTGCCCGACGATGACGGGGAGCCCGCGCAGGTCAGGACGGTCCAGCAGCTCGACCGAGGCGAAGAAGGCGTCCATGTCGACGTGCAGCACGGTCGCCGTCACGTCGTCGACCGGGCGGTCGGAGACGAGCCGGTTGCGTCCGTCCTGCTTGCTCACCCGGCGATGATGCCACGTGCCACCGACACGGACATCGCCAGCGCCGGGCACCGGCTCAGGCGAGCGGCCCGAGCTCCTTCGCGGCGATCGTGCGGGCCGCGGAGTCGCGCGTCGACGGGTGGTACTGCCCGGCCCGGACGTCCCGGGCCAGTCGGGCGAGCTCCGACGACGCCCGGAAGGCCGACCCGCCGGCGAGCCGCAGCGCCTCGTCCACCACGTGCTGCGCCGCGTCCACCGTCCGCGCCTTCGTGCCCACGAGCAGCGGGAACCACCGGGCGCCGAGGTCGTCCAGCTCGTCGACGGACCGTGCCAGCGAGGACACCTGCAGGGTCACCGCGTCCACCGAGCCGCGGAGGTCGGCGACCGCCCGCCGCACGTCGGGGTCCTGCGACCGCGGGAGCCCGTCCCGCCCGAGTCGCCCGGACACCGCCGCGACGGCCAGCTCGAGCGCCCGCTCGGCGATCCCGACGTACACCGATGCCACGAGCAGTTCGAACGCCGCGAAGACGCCGAAGACGAGCGGGTCCTGCGTGGGCCCGACGGGGAGCACCCGCACGATCCGCGACGCCGGCACGTGCACACCGTGGAGCAGCGTCGTGCGGCTCTGGGTGGCGCGCATCCCGAGCGTGTCCCAGTCGTCGAGGTGCTCGACGTCGCCGTCCGACCGCAGCACGAAGCCGTGCACGAGCCGCGGTTCGGGCCCGCTGGTGTCCTTGCCGAACACGCTGAGGACGTCCCACGCCGGGGCGAGGGAGGTGGACACCTTCGTGCCGGAGAAGCGGTAGCCACCGTCGCCGTCCGGCTCCGCCGTCGTCGACGAGTCGAACAGCACGGCGTCGTTGCCGGGTTCGCTCACCCCGAACGCGAGCAGGTGGTCGTCCGCCGCCTGGTCGGTGACGGTCCGGAGGAACGACCCGCCCCGCACGGTGACCGCTCGCGCTGCCTGCACCCACACCTGGTGCATCCCGAGCCCGAGCGCCGTCGCCGGCGCGGCCCGCGCGAGCCGCCGCTGCAGGGCGCTGGTGGCCGCGAGCCCGAGCCCGGCGCCGCCCTGCTCGACGGGCACCCCGATCCGGAGCCAGCCCGCCGCACGGAGCTCGTCGAGGTCCTCGGTGCAGAACGCGTTCTCGGCGTCGTACCGCGGCGCGCGAGCGGCGATCCGCTCCAGCAGGTCCTCCGGCAGCGTCCACCCGGGGTCGTCGACCAACGTCATGCGACGAGACTACGGTCGGAGGGGTGTCAGCTCGTCATGCGTGGTCCAGGTACGTCGCGATCGGTGACTCGTTCACCGAGGGGATCGGCGATCCCGACCCCACGGTCCCCGGCGGCCACCGCGGCTGGGCCGACCGGGTGGCCGAGGTCCTCGCCGGGCAGACGGACGACTTCGCGTACGCCAACCTCGCGGTCCGCGGGCGCCTGCTCGGACAGATCGTCGATGAGCAGGTCGAGCCGGCCCTCGCCCTCCACCCCGACCTCGTGACGGTCTCCGCCGGCGGCAACGACATCATCCGGCCGGGGTCGGACCCCGACGAGCTCGCCGAGCGGTTCGACGGCATGGTCGAGCGACTGCGGAGCGACGGCGCGACCGTCGTGCTCTTCACCGGGCCGGACGTCGGCATGACGCCCGTGCTCGGCATGGTCCGGGGCAAGACGGCGGTCTACAACGAGAACCTGCACGCGATCGCGCTCAAGCACGACGCCCTCGTCGCCGACATGTGGGCGCTGCGTGTCCTGCGGGACCCCCGGATGTGGGCGCCCGACCGACTGCACCACTCCCCGACCGGTCACGCGACCGTCGCCGCCGCCGTCCTCGACGCCCTCGGGGTCGAGCACGGACTCGACCCGGTGACGCCGGAGCCGCTCGAGGCCCGGCCGTGGCGCGAGGCCCGGGTCGAGGACCTCGGCTGGGCGCGCGAGTACCTCGTCCCCTGGGTCGTGCGGCGCATCCGGCACACGTCGTCCGGCGACGGCATCAGCGCCAAGCGTCCCGACCTGCAGCCCGTCGTCGAGGCGTCCGACACGCCCTGACGCGGACCGCGCCCCGGACGACCGCTGCACCCCCGTGTGCGGAGGCGTGGTGTCCGGCCGGTGGCGCGACCGGTCAGTCGGTCGGGCGACGCAGCGTCAGCGGTCCGTCGTGCAGGGGCTGGGTGACCCACTCCCCCGACGCCGTCCCGGTCGCGGGGTCGAGCCGGAGCCGCGCGGCGTGCGGCGTCTCGACGAACCGGACGACGACCTGCACGGTGCCGTCGGGCCCGGTCGCGGCACTCGCGGCGAGCGGTCCCTCGACGGCCCACGCTCCCTGCCCGACCGGGACCGACAGGAGACCGCCGTCGACGTCGACCGTGAGCCGCCAGTCCTCGGCGTCGGGTTCCAACCGGAGCCCCTCGAGCACGCCGTCCGACTCGTACGACCCGGCCGCGCCGTCGGCGAGGCGCCCACCCGACACCGGGGGCAGCCCGAGGGAGGCGAGTCGCGCCTCCAGACCGGCATCCGCGTCGGGGACGACCGCGGCACCTTCCTGCGCCGTCGAGCCGTCCTGCGGCACGATCGCCGGCAGCAGGTGCTGCCAGGCGGCGTCGAGCACGGCCTGCATGTCGAGGGACTGTCCGGTCAGGGCGAGCACGACGTCCTGCTCGGGCAGGACCACGCAGAACTGGCCGTACGCGCCGTCGCCGCGGAAGCCGTGGCGGGCCATCCAGAACTGGAAGCCGTAGCCCTGGCGCCAGTCCGGGTCCTCCTCGTCCGGGTTCTCGACCTGCGTGCTCGTCGCGGCGTCGACCCAGTCCTCGTCGAGGATCCGCGCGCCGTCCCACACGCCCCGCTGCAGGTACAGCTGGCCGAGCGCTGCGACGGCGGCGGTCGGTGCGTACGCGCCGCTGAAGCCGAGCTCGGCACCGGTGTCGTCGCGCTTCCAGGCGAGGTCGTGGATGCCCAGCGGGTCGAGCAGGCGCGGGCGCAGGTAGTCGACGAGCGTGACGCCGCTGGTCCGGCGGACGATCGCGGCGAGCGTGTACGTGCACGGCTGGTTGTAGGCGAAGACGGTGCCGGGTTCCTCGTCCGGCGGGGTGAGGAGGAAGCCGCGGACCAGGTCCTCCGGGTCGGTGGCCTCGGCCCGCTGCAGGGTCTCCTCGCGGTGCCCGGAGGCCATCGCGAGCAGGTGCCGGACCCGCATCCGACGACTGCGGTCGTCGGTGACGTCCGCGTCGAGTTCCGGGAAGTACGAGAGCACCGTGGCGTCCAGGTCGACGAGACCCTCGCGCACGGCGATGCCGACGGCGGCGGCCGTGAAGCTCTTGCTGAGCGAGTAGAGCAGGTGGACGCGATCCGCGGCGTACGGCGCCCACCACCCCTGGGCGGCGACGCGGCCGTGCCGCAGCAGCACGACGCCGTGCGGCTCGACGTCCGGGGTCGACTCGAGGGTGTCCAGGAACGCGGTGATCCCGCGTGCGTCGATGCCGAGGGCGGACGGGGTGCTGCGCGGGAACGTCGTCGTCACGCTGCCGAGCCTACGCGGCGAGTCCCCAGCGCTCCGTCGACGCCGCGGCAGTGGGCACGGCCGCGGCTGCGGGGCTCGTCTCGACGCCACGGAACGGGTTCGTCCAGCGCCACCACAGCCCGGGGTCCTCGATGGAGCGCTCGAGCTCGAGGGGCACGGTCACCGGGTCGTGGTGCTCGATCGTGAACTGCACGGAGCCGACCCGTTCGCCCCGTTCGCCCAGCGTGACGCTGTCGAGCCGGGTCCGCACGGTGACCGTCGTGTCGCCCCAGACCAGGACCTCGGCGGCTCGGGCGGCCACGGCGTCGGCATCGTCCCGCCACGGGGTCGAGAAGGTGCCGAAGGTCTGGCCGGCGTGCGTCAGCGTGACCACCTGGAAGTTGTCGGCGACCGAGCGGAGCAAGGTGCGGACGTCGACATCGAGCGACGGGTGGTCCTTGCCGCCGAGCATCACGCCGACGACGGTGACCTGACGACCCCCGCGCTGGTACGTGGCGGCGAAGAGCAGGCAGGCGCCCGCCTCGTCGAGCGTGCCGGTCTTGATGCCCTCGATCCCGTCCAGTCCGAGGAGCTTGTTCGAGTTCTCGATCTCGCCGGCACCGGGCACGGTAACCTGCTCGGTACCGACGATCTCCTTCACCACGGGGTCTGCCAGCGCGAGCTGTCCGAGGCGTACGAGGTCGGTCGCGGTCGACTGGTTCGCGGGGTCGAGACCGGTCGGCTCGTGGATGGTGGTGTCGTCGAGCCCGTGCTCGTCCAACCAGGTCGAGGCTGCGCGCTGGTACCGGTCCATCGACCCGAAGGCCCAGAGCGCGAGGGCGCCGGCGTAGTTGTTCGCCGACTCCATGAGCATGACCTGCATGGTCTGGTACTCGGACAGACGCAGCCCGTCGGGCATCGGTGCGACCTCGCCGTTCCGCGCCAGGTACTCGGCGTAGAGCGCCTGCATCTGCGCGTCGAACCGGATCGTCGGGCCGGACGCCCCGCGGTCGAGGGGCTTCTCGTCGAGCACGACCAGGGCCGTCACGACCTTCGTGATGCTCGCGATGGAGCGTGGCTCCGTGTCGCCGCTCGTCCGGAGGCTCTCGGGGAACCCGGTCGCCTGCACCGCGGTCGCGCCGTAGCCGGGGAACCGCAGGTCCGGCAGCGTCGAGGTCGGAGCGGAGTACTTCGTCGTGGTGGCGCTCGCCGGGGCGAACGGCACCACCGCGACGGCCACCAGGTACCCGACCGCGAGCAGGAGCACCGCGACGACGCCGATCGTCACGGGCTTCCGGACGGAGCGAGGGCTGCGGACGACACGGGGCACGGGAACCGAGGGTACCGGGCGGTACCGGGATGCCGGCCGACAGCGGGCCGCGAGCCGACAGGGCGGGTCGTTCCGTCGTCCCCGTGTGACGAACACGTAAAACATCGGGCGCCGGCCTCCGTCGGGTTGCGCGCTGCCCCTAGCGTGCTGCACATGCACCACGGAAGCACCCCGGCCGCCACGCACGGCGGCCGCTCGACCGTCCGGCCCGACGACCCGAGCACCGAACCAGCCCCGGTGACGGTGCTCCAGCCCGGGTCGGGCCCCGTCCGGTCGTCCCGGTACCTGCCCGCCGAGCCCGACCAGGTGCTCTGGGGTCGCCTCCCGAACGACGACGACCGCCCCGTCGTCACCCTCTCCCCCGGCGACGACCTGACGATCGACACGGTGAGCCACGAGGGGCTCCTGCCGGACCAGGGCAGCGACCCCGTCGCCTTCTTCGGCCGCCACGGCGTCCCGCCGGAGCACGTGCTCGCCGACGCCGTCGCGATCGCGCGGTCCGGTCGCCGCGACCCCGAGCGGGACGGCCCCCACGTCGTCACCGGTCCGATCGCGGTCGAGGGCGCCGAGCCCGGCGACGTCCTGACCATGACCGTCCTCGAGACGCTCCCCCGTGTGCCCTACGGCGTCGTGTCGAACCGGCACGGCCGCGGAGCCCTGCACGGCGAGTACCCCGTCGACGGCACGACCGTCAGCGTCTTCGCCGACGTGGTGCCCGGCGACGACGGGCCCCGCGGCCGCATCCCGATCACCGAGGGCGGCCACCGGTACGCCCGGTTCCCGCTCGCACCCTTCCTCGGCATCATGGGCGTCGCCACCCCCGGCGAGCGGCTCCACTCGGTCCCGCCCGGACGCCACGGCGGCAACATCGACGTGAACCTGCTGCAGGTCGGCGCCCAGCTCCACCTGCCCGTGCTCGTGTCCGGTGCCCTGGCGTACGTCGGCGACCCGCACTTCGCGCAGGGCGACGGCGAGGTCGCCCTCACCGCGATGGAGGCATCGCTCCGGGCCACCGTGCGCTTCGACGTGACGCCGGCCGCCGAGGCCGCGCAGCAGTTCGGGGAGCTCGTCTGGCCGCTCGTCGAGACGCACGACCACCTGGTGCCGACCGGGCTCGACCCCGACCTCGACGAGGCCGTCCGGGCCTGCGTCCGGCACGCCATCGCGATCCTCGGCGCGCGGTACGGCATGGAGCCGCACCTGGCGTACGCCTACCTCAGCGCGGCGACGGACTTCGACGTCTCGCAGGTCGTCGACCTGGTCACCGGGGCGCACGCCCGCATCCGCAAGGCCGACTTCGCGGACGTCCGGTGAGCACCGCGGCACGGCAGACGGGCGGTCCGACGGCACCCGCCGGGCTGCTCGACGCCCTCGACGCGTACGAGCGGGCGCTCGCCGACGACGACCTGGTCGCGCTCGACGACGCCTTCGTCCGCTCCGCCGACACCCTGCGCGGTGACGACCGTGGGCTGCTCGTCGGGCACGACGCGATCAGCACCTTCCGCGGCGCCCGCGGCGGGATCGCGCCGCGGCACCTCAGCCGCGTCGAGGTCCGCGTGCTCGCCGAGGACCTCGCCCTCGTGGTCTCGGTCTCCACCTTCCGTGACGGCGGCTCGGGCCTGCAGACGCAGCTCTGGCGCCGTGGAACCGACGCGTGGCGCATCGAGGCGGCACACGTCACCGGTCGGAGCCGTCCCCTCGACACCACCGTGTGGCGCGTCGTCGGCGATCCGCTCCTCCCACCCACCGGCAGTGGTCCCCTCGACGGTGCCACGGTCGCGGTGAAGGACCTGTACGCCGTCGCCGGGCACCGCGTCGGCGCGGGCAACCCGACGTACCTGCGGGAGTCCGAGCCCGCTGCCGCGTCCGCAGCGGCGGTCGCCGCGCTCCTCGACGCGGGCGCGTCGATCCGCGGCATCGCACGCACCGACGAGTTCGCCTACGCCCTGACCGGACGCAACGAGCACCACGGCACCCCGCCGAACGGCGCGGACCCGTCGCGCGTGCCGGGAGGCTCGTCCAGCGGCTCCGCGTCGGCCGTCCGTTCCGGCGCGGCGGACGTCGGACTCGGAACGGACACCGCGGGGTCGCTGCGGATCCCCGCCTCGTACCAGGGGCTCTGGGGGCTGCGGACGACCCACGGCGTCGTCGACCGCGCCGGGCTGCTGCCGCTCGCGCCGTCGTTCGACACCGTCGGGTGGCTGACCAGGGACGCCGCCACCATGCTCCGGACCCTCGACGCATCGGTGCCGCGGGTGTCCCCGGACGCGTCGGACGCAGGGTCGCCGGTCGTGCTCGCCGAGCTCCTCGCTGCGGCGGACCCGGCGACGCAGGACGCGTTCCGGGCGCTCGTCGGTGACCTGCCGGTCGTGACGCTCGACGACCTCGGGCTCCCCACGCTCGACGACCTCCGCGAACTCCTGCGGCTCGTGCAGGGCGCCGAGGCGACGGCGGTCCACGGGGCGTGGATCGCCGCCCACCCCGGCGCCCTCGGAGCCGTCGTCGGGCAGCGGTTCGCCGCGGCCGCGGCGAACCCACCGGAACTCGTCGCCACGGCCAGGGACCGCTTCCCCGGGGTCCGCGCCGCCGTCCGGGCCGCGCTGGCCGACCGGGTGCTCGTCACGCCGACCGCACCCGGCCCGGCGCCGTCGCTCACGGCCGACACGGCGGAACTGGAGCGGGTCCGGAGCGCCACGACCACCATGACCGCGCTCGCGAGTGTGGGCGGCGTGCCCTCGTCGAGCGCGCCGGCGCTCACGGTCGACGGCGCACCCGTCGGACTGTGCCTGACCGGCGGGACCGGCACGGACCGTGCCCTGGTGGCCACGGCGGAACGGTGGCTGCGTGACGGGGTCGGGGCGAGCCTCCCGGCCGGAGCGGTCTGAGCAGACGCGCGTGCGTGACCCGGGGCCGAGCGGTCAGTCGCTCGGTCGGGCCGCACGCTGCGCGTGCGTGACCGCCCAGAGCCCCACGGCGCTCGCCGCGGCCACGTTGAGCGAATCGACGCCGTGCGCCATCGGGATGCGGACCGTGGTGTCGGCGGAGGCGATCGCCGCGTCGGTCAGGCCCTGCCCCTCCGTGCCCATCACGAGCGCGACCCGCTCGGGGACGTCGGTGACGAACGCGTCCAGGTCGACCGAGCGGTCGGTGAGCGCCATCGCCGCGAGGTGGAAGCCCTGTGCGCGGAGTTCCTCCCCGGCGGCGGGCCACTCGCCGATGCGGGTCCACGGCACCTGCAGCACGGTGCCCATGCTCACCCGGACGCTCCGGCGGTAGAGGGGGTCGGCGCAGCGCGGGCTGACGAGCACCGCATCAGCCCCGAGCCCGGCGACGCTCCGGAACACCGCGCCCACGTTGGTGTGGTCGACGACGTCCTCGAGCACCACGACGACCTTCGCGTCCCGGACGACGTCGGCGACGGACGGCAGCTCCGGGCGGTGCATCGCGGCGAGGGCACCACGGTGCATCTTGAAGCCGGTGAGCTGTTCGAGCAGTGCGTCCGGTCCGACGAACACCGGGCCGTCGTGGTCCGCCACGAGCGGCAGCACGCTGTCGAGCCACTTCTCCTGCACGATGACGCTGCGCGGGACGTGCCCGGCGCGGACCGCACGCTCGATGACGGTGTTCGACTCGGCGATGTACAGCCCGCCCTCAGGCTCGGTCACCCGGCGCAGCGCCACGTCGGTGAGCCGTGCGAAGTCGTCGAGGCGGGGGTCGTCGAGGGAGTCGATGCGGACGGGGTGCACGGGGCTCGTTTCGTGGGAAGGCGGCTGGGCGTTCGGCTGTTGAGGGTACCGTGGACGACGTGCTGACCGACCCGATGCAGGACGAGCTCGACCGCGTCGTCGAGCTCCTGGCGGGCAAGCGCATCGCCGTGCTCTCCGGTGCCGGACTGAGCACCGACTCGGGCATCCCCGACTACCGCGGAGCGGGACGCGTGGTGCGGAAACCGATGACCTTCCAGGAGTTCCGGTCGGACCCCGCGAAGCGACAGCGGTACTGGGCTGGCTCGCACCTCGGCTGGCGCACCTTCGCCGCCGCCCGGCCGAACGCCGGGCACCGCGCGCTCGCCGAGCTCGAACGCGCCGGCGTGGTCAGCGGGATCGTGACGCAGAACGTCGACGGATTGCACCTGCGTGCCGGCTCGCGCCGGGTCGTGGAGATCCACGGTTCGATGGACCGCGCGGTCTGCCTGACCTGCGGCCAGGTGTTCTCGCGCGCCGACCTCGCTGCCGTGCTCGACCGGGACAACCCGTGGATCGACGAGCCCGGCACGGTGCAGCTGCAGCCCGACGGGGACGTCGAGATCAACGACGTCGAGCGCTTCCGCGTGCCGGACTGCTCGGTGTGCGGCGGCGTGCTGAAGCCCGACGTGGTCTTCTTCGGGGAGTTCGTGCCGGCGGAGAAGTTCCGTGAGGCGGTGTCGATCGTCGCCGACGCGGACGCACTCCTCGTCGTCGGATCATCGCTCACCGTGAACTCCGGCGTCCGACTCGTGGACCACGCCACGCGGCGGAAGCACCCCGTGGTGATCGTCAACCGTGGTGCGACGCGGAGCGACCGCCGCGCGGTCGCGAAGCTCGACGCCGGGACCACCGAGACGCTCGAGGCCCTGGCGACGCGGCTCCTGCCGACCGCGGTCGGCCCGTCGGACACCGAACCGTCGGACGTCCGGCGCCCGGACCCGAGCACTCTGCGATGATCGAGGGGTGACGACGCTCCTCACCCTGGTCCGGCACGGCGAGACCGACTGGAACGCGCAGCGCCGCATCCAGGGCTCGACCGACATCCCCCTCAACGAGACCGGACGGTCGCAGGCCGCGGCGACGGCGCTGCTGCTCGGACGACGGCGGTTCGACGCGGTCGTGGCGTCGCCGCTGTCCCGGGCGTTCGAGACGGGCGCGATCATCGCCCGGCACCTCGGGCTCCCGGAACCGGACACGTACGGCGGGCTCGCGGAGCGCTCCTACGGCGAAGCCGAGGGACTCACCGACACCGAGGTCGCGCAGCGCTACCCGCACGACGACATCCCCGGCCGCGAGTCGCGCTCGGCGCTGCTGGCCCGCGCGACCGAGACCCTCGCCGAGATCGCCGTGCGGTACGACGCCGGGTCGGTCGTCGTCGCCACGCACGGGGCCGTCATCCGCAGCGTCGTCAACGCCGCGGCGCCCGGGACGGCGGACCGGTGGACGACGCCCATCCGCAACGGGTCCGTGCACTCGTTCCGGTGGGACCCGGAGCGGTTCCGCGCGGAACTCGTGCGGTTCGACGACCCGGTGGACGAGGTCTCGGAGCAGACGGGCGACGAGTCCTTCGCCGAGCAGAACCCGCTCGAGCGCCGGTAGCGCAGACAGCACCGGCAGCACCGGCACCGGGCGCGGCGACGCGGACGGTGCCGGGCGTGACGCGCGCCCCGTCGTCCGAGAACGAGACGGGACCGTGACCTCGACCTCCGGAGGCGGCACGGTCGGTGCCGACTAGGCTCCCGTCCACGAGCGGTCCGGCCGGGACCGACGGTGCTCGCAGGCGCGCGAGGAGGGGCCATGACGATCCAGGGACCGAGCGAGGGGCCGGACCGGACCGAGCGGCCGTCGGCACGCGACGACCTCGACCGCGCGTTCGGCCCGGAGACTGCCTCGGTCACCACCCCGTCGACCGGGCAGCGGATCCGTCGGGGCACCCTCATCACGCTCGCGTTCGTCGCCGTCGGCGTCGTCATCGCCGTCGTGCTGTCCACGATCGTCGGCAGCATCCAGACCGGCGTCGGCGGGGTGTTCCCGCAACCGCAGGCCGCACTCGACCGCTTCCGGACCGCTGCGGGCGACGTGCCCGGTGTCCGGGCCGTGCGCGACGAGGAGACGACGCGCGACTCCCTGGCGGCGTACCAGGTCACGGCCGTCGTGGACGCCGCCGGCGACCTCTCCGCGGGCCAGCAGGTCGACGCCGTGCGGGCGCTCAGCGCAGCAGCGGACTCAGCGGACGGCAACGGGGTCCTGGTCGCCGCCGAGGTGCGCTTCGGGTCCCTGGTCGTCGGGGTCACGAAGGACGCCGACGCGTCGGCGAAGCGCCTCGAGGTGGCGCGGGCGGTCGCCGGTATCGGCGGTGTCGTCGGCGTCCGGTGCGACTGGGGTGACGGCGACCCCTCGGACGAACCGGAGGCCCAGCGCGTCGAGTTCGTCACGGTCGGGACCGGTGTCGCCCTCGCGGCGATCACGGCGGTCGCCGAGCAGGAGACGCACGCGGTCTTCCCCGGGGCCGAGCTCAGCTCCCGCGCGCCGTCCTGACGAGATGACCCGCCGGCCAGCGGGCCAATCGGTCAGCGCTCCCGACGGTCCGCCACCGCCCGCTCGACCGCTCGGACGACCTGTTCTGCGGAGTCCTGCCACCGGAACCGAGCAGCCCGTCCGCGCGACGCCCGCGATGCGTCGTCCCAGCGCTCCTCGAGTCGGCGGACGGCCGCGGCGACCGCCGACGGCGACGAAGGATCGAAGTACTCGGCCGCGTCGCCGCCGATCTCACGGAAGATCGGGATGTCGCTGACCGCGACGGGCGTCCCGACACCCATCGCCTCGACCAGCGGGATGCCGAAGCCCTCGTCCCGCGACGCCGTCACGAGCGCGGTTGCCGACCGCAGCACGCCGAGGTACTCGTCGTCGGTCGCGCCGTCGTGGAACACGATCGATCCGGCCGGCGCGAGCCGTTCCAGACGTCGGCGGTCGGCGTCGGACACCCGCGACATGCAGTGCAGCGTCCAGTCCGCCCCGAGCAGTGGCACCGCGGCCGCGAGGGTCTCGACGTTCTTGTACGGCATGTACGAGCCCATGTAGACGAGCGAGCGTTCGCGGCCCGCGGCCGGGTCCCGGGGCTCCGCCGGGTCAGCGGCGTTGTACGCGACGGTGACGGGACGGTCGGTCAGCCGGTGGCGTTCGATGAGACCGGCGGTGGTCTCCGACACGGTGACCACCCCGTCCGCGCCGTTCAACAGGAACCGCTGCGGTGCCCAGGTCAGGTGGAACAGCCGCCAGCCGAGCCGGATCGGCCACGAGAACTCCCGCGGCGGTGTGCGGTTCCGGTAGTAGATGAGGTCGTGCAGGGTCAGCACGAGCGCGTACCGGCGACCGCGCGACCCCATCGTCTGCATCGGCGAGAAGACGGCGTCGAGCCCGAGACGGTTGACCGTCCGCGCGACGAGCGGTTCGCCGGCGTCGGTCGGCGCGGGGATGCGTTCCCACGGGATGCCGTCGGGCAACGAGTCGAGCTGCCGCTCGTCGTGGACGAGCAGCACGTGGTCGTGTCGGTCGGGCAGGTGCGCGACGATGCCCGCCGTGAAACGGCTGATGCCGTCGTGCCGCCCGATGCGGACGTACCGGCAGTCGATCCCGATCCGGAGCCGCCTCACGAGGCCGACTCCCCCGGGTTCCCGGCCCGTCCCGCAGACGGCGACGGCGGTGCGGACGGCCGTGCTGACGGGGACGCGCCTGGGGTGGCGTCGACGTCGGAGCGCGAGCCCTTCCGTGCCGAGCGCTTCGGCGCGGTCCGCCGCGGACGCTTCGACGCGGTGTCCGCCATGCGGCGCAGGACCGCATCG
Source organism: Curtobacterium sp. MCSS17_007 (assembly GCF_003234175.2). Taxonomy (NCBI): domain Bacteria; kingdom Bacillati; phylum Actinomycetota; class Actinomycetes; order Micrococcales; family Microbacteriaceae; genus Curtobacterium; species Curtobacterium sp. MCSS17_007. The sequence goes on from NZ_CP126257.1 coordinate 1,690,807, forward strand.
GCAGCGGCACCCGGCGTCTCGTAGTGGACGAGGTGCCCGACGTCCGGCACGACCACCAGCTCGGCGTCCTCCAGGCGTGCTGCCAGCGCCCGCTGCTCGGGGACGGCGGTGATGTCGTCGTGTTCGGCGGCGACCAGGAGCACGGGGACGTGGATGCGGTCCGCGTACTCCGACACGTCGTGCGTCACCGACGTGCGGAAGGCCTCGAGCACGCTCGTGCGGTCCGCGAAGGCGGAGAAGTACCGGTCGTGCTGGTCGTGCACCCACCGCCGGAGCTCGCGGTCGTGCGACTTGAGCATCGCAACGCTCATCGCCCGCACGATCGCCGGGTTCCGCAGTAGTCCCAGGCCGAGCGCTTGCGGCAGCACCGCACCCGCGCGGTAGTACCCGATGGCGACACCGGTCGCCACCGCGCGTGGACCCTGCAGCGCCGGCGCGGCGATCGGGTTCACGAGCACGAGGAGCCGCGTCGCGAGCCCTGCGGCCACCGCGGCGGCGGTGACGATGGAGCCGAACGAGTGGCCGAGCACCACCGTGTCGCGGTCGAGACCGAGCGCGCGGTGGAACCCGGTCAGCCACCCGACGAACGAGTCGATGTCGGCCGCGGGCAACGGGTCGGAGACGCCGAACCCGGGCAGGTCCGGCACGATCACCCGGACACCGCGCAGGTGTGCCGCGATCGTCTCGAGCCCGTGGTGGTCGCCGCGGAACCCGTGCACGGCCAGCACGGTCCCGGTGGCGTCGTCGGGTCCGTACTCCCAGTAGTGCGTGGTGCGTCCGTCGACCGACACGGCACGGTGCACGACCGGGGTCGCGGCGACGAGCGACTGGTACGGGGAGATCACGGGCGGTTGCATCGCGGCCAGTCTACGAAGCGGCAGCCCGGCGGGCGGCGCCCCGCGCCCGGGCCGTGGAGGACGCCGGACCGGAGGGGCCTGTGGAGGAGGCCGCGCCTCCCGTCCGGCACGCAACACGCGGGCGCGAGCGCAACCCGCGGACAGCAGCAGGAGCACGCGCCTACTGTGTGCTGGGTCGGGCCACGCCGGCCCGCAGACGACGAGGAGCACGCTTGACGTTCACGGCCCCGATCCAGCTGCCCGGACTCACGCTGGACCCGCAGTGGTACAAGCGTTCGGTCTTCTACGAGTGCATGATCCGCTCGTTCGTGGACTCGAACGGTGACGGCATCGGGGACATCCAGGGCGTCATCGGCAAGCTCGACTACCTGCAGTGGCTCGGTGTCGACGCCATCTGGCTGCCGCCCTTCTTCCAGTCGCCGATGCGCGACGGCGGGTACGACATCTCCGACTACAAGGCGATCCTGCCCGAGTTCGGCACGCTCGACGACTTCCGTGAACTCGTGACGAAGTCGCACGAGCGGAACATGCGCATCGTCATCGACATGGTGATCAACCACACGTCGGACCAGCACGAGTGGTTCCAGCAGTCCCGCGAGGACCCGGACGGGCCGTACGGCGACTTCTACGTCTGGCGCGACACCGACGAGCACTACGAGAACATCCGCATCATCTTCGTCGACACCGAGGAGTCGAACTGGACGTTCGACCCGGTCCGCCGACAGTTCTTCTTCCACCGGTTCTTCTCGCACCAGCCCGACCTCAACTTCGAGAACCCGGCCGTGGTCGAGGCAGTGTACGAGGTCGTCCGGCACTGGCTCGACCTGGGCGTGGACGGGCTGCGGCTCGACGCGATCCCGTACCTCTTCGAGTCCGAGGAGGGCAACGGCGAGGGCGAGCCCGAGACGCACGAGTTCATCAAGAAGCTCCGTGCCATGGTCGACGACGAGTACCCCGGCCGCGTCCTGCTCGCCGAAGCGAACCAGTGGCCGCGCGAGACCGCCGCGTTCTTCGGCACCGACGAGGAGCCCGAGTGCCACATGGCCTTCGACTTCCCGGTCATGCCGCGCATCTTCTACTCGCTGCGCGCCCAGCACGCTGCCGAGCTCAAGGCGATCCTGTCCGAGACGCTCGACGTGCCCGAGAAGGCCGCGTGGGGCGTGTTCCTCCGCAACCACGACGAGCTGACGCTCGAGATGGTGAGCGAGGAGTACCGCCAGGCGATGTACGGCTGGTACGGCTACGACCCCCGGATGCGGTCGAACATCGGCATCCGCCGCCGCCTCGCGCCGCTGCTCGACAACTCGCGGGCCGAGCTCGAGCTCATCCACGCGCTGCTGTTCTCCCTGCCCGGCTCGCCGTTCCTGTACTACGGCGACGAGATCGGCATGGGCGACAACATCTGGCTGCCGGACCGTGACTCGTCGCGCACGCCGATGCAGTGGACCCCGGACCGCAACGCGGGGTTCTCGACCGCCGACCCGGGCAAGCTCTACCTGCCCGTCGTGCAGTCGCTCGTCTACAACTACGCGCAGGTGAACGTCGAGGCGCAGCTCGCTCAGTCGCGCTCGCTGCTGCACTGGGTCCGCAACGTCATCCACGTCCGCAAGGCGCACCCGGTGTTCGGCATGGGATCGCTGCACGTGCAGGACACGACGAACGAGTCGGTGCTCGCGTTCGTCCGGTCCTGGGAGGGCTCCGGGCAGCAGTTCGGCCCGTCCGCCGAGGACGTCCTCTGCGTCTTCTCGTTCGCGACCAACCCGACGTCGGTCACGATCTCGGCGCCGGAGTTCGCCGGCCGACCGCTCTACGACCTGTTCGGCGGCGGGTCGTTCCCGTCGTTCGACGAGGACGGGAACGTCACCCTCACCATGGGCACCCAGTCGTTCTACTGGCTGCACGTGGGTGCGCCGGTCGGGGTCTAGGGCCCCGGTCGCGCCCGCGGTCCCCCGCGCGGTCACCGGCTCCGGCCGGTGACCGCGTCGTCGTCCCGGCCGGGAGGCGCGGCTCGACCCCGGCGGGCGGGTCGCGTGGAGCGTGTCGGTGCGTCCCGTTAGCCTCGTGCCGTGACGTACTCCGCTACAGCGCTCGACACGCCCGCACCGGCCCCCGCGGTGCAGGACCTCAGCGGTCGCCCCTGGTGGCACGCCCTCGGCGTGTTCGACCTCGAGACGACCGGTGTCGACGTCGAGACCGCGCGCATCGTCACCGCCCACGTCGGCCTCATCGACATGACCGGCCGCTCCATCGTCGAGGGTGCGTGGATCGCCGATCCCGGGGTCGAGATCCCCGAGGGTGCGGCGGCCGTGCACGGCTACACGACGGAGCGCGCACAGGCCGAGGGTCGCCCCGCGGGTGAGGTCGTCGCCGAGATCGTCGCGGCGGTCGAGGCCGTGTTCGCGCGCGGCATCCCGCTCGTCATCTACAACGCCCCGTACGACCTGACCGTCCTCGACCGGGAGGCCCGACGGCACGGCATCGCCTCCCCCGTCATCGGCAACGTCGTCGACCCGCTCGTGATCGACAAGGCGCTCGACACCTTCCGCAAGGGCAAGCGCACGCTCGAGGCGGCGTCCGAGCTGTACGGCGTCACCTTGTCGGACGCGCACGACGCCGGTGCGGACGCCATCGCGGCCGGGCGTGTCGCGCAGGCCATCGCGGCGAAGTACCCGGAGGAGCTCGGCGTCTCCGCCGAGGAGCTGCACCGCAAGCAGGTCGCCTGGTGCGCAGAACAGGCGTCGTCGTTCCAGGAGTACATGCGCAAGAAGCGCGACGCCGCCTTCACCGCCGACGGGCGCTGGCCGCACCGCAACGGCTCGTAGCGCTCGGCGCCGCGCTGCCGCGGCGTGTCGAACCACGTTCCCGACACCGAACCAGGCCTTCGCGCTGGTTCCATGTCGGACCCGTGGTTCGACGCGCACGCGTTGCCGAGCCCGCGACCGCGCACGACCGGAAGCACGCCGAACCACGGGACTGCGTGGTGCGACGTGCTCGGCGTGGTGCGCGAGCACCGCGCGCCACGGCAGAACCGCGCGCTGCGCTGCCGGGGACGACCAGTCGGCTCACGCGCGTGATCCGGCGGACGCCGCACCGCGGGCGTCCCCGCAACGCAGAACGGGCGGCCCTCCCGCAGGAGGACCGCCCGTTCGAGCGCGCTGGGCTGCTTACTTGCTGAAGCCCTTGAAGCGCTGGTTGAACTTCTCGACGCGACCGGCCGAGTCGAGGATGCGCTGCTTGCCCGTGTAGAACGGGTGCGAAGCGGACGAGATCTCGACGTCGATGACCGGGTAGGTCGCACCGTCGAGCTCGATGGTCTTGTCGCTGGTCGCAGTCGAACGCGTCAGGAACGTCTCACCGGAGGCCAGGTCGCGGAAGACGATGGCGTTGTACTCGGGGTGGGTGTCGGTCTTCATGGAGATTCCTCGGTTGGAGATGGTGGGAGGTGCGCGGACGGCCGGTTCGAGCGGACTCGATCGGAGACCTCCGCGCGGGAAGTCTGCGGCGTGCGCCAGCCGTCCACGTTACCAGACGACCGGCCGGATCGGGAGCGTCAGGCCGCGCGCGCCGTGTACCGACCCGCGTCCTTCGACACGGTGAGCTCGACGCCGAAGGCCTGGGAGAGCGTCTCGGCGGTGAGCACCTCGTCGATGGGACCGGCGGACTGCACCCTGCCGTCCGCGAGCACCAGGGCGTGCGTGAAGCCCGCGGGGATCTCCTCGACGTGGTGGGTCACGATGACGATCGCGGGCGAGTCGCTGCTCTGGGCGTAGCCGCCGAGCGTGCGGACGAGGCTCTCGCGGGCGCCGAGGTCGAGCGAGGCCGCCGGCTCGTCGAGGAACAGCACCTCGGGGTCGGTCATGACCGCTCGGGCGATCTGCACGCGCTTCTGCTCGCCGTCGCTCAGCTCGCCGAAGGTGCGGTCGGTGAAGTCACCGAGGCCCCACTCGTCGAGCACGCGCTGGGCGCGACGGACGTCGAGCTCCTCGTACTCCTCGTTCCAGCGGCCGGTGACGGAGTACGCGGCCGTCAGCACGACGTCGACGACACGCTCGGTCACCGGGATCCGGCGGGCGAGGGCCGTCGACGCGAAGCCGATGCGCGGGCGCAGTTCGAACAGGTCCGCGCCGCCGAGCTCCGTGCCGAGCACCTCGACGCTGCCCGAGGTCGGGAACGTCTGGGCACCGGCCACCTGCAGCAGCGTGGTCTTGCCGGCACCGTTGGCACCGAGCACCACCCAGCGTTCGTCGTCCTGCACCTCCCACGAGATCGCGTCGAGGATGGTGGCCCCGTTGCGGACCACGGAGACGTCTGACAAGCGCACGACCGAGGGCATGGCTCCAGCCTACGGCTTCCGGGCGAGCACCTCGTCGTAGACCTGCCGTGTCCGGCGGGCGATCGCGTCCCACGTGAACTCGCTCTCGACGCGCAGGCGTCCGGCTCGTCCCATGAGCTTCGCGAGCCCCTCGTCCGCCAGGACCTCCTCGAGGGTGCGGGCGAGGTCGGCGACGAACCGGTCGGGGTCGTTCGGCGTGCCGGTGCCGTCCTGCGCCTGGTCGATCGGGACGATGCGGCCGGTGAGCCCGTCGGCGACGACCTCGGGGATGCCCCCGGAGCGCGTGCCGACCACGGGGATGCCGCAGGCCATGGCCTCGAGGTTGACGATGCCGAGCGGCTCGTAGATCGACGGGCACACGAAGACCGTGCCCGAGGACAGCACGTTCACGATCTCCTGGTGCGCGAGCATCCGGTCGATCCAGACCACGCCGTCGCGGTCGGCCCGCAGGGACTCGACGAGACCGGTGACCTCGGCCATGATCTCCGGCGTGTCCGGCGCACCGGCACAGAGGACGATCTGCACGTCCTCCGGCAGGGACGCCACCGCGCGGAGCAGGTAGGGCAGGCCCTTCTGCCGGGTGATGCGCCCGACGAACACGACGGACCGACGGGACGGGTCGATGCCGAGTGCACGGACGGCGTCCTCGTCGACGGTGGGCTTCCACTCGTCGATGTCGATGCCGTTGTAGACGACGTGGACCTTCTCGGGGTCGATCGACGGGTACGACCGGAGGATGTCCGCGCGCATCGCCTTCGACACCGCGATGACGCCGTCGGCCTGCTCGAACGACTCGCGCTCCATCCAGCTCGACAGGCGGTAGCCACCGCCGAGCTGCTCGGCCTTCCACGGGCGCAGGGGCTCGAGGCTGTGGGCGGTCACCACGTGCGGGATGCCGTGGGTGAGCTGCGCGATGCGTCCGGCGGCGTTCGCGTACCAGGTGTGGGAGTGCACCAGGTCGGCGCCCTCGACGTCCGCGGCGATGCGGACGTCGGTGCCGAGCGCCTGGAGCGCACCGTTCGCGTCGTCGAGGCCCTCGGGCGTGCGGTACGCCCACACGCCCTCCTCGTCGCGGTACGCCCCGAAGGCACGCACGCGCACGTCCGTGTCCGTCCCCGACCGCAGCGCAGCCGTGAGCTCGGCCACGTGGACACCCGCTCCGCCGTAGACCTCCGGCGGATACTCCCTGGTCAGTAGATCGACTCGCACGGACTCAACGTAACGGGTTCGCAGTCCGGACGCCTACTGTGAACCACATGGCACCAAAGAAGGTATTCGGCATCGTCCTCGCCGGAGGCGAGGGCAAGCGGCTCATGCCGCTCACCGCCGACCGCGCGAAGCCCGCTGTCCCGTTCGGCGGGAACTTCCGTCTCATCGACTTCGCGCTCTCCAACCTGGTCAACTCCGGGTTGCAGAAGATCGTCGTCCTGACCCAGTACAAGTCGCACAGTCTCGACCGCCACGTGGCGGAGACCTGGCGCATGGAGGGGCTCCTCGGTTCCTACGTCGCGTCGGTGCCGGCGCAGCAGCGTCTCGGCAAGCGCTGGTTCGCCGGTTCCGCGGACGCCATCCTCCAGTCGCTGAACCTGCTGCGCGACGAGCGTCCGGACATCGTCGTCGTGGTCGGTGCCGACCACGTCTACCGCATGGACTTCCACCAGATGATCGAGGCCCACATCGCCTCCGGCCGCAGTGCCACGGTCGCGGCGATCCGGCAGCCGATCGGGCTCGCGGACCAGTTCGGTGTCATCCAGGTCGACCAGGACGACCCGACCAGGATCGACGCGTTCCTCGAGAAGCCGAAGGACGCCGTCGGCCTGGCCGACTCGCCCGGCGAGATCCTCGCGTCGATGGGCAACTACGTGTTCGACGCCGACGCGCTGGTCGACGCGGTGCTCCGCGACGGGCAGATCGAGTCGAGCAAGCACGACATGGGCGGTGACATCGTCCCGGACTTCGTGGCCCGCGGCGACGCCGGCGTGTACGACCTGCAGCGCAACGACGTCCCCGGCTCGAACGAGCGCGACCGGTACTACTGGCGCGACGTGGGGACGATCGACTCGTTCTTCGACGCGCACATGGACCTCATCGCGCCGGTGCCGGTCTTCAACCTGTACAACCAGGACTGGCCGATCTTCAACCAGCAGACGAACCTGCCCCCGGCGAAGTTCGTGCGCGACGCGAACGGCAACACGGGCTCGACGGTCGACTCGATCGTCGCGCTCGGCTGTCTGCTGTCCGGCGCGCAGGTCGAGCGGAGCGTGATCGGCCCCTGGTGCGGCATCGACTCCGGCGCGAAGGTGCTCGACTCGATCGTCTTCGAACGTGCGTCGATCGGCGCGGGGTCGGTCGTGAACCGCGCGATCCTGGACAAGGACGTGGTGATCGCCCCGGGCGCGCAGGTCGGTGTCGACCGCGAGACGGACGAGGCGCGCGGCTTCACCGTCACCGACTCCGGCATCACGGTCGTCGGCAAGGGCGTGCGTGTGGAGGCGTGACCGCACCGCACCCGGCCTGGAGGCGCGGCTGACGTCACAGACGTCGGCCGCGCCTCCTGCTGTCGGTACCGTTGGTGCGTGCCACGCTTCCTCGTCGTCCTCGATGCCGATTCCACGCTGCTCGAGGACGAGGTCATCGAACTGCTCGCCGACCACGCCGGGACCCGGCCACAGGTCCAGGCGGTGACGGAGCGGGCCATGCGCGGGGAGATCGACTTCGCGGAGAGCCTCCGGGAGCGGGTCGCGACGCTGGCGGGCCTCCCGGCCGACGTCTGCACGCACGCGCAGCACGCGGTCCGTGTGACGCACGGTGCAGCGGAACTGGTCCGCGGCGTGCAGGCCGCGGGTGGCACGGTCGGGGTCGTGTCCGGCGGGTTCCACGAGGTCCTCGACCCGTTCGCCGCACGGCTCGGGCTCGACCACTGCCGGGCCAACCGGCTCGAGGTCGTCGACCGCGTGCTCACCGGCCGGGTGCTCGGCGACGTCGTCGACGCCGACGCGAAGGCCGAGACGCTGCGGGCGTGGGCCGGGGCGGACGGCGTTCCGCTGTCCCGTACGGTCGCGGTCGGCGACGGTGCCAACGACCTCGTGATGATGGGCGTCGCTGCCCTGGGCGTGGCCTTCGACGCCAAGCCGCTGGTGCGCGAGCGGGCGGACGTGGCGGTCGTCGACCGTGACCTGTCCGCCGTGCTCGCGACGCTCGGGCTCCGCGGCTGACCGCACCCGCGCCGCGCGCGGGCCGAGTTGGCTAGTGGCCCATCCCGAGGCCGCCGTCGACCGGGATGACCGCACCGGACACGTACCCGGCGCCGTCGCCGGCGAGGAAGAGCGTGACGTCCGCCACGTCGTCGACCGTCCCGTAGCGCGCGGCGGGGATCTGCTTCTTGAACTCGGCCTGCAGCTCCTCGGGGAGCGCGGCCGTCATGTCGGTCTGGATGAAGCCGGGTGCGACGACGTTCGCGGTGATGCCACGCGACCCGAGCTCACGGGTGATCGACCGGGCCATGCCGACCAGAGCGGCCTTCGACGACGCGTAGTTGACCTGGCCGACCTGCCCGTAGGCGCCGACGACGCTCGACATGAGCACGATCCGGCCGAACTTCGCCTTCATCATGCCCTTCGTCGCGCGCTTGACGACCCGGAAGGTTCCGGTGAGGTTCGTGTCGATCACGCTCGTGAAGTCCTCCTCCGACATGCGGAGCAGGAGCTGGTCGTTCGTGATGCCGGCGTTGGCGACGAGCACCTCGACCGGACCGAGCTCGGCCTCGACCTGCGTGAAGGCCGCGTCGACCGAGGCGGAGTCGGTGATGTCGGCCGCGACCGTGAGCGCCCCCTCGGGACCGCCCTGACCGCTGCGGGACGTCACGGCGACACGGTGCCCGGCGGCGACGAAGCGCGTCGCCAGGGCGTGGCCGATGCCGCGGTTGCCGCCGGTGATGAGGACGGTACGGGGGGTGGTCATGATCGCTCCGTTCGAGTGGTGGTGACGCTGCGTGTCGTCGTCCGACGCCGGCCGGACACGCCCGACCGAGCGTACCGGAGCCGTTCCCCGCAGCTGTCCCCCGCGCGGCTGGCACACTGTCGGTGGTGCGGGCTTAGGCTTGTGTTCGGGCGAATGGAAGAACACCGTATGAAGTCGACGCAGCGCCGGTTCCACGCGACGCACACCCACTCGGGTTCCACGCAGAGCATCACGTCCCTGCCGGACTCCCCCGAGCTGGACCGGGCGCACCGCCTGTCCAAGTACGTCTGGCAGATGGCCGTGCGCGTGGTCTGCTTCATCGGCGCCGTGCTCGTCTGGACGACGTGGCACACGTGGCTCGCGGTGATCCCGATCGTGCTCGCCGCCGTCATCCCCTGGGTCGCGGTCATCCTGGCGAACGCCGGAAGCCGCGCCGAGAGCGACATCGTCTCGCCGGCCGGGGCCATCGAGCTGTACGACGCCGTCGACCCGCGGTTGCGCGAGCAGCAGGAGGACGCCCGCGCAGAGGCCTACCGGGCCGAGCAGGACCGCCTGCGCGAAGCTGCCCAGCACGCGCAGGAGGAGTGGCAGCGCAACGGCGACCGGTCCCGCGTGTGGTCGGCCAGGCCGAGGACGCGCCGCTGATGGGGGCGACCTTCGACCTCTTCACCGAGCCGGGTTCGACACCGGTGTGCTCCCGCGCCGGGTGCACGAACACCGCCGAGTGGCGGATCAACTGGCGGAACCCGCGCATCCACGCCATCGACCGCGTGAAGATCTGGGCGGCGTGCGAGGACCACTGCGACTTCCTCGCCGACTACCTGCGCTCCCGGGCGTTCCCCGTCCGCGTGACGGGGATGCAGGAGGACGTCGACCACCTCGACGACGTCCGCGTGCGCGACGACGCGCCGAAGAACGACGTCGGGGTGCGCTCCACCGGCACCGGGCGATGACGGACGAGTTCGACCCCAGCGACCGCTACGGCCGGAAGCACGCCGCGAAGCTCCAGCGCGGTTCGGCCGATCGCGCCACGGCCGAACCGGAGCAGCGCGGCGGCACCGCCGACGGCCCGTCGGTCGGCTGGCGCTTCGTCCGCAGCCGTCGCTGGCTCGGGTACTTCGCGATCGCGGTGGCCTTCGCGATCATCTGCGCCCTGTTCGGCATGTGGCAGTGGGACCGCCGCAACGAAGCGGTGCGCCAGAACGAGCAGATCGCCCGGAACTACGACCACACACCCGTACCCCTCGACCAGGCACTCCCCCGCGCCTCGAGCTGGGACGACGACCAGCAGTGGTTCCGCGTCGAGGTCACCGGCACGTACGACGTCGACGACCAGCTCCTCGTCCGGAACCGCGTGCACAACGGACAGCCCGGCTTCGAGGTCCTCACGCCGCTGGTGACCGCGGACGGCCGGGCCTTCGTCGTCGATCGCGGCTGGGTGCCGACGGGCAACCGGCAGGACGCACCGGACCACGTGCCCGCCCCGCCGAGTGGCGAGGTCACCGTCACCGCCCGCCTGCAGCAGAGCGAGCCGCGCATCCCCGGTCGCACCGACCCGTCGCACACCGACCAGGTGCAGTCCGTCACGCTCGCTGACGTGGCAGGCAAGGTGGACGCGCCGATCTGGACCGGCGCGTACGGACAGCTCGCGTCCGAGTCGCCCGCGCCGACGGAGTCGCGGCCGCTCGGTTGGGACCGCCCCTCGGCCGACACCGGTCTGCACCTCAGCTACTTCATCCAGTGGTTCCTCTTCGCCGCGGGCGGGTTCGGGTTCCTCGCCTACGTGATGGTGCAGGAGTACCGGAACCTCAACCAGGACGACCCGGAGGAACGCGAGCGCGCTCTCGAGCGCCAGCGGCGGAAGGACGCCCGGCCGCGGTCCGACGACGAGGTCGAGGACGAACTGCTCGGCACGCGGCACTGAGCGCCCCGGGTACCTCGCGCACTCGGGCACGCTCGCGGCCAGCCCCTCCACGGACAGAGGCGCGGTGCCGGTCCGGCACCGCGCCTCCCGTCCGTCACCGAGTCGCTACGCGAGCTCGATGAGTTCCGCGTAGTCCTTGTTCCAGTGGTCCTCCGTGCCGTCCGGCAGCAGCAGGACGCGCTCCGGGTTGAGGGCCTCGACCGCACCCGCGTCGTGCGACACGAGGACGACCGCGCCCTCGTAGCCGGCGAGGGCGCCGAGGATCTCCTCGCGCGACGCGGGGTCGAGGTTGTTGGTCGGCTCGTCGAGCAGCAGCACGTTCGCGCCCGAGACGACGATCATCGCCAGGGACAGACGGGTCTTCTCGCCGCCGGAGAGCACGCCGGCCTTCTTGTAGCCGTCGTCGCCGGTGAAGAGGAACGACCCGAGCACGCGGCGCGCCTCGGTCTCGGTCAGGTTCGGCGACGCCGACACCATGTTCTCGATCACCGTGCGGTTCACGTCGATGTTCTCGTGCTCCTGCGCGTAGTACCCGATGCGCAGGCCGTGCCCGGGCAGGATCTCTCCCGTGTCCGGCTGGTCCGCGCCCGCGAGGATGCGCAGCAGCGTCGTCTTGCCGGCACCGTTGAACCCGAGGATGACGACGCGCGAGCCGCGGTCGATCGCCAGGTCGAGGCCGGCGAAGATCTCGAGCGATCCGTAGGACTTCGACAGTCCCTCGGCCATGAGCGGGGTGCGGCCGCACGCGGCGGGCGTCGGGAAGCGCAGCTTGGCGACGCGGTCCACGGCGCGCTCGTCCTCGAGCCCCGCCAGGAGCTTCTCGGCGCGGGCGACCATCTGGTGGGCCGCAGCCGCCTTCGTGGCCTTCGCCCCGAACCGGGCAGCCTGGTCCTTGAGCGTCGCGGCCTTCTTCTCGGCGTTCGCGCGCTCCTTGCGGCGGCGCTCCTCGTCGGCGGCGCGCTGCCGCTGGTAGAGCTTCCAGCCCATGTTGTAGACGTCGATCGTCTGGCGGTTCGCGTCGAGGTAGAAGACGCGGTTGACGACCTCGTCGACGAGCTCGACGTCGTGCGAGATGACGATCACGCCACCCGCGTAGGTCTTGAGGTGCTCGCGCAGCCAGATGATCGAGTCGGCGTCGAGGTGGTTCGTCGGCTCGTCGAGGATCATCGTCTCGGCGTCCGAGAACAGGATCCGTGCCAGCTCGATGCGGCGCCGCTGACCACCCGACAGGGTCTTGAGCGGCTGGTCGAGGATGCGGTCCGGCAGCTTGAGGTTCGAGGCGATCGACGCCGCTTCCGCCTCGGCCGCGTACCCGCCCAGGGCGTTGAACTGGTCGTCCAGGCGGCTGTACCGACGCATGGCCTTCTCGGCGGTGTCCGGGTCCTCGCTCGCCATGTCGAGCGTCGCCTGACGGATGCCCTCGACGAGCTCGCCGAGGCCGCGGGCGTCGAGGATGCGCTTGCGCGCGGTGTCCTCGGGGTTCCCCGATCGCGGGTCCTGCGGCAGGTAGCCGATCTCGCCGGAGCGCTCGATCTTGCCGTCGGTCGGCTGGGCCTCGCCGGCGAGGGCCTTCGTCATCGTGGTCTTGCCGGCGCCGTTGCGCCCGACGAGCCCGATCTTGTCACCCTTCTCGACACGGAAGGACACGTGCTCCATCAGGAGGCGGGCCCCGACGCGGATCTCGAGGTCGTGCACGGCAAGCACAGGAGGACGTCCAATCAGTTGGTGATGTGCACAACGACGTGTGCGGGAGGTGCACCGCTACGCTGACGGGACCGATGGTCCTCGAACGGGACCAGCAGTCCATTCTAGGAGAATCCATGACGAACGCCACCGGGTTCGCTCGCCGCGCAGTCCTCGCCGACCGTCTTCGCACCTCGGGGCTCGCCACCGACGCCGCCCTGGTCGCCGGCGGCGCGTTGTTCACCGCCGCGATGGCGCAGCTCCAGGTCCCGATGTGGCCGGTGCCGATCACCGGGCAGACCCTGGCGGTCGTGCTCGTCGGCGCCACGCTCGGCGCCCGCCGCGGCATGCTCTCGCTGCTCGTGTACGCGGTCGCCGGCCTCGCGGGAGCGCCGTTCTTCGCCGAGTTCTCCGGCGGCCTCGCGGCCCTGACCTCGCCGAGCTTCGGCTACGTGATCGGTTTCGTGCCGGCCGCCGGCCTGGTCGGGTGGCTCGCGCGACGCAACTGGGACCGCGGGCTCGGTCGTGCCACGGTCGCCATGCTGCTGGCGACCGCCGTCCCCTTCGTGACGGGGCTGCCCTGGCTCGCGGTGGTGCTCGGTCAGCTCGGCGCACCGAACGACCTGCAGTCGGTGCTCGCCGCCGGCCTCTACCCCTTCATCGTGGGTGGGGTCGCGAAGGCCCTCATCGCCGCGGGCGTCCTGCCCCTGGCGTGGAAGCTCGTCGGCCGCCGCTGACGCACCCGAACGATGACGGGCCCCGCACCTGCTGGTGCGGGGCCCGTCATCGTTCCGGCCCGGCCCGTCGTGTCACTCCGCGAGCGAGCACGACACGCCGCGCGTCGGACGCCGAGCGGGCGGAGCACGTCGTGGGAACTCGTCGAGCGTGACCGATCGGACCCGCTCGGCGGGTGACCCGGACCGACGACGGACGGGAGGCGCGGTGCCAGCTGGCACCGCGCCTCCCGTCCGTCTGGGTGGTGGCGGCTAGATCGAGAAGCCGAGCGCGCGCATCATCTCGCGCCCGTCGTCCGTGATCCGCTCCGGACCCCACGGCGGCATCCAGACCCAGTTGATGCGGAACGCGTCGACGATGCCGTCCAGCGCGTTGGCGGTGTCACCCTCGATGACGTCGGTCAGCGGGCATCCCGCGCTCGTCAGCGTCATGCTGATCACGAGCGCGTTCGCTTCGTCGTCCATCGCGAGGTCGTAGATCAGGCCGAGGTCGACGATGTTGACGCCGAGCTCCGGGTCCTGGACCTCCTTGAGGCCCTCGACGACCTCGTCGAACTTCTCCGGGGAGAGTGCGGTGATCATCAGTTGCCCGCCGCTGCGGCCTGCACGTAGCGGTCGTAGCCCTCGTTCTCGAGGCGCTCGGCCAGCTCCGGACCACCCTGCTCGGCGACCTTGCCCGCAACGAACACGTGCACGAAGTCCGGCTTGATGTAGCGGAGGATGCGCGTGTAGTGCGTGATGAGCAGGACACCGAGGCCGGTGGCGGCCTTCGCACGGTTCACACCCTCGGAGACGATCTTCAGCGCGTCGACGTCGAGCCCCGAGTCCGTCTCGTCGAGCACGGCGAACTTCGGCTTGAGGAGCTCGAGCTGCATGATCTCATGGCGCTTCTTCTCGCCACCGGAGAAACCCTCGTTGACGTTGCGCTCGGCGAACGACGAGTCCATCTTGAGGTCGGCCATCGACTGGCGCAGGTCCTTGACCCAGCCACGGAGCGCCGGGGCCTCACCGTCGATCGCGGTCTTCGCGGTGCGGAGGAAGTTCGACACCGTGACGCCGGGGATCTCGACCGGGTACTGCATCGCGAGGAACATGCCGGCACGGGCGCGCTCGTCGACGCTCATCGCCAGCACGTCCTCGCCGTCGAGCGTGATCGAGCCGCCGGTGACGTTGTAGCGCGGGTGGCCGGCGATCGTGTACGCGAGGGTGGACTTGCCGGAGCCGTTCGGCCCCATGATCGCGTGGATCTCGCCCTCGTTGATGGTGAGGTCGACGCCCTTCAGGATCTCCTTGGTGCCCTGGTCGGTGTCGATCGAGACCTGCAGGTCGCGGATTTCGAGAGTGGACATTGCGTTCCTTCGGTTACAGCTGCTGTGCGGCGTCAGCCGCGCGGGAAGAGTGGGGGTGTCGCTCAGTCGACGGGGACCGGGTCGTGCACGTCGACGTAGACGTCGCCGTCACGGACCTCGACCCGGAAGACCGGCACCGGTTCGTAGGCCGGGAAGTTCTGCGGCTTGCCGGTCGCGAGCGAGAACCGGGACCCGTGGGCCCAGCACTCGAGCGTGTCGCCCTCGACGAACCCCTCGGACAGGGAGATGTCCCCGTGCGTGCAGGTGTCACCGATCGCGTGCACGGTACCCGCGGAGTCCTTGACGATCGCGACCGCGGTACCGTCGACGACGACCCGCATGGGGCTGTCGACCGCGATCTCCGACTCGGCGCAGACCTTCTCGGCCATCAGGCGTCCGCCTGCTCGGCCGTGGGTGCGGTCTGGTCCGCATCGGGCTCCGCAGCGGCGACCGCGGTGCGGCCGTCGGCGAGCTCCTGCTCCACCGCAGCGATGAGGCGCTCCTCGAGCTCCGGCGCACCGATCTTCTGGATGACCTCGACCAGGAAGCCGAGCACGACGAGTCGACGGGCCTCTTCCTCGGGGATGCCGCGGGCCTGCAGGTAGAAGAGCTGCTCGTCGTCGAAGCGCCCGGTCGCACTCGCGTGGCCGGCGCCCTCGATGTTGCCCGTCTCGATCTCGAGGTTCGGGATGCTGTCCGCCCGGGTGCCGTCGGTGAGGACCAGGTTGCGGTTCTGCTCGTACGAGTCGGTGCCGTCGCCGGCACGCCCGATGAGCACGTCGCCGATCCACACCGTGTGCGCGCCCTCGCCCTGCAGCGCGCCCTTGTAGTTGACGCGGCCGCGGGTGTTCGGTGCGTCGTGGTTCACGTACACCTGCTGCTCGATGTACTGCCCGGCGTCCGCGAAGTACACGCCGTACATCTCGGTGTCCGCGCCCTGCGCGCCGAGGTGCGTCGACGGGTTGACGCGGACGACGTCGCCACCGAGCGAGACCACGACGTGCTTGAGGAAGGCGTCGCGCCCGACCTCGGCGAACTGCGTCGACACGTGGACCGCGTCGTCGTCCCAGTCCTGCAGGCTGACGACGGTCAGACGCGCACCGTCGCGGACGACGATCTCGACGTTCTCGCTGAGCAGCGCCGAGCCGCGGTTGTCGATCACGACGATGCCCTGCGCGTGCTGCTCGGCCGTGATGACCGTGTGCGCTGCGCGGGCCTGCGTGCCGAAGTCCGACCGGGTGATCGAGATCGACTCGTGCGTCTCGGTCGCCTTGACCGTGACCTTGAGCACGGCGTCGC
Source organism: Curtobacterium sp. MCSS17_007 (assembly GCF_003234175.2). Taxonomy (NCBI): domain Bacteria; kingdom Bacillati; phylum Actinomycetota; class Actinomycetes; order Micrococcales; family Microbacteriaceae; genus Curtobacterium; species Curtobacterium sp. MCSS17_007. The sequence goes on from NZ_CP126257.1 coordinate 1,706,946, forward strand.
GCGCGGTCCAGGCAGCCGCCGCGGCGCGGTCCTCGGGCAGTCCGGCGGTGCCGACGGCCGGGTCGTCGCTGCGACCCCACTCGACGTCGGCGCCCTCGGTCTGGCGGGCGAGGAACGGGTACGCGGAGCCGTCGAGGCCGCCGTCGAGCAGCGGCTGGAGCTTCGCGAGCGGCGCGAACTTCCAGTTGACCTCGCGGCCGGTCACCGGCGGGAACGCGTCGAGCTCGCCGGACTGCGGGCGCTCCGAGCGGGTCTGGACCGGGACCTTCGTGTCCCAGGCGCCGTCGGAGTGCGCACGAGCGCCGTGCTGTTCCGACGCAGCACTGCGCTCGGTGCCCTGCGTCGACGGGGCCTGCTGACCCTGCGCGACGGCCGAGGGCTCGACCGGCTGGTCGATGCGCGGTGCGGGGTCGGTCGTGGCCCCGTCGGTCGGTGTCGGGTTGGTGCTGGTGTTCGACATCTAGCCGACGGATCCTTCCATGCTCATCTCGATGAGCTTGTTGAGTTCGAGCGCGTACTCCATCGGGAGCTCACGCGCGATGGGCTCGATGAAGCCGCGGACGATCATCGCCATCGCCTCGTCCTCCGGCATGCCGCGGGACATCAGGTAGAACAGCTGCTCCTCGCTCACGCGGGAGACCGTCGCCTCGTGTCCGAGCTGCACGTCGTCGACGCGGATGTCGATCGCCGGGTACGTGTCGCTGCGGCTGACCGTGTCGACGAGCAGCGCGTCACAGCGGACCGTGTTGGCGGCGTGGTGGGCGGCCGGGTCGACCCGGACCTCACCGCGGTAGCCGGCGCGGCCGCCGCCGCGGGCGATCGACTTCGAGACGATCGACGACGTCGTGTACGGCGCCATGTGGATCATCTTCGCGCCGGCGTCCTGGTGCTGGCCCGGACCGGCGAAGGCGACGGACAGGGTCTCGCCCTTGGCGTGCTCACCCGCGAGGTAGATCGACGGGTACTTCATCGTGACCTTCGAGCCGATGTTGCCGTCGATCCACTCCATCGTGGCGCCCTCGTGCGCGATGGCACGCTTGGTGACGAGGTTGTAGACGTTGCTCGACCAGTTCTGGATCGTCGTGTAACGCACGCGGGCGTTCTTCTTCACGATGATCTCGACGACGGCCGAGTGCAGCGAGTCCGACTTGTAGATCGGGGCGGTGCAGCCCTCGATGTAGTGGACGTAGGAGTCCTCGTCCGCGATGATCAGCGTCCGCTCGAACTGGCCCATGTTCTCGGTGTTGATGCGGAAGTAGGCCTGCAGCGGGATCTCGACGTGCACGCCCTTCGGCACGTAGACGAACGAGCCGCCGGACCACACGGCCGTGTTCAGTGCAGCGAACTTGTTGTCGCCGGCCGGGATCACGGAGCCGAAGTACTCCTCGAAGAACTCCGGGTGCTCGCGGAGGGCCGTGTCCGTGTCCATGAAGATGACGCCCTGCTGCTCCAGGTCCTCGCGGATCTGGTGGTAGACGACCTCGGACTCGTACTGCGCGGCGACGCCGGCGACCAGGCGCTGGCGCTCGGCCTCGGGGATGCCCAGGCGCTCGTAGGTGTTGCGGATGTCCTCGGGCAGCTCTTCCCAGGTCTGGGCCTGCTTCTCCGTGGACTTCACGAAGTACTTGATGTTGTCGAAGTCGATGTCCGACAGGTCGGCACCCCACGAGGGCATCGGCTTGCGGTCGAACAGCGTCAGCGCCTTGAGGCGGAGCTTGCGCATCCACTCCGGCTCGTCCTTGCGGGCGGAGATGTCGCTGACCACCTCTTCCGAGAGGCCACGGCGCGCGGAGGCACCGGCCGAGTCGGAGTCGGACCAGCCGAACTCGTACTGGCCGAGCCCTTCGAGCTCGGGGCGGTCGATGAGCACGTCGGACATGGTCTCCTCGTTTCCTTCTCGCGGCAGCGTCTGTCGGGTGCAACCCGTGGCGTCCGGACGCCATTCCACCGTGGACCCCCGACAGGAGTTCCACGGCGTCGCTGCCTCGCAACGTCGATGGTCCCACGCAGTCCTCGGACCGATCGGCGATCTCGGCCCATTCGGAGCCGGCGCCTGCCTAGACTTGACTGCTGCTGAACCCTCGAATCCTACAGGTTCACCGGACGGAACAACAGGAAGGCACCACCCTCGTGACTCGCGTCGGACCCACCGTCGAGCAGGGCGTCCAGCCGGACACCCGCAACCCGAGGTGGTGGTCGCTCCCCCGCGTCGTGGACCGCCGCGTCATCTGGCTCGCGTGGGCGTCGTTCGTCGTCGAGGTCGTGCTCATCGGCACCGGCGGCCTCGTCCGCCTGACCGCCTCCGGCCTCGGCTGCCCGACGTGGCCCAAGTGCACCGCCGAGTCGCTCGTCTCCACCCCGGAGATGGGCGTCCACGGCGTGATCGAGTTCGGGAACCGTCTCCTCACGTTCGTCCTCGTGGTCGTCGCGATCGCCATGTTCCTGCTCGTCGTGCGGATGCGCCGTACCCGCCCCGAGCTCTTCTGGCTCGCGTTCGCCCAGGGCATCGCGATCCCGGTGCAGGCGGTCATCGGCGGCCTCAGCGTGCTCACGAACCTCAATCCGTTCGTCGTCGGCCTGCACTTCGTGGTGTCGACGACGCTCGTCGCGGTCACGGCGACGCTCGTGTACCGGGCGATGAACGGCCCGCGCACCGCGGCCCGGCTCGTCCCCGGCTGGTACACGGGCGTCGTCCGCGGCACCGTCGCAGCGGTCGTCGTCACCGTCCTGGTCGGCATCCTGACCACGGGCTCCGGTCCGCACGCGGGAGCGAGCGAGGCGGTCGACGGAGGGCGCCTCCACCGCACCGGCTTCGACCCCCAGCTCATGGAGCACCTGCACGCGATCCCGGCCTACGCGCTCTTCGCCCTGACCCTCGCGCTCGTGGTCGGCGCGGTCGTCCTGCGGCTCTCGAGCCGCTGGGCCCTGGTCCTGCTCGTCGTCGAGTTCGTGCAGATCGCGGTCGGCCTGACACAGGCCCGCACGGGCCTGCCGGTCGGCCTGGTGGGCACGCACATGGTGCTCGCCGGGCTCCTCGTCGGCGCGGTGACCGTCGTCGTGCTCTCGACGCGCGGCAGCGCCGGGCGCCAGGCCGTCCGGGAGCGCATCGCCGCCTGACCGGCGCCCGCCCCGGCCCTTCCCCGCGACGTCCCACGCAGCGCCTCCGTCCCGAGCGCCGACGCGTGGGACGTCGTCGTTCGGGCGGCTTCGGCGCCGCGACCGCGCTCGACGCGCCGCAGTTGCCCTACGACACCGCCGACCGCGCGAGCCGCCTCCGGGTCCAGCGCCGCCTCCCGCTGACGCGACCGTCTTGCAGGCACGTCCCCGTCGCACTCGAACGCCGACCCGGCGACTGGACGGACGGGATGCCCGTCTCCTGCCCGCCACGCGCCTCCCGTCCGGTGCCGCTCCCCGTCCTGCGGCTGCCGCGACACCGTCGTCGTCGTACGACGGCGGACGTGTCGTCCCGGCCGGGCCCGCCTCCTCGCCCCACGCTCGAGTGCGCGCCGAAGCACCCACCCGCGCCGACCGCCCCACGTCCGAGTCCGCGCCCGCGCCCACGACGGACGACAGCGCCGCCGGCGGACCGGCGGCGCTGTCGGAGCGGGCGACGAGCCCGGACTAGATCGTGAAGGTGAAGACCTGCGGCAGCAGCGGGTCGATGCCCACGGCGATGAAGAGCAGCGTCAGGTAGGTGATCGAGCTGTGGAAGACCCGCATCGGCTGCACCTGCTCGACGTGCTGGATCGCTCGCGAGTACAGGCGGTGGGACTCGACCACGAACCAGATCCCCCCGGCCAGCGCGACGACCGTGTAGAGCGGCCCCATGTTCGCGACCGGGATCAGCAGCAGCGAGCAGACGAGTGTCGCCCAGGCGTAGAGGACGACCTGCAGGCCCACGACCGTGCGTCCGCGGACCACCGCGAGCATCGGCACGTCGGCCGCGTCGTAGTCGTCGCGGTACTTCATCGACAGCGGCCAGTAGTGCGGCGGCGTCCAGAGGAAGATCACCATGAACAGGACGACGGGCGCCCAGGTGAGCGACCCCGTCACGCCGGCCCACCCGATGAGCACAGGCATGCAGCCGGCCGAACCGCCCCAGACGATGTTCTGCGGGGTGCGGCGCTTGAGCCACAGCGTGTACACGCAGACGTAGATGACGATCGCGACGACGCTCAGCGCCGCGGCGAGCCAGTTCACGAGGAAGCCCAGCACCGCCGTGGACAGGACCGCGAGCACCCACGAGAACACCAGGGCCTCACGGTCCGAGAGCTCGCCGGTGACCAGCGGGCGCTGGCTCGTGCGCTTCATCAGCCGGTCGATGTCCCGGTCGATGTAGCAGTTGAACGCCGAGGCCGAACCGGCCGACATCGCACCGCCGAGCATCGTCCAGAAGACGAGCCAGAGGTCCGGCACACCGCGCTCGGCGAGGAACATCGTCGGCGCGGTGGTGACGAGCAGGAGCTCCATCACGCGGGGCTTCGTCAGCGAGACGTACGCACGGACCTTGCGGGACAGCGACGAGCGGGGTCGATCGGTGTCGGGCCGGGTCACGGTGGCAGTCAACAGGGGAACCTCAGTCTGTTCGCATCAGCTTGCACACTCGGTGGACGGCTCCGTCGTCGTCGGGGCGTGCGTCGACCCGGAATGCACACGGGTCGACGCCAGTTTAGGCCATCGAGGCGCCGCGACGATGCCCCGCCCCGCCGACCGGGCCGATGCCCGACACGGCGCCTTCGTCACCTGGACACCTTCTGTGTGCGTGGTCAGTATGCTGGAGACGCCCTCCCGCATCGCGTGCCCCGAAGACGTCGGTCCGTGACGAGCCGGTCGGCCGCCGCGCAGACGGCGACACGACACACGGCCCCGGGACGGCGATCATGTCCGTGCGATGGCACGAGCCCTCGCACATGTCGCAACAACGAAGGGTCAACATCCAAGTGGCTGAATTCACCTGGGACGCCATCGACAGGAAGGCCGTCGACACGGCGCGCGTCCTCGCCGCCGATTCGGTCGAGGCTGCCGGCAACGGTCACCCCGGCACCGCGATGAGCCTCGCGCCCGTCGCCCACCTGCTCTTCCAGAAGGTGATGCGTCGCGACCCCAGCGACTCCACCTGGATCGGCCGCGACCGCTTCATCCTCTCGGCGGGTCACGCCTCGATCCTGCAGTACGTGCAGTTCTACCTGCACGGCTACGGCCTCGAGCTCGAGGACCTGCAGCACCTGCGCAAGTGGGGCTCGAAGACCCCGGGTCACCCGGAGTACGGCCACACCGACGGCGTCGAGATCACCACCGGCCCGCTCGGCCAGGGTCTCGCCTCGGCAGTGGGCTTCGGCTACGCGCAGCGCTTCGAGCGCGGCCTGTTCGACCCGGAGACCGCCGACGGCGAGTCGCCCTTCGACCACTTCACCTACGTGATCGCCGGCGACGGCGACATGCAGGAGGGCGTCACGAACGAGGCCGCGAGCCTCGCCGGCCGCCAGCAGCTCGGTCGCCTGGTCGTCTTCTACGACTCGAACCAGATCTCGATCGAGGACGACACCGACATCGCGTTCTCCGAGGACGTCGCCGCCCGCTACGAGTCCCTCGGCTGGCACGTCCAGCACGTCGACTGGAAGAAGACCGGCGAGTACTCCGAGGACGTCGAGGAGCTGTACCGCGCCGTCGAGGCCGCCAAGGCCGAGACGACCAAGCCGTCGCTCATCGTCCTCAAGACGATCATCGGTTGGCCGTCGCCGACCAAGCAGAACTCCGGCAAGATCCACGGCTCCGCGCTGGGCGCCGACGAGCTGAAGGGCCTCAAGGAGGTCCTCGGCTTCGACCCGGAGAAGACCTTCGACGTCGACCCCGAGGTGCTCGAGTACACCCGCGGCGCGATCGCCAAGGGCCAGGAGCAGCACGCCGAGTGGAACACGACCTTCGACGCGTGGGCCGCGGCCAACCCGGAGAAGAAGGCGATGCTCGACCGCATCAACGCCGGCGAGCTCCCCGAGGGCCTCGAGGAGGCCCTGCCGGTCTTCTCCACCGAGAAGGCCGTCTCGACCCGCGCCGCCTCCGGCAAGGTCATCAACGCCATCGCGCCGCTCATGCCCGAGTTCTGGGGCGGTTCGGCGGACCTCGCCGAGTCGAACCTGACCACGATCGAGGGCGCCAAGTCCTTCGGCCCGGCCGAGGCCAGCACGAAGACCTGGAGCACCGACCCGTACGGCCGCGTGCTGCACTTCGGCATCCGCGAGCACGCGATGGGCTCGATCCTGTCCGGCATCGTGCTGCACGGGAACACCCGCCCCTTCGGCGGCACGTTCCTCATCTTCAGCGACTACATGCGTCCGGCGGTCCGTCTCGCCGCGCTCATGAAGGCGCCGGCGATCTACGTCTGGACCCACGACTCCATCGCCCTCGGCGAGGACGGCCCGACGCACCAGCCGATCGAGCAGCTCACCGCCCTCCGTGCGATCCCGGGTCTCGACGTCGTCCGTCCGGCCGACGCCAACGAGGTCTCGTACGCCTGGCTCGAGATGCTCAAGCACAAGGACCGTCCGGCTGGCATCGCGCTGAGCCGCCAGAACCTCCCGGTCTTCGAGCGCGGTGAGGGCGACGCCTCCGGCGAGACGCTCGCTTCGGCGAAGAACGTCGCGAAGGGCGCGTACGTCCTGGCCGAGGCGCCGAACGGCACCCCGGACGTGATCCTCATCGCGACCGGTTCCGAGGTCCAGATCGCCGTGGACGCCCGCGAGCAGCTCAAGGGCGAGGGCATCAACGCCCGCGTCGTGAGCGCCCCGTCGCTCGAGTGGTTCTTCGAGCAGGACGAGGCCTACCGCGAGCAGGTCCTCCCGGAGGCCGTCACCGCGCGCGTCTCCGTCGAGGCCGGCATCGGCATGAGCTGGCGCGACATCGTCGGTGACAAGGGCCGCAGCGTCTCGATCGAGCACTTCGGTGCGTCGGCGGACTACCAGCGCCTGTTCGCCGAGTTCGGCTTCACCACCGAGCACGTCATCGCCGCCGCCAAGGAATCGATCGCAGCTTCCTGACCCACGAGGGGCCGGATCCGGTACGCCGGGTCCGGCCCCTCTGCCGGGAGGCGCGGTGCGGGTCCGCCCCGCGCCTCCCGACCCACAGACCACGACACCACGGCTCCGGTCGCGTCACGCGCTCCGGGTCGGTCGACGAAAGAAGAAGAGAAACCCATGGCTGAGAACACCCCCACTGCCGCCCTCTCCGAGGTCGGCGTCAGCATCTGGCTCGACGACCTGTCGCGCGAGCTGCTCGAGACCGGCAAGCTGACCGAGCTCATCGAGCAGAAGAACGTCGTCGGCGTCACGACGAACCCGACGATCTTCGCGTCCGCCCTCGCCAAGGGCGAGCGCTACGACGCGCAGGTGAAGGAGCTCGCGGCGAAGGGCACCGACGTCACCGAGGCGATCTTCGAGATCACCACGCAGGACGTCGCCAACGCCTCCGACGTCTTCAAGCCGATCTACGACGAGACCAAGGGCTTCGACGGCCGCGTCTCGATCGAGGTCGAGCCGGGCATGGCCCACGACGCGCAGAAGACCATCGAGCAGGCGAAGTTCCTGTTCGAGAAGGTCGGTCGCGAGAACGTGCTCATCAAGATCCCCGCGACCCTCGAGGGCCTCGAGGCCATCACCGAGGTCATCGGCGCCGGCATCTCCGTCAACGTCACGCTGATCTTCTCGCTCGAGCGCTACCGCGCCGTCATCGACGCCTACCTCGGTGGCCTCGAGAAGGCCAAGGCCGCCGGCCACGACCTCTCGAAGATCCACTCGGTCGCCTCGTTCTTCGTGTCGCGCGTCGACTCCGAGATCGACAAGCGTCTCGACGCCGTCGGCACCGACGAGGCGAAGGCCCTCAAGTCGAAGGCCGGCATCGCCAACGCGCAGCTCGCCTACCAGGTCTGGACCGAGGCGTTCGCGACCGAGCGCGCCCTGGGCCTGCTCGAGTCGGGTGCGAACACCCAGCGTCCGCTCTGGGCCTCGACCGGTGTCAAGGACCCGGCGCTGCCCGACACGCTCTACGTGACCGAGCTCGCGGCGCCGAACACCGTCAACACCATGCCGGGCAAGACGCTCGACGCGACGTTCGACCACGGCGAGATCCACGGCGACGCCATCGCCGGCTCGTACGAGGGCGCGCAGCAGGTCATGGACCAGATCGCCGCCGCTGGCGTCGACTACGACGACGTCGTCGCACTGCTCGAGAAGGAGGGCGTGGACAAGTTCAACGTCTCCTGGGGCGAGCTCGTCGACACGGTGAAGACCGCGCTCGAGAACAGCAAGTAAGCAGAACCGGAGCCCGCGTCCCGAGGGCGGCACCACCCTCCTCGGGACGCGGGCACCCACGGTCAGGACCGGTCCGCCGGCGCCGCCACGGGCCTCCCGTCCGGACCTGACCACCACGACGGCGGAGTCGCCGCTGCCCCCGCAGCGCAGCGCTCCGCCGTCTCCGTTCGACTCGTAAGGAGTTCACCGACTCATGTCACCGGTGGCGATCACCCCGGAGCACAACCCGCTCCGGTTGCCGACCGACCGACGTCTGAACCGGATCGCGGGCCCAAGCACCCTCATCATCTTCGGCGTGACGGGCGACCTGTCGCGCAAGAAGCTGATGCCCGCGGTCTACGACCTCGCGAACCGGGGCCTCCTGCCCCCGGGCTTCGCGCTCGTCGGGTTCGCCCGGCGCGACTGGGAGGACCAGGACTTCTCCCAGCTCGTGCACGACGCGGTCCGGGACCACTCCCGCACCCCCTTCGACGAAGCCGTCTGGAAGCAGCTCGAACAGGGCATCCGCTTCGTCCAGGGCTCGTTCGACGACCCCGAGGCGTTCCTCGAGCTGAAGCGCACCGTCGACGAGCTCGACGCCCAGCGCGGGACGCTCGGCAACCACGCCTTCTACCTCTCGATCCCGCCGAAGATGTTCCCGGTCGTGACCGAGCAGCTCAAGGTCTCCGGCCTCACCGAGAAGCGCGAGGGCTCCTGGAGCCGCGTGGTCGTCGAGAAGCCGTTCGGCTCCGACCTCCGCACCGCCCGCGAGCTGAACGCCATCGTCGAGAGCGTCTTCGCGCCCGACGACGTGTTCCGCATCGACCACTACCTCGGCAAGGAGACCGTCCAGAACCTCCTGACGCTCCGGTTCGCGAACCAGATGTACGAACCCATCTGGAACTCGAACTACGTCGACCACGTGCAGATCACGATGGCCGAGGACATCGGTGTCGCCGGTCGTGCTGCGTACTACGACGGCATCGGCGCTGCGCGCGACGTCATCCAGAACCACCTGCTGCAGCTCCTCGCCCTCACCGCGATGGAGGAGCCCGTCTCGTTCAAGGCCGCGGACCTGCGCGCCGAGAAGGAGAAGGTGCTCTCGGCGGTGCGGCTCCCCGAGGACCTCGCCACTGCGACCGCCCGCGGCCAGTACGCCGGTGGGTGGCAGGGCGGCGAGAAGGTGCTCGGCTTCCTCGAGGAGGGGGGCATGAACCCCGAGTCGACCACCGAGACCTACGCCGCCATCAAGCTCGACATCGCGACGCGACGCTGGCAGGGCGTGCCGTTCTACCTGCGTGCGGGGAAGCGTCTCGGCCGTCGGGTCACCGAGATCGCGATCGTCTTCAAGCGCGTCCCCGAGGACGTCTACGGCAACACGCAGGCGCCGCTCGGCCAGAACGCGCTCGTCATCCGTGTCCAGCCGGACGAGGGCGTCACGCTCCGCTTCGGCTCGAAGGTCCCCGGCGTCGGCACCCAGGTGCGCGACGTGACGATGGACTTCGGCTACGGGCACGCGTTCACCGAGGCCTCGCCGGAGGCGTACGAGCGACTCATCCTCGACGTGCTCCTCGGCGACCCGCCCCTGTTCCCCCGTCACCAAGAGGTGGAACTGTCGTGGAAGATCCTCGACCCGATCGAGGAGTTCTGGGCCACGCAGGGCCAGCCCGAGCAGTACCGTCCCGGCACCTGGGGTCCGGCGTCCGCCGATGCCCTGCTCGCCCGCGACGGCCGGACCTGGAGGCGTCCATGAAGATCGACATGCCGAACACCACGGTCTCGAAGATCCAGAAGAAGCTCGTCCACATCCGCGAGGAGGGCGGCGCGGTCGCCCTCGGCCGCGTCCTGACCCTCATCATCTCGACGGCCCTCGGTCACGAGGAAGAGGCGATCTCGGCCGCGAACGAGGCGTCGCGCGAGCACCCGATGCGCGTCATCATCGTCTCCAAGAACGACGGTGACACGAAGTCCCCCGGGCGTCTCGACGCACAGATCCGCGTCGGCAGCGACGCGGGTGCGAGCGAGGTCATCGTCCTCCGCGCCTACGGCGAGACCGCGACGGACGAGGAGAGCCTGGTCACCGGCCTGCTCCTCCCCGACGCGCCCGTCGTCGCGTGGTGGCCGCAGACCGCTCCGGAGCAGCCGGCAGCATCTGCGCTGGGCCGGATCGCGCAGCGCCGCATCACGGACGCCGCCGCACAGAAGGACCCGAACGGCGCGATCGAGGCGCTCGGGAAGTCCTACGTGCCGGGCGACACCGACTTCGCGTGGACGCGTCTCACGCTCTGGCGGAACCAGCTCGCCGCGGCGCTCGACCAGCCGCCCTACGAGCCGGTCACGGGCGTGGAGGTCTCGGGTGCGAGCGACAGCCCGTCGACGATCCTGCTCGCTGCGTGGCTCCAGCTGCAGCTGCAGGTCCCGGTGTCCGTCGTCACGTCGCCCCGTGCCACCGGGTCGAGCGGTATCCACGGCGTGAAGCTCGAGCGTGCCTCGGGCGCGATCGACCTCGAGCGGTCGCTCGTCGACGTCGCGACGCTCTCGATGCCGGGCCAGCCGACGCACGACCTGTCGCTGCCGCGGCGGAACCTGCGTGACTGCCTCGCAGAGGAACTCCGTAGACTCGACCCCGACGTCCTGTTCGGGGACGTCGTCAAGCACGGGGTGCCGCAGCTCCGCGAGTCGATCGCCGGCTGAACGCCCCACACGACCGGACCCCGGGTGGTGCTCGCACCGAGTACCACCCGCCCCCGGTCGGACCGAAGGCGGTCGCACCGGTCGGCCGCCACGAACACGGGAGACACGTGACCAACGAACGACGGGTGCTGGTGCACCCGGACAAGCAGTCCCTCGGCGCGTCGGTCGCCGCTCGCTTCATCACGAAGATCATCGACGTGCTCGACGAGCAGGAGCGCGCCGACATCGCGATCAGCGGTGGCTCGGTGTCGTCCCTCGTCCTCGCGGCGATCGGGCAGTCGCCTGCGCGTGAGAGCGTCGACTGGTCGAAGGTGCACGTGTGGTGGGTCGACGAGCGCTGGGTCGCCGAGGGCGACGCGGACCGCAACGTCACCGGCACGCAGAGCGACTTCTTCGCGCACGTGGACGTCCCGCAGGAGAACATCCACCCGATGGCTGCGTCCGACGCGGGTCTGTCGATCGACGAGGCTGCTGCGCAGTACGAGCGGGAGCTGCAGGACGCCGCGCCCGAGGGCGCCGTCGCCCCGCGCTTCGACATCACGCTGCTCGGGGTGGGTCCGGACGGGCACACGGCCTCGCTGTTCCCGGAGTTCCCGCAGCTCGCGGTCATCGACCGCGCGGTGCTCACCGTCGACGACTCCCCCAAGCCGCCGCCGCAGCGCCTGACGCTCTCGTTCCCGGTGATCAACGCCTCGCAGCGCGTGTGGGTCATCCTGTCGGGTGCGGAGAAGGCGTCCGTGCTCGGTCTCGCCCTGGCCGGCGCCGCGGTGGACGAGGTCCCTGTCGGCGGTGTGCAGGGCCGGAAGCGCACGGTGTTCTTCGTGGACCAGGATGCCGCTCGCGACGTCCCCGAGAACCTCATCGCATCGACGTACTAGACGCGACCCACTGACGGACGGGAGGCGCGGTGCCAGCTGGCACCGCGCCTCCCGTCCGTCCGTCCGTCCGTGCCCGACCCCGTCGGTCGGCCCGGGACGGCGGCTCCGCCGAGCGGGCGAGATCTGTCATGTTCGGCATCGCCCGCCGACAGATCTCTCCCGCAAGACGAGTGACACACGGCGCGTCCGCCCGCTCGCCCTCGGAGCTCTTGGACGATGCGACCACCCGGTGGGCGGAGCAGACGGCTCGGAGCGCAGCGACGGTGTTGCGCGAACGAGCCGCACCTGGCCCGATCGACGTCGCGCGACGACGGATCGTGCCCACCCGGCGCACCGGCCGCGGCATGTCCCGCTCGTTCGACGCCGCGACCGCGTACGACGAAGGCCCCTGCACCGGATCGGTGCAGGGGCCTTCGGACGTCTGGTGCTACTTCGCGGTACCGCGGCGCTGCCGGAGCTGCTGCAGCGCGTCCTCGAGGAGCTGCGCTGCCTCTTCCTCGGTGCGGCGCTCCTTCACGTACGCGAGGTGCGTCTTGTACGGCTCGGTCTTCGCGACGACGGGAGGGTTCTCCTTGTCACGACCGGCCGGGAGACCCGTGGACGGCGAGTCGACCGTCTCCGGGATCTCGTCCTCCGGCAGGGTGGCGGAGAAGTACCGCACCACCTCGTTGCCGAGTGCGTCCCAGTACGAGACGGCCACGCGCTCCGCCTGGACGCCGCGGTCCTGCTCCCCCATCGGGCCCGCGCCGACGCGCGACCCTCGGATTGCACTGCCTCCGGTTGCCATGGATCAGCTCCCCGCCGTGAACTTGTTGATGAGACCGAGCACGATGATCGACACGATCCAGACCAGACCGAGGATCACCGTGATGCGGTTGAGGTTGCGCTCGGCGACGCCGGACGCCCCGAGGTTGCTCGTCACGCCGCCGCCGAACATGTCGGAGAGACCGCCACCGCGGCCCTTGTGCAGGAGGATGAGGAGCGTGAGCAGGAGGCTCGTGATCGCGAGCAGGACCTGCAGCACGACGGAGAGTATCGCCACGACGTACCTTTCGTGTCAGTCAGCCATGCAAGTGTACCGGGCTGTGTGGGCCACCGGAGCACCGGCACGGGCGTGGCTCAGGCCGGCCACGTCGACGCGGCCGGCCTGAGCGGGGTGGATCAGAGTCCGACGTGCTGCCGGAAGCGCGCGATCGCCGCGAACTCCTGCACGTCGAGCGAGGCGCCACCGACGAGCGCGCCGTCGATGTCCGGCTCGCGGAGGAAGCCGGCGATGTTGCCCGACTTCACGGATCCGCCGTAGAGCACGCGCGTGGCCGCGGCGGTTTCGTCGCCCCAGGCTGCTGCGATCGCACGACGGAGGGCCGCGCAGTCGTCCTGCGCCTGCTCGGGCGTGGCTGCCTGGCCGGAGCCGATGGCCCAGACCGGCTCGTACGCCACGACGATCTCGGACGGCTTCACTGCGTCGAGGACCACCCGGAGCTGCTCGACCGGGACGACGCCCGCTCCGCGCTGCTCGCGCTCCTCGCCGGTCTCGCCGACGCAGACGACGGGCACGAGGCCGTGCTTGACGGCTGCGGCGGTCTTCGCGGCGACGACCTCGTCGGTCTCGCCGTGCATCGTGCGACGCTCGGAGTGCCCGACGATGACGTACTGCGCGTCGAGTGCGGCGAGGAAGGCTCCCGAGACGTCACCGGTGTAGGCACCGGAGTCGTACTGCGAGAGGTCCTGGGCGCCGAACCGGATGGACAGCTTGTCCGCCGAGATGAGCGTCTGCACGCTGCGGAGGTCGGTGAAGGGCGGGAACACCGCGACCTCGACGTCGTCGTGGTCGTGGCGGGCGTCCTTCAGCGTCCACGCGAGCTTCTGCACGGTGGCGATGGCCTGGAGGTGGTCCAGGTTCATCTTCCAATTGCCCGCGATGAACGGGGTGCGGCTCATCGCGACCACCCCAGCGCTTCGAGACCGGGCAGCGACTTGCCCTCGAGGAACTCGAGGCTCGCACCGCCACCGGTCGAGATGTGCCCGAACCGGTCGTCCGAGAACCCGAGGGATCGGACGGCAGCGGCGGAGTCGCCACCGCCGACGACGCCGAGGCCGTCGACCTCGGTCAGGGCCTGCGCGACGGTCTTCGTCCCGGCCGCGAACGCCGGGAACTCGAACACGCCCATCGGCCCGTTCCAGAACACCGTCTTCGAGCCGGACACCGCCGTCGCGAAGCGCGACGCCGTCTCCGGGCCGATGTCGAGGCCGATGCCGTCCGCACCGAACGACGACGATTCGATCGCGTCGGCCGCGACGGTCTCGTGATCGGCGTCAGCGGCGAACCCGGAGGCCACCACGACGTCGGTCGGCAGGTCGATCGTGACGCCGAGCTCGTCGGCCCTGGAGAGGTACGCGCGGACCGTGTCGAGCTGGTCCTGCTCGAGCAGCGACTTCGCGACCCCGTGGCCCTGGGCCGCGAGGAACGTGAAGAGCATGCCGCCGCCGATGCAGAGCGTGTCGACCTGCGGGAGCAGGTGCTCGATGACGCCGAGCTTGTCGCTGACCTTCGATCCGCCGAGCACGACCGTGTACGGCCGCTCCGGGTCCTTCGTCAGCCGCTCGAGCACCGTCAGCTCGGACTCGATGAGCGAGCCGGCCGCGCTGGGGAGCGCCGCCGCCAGCTCGTACACCGAAGCCTGCTTCCGGTGCACGACACCGAAGCCGTCCGAGACGAACGCGTCGCCGAGGGCGGCGATCCGCTCGGCGAAGGCCTGGCGCTCCGACGCGTCCTTCGAGGTCTCCTCCGGGTTGAAGCGGAGGTTCTCGAGCAGCAGGACGTCGCCGTCCCCGAGGGCCTCGGCGGCCGAGGTCGCCTCGTCGCCGACGGTCTCGCCGACGAAGGTGACCTCCTTGCCCAGCAGCTCGGAGAGGCGCTGCGCCACGGGGGCGAGCGAGTACTCCTGCGCGGGCGTGCCGTCGGGACGGCCGAGGTGCGAGATCACGATCACCCGCGCCCCGGCGTTGACGAGCGTGTTGAGCGTGCCCAGCGACGCCCGCACGCGGCCGTCGTCGGTGATCGTGCCGTCCTTGAGCGGGACGTTCAGGTCACACCGGACGACGACGCGCTTGCCGGCGAGGTCGCCGAGGTCCTCGAGGGTGCGGAGGCTCATGCCGAGAGTCGCTCGCCCACGTACTCGGTCAGGTCGACGAGGCGGTTCGAGTAGCCCCACTCGTTGTCGTACCACGAGGTGATCTTCACGAGCTTGCCGATGACCTTGGTCAGGCCGGAGTCGTAGATCGAGGAGTGCGGGTCCGTGGTGATGTCGGTCGACACCAGCGGGTCCTCGCTGTAGAGCAGGATGCCCTTGAGCGGGCCCTCGGCGGCCTCCTTGTACGCGGCGTTGATCTCGTCGACGGTGACCTCGGACGACGTCTCGAGGGTCAGGTCGGTGATCGAACCGGTGGGCACCGGCACGCGGAGCGCGTACCCGTCGAGCTTGCCGGCGAGCTCGGGCATGACGAGGCCGATGGCCTTCGCCGCACCGGTCGAGGTCGGGACGATGTTCAGCGCGGCGGCACGGGCACGACGCGGGTCCTTGTGCGGGCCGTCCTGCAGGTTCTGGTCAGCGGTGTACGCGTGGACCGTCGTCATGAGGCCACGCTCGATGCCGAACTTGTCGTGGAAGACCTTGGCCAGCGGCGCGAGGCTGTTCGTGGTGCACGACGCGTTCGAGATGATGTTGTGGTTCTCGGGGTCGTACTGGTCCTCGTTCACGCCGAGGACGATGGTGACGTCGTCACCGGTCGCCGGGGCGGAGATGATGACCTTCTTGGCGCCCGCGTCGATGTGCTTCTGCGCGTCGGCGGCCTTGGTGAAGAAGCCGGTCGACTCGATGACGATGTCGACGCCCAGCTCGCCCCAGGGGAGGTTCGCGGGGTCGCGCTCCGCGAGGACCTTGATCGGCTTGCCGTCGACGACGATGCTGTCGCCGTCGAGCTCGACGGAGACGCCGAGACGACCCGTGATGGAGTCGAACTTCAGCAGGTTCGCGAGGGCTGCGTTGTCGGTGAGGTCGTTCACCGCCACGATCTCGAGGTCGGAGCCCTTGGCGAGGGCGGCCCGGAAGAAGTTACGGCCGATGCGGCCGAAGCCGTTGATGCCGATCTTGACGGTCAATGGATCTCCTGGTGGGTGTGGAGCGCCCCGGGGGCGCTGCTTTTCGGAGTCGTGCGGCCCTGCGGACCCACGTGTGGTGGACGATACGCCCCGTAACGTCGCCGTAACGACCCTAGCAGTCGGACACTGCACGCCCGCGCCGGATGACGGTCCGTCCGGACGGTGGTGAGGGTGGCGGTGGACGCTCCCCCGGACGGACGGGAGGCGCGGTACCAGCCGGCACCGCGCCTCCCGTCCGAGCGTGGGGACTCCCGGGGCTACGCCCCCTCGAGCTCCTCCGGCACGCTGGCCTCGGTCCCGGGGATCCCCAGGTCCGACGCCTTCTTGTCGGCCATCGCGAGCAGGCGGCGGATGCGGCCGGCGATGGCGTCCTTGGTCATGGGCGGCTCGGCGTGCTGGCCGAGCTCGTCGAGCGACGCGTCGCGGTGCTCGAGGCGGAGCGATCCGGCGTACTTGAGGTGGTCCGGGACCTCGTCGCCGAGGATCTCGAGTGCGCGCTCGACGCGAGCGCACGCGGCGACGGCGGCCTGCGCCGAGCGGCGGAGGTTGGCGTCGTCGAAGTTCACCAGGCGGTTGGCGGTGGCGCGGACCTCGCGGCGCTGCCGCATCTCCTCCCACTCAGCGGTGGTGCGGGCGGCCCCCATGACGGTGAGCATCTGCCCGATGGCCTCGCCGTCGCGGATGACCACGCGGTGGACGCCACGGACCTCACGGCCCTTCGCGGCGATGCCGAGGCGCGACGCGGCGCCGACCAGGGCCATCGCTGCCTCGTTGCCCGGGCAGGTGACCTCGAGGGCCGCGGCACGACCCGGGTCCGTGAGCGTGCCGGAGGCGAGGAACGCACCACGCCAGATGGCGGCGAGGTCCTCCCGGTTGCCGGTCGTCAGGCGGTTCGGCAGGCCGCGCACCGGACGACGGCGGGCGTCCATGAGCCCGGTCTGACGGGCGAGGGTCTCCCCCGCCTCGAGCACGCGCACCAGGTAGCGGGTGCCGCGGCGGGAGGAGGCGGACGACCCCACCGACGCCTCGCTCCGCACGCCGTACAGCTCCGCCAGGTCCTTGCGCACACGGTGGACGATGATCCGGGTGTCGAGCTCGACCTCGACCGCGATCCTGCCCGAGATGACGTGCAGGCCGCCCGCGAACCGCAGGATGGTCGCGAGTTCGGCGGCGCGGACCGTGTTGCGGTTCACGACGACCCGGGCCAGTTCGTCCTTGACCTCGGCAGTCAACGGCACAGCATCATTCCTAACGTTTTCTCTGGTGGGGTCCGCGGCCCCGGCGCACGTCGTGTGGAGCGGCCGGAGGAACGGTCACTCCCGGCCGAGATCTCGGTTCTTCACACGCACGGCGACGTCGGACATCCCGCGGAGGAGGTTCGCCAACTCGGCGACGACGGCGACCGAGCGGTGCTTGCCGCCGGTACAGCCGATGGCGATCGTAGCGTGTCTTTTGTTCTCGCGCTGGTAGCCGGCCAGCACGGGCTCGAGCACGGCGGCGTAGCGCTCCACGAAGGAGCGGGCGCCGGGCTGCGCCAGCACGTACTCGGAGACGGGGGCGTCGAGGCCCGTGTGCGGCCGGAGTTCCGGCACCCAGTAGGGGTTCGGGATGAAGCGGACGTCGGCCACCATGTCGGCGTCCGCGGGCAGTCCGTACTTGAACCCGAAGCTCATCAGCGTGACCTGCACACCGACGAAGTGGTCGTCCGCGAAACGCTCGGTCACGGTGTTCGCGAGCTGGTGGATGTTGAGGTCCGAAGTGTCGATGACGACGTCGGAGGCCTCGCGGAGGCCCGAGAGACGCGACCGCTCGAGGCCGATGCCGTCGAGCAGGGTGCCGTCGCCCTGGAGCGGGTGCGGACGGCGGACCTGCTCGAAGCGGCGCACCAGAACGGCGTCCGTGGCCTCGAGGAACAGCACCCGCACCCGAGCCGAGGTGCTCGCGCGGACCTGCTCGACCGCCTGCTCCGGATCGGTGAAGAACCGACCGCCGCGGACGTCCACCACCGTGGCGATCTTCGGGATCTTCTCCCCCGCACGGTCCGCGAGCTCGGTGAGCGGGCCGAGCATCTGCGTCGGCAGGTTGTCCACCACGTACCAGCCGAGGTCCTCGAGGGCCTTGCCGACGGTCGACCGGCCCGCACCCGACATGCCGGTGACGATGAGGATGTCGTGCTGCTGCGACGCCGACGTCGTCACGCCGTGCGCACGGTCGTCTGTGGTGTGCGGGTCGCCCGCGTGCGGGTCGCCCGCGGACGTGTCGTGGGCGCGGTCGTCGTCGCGGGCGCGGTCGTCGTCGCGGGCGTGGTCGTCGCTCGTGTCGCTCATGTGTGGGAGGGCTCCGTCGTGGCGGCCCGGGCCAGGGCCCGGGGAGGTCTCGGCTGCGCGTCCAGGCTACCGTCCGCGTGCGAGCCCGGGCCGGGCCGGACGCAGCCCCGGGCGGCCGCGTCCGGCACCGTGCTCGGCCGGCGTCACAGCGGTCGCTGCGGCCCGTCGTCGGTCACGTCGGGGACCCGGACCGGCCCGTCGGCTCGGACCGACCCATCGGCGCGGACCGACCCGTCGGCGCGGACCGACGCGTCGGCGCGGACCGACGCGTCGGCGTGGACGGGCGAGGAGGTCGTGCCCGTCGCCTCGGTCGGACTGGCCGCACTCGTCGGGCTCGCCGCACTCGCCGTCAGGGCGCTGCGGGGCGCCTGCGCCAGCTTGTCCACCACGGCGGCCGCGGTCGTCGGTCCGACGCCGTTCACCTCGGCGATCTGCTCCGCCGTGGCATCGCGCAGTCGCGCCACCGACCCGAAGTGCTTGAGCAGTGCGTTCACCCGCGACGGCCCGAGCCCGGGGATCTCCGACAGCTGCGACCGGACGTCACGCTTCCGCCGCGTCCGCTGGTGGGTGATGGCGAACCGGTGTGCCTCGTCACGGATCCGCTGGATGAGGAACAGTGCCTCCGAGTTCCGCGGCATGATCACCGGGAAGTCGTCGTCCGGCAACCAGAGCTCCTCGAGTCGCTTCGCGATCCCGACGAGGGCGATGTCGTGCACGCCGGCCTCGTCCATGGCCCGCTTCGCCGCCTGCACCTGCGGCTGCCCGCCGTCGACGATGAGGAGCTGCGGACGGTAGGCGAAGCGCTTCGTGGGCTTCGTGCCCTCGACCACGTCGTCGCTCGTGGCGTCCGGTACGTCCGGCACCGTCGCGTCCTCGTCGAGCCGGGCGAGCCGCCGCGACAGCACCTGGTACATGCTGTCGGTGTCGTCCGTCGTCTCGGCGATCGTGTAGCGGCGGTACTGGTCCTTGCGGGGCAGTCCGTCCTCGAACACGACCATCGACGCGACCACGTTCGTGCCCTGCAGGTGCGAGATGTCGTAGCACTCCATGCGCAGCGGCGCCTCGGTCATTCCCAGGGCGTCCTGGATGTCCGCGAGCGCGGCCGAACGGGTCGTGTAGTCGGCGCTGCGCTTCGTCTTGTAGAGCATGAGCGCCTGCGCGGCGTTCTGTGCCGCGGTGCGCGCGAGCCCGGCACGGTCACCGCGCTGCGCGGTGCTGAGCTTCGTGCCGCGACCGCCACGGCGCTCGCTCAGCCACTGCTGCAGCGCGTCGGCGTCCTCGGGCAGCTCGGGCACGACGACCTCGCGCGGGACGTCGTCGCTCGTCGCGTACTGCCCCTGGACGATCTGCTCGACGAGGTCGCCCGTGCTGATGTCGAGCTCCTTGTCGACCACCCACCCCCGGACACCACGGATGCGGCCGCCGCGGACGGAGAACAGCTGCACGGCGGCAGCGAGCTCGTCCTCGGCGACGCCGAACAGGTCGAGGTCGACGGAGTCGCGGAGGACGACGGCCGACTTCTCGAGGACGGCCTCGAGCGCGCCGACCTGGTCGCGGTACCGCGCGGCCTGCTCGTACTGCATGGCATCGGCGGACGCCGCCATCCGCTGGCGCAGCTCGGTGATCACCCGGCGGTCGTAGCTCGACATGAAACGGACGAACTGCTCGACGATCGCCCGGTGCTCGGCGATCGTGACCTTCTGCGAGCAGGGCCCGCCGCACTTGCCGATCTGCCCCGGGAAGCACGGCTTGCCGGTCTGCATCGCCTTCTTGTACGACGAGTCCGAGCAGGTGCGGATCGGGAACACCTTGATCATCAGGTCGATGGTGTCGTGCACCGCCCAGATCTTCGGGTAGGGCCCGAAGTACTTCGCGCCCTTGATCTTCCGGTTCCTCGTCACCATCACCCGCGGCGACTCCTCGCCCAGGGTGATCGCCATGTACGGGTACGACTTGTCGTCCCGGAACTTGACGTTGAACGGCGGATCGAACTCCTTGATCCACGTGTACTCGAGCTGGAGTGCCTCGATCTCGGAGCCGACGGTGGTCCACTCGACGCTGCGCGCCGTGAGCACCATGCGCCGGGTGCGCTCGTGCAACGTCGGCAGCGGAGCGAAGTAGTTGCTGAGACGGGCGCGGAGGTTCTTCGCCTTGCCGACGTAGAGTACCCGACCGGCCTCGTCACGCCACCGGTAGACCCCCGGGTCGGTCGGGATCTCACTCGCCTTCGGCCGCCAGGAGACGGTGTTCGCCACCTAGCGCGCACCCGCCTTCTGCTTGCTCTGCTGCTTGCCCTGGTGCTGCTGCGTGGCCTGACGCGCGCCGACCGCCTGTTCCTTGCCGACACGGGCGTCCTGCGCATCGAAGATCTCGCGCAGGAAGACGCCGGTGTGGCTCTCGGGCACGTCGGCCACGTGTTCCGGGGTGCCGACGGCCAGGACGGTCCCGCCGCCGGCGCCGCCCTCGGGCCCCATGTCCACCAGCCAGTCGGCCGACTTGATCACGTCGAGGTTGTGCTCGATGGTGATCACCGTGTTGCCCTTGTCGACCAGGCTCTGCAGCACGAGGAGCAGCTTGCGGACGTCCTCGAAGTGCAGCCCCGTCGTCGGCTCGTCGAGCACGTACACGGTGCGACCGTTCGACCGGCGCTGGAGCTCGGTGGCGAGCTTCACACGCTGTGCTTCACCACCCGACAGCGTCGTCGCACTCTGGCCGAGCCGGACGTAGCCCAGGCCGACGTCGACGAGGGTCGCCATGTAGCGGTGGATCGCGGAGATCGGCTCGAAGAACTCGGCCGCCTCGCTGATCGGCATGTCCAGGACCTCGGAGATGTCCTTGCCCTTGTAGTGCACCTGCAGCGTCTCACGGTTGTACCGTGCCCCGCCGCAGACCTCGCACGCGACGTAGACGTCGGGCAGGAAGTTCATCTCGATCTTGATGGTGCCGTCACCCGAGCAGTTCTCGCAGCGGCCGCCCTTGACGTTGAAGCTGAAGCGCCCGGGCTGGTACCCGCGCGCCTTCGCCTCTGGGGTCTCGGCGAAGAGCTGCCGGATACGGTCGAAGACGCCCGTGTAGGTCGCCGGGTTCGACCGCGGGGTGCGACCGATCGGTGCCTGGTCGACGTGCACGACCTTGTCGAGCTGGTCGAGACCCTTGACACGCGTGTGCTTGCCGGCGATGTGCCGTGCGCCGTTGAGCTGGTTGGCGAGCACCTTGTACAGGATGTCGTTCACCAGGGTGGACTTGCCGGAGCCACTGACGCCGGTGACGGCGGTGAAGACGCCGAGCGGGAAGTCGACGTCGACCTGCTTGAGGTTGTTCGCCCGGGCACCCTGCACGCTGATGACGCGCTTCGGGTTGATCTTCCGACGCTCCTTCGGCACCTCGATCGCACGTCGACCCGCCAGGTAGTCGCCCGTGACCGACTCGCGGTTCGCGATGATCCCCTCGTACGAGCCCGAGTGGACGACCTTGCCGCCGTTCACGCCGGCGCCCGGTCCGATGTCGACGACCCAGTCGGCCGTGCGGATCGTGTCCTCGTCGTGCTCGACGACGATGAGCGTGTTGCCGAGGTCCTTGAGCTTGACGAGCGTGTCGATGAGCCGCCGGTTGTCGCGCTGGTGCAGACCGATGCTCGGCTCGTCGAGGACGTAGAGCACGCCCGTCAGGCCCGATCCGATCTGCGTCGCGAGCCGGATGCGCTGCGCCTCGCCACCGGAGAGGCCACCCGCACCACGCGCGAGCGTGAGGTAGTTCAGCCCGACCTCGAGCAGGAACTCGAGACGCGCCCGGATCTCGCGGAGGACCGCGGCGGCGATGTGGGCCTCGCGCTCCGTGAGCGTGAGGGACTCCATGAAGCCGTAGGCCTGGTCGAGGGACATGTCGGTGACGTCCGCGATGCTGCGGCCGTCGACCGTCACGGCCAGGACCTCGGGCTTGAGGCGGGTGCCGTCGCAGACGGGGCACGGCACTTCGCGCAGGTACCCCTGGAAGCGCTGGCGCTGCGAGTCCGACTCGGCCTCGGCGAACTTGCGCTCGATGTAGGGCATGACACCCTCGAACCCGCTCGTGTAGCGCATCTCACGACCGAACCGGTTCTTCCACGACACGGAGACCTGGAAGTCCTTGCCGGTCAGGATCGCCGCCTGGACCGACGGGTCGAGCTGGTTCCACGGGGTGTCGAGGCTGAACCCGAGGTCCTTGCCGAGACCCGCGAGGAGCTTCTCGAAGTAGGAGTACAGGCCGCTCGTCCCCGTCCAGGGCAGCAGGACGCCATCACGCAACGATGCCTCGGGGTCGCCGAGCACGAGGTCCGGGTCGACCGACATGCGGGTGCCGAGACCGGAGCACTCGGGGCAGGCGCCGAAGGGCGCGTTGAACGAGAAGGTGCGAGGCTCGATCTCGGTGAGCGCGAGCGGGTGGTTGTTCGGGCAGGACAGGTTCTCGGAGTACGTGCGGACGGCTCCGGGCCCCTCGTGGTCGACCAGGTCGATCGCCACGGTGCCGTTCGTCAGCCGCAGCGCCGTCTCGAGCGAGTCGGTCAGGCGCCCGAGGATGTCCTCGTTCGCCACGAGACGGTCCACGATGACCGAGATGTCGTGCTTGACCTGCTTCTTCAGCTTGGGCGGGTCGCTCAGCTGGATCCGCTCGCCGTCGACGATCGCGCGAGCGTACCCGGACGCCGCGAGCTCCTGGAAGAGGTCGACGAACTCGCCCTTCTTCTTCGACACGACCGGAGCGAGCACCTGGAAGCGCGTACCGGACTCGAACTCCATGAGCTGGTCGGCGATCTGCTGCACGCTCTGCTTGCTGATGACCTCACCGCAGACGGGGCAGTGCGGGACGCCGATGCGTGCCCAGAGCAGGCGCATGTAGTCGTAGACCTCGGTGATGGTGCCGACGGTCGACCGGGGGTTGCGGTTGGTGGACTTCTGGTCGATCGACACCGCGGGCGACAGGCCCTCGATGAAGTCGACGTCCGGGCGGTCCACCTGGCCGAGGAACTGCCGTGCGTAGGCGGACAGCGACTCGACGTAGCGGCGCTGCCCCTCGGCGAAGATCGTGTCGAACGCCAGCGAGGACTTGCCCGACCCGGAGAGCCCGGTGAAGACGACGAGCGAGTCCCGCGGGATCTCGAGGTCGACGTCGCGGAGGTTGTGGACGCGGGCACCGCGGACGCTGAGCGTCGAGGTGCTGTGCGGTGCCGTCCCACCGGGGATGTGGAGGTCAGCAGGCTCGCCGAAGGCGTTCCGGCCAGGGGTCGCGGTACCGCGGTCAGAGGTGATGGTCATCGCAGATGATTCTACGAAGCGGGACCGACATCCGTCCGGGCGTGGCGCCTCACCCGAGTGCGTCGAGAGCGAACGCGATCCCGGTGGCCCGCTCGCTCGCGGTCCAGAGACGGGCCGCGGCGTTGCGGTCGTGCGCACGGGGACGTGCCGGTACCAGCGCCGCAGGGCCGACGAACTGGAACGGGCCGCCCGGACCCCAGTACTCCCCCGACCGGACGTCGTCGCCGGCGACGGCGTGCACGAGCGGCCAGGCCCCGGCGTCCTTGCCCTGCGCGACCCATCCCGCTCCGGCACGCATCCACGCCGGCTCCGAGCGGGTCGGCGCGATGTCGGGTCGCGGCGGCGCCGCCGCGTCGAGCGCGAGCCCGGGGTGGGCGACGATGCTGCGGACGCGGGAGCCGGCGTCGCCCAGGCGCTGCGCGAGCTCGAAGCCGAACAGCATCACCGCGAGCTTGCTCCTGGCGTACTGCCGGTGTCCCTCGTACCGTCCGACCGCGAGCGGGTCCGACCGGTCGAGCGTCGCGAACCGGTGCGCGATGGAGCCGAGGTGTACGACGCGACCGACTTCCTGGTCGAGCGCCGGCAGTGCGAGTGCCGTCCACGCGAAGTGTCCGAGGTGGTTCGTCCCCACCTGGAGCTCGAAGCCCTGCGCGGTGTCCTGCCGTGCGGCCGACCCCACGACACCCGCGTTGTTGAGGAGCGCGTGCACGGGACCGAACCCGGCCAGGGCCCGTGCCGCGGAGCGCACGCTCTCCAGGTCCGCCAGGTCGAGGTGCAGGTGCGCCAGGTCGGCGCCGTCGACGTGCTTCCGGATGCTGCGTTCGGCGGCAGCGCCGCGCTCCGCGTTCCGCGTTCCGAGGACGACGCGGTACCCCCGAGCAGCGAGCTGCTCGGCCGCGTGGTACCCGAGGCCGGCGCTCGCGCCGGTGACGACGACCGTGCGCGGCTCCGTCACACGACGAGCGTCAGCGGACATGCCCCGCGGACTCCATCTGGCGCAGCGCCTTCTTGAGGTCCTGGACCTCGTCGCGGAGGCGCGCGGCGAGCTCGAACTTCAGCTCCGCAGCCGCCTGCAGCATCTGGTCGTTGAGGTCGGCGATCGTCGCCTCGAGCTGGCTCGCGCCCTCGCCCGCGATGCCCTCGCGCCGGAGGTTCGGCGTGGGCGAGCGACGACCGTCGGCAGCGGGTCGGCCCTCGAGCAGCGCCTTGGTGTCGTCGCTCTCGCGCTGCAGCACCTCGGTGATGTCGGCGATCTTCTTGCGGAGGGGCTGCGGGTCGATGCCGTGCTCGGTGTTGTACGCGATCTGCTTCTCGCGGCGACGGTCGGTCTCCTCGATCGCGTTGCGCATCGAGTCGGTCATCTTGTCCGCGTACATGAGCACCTGGCCGGACACGTTGCGGGCTGCACGGCCGATGGTCTGGATGAGTGACGTCGACGACCGGAGGAAGCCCTCCTTGTCGGCGTCGAGGATCGCCACGAGCGACACCTCGGGCAGGTCCAGGCCCTCGCGGAGCAGGTTGATGCCGATGAGGACGTCGTAGACACCCTGGCGCAGCTCGGTCAGGAGCTCGACGCGCTTGAGCGTGTCGACGTCGGAGTGCAGGTAGCGCACCCGGACCCCCGCGTTGCCGAGGAAGTCGGTGAGCTCCTCGGCCATGCGCTTCGTCAACGTCGTCACGAGCACGCGCTCGTCGCGCTCGACGCGGACCTTGATCTCCTCGAGCAGGTCGTCGATCTGGCCGTCGCTCGGCTTCACCACGATCTCCGGGTCGACCAGGCCGGTCGGCCGGATGATCTGCTCGACCACGCTGTCCGTGACGCCGAGCTCGTACTTGCCCGGGGTGGCCGACAGGTACACCTTCTGCCCGACGCGGTCGAGGAACTCCTCCCACGTCAGCGGTCGGTTGTCGAGCGCGCTCGGCAGACGGAAGCCGTGCTCGACGAGCGTGCGCTTGCGGGACGCGTCGCCCTCGTACATCGCCCCGATCTGCGGCACGGTGACGTGGGACTCGTCGATGACGATGAGGAAGTCGTCCGGGAAGTAGTCGATGAGACAGTGCGGCGCCTCGCCAGCCTCGCGCCCGTCCATGTGGCGCGAGTAGTTCTCGATGCCGGAGCAGAAGCCGATCTGCTCCATCATCTCGATGTCGAACGTCGTGCGCATCCGCAGCCGCTGCGCCTCGAGCAGCTTGCCCTGCCCCTCGAGCTCGGCGAGGCGTTCGGCCAGCTCGTCCTTGATCCGCTCGATCGCCCGGTGCATGACGTCGGTGTCCGCCACGTAGTGCGACGCGGGGAAGATCGACACACCCGGCAGGTCGGCGATGACGTTGCCCGTCAGGGGGTGCAGCGACGTCAGCGCCTCGATCTCGTCACCGAACATCTCGATGCGGATCGCGTGCTCCTCGTACATCGGGATGATCTCGATGGTGTCCCCGCGGACGCGGAAGGTGCCGCGTGCGAAGTCGACGTCGTTGCGCTGGTACTGCATGCCGACGAACTTGCGGACGAGCTGGTCGCGCGAGATCGTCTGGCCGACGTGCAGCGCGATGGACGCGTTCATGTACTGCTCGGGGGTGCCGAGGCCGTAGATGCAGGACACGGTCGAGACCACGACGACGTCGCGCCGACTGAGCAGGGAGTTCGTCGTCGAGTGCCGGAGGCGCTCGACCTCGGCGTTGACCGAGGAGTCCTTCTCGATGAAGGTGTCGGTCTGCGGGACGTACGCCTCGGGCTGGTAGTAGTCGTAGTACGAGACGAAGTACTCGACCGCGTTGTTCGGCAGCAGTCCGCGGAACTCGTTCGCGAGCTGCGCCGCGAGGGTCTTGTTGTGCGCGAGCACGAGCGTCGGCCGCTGCACCTGCTCGATGAGCCAGGCCGTGGTGGCCGACTTGCCGGTACCCGTGGCGCCCAGCAGCACCACGTCCGTCTCACCGGCGTTGATGCGACCGGCCAGCTCGGCGATCGCCGCCGGCTGGTCACCGCTCGGCGAGTACTCGCTGATCACCTCGAACGGACGGATCGCCCGCGTGGGCTCGATCGACACTGCCATGCCGTCAACGGTAGTCGCGACCCCTGACACCGGACGGCCCTGATCGCCCACAGCAGAGCGCCCGACTGAGCCGTCGCGGGATCGCTCAGCGGGAGACGCGTTCCCACACCTCGTCCGCCGACCGCAGCGTGTCCGCGAGCGTGCCCGTCGCGTCGACGACGTGGTCGGCGAGGGCGAGCCGGTCGGCGTCGGAGGCCTGCGCCGCCACCCGCCGCTCGGCCTCCTCACGGGGCATCCCCCGGTGCTCGACGAGGCGCTCCACCCGCTGTGCCGCCGGCGCGTCGACGACGACGACCTGGTCGAACCGGATCGTTCGGCTCCCCCGGGCCTCGGCGAGCAGCGGGACGTCGTAGACGACGACCGCGTCCGGGTCCGCTGCCTCGGCCGCGTCGAAGGCCTGCTGCGCCAGTCGCCAGACCTCCGGGTGGGTGATGCCCTCGAGGTCCTTCCGTGCCGCCTCGTCCGCGAAGACGATCCTGCCGAGCGCCGGCCGGTCCAGCGACCCGTCGGGAGCGAGCACGCCGTCGCCGAAGCGCTCGACGACCCGTGCGAGCCCCGGACTCCCCGGGCCCACGGCCCGGCGGGCGAGCTGGTCCGCGTCGACCACCACTGCCCCGTGCTCCAGCCACCGCCGGGACACGGTGGACTTGCCCGCGGCGATGCCGCCCGTCAGACCGATGATGCGCACGAGCACAGGCTACCGAGACCGTCCGGGAACGCCGGAAGCCCGGCACCCCCGCAGGGGTACCGGGCTTCCGGTACGGTGCGACCCGCTCGATCAGTTGTTCGAGCTGAGCTTCTCGCGGAGCGCCGCGAGCGAGGCGTCGTCGGCCAGGGTGCCCTGCCCGTTCGACTCGCTCGAGAAGGACGACGAGGACGAGCTCGACGCGGTGGCGGGGAGGTCGAAGCCACCCTGCGCCTCCTCGGCGATGGTCTTCGCGACCTGCGCCTTGTGCGCCTCCCAGCGCGACTGGGCGGCCGCGTACTGGCCCTCCCACTCGGTGCGCTGGGTGTCGTAGCCCTCGAGCCACTCGTTGGTCTCCGGGTCGAAGCCCTCGGGGTACTTGTAGTTGCCCTGCTCGTCGTACTCGGTCGGCATGCCGTAGAGCGCCGGGTCGAACTCGGTGCCCTCCGGGTCCACGCCCTCGTTGGCCTGCTTGAGGCTGAGCGAGATGCGGCGGCGGTCGAGGTCGATGTCGATGATCTTGACGAAGACCTCGTCACCGACGGAGACGACCTGCTCGGCGAGCTCGACGTGCTTGTTCGAGAGCTCCGAGATGTGGACGAGACCCTCGATGCCGTCGGCGACGCGGACGAAGGCACCGAACGGCACGAGCTTCGTGACCTTGCCCGGTGCGATCTGACCGATCGCGTGGGTGCGGGCGAAGACCTGCCACGGGTCCTCCTGCGTGGCCTTGAGCGAGAGCGACACGCGCTCGCGGTCCAGGTCCACCTCGAGGATCTCGACGGTGACTTCCTGACCGACCTCGACGACCTCGCTGGCGTGCTCGATGTGCTTCCAGGAGAGCTCGGAGACGTGGACGAGACCGTCGACGCCACCCAGGTCGACGAACGCACCGAAGTTGACGATCGACGACACGATGCCCTTGCGGACCTGGCCCTTGTGGAGGTTGTTGAGGAAGGTGGTGCGCGACTCGGACTGCGTCTGCTCGAGCAGGGCGCGGCGCGAGAGGACCACGTTGTTGCGGTTCTTGTCGAGCTCCAGGATCTTCGCCTCGAGCTCCTGGCCCAGGTACGGGGTCAGGTCGCGGACGCGACGCAGCTCGATGAGCGAGGCCGGGAGGAAGCCACGGAGGCCGATGTCGACGATGAGACCGCCCTTGACGACCTCGATGACCGTTCCGGTCACGACGCCGTCGGACTCCTTGATCTTCTCGACGTCGCCCCACGCGCGCTCGTACTGCGCACGCTTCTTCGACAGGATGAGGCGACCTTCCTTGTCCTCCTTCTGGAGGACCAGGGCCTCGACCTCGTCGCCGACCTCGACGACCTCGTTGGGGTCGACGTCGTGCTTGATCGAGAGTTCGCGCGAGGGGATGACACCCTCGGTCTTGTACCCGACGTCGAGGAGGACCTCGTCGCGGTCGATCTTCACGACGGTGCCGGAGATGAGGTCTCCGTCGTTGAAGAACTTCAGGGTCTTCTCGACCTCGGCCAGGAAGTCATCAGCCGAGCCGATGTCGTTGATGGCGACCTGCTTGGGAGCCTTGGTCGTGGTGGTTGTCATGTAGAGATTGCTCCGAACGGACATGAGTCGGGCCGTGACGGCGAGGGAGCGACCCCCTGGTCCGCACCTGTCGCAGGTGCGAGCCGTCGCAGCGGTGTGTTGGTTGGCGCGGATTGCGCCGCTCGAGTCTAACCGCAGCGCGACCGCGGTGACAACCGGGCGTGTCGCCCGGTGACGCGGGACGGACGGGAGGCGCGTGGCGGCGCCGCCGTGCGCCTCCTGTCCGAAGACCCGCCGCTCAGCCGTCCGGATGCATCAGCCGAGCAGGGCGCTCCGGAGCGTGTCCAGGCCCACGCCGCCGAGCGCGAGCGCGCGGTGGTGGAACGCCTTCAGGTCGAACGCGGCACCCTCGCGCGCGGCGAGCTCGTCGCGGACCGACTCCCAGACACGCTGCCCGACCTTGTAGGACGGTGCCTGTCCCGGCCAGCCGAAGTACCGGGCGACCTCGAACTGCACGAACTCCGGCGCCATGTTGACGTTCTGCCCCATGAAGTCGAGCGCGTACTCCCAGGTCCAGCCGCCGCCGTCGGGGTTCGTCTTCTGCAGGTGCACGCCGATGTCGAGCACCACGCGCGCCGCCCGCATCCGCTGGCCGTCGAGCATGCCGAGACGGTCACCGTCGTCGTCGAGGAACCCGAGCTGCTCCATGAGCCGCTCGGCGTAGAGCGCCCAGCCCTCGACGTGACCCGAGGGACCCGCCAGCTGGCGGCGCCAGGTGTTCAGCTCACCGCGGTTGTAGACCGCCTGGCTGATCTGCAGGTGGTGACCGGGGACGCCCTCGTGGTAGACCGTCGTCTTCTCTCGCCACGTGCCGAACTCCGTCACGCCCTGCGGCACGGACCACCACATCCGCCCCGCACGGGAGAAGTCGTCGGAGGGGCCGGTGTAGTAGATGCCGCCCTCCTGCGTCGGGGCGATCCGGCACTCCAGGCGCTTGATCGGGTCGGCGATGTCGAAGTACTCCCCGTCCATCGCCCGGATCGACGCGTCGCTCGTCTCCTGCATCCACCGCTGCAGGGCGTCGGTGCCGTGCAGGATGCGGGCGGGGTCGGCGTCGAGCACCTCGATCGCGCGCGCCACCGAGGCGCCGGACTCGATGCGGTCGGCGATGCGCTCCTGCTCGTCGCGCATCCGGGCGAGCTCCTCGATGCCCCACTCGTACGTCTCGTCGAGGTCGACGACCGCGCCGAGGAAGCGCCGGGAGTGCAGCTCGTAGTCCTCGCGTCCGACCGCGTCGACCGGGGTGGCGAGCGGCAGGAGCTCGTGCTCCAGGAAGCCGCTGAACGACCGGTAGGCGGCCGCGGCGACCTCGGCTCCGCGGACGAGTTCGGTGCGGAGCGCGTCCGGCACCGGCGCGCCGCCCTCGAGCACGGCACCGTCGACGAGCTGCCGGAAGAACCCGTCCTCGGCACCGTTGCGTGCGGCCTGCTCGGCGACCAGCTCGACCTGGCGCTTCGCGGGCGTCACCTGGTCGCGGGTGCCCTGGAGCAGGGTCTCACGGTAGCCCTCGAGGGCGTCCGGCAGCGCGTGCAGGCGGCCGGCGACGTCCTGCCAGTCGTCGGCCGTCGCCGTCGGCATGAGGTCGAGGACGTCGCGGAGCTCCTGCGCGGGGCTCGCGATCACGTTGAGGTTCCGCAGGTGCAGCTTCCGCTCGTGCGACTCGACGACCAGGTCGAGCTCCGCGCCGAGGTCGGTCTTCGTCACGCGGTCCACGTCGTCGGTGGACTCGGCGACCTCCAGGGCGCGACGGGCGGAGCGTGCAGCGTCGGCGAGGGCGTCCGCGCCGGCGGGCGAGGCATCACCGTAGCCGTCGGTACGCCCCCGGACGCCGATGTACGTGGCGACGGTGGGGTCGAGATCGACGAGGGTGGACACCCAGTCCTCGGCGACGCGGTCGACGGCGGACGGCTGGCGGACGGGTCGGTCTTCGCTCATGCCCCGACCCTACCGAGCCGTGCGGCGCGGGCGGAGGTCCGGACCGCGAGACGGGGGCGTCGACACGAGACGCCGCCGTCGCGTCCGCACCATCCGGTCGGCGAGACGGGGGTGTCGACGTGAGACGCCCTCCCTCAGGCGAGACGCCCCGTGTTCGGCGGCGTCTCGACGGGTCGGCGGCGCCTCGACGCTCCGGCGGCGCCTCGACGCGACGGCGGCGTCGCGGTGCGCAGGCGACGGACGCGACCGCGGCTCGCGACAGGCTCGACGACGGACGGGAGGCACGGTGCCGTCCGGCACCGTGCCTCCCGTCCGAGTCGGTCGCGGCGTGACCGCAGCGCCACACCACCACACCGCCATCACATGTCAGTGCGCCGCGGACTCCCAGTTCGGGCCGACGCCGACGGACACGTCGAGCGGGACGCTCAGCTCGGCGGCCGCACCCATCCGGGTGCGCAGGATCTCCTCGACCCGCTCCTGCTCCCCCGGCGCGACCTCGAGGATGAGCTCGTCGTGCACCTGGAGCAGCAGGTGCGACTCGAGCGAGCCCTCGCGGAGGTCCTCGTCGACGCCGAGCATGGCGATCTTCATGATGTCGGCGGCCGATCCCTGGATCGGCGCGTTCAGCGCGGCGCGCTCGGCGTTCTCGCGGAGCACGCGGTTCGGGCTCTTCAGGTCCGGGAACGGGCGACGGCGCCCGAAGATCGTCTCGGTGTAGCCGTCCTCGCGGGCCTGCTCGACCACGCCGCGCAGGTAGTCGCGGACCGCGCCGAAGCGGGCGAAGTACTCGTTCATGAGCGTGCGCGCCTCGGACTGCTCGATCCGGAGCTGCTTCGACAGGCCGAACGGGCTCAGACCGTACGCCAGGCCGTACGACATCGCCTTGACCTTGGTGCGCATCTCGGGCGTCACGTCCGCCGGCTCGACCGAGAAGACCCGGGCGCCGACGAAGCGGTGCAGGTCCTCGCCCTCGTTGAAGGCCTGGATGAGCCCGGGGTCACCGGACAGGTGCGCCATGATCCGCATCTCGATCTGCGAGTAGTCCGCCGTGACGAGCGTCGTGTAGGGCTCGGCGACGGCGAAGGCCGAACGGATGCGGCGACCGACCGCGGTCTTGACCGGGATGTTCTGCAGGTTCGGGTCCGTCGACGAGACGCGGCCCGTGCTCGTGCCGGTCTGCTCGTAGCGGGTGTGGATGCGGCCGTCGACGACCGCGGCGTCCAGCGTGTCGACGATCTGCCGGAGCTTCGTCGCGTCGCGGTGCTGCAGCAGCAGGCCGAGGAACGGGTGCGGGTGCTGCTCCTGCAGGTCCGCCAGGCTCGCGGCGTCGGTCGAGAAGCCGGTCTTCGTCTTCCGGGTCTTCGGCATCGCGAGCTCGGTGAACAGGACCTCCTGCAGCTGCTTCGGCGAACCCAGGTTCACCTCGTGCCCGATCTCGGCGAAGGCCTGCTGCGCCAGCTCGGCCGCACGCTCCCCCAGGTCGTGCGACAGCCCGGTCAGCACGGGACGGTCGATGCCGACGCCGATCGTCTCCATGCCGGCGAGCACCGGGACGAGCGGCAGCTCGATCGTGTCGAGCACGCGGAGCGAGGACTCGTCGACGCGGGAGCGCAGCGCGGTGTCGACCCGCAGCACGTACCAGGCGTGCACGCCGACGTTGACCGGTTCGGTCTCGGGGACGAGCTGGTTCGGGTCGGCGGTCGGCAGCTCCTCGCCCAGCTCCTGGTACACGAGGTCGGCGAGGGGCTGCCCCTGCTTGCCGGGCTGCGCGAGCCATCCCGTGATGCGCGCGTCACCGGCGATCCCGTGCACGGAGATGCCGACCGTGCCGAGGGCCTTGATGGCGGCCTTGGCGTCGTGGAAGTGCTTCGGAGCGTCGGAGGCGAACCAGGCGGCGAGCTGCTCGTAGTCCTTCGCGCCGCTGCCACCGGGGACCAGGACCGCGTCGTCGTGGGTGGCGATGCCGATGGCACTGAGCCGGCCGTCGATGACCTCGACCGCGACGCCGAACCCGTTCTCGGCGTCGTTCGCGCCCTTGCGCTCGAGCCAGTAGCCGAGCTCTTCGTCGATGACCGTCGTCACCTTCGGTGGGGTCGGCGCGCCGCTGTCGACGGAGCCGGGGGCGTCGGCCGCCTCGCTCGGCTCACCGGTGCCGGCGACCTTGACGACCCGGTCGAGCAGCGTGCGGAACTGCAGCTTCGCGAAGAGGTCGCGCACGGCCTGCTCGTCGAGCGGTCGGAGGGCGACGTCGGCCGGGCCGACGGGCAGCTCGACGTCGTTCACGAGCCGGTTCAGCTTCCGGTTCCGGATCGCCCGGTCCTTCTGCTCGCGGAGGTTGTTGCCGACGACGCCCTTGATCTCGTCGGCGTGCTCGAGCACACCGTCGAGCGACCCGTACGCGGTGATCCACTTCACCGCGGTCTTCTCGCCGACCTTGTCGATGCCGATCAGGTTGTCGCTGGTCTCACCGACGAGTGCCGCGATGTCCGGGTACTGGTGCGGCTCGATGCCGTACCGCTCGTACACCTTGTCGCGGTCGTAGCGGGTGAGCTCCGAGACGCCGCGCACGGACGGGTACAGCAGCGTGACGTCGTCGTTCACGAGCTGGATGGAGTCGCGGTCACCGGACACGACGTACACCTGGTAGCCCTGCTCGGACCCCTGACGCGCGAGGGTCGCGAGGATGTCGTCGGCCTCGTAGTCCTCCTTCGTGACCGTCGTGATGCCCATCGCCTCGAGCGCCTGCTGCAGCAGCGGGATCTGGCCCTTGAACTCCGGCGGGGTCTCGGAGCGGGTGCCCTTGTAGTCCTCGTACTCGCGCGTGCGGAAGGAGAACCGGGAGATGTCGAACGCGACCGCCAGGTGCGTCGGCTTCTCGCGCTGCAGGAGCATGAGCAGCATCGAGATGAAGCCGTGGATGGCGTTCGTGTGCTGCCCCTCGCGGTTCACGAAGCTGTCGACCGGGAGCGCGTAGAAGGCCCGGAAGGCGAGCGAGTGGCCGTCGATGACCATGAGGGTAGGCTTTGCGGAGTCCGACACCCGGACAGCCTACCGACGCCATCCGACACGGGAGTCCGCGAGCGTGACCGACGACGTGACCCACGAACCGACCACCTCCGGAGCCGTCGACGAGCGACTGTCCGACCGCGGGATGGGTGAACTCGCAACGAAGATGGGCATGGAGATCACCGAGCTCACGGCCGAGCGCGCCGTCGGATCGATCCCCGTCGAGGGCAACCGCCAGCCGGTCGGACTGCTGCACGGCGGCGCCTACGTCGTGCTCGCCGAGAGCCTCGGGTCGATGGCCGCGAACGTGCACGCCGGTCCCGGTCGCTACGCCGTCGGCATCGAGCTGAGTGCGTCGCACTCGCGGAGCGCCACGAGCGGTCGCGTGACCGGGACCTGCACCGCGATCCACCTCGGCGGGACGCTCACGACGCACGAGATCGTCCTGACCGACGACGAGGGCCGACGCTGCTCCACCGTGCGGATCACGAACATGATCCGCGAGCGGCGCTAGCCCGCTCGGAGGCTCCCGGTCAGTCCTCCGGCGGTCGCTGCAGGAGCAGACGGGCATCCCCGAACCCGAGCCGTCGGTAGAGCGTCTCGCCGTCGACGCTCGAGTGGACGACGACACGCTCCGCACCCGCCTCGTCGGCGGCGTCGAGCAGGGCGGCGACGAGCTTCCTCGCGACGCCCGCGCCACGCAGGTCCGGGTGCACGTAGACGCTCTGCAGCTCGGCGGCGACACGTCCCCGCGGTCGGTGCGGCACCGGCGGACGCGGGTTCAGCGCGAGCCACGCCGTGCCCAGCACGAGCCCGTCGCGCTCCGCGACCACACAGCGGTGCGAGTCGGCGTGCTCACGGGCGAAGGCGGTCATCGCCTCGCGGTACTCGTCCCGGGTCACGGACGGGGCCCGTCCGTCCTCGTCCACGCTCCACCGCCAGCGCAGGTCGGCCACCGTCGGCATGTCCTCCGGCCGGGAGGAACGGATCACCACGTCGTCCACGGGGTCCACCCTGCCAGCTGACGGTCTGCGGCGGGGCCGAGCCGCGCCTCCCGTCCGGCTCGTGCCACGGCCCGGGACGCGGAGAGCGCCGCCGGACCAGGTCCGGCGGCGCTCTCCGCGTGAGCGAGCGGGTGCTCGTTACTTCTTGGCGCTGAGCTGCTCGATGATCGCCTTGGCGACGTCGTGCATGGTCAGACGGCGGTCCATCGACGCCTTCTGGATCCAGCGGAACGCTTCGGGCTCGGTGAGGCCCATCTTCTCGTTGAGCAGGCCCTTGGCGCGGTCGACGAGCTTGCGGGTCTCGAAGCGTTCGACGAGGTCGGCGACCTCGGCCTCGAGCGTGATGATCTGCTGGTGCCGCGAGAGAGCGATCTCGATCGCGGGGAGCAGGTCGTTCGGGGTGAACGGCTTCACGACGTAGGCCAGGGCGCCGGCCTCGGTCGCACGCTCGACGAGGTCCTTCTGGCTGAACGCCGTGAGGAGGACCACCGGAGCGATGTGGTTCTTGGAGAGCTTCTCGGCAGCGGAGATGCCGTCGAGCTGGGGCATCTTGACGTCCATGACGACGAGGTCCGGGCGGAGGTCGGTCGCGAGCTGGACGGCGGTCTCGCCGTCGCCGGCCTCGCCCACCACGTCGAACCCGTTGTCGCGGAGGATCTCGACGATGTCGAGACGGATGAGCGACTCGTCCTCGGCGACGACGACGCGACGCGGTGCTGCTGGGGTTGCTTCTGTGTCACTCA
The DNA here is from genome assembly GCF_003234175.2 of Curtobacterium sp. MCSS17_007. Taxonomy (NCBI): domain Bacteria; kingdom Bacillati; phylum Actinomycetota; class Actinomycetes; order Micrococcales; family Microbacteriaceae; genus Curtobacterium; species Curtobacterium sp. MCSS17_007. Next base: position 1,742,566 of record NZ_CP126257.1, read on the forward strand.
CGACCGAGAGCCTACTAGACGGAGCGCGAGGCTTCCGTCAGCCGTTCGTCCAGCTCCTCGGAGGAGTGGCGGGACCCTCGGCGTGCGCAGCCCCGCACGCCGTGAGCGACCTTGTACGAGTGGCGGGATCCTCGGTGTGCGCAGCCCCGCACGCCGTGAGCGACCTTGTACGAGTGGCGGGATTCGAACCCGCACGCCGTGAGGCAGAGCATTTTGAGTGCCCCGTGTCTACCGTTCCACCACACTCGCGAGGGCCCCAGGCTAGCAGGGACGACGCGCGCTGACGGCCGTCACACCGGTACGAGCGGCTGCGGCGCCCCCTCGGGCAGCTCCACCCGCACTGCGTCGCCGGCCCGGACGACGCCGCCGGACACCACGACGCCCATCACGCCGCCCTTGCGCTCGACGGATCCGTCCTCCGCGCGCCCGAGGACCGCGCGGAGCAGCCCCGGGTCGAAGTCGTTGATCTGCTGGCACGGGTTCCGGAGGCCCGTCACGCGGACGCAGGCTCGGTCGCCGAGGTGGAGCAGCGTGCCGGTGGGCAGTCCGAGCAGATCGACGCCCCGGGTGGTGACGTTCTCACCCATGTCGCCGGCGACGACGTGGTGCCCGGCCTCGGCGACCTCGTCGAACACCTCGGCGTGCAGCAGGTGCACCTGCCGCAGGTTCGGCTGCGACGGGTCACGGGCGACGCGCGACCGGTGCTGCACGGTGGTGCCGGCGTGCGCGTCGCCCTCGATGCCCCAGCCCGCGACCAGCGTGATCTCCTCGACGACGGGCTTGCTGAACCGGTGCTCGTCGTCGCGGCTGACCGAGACGACGCGCCCCGGGGGCGGACCGCCCGCGCCACGGTCCTCCGCCGTCGCCTCCTCCGGGTGGAGTCCGCGGTCGGGGTGCGCCTCGTCGAGCAGTGTGTCCCTGTCCATGTTCCGACGCTAGCGGCGCCGGTGGACCGGGTCGAGCCCCGGTTGCAGCCGCGCTGCACGAGTGACACCGGTGGTGGCGCCACACGTGGGTCGGTCGTCCCGCGGTACACGCCTTGCCGTGCCTCCTGGCCAGGTGCCTCGTACCGGGAGCGCACGGGCCGGCCGATCCCCCGATGGGTCGCATCCGGCCGCGCCGGACGGGGCCGCCCCGTGCCGGGTACCGTCGGGGTCCTCGCGGGACCGAGAGGGAGGTGCACCCGTGGACTCTCGTGCCGTGCGCACGTTCCGCGCGTTCGTCGTCATGTCGGCGACGGTGGCGATCGTGCTCGGCGTGGTCGCGGTCGTCTGGCCGCGACCGTCGCTCGTGCTCGTCGCGCTGGTGTTCGGCGTCTACCTGGTGGTCTCGGGCGTGATGCGCGCGGTGGCCGCCGTGCGCGGCCACGGGACGCCTGCGGTCTGGCGCTGGACCTCAGGGGTGGTCGGTGGCCTGGTCGGGGTGGCCGGGCTCGTCGCCCTGCTCGACCCCGCGATCCCCCTGCTGGCGTACGCGGTGCTCGCCGGGGTCGCGTTCCTCGTCGAGGGCGTGACGGCACTCGTGGGTGCGATCGTCGGGCACCCTGGTTCCTCGCGCCTGCCCACCGTGGTGAGCGGCCTGCTGTCGATCATCGGCGGTGTCGTGGTGCTCGTCGCCCCGGGGCTCGCGCTCACGGTGTTCACGGTCTTTTCCGGGATCGCACTCGTCGTGGTCGGGGCGGCCGCGCTCCTGCTGCTGCCGCCACGCGCCGCGGTGCGCCGCTGACCGCCGACGCCGCCGGATCGCACTCGCCGCCGAGCTGCCGACGACGTTGAACGCCGACGACGCCGGGTCGCCGATGACCCGGGCTAGGCGCTCCCGGTGCCGAACAGCAGGCCGAGCCCGTACGTGACGACTGCGGCGCCGAAGCCGATCGCCAGTTGCCGCAGTGCACGCTTCAGGGGGGACGCCCCGCTGAGCACGCCCACCACCGCGCCGGTGCCGAGCAACGCGATGCCGACGAGGACGGCCGCCAGCACGATCGCCGGCCAGCCCTCGAGCCCGATCAGGTACGGCAGCACCGGGATGACCGCTCCCGAGGCGAAGAAGCAGAAGCTCGAGACGGCGGCACTCATGCCGTTGCCGACCGCCTCGTGGTCGTCGACGGCGGTGGACGCGGTGGCCGTCCGACCGCCCAGGACCTCGGCGGCGTGCGCCTGCGCGTCGGCCCCGCTCATCCCCCTGGCCCGGTAGACCAGGGCGAGCTCGTTCGCGTCCACGTCGAGGTCCGCGACGGCCCGGCCGGCCTCCGGATGCGGCGCCGAAGCGGCCAGCAGCTCGCGCTGCGACCGCACCGACACGTACTCCCCCGCCCCCATCGAGAGCGCACCGGCGAGCAGACCCGCGATCCCGCTGAGCAGCACGAAGTGCCGGTCGGCCCCGGAGGCACTGATGCCGATGATGAGCGCCAGGTTCGAGACGAGACCGTCGTTCGCACCGAACACGGCAGCCCGGAAGGTGCCGGACAGCCGCATCCGTCCTCGGTTCGCGAGCCCGCGGACGACCTCCCCGTGGATCCGTTCATCGGCCGCCATGCGGGCGGTCGCGTCGTCGTCGTCGGCGTAGGGCGACCGGTCCTCGGCGCGCTGCATGAGCGCGAGGACGAACACCGAGCCGAAGCGCCCGGCCAGCGCAGCGAGCACCCGGGTGCGCAGGCTCCCCCGGAGCGGACGCCCGACGTCGTCCCCGAGCAGGTCGAGCCAGTGCTGCTCGTGGCGTCCCTCCGCCTCTGCCAGGGCGGCGAGGATCTCGCGTTCCTCCCCGGACCGCCGCGCGGCGAGGTTCCGGTAGACGGCCGCCTCGGCCCGCTCGTCCGCCAGGTAGCGGCGCCAGCGGCGCACGTCCGCGGCGGTGGGTGCGGTGGGGCGTTCGTCCTGGAGGCTCACAGCAGCCATCCTGCCCGCTCGCTCCGACGGTCGGGTGACGACGAGCCCACCGGGCACTCCCCGACGGCGAGCGGCGGGTGGCGGGACAGGGCGGGCGCGATGCGACAGGGCGGGCACGATGCGACAGGGCGCGGACCGGAGGCGACGTGCGCGTGCTGCGCCGTGCCTCCCGTCCGCGCCCTGTCGGCGTGGTGGTCGGGGTCAGTCCCGCACGTAGGCCGGGGCTGCCTCTGCGTGCGCGTCACCGACGCGGTGCACGCGGAGGTCGTTCGTCGACCCCTCGAGTCCGGGGGGCGAACCCGCCGTCACGATGACCCGGTCGCCGGGAGCGGCCAGGCCGTTCGCGAGCAGCACGTCGTCGACCTGCGAGAACAGCTCGTCGGTGTGGGTCTTGCGCTCCACGAGGAACGAGCGGACGCCCCACGTGAGCGCCATGCGGCGACGCGTCGCCTCGTTCGGGGTGAAGGCGATGATCGGCAGGCCGTGGCGCAGACGCGACATGCGGCGAGCCGAGTCGCCCGACTCGGTGAACACGCAGAGGTACGACGCCTCGGTGAACTCCGCGATCTCCACCGCGGCGAGCGTGATGGCACCGCCCAGTGTGCGCGGCTTCGTGCCGAGCGGGGCGATGCGCTCGAGGCCGTGGTCCTCGGTCGACTCGACGATGCGGGCCATCGTGCGGACCGTCTGCACCGGGTACTCGCCGACGCTGGTCTCCCCCGAGAGCATGACCGCGTCCGCGCCGTCGAGGACGGCGTTGGCGACGTCGGAGGTCTCGGCGCGCGTCGGGATGGGCGACGAGATCATCGACTCGAGCATCTGGGTCGCGACGATGACCGGCTTCGCCATGCGGCGCGACAGCTCGACCGCGCGCTTCTGCACGATCGGGACGGCTTCGAGCGGGAGCTCCACGCCGAGGTCACCGCGGGCGACCATGATGCTGTCGAAGGCGTCGATGATCTCCTCGAGCGCGTCGACCGCCTGCGGCTTCTCGACCTTGGCGATGACCGGGAGGCGCTTGCCCTCCTCGTCCATGATCTCGTGGGCACGCTCGACGTCCTTGGCGTTGCGCACGAAGGAGAGCGCGATGAGGTCTGCGCCCTGGCGGATCGCCCAGCGCAGGTCGGCCTCGTCCTTCTCGCTCAGTGCCGGCACGTTGACCGCGACGCCGGGCAGGTTGATGCCCTTGTTGTTCGAGACCGTGCCGGCGACGACGACCTCGGTGCGCACGCGCACGCCGTCGGTGTCGAGCACGCGCAGACGGACCCGGCCGTCGTCGATGAGCAGCGGGTCGCCGGGCTTGACGTCCTGCGGCAGGCCCTTGAACGTCGTGCCGCAGATCTCCTTCGAGCCGGGGACGTCCTCGGTCGTGATCGTGAAGACGTCACCGACGGCGAGCTCGTGCGGGCCGTCGGCGAACTTCGCGAGACGGATCTTCGGGCCCTGCAGGTCGACCAGGATCGCGACCGGCTTGCCGAGGTCCTCGGCGGCACGGCGGACGTTCTCGTAGTTGGCCTCGTGGACGCTGTAGTCACCGTGGCTGAGGTTGAGGCGGGCGACGTCGACGCCCGCTTCGATGATCTCCTTGACGGTCTCGTAGTCCGACGTAGCCGGACCGAGCGTCGAAACGATCTTTGCGCGTCTCAATGGATTCCTTCGTGTGGTGGGTGGTGCCGGGTTTCCGCGCTGTGGGGCCGCGCGGAACGAGAGCAGGCCACCAGCACCCTATCGAGTGCCGGTGGCCTGCTGCTCACCGGCGGACCGGTGTTCCGTGGGCGTTCACGACGTCAGATCGTGAGCGCGCGGTCGGTGGCCTTGACGGGGGCCGGGAGGATCGTCGAACCCTCGAGGTACTCGTCGACCTTGGAAGCGGCGGCACGGCCCTCCGCGATCGCCCAGACGATGAGCGACTGCCCGCGCCCGGCGTCCCCGGCGACGAACACGCCGGGCTCGTTCGTCGAGTAGTCCGCCTGGCGGGAGACCGCGCCCGACACCGTCACCGGCAGCCCGAGCTGCGGCTCGAGCGTCGCGGTCTCCGGACCGGTGAAGCCCATGGCGATGAGGACGAGGTCCGCGGGGATCTCGCGCTCCGTGCCGGCCTTCGGCACGCGGCGGCCGTCGAGGTACTCGGTCTCGGCGACGCGGAGCGCCCGGACCTCGCCCGCGGCGTTGCCGAGGAACTCGACCGTCGACGCGAGGAACTGGCGCTCCCCGCCCTCCTCGTGCGCGCTCGTGACCTCGAACACGGTCGGGAACATCGGCCAGGGCTGCTCGGACGGGCGCTCGAGCGGCGGCTGCTTGCCGATCGCCAGGTTCGTCACGCTCAGTGCGCCCTGCCGGTGGGCCGTGCCGATGCAGTCCGCGCCGGTGTCGCCGCCGCCGATGACGACGACGTGCTTGCCCTCCGCGGTGACCTGGTTGTCGACCGTCGTGCCGGCGTTCGCCTTGTTCTGCTGGACCAGGTAGTCCATCGCGTAGTGGACGCCCTCGAGGTCGCGCCCCGGGATCGGCAGGTCACGCGGCACCGTGGCGCCGGTGGCGACGACGACCGCGTCGTACCGCGACTTCAGGTCGTCCCAGGTGATGTCGACGCCGATCTCGACGCCCGCACGGAACCGGGTGCCCTCGGCTTGCATCTGCGCGAGACGCGCGTCGATCTGCCGCTTCTCCATCTTGAAGTCCGGGATCCCGTAGCGGAGCAGGCCGCCGATGCGGTCGTCGCGCTCGTACACGGCGACGGTGTGCCCGGCGCGCGTGAGCTGCTGCGCGGCGGCGAGCCCGGCCGGGCCCGACCCGACGACCGCGACGGTCTTGCCGGTCAGGCGCTCCGGCGGGTGCGGGGTCACCCAGCCGTTCTTGTAGGCCTCGTCGATGATCGAGACCTCGACCTGCTTGATCGTCACCGGCGGCTGGTTGATGCCGAGCACGCAGGACGCCTCGCACGGGGCCGGGCAGAGCTTCCCGGTGAACTCCGGGAAGTTGTTCGTCGCGTGCAGCCGTTCGATGGCCTGTCGGCCCTCGCCACGCCAGGTCAGGTCGTTCCACTCCGGGATGAGGTTCCCGAGCGGGCAGCCCTGGTGGCAGAACGGCACGCCGCAGTCCATGCAGCGCCCGGCCTGGCGCTTGAGGGCACCGGACTCCTGCTGCTCGTAGACCTCCTTCCAGTCCATGAGCCGCACGGGGACGGGGCGACGGGGCGGGAGCTCGCGCTCCTGCACCTTGAGGAAGCCCTTCGGGTCAGCCATGGTCCGCCTCCTGTTCGGTCTTGGTCTGTACTGGGGTGTGGGTCTGCGTGCGCGGGTCGGTCCGGATCGGCCGCCGCGTGGCGCTCGGGGTCGTGTCAGCCACCGGTCACCTCGAGGATGCGGTTCCAGACGACGGTGCCGTCCGGGTCGAGCCCCTCGTCGACCGCCTGCCTGCGGGTCTCGAGGACGGCTGCGTAGTCGCGCGGGAGCACCTTGACGAAGTCGCCCAGGTCGCCCGACTCGAGCAGGTCGCCGGCCACGGTCGACCCGGTCTCGGCGTGGTGCTGCCGGAGCAGGTCGCTGACGATCTCGACGTCGGCGCTGTCCAGCTCCTCGAGCCGGAGCTCGCCGCTCGCGAGCGCGTCGGCGTTCACGTGCTCGCGCCGGAGTCCGCGGACGTAGGCGGTCCCGCCGGACATGCCCGCGCCGAGGTTGCGGCCGGTCTCACCGAGGATGAGCGCGAGGCCGCCCGTCATGTACTCGAGTGCGTGGTCGCCCACACCCTCGACGACGGCGGTGGCACCGGAGTTGCGGACCAGGAAGCGCTCGCCCACGATCCCGCGGATGAACATGCTGCCCTGGGTCGCACCGTAGCCGATGACGTTGCCGGCGATGACGTTCTCCGACGGCTCGAAGGCCGACTCGGAGTCCGGCCGCACGACGATCGCGCCGCCGGACAGGCCCTTGCCGACGTAGTCGTTGCTGTCGCCGACGAGTCGGAGCGTGATGCCGGCGGGCAGGAACGCTCCGAGCGACTGCCCGGCGGAGCCGCGCAGGGTGATGTCGATCGATCCTGCGGGCAGCCCGTGCTCGCCGTGGCGGAGCGTGACCTCGTGTCCGAGCATCGTGCCGACCGCGCGCTCGGTGTTCCGGATCGGCAGGTCGAGGGCGACGGAGCCGCCGTGCTCGAGCACGTCGGCCGTCTGCTGGATGAGCTGGACGTCGAAGTGCTCGTCGAGCTCGTGGTCCTGCTCGCGCAGGTGGCGCCGGGGCTCGTCCCGGCCGAACTCCGGTCCGTGCAGGACCGGCGCGAGGTCGAGGCCGGACGCCTTCCAGTGCTCGACGGCACGGTCGGTGTCGAGCGCGTCGACCTGCCCGATCGCCTCGTCGAGGGACCGGAAGCCGAGCTCTGCGAGGAGCTCGCGGACCTCCTGCGCGATGAACTCGAAGAAGTTCACGACGAACTCGGGCTTGCCCGTGAAGCGCTTGCGGAGCTCCGGGTTCTGCGTCGCGACGCCCACCGGGCACGTGTCCAGGTGGCACACACGCATGAGGATGCAGCCCTCGACGACGAGCGGAGCCGTCGCGAAGCCGTACTCCTCGGCCCCGAGCAGCGCCGCCACGACCACGTCGCGGCCGGTCTTCATCTGCCCGTCGACCTGCACGACCACGCGGTCGCGCATGCCGTTCAGCATGAGGGTCTGCTGGGTCTCGGCCAGGCCGATCTCCCACGGGGTGCCCGCGTGCTTGAGCGAGTTGAGCGGGGACGCACCGGTGCCGCCGTCGTGGCCGGAGACGAGCACGACGTCGGCCAGCGCCTTCGTCACCCCGGCTGCGACCGCGCCGATGCCGGACTGGCTCACGAGCTTCACGTGGACGCGTGCGGACGGGTTGGCCCGCTTCACGTCGAAGATCAGCTGCTTGAGGTCCTCGATCGAGTAGATGTCGTGGTGCGGCGGCGGCGAGATGAGCCCGACACCGGCGGTCGCGTGCCGGGTGCGCGCGACCCACGGGTACACCTTCGTCGGGGGCAGCTGCCCGCCCTCGCCCGGCTTCGCGCCCTGCGCCATCTTGAGCTGGATGTCCGTCGCGTGCGTCAGGTACATGCTCGTGACGCCGAAGCGCCCGGAGGCGACCTGCTTGATGGCGCTCCGCCGCTCCGGGTCGAGCAGGCGTTCGACGTCCTCGCCGCCCTCGCCCGTGTTCGAGCGCGCGCCGAGACGGTTCATCGCGATCGCCAGGGTCTCGTGGGCCTCTTGCGAGATCGACCCGTAGGACATCGCACCGGTGTTGAACCGCTTGACGATCGACTCGATCGGCTCGACCTCGTCCAGCGCGATCGGCTTCCGGACACCGTGACGGAACCGGAACAGACCGCGGAGCGTCATGAGCTCCTCGGACTGGTCGTCGACCGCCTGCGAGTACTCGCGGAAGATGTCGTAGCGGCGGGCGCGGGTCGCGTGCTGCAGGCGGAAGACGGTGTCCGGGTTGAAGAGGTGGGGCGGCCCCTCGCGGCGCCACTGGTACTCGCCACCCGTCTGCAGCCGCTCGTGCGACAGCACCGCACCGTCCTGCGGGTATGCCTGGGCGTGCCGCTCGGCGTTCTCCTTCGCGATGACCTCGATGCCGACGCCGCCGAGGATCGACGACGTCCCGGTGAAGTACCGGTCGACGAACTCCTGGCTGAGCCCGACCGCCTCGAAGGCCTGGGCGCCCGCGTAGCTGGACACGGTCGAGATGCCCATCTTGGACATGATCTTCAGCACGCCCTTGCCGAGCGCCTTGATCACGTTCTTCACGGCCTGCTCCGGCGTGATGCCGGGGATCATCCCCGAGCGCACGAGGTTCTCGCACGTCTCCATCGCCAGGTACGGGTTGATCGCCGAGGCGCCGTAGCCGATCAGGGTCGCGACGTGGTGGACCTCGCGCACGTCGCCGGCCTCGACGATGAGCCCGACCTTCATGCGCTGCTCGGTGCGGATGAGGTGGTGGTGGACGGCCGCGAGCAGCAGCAGGCTCGGCACGGGCGCCTGCTCGGCGTTGCCGTCACGGTCGGACAACACGATGAACTGCTTGCCCGACTCGATGGCCTGGTCGACCTCGTCGCACACCGCGGCGATGCGCTTCTGCATCGCCTTCTTACCCGCGTCCACCCGGTACAGGCCCTTGATCGTCACCGTGAGGTGCCGGCCGGACTCCGTCTCGAAGTGCTGGATCTTGGCGAGCTCGTCGTTGTCGATGACCGGGAAGTCGAGCACGATCTGCTTCGCGTGCTCGGGGCCCGCGCTCAACAGGTTGCGCTCCGGACCGAGCCCCATGCCCATCGACGTGATGACCTGCTCGCGGATCGAGTCGAGCGGCGGGTTGGTCACCTGCGCGAACTGCTGCGTGAAGTAGTCGAACAGCAGGCGCGGACGCTCGGACAACACGGCGATCGGTGTGTCCGAACCCATGGCACCGAGGGGCTCCGCACCGGTCTGCGCCATCGGACGCAGCAGGATGCGGACCTCTTCCTCGGTGTAACCGAAGGCGCGCTGCCGCCGGGTCACCGACGCCGGGGTGTGCACGATGTGCTCGCGCTCCGGCAGGTCGGACAGGTTGATCCGGCCCTCGTCGAGCCACTGCGCCCAGGGGCCGGAGGCCGCGAGGTCGCGCTTGACCTCGTCGTCCTCGATGATGCGTCCGGCCTCGGTGTCGACGACGAACATGCGACCGGGACGCAGGCGCCCCTTGCGCACCACCTTGCCCGGCGGCACGTCGATCACACCGGTCTCGGACCCCATCACGATGAGACCGTCGTCGGTGACGAGGAAGCGCCCGGGACGCAGACCGTTGCGGTCGAGCGTCGCGCCGACGATCGCACCGTCGGTGAAGGTGATGGCCGCCGGACCGTCCCACGGCTCCATGAGCATCGAGTGGTACTCGTAGAAGGCGCGGAGGTCCGGGTCCATGCCGACCTGGTTCTCCCAGGCCTCCGGCACCATCATCGACACCGCGTGGGGCAGGCTCCGGCCGGTCAGCGTGAGCAGCTCGAGGGTCTCGTCGAAGGACGCGGAGTCGCTCGCACCCGGGCTGACGATCGGCAGCAGCGGCGCGAGGTCGCCGAGCAGCTCGCTCTCGAGCTGCGACTGGCGGGCGCGCATCCAGTTGCGGTTGCCGCGGACGGTGTTGATCTCTCCGTTGTGCGCGAGCGTCCGGAACGGCTGCGCCAGCGGCCACGAGGGGAAGGTGTTGGTCGAGTAGCGCGAGTGGACGATCGCGAGCTTCGAGGCGAAGCGCTCGTCGCTGAGGTCCGGGTAGAACGGCTCGAGCTGGAGCGTCGTGACCATGCCCTTGTAGACCATGGTCCGGCTCGACAGCGACATGAAGTAGACCTCGACGCCGTGCTCCGCGCGCTTGCGGAGCCGGAAGGCCTGGCGGTCGAGCGCGATCCCGCTCCACGACGCACCGTGCACGTCGTGCCGCGTCGACGCGACGAAGAGCTGCTCGAAGGCCGGCATCGCGGCGCGCGCGAGCGTACCGAGGACCTCGGGGCGCACCGGGACCTCGCGCCAGCCGAGGACCTTGAGGCCCTCCTCGCGCGCGATGCGCTCGACGGCGCCCTTCACCGCGTGGCGCTCGTCCTCGTCGACGGGCAGGTAGGCCGTTCCCACGGCGTACTCCCCAGCCGCGGGCAGTTCGAACGGCACCTCGTCGCGCAGGAACGCGTCCGGCACCTGGCACAGGATGCCCGCGCCGTCACCGGTGCCCGCATCGGACCCCACGGCGCCGCGGTGCTCGAGGTTCCGGAGCGCGCCGAGCGCGGCGTCGACGATGTCGTGGCCCGCGGAACCGCGGAGCGTGGCGACCATCGCCAGGCCGCAGGCGTCCTTCTCGTTCGCCGGGTCGTACGCACCCGTCGCCTCCGGCACGGCCGAGAAGCGTCGGTGCGCCGGCTGCAGGGAGCGCGTCGAACGGGGGGCAGGGTCTGGCTGGAGCGCCATGGGGAACCGTCCTCACGAGGAAGTGGAACAGGGACGTCGGTGGCCCGGTGGTGCGTTCCGCCCGAACGGGCGGGACTGGTGCCCGTGCGCGTCGTCGTGCAGGGTGCGCGGACGACGCGCGAGGTGGCGGGGCCGCTCGTGGTGGCCCGACCGTGTTGCGGCGGGTGCTCGTGACCGGCGGGTGCCGTCCACGGAGCGGGTCGGCCGGTCGGGGTGTTACCGGGCGGGACCCGCTGCGGGGACCGGATCGGCGTCGGCGTCCGCCGCAGGAGCGTCGTCGTCGTGTTCCGACCAGGTGTCGTCCGAGTCTACATCGGTGCTCCGACGCGGCTCGCGACCCGGCAGGTACGGGCTCGGCTCGTTTCCGGTGTGGCGACGCGACTGCACCAGGAAGATGACGATGCCGAGCAGGATCGCGGCGAAGGACATCCAGACGTTCGTGCGGATGCCCGCGAAGGTCTCGCTCGTGTCGACGCGGATCGACTCGAGGACCGAGCGGCCGGTGCCGTACCAGATCAGGTAGAGGGCCATGACCTTGCCCCACTGCAGACGGAACCGCTTGTCGAGCAGCAGGATCACGACGACGCCGACGACGTTCCAGATGATCTCGTAGAGGAACGTCGGGTGGAACAGCGTCCCCTCGGGCAGCCCCTTCGGGAACGCCGGGTTGGAGGACTCGATCTCGAGGCCCCACGGCAGGCTGGTCGGCATGCCGAACAGCTCGTGGTTGAAGTAGTTGCCGAGACGGCCGAAGGCCTGCGCGAGCAGCACGCCCGGGGCGATCGCGTCGATCAGGGTCGAGAACCGCAGGCCCACCTGTCGGCACCCGATGTACGCGCCGACGGACCCGAGGATGAGCGCGCCGAAGATCGCCAGGCCGCCCTCCCAGATGTAGAAGAGCGAGAACGGGTCCCGACCCGGGCCGAAGTAGTCGCTGACGTGCGTGAAGACGTGGAACAGGCGCCCACCGATGATGCCGGCCGGCACGGCCCAGATCGCGATGTCGATGATGATCCACCGCTCGACCCCGCGGGCGTTGAGCCGCCGGTTCGCGAGCACGACCGCCGCGACGATCCCCAGCAGGATGCAGATGGCGTAGGCGTGGATCCGGAAGTCGAGCGGCAGCGACCACCCGAACGCGTCGCGGAGCCAGGCGGTCAGGTCGAAGTACTGCCACGCGGTGCTCGGGCTCGGGATGCTCAGGAGGGGCATGGAGGTGCTGTCGCCTTTCGGTGCTGGACGGCCGCGGTGCCGCTGGAGGGTCGGCCCCGCTCACTGTAGCGCGGGAACCGCGCCGACCAGGAACCAGGGGTGCGGTCCTGTGGGAACTGTGACCGACACGCACGGGAGGCGCGGTGCAGGTGCGCCGGTCGGCCTACCCGCACCGCGCCTCCCGTCCGGCGTCGCCGGTGTCGTGCGTGTCGGACCAGACCGCCTCAGCCGCGTCGGGCGCCGCTGGTCAGGTCGGCGGCTCGGCCCGCCACGCCCTGCACGCCGAGGTCGGCGAGGGCACGCACGAAGGCGGACCCGACGATCGCGCCGTCGGCGTACTCGAGCACCTCGGCCACCTGGTCGGCGGTCGAGATGCCGAGGCCGACGCAGGTGCGCTCGACGCCCGCGTCGCGGAGCCGTGACACGACCGTGCGCGCGGCGGTGTCGACGCCGACGCGGGCTCCGGTCACGCCCATCGTCGAGACGGCGTAGACGAAGCCCCGGCTGGACCGGACCGCCTGCTCCATGCGGGTGTCCGTCGAGGACGGCGCCGCGAGGAAGACACGGTCGAGCCCGGTGCGTTCCGAGGCGTCGATCCACGCCCGGCCCTCGTCGGGGATGAGGTCCGGCGTGATGAGCCCGGACGCGCCGGCGGCCACGAGGTCGTCGGCGAACCGGTCGACGCCGTAGCGGAGCACCGGGTTCCAGTACGTCATCACGAGGACCGGCACGTCCACGCGGCTGGTGATCTGGTCGACCGCGTCGAACACCTGCGCGACACGGAACCCGTTCGCCAGGCTCTCCTCGGCCGCACGCTGGATGACCGGCCCGTCCATCACGGGGTCCGAGTACGGCAGGCCGAGCTCGATGACGTCCACGCCGTTCTCGGCGAGGGCGACGGCGGCGTCCACGCTGGTCCGCAGGTCCGGGAACCCGGCGGGCAGGTACCCGACGACGGCGCCCGCACGCTCGGCGTTCGCGGTGTCGATCGTCGTCGCGACCGACCGGTTGCTCTCGGTGTTCGTCACAGTTGCACCGCGTTCTCGTCGAGGATGCCGAAGTAGCGGCTGGCGGACGCCACGTCCTTGTCGCCGCGGCCGGACAGGGACACGAGCACGACGCCGTCGGGGCCGAGCTCCTTGCCGAGCTTGATCGCCCCGGCCAGGGCGTGCGCCGACTCGATGGCCGGCAGGATGCCCTCGGTCCGACCGAGCAGGCGGAAGGCCTCCATCGCCTCGGCGTCCGTGATCGACGCGTACTGCGCGCGGCCGATCGACGCCAGGTAGGCGTGCTCCGGCCCGACGCTCGGGTAGTCGAGGCCCGCGGAGATGCTGTGGCTCTCGATCGTCTGGCCGTCCTCGTCCTGCATGAGGTAGGACATCGTGCCCTGCAGCACACCCGTGCGTCCGAGCGAGATGCTCGCGGCGTGGCGACCGGTCTCGATGCCGTCGCCGCCCGCCTCGAAGCCGTGCAGTCGGACGGACTCGTCGTCGAGGAACGCCTCGAAGATGCCCATCGCGTTCGAACCGCCACCGACGCACGCGGCGACGGCGTCCGGCAGCCGGCCGACCCGGTCGAGGACCTGCTGGCGCGCCTCTTCCCCGATCACCTTGTGGAACTCACGGACCATCTCCGGGAACGGGTGAGGTCCGGCCACCGTCCCGAGCAGGTAGTGCGTCGACTCGACGTTCGCCACCCAGTCGCGCAGCGCGTCGTTGATGGCGTCCTTCAGCGTGCGGGATCCGGTCTCGACCGGGATCACCTCGGCCCCGAGCAGCCGCATCCGGGCGACGTTGAGCGCCTGGCGCTCGGTGTCGACGGCGCCCATGTAGACGACGCAGTCCATCCCGAAGAGCGCAGCGGCCGTCGCGGTGGCGACGCCGTGCTGGCCCGCACCCGTCTCGGCGATGAGCCGGGTCTTGCCCAGCCGCTTCGCCACGAGCGCCTGCCCGAGCACGTTGTTGATCTTGTGCGAGCCGGTGTGGTTGAGGTCCTCGCGCTTGAGGATGATGCGCGCACCACCGGCGTGCTTCGCGAACCGGGGCGCCTCGGTGATGATCGACGGGCGACCGGTGTACTCGCGCTGGAGCGTGTCGAGCTCCTCGCGGAACGCCGGGTCCGCCCAGGCCTCGCGGAAGGCGGTCTCCAGCTCGTCGAGCGCGAGCACCAGGGACTCGGGGACGAAGCGTCCGCCGAAGTCACCGAAGTACGGGCCCTGCAGGTCACGGAGTGAGGTCACGGTGGGTCTCCCGGGGTGGAGCGGCCGGACCCGGCGGGTGCCGGTGGCCGGTGGGACGGGGCCGGTCAGACGCGCGGGCGGCCGAGGCCGTCCGCTGCGGCGATGAACGACGCGAGGGTGGCGGCGGGGTCGGCGCCGGTGACGAGCGCCTCCCCCACCAGGACGACGTCGGCGCCCGCGGCGCGGTAGTGCGCGACGTCGGCAGGACCGGCGACGGCGGACTCGGCGACGCGCACGACCCCGTCGGGGATGCGGTCGGCGAGCGAGCCGAACAGGTCGCGGTCCAGCGAGAAGTCGGTCAGGTCGCGGGCGTTGACACCGAGGATGCGCGCGCCGGCGTCGAGGCCGCGGGAGACCTCGTCGCCGGAGTGGGCCTCGACGAGCACGCGCATGCCGAGCTGCTCGGCGAGCTCGTGCAGTTCGACGAGCTGCCGCTGCTCGAGCGCGGCCACGATGAGCAGCACCAGGTCGGCACCGGCGGCACGGGCCTCGAGCACCTGGTACGGGTCGGCGATGAAGTCCTTGCGCAGCACCGGCAGCGCGACCCGGGCCTTCACGGCCTCGAGGTCGGCGAGGCTGCCGAGGAACTTCCGCCCCTCGGTGAGCACGCTGATCGTCGAGGCTCCCCCACGCTCGTAGTCGGCGGCGAGGGCGGCCGGGTCCTCGATGGGCGCCATGGAACCGCGCGACGGGCTCGCGCGCTTGACCTCGGCGAGGATCTTGACGCGGTCGCCGGGCGACAGGAACTCGAGGGCGTCGAGCGGCGACGCCACCCGGTCCAGGTCGCGCTCGACGTCCGAGAGCGGACGGTCGGCACGACGGGTGGCGGCGTCCTCGAGCGCGCCCGCGACGAGGGTCTCGAGCACGTTCGGCACGGCGACTACTCCGAGTGGTGCTTGGGGACGAACTTCGGACCGTTCACGCCGTAGCCGGCCTTCGCCATCACGGCACCGACGACGAGGCCGATCACGACGACGGCGGCGGAGGCCCAGACGCCCCAGGCCAGGTCGAACCAGAAGAACAGCGTGCCTGCCGCGAAGCCGATCAGCATGATCACGACGGCGGTCCAGGCGGCGGGCGAGTGGCCTTCGCCGAGTTCTGCGGGCTCAGTGTTGCTCACGGTGCTCCTCGTTCTGCTCCGGCGCCGTCGTCCGATCGACGCCGCTCACGATCCTACCGTGCCGCTCGTGGGCGACTCCCCCACCGCGCCGTCCCGAGCGTCGGGGCCGGCCGCGGGATCGGCGGTCGGGTCGTCACCGGCGCTCAGGTCGTCCCAGTCGGTGATCGCGTCGCGCTGGGTCGGGGCCGCAGCGCGGGCGTCGGCGGTGGCACCGGCGGTCGCCGCAGCGTACTTCCGGGTCGGCCCGGGCCAGTTCCGCTGCACCACGAACACGACGATGCCGAGGGCCACGGCGAGCACGCCACCGGCGATACCGACGGCAGGCCAGGCGGTGACGTCCACCCGGTCCACGACCTGGCGCACGGCCCCGGTGTCGCTGACACCGGCGACCTCGCCGACCGCGCCCTTCGACGCGGCGACCGGGTCCGCCAGGGCGCCGATCCCGGTCGCCACGACCGCGAGGCCGAGCAGCACCTCGACCGCCGCGAGCACGACGCGGAGCACCCGACCCGCGATCGTCAGTGCGAGGAACAGCGCCAGGCTCGCGATGGCCAGCGCCGTGTACTGCGGCACGACCGCCGCGCCGTCGGCGACGACCCGCGGCACGACCGCGGTACCGGCGTGCAGGTGCACCGTGAACCACGTCTGGGTCCACGAGAGCATCACGATGCCGGCGACCGCGAGGCCCGCGACGACGACGAGCGGACGGGAGCGCTTCACGAGCGCACCTCACGCATCCGGTTCGCGGTCGCGACCGCACGGAGCGGTGCGGCGGCCTTGTTGACGGCCTCGACGTGCTCGGTGTGCGGGTCGGAATCGGCGACGAGTCCGGCGCCGGCCTGCACCCGCGCGACGCCGTCCTTGATGAGCGCCGTTCGGATGGCGATGGCGAGGTCGGCGTCACCGGCGAAGTCGAAGTACCCGACCACGCCTGCGTAGGCGCCGCGCTTCGCGGGCTCCAGCTCGTCGATGATCTCGAGCGCACGCGGCTTCGGCGCGCCGGAGAGCGTGCCTGCCGGGAAGGTCGCCCGGAACACGTCGATCGCGGACGCCTCCGGCCGGACCGACCCCTCGACGCTCGACACCAGGTGCATGATGTGGCTGAAGCGCTCGACCGTCATGAACTCGGTCACCGCGACGGTCCCCGGCTCGCAGACCTTCTGCAGGTCGTTGCGCGCGAGGTCGACGAGCATGAGGTGCTCCGCCCGCTCCTTCGGGTCGGCGAGCAGTTCGTCGCCGAGCCGGACGTCCTCGACCGGGGAGCCGCCGCGCGGGCGCGATCCGGCGATCGGGTGGGTGATCGCACGCCCGTCCTGCACCTTCACGAGCGCCTCGGGTGAGGCGCCGACGATCCAGAAGCGCTCGTCCGCGGTGTCCGCCAGGGCCAGGAAGTACATGTAGGGGCTCGGGTTGAGCGTCCGCAGCACCCGGTACACGTCGAGCGGGTCGGCCGTCACGTCGTGGTCGAACCGCTGCGAGACCACGACCTGGAAGACGTCGCCGTCGCGGATGAAGTCCTTCGACCGCTCGACCGCGGCCATGTAGTCCTCGGGGGACGTCCGGTGACGGGGCGTCGGCTCGGCGATCTCGAAGGCCTCGGCGACGGTCGCCGGGCTCGGCTGCACCAGGTCCGCCTGCATCCGGTCGAGCCGGGCCTGCGCGTCGGACCACAAGGTGTCGGCGTCGTCGGTGCCGTCGTTGAGGACACTGGCGACGAGCAGCACGAGGCCGGTCCGGTGGTCGAGCGCGGCGAGCTCGGACACGAAGGCGAGCGCCTGACCCGGCACCTCGAAGTCGGCGGCCGGCACGTTCGGCAGGTGTTCGAGCTGCCGGACGGCCTCCCACCCGATGAACCCGACGGTGCCGCCGACGAGCGGCGGGGTTCCGGGGACGCGCGGGGTCGCCCAGCGCTCGTGCAGACGGGCGAGCACGTCGAGGGGCGCGCCCTCGAGCGAGTCCACGGCGCGGGACGCCGGGATGCCGGTGTCGATCCACGCGGCGCTGTCGCCGTCCTGGGTCAGGACGCCGAAGCTCCGGACACCGACGAACGACCAGCGCGACCAGAGCCCACCCTGTCCGGCGGACTCCAGCAGGAACGAACCGGGGCGGCCGTCGGCGAGCTTGCGGTACACGCCGACGGGCGTCTCGCTGTCGGCGTACAGCGCCCGGACGACGGGGACCACGCGGTGGTCGTCGAGCAGCTCGTCGAACGCCGCACGGGAGGTCGTGCGCGGTTCCTCCGCGCCGGTGGCGGTGCTCATCGGGTCTCCTCCACGGCCGTGGTCGGTCCAGGCGCACCGGTCGTGGCTCCGGCCGGCGCGGACGCCGTCACCGGGTCGAGCGGGTCGACCTCGAAGCAGCTGTGGGCACCGGTGTGGCACGCCGCACCGACCTGCTCCACGGTGACGAGCAGGGTGTCGTCGTCGCAGTCGAGCGCGGCCGCCCGCACGTACTGCGCGTGCCCGGACGTGTCGCCCTTCCGCCAGTACTCCTGGCGCGAGCGCGACCAGAAGGTCACGCGGCCCTCGGTCAGGGTGCGGCGGAGGGCTTCGCGGTCCATCCAGCCGAGCATGAGGACGTCCTTCGAGGACTCCTCCTGCACGACTGCGGGGAGCAGCCCGTCGTGCCCGAACCGTGCGCGGTCGAGGACCGCCTCCGTGCTGGTGCTGGTGCTGTCGGTCATGGGACTCCTAGCCTACGGCGGGGTGTCAGCGGACGGGCTGGCCGGCGGCGCGCAGCGCCGCCTTGACGTCCCCGATGGTCATCTCGCCGCGGTGGAAGACGCTGGCGGCGAGCACGGCGTCCGCGCCCGCCTCGACGGCAGGAGCGAAGTGCTCGAGGCGACCCGCGCCTCCCGAGCCGATGACCGGGACCGACGAGACCGCGCGGACCGCGGCGATGAGTTCGAGGTCGAAGCCGTTCTTCGTGCCGTCGGCGTCGATCGAGTTGACGAGCAGTTCACCCGCGCCCCGCTCCACGCCCTCGCGGGCCCAGGCGATCGCGTCGAGGTCGGACTCCGTGCGACCGCCGTGCGTCGTGACGACGAAGCCGGACGGCATCCGGTCCGAGCGCTTCACGTCGAGCGACAGCACCACCGCCTGCGCGCCGAAGCGGTCCGCGATCTCGCTGACCAGCTCCGGCCGGGCGATCGCCGCGCTGTTCACGCCGATCTTGTCCGCACCGCACTGCTGCAGGCGGGACACGTCGTCGACGCTCCGGACGCCGCCGCCGACGGTGAGCGGGATGAAGACCTGCTCCGCCGTGCGGGTCACGGTGTCGTACATCGTCGCGCGGTTCTCGACCGTCGCCCCGACGTCGAGGAAGGTCAGCTCGTCGGCGCCCTGCTCGTAGTAGCGGGCCGCGAGCTCGACCGGATCGCCGGCGTCCTGCAGGTCGAGGAAGTTCACGCCCTTGACGACGCGACCGCCCTGCACGTCGAGGCACGGGATGACCCGGACCGACACGCCCCCGGCGACGCCGGCCGCGCCGCTGTCCGGCGTCGCGGCCGCGTTCACAGGCGTGCGGCGTGGATCGGGCTGACGAGGATCGCGCGGGCGCCGAGGTCGTAGAGCGCGTCCATGATGAGGTTCGCGTCCTCGCGCGGGATCATCACCCGGACCGCCGACCAGTCGCGGCCGTGCAGCGGGGAGACGGTCGGCGACTCGATGCCCGACGCCACGGCCGTGGCCTGCTCGAGCAGGTCCGTCGGGATGTCGTAGTCGAGCATGACGTAGCCGCGCGCGACGAGCACGCCCTGCAGACGGCGCCGGAGGACGTCGATGCCCGGGATGGTCTCGTCGGTCGAGATGAGCAGGGCGGTCGACTCGAGGATGACCGGGCCGAAGATCTCGAGGCCGGCGGCGCGGAGCGTGCTGCCGGTGGACACGACGTCGGCGACGGCGTCGGCGACCCCGAGGCGGACCGCGCTCTCCACGGCGCCGTCGAGCTTGACGAGCGTCGCGGTGACGCCGTGCTGCGCGAGGAACTCACCGACCAGACCCGGGTAGCTCGTCGCCACCCGGACGCCGTCGAGGTCCTGCAGGTCGGTGAACCGCCCGGGCGTCCCGGCGAACCGGAACGTCGAGTCGGCGAACCCGAGCGCGTCGACCTCGTGCGCCGCCGAACCGGAGTCGAGCAGCAGGTCGCGGCCGGTGATGCCGACGTCGAGTGCCCCGGAGCCGACGTACGTCGCGATGTCGCGCGGACGGAGGAAGAAGAACTCGACGCCGTTGCGCTCGTCGAGCAGGTGGAGTGCCTTCGGGTCGCGGCGGCCGGCGTACCCGGCCTCCTTGAGCATCTCGGAGGCGGTCTCGGACAGCGAGCCCTTGTTGGGCACGGCGATGCGGAGCATCAGTGGGTCTGCTTTCTGCTGGAGGTCGGACGACTGCGGGTCGCGGCTGCGCTCGTCGGCGCGTCGCGGGTGCCTACAGATGTCGCCAGACGTCCGCCGGGGTGAGCCCCTTCGCGACCATGAGCACCTGGAGGTGGTAGATCAGCTGGGAGATCTCCTCCGAGGTGCGCTCGTCGCCCTCGTACTCGGCCGCCATCCAGACCTCGGCGGCCTCTTCCACGATCTTCTTGCCGATCTGGTGCACGCCGGCGTCCAGTTCGGCGACGGTGCCGGAGCCCTCGGGCCGCGTGCGCGCCTTCTCGGTCAGCTCCGCGAACAGGTCGTCGAACGTCTTCACGGGGACCAGGCTACCGTCCCGCGCGGGTGCGCCGGACGCACCGTCCGGACGGGAGGCGCTGGTCGCCTCGGGCTCGCCACCCACCTGGTCGGTCACGCGCGTGCCGCCGCGGCCGCCTCGCGCAGGTCGGCGATGCGCTGCGCGGGCTCGCCGCCGTAGACGGCGGACCCGGCCACGAGCGTGTCCGCACCGCTGCGCACCGCTTCGGGCACGGTGTCGACCGCGATGCCGCCGTCGACCTCGAGCCAGACCTCGAGGCCGGAGGCGTCGACCGCCGCGCGCGCATCGGCGAGCTTGGGCATCACGGAAGGCATGAACGACTGCCCGCCGAACCCGGGCTCGACGGTCATGAGCAGGATCATGTCGTAGGCGTCGAGGTGGTGGAGCACCTGCGTGATCGGCGTTCCGGGCTTCACGGCGACAGCCGCTCGGGCGCCGTTCGAGCGGATCGCCGCGGCGGTCGCCACCGGGTCGTCGGCGGCCTCGAAGTGGAACGTGACGCTCGAGGCCCCCGTCTCGGCGTACTTCGGCGCCTGCGTGTCCGCGTCGGTGACCATGAGGTGCACGTCGAGCGGCACCGGCGAGACCTCCTGCAGGCGCTGCACGATCGGCAGGCCCAGGGTGAGGTTCGGCACGAAGTGGTTGTCCATCACGTCGACGTGCACCATGTCGGCCGTCTCGATGCGGTGGAGCTCGCGTTCGAGGTTCGCGAAGTCGGCGGACAGGATGCTCGGCGAGATGCGGATCGTCACCGTGCAACCCTACCGAGCACCACCGGGGTCAGGCGCGACGACGGAAGAGTGCGACGAACATCGCGTCGGTGCCGATGCGGTGGGGCCAGAGCTGCACCGTCGGGCCGTCGGCGACCTGCGGGTCCCGCGCCGCCACCGACCGGACCACACCGGCGGTGTCGAGCTGCTCGAGGACGTCGCCGTGACGGGCCATGAGCGCGTCGACCTGTCCGCGCGTCTCGGCGAGGTGCGGCGAGCACGTCACGTACGCCAGCGTGCCGCCGGGTGCGAGCGCACGGACCGCCGCGTCGAGCAGCTCGGCCTGCAGTGCCGCGAGCTCGGGGACGTCCTCGGGCTGCTTGCGCCACCGCGCCTCGGGACGACGACGGAGTGCACCGAGGCCCGTGCAGGGCGCGTCCAGCAGGATGCGGTCGAAGGGCTCGTCGCCCGGACGGCCGAACCGACGGCCGTCGCCCTCGACGACGCTGACGACGTCCTGGTCGGCGACCGTGGCCAGCGCCTTGCGCACGAGTCCGGCGCGCGCGGGCACGAGCTCGTTCGCCAGCAGGGTCGCTCCGCCCTGCGCGGCCTCGGCAGCGAGGAGCGCGGCCTTGCCGCCGGGGCCGGCGCACATGTCGAGCCACCGCTCGCCCGCACGCACCGGCGAGGACCGCGTGAGCGCGAGGGCCGCGAGCTGCGAGCCCTCGTCCTGCACCCGGAGGCGACCGGCGGCGACACCGGGGACCCGTGCGGGGTCACCGGCCGTGCCGCGGATGCCGACGGGCGACACCGGACCGGCGTCCGCCTCGGGGGCCCGGACGGGAGGCGCGGTGGCGGTCTCGGCCTCGCTCTCGTCCTCGTCCTCGTCCACGGTCTCGTCATCGGTGCCGGGCACACCGTCAGTCGCGGTGGCGGGCCCGAGCGGGTCCGCGTCGTCGCCCGGGCCGGTCGTGGCGCCGGTGGTCGCGGTGCGGACGTCCTCGTCGGTGGCGAGCCCGGGCAGGGCGACGAGCTGCACCCTCGGCGCCACGTTGTCGGCGGCGAGCAGGGCGGCGAGTTCATCGCGGGAACGCTCGGCCGCCAGGGCGTCCCGGAGCGCGGAGACGACCCACGACGGGTGCGACCAGCGCGTCGCGAGCAGGGCGTCGCCGCTCCGGCCCTCCGTGATGAGCGCGTCCCACTCGTCGTCGGTGCGCGCGGCGACCTTGCGCAGGACCGCGTTGACGAAGCCGGTGGCACGGCGGGCGCCGACCTCGCGCGCGAGTTCCACCGTGGCCGAGACCGCGGCGTGCGTCGGGGTGCGCATCCCGAGCAGTTGGTGCACACCGAGCCGCATGACGTCGAGCACGTCGGACTCGATGTTGTCGACGCGGCGGCCGGAGGCGACCCCGACGATCGCGTCGTACCGCCCGAGCATCCGGATCGACCCGTACGTCAGCTCGGTGGCGAAGGCCGCATCGCGCGCGGACAGGCCGGCACGGCGGATGCGGGTCGGCAGGAGCAGGTTGGCGTAGGCGTCCTCGACCTGCACCGCGCGCAGCACGTCGAACGCGACCCGGCGGGCGCTGGTCGCGCGGGGGCGACGGTCGGTGCGGGCCTGCGGCGACGGGTTCACGAGAGCACCACCCCCTCCAGGCGACCGAGGCCACGAGCCCAGGCGGCGGCCGCCATGGGCTTCTTCCCCGCGGGTTGCACCTCGACGAGCTCGAGGGGTTCGTCGGCGGTCCCGACCAGCAGCCGACCGTCGACCAGCGCGAGTGCGCCGGGCGCGAGGTGCGGCACCGACGAGGGCGTGCCTCCCGGCAGGAGCGCGCTGCGGAGCAGCTTCACGCGCGTCTCGCCGAGGTGGGCGAAGGCGCCGGGCTCGGGCGTCACACCGCGGATGTGGGCGTGGACGGCGAGGGCCGACTCGTGGAAGGCCACGTGCGCGTCGTCGGCCGTCGGCTTCGGGGCGAGGGTCACCGGCCCGGACTGCTCGACGGCGACCGCGCTCCCGTCAGCCAGGGCGTCGACGACCCGCAGGACGGTGTCCGCTCCGGTCTCGGCCATCGCGGCGAGGACGTCCCCGCTCGTCGCGTCCGGGTCGATCGTGAACGGGTCGGATGCGTAGACCGGTCCGGCGTCGAGCGCCTCGACCAGCTGGAAGACCGTCGCGGCGGTCCGGGTGTCCCCCGCCATCACGGCGCGCTGCACGGGCGCAGCCCCGCGGTACGCCGGCAGGTCGGAGAAGTGCAGGTTGACCCAGCCGAGGCGCGGAGCGTCGAGGGCGGGACGGCGGAGGAGCGCACCGTACGCGACGATGACCCCGAGGTCGGCCCGGAGCTCGACGAGCCGCGCGGTCACGGCATCGTCCACGCGGGTGGCCTCGATGACGGGCAGTCCGAGTTCCTGTGCCGCCTGCGCCACCGGGGTGGGCGTGAGGACGCGCTTCCGACCCTGGGGTGTCGGCGGACGGGTGAGCACCGCCGCGATCTCGTGGTCGGACGCCGCGAGACGGCGGAGGGTGGGGACGGCCGCAGCGGGGCTGCCGGCGACGACGAGGCGCATGGGTTCCATCGTCCCACGGGCGAGGTGTCCCGCGTGCGCGGGGCCGGAGCGGTCTCCGGACGCGCGGAGGGGGTGCTGGGTAGCGTCCGGGGCGACGCGGACTCGCAGTACCCGTTCCGCAGTACCCGTTCCGCAGCACCCGGACCACAGCACGCCAGGAGGAGCACCATGACCGACACCGACCTGCCCCTGCCGGACTTCGACCACCTGCCGTTGGGGAACCTCGCCGAACGCATCCGACCGCTCGACCGGACGCAGCTGCAGGCCCTGCTCGACCACGAGCAGGCGCACGGTGACCGGCTGCCGGTCCTCGAGGTCCTCCGGCACCGCGCCGAGGCACTCGACGCCAGCGCGGAGCCGAGCGGTTCCGTGCCGCACGACCTCCCCGAGGTCGCCGACGGCGTGGCGGCGCCCGAGCAGGTGTCCCCGGACACCGCCGGCCCGACGATCAACCCGCCCTCGCACGGCGTCCCGACCAACCCGGCGCAGCCGCGCCGCTGACGAAGGAGCACCCATGAGTGACGTCACCACCTCCAGCAACCGCTACGCCGGCTCGTCGATCCAGAAGGTCGCGCTCGTCGTCGGCATCGTGTTCCTGCTCGTCGGGATCGCCGGGTTCGTGCCGGGGCTGACCACCGGCGAGCTCGGCGGTGCCGGGCACCACTCCATGGCGATGCTGCTCGGGATCTTCCAGGTGTCGGTCCTGCACAACGTCGTGCACCTGCTGTTCGGCGTCGTCGGGTTGCTCGCGGCGAACCGTGCAAGCGGGTCGCGCATGTACCTCGTGATCGGCGGAGTCGTGTACTTCGTGCTCTGGGTCTACGGCCTGTTCACGGCGGGCACGATGTCCGGCGCCAACTTCGTCCCCCTCAACTGGGCGGACAACTGGCTGCACCTCGTGCTCGCGATCGGCATGGTCGCGCTCGGCGTCGTCTTCCCGCGGGAGCGTCGCCGCCCGGTCGGCGCCTGACCCTCGCTCTCAGACCTCGGTGAAGGGCTCGGCGTCGTCGAGCCGCACGCGCAGCGTCGGGGCCGCACGACGCCGGTTGCCGCCCGGCAGCACCCGCCGCGTCGACGACCGACGGATGACCTCGGCCTTGAGCGTCGCCGCGACCTCGGCCCCGTGCGCGTAGGCGAAACGCACGATCGCGCG
Source organism: Curtobacterium sp. MCSS17_007 (assembly GCF_003234175.2). NCBI lineage: Bacteria > Bacillati > Actinomycetota > Actinomycetes > Micrococcales > Microbacteriaceae > Curtobacterium > Curtobacterium sp. MCSS17_007. The sequence continues at coordinate 1,767,089 of NZ_CP126257.1, forward strand.
GACCGTGCCGGGCACCGGGTCCTCGGGCACCGGCACCGGTCCGAGCACCGCGCCGACGACCGCGTCGCCGAGGGCCTCGACCGCCGCGGTCACCGCCTCGTCCGTACCGGTGAGCGTCGCCACCCGGACGGCCGGCGGGAAGTGCAGGGCCCGTCGGTCGACGAGTTCGTCGTGTGCCGGCCCGTCGAGTCGCCAGAGCGCCATCGCCGTGGCGAGCTTCCCGCCGATGCCGACGAGGTACACCTCGGCCCCGGGCGCACCCTTCGCGGCGGCGTTCGTCCAGAAGCGGAGCACGTCCTCCTGCACCCGGAGCCCCTCGCGGGCCAGGAGCCGCTCGCCGTCGAGCAGCAGCACGCACGCGTAGCCACCCGGCACGCTCGGTTCCGCGCCGCGAGTGGCGACGACGACCGCGGGGCGGGCCGGGACCTCGTCGAGCGGACGGGAGCCGTCCGCGACCACGATCCGGGTGCCGGGGAACGCCCGACCGAGCTCGTCGGCCGTCCGCTGCGCACCCTGACCGACGGGCTTGAGCTTCCCGCCGCCGCACGTCGGACAACGGAAGCCCACGGCCAGGGCACCGCAGAACCGGCACTGCGGGGTCGCGTTCCGGTGCGGGCTGCCCAGCGGTCCCCCGCACACCCGGCAGTGCGCACGCTCCCCGCAGTCGGCGCAGACCAGCCCGGTGCCGAAGCCGGGGTTCGCCACCTGCACGAGGACCGGGCCGTGCTGACTGGCCTCGCGCGCGGCGCGCCACGCCGTGCTCGGGATGCGCGCCTGAGCGGCGAAGCCCTCGGCGCTCGCCTGCTGCGCGGTCGGGATCACCTTCGGCGACGGCACCCGGTACGGCGCGAGCTCCTGGAGCCAGTGCAGCTCGACGAGCCGCTGGACGTCGGTCGACCGGGCGTGCGCGAGGAAGAGGAGCGCGGCGCCGGACTGGGCGGTCCGCACGAGTGCCACGTCGCGCGTGTGCACGTACGGCGCCCGGGGCTCGACGAAGGACGCGTCGCCGTCGTCCCACATCGCGACGAGTCCGAGCTCGGAGGCGGGCGCGAACGCTGCCGTCCGGTTGCCGATCGCGACGACCGCGTGCGTCCGTGCCTGCAGCAGCGCCTTCGCCCGCTGCCCGTTCGTCTGCTTCGCGTCGAACCGGACGACGCGCTCCGGCGGCAGCACGGCGAGGAGCGCACGCTCCAGGTCGGTGACGTCACGGAAGTCCGGCACCGCGAGCACGGCCGACTGCTCGCGGGCGACGACGTGCGACGCGGCCTGCGCGAGCGTCGCGGCCCAGCCGGGCACCCACACGGGGTCGTCGGCGGTCCCGAGGTCGACGGGGTGGGGGACGGCGTCGACCGCGGCCCGTCCGCGCTCGGCGAGCAGTGCCTCCAGGACGCCCTCGGCGTAGCCCGTGACAGGGGCGGGCTCGATCGACGGGGGCGACCACGAGGTGTCGCGGGCCAGCCAGGCCTTCTCGGCACGGACCTGTCGGGTCGGCACGGCGAGCCGCAGGACGTCGGAGGCGACGCCGGCGGCACGATCGGCGACAGCGCGCGCGAGCGACCAGATCTCGGGAGCCAGGACCGGCACCGGCGAGACGACCTGCTCGACGGAGCTGAGTTCGCCCGGCCAGTCCCCCTCCGAGACCACCTCGACGACGTACGCGTCGGACATCCGCGCACCGGTGCGCAGCGGCACCTTGACGCGGACCCCCGGCACGCAGTCGTCCTCGAGCTCGGCCGGCACCCGGTAGTCGAACAGACGGTCCAACTGCGGGAGCGGCGAGTCGAGGACGACGCGCGCGACGGTGGTCACACCGTGCCCTAGACGGCGGCGGTGACGAGTCCTGCTGCGGCGCGGAGCTCCTCGACGCGATCGAGCTGCTCCCACGTGAAGCCGGGCAGCTCGCGGCCGAAGTGACCGTACGCGGCGGTCTGCGCGTACCGCGGCTTGAGCAGGTCGAGGTCGCGGATGATCGCGGCCGGACGCAGGTCGAACACCTCGGTGATCGCTGCCTCGATCGTGGCGTCGTCGACGTGTCCGGTGCCGAACGACTCGACGTACAGCCCGACCGGCTTGGCCCGGCCGATCGCGTAGGCGACCTGCACCTCGAGCCGGTCCGCGAGTCCCGCGGCGACGGCGTTCTTCGCGACCCAGCGGAGCGCGTAGGCGGCCGAGCGGTCGACCTTCGACGGGTCCTTGCCGCTGAACGCCCCACCGCCGTGCCGGGAGGCACCGCCGTACGTGTCGACGATCACCTTGCGTCCGGTGAGTCCGGCGTCGCCCTGCGGCCCACCGATCTCGAACCGGCCGGTCGGGTTCACGATGACGTCGACGTGGGACGAGTCGAGGTCGACCAGGTCGAGGACCGGACGGATCACGTGCTCGGTGATCTGCGCGGTCAGCTCGTCGAGCGTCACCGCCGGCGAGTGCTGCGTGGAGAGCACGACCGTCTCGACGGTCTTCGGGACGACACCGTCGTACCCGACCGTGACCTGCGTCTTGCCGTCCGGACGGAGGAAGTCGAGCAGACCGGTCTTGCGGACCTCGGCCAGACGCTCCGCCAGGCGGTGCGCGAGCCAGATCGCGACGGGCATGTACTCGGGGGTCTCGTTCGTCGCGAAGCCGAACATGATGCCCTGGTCGCCCGCGCCCTGGCGGTCGAGCGGGTCGACGCCCGCGCCGGAACGGCTGTCGAGCGACTCGTCGACGCCCTGGGCGATGTCCGGGGACTGCGCACCGATCGACACCTCGACGCCGCAGGTGCGGCCGTCGAAGGAGACCTCGGACGAGTCGTAGCCGATGCCCGTGATGACGTCGCGGACGAGCTTCGGGATCTCGACGTAGCCGGAGGTCGTGACCTCGCCGGCGACGTGCACGAGCCCGGTCGTCACCATCGTCTCGACGGCGACGCGCGCGTGCGGGTCGACCGTGAGCAGGGCGTCGAGGATCGTGTCCGAGATCTGGTCGCAGATCTTGTCGGGGTGCCCCTCCGTCACCGACTCGGACGTGAAGAGGCGCAGGTTGGTGCCGCTCACCGGATCAGTCGGTGGGCTGCTGCTGCTTGGTGACGGTCAGCTTGTCCTCGTTGATCTCGTGCAGCGCCACCGAGAGCGGCTTGTCGTCGATCGTCGAGTCGACCAGCGGGCCGACGTTGTCGAAGAGCGAGCCCTCGTGCAGGTCGGCGTAGTAGTCGTTGATCTGGCGGGCGCGCTTCGAGGCGAAGATGACGAGCGCGTACTTCGACTCCACCTTGGCGAGCAGGTCGTCGATGGGCGGGTCGATGATGCCCTGGGGGTTGGCCATGGTGTCTCCTGTCGGCTGCGGGTGCGTGGGGCGCGGGTCCGACCGGATCGGACCGCCCGACCGAGGTCGGGCTGCGCGGGCGCGGCGCCGAGGAGGCGCGCGCGGGTGCGCCGTGTCAGGGCGCAGAGAACAAGTCTACGACCTCGCGTGCCGCCGTGCCGACATCGGAGTTCACGATCCGCACGTCGAACTCGTCCTGCGCCGCCAGTTCGACCTTCGCGGTCTCGAGACGACGCGCCTGTTCCTCGGCGGACTCGGTGCCCCGGCCGATGAGCCGGCGGACGAGCTCCTCCCACGTCGGCGGGAGCAGGAACACGAGCACCGCCTCGGGCATGGCGTCGCGGACCTGACGGGCACCCTGCAGGTCGATCTCGAGCATGACCTTGTCGCCGGCGTCGAGCGCACGGTCGATCGGCGGTCGCGGCGTGCCGTACCGGTAGGAGTTGTGCACGACCGCCCACTCGAGCAGCTCGCGATCGCGGATCATCCGGTCGAACTCGGCGTCGTCGACGAAGTAGTAGTGCACGCCGTCGACCTCGCCCGGACGGGGCTTGCGGGTCGTCGCCGAGACGCTGAGGTTCACGTCGGGGTAGTGCTCGCGGATGTGGGCGCTGACGGTGCCCTTGCCGACCGCGGTCGGTCCGGCCAGCACGACGAGCTTCGACGCACCGCGCTTCCGCCCCCGCGCGGCCAGCCAGTCGGCCAGGGCCGCGCGCTGCCGGGTGCCGAGACCGCCGAGCCGCTTCGACGGGGCGATGCGGAGCTCCCCCATCACGGCCTCGGCGCGCGCCGGTCCGATGCCGGACATGCTCGTGAGCAGGTCCCGCACGCGCAGGGACTTCTCGGCGGGCAGGTCCTCGTCGGACCAGGCGGCGCGGGCGACCTCGAGGGCACTGCGCTCCCCCGACGCCACCTGCGCCTTGACCGCGGCACGGGCGCGACGTGCGGCGACCGCTGCCCGGGCGGCCGCGACGCGGTCGACCTCCGGCGGGTTGCGGTGCGCGGGGAGGTCGCTGCGGTCGGGGGCTCCGGAGCCGGGCGTCTCGTCCGTCACGCGGCGACCCCGAGTGCGGCGGCGATGCGGTCGACACGGTCCTGCACGAGCCCGGCGACCCCGTCCGGACCGTCGGTCAGCAGCCCGCGCGACTCGTTCACCAGGACCTGCTCCGCGCGCGCACCGTACCGCGCGCGCAGGTCCTCGATCCGCGCACCCTGGGCACCGAAGCCCGGGGCGAGCACCGGCGCGGTGCCGATGGTCGCCGCGTCGATGCCGAAGTCGTCGAGGTCGAGGGTGGCGCCGAGCACGAGCCCGACGTCCCCGAGCGGCTGGTCGCCGCCGGTCCGGTTGTCGTCTGCCACATCAAGGACGATACCGGCAGCGACGGACCGTCCGGCACGCGGCCCCTCGGCGAGCACCGCGGTCTGCAGCACGCGCGCCTCGGGGTTGCTCGTCGCGGCGAGGACGAAGACGCCGGCGTCGTTCCGCCGGGCGACGTCGACCGTGCCGGCGAGCGAGCCGTACCCGAGGTACGGCGACACGGTCATCGCGTCCGCGCGGAACGGCCCGTCGCGGTCGAGCCACGCGAGCGCGTAGTCGTCACCGGTCGACCCGATGTCGCCCCGCTTCACGTCCGCGACGACCAGGAGGCCCGCATCACGCGCACGACGCAGGGTCGCGTCGAGCGCGCGGTAGCCGGGGATCCCGGCCGCCTCGAAGAAGGCGATCTGCGGCTTCACGATCGCTGCGCGGCCGGCGGCCGCGTCGACCAGGGTCGCGCCGAAGGCGGTCAGGCCCTGCTCGTCGCGGCCGAGCCCCCACGCCGCCAGGGTGGCGGCGTGGGGGTCGATGCCGACGCACAGGGGGGAACGCTCCCCGACGGCGGCGGCGAGCCGGACGCCGAAGGAGGCCGCGCCTCCCGGCTGCACGGTGGTCACGTCGACAGCCGTCACCAGGTCGCGCGCTCGAGCGCGTAGTCCTGCAGGCTGCGGGCGCTGAGCGGGGTGCCGATCGTCTCGATCGCCGCGACCGCCGCGCCGAGCTGCGCGATCGTCGTGAACAGCGGCTTGTCCGCGGCGACCGTGGCCGCGCGGATCTCGTAGCCGTCCGCACGACCGGCGGCGCCGGACGGGGTGTTGATGACGATGTCGACCGCGTCCCGCGCGAGCAGGTCCACGACGCTCTCACCGCCCTCGCTGTACTTGCCGACCAGCGTGACCTCGATGCCGTTGCGGCGCAGGACCTCGGCGGTCCCCTCCGTCGCGGTGATCGTGAACCCGAGCTGCTGCAGGCGGTGCACGGGCAGGACGACCTGGCGCTTGTCGGTGTCGGCGACGCTCACGAAGACCGTGCCGCTCGTCGGCAGGCCACCGTACGCGGCGTCCTGCGACTTGAGGAACGCGCGCGGGAAGTCGCGGTCGATGCCCATGACCTCACCGGTCGAACGCATCTCGGGGCTGAGCACCGAGTCGACGACCTGACCGTCGTGGGTGCGGAAGCGGCGGAAGGGCAGCACGGCCTCCTTGACCGCGACCGGTGCCTGCGGCGGCACCGAGGAGCCGTCGCGCTCCGGCAGCAGGCCCTCGGCGACGAGCGCGTCGATCGACGTGCCGGTCATCACCCGCGAGGCCGCCTTGGCGAGCGGGATGCCGAGCGCCTTGGACACGAACGGGACCGTCCGGCTGGCGCGCGGGTTCGCCTCGAGGACGTAGAGCACGCCCGCGCCGATCGCGAACTGCACGTTGAGCAGGCCCTGCACGCCGATGCCGCGGGCGATCTTCTCGGTCGCCTCGACCACGCCACGGATCTCCGCCTTGCCGAGTCCGACCGGCGGCAGGGTGCAGGCCGAGTCACCGGAGTGGATGCCGGCCTCCTCGATGTGCTCCATGATGCCGCCGACGTAGAGCCGCTCGCCGTCGAAGAGCGCGTCGACGTCGATCTCCACTGCGTCGTCGAGGAACCGGTCGACCAGCAGCGGCAGGTCCGGGCCGATGATCGCCTGGTCGGCCATCCGCTCGAAGTAGTCCGCCAGGGCGGTCGGGTCGTAGACGATCTCCATGCCGCGGCCGCCGAGCACGAAGGACGGGCGGACGAGGACGGGGTAGCCGATCTCCTCCGCGACCGCGGTCGCGCTGGCGAGGTCGTGCGCGGTGCCGTTGCGCGGTGCGAGCAGCCCGGCCTGCTCGAGGATCGCGGCGAACTGGCCGCGCTCCTCGGCGGAGTCGATCGCGCTCGGGGTCGTGCCGAGGATCGGGATGCCGGCGGCCTCGAGCGGCTTCGCCAGCCCGAGGGCGGTCTGCCCGCCGAGCTGGACGACGACGCCGACGAGCTCGCCGGACGCCGCCTCGGCCTCGATGACCTCGAGGACGTCCTCGGTGGTGAGCGGCTCGAAGTAGAGCCGGTCCGAGGTGTCGTAGTCGGTGCTCACCGTCTCCGGGTTGCAGTTGATCATGATCGTCTCGTAGCCGGCGTCCGACAGCGCGAACGAGGCGTGCACGCACGAGTAGTCGAACTCGACGCCCTGGCCGATGCGGTTCGGGCCGGACCCGAGGATGACGACCTTCTTCCGGTCGCTCGGGGCGACCTCGGTCTCGGCGTCGTACGACGAGTAGTGGTACGGCGTCAGGGCCGGGAACTCGCCGGCGCAGGTGTCCACGGTCTTGAAGACCGGGCGGATGCCCTGCTCGTGGCGGGTGGCGCGGACGTCCTGCTCGGTGACCTGCTGGTCGCCGCTGCTCCGCAGCGAGGCGATCTGCGCGTCGCTGAAGCCGTGCTCCTTGGCCCAGCGCAGCGTGTCGGCGTCGAGGGTCTCCGCCGCCCGGACCTCGTCCGCGACGTCGTTGATGAGGACGATCTGGTCGATGAACCAGGGGTCGATCTTCGTGGCCTCGAACACCTCGTCCGCGGTGGCACCGGCGACGAGGGCCTGCTGCACCGTGACGATCCGGCCGTCGGTCGGTGTCTTCGCCTTCTCGAGCAGTGCGTCCTTGTCGAGCTCGGCCGCCGGGGTGTCCCAGTGGAAGCTCGAGCCGCGCTTCTCGAGGGAACGGAGCGACTTCTGCAGCGCGGTGGCGTAGTTCCGGCCGATGGCCATCGCCTCGCCGACGCTCTTCATGGTCGTGGTGAGTGTCGCGTCGGCGGCCGGGAACTTCTCGAACGCGAACCGCGGGGTCTTCACGACGACGTAGTCGAGCGTCGGCTCGAAGCTCGCCGGGGTCACGCGGGTGATGTCGTTCTCGATCTCGTCGAGGCGGTACCCGATGGCGAGCTTCGCGGCGATCTTCGCGATCGGGAAGCCCGTCGCCTTCGACGCGAGCGCGGACGAGCGGGACACGCGCGGGTTCATCTCGATGACGATCACGCGCCCGTTGGACGGGTCGACGGCGAACTGGATGTTGCAGCCACCGGTGTCGACACCGACGCGGCGGATGATGTCGATGCCGATGTTCCGCATGTTCTGGTACTCGCGGTCGGTCAGCGTCAGCGCGGGGGCGACGGTGATCGAGTCGCCGGTGTGCACGCCCACCGGGTCGACGTTCTCGATCGAGCAGATGACGACGGTGTTGTCGAAGTTGTCGCGCATGAGCTCGAGCTCGTACTCCTTCCAACCGAGGATCGACTCCTCGAGGAGCACCTCGGTGGTCGGGCTGGACTGCAGGCCGTCGCCCACGAAGCGGACGAGCTCTTCCTCGTTGTAGGCGAAGCCGGAACCGAGGCCGCCCATCGTGAAGGACGGTCGAACGACGAGCGGGTAGCCGAGGTCCTGCGCGTACTCCTTGGCTTCCTCGAGGGTGTGCGCGATGTGGCTGCGGGCGACATCGGCGCCGGACTCGAGGACGAGCTCCTTGAAGAGCTGCCGGTCCTCGCCGCGCTGGATCGCGTCGACCTTCGCGCCGATGAGCTCGACGTCGTACTTCGCGAGGATGCCCTCGGCGTCGAGCTTGATCGCCGCGTTCAGCGCCGTCTGACCGCCGAGCGTCGGCAGCACCGCATCAGGGCGCTCGATCTTGATGATCTCCTCGAGCGACGCGCTCGTGATGGGCTCGATGTAGGTCGCGTCGGCGAAGTCCGGGTCGGTCATGATCGTCGCCGGGTTCGGGTTGACGAGGATGACGCGGACGCCCTCGGCGCGGAGGACTCGGCACGCCTGGGTGCCGGAGTAGTCGAACTCGGCGGCCTGACCGATGACGATCGGGCCCGAGCCGATGACGAGGACGGAGTTGATGTCTGCGCGCTTCGGCATCAGTTGCTGCTTTCGTTCTGCGCGGCCGACGCGCCGGCGTCGGTCGTCGGGTCGGCTGCGGGGGTCGTGGCGGTGGCGGTCGCCGCGTCGAGCGGCTTGCCCTCGCGTCGCGCACGGACCAGGTCCGCGAACCGGTCGAACAGGTACATGGAGTCGTGCGGGCCGGCCGCCGCCTCGGGGTGGTACTGCACGCTGAACGCGGGCACGTCGAGCGCGCGGAGGCCCTCGACGACCTGGTCGTTCAGGGAGTAGTGCGAGACCTCGACCCGACCGAACCCGGCCGGCGACTCGAGCACCTCGCCCAGGGGCGCGTCGACCGCGAAGCCGTGGTTCTGGCTCGTGATCTCGACCTTGCCGGTGGCGGTGTCGAGCACGGGCTGGTTGATGCCGCGGTGGCCGAAGGGCAGCTTGTACGTACCGAAGCCGAGCGCGCGGCCGAGGAGCTGGTTGCCGAAGCAGATGCCGAAGAACGGGCGGCCGGTCTTCAGGGACTCCTGCAGCAGCGACACCTGCGCGTCGGACGCCGCCGGGTCACCGGGGCCGTTCGAGTAGAAGAGCGCGTCGGGGTCGAGTTCCTGCAGCGCGGACGCCGTGATGTCCTGCGGCACGACGTGCACCTCGAAGCCGCGCTCGGCGAGGTAGCGGGTGGTCGAGGCCTTCACCCCGAGGTCGAGCACGGCCAGCGTGCCGATCTGCTCGCCCACCGCGGGGACCACGTAGGTCTCCGGGGTCGACACGATCGACGAGAAGCTCGCGCCGGCCATGGCGGCCTGGTCGCGCACGGCCTGCAGCTGCTCGTCGGCGGACAGTTCCGCGTCCGCGCCGCTGAACACGCCGCCCTTCATGGCACCGGCGTCGCGGATGCGTCGGGTGAGCGCGCGGGTGTCGACGCCGGAGATGCCCACGATGCCGTCGCGCACCAGGTGGTCGTCGAGCGTCGCGTTCGCCCGGTGGTTCGACACGACGCGGCTGGGGTCGCGGACCACGTAGCCGGCGACCCAGATGCGACGGGACTCGGGGTCCTCGTCGTTGACGCCGGTGTTGCCGATGTGCGGCGCGGTCTGCACCACGATCTGTCCGGCGTAGGACGGGTCGGTCAGCGTCTCCTGGTAGCCGGTCATGCCGGTGGCGAAGACGACCTCTCCCAGGGATCGGCCTCGGGCGCCGTAGGCCCGTCCGTCGTAGCGGGTGCCGTCCTCGAGGACCAGTACGGCCCGTTCGCGTGTCATCAGTTCGTCCCTTCGCCCGCGGTGTGCGGGTGTTCGTGCGTCGTCGTCAGTCCCTGCAGGGCGGCGAGTGCTGCTGCGTCGCCCTCCGGGAACCGGAAGTAGGTGTCGAGGTCCGTCGCTGCTGCGGCGCCGGTCGCCGTCCATCGCAGACGGACCAGTCCCCCGGGTTCGACCACCCGGTCGATGGCCACGGTGGCCCGGTCGGCGCCGCGGACGTCGGCCGCGGCGATCCACCGGTCGGCGGTGCCGGCGTGGTGCAGGACCACCCCGGTGTCGTGCACGGTCACGCCTCCGCGTGCGCGGAACCCGAGACCGCCCGCCGTGATCCGTTCGAGGGGTTCGTCGGCGCGGGTCGTCGCGACGGAGAACCCGTCCCACGACCCGACCGCCGGCCCGGGGTCGACCGGGACCGGGACGGGAGGCACGGTGTCGGCCTGTCGCCGGGTCCGCGTCCGCCACGTGCGCGCCATCGCGACGAACAGCGCGGCCACCAGGAGGAGGACGACTCCCCCGACCAGCCAGCGGAGCGCGTCACCGTTCACCGGGTCACCGCCCGGCTCACGCTGCCGCCGCCTTCGCCGCGGCCGCCACGGTCTCGGTGTCGACGAGCGCCCCGTCGAGGAGCGTGGGGTACCCCTGGTGGAACGTCGCGACGACCCGCCCGGGCAGGCGCATCCCGAGGTACGGGGAGTTCTGCGACTGGCCGGCGAGGTCGTCGACCGAGAACTCCCGGACCGCGGTCGGGTCGTACAGCGTGACCTCGGCGGGGGCACCCTCGGCGATGCGCTGGCCGTGACCCGCGACCTGCCCGATGCGTGCCGGGGCCTCGGACAGCACCCGGGCGACGTCGGCCCAGTCGAGCCGGCCGTCCTCGACCACGGCGGCGTGCACGACGCTCAGCGCCGACTCGAGCCCGACCATGCCGTTCGCCGCTGCGGGCCACTCGCAGCACTTCGCCTCGGCGGTGTGCGGGGCGTGGTCGGTCGCGACGATGTCGATCGTGCCGTCGGCCAGGGCGGTGCGCAGGGCGTCGACGTCCTCGCGGGAGCGCAGCGGCGGGTTGACCTTGTAGCGGGCGTCGTACCCGGGGGCACCGTCGACACCGGCGATGAGGTCTTCGGTGAGCACGAGGTGGTGCGGCGTGACCTCGGCGGTGACGTCGATCCCGCGGGACTTCGCCCACCGGATGACCTCGACGCTGCCCGCGGTCGAGACGTGGCAGACGTGCAGCCGGGCGCCGACGTGGTCGGCGAGCAGGACGTCGCGGGCGATGATCGCCTCCTCCGCCACTGCGGGCCAGCCGGCGAGCCCGAGCTCCGACGACAGCCGGCCCTCGTTCATCTGCGCACCGATGGTCAACCGGGGCTCCTGCGCGTGCTGTGCGAGCACGCCGCCGAAGCCCTTGATGTACTCGAGCGCCCGGCGCATGAGGAGCGGGTCCGCCACGCAGGAGCCGTCGTCCGAGAAGACGCGGACCTTCGCGCGGCTCGTCGCCATCGCGCCGATCTCCGACAGGTGCGTGCCCTGCAGGCCCTGTGACACCGCACCGATCGGGCGGACCGTCACGTAGCCGGCGTCGTCCCCGAGCGCCTGCACCTGTTCGACGACGCCCGCCGTGTCCGCGACCGGCGAGGAGTTCGCCATGGCGTTGACGGCGGTGAAGCCACCGGCTGCCGCGGCGCGCGAGCCGGTGAGGACGGTCTCCGACTCCTCGAAGCCGGGCTCGCGGAGGTGCGTGTGCAGGTCCACGAGACCGGGCAGGGCGATCAGACCGTCCGCGTCGACGACCGTGGCACCGGTCGCGTCGAGACCGGACCCGACCGCGGTGATGCGTCGTCCCTCCAGGCGGATGTCGGCACGCGAGCCGTCCACCAGCTGCGCGCCGCGGATGAGGTGGGCGGTCATGCGACGGGCTCCTTCGGTTCGTGCTCGCCGGTCAGGGCGAGGTACAGGACGGCCATCCGGACGGAGACGCCGTTGGCGACCTGCTCGACGACGGTCGAGCGCGGATCGTCGGCGGCGACACCGGCGATCTCCAGGCCGCGGTTCATCGGGCCCGGGTGCATGATCAGCGTGCGCTCGGACAGCGCTGCCGCCCGTGCCGCCGTGAGGCCGAAGTGCCGCGTGTACTCGCGGGGGTTCGGGAAGAACGCGTCGTTCATCCGCTCCTGCTGGATGCGGAGGAGCATCACGACGTCCGGGTCCTCGGCGAGGGCGGCGTCGAGGTCGTGGTGCACCGCGGCGCCGAACGGACGGTCGACGGCGGGCAGCAGGGTCGGCGGGGCCGCGAACGTCACCTCGGCACCCAGCGTGCCGAGCAGCCAGGCGTTGCTCCGCGCGACGCGACTGTGCAGGACGTCGCCGACGATCGTCACCCGGACGCCGTCGAGGCCCTTCCCGCGGCTCGCCTCGCCGTGCAGGCGGCGGCGCATCGTGAAGGCGTCGAGCAGGGCCTGCGTGGGGTGCTCGTGCGTACCGTCGCCGGCGTTCACGACCGGGACGTCGATCCAGTCGGCCTCGGCGAGCACCCGCGGGGCACCGGATGCCGGGTGCCGCATGACGATGCCGTCGATGCCCATCGCGCCGAGGGTCTGGACGGTGTCCTTCAGGGACTCGCCCTTCGAGACGCTGGAGCCCTTCGCCGCGAAGTTGATGACGTCGGCGGACAGGCGCTTGGCGGCGGCCTCGAAGGAGATGCGGGTGCGGGTCGAGTCCTCGAAGAAGAGGTTCACGACGGTCTTGCCGCGGAGGGCCGGGAGCTTCCGGACCTCACGGGTGTTGACCTCGGCCATCTCCTCGGCGACGTCGAGGATCCGGACTGCGTCAGCACGCGACAGGTCGGCGGTGGAGAGGAGGTGCTTCACGAGGCACCACCCTGCTGGGACTGCTGCGGGTCGCCCTGCTGCGGATCGCTCTGCTCGATGACGACCTCGTCGCTGCCGTCGGTCTCGGTCAGGCGCAGCGTGACCCGCTCGTCGGACGCGGTCGGCAGGTTCTTGCCGACGTGGTCCGCACGGATGGGCAGTTCGCGGTGGCCACGGTCGACGAGCACCGCGAGCCGCACCGCCCGGGGGCGCCCGATGCCCTGCAGGGCGTCGAGCGCTGCCCGGACGGTACGACCGGAGTAGAGCACGTCGTCGACCAGCACGACGACCTTGCCGTCGATGCCGCTCGTCGGGATCGTCGTGCGGTGCGGCGCACGACCGATGCCGTGGCCGAGGTCGTCCCGGTGCATCGTGACGTCGAGCGTGCCGAGCCGCTGGTCGCGGTCCGCTGCCCACTCGGGTTCGATGTCGGCCAGGACGCGGTCGAGCCGCTCGGCCAGGACGGCACCCCGTGTCGGGATGCCCAGCAGCACGAGGTCCGAGGCACCGTGGTTGGCCTCGAGGATCTCGTGCGCGATGCGTGTCAGAGCACGCGTGATGTCGGGGTGTTGCAGGACCGTTCTGGTGCCCACGCCGACCTCCTTCCCCGCCTCACCGGACGGACTTAAAGGACGCTGACGTGGACAACCCTACTCGGACTCCTGGCCCCCTGCGACCGTCCGACCGGACGGTGCGGCTGCCTGGTCGGCGGTCCGACCGGACGGTGCACGGCCACCCGCGACGGCACCGAGCACACCGTTGACGAAGCCGGCGGAGTCGTCGGTGGACAGCGACTGGGCGAGCTCGACCGCCTCGGCGATCGCGACCGCGTCCGGGACCTCCGGGTTGTACCGGAGCTCCCAGACACCCATCCGCAGGATGCACCGGTCGAGCACGGGCATCCGGGCGATGGACCAGCCCTGTGCGTGCTCGACGATCACCTTGTCGATCGCCGCACGGTCGTCGTCGATGCCCGTGACGATCTGCCGGGCGTAGTCCCAGCTCGACGCTCGCTCGGGCTGGTCGAGGTGACGGACCGTCTCGGTGGCCAGGACGTCCGCGATCGGCAGCTCGCGGACCTCCGCCACGTACAGCATGTCGAGGGCGCGCTTCCGGGCCTTCGAACGAGCACTCATGGGCGAGCGCCTAGTTGTTGACGCGGCCGAGGAAGCTGCCGTCGCGCGTGTCGATCTTCACCGTGGTGCCGTTCTCGAGGTACAGCGGGACCTGGATGCGGTGACCGGTCGCGATGATCGTCGCGTCCTTCGTGCCGCCCGAGGAGCGGTCGCCCTGCAGGCCCGGCTCGGTCTCGACCTCGGTGACGATGGACGTCGGGAGCTCGATGTAGAGCGGGTTGCCCTCGTTCATCGCGATGGTGACCATGGCGGACTCGAGCAGGTAGTTCTTCGCGTCGCCGACGACGGTCTCGGAGACGGGGACCTGGTCGTAGGTGTCGGTGTCCATGAAGACGTAGGACTCGCCGTCCTGGTACAGGTACTGGTAGTCGCGACGGTCCACGGTCGCGGTGTCGATCTTCGCACCGGCGTTGAACGTGCGGTCGACGACCTTGCCCGAGACGACGTTCTTCAGCTTGGTCCGGACGAACGCGCCGCCCTTGCCCGGCTTGACGTGCTGGAACTCGACGACCGACCAGAGCTGCCCGTCGATGATGAGAACGGCGCCGTTCTTGATGTCAGTGGTACTCGCCATGGGTCTTCCGTTCGATGTGGTTGTGAAGGTCTCCCGGACGTGCGTCCGGTCCCGGCGACGGCGGGCCAGAGCCCGTGCCGACGCCCCGACGAGTGTAGCGGACCCACGGCTCGCGTCCCGGGCCCCGCTCCGGGCCCGTCACCGTCGGCGGCGCGCCCACCATGCGTCGACCGCTGCCCACACCAGCAGCACCACCGCCGCCCCGCCGAGGATCCCGCCCGCTGCGCCGGTGGACAGCACCGCGCCCGGCCGCGTCGGGGCCGCGAGGTACACGATCGCGAGCACTCCGGCACCCGCACCGAGGAGCACGAGGAGCACCCGACGGACCAGCCCGGACACCACCTCGCGGTCGCGCCGGTCCGAGAACAGCCGGATGTTCACCGCGAGCCGACCCGTCTCGAGCGCCTCCCCGATGCGGTCCACCCGTCGCGGCAGCTTGCGGCCCGTCGAGACGACGCCGAACAGTTCGCGGAGGGCGAGGTCCCGCACCGCCCGCGGACGCAGCTGGTCGCGGATCTGCCGTCGCGCCAGGTCCCGCGACTCCTCGAGCAGGTCGAACGACGGGGCGAGGCTGCGGAGCGTCCCCTCGAAGATCGCGAGCGCCCGCGCGGCGGCGACGAAGTCCGGCGGCGGCTTGAGCCGGTAGCGCCCGAAGACCGCGACGGCGTCGTCGACCGTCTCGACCCCGATGCGAGCACCCGGCCCGAGCTCGTCCGCGACGAAGGCGGCGATGTCGCGTCGGAAGTCCGGCTCGTCCTCGGCGTCACGGACGGGCGCCATCCGCATCACGGCGTCGGCGATCCGTTCGGTGTCGTCCTGGATGTACCCGGCGAGGAGGTCCTGGACGGTGGCCCGCAGCCCCGGGTCGAGTCGCCCGACCGACCCGAAGTCGATGAGGGCGGGACGCCCGTCGGGCAGGAGCACGACGTTCCCCGGGTGGAGGTCGGCGTGGTAGATCCCGTCGAAGACGACCTGCCGGAGGAAGGCGTCCAGCACGGCGCGCATCGGGGTGTCGAGGTCCGGCCCGGCGCCCGCCGCCCGCAGCGCACTGAGGGTCTCGCCCTCGAGGAACTCCATCACCATCACCCGGCGTCCCGAGAGCTCGCGGTAGGGCTCCGGGTAGGCGACCGCGTCGGGGCGGGCACTCCGGGTCTGCGCTGCACGCAGGGCGGTCAGGTTCCGCATCTCCGACGTGAAGTCCACCTGCCGGACGAGGTCGTCGGCGTACTGCTGCGCGACGTCGGCGACGCCGACCTGCCGGGCCTCGGTGCTCGTCCGCGCGAGGAACCGGACGACCCGCAGCGCGATCTCGACGTCACGGCGGACCGCGACGTCGATCCCGGGGCGCTGGACCTTGACGGCGACGACGGTGCCGTCGCGCAGTGTCGCCCGGTGCACCTGGGCGATCGACGCGGCGGCGACCGGTTCCGGGTCGAACGAGGCGAAGACCGCTCCGACGGGCGCGCCGAGCTCCTCCGCGAGCAGGGTTGCGACCGCTGCCGGGTCCGCGGGTCGGACGCTCCGCTGCAGGTGCGCGAGCCCCTCTGTCCACTCGTCCGGCAGCAGGTCGTCGCGCGTCGAGAGGAGCTGTCCCATCTTCACGAACCCGCCTCCGGCCTCCTCGAGGGCACGGCGCAGGTGCTCGGCCTGCCGTCGCCGCAGGTCGGAGGTCTCCGGGTCGCGTGAGAAGTCGAGGCGTCGGAAGGGGACGAGTCCGTGTCGGCGGGCGATCGCCAGCAGCTCGGCGAAGCGCCGCGCGCGGGAGCGCAGACTGCCGACGGTGGCGTCCTGCTGGCCGAGGTCGCTCAGACGGGGCGGGGTGGGCACCGGACCAGTGTGCTCCCCCGTCCTGCGGGCCCACCCCGTTCCTGCACAGCCAGGAGGACGTCCTCCGCTAGACGCCGACCTCCTGGTAGGCGGTGAACAGCAGGTGGTCCTCCGGACCCTCGAGCGTGACCGGCTTGCCGACGCCGTCGAGGATGATGAACCGGAGCATGCCGGCCCGCGCCTTCTTGTCCCGCCGCATCGTGGCGAGGAGCCCCTCCCACCGCCCGAGCCCGTAGGACGTGGGCAGCTCGAGGGACTCGAGGATCGAGCGGTGCCGGTCCACCGTCGCGTCGTCCAGGTGTCCCGTCAGCCTGGCGAGCTCGGCGGCGAACACCATCCCGACCGACACGGCAGCGCCGTGCCGCCACTGGTAGCGCTCGGCGTGCTCGATCGCGTGGCCGAGGGTGTGCCCGTAGTTCAGGACCTCCCGGCGCCCCTGCTCGGTGAAGTCGTCCGCGACGACCTCGGCCTTCAGCGCGATGGCGAGCTCGACGACGCGGCGGAACTCCGGGGTCGTGGGGTCGGTGACGCGCGCGACGTCCGCCTCGATCACGTCGAGGATCTCCGGCACCGCGATGAACCCGGCCTTCACGATCTCCGCGAAGCCGGTGAGCACGTCGTTGCGCGGCAGCGTCCGGACGAGGTCGAGGTCGGCGACGACGGCGCGCGGGTGGTGGAACGCCCCGACGAGGTTCTTGCCCTCGTTCGTGTTGATCCCGGTCTTGCCGCCGACGCTCGCGTCCACCATCCCGAGCACGCTCGTCGGGATCGCGACGAACGCCACGCCACGCAACCAGGTCGCGGCGACGAAGCCCGCGAGGTCCGTCACGGCTCCGCCGCCGAGACCGATGACGGCGTCGGTGCGGGTGAAGTCGGCCTGGCCCATGACCTGCCAGCAGAACGCCGCGACCTCGACGCGCTTGGCGGCCTCGGCGTCCGGCACCTCGGCGATGAGCGCGTCGAGTCCGGCCTCGACCAGGACGGCACGGAGGTCGTTCGCCCTGGCGCCGAGCGTCGGCGCGTGCACGATGAGGACCTTCGCGACCCGGGGGCCGAGCAGCGCGGGGACCGAGGCGAGCAGACCGTTGCCGACCACGACGGGGTAGCCGTCCTCGCCGCCGACGCGGATCTCGGTGGTGCCCTCGGGCAGGTTCGACGCGGTCACGGTGTCCCTCCGGTGGTGTGCTGGTCTTCGGTGAGCCAGGCGACCACGTCACGGACGACGTGCGACATCGGGCGTCGCGACGTGTCGAAGGTGGCGTGGGCGAGCTCGGCGTAGGTGGCTGCCCTGGCGTCGGCGATCGTCTGCCAGGCATCGATGCCCCCCTGGGCGAGGAGCGGCCGGTCGCTGCCCGCGATCCGCTCCGCGACGGCCTCGGGCGAGACGGTGAGCAGCACGATGCGGGCCCCGCGCAGGGCCGCGCGCGTGTCCGGGTGCGTCACCGCGCCGCCGCCGACCGAGACCACTCCCCCGGTGGCGACGGCGGTCCGGACCGCCTCGGCCTCGAGCTCCCGGAACGCCGGTTCTCCGCGGTCGGCGAAGATGCCGGGGATGGGTCCGTGCGTCCGCGCGATGACCTTGTCGGTGTCGGTGAACGACACGCCGAGGGCCTTCGCGACACGCTTGCCGACACTCGACTTGCCGGCGCCCATCGGTCCGATCACCACGACGGCCGCGTCGACGCCCGGCACGCGGCCGTCGGGCGTCGACGCGTCGGTGCTGCTCACCGGGTCGTCGAGGGCTCGGCGGTCTCGGTCCGACGGGAGCGCAGGGTCTCCGGGATGGACGCGAGGTACG
The DNA here is from genome assembly GCF_003234175.2 of Curtobacterium sp. MCSS17_007. NCBI lineage: Bacteria > Bacillati > Actinomycetota > Actinomycetes > Micrococcales > Microbacteriaceae > Curtobacterium > Curtobacterium sp. MCSS17_007. The sequence goes on from NZ_CP126257.1 coordinate 1,785,057, forward strand.
CCTCGAGGTTGCGCTTCGTCTCGGCCAGGCTGTCGCCGCCGAACTTCTCGAGCACGGCGTCGGCGAGCACCAGTGCGACCATCGCCTCGGCGACGACACCGGAGGCGGGGACGGCGCAGACGTCGCTGCGCTGGTGGTGCGCGGAGGCGTCCTCACCCGTGGCGACGTCGATGGTGTGGAGCGCGTGGGGCACGGTTGCGATCGGCTTCATGGCAGCTCGGACCCGCAGGACGGTGCCGGTGGACATGCCGCCCTCCGTGCCGCCGGCGCGGTCGCTCGTGCGGATGATCTCACCGTCCTCGCGGTACAGCTCGTCGTGTGCCGCGGAGCCGCGACGACCGGCCGTCGCGAACCCGTCGCCGACCTCGACGCCCTTGATCGCCTGGATGCCCATGATCGCGGCGGCGAGGCGCGCGTCGAGTCGTCGGTCCCACTGCACGTGCGAGCCGAGCCCCGGCGGGACGCCGTGGAAGAGGACCTCGACGACGCCGCCGAGCGTGTCGCCGTCCTTCTTCGCGGCCTCGACCTCGGTGACCATGCGTGCGGAGGTCTCGGGGTCGGCGCAGCGGAGCTGGTCCTCGTCGAGCCGGTCGACGTCGTCCGGAAGCGGGAGCGCGGTGCCGTCGGGCACCCGGACCGTGCCGACCTGGAGGGTGTGGGCGATCGAACGCATGCCGAGCTCGGCGAGGAACGACTTCGCGACGGCCCCGAGCGCCACGCGGGCCGCGGTCTCGCGGGCGGAAGCGCGCTCGAGGATCGGCCGCGCCTCGTCGAAGCCGTACTTCTGCATGCCGACCAGGTCCGCGTGTCCGGGACGAGGACGGGTGAGGGGCGCACTGCGGCCGCGAGACATCTCGGTGGACTCGACGGGCTCGGGGTTCATCACCTCGACCCACTTCGGCCACTCCGTGTTGCCGATGCGGATGGCGATCGGGCTGCCGAGCGAGAAGCCGTGGCGGACACCGCCGGAGACGTGGAGCTCGTCCTGCTCGAACTTCATGCGCGAGCCGCGTCCGTAGCCGAGCTTGCGCCGCGCGAGGTCGGTGCGGATGGACTCGAACGACACCGGGACGCCCGCGGGCAGGCCCTCGAGCATCGCGATGAGTTCGGGTCCGTGGGACTCACCAGCGGTCAACCAACGAAGCATGGTGTCAATCATCCCACAGCGGGTCGCCGTGAGACGCCGCCGCCGGCGGCCGTGCCGCTACTGGTACTCGGGGTGCGCCCGGAGCCAGGCCTGGAACTGCTTCACCGCCACCTGGTGCTGCGCGTACGTGTCCGAGAAGACGGTCTCCCCCGTGTCCAGGTCCACGGTCACGAAGTACAGCCACTTGCCGTCCGCCATGTTCGTGACGGCCTTGATGGCCACGTCGCCCGGGTTGGAGATCGGTGCCGGGGGCAGGCCTTTGTGCACGTAGGTGTTGTACTCGTTCCCCGCGTCCGCACGCTCGGCGTCGGTCGTGGTCACCTTGTGCGTGTTGCCCGTCCCGTACGCGACGGTCGCGTCCGACTGCAGCGGCATGTCGATGTCGAGCCGGTTCTGGAAGACCCGGGCGACCTTCGGGTAGTCGGCGGCGAGGCCGGCCTCCTTCTGCACGAGCGAGGCGAAGACGATCACCCGCTCCTGGTCGCCCTCGGCCACGCCGGCGGCGGCGAGGTGCTCCTTCATGGTGTCGACCATCGACTGGAAGTACTGCTTCGCGGTCCACCCGGGGTTGATCGGGTAGGTCGCCGGGAAGAGCCACCCCTCGAGCGTCGTCGTGCCCGCCGGGAGGCCGTAGGCCTGCACGTCCTTCGCTGCAGCGGTCACCTCAGCCTCCGTCAGTCCCGCCTTCGAGACCATGCCCGCCTCGATGTCCTGCAGCGCGGTCCCCTCGGGGATCACGATCGAGGCCTCGACGCGGTTGTCGGAGTCCCTGAGGGCGGCGAGTGCGGCCTTCGAGCTCATCTCCTTCTTCAGCTCGTACGACCCCGGCTGGAACGAGACGTCCGGCGAGGTCAGCAGCAGCTTGTAGAAGACCTTCGAGCTCTTCACCACGCCGCTGCGCTGCAGGGTCTTGGCGACGTCCTCGCCGATGTCGCCCTGCTTGATCGTCACGGTGACCTTGCTCGTCCCGTCGCCCGTGTAATCGTCCGGCTCCCTCGATCCGCCGATCGCTCCGACGACCTGCTGGATCTTGGGCGCGGCGAACGCGTAGGCGCCGACGCCGACCGCGAGCACGAGGGCGACGATCACGATCCCCGCGATGAGCGGTCCACGGCGACGCGGCGGTCGCGGTCCGCGCGGCTGCCGGGAGGCACCGCCTCCCCCGCCGCGTCCCCCGCGTCCGCCGTCTCCCGTACCGCCGGCCCCGTCGCGCGGTCCGTCCGGACCGGTTCCGGTACCGCCGTGGGCGTCGCCCACCGCCCGGGCGTCGGGCGCGGGAACCTCGCCGGTGAGGAGCGCCTGCACCTCCGGGTGCAGTTCGTCGTGCGACCGGGCGACCGGCGCATCGGCCGGTGCGACCGGATGTCGCGTACCCGCCGAGCCCACGTCGGTGGTCACGGGTCGGGCGTCCTCGGCCTCAGGACCCGCTGGCGCGGAGGCTGCTGCGGCCGCCTCGGCGGCCCGAGCCTCGCGGCGCGACATCGGACGGTCCGGGTCGGCTGCGGAGTCGGCGGACCGGCGTCGTCGGCCGGCATCGTCGCCGGGCGCGATGATCGCGTCCCAGTCCAGGTCGTCTGCCAAGGGATCCTCGGTCTCTCGGGTCGGGGGCTCCACCAGGGCCCCGACGGTCCGGGAACGTCGGTCTCCCGACCCGCTCCGGGGCCGGTCGGTCAGGGGAGCGTGGCGCCGGGGGCGGCGCTGGACGCACGCTCGTGGTCGAGCGCGTGTTGCAGAATGATAACAGCGGCCGCTTGGTCGATCACGGCCCGGGACTTCTTCGTGTTCCGCCCCGCCTGGTGCAGACCGCGCTGGGCCGTCACCGTGGAGAGCCGCTCGTCGACCAGGCGCACGGGTCGGTGCTCCGCGAGGCGCTCGGCGAAGGCGCGGGCGTCCGCGGTCGAGGGTGTGTCGTCACCGGACATCGACAGGGGCAGCCCCACGACGACCTCGAGCACGTCGTACTCGTCGGCGAGCTCGACGATGCGACGGACGTCCGTCGCCTCGTCCCGAGGCACCGTCTCGACCGGGGTGGCCAGCAGGCCGTCCCGGTCGCAGACGGCGACCCCGATGCGCGCCCTGCCGACGTCGACACCGAGCCGACGGCCCGTGCGGATCGCCACGCTCAGCCCGCCAGGCGCGCCGTCACGGCACGCAGCGCCGCCGGGAGCGCGCCCGCGTCCGTGCCACCGCCCTGGGCCAGGTCGGGCTTGCCGCCACCACCGCCGCCGAGGACGCCGGCGGCCTCCTTCGCGAGCGGACCTGCCGCGACGCCAGCGGCACGGGCCGCGTCGTTCGTCGCCACGATGACGACCGGCTTGCCGCCGACCACCGCGCCGAGGACGACCACGGCTGCTCCGTCACCGAGCTGCCCTCGGACGCCGGTCGCGAGCGAGCGGAGGTCGTCACCGGACTGCAGGCCGTCGACGGTCTCGGCGACCACCGTGGTCGTCCCGACGGTCGTCGCCTGGCGTGCGATCGCGGGCACGCGCTGCTGCAGGTTCGCCGACTCGAACTCCGCGATCCGCTTCTGGGCGGCGCGCAGGTCCTCCATCAGGCCCTGGACACGCGTCGGCAGGTCCTCGCGGGGCGCCTTGAGTGCACTCGACAGCTGCGACACGATGGTCCGCTCGACCGCGAGGTCACGGAAGCCCTCCAGCCCGACGAGCGCCTCGACGCGACGGTTGGTCGACCCGACGCTGGACTCCCCCACGAGGTTGACGAGCCCGACCTGCGCGCTCGAGGCGACGTGGGTGCCACCGCAGAGCTCGCGCGACCACGGGCCACCGATGTCGACCATGCGGACCTCGGCACCGTACTTCTCCCCGAAGAGGGCCTGGGCACCGAGGGCCTTCGCCTCGTCGAGCGGCAGCACCCGGGTCTGCACCGCGAGGTCGGACCGGATCGCGGCGTTGACGACCTCCTCGATCTCCGAGCGCGTCTCACCCGAGACGGGCTGGGACCAGGAGAAGTCGAGCCGCATGTAGCCGGACTTGTTGTACGAGCCGGCCTGGAGCGCCTCCGGTCCGAGCACGTCGCGGAGTGCCGCGTTCACGAGGTGCGTGGCGGAGTGCGCCTGCGTCGCCCCGCGGCGGTACTCGGCGTCGACCACCGTCGTCGCGGCGTCCCCGACCCCGACCTCGCCGGAGCGGACCTGCACCTTGTGGCTCCAGAGCCCGGCGACCGGACGCTGCACGTCGAGGACCTCGAGGTCGAACCCGTTGCCGACGATCGAGCCCTGGTCGGCGTCCTGACCGCCGGACTCCGCGTAGAGCGAGGTCTCCCCGAGGATGACCTCGGCGATGTCGCCGGCGACCGCACGGTCGACGCTCACGCCGTCGACGATGATGCCGAGCACGGCGGATTCGGCCTCGAGCGCGTCGTAGCCGAGGAAGACGGTCTCGCCGGCGGCACGGAAGGCGCTGTACACGCTGAGGTCGGCGAGAGCGGTCTTCTTGCTCTTCGCGTCGGCCTTCGCCCGGGCACGCTGCTCGGACATCAGGGTCTCGAAGGCACTTCGGTCCACCCGGACCCCGGCCTCCTCGGCCATCTCCATGGTGAGGTCGATCGGGAACCCGAAGGTGTCGTGCAGCAGGAACGCCGTGTCCCCACCGATCGACGGGGCACCGTCCTGCTTGGCGCGCTCGACCGCGACGTCGAGGATGGTGGTGCCCTGCGCCAGGGTGCGGAGGAACGTCTCCTCCTCGGCGTAGACGATCCGTGCGATGCGGTCGTACTGCTCGGCGACCTCGGGGTACGCCCCCTGCATCGCGTCGCGCGACGCGGGGAAGAGCTCGGGGAAGGTCGCCCCCTCGACACCGAGCAGACGCATGGCGCGCACGGTCCGGCGGAGCAGGCGGCGCAGGATGTAGCCGCGGCCCTCGTTGGACGGCGTGACCCCGTCGGCGACGAGCATGAGCGAGGAGCGGACGTGGTCCGCGATGACGCGCATGCGGACGTCGTCCTCGTGCACGGCACCGTACTCACGACCGGAGATCGCGGCGGCACGGTCGAGCACCGGACGCACCTGGTCGATCTCGTACATGTTGTCGACGCCCTGCTTGATGAACGCGACGCGCTCGAGCCCCATGCCGGTGTCGATGTTCTTGTTCGGCAGCTCGCCCGTGATCGCGAAGTCGTACTTCGATCGCACGTCCGCGATCTGGTACTGCATGAAGACCAGGTTCCAGATCTCGACGTAGCGGTCGTCGTCGGTCGCCGGACCGCCGTCGATGCCGTACGCCGGACCGCGGTCGAAGAAGATCTCGGAGCACGGGCCGGCGGGGCCCGGCTGGCCCGTCGACCAGTAGTTGGTGTCCTTGCCGAGGCGCTGGATCCGCTCGTCGGGGAGCGACGAGTGCTCCTTCCAGAAGACGATCGCCTCGTCGTCCTCCTCGTACACCGTGACCCACAGGTCGTCCGGCGAGAACCCGAGGCCGCCGTCCGCCTCCGGCGTGGTCAGGAGCTCCCAGGCGTACTGGATCGCCTGCTCCTTGAAGTAGTCACCGAACGAGAAGTTGCCGTTCATCTGGAAGAACGTGCCGTGCCGAGGGGTCTTGCCGACCTCCTCGATGTCGTTGGTGCGGATGCACTTCTGGACGCTCGTCGCACGCGGGTACGGCGCAGGGACCAGACCGGTGAGGTAGGGGATGAACGGGACCATGCCGGCGACCGTGAAGAGCAGCGACGGATCGTCCGAGACGAGCGACGCGGACGGGACGACGGTGTGTCCGCGGTCGCCGAAGAACTGGAGCCAACGGCGGCGGATCTCTGCGGTCTGCATGGTGCTTCCTGATTCAGGTCGGCGGGAGGGTACGTGGAGCGGGCGCGGGGACGGGTCGGTCGACGGTGGCGCTCAGGCGTCGGTGCGGAGTTCGGCCTCACGGGAGCGGTACCCGTCGGCCACGGCATCCGTGAACGCCTTCGTCCTGGCGTTCACGTCCGCGAAGAAGCGTGCGCCGCCCGGGGTGTTCGCGATCCGGTGCGCGGCCGCGAACCCGATGACGACGCCGACCACGACGAAGAACAGCTGCTTCACGGTGCCTCTCCCTCTCGCGCACGCGAGCGGTGCGTGCCCGAACGAGTGTAGTGGCGCAGCACCCCCGGGACGCCGAACGGCGGGTCGCCCTCCTGAGAGGCCGACCCGCCGTTCGGGTGTGATCCGTGGATCAGCGAGCTGCGTAGTACTCGACGACGAGCTGCACTTCACAGGTCACGGGGACCTCGGCGCGCTTCGGACGACGGACCAGGCGGGCCTGGAGCTTGTCGATCTCGACCTCGAGGTAGCCCGGGACCTTCGGGAGCACTTCCTGGTGGCCACCGGCGGCGGCGACCTGGAACGGCTCGAGCGACTCGGAGCGCTGCTTCACGTGGATGAGCTGGCCCTCCTTGACGCGGAAGGACGGACGGTCGACGAGCTTGCCGTCGACGAGGATGTGACGGTGCACGATCAGCTGACGGGCCTGCGCGGTGGTGCGGGCGAAGCCGGCACGGAGCACGAGGGCGTCGAGGCGCTGCTCGAGGAGTTCGACGAGGTTCTCACCGGTCAGGCCCTTCGTCTTGCGGGCCTCTTCGAAGACGATGCGGAGCTGCTTCTCGCGGATGCCGTACTGGGCGCGCAGACGCTGCTTCTCACGGAGACGGACGGCGTAGTCGCTGTCCGCGCGACGGCGGGTGCGGCCGTGCTCACCGGGGCCGTAGGGGCGCTTCTCGAGGTAACGGGCCGCCTTCGGCGTCAGCGGGATGCCGAGCGCACGCGAGAGGCGGGTCTTGCTGCGGGTACGTGACTTGGTAGACACAGGGTCCTTTTCTCTGTCTGAACTGAATGACTCGCCGGACACTCGATCGTCCGCGCACGCTGGGCACACGGCGGGAATCGATCCCGACGACGGGATCCAGAGGGATGAGCCTGTGGGATCGGACGGCTACAGTCCGAACCTCTGCCCCCGTCCCACCGCGGTGGGACTCTGTCCTCGACGCAGCCGCACGCGAGGACCAGGACGTAGGCCCGTCAACGATAGCAGCATTCCGCCGTGGACAGGAGCACCCTGCTCACTCGCCGCGTGTGATCTTCCGGAGTCGTTCCAGCCGCGGGCCGACCTCGCGCTCGTACCCGTTGGCGGTCGGCGCGTAGTACTCGGTGCCCTCGAGCGCGTCGGGCAGGTACTGCTGCCGGGCGACACCGTGCTCGGCGTCGTGCGAGTACACGTAGCCCTTGCCGTGCCCGAGGCGCTTCGCCCCGGGGTAGTGCGCGTCGCGGAGGTGCACCGGCACGACACCCATGCGACCGGCCTTGACGTCGGCGATCGCTGCGTTCACGCCGTTGTAGGCCGCGTTGGACTTCGGCGCTGTGGCCAGGTACACCACCGCTTCGGCCAGCGGGATCCGCCCCTCCGGCATGCCGATGAGCTGCACCGCCTGCGCGGCGGCGACCGCGATCGGCAGCGCCTGCGGGTCGGCCATGCCGATGTCCTCCGACGCCGAGATGATGATGCGCCTGGCGATGAACCGGGGGTCCTCCCCGGCCTCGATCATGCGGGCGAGGTAGTGCAGCGCCGCATCGACGTCGCTCCCCCGGACGGACTTGATGAAGGCGCTGATCACGTCGTAGTGCTCGTCGCCCTGACGGTCGTACCGGAGCAGGGCACGGTCGACCGCTGCCGCGACCGTGTCCGCGTCGACCAGCGGCACCGTCTCGACGCCGTCGAGGGAGACGTCCTCGTCCTCGTCGTCGTCGGTCTGCGCCGCGATCGCCGAGGACGCCGCCGCCTCGAGCGCCGTGAGCGCGCGTCGCGCGTCGCCGGAGGACAGCCGGACGATGGCCGACCGGGCGTCGTCACCGAGCACCACGGACCCGCCGAGACCGCGGGGGTCCTCGACCGCGCGGTCGACGAGCATGCCGAGGTCCTCGTCGGTGAGCGGCTTGAGCGTCAACAGCAACGACCGAGAGAGGAGCGGCGAGATGACCGAGAACGAGGGGTTCTCGGTCGTCGCCGCGATGAGGATGACCCAGCCGTTCTCGACGCCGGGCAGCAGGGCGTCCTGCTGGGCCTTGCTGAAGCGGTGGATCTCGTCGAGGAACAGCACGGTGGTCGACCCGTAGAGGTCGCGGTGCGTGAGGGCCTTCTCCATGACCTCGCGCACGTCCTTCACCCCCGCGGTGACGGCCGAGAGCTCCACGAACTCACGGCCGGACTGGCGCGCGATGGCCTGTGCGAGGGTCGTCTTGCCCGTGCCGGGCGGACCCCAGAGGATCACCGAGACGCCGCCGGGGTTCTCGCGCGTCCCGGTGGCGAGCTGGACGAGCGGGCTCCCCCGCCCGAGCAGGTGCTGCTGGCCGGCGACCTCGTCCAGGCTCGTCGGACGCATCCGCACGGCGAGCGGGACGGAGCCCTGGGCCAACCCGGCGCGACCGCCGGTGGTGGGCGCGCGCATGCCCGATCGATCCGCTGCCATGGTCCAATCGTAGGCCGACCCACCGACGCGCTCCGCGCCTCCCGGCCGGGCGCGGCACTCGTTCCGCTACGCTCGTCGGCACAGTCGACGAGAGGTCCGATCAGCACCGTGGCACCGAAGAACCAGGCGCGTGACAACCGCGAGGCGCGCGAGCGACTCCGCCTGTACCAGGCCCGACAGGGCCTGCACGAGCGGCAGCGACGCCGTCGGGTGCGGGACGACGTGGTCGGGGTGGGTGTGCTCGTGCTCGTCGCGGCACTCGCGACCGGATCGCAGCTGGCCTTCGCCGGTTCCCGCGGCGCCGACCACGCGCGCGCGACCGCGACCGCAACCGCCTCGGCGAGTCCGACCCCGAGCGCCAGTGCGACCGCCGGGAACACCGGCGAGGTGCCCAGCAAGGACATCGCGGACGGGAGGACCTGGACCGGGACGTTGACGCTCAACGACGACGTCGAGCTCGGCATCGAGCTGGACGGAGAGCGGGCACCCCAGGCCGCGAGCGTCGAGATCGACCTCATCCGCAAGCAGTTCTACCAGGGCACCACCTGCCACCGACTCGCCGACAGCAGCGACTTCCGGTTCCTGCAGTGCGGGTCCGCCAACGGCGACGGAACCGGCGACGCCGGCTTCGAGTACGGCCCGCTCGAGAACGTGCCGAGCGACGGGGAGTACGCGGCGGGCACGCTGGCGATCGCCCGCGGGGCGTCACCGTACTCGCAGAGCACGCAGTTCTTCATCGTCTACGGCGACACCACCCTCGACGGCTCGTCCGGCGGGTACACGGTGGTCGGCAAGGTCACCAGCGGCCTCGACGACCTCGAGTCGGAGATCACCTCGAAGGGCATCACCTCGCCCGGGGCGGACGGCACCGGGGAGCCGAAGGTGGCGACGACGATCACCGGCGCGACGATCCGCGAGGGCGACTGAGCGGTCCGTCGTCGGATGCTCGTCCACAGCCAGCACGTCACGCTGGTCGCAGGGGACCTTCCGTGCAATAGGCTGACGACCTGACCGTGCCGACGGGGACGTCGGCGATGCACGACCACGATCGAGGCGAGACCTGTGGGACCTGACGAAGCAACGACCTGGGGCCGGGTCGACGAGAACGGGACGGTGTACGTCCGGTACGAGGACACCGAGAAGGCGGTCGGTGAGTACCCGGACGCCACCCCGGACGAGGCCCTCGCGTACTTCGCGCGCAAGTACGCCGACCTCGAGGGGCAGGTGAAGATCGCGGAGCAGCGCGCACAGCGTGGTGCCTCGGCGAACGACGTCGCCCGGACCGTCGAACACCTGCGCTCGCAGGTGTCGGAGGCCCGCGTGGTCGGTGACCTCAAGGCGCTCGAGAACCGCGTCGCGGCGCTGTCCGAGCAGGTCGGTTCGCTCACCAGGGAGCAGCAGGCGCAGGCGCAGCAGGCCCTCACCGAGGCGCTCGCGTACCGCACGGCGCTGGTCGAGGAAGCCGAGTCCCTCGCCGCGGTCGATCCCGCTCGCGCGCAGTGGAAGCAGGTCACCGCCCAGCTCGACGACGTCTTCGCCCGGTGGCAGCAGCACCAGCACGACGGTCCCCGACTGCCGAAGAACGAGGCGAACGAGCTGTGGAAGCGCTTCCGCGCCGCGCGCTCGACCGTCGACCAGCACCGGCGCGCCTTCTACTCGGAGCTCGACGCGCAGCACCGAGACGCCCGCAACCGCAAGCAGGAGCTCGTGCAGCAGGCCGAGGCCCTCGCGTCGCGCGGCTCCGACGGCATCCCGGCCTACCGGGAGCTGCTCGACGACTGGAAGCGTGCCGGACGGGCCGGCAAGCGCCACGACGACGCACTGTGGGCGCGCTTCAAGGCAGCCGGCGACGTCCTGTTCGAGCACCGTCACGCCGAGGCGGCAGCGGAGAACGAGGAGTTCTCCGCCAACCTCGTCGCGAAGCAGGCGCTGCTGACCGAGGCGGAGCCGCTGCTCCAGCAGCGGGACCGCATCGCCGCACGTCGCACCCTGACGGACATCCAGCGCCGCTGGGACGAGATCGGCAAGGTCCCGCGCGGTGACGTCCGCCGGATCGAGGACCGGCTCCGTGCGGTCGAGGACCACGTGCGCAGCCTCGAGGACGAGCACTGGAAGGCGTCCGACCCGGAGCGCAAGGCCCGGCAGAACGGTCTCGCGAGCCAGCTCGAGGACGCGATCGGCAAGCTGCAGTCGGAGCTCGAGGCGGCGCAGGCATCGGGCGACGCCCGGAAGATCAAGGCAGCGCAGGAAGCCCTCGACGCCCGCAAGATCTGGCTGGACGCGCTCGGCGGCTGACGCCCGGAGCACCGCACGACGAGAACCCCCGCGACCATCGGTCGCGGGGGTTCTCGTCTGTGGGGACCGTCAGCCGGGACCGCCCGCCCGTGGACCGGTCTACTGGACCGGCGCGGGGAGCCCGAGCAGCAGGCGGATGTCGAGGTCGTCCTGTCGCATCTGGGTGGCGAGTTCGTCCATCGACGAGAAGGCGACCATGCCCCGCACGTACGAGACGAAGAGCACCGAGATCGTGTCACCGTAGAGGTCGATGTCGACGTCGAGCAGGTGCGCCTCGATCTGCTTGGCAGGCACGCCTTCGAACGTCGGGTTGTTGCCCACCGAGACGGCTGCCGGGTACACGGTGCCCTCGTGCAGGACGCGTGCGGCGTAGACGCCGTCCGCGGGGACGAAGCCCTCGCACGCCGGGTCGAGGTTCGCCGTCGGGTAACCCATGGCCCTGCCGCGCTGGTTGCCGTGCACGACGGTGCTGCGCACGGCGTGCTCGCGGCCGAGCAGTCGGGCGGCCTCGGCGACGCGTCCGACACCGAGCAGCTCCCGGATCCACGTCGAGGACACCCGGCGCTCGTCGGACGGGCGGACGTCGTCGCGGAGGTCGACGTCGTCGATGAGCTCGACCTGGAAGCCGTACCGCTCCCCCAGGCGTCGCAGCAGCGCGACGTCACCGGCACCGCGCGCCCCGAAGCGGAAGTCGCTGCCCACGAACACGAGCTCGGCGTGCAGGGTGCCGACGAGGACCTCGGACACGAAGGCCTCGGGCGCCTGGGACTGCAGGTCCTGGTCGAACCGCAGGAGGAGCATCGCGTCGACGCCGATCTCCTCGAGGAGTTCCCGTCGCTGCGCGGTGCTCGTCAGCGCCGGCGGGACGCGCTCCGGGTCGATCACGCTGAGCGGGTGCCGGTCGAAGGTCACGACGGTCGACACCAGGCCACGTTCACGCGCGGCACGTTCGAGGTGTGCGATGACCGCCCGGTGCCCGACGTGCACGCCGTCGAACTTGCCGATCGTCACTGCGCTCGGACCGAAGCCCTGCGCCACGTCCGCGAGGTCGTCGTAGTACTGCACGGCCGACCCCCTACTCGCCTGCCGTCGCGGTCGCCGGTGCGGGCTCGGCCACGGCGGCACGGTGGTGCTTGCGGAGCCACCAGAGTCCGGCGATCGGCAGCACGAGCGGTGCGAAGAGGTACCCGAGACCGTAGTAGGACCACACGGTGTCGTCGGGGAAGAGCTGGCGGTCGACCAGGGACAGGGTGCCGACGACCAGCACGCCCGCCATCTCGAAGCCGATCGTGACGCACGCGACCCGGTACCAGGCGCGGCCAGGTGCGATGAGGGCGATCATCGCGACGATGTAGACGACCGCCGCGACGGCGCTGAGCGTGTAGGCGAACGGCGCGAAGGAGAACTTCTCGATGATCTGGACGACGCTGCGCCCGGTCGCCGCGAGGGCGAGGATGCCGTACACGGCGATGAGGACTCGGCCGACGCCGGTCGCGAGGGAGGATCTGGTCGCCATTGCACCGAGTCTACCGACGGGCGACGACCCGGGCGACGCACACGGGGACGTCGCGCCGCGCGTCGTCCGGCCCCGGCCGTCGGGTCGGGCCCGGTCGGACCGAGGCGCCCACGCGGACGCACGGACGCGTCAGTTCAGGGCGAACCAGATCTGGTACATCCGGTACACCATCACCGCGACGGTGAAGGCACCGGCGCCGAGGACGACGGTGCTCCACTTCGTCCGGTCGATGAGCGCCCAGAGGATCGCTGCCGGTGGCACGAGCAGCACGGACACTGCGTACACACCGAACTCGAGCACGTTCCCCTGCGGCGGGCTGCCGACCGCGGGGAGCACGAGCGAGATCACGCCCTGCACCAGGAGCAGCAGCTCGATGAGCGCGAGCGACCCGACGGTGTAGTCGTTCGGCTTCCACCCGATGAACCCGACCACGACGGCGAACAGCCCCGCGACCACGGCCACCGCGAGCTGCACCCACATGAACCACTCGATCACGCGTCCGCTCCGTCCGTGGTCCTGCCCGCGCCGGTCGCTGCCGGTGCCGGTGCCGGTGCCGGGAAGTTCGTGATCGCACGGAGCCGCCCGCGTCGCACCGAGACCAGCCCCACGAGCCGGTCGTCCTCGGTGGCGATCGCAGCGACCGGACCGTCCGAGTCGGGGTGCTCGACAGCGACCCGCTTGCCGTCCGACAGGTCCTTCGCGGCGGCGGGGTCGAGGGAGACCACGTCGAACAGGCGCCGCGCCACGTCTGCCGGACGGACGAGTGCGGCGCCGACGTCCACGCCGTCGTCCTCGAGGTCGATCGCGGACCCGACGTCGAAGGGCCCGACGGCGGTCCTGCGGAGCGCGGTGAGGTGGGCACCCGTGCCGAGCGCGGCACCGACGTCACGGGCGAGCGCGCGGACGTAGGTGCCGGACGAGCAGTCGACGACGACGTCGACGTCGACCACGGCGACGTCCTGCCCGTCGACCCGCACGGTCCGGTCGTTCCGCCCGGTGACGTCGAACCGCGCGACGGTGACGGTGCGCGAGCGCAGGACGACCTCCTCACCCTTGCGCGCGAGGTCGTAGGCGCGGCGGCCGTCGACCTTGATGGCGCTGACGGTCGAGGGGACCTGGGCGATGACCCCGCGCTGCGCGGCGACCGCCCGTTCCACGGCACCCTCGGAGACGTCGATGCCGTCGACACCGTGCGTCGACGTGGGCGTGCCGTCGGCGTCGTCGGAGTCGGTGCCGACCCCCAAGCGGATCGTCGCCGTGTAGGTCTTGCCGAGTCCGACGAGGTGCGTCAGCAGCCGCGTCGAGGGCCCCGCGCCGAGCAGCAGGAGACCGGTCGCCATCGGGTCGAGTGTGCCGGCGTGGCCGATCTTCTTGAGTCCGAGCCGACGACGGGCGATCGACACCACCCTGTGACTGGAGATGCCCTGCGGCTTGTCGACGAGGAGGATGCCGTCAGGCGCGGTTGCGAGCACCGGACGAGGGTACCAGCGCCGCCGGCGGACAGCGGGTCAGCAGGCGTCGTTCCACTCGCGGCGCGGGTGCTCCGGATCGGTGACGTCGAGGATCGCGGACGCCGCGATCTTGACGTCGGCACGGCGCTCCAACCGCCCCTGCTCCTGCTCGACCCAGAGCGACCAGCGCCAGAGGCCGCGGGCGCCCTGTGCGAGCAGCCCGTGCCCGTGCACCACGAGGACCCCCTCACCCGCACCGGTCGTGCGGAAGGGCGTGACGATGTCCGAACGCAGCACGTCGACGTCCGACGACGGGGCCGCCGCCGCCATCGCGGAGACGCCGTGCTGCTGGAAGCCCGTGACCAGGCCCGCGGCGACGCGCTCGAGGTCTGCGCCGTCCTGCCCGTCGATGCCGACGACGGTGCGGTTCGTGCCGACCTGGGCGATCACCTCCTGCGCGATCGCAGCCATCGTGTCGGTCTCCTGCGGTGCCCAGCGTGCCATGGCTCCCACCGTAGGCTGTCGTGGTGAACGCGCGTCGAGCCTCCGGGCAGGTTGTGGACGATCCGTCGGCTGCAGTCGCTGTGGAGGGACCCGATCGCGACGGGACGGACATCGCGACGCCGCTCGTCGCCTGGTTCCGCACCGAGGCGCGCGACCTGCCGTGGCGCCGACCGGGGTTCCCGGCGTGGGGCACGCTCGTCAGCGAGATCATGCTCCAGCAGACACAGGTGGCGCGCGTCGTCCCCCGACTGGAGGCGTGGCTCACCCGGTGGCCGACCCCCGCGGACCTCGCGGCGTCGCCTCCGGGCGAGGCGGTTCGCGCGTGGGACCGGCTGGGGTACCCGAGACGCGCACTCGCGCTGCACGCAGCGGCGACCGCCATCGCCGAACGGCACGGCAACGTCGTGCCGAGGGACGTGGACGCGCTCCTCGCGCTGCCCGGCATCGGCGACTACACCGCACGGGCGGTGGCGGTCTTCGCGTACGGAGACCGACACCCCGTCGTCGACGTGAACGTCCGTCGGGTGCTCGCCCGGGCCGTGCTCGGCCACGGCGAGCCGGGACCCGCGAGGGCGAAGCACGACCTGCCGCTCATGGAGTCGGTGCTCCCGGAGGACCGCGACGACGCGGCCGCGACGAACGCCGCGGTCATGGAGCTCGGCGCGCTCGTGTGCGTCGCCCGCTCCCCCGCGTGCGACGTGTGTCCGATCGCCGACCGGTGCGCGTGGCGTGCTGCCGGCTACCCCGACCACGACGGGCCGCGCGCGCCGAAGCAGGCGCGGTTCGCCGGGAGCGACCGGCAGGTGCGCGGCCTGGTGATGGCGGAGCTGCGTGCGAGCGACGTCCCGGTGACGCGCGACGAGATCGACCTGGTCTGGCCCGACGCCGAACAGCGCGCTCGGGCCCTCGCGTCCCTGCTCCGCGACGGGCTCGTCGTCGGCGACGACGCGACGGGCTACCGGCTCCCCGACGCCTGACGACCGACGGCCGCCGGACACGTGGTGTCCGGCGGCCGTCAGGGCGCGACAGCGGTCAGGCGCGGGGCTCGCGCTCCACGTCGTCGTCATCGCCCTCGTCGTCGTCGTGCTTGTACGGGTCGGCGTCACCGGCGTACTGCGCGCCGGCCGACGCGGCACGCACCTGCGCGTCACGCTGCTGCGCCTGGACGAGCAGGTCCTCCATGTGCGCCGACGTCTCCGGCAGCGCGTCCGCGATGAACTCGAGCGACGGGGTGAGCCGGGCGGTGATGTTCTTGCCGACCTCGCTGCGGAGCATGCCGGTGGCCGCCTTGAGGGCGGCGGCCGAGTCGGCGCGCTCCTGCTCCGAACCGTAGACGGTGTAGAAGACCGACGCGTGCTGCAGGTCGCCGGTCACACGGACGTCGGTGATGGTGACGAAACCGAGCCGCGGGTCGCGCAGCCCCTTGTCGAGCCGCCGTGCGACGACTTCCTTGATGCGGTCCGCCATCTTGCGAGCGCGCTGCGGATCGGCCATGGGTGCCTCCTGGGGCAGGGGATCTTCTGGTGGAACGGGACGGACCCCGCCCCTCCCGGAGGAGGAGCGGGGTCCAGGATAACCAGCGTCAGTCGCGCGGCTTCTCGACGAGCTCGGTGGTCTCGATCTCGTCGCCGATCTGGATGTCGTTGTACTTGCCCAGACCGATACCGGCCTCGAAGTCCGTGCGGACCTCGGTGACGTCGTCCTTGAAGCGACGCAGCGACTCGATGGCCAGGCCGTCGGCGAGCACCACACCTTCACGGATGACGCGCGCCTTGGCGTTGCGCGTGATCGTGCCGGAGCGGACGATGACACCCGCGATGTTGCCGAACTTCGAGGAACGGAACACCTCGCGGATCTCGGCGACACCCGACTGGACCTCTTCGTACTCGGGCTTGAGCATGCCCTTGAGGGACTGCTCGATGTCCTCGAGTGCGTTGTAGATGACCGAGTAGAAGCGCACGTCGATGCCTTCGCGGGCGGC
The DNA here is from genome assembly GCF_003234175.2 of Curtobacterium sp. MCSS17_007. Lineage (NCBI taxonomy): Bacteria > Bacillati > Actinomycetota > Actinomycetes > Micrococcales > Microbacteriaceae > Curtobacterium > Curtobacterium sp. MCSS17_007. The sequence goes on from NZ_CP126257.1 coordinate 1,801,403, forward strand.
ACGCTCGCGGGCCTTGACGTCCGGACGGACGTTGAAGCCGACGACGATCGCGTTGTCGATCGTGGCCAGGTCGATGTCCGACTCCGTGATCGCACCCACACCGCGGTGCAGGATGCGGAGCTGGACGCTGTCGTCGACCTCGATGTCCAGGAGCGACTGCTCGAGTGCCTCGACGGCACCGGAGACGTCACCCTTGATGATGAGGTTGAGCGAGTCGACCTTGCCCTCTTCGAGCGCACGGGTGAAGTCCTCGAGCGAGATGCGCTTGCGGGCCTTGGCCAGCTGGGCGTTGCGCTCGGCGGCCTCACGCTTCTCGGCGATCTGGCGGGCCGTGCGGTCCTCTTCCGTGACCAGGAAGGTGTCACCGGCGCGCGGCACCGACGACAGACCCTGCACCTGGACCGGACGGCTCGGCGTCGCGGCCTTGACCGCCACACCGTTCTCGTCCGTCATGGCGCGGACGCGGCCGTAGGCCGTGCCCGCCACGATGGCGTCACCGACGTGCAGCGTGCCGGACTGGATGAGCACCGTCGCCACGGAACCGCGACCCTTGTCGAGTCGGGCCTCGATCGCGACACCGCGGGCGTCCTTGTCGGGGTTCGCACGCAGGTCGAGACCGGCGTCCGCCGTGAGCAGCACCGCGTCGAGCAGGTCCTGGATGCCGACGTTGTTGCGCGCCGACACGTCGACGAACATGACGTCGCCGCCGTACTCCTCGGCCACCAGGTTGTACTCGGTGAGCTGCTGCCGGACCTTCGCCGGGTTCGCGCCCTCCTTGTCGATCTTGTTCACCGCGACCACGATCGGCACACCGGCCGACTGCGCGTGGTTCAGTGCCTCGATTGTCTGGGGCATGATGCCGTCGTCCGCCGCGACCACCAGGATCGCGATGTCCGTCACCTGCGCACCGCGGGCACGCATGGCCGTGAAGGCCTCGTGACCCGGGGTGTCGATGAACGTGATCGGACGCTCGATGCCCTCGTGCTCGGTGACGATCTGGTACGCACCGATGTGCTGCGTGATGCCACCGGCCTCGCCCTCGACCACCTTCGAGTTGCGGATGGCGTCGAGGAGGCGGGTCTTGCCGTGGTCGACGTGACCCATGACGGTGACGACCGGGGGACGCTGCTGCAGGACGGAGTCGTCTTCGTCGGCGTACTCGGCGTCGATGTCGATGTCGAAGCCCTCGAGGAGCTCGCGGTCCTCGTCCTCCGGCGAGACGATCTGGATCTTGTAGCCGAGCTCCTCGCCGAGGACCTCGAACGTGGCCTCGTCCAGCGACTCGGTCGCCGTGGCCATCTCACCGAGGTGGAACAGCACGGTCACCAGGTTGCCGGGGCTCGCGTCGATCTTGTCCGCGAAGTCCGAGATGCTCGCACCACGACGCAGACGGACGACCGTGTTGCCGTCGCCACGAGGGACCTGCACACCGCCGAGCGACGGCGCCTGCCGCATCTCGTACTCGGCGCGCTTCGTCCGCTTCGACTTCCGGGCGCGGCTCTTGCCGCCACCACGACCGAAGGCACCAGCGGTACCGCCGCCGGGGCCACGACCACGGCCACCGCCACCGCCGGGACGCGGGCCGCTGAAGGCCGGACGCGGGAAGCCACCACCGGCACCACCGGCACCACCCGGACGACCGCCGGGACCGCCACGACCGCCACCCTGGCCCGGGCGCTGCCCGAAGCCGTTGGGACGGTTCGCCTGACCGGGACCACCCGGACGCGGAGCGCCCGGACGGGGCACACCGGGACGCGGCGGGGCCGGACGCGGGATGCCGTTGCCACCACCGGCACCGCCGGCGGGACGCTGACCCATGCCCTGGTTCGACGCGAACGGGTTGTTGCCCGGACGCGGCGGGCGCGAGCCCATGCCCTGGCTCGACGCGTAGGGGTTGTTACCCGGACGGGCACCCGGCTTGGGGCCGCCGGGCTTCGGGCCGGCTGCGGAGCCGGGCTTCGGCGCGCCGCCGGGCTTGACGGCGTCACCCTTCGACTCGGACGAGCCACCGGCTGCCTTCTCGGCGGCAGCGGCCTTCTGCGCAGCCTCGGCCTCGGCCTGGCGCTGCGCGACGGACTTCGGCGCGGCCGGCGTCGGGGCGTCGGCGACTGGCGCCTGCACCTCGGGCTCGGCCTTCGGTGCCGGGGCCGGACGCGCCGGACCCGGGCGGGGACCGCCGGGCTTCGGGGCACCGGACCGCGGAGCCGCGGTCTTCGCGGGAGCGCTCGGGGTCGCGGGCTTCGACGCCGTCGCGGCGCCGTCCGCCTGCAGCGCAGCACGGAGCTTGCGCGCGACGGGGGGTTCCACACTGGAGCTCGGGCCCTTGACGAACTCGCCGAGTTCCTTGAGCTTCTCCATTGCGGTCTTGCTGTCGACACCGAGTTCGGATGCGATCTCGTGTACGCGTGGTTTTGCCACTGTTCTCCTTCACGGGTCCCACCCCGCGAAGGGGGCAGGACTCACTGGATGACGGGTCTCATTTCGAGCCGCTCATCAGTTGTCCATAAGCCGTTCAGCCTGTTCTGTCGTGTCCCGGTGACGCGCCTGCTCTTCGGCGTCGAGCGCCTCGAGGTAGTCACGTACCGCTGACGTGTCGGGTTCACGGTCGAGCCGGAGCGCGCGGCGGTAGGCCCTGCGCTTGACGGCCTGATCATGTGCTTCGACGGTCGGGGTGAGCCAGGCTCCCCGCCCCGGCATGACTGCCTTCGGGTCCGCCACGACGCGACCGTCACTCAGGGCGACGACACGGAGGAGGGAGGACCGGGGAGCACGACGACGACTGCCGATGCATGTTCTGACGGGAACCACCATACTCCTTGCCTCCGACCACCGCGATCCGGCGCGCCCGGACCGGTCACGCCACCAGCGGAACGGTGTCGGGCGACGGTCGCCGCCCGGCACTGCTCGTGTCCTACTCGTCGCCGTCCAGGACCGAGCCCCCGACCGGCGCTGCCTGGATGTCGATCATCACTCGTCGCCGTCCAGGATCGAATCCGGCTGGATGTCGATGCGCGCACCGGTCAGCTTCGCGGCGAGGCGGGCATTCTGCCCCTCCTTGCCGATCGCGAGGGACAGCTGGTAGTCCGGCACGAGGGCACGGACGGCCTTCGTCGACGCGTCGAGCACGAACGCACTCGTCACCTTCGCCGGCGACAGCGCGCTCGCGACGAAGGACGCCAGGTCGGACGAGTAGTCGACGATGTCGATCTTCTCGGCCCCGAGCTCCGTCGTCACCGCGCGGACACGGGCACCGAGCTCGCCGATGCAGGCGCCCTTCGCGTTGACGCCCGGCTCGTTCGCCTTCACCGCGAGCTTGGTGCGGTGTCCGGCCTCGCGAGCGATCGAGGTGATCTCGACGACGCCCGAGGCGATCTCCGGCACCTCGAGGGCGAACAGCTTCCGGACCAGGCCCGGGTGTGTGCGGGACACGGTGATCTGCGGGCCCTTCGCGCCGCGGCCGACGCTCGTGACGTAGACGCGGATGCGGTTGCCGTGCTTGTACTCCTCGCCCGGCACCTGCTCCTCGGGCGGCAGGATCGCCTCGACCGTGCCGAGGTCCACGTGCACCATCTTCGGGTTCGGGCCCTGCTGGATGACGCCGGCGACGATGTCGCCCTCCTTGCCCCGGAACTGGCCGAGGATCTTGTCGTCGCCGATGTCGCGCAGGCGCTGGTTGATGACCTGCTTCGCGGCGAAGGCGGCGATGCGGCCGAAGTCGCTCGGCTGGTCGACGGCCTCGCCGACGACGGTGCCCTCGTCGTCGCGCTCCGGGACGTACACCGACACCTCGCCGGACTTCCGGTCGAGCTCGACGCGCGCCTGGGCGTCGACGGGCTCGTCGTTCTCCACGCGGTGCTTCTGGTACGCCGTCAGGATGGCCTGTTCGATGATGCGGACGAGTTCGTCGAACGGGATCTCCCGCTCGCGCTCCATGAGTCGCAGGACTGCGAGGTCGATCTTCACCGAGGTGCCTCCGTATTCAGCTGAGTCGCTCCCGCGGATGGATCTGCGCGGAAGTCGGCGTCAAGCGTACCCCAGAACCGCGAGACGCAACGGGAGGCGCGGTGCCAGCTGGCACCGCGCCTCCCGTTGCGTCGTGGAGCTGCGATCAGATCGCGCGGATCGCCTCGAGCAGGTCGGCGACCGGCACGTCGCGCCGCTCGCCCGAGCGGCGGTCCCACAGCTCGACGACGCCGTCGGCGGCGTTCCGGCCGGCGACGACGACCACCGGCACGCCGAGCAGCTCGGCGTCCCGCAGCTTGACGCCCGGCGACACCTTCGGACGATCGTCGTAGACGACGTCGTAGCGCTCGCCCTCGAGGGTGTCGATGAGCGACGACGCGAGGTCGTAGGCGACCTGGTCCTTGCCCGTGGCGACGACGTGGACGTCGAACGGGGCGACCTCCTTCGGCCAGGCGAGGCCCTTCTCGTCGTTGTGCGCCTCGGCGAGGATCGCCATGATGCGCGTCACGCCGATGCCGTACGAGCCCATCGTGACCGTGGCGAGCTTGCCGTTCTCGTCCTGCACCTTGAGGTCGAGCGCCTCGGCGTACTTGCGGCCGAGCTGGAACACGTGGCCGATCTCCATGCCACGGGCGGTCTCGAGCGGGCCGGACCCGTCGGGTGCCGGGTCCCCGGCGCGGACGTCGGACACCTCGGCGACGCCGTCGGCGGTGAAGTCGCGGCCCATGACCAGACCGGAGACGTGGACGCCGCGCTCGTTCGCGCCGGTGATCCAGCTCGTGCCCTCGACCACGCGCGGGTCGACGAAGTAGCGGATGCCGGACGCGCTCTCGGCACCGAGGACCTGCGGCCCGATGTACCCCTTCACGAAGACGCCCGGGTGCTTCCGGAAGTCGTCGTCACCCGCGGCCTCGACCTCGGCCGGCGCGAAGGCGACCTCGGCGCGCTTCAGGTCGACCTCGCGGTCGCCGGGCAGCCCGACGACCACGACCTCGCGGGTGCCGTCGAGGTGGGTGAGCGCCAGCACGACGTTCTTCAGCGTGTCCGCGGCGGTCCAGGGAGCTCCGTCACGCGGAGCGACCTCGTTGGCGTGCGCGACGAGCGTGTCGATCGTCGGGGTGTCGGCGGCGGGCAGGAGCACGGGCTCGGGCTGGCCCGCGATCGGCAGGGCGTCGGGCACCGGCGTGACGTACGCCTCGACGTTGGCCGCGTAGCCGCCCGCGCTGCGGACGAAGGTGTCCTCCCCGACACCGATCGGGTGCAGGAACTCCTCGGACTTCGAGCCGCCCATCGCACCGGCGTCGGCCTTGACGATGACGTACTCCAGGCCCAGGCGCGCGAAGATCGCCTCGTACGCGTCGCGCATCACCTGGTAGCTGCGCTCGAGCCCCTCGTCGGTGAGGTCGAACGAGTACGCGTCCTTCATCGTGAACTCGCGGCCGCGCAGCAGACCGGCGCGCGGTCGGGCCTCGTCGCGGTACTTGTCCTGGATCTGGAACAGCGTGACGGGGAGGTCCTTGTACGAGCCGTACAGGTCCTTCACGAGGAGGGCGAACATCTCCTCGTGCGTCGGTGCGAGCAGGTAGTCGGAACCCTTGCGGTCCTGCAGCCGGAACATGCCGTCGCCGTACTCGGTCCAGCGGTTGGTCGCCTCGTAGGGCTCGCGGGGCAGGAGCGCGGGCAGCAGGACCTCCTGCGCGCCGGCTGCGACCATCTCCTCGCGGATGATGTCCTCGATCTTGTGCCGCACCCGCAGGCCGAGCGGCAGCCACGCGAAGATGCCCGGGGACTGGCGACGGACGTACCCGGCGCGGACGAGCAGCTTGTGGCTCGTGACCTCGGCGTCGGAGGGGTCGTCGCGGAGCGTGCGGAGGAAGAGATGGGAGAGCCGTGTGACCACGGACGCAAGCCTACCGGCGCGTTCGGGTCGCCTGACCACGGACGGGAGGCGCGGCGCACGCCGGCACCGCGCCTCCCGTCCGCCTGCTGGTGTCGCCGGACGCGACGGCTCAGGTGGTGGTGATCACCTGCGGGGTGCCGGTGGCCGCCTCGGGACCCATCTCGTCGGCGATGCGGTTCGCCTCCTCGATGAGCGTCTGCACGATCTCGCGCTCCGGCACGGTCTTGATGACCTGGCCCTTCACGAAGATCTGCCCCTTGCCGTTGCCGGAGGCGACGCCGAGGTCGGCCTCGCGGGCCTCGCCCGGGCCGTTCACGACGCAACCCATGACGGCGACGCGCAGGGGGACGGTCATGCCCTCGAGCCCCTTCGTGACGTCGTTGGCCAGCTGGTAGACGTCGACCTGCGCGCGACCGCAGCTCGGGCACGAGACGATCTCGAGCTTGCGCTCGCGCAGGTTGAGCGACTGCAGGATCTGCAGGCCGACCTTCACCTCCTGCGCGGGCGGTGCCGAGAGGGAGACGCGGATGGTGTCACCGATCCCCTCGGCGAGCAGGATGCCGAACGCGGTCGCGCTCTTGATGGTGCCCTGGAACTCCGGCCCGGCCTCGGTGACACCGAGGTGCAGGGGCCAGTCCCCCGCCGCGGCGAGCTGCCGGTAGGCCTTGACCATGACGATCGGGTCGTTGTGCTTGACCGAGATCTTGAAGTCGTGGAAGTCGTGCTCCTCGAACAGCGACGCCTCCCAGACGGCCGACTCGACGAGCGCCTCGGGCGTGGCCTTGCCGTACTTCTGCAGCAGGCTCGGCTCGAGCGACCCCGCGTTGACGCCGATGCGGAGCGAGACGCCGGCGTCCTTCGCGGCCTTGGCGATCGCACCGACCTGGTCGTCGAACTTCCGGATGTTGCCCGGGTTCACGCGGACGGCGGCGCACCCGGCGTCGATGGCCTGGAAGACGTACTTCGGCTGGAAGTGGATGTCGGCGATGACCGGGATCTGCGACTTCTTCGCGATGATCGGCAGCGCGTCCGCGTCGTCCTGGCTCGGCACGGCAACGCGGACGATGTCACAGCCGGACGCCGTCAGCTCGGCGATCTGCTGCAGTGTCGCGTTGATGTTCGTCGTCGGCGTCGTCGTCATCGACTGCACGGAGACCGGTGCGTCGCCGCCCACGAGGACCTTCCCCACCCGGATCTGGCGCGACTTCCGACGCGGGCTCAGGGTTTCGGGGACTTTCGGCAGACCGAGGTTCACTGCTGGCACGGGGGTGACTCTACGCGCTCCGGGTGACGTCACACCTGGCCGGCGACCAGGTCCGACCCGCGGTCCACCACCGTGATGAGCGGGGCGTAGAGCCGCATGAGCGCGAGCGCCCGCTCGTGGTCCTCGTCACTCGCCCCGGCGCAGGCGTCCGCGACGACCGTGACGGTCACCCCGGCGTCCGCCGCAGCGAGGGCGGTCGTGATGACGCAGCAGTCGGTGGAGACCCCGGTGAGCACCAGGTGCGGGTGGTCCCCGACGACGGCCCGGAGGCTCGTCCCCCACTTGCCGAAGGTCGGCTCGGTGACGACGGGGGCGCCGTGGTCCGCCGCGGTGGCCGCGAAGGGAGCCGTCAGGTCGTACAGGGGATCACCGTCCGGGACCAGGGCGAAGGGCCACTCGCGGTAGTAGGGCACCCAGGCGCCCTGCGGGCGCTCCGGCGCGACGAAGCGTGTGAACACGGTCCGTCCGGCGAACCGCGGCAGCAGCCGTTCCGTCCCGGCCGCGGCGTCGTCGTAGCGGGGCGTCGCCCACGGGCTGTCGCCGGTGAAGACCTCCTGCAGGTCGATCGCCACGAGCCAGGCGTCGGCCGGTACCGTGACGCTCACGCGGTCGGCTCCCGACGGGCGTCGACGGCAGGCTCGGCGACGGACACCGGGAGGCGCTCCTGCCGCCGGACCGCTCCACGCGCCGTGAGGAGCGTGCCCGCGAACCCGACGACCAGGGCGACGAGGACACCGAGGTTCGCGTACGCCCACGCGCCCTCGCGACCGCCGAGACCGAACGGGCCGAGCAGGTACCCCTGCCAGTTGAGCCAGGACGGCACACCGTACGTGTTCGTGACGAGACCCCAGCCGAGCGCCGTGCCGAGCGCGACGAGCCCGATCGCCGGCCACCGCACGTCGCCGTAGCGTCCACGGACGTCGTCGAGCTCGGCGTCGGCGTACGCACGGCGACGCAGCAGGACGTCGGCCACGAAGACCCCTGCCCACGCGGCGATCGGCACGCCCAGGGTGACGAGGAACGCCTGGAAGGGCGAGATGAAGTCCTTCGCGAAGAAGACCACGTACACGGCGCCTGCCACCATGAAGACGCCGTCCACCCCCGCTGCCACCGGGCGCGGGATGCGGACGCCGGCGCTCAGCAGCGCGAGTCCGGACGAGTAGATGTCCAGCACCGCACCGCCGACGAGCCCGAGGATCGCGACGAGGGCGAAGGGGACGAGGAACCAGACCGGCAGGATCGTCGTGAGCGCGCCGATCGGGTCGGCGCTGATCGCGCCGTCCAGGTCCTCCGACGATCCGGCGAGCAGGACGCCGACGACGACGAGGACCGCGGGGGCGAGGGCGCCGCCGAAGGTCGTCCACCACACCACACCGCCCGTCGAGGACGTCCGCGGCAGGTACCGCGAGTAGTCCGCCGCCGCGTTCACCCAGCCGAGCCCGAAACCGGTCATCACGAGCACCAGCGCGCCGATGACGTTCTGCGCGCTGCCCGTGGGGAGGGCACCGAGCGTACCGAGGTCGATCGACGGCACCGCGAGGACGACGTAGACGACGGTGAGCACCGCGGTGACGACCGTGATGACGGTCTGCAGCCGCATGATGACGTCGAAGCCGGCGATGCCCGCGCCGACGACGAGCGCGGCGACCACGACCAGGGCGACGAGCTTCGTCACGACGCCGTCGTCCCAGCCGAGCTCGCGGAACACCGTCGACGTGGCGAGCACGGCGAGGGAGGCCAACGCGGTCTCCCACCCGACCGTGAGCACCCAGCTGAGGAACGACGGCAGGCGGTTGCCGCGGACTCCGAAGGCCGCGCGGCTGAGCACCATCGTCGGCGCGGATCCGCGCTTGCCGGCGATCGCGACGACGCCGCAGAGCAGGAACGAGAACGCGACGCCCACGACGGAGACGATCGTTGCCTGCGCGAGCGAGATGCCGAAACCGAGCACGAACGACCCGTAGCTCAGCCCGAGCACCGAGACGTTGGCCGCGAACCACGGCCAGAACAGGCCACGCGGGCGACCCTTGCGGTCGGACTCGGCGATGACGTCGATGCCCTGGCGCTCGACGGCGCGGACCTCACCAGCGGTGCTCATGCGCCGAGCGTACTGGGCGGCGGGGCCGGTGCGCGCGAGCGGTCCGCGCTACCCGAACAGGTCCACCGGGCGCACGAGGTCGGCGTAGATGAGCAGCGCACTCATCCCCGCGAGCAGGACCACGACGACCATCGTGAGCGGCATCGACTTCGCGAGGTCGATCGCACCCGGGTCGGGCTTGCCCGCGAGCTTGTACGCGCGGCGTTTCACGGCCTCCCACAGGGCTCCGGCGATGTGCCCGCCGTCGAGCGGCAGCAGCGGGACCATGTTGAGCACGAACAGGCCGATGTTCAGCGAGGCGAGGAGCCCGAGGATCGTGTAGGCCTTGTCGACGACCGGCACACCGCTCATCGAGGAGACCTCGCCGATGGCGCGCCCGACGCCGACGACCGACACCGGGCTGTCCTGCGACCGCTCCTGGGCGCCGAACGCGGCGTTCCACACGGCGACCAGGCGCTGCGGCAGGTCGATGATGAGGTGCGCGGACGCGGCGATCTGTGCACCGGTCGCAGGCAGCACGGCGGCGGGCGACTGCCGCACGAGCGACTGCCCGATGCTCACGCCGACGACGCCGACGCGCTGGGTCTTCGTGGTGCCGTCCGCGTTCTTCGCCACGGTGCCCCGGTCCGTGACCACGTCGCGCGTCGCGAGCTGCGGCGTGACCTCGAGCGTCCTCCGCTGGCCGTCGCGCTCGACGACGACGGTCACCGTCTCGCCCGCCGACCGCTGGAAGACCCGGGAGACCTCGGCGATGCTGGGGTCCTGCGTGCCGTTCACCGCGAGCACGACGTCGCCGTCGCGGATGCCCGCCTCCTTCGCGGGGGACGCTCCGTCGCCGGGAGCGCAGGCGGTCGACTGGCTGGTCGGAAGGACGCAGTCGACGCTCGACGTGAAGGTGGTCGTCGGAGCGCCGAAGCCGCAGAGCAGCACACCGAACAGCACGATGCCGATCACCAGGTTCATCGCGGGTCCGGCGATCATGACGATGATGCGCTTCCACGGGGTCAGGCGGTAGAACGCCCGAGCGTCGTCGCCGCCGGCGTCCGCGATCTGTTCCGCGCTCGCCTGGCGGGCGTCCTGCACGAACGCGCCGTACATGCCGGTGTTCGTGATCCCGCGCTGACGACCCGAGGCGCGGGGCTTGAGCATGCCGACCATCGAGATGTAGCCGCCGAGCAGGATCGGTCGGATGCCGTACTCGGTCTCGCCCCGGCGGAACGACCAGATGGCCTTGCCGAACCCGAGCGAGTACTGCGTCACCTTGACGCCGAAGAGCTTCGAGAACGACAGGTGTCCGAGTTCGTGGAGTCCGATCGAGACCAGCAGGCCGATGATGAAGACGACCACGCCGAGGACGAAGAGGAGCACGGATTCGACGGTCACCGTCAGAGGGTACGGGACCATGCCCATGACGGAGCCGAGCGCGCCCTGGGAGGTCTGCCTCCCCACCGGCACGGCCGGACCGCCGCTGGCGCGTCGCCCCGGAACCGGCGGCGTGGGCCCAGCCTCCCGGCCGGCCTGGAGGCACGGATCACCGCAGACGCGTCCGTCACCGGTCCGCGTGGCGGGCTCGCCACGCCCGGTCGCGTCAGCGGGCCAGCAGGCGGTCCGCCGTGGCGCGCGCCCAGCGCTCGGCGGCGAGCACGCCCTCGAGGGACGACTCCCCCGCGGTGTGCTGGTCGACGACGCGTCGGACGGTGTCCACGATGTCGAGGAAGCCGATCGTACCGGCGTGGAACGCGGCGACGGCCTGTTCGTTCGCCGCGTTGAAGACCGCCGGGAACGTGCCGCCGAGGACGCCCACGTGCTTCGCGAGGTCGACCGCGCCGAACGCGTCGGTGTCGAGCGGTTCGAACGTCCAGGTGCTCGCCGTCGTCCAGTCGAGCGGCACCCCGACGCCGGGGACCCGCTCCGGCCAGGCGAGGCCGAGCGCGATCGGCAGCCGCATGTCGGGCGGGGAAGCCTGGGCGATCGTCGATCCGTCGACGAACTCGACCATCGAGTGGACGATCGACTGCGCGTGCACGGTCACGTCGATGCGGTCGTAGGGCACGTCGAACAGCAGGTGCGCCTCGATGACCTCGAGCCCCTTGTTGACCAGCGTCGCGGAGTTGGTCGTGACGACGAGGCCCATGTCCCACGTCGGGTGCGCGAGCGCCTGTGCCGGCGTGACGTCCAGGAGGTCGGCGCGTCCGAGCCCGCGGAACGGACCACCGCTCGCGGTGAGGACGAGTCGACGGACCTCGGCGCCGGAGCCGGACCGCAGCGCCTGCGCGATCGCGGAGTGCTCGCTGTCGACGGGCACGATCTGCCCCGGGGCTGCGGCCCGCTGCACGAGCGGGCCGCCGACGATGAGGCTCTCCTTGTTCGCCAGGGCGAGCGTGGCACCGGACTCCAGCGCGGCGAGCGTGGGGCCGAGGCCGACCGAGCCGGTGATGCCGTTGAGCACCACGTCGGCCTCGACGCTCCGGACGAGCCGCTCCGCGTCCTCGGCCCCGAACGCCGTGTCCCGGACCCCGAACCGCGAGGCCTGCTCGGCGACCAGCTCGCGGTTCGTGTCGGCGGTCAGGCCGACGACGTCGAAGCGGTCGGGGTTCCGGGCGACGACGTCCAGCGCCTGGGTGCCGATGGACCCGGTGCTCCCGAGGACGACGATGCGGCGCCGGTCCACGGGTCAGCCCTTGGCGAGGATGTCGACGACGAAGACGAGCGACGCGTCCTTCGGGATTCCCGAGCCCTCGGGCGGGTTGGCGCCGTAGGCGTCCTCCGGCGTGGTGACGATGAGCACCTGCGAGCCGACCTTCTGGCCGACGAGTCCGGTCACGAAGCCCTTGATGAGGGAGCTCTCGGAGACGGTGAAGGTCGTCGGGGTGCCCTTCGACCAGGACGAGTCGAACTCCTTGCCGCCGTCGAGCTGGACGCCCTTGTACTGCACCAGCGCGGTGTCGCCGTTCGCGATCGTCTCGCCGTCGCCCTGCTTGAGCACCTCGACCTCGGTCTTCGAGGGCGCCTTCGCACCGGACGGGATGGTGATCTCGGGCTCGCCGTCGGCCTTGTCCTGCACGGTCGGCAGCGAGGGGTCCTGCTGCTGCGGGGTGCCGGTCGCCTTGGTCGGCGTCTGGGCGATGACGTCGGCGACCACGACGATCTCGCCGCCGGTCGTGAAACCGAGCGACGCGGACTGACCGACGGCCGCGACCCGGTCGCCGACCTTCGTGCACGCGAGGAGGGCGCCGAAGCCGGTGCCGCCGACCGACAGCACCTGCGGGTTGCCCTGGTCGAAGCCGACCGCGCCGAGCTTCGACGCGTCCGACGCCTTGTAGACGGCGTAGGAGACCTGGGCGAACTCGCCGTCCTCGAGGGCCTTGCCGGAGCCCTCGACGAGGGTGGTCGCCTGCGGCTCCTTCGCGCTGATGCCCTTGTCGAACGTCACCTCCGGTGCCTGGTCGCCGCCGACGGCCCCGCTGACCTCGATCGACTTCGAGGCGGACCCCGACTCCGGGCACGACGAGATGGGCGTCGCGGTGGCACTCGCCGACGCGCTGGGCGATGCCGAGGCGTCACCCGAGCCGTTCCCGGAGCAGGCGGCGAGTCCCAGCACGACGGCGGGGACGATGGCGATCGGGAGCAGACGGAGACGCTTCACGGGGACCTATCCTGCCGTACGGACCTTGGTGACGGGCGTGTGGTGGACGGGGAACGCCACCGAGCGGGCGATGAAGCAGAGCCGGTTCGCCTCGGCGTGCGCGGCCTCGGCGTCGGCCACGCGGTCGGCCTCGAGCACGGTGACCACCGGACGCAGCGTCACGGAGGTGAGCTCGCCGGTGCCGTCCCGGTGGACGTCGAGGGACGCCGTGGCGGTGTCCTCGTAGTCGACGACCGTGAAGCCCTGCTGCACGGCGACGTACAGGTAGCTCATCATGTGGCACTGCGTGAGGGCGGCGAGCACCAGTTCCTCCGGGTTCCACCGGTCGCGGTCACCGCGGAACGCGGGATCGGCAGACCCGGCGATGCCCGCCTTGCCGTCGGCGAGCACGTCGTGGTCGCGCCCGTAGTCGCGGTACCCGCTCGTACCGGTACCGCGGTCACCGGTCCAGCGGACGGAGACCTCGTAGGTGTGGTCGGTCACGGTGCGCTCCTTCGTGCTCGTGTAGGTCGTCCGGCGTGCTCGTGCGGGTCGTCCGGCCCGACGCGGCGGCTCGCGGCTCGCGGTCGGCTCGCTACGATGACGACATGACGGTGAGCCCCGACGTCCGAACCGACCGCCATCCTCTCACCGCCGAGGGCTCCGTCGAGCTCGCGGTACTCGACCGGAACGGTTTCGACGAGAGTCGGCACATCGGTGCCGGTGTCGTCGTCGCCGCGGACGGCAGCGTGCTCGACGCAGTGGGCGACATCGGCGCGAGCATCTACCCGCGATCGACGATGAAGCCGTTCCAGGCCCTCGCGATCCGCCGCGCCGGTGCGTCCTTCAGTGACGAGGAACTCGTCCTCACCACCGCGAGCCACGCGGGGACCGCCGCGCACCAGGCGCTCGCGCTGCACATGCTCGAGTCCTTCGACCACCAGGAGGCCGACCTCGGGTGTCCGCCGGACCTGCCCTTCGACCGGGCCACGGCCCGCACCATGACGGGTCCGCGGCGCCTGGCGATGAACTGCTCCGGCAAGCACGCGGGCATGCTCGCCGCCTGTCGCGTCAACGGCTGGGACGAGGCGAGCTACCTCGACGTGGCGCACCCGCTCCAGCAGCGCGTCCGGGAGACCGTCGAGGAGTACACGGGCGAGGTCGTCGACGTCGTCGGCACCGACGGCTGCGGCGCCCCGGTCTTCCCGCTGACCCTGAGCGGACTCGCACGGGGCTTCGCCGGCGTCGTCGCCCGATCCGACCAGGACACCGCGGCGCTCGTCGATGCCGTGCTCGACCACCCGTGGGCGATCGACGGCGTCGGACGCGCGAACACCGTGACGATCGAGCGCCTGCGGGTGCTCGCGAAGTTCGGTGCCGAGGGGGTCATGGTGATGGGCCTCCCCGGTGGAGCGGCCGTGGCGGTCAAGACCCTGGACGGCTCGCAGCGTGCGGGCACGCTCGCGGCGCTCACGCTCCTCGAACGGAACGGTCTGGTCGACGCCGCGGGTGTCGCGGACGTGATGGCGGCGACCGGCGAGCAGGTGCTCGGCGGCGGAGTGCCCGTCGGCACGGTGCGAGCGGGTGCCGGTCTGCGCTGAACGGTAGCGTCCGTCGGGCGTCGGCCACGCGTGTTCGGCCCCGGGCCTCCGGACCCCGACCCGTCTGCCGCGATCCGTCCGAGCCGACTCAACCGGGCTCGACCCGACCGGCACCGGCGAGACCGGCATGGCCCCGACCGGCATCGACCCGTCCGGCGTCGGCCGCCTCGGTCAGGACGGGCAGCACCGGCTCGATCGTGGTCCAGCGTGCCCCCGACCGGTCCTGGACCCGGCAACCGTGCCGCGAGACCTCGACGAGGTGGTCCCACTGCCTGGGCAGCAGGTGGAGGCCCGGCACGAGGACGACGGTCAGGAGTGGTCCCCCGTCGGGCTCGAGCCGGACGGCGACCGCCGTGCCGTCCGGCAACGCGGGGCTCTCCGCTCCGGTCACCGCCCCTCGACCGACTCCCGGCCCGAAGGCCTCCCGCACCTCGACCGCGGTGCCGCCCGGAGCGCTCCCGTCGAGCACGGTGAGCTGCGTGGCGATCGCGGCGAACACCGCATCGGCCAGCGCTCCGACGCCCACGACGACCAGGTGACAGGTGCCGTCCGCACCCGTCGAGACCCGGACCGGCCGGCCGTCGGCCGTCCGCCCGAGCGAGATCACGCCCCGTCGCCGCTCCTCCTCGGGATCGCTGAACGGGGCCGCTTCGAGACGGTCCGCGCCGCGCTGGTCCGCGCTGGCCTCGTCTGCGCTGGCCTCGTCTGCGCTGGCCTCGTCTGCGCTGGCCTCGTCTGCGCTGGCCTCGTCTGCGCTGGGTCGGTGCGCGCCGTCCGGCTCAGCGCCGGTCGTGCCGGCACCGAGCGGATCGGCGCCGAGCCGGCCTGTGTCGACCGGGCCGGCGGCGAGCGGGTCCGCGTCAGGCGTCGCTGTCGCGAACGGGTCCGCACCGAGTGGGTCGATCAGGGGTGCGGAGCCTGTCTCGACCGAGGGCGCCGTCCGGACGACCAACACGTCGAGCCCGCCGCAGCACGCGGCCGCCACGAGCAGCACCACTCGCGCCGTTCCCGGTACGTCACCGAGCACGCCGAGGGCCGCGAGCAGGAGGGCGGCTCCGACGAGGCAACAGCGAGCGGCGAACGGGGACACGTGCAGAGCGAAGCAGCTCGGCGCTCCCCGTCGTGCGGAGGTGTGGTGCCTGTGGGTGGACCAGCGCCCCTCGTGATCCTGTGCAGGAACCGCTGGGAGCGACGGCCGGCGCGGAGAGGGCCGGCGCGGCGGGCAACCGCGTCCGTCGACGGGCGGTCACTGCACGAGGAAGAACTGCTCCCCGATGTCGACTCGTGCCCCACGCTCGACGCGGTAGCGACGCCCTGGCTCGCACCGCCGGATGCTGCCGTCGATGTGCCGGATCACCGTGCCGTTGCCGGAGAAGCGATCGGACACCCACAGGTCGTCGGCGTCGCGACCGAGCTCGAGGTGCGTCTTCGACACCGACTTGCCCGGGTCGTGAACCGTGAGCAGGTCGTCGAACCGCTCGCCCGGTTGCGGACGAGGCAGGCGTCCGAGCAACCCGGTGCCTCGGACGGCAGAGCGCTCACCCGTGCTGAAGTGCAGGACGAAGGGGGCGTTCGTCGCGCTCGCCTCGACGATGCGGGTCTCCTCGACGTCCTCGTCGTCGTCGGGAGCTGCCTCGCCGCTCGTCGGGGCGGTCGACTGCCCGACGGCGGGGAGCACCGGACCGGTCGCGCCCGGCATCGGCGGGAGCGGTTCCGCGGTCGGCAGCGGCGGGAGCGGTGCCGCGGTCGGCAGCGGCGAGAACGGTTCCGCGGTCGGCAGCGGCGGGAGCGGTGCGGCGGTCGGCACCTGCGGGGCTGCGTCGGCACCGTGGCGGGGTGCGGACGAAGGGACTGTCGGCGACGCAGGAGCTGCCGGCGCCCCCGTGGCGGCGTCGCCGGCAGGGTCGGCCGCGGCCGCGGCCGCGGCTGCAGCTGCGGCCCGGCGACGGCGCCCGGGGAGACGCAGTCCCGATGTTCGCGGCACCGGCGTGCGCGGTGTCGTGTCGGGCGCGACCGGGACGTCGGCATCGCCGACGCCGTCGCTCGGTGGCGCGGCCTCGTCTCCCGGGAGGTCCGACCGCAGCCCACGGCGCTGCTCACTCGGTGCCCCGTTGCTCGGGACATCGCCGCGCGCTCCGTCCGCGCGCAGTTCGGCTCCGGGCTCTTCGTCACCGGGCTGTTCGTCGCCGAGCTGTTCGTCGCCGGACTGTTCGTCGCCGGGCTGTTCGTCGCCGGGCTGTTCGTCGCTGGACAGTTCTCCGTCGGCCGCCCAGTCCGGACGGGCCACCGGCAGCGGGACCACCGGTCCGGTGAAGGCCGCGGTCACCGTCGGTCGGACGGCACCGCACTCCGCGCAGAAGATGTCGTCGGGTTCGAGGGTGTGCCCGCACACCGGGCACGCGGCCGGCCCGCTCCCCGGAGCGACGAGCGGGGTCGGTGCCGGGCGGCGGTCGACGAGCGGCTCGACCACGGCCGTGTCGCCGGGCTGCGGTCGCTGGTCGGTGAGGTCGTCCTGCCGTTCCTGACCGTCGGTCGTGGTCGCCTCCGACGCGCTCCGGCCGACCCACCAGGACGGGCGCGACGGCGCGACGGGGACCTGTTGCGCGGGCGGGGCCCACACCGGCGCCTCGCGCGGTTCTGCGGGCAGAGCGGGGTCGAGGGACGCTCCACGGTCGTCGACGTCCTGACCGGCAGGCTCCTCCGCACGCGGGAGTGCCGCAGGGGCGGTGGCGCTCGCGCGGTCCTCCGCCGGAACGGGCTGTGCGTCGGGATCGAGCGACGGCTCCGGAAGGACCGTCACGTCCGACGTCGGCAGTGGCTCGCCCGCGGGGGTGGCGTCCTGGCGCTCCACGGAGCCCGGGCGCTCGACGGAGTCCGCACGGTCGGTGACGTCGGTACGGTCAGCGACGTCCGGACGGTCAGCGGGCTCGGAACCGTCACTGCCGACCAGGTCGCGGGTGCCGGGGGCGCCACGGTCCAAACGTGCCGGGGCCTGCTGTGGATCCGGCGACGGTTCGGTCGCCGCGCGCTCGGCCGTGGGGGTCCGGGGAACACGGGGAACGGATGGTCGCTCGGCCGGCACCGAGCCGCCGCGCTGGCGGTCCTCGCCCGTGAGCCACGCGCGGGTGGCGGGGTCGAGCGTCGCTTCCGGCAGCCACGCCTCGGATGCGGGGTCGGGGTGGCGGCCCTGCTGGTCCGGCTGGCGCAGCGGCGGCGGCGGCGTGTCGTCCACGGGCGCAGCCGGTGCGGGCCGGCGGTTCGCGGAGACGTTCACCGATCGCCCGCACTCACCGCAGAAGATCGCCCCGTCGGGCAGCACCGAGCCGCAGTGTTCGCATCTGATCACGGTTCGCCTCTGTCCTCACTCAGCCGTCCACGACACTCGCCGGCTTCCCGCCCATCGTAGTCACGGCCCCCGCGACGACGTTGGCCGCCACGGACCAGCAGGGCGACACCCGTCGTGCCGACCGTCCCCGTCCGCTGCGGGGTGGATGCCCGCGCGGCTCCGTGCCGGAGCGACCGGAGCGAGACGGCGTCGCGCCAGCGTTCCCGCCGCGTCCGCCCCTGTCGCAGGCTCTCGACGGCGGCCCCACTCGCCGCCCACATCCGGTCGGCGGTGGCGGCGTCGACGTCGTCCGGGCCGAAGACGGTCCGGTCGGCCAGGGCCGCGAGTCCCGCTCCGCCCTCGCCGGGCGCACCGGCGACGACCTCGCGCCGCGTGGCAGCACGCCCGACCTCGTGCCCGCGGTCGACGAGGGCGTCACGGTACTCGTCCCAGGCTCCGACGACCCGCGCACGCGGGGTGGGTGCCCGTCGCCGTCGCCGGCGGCGCACCCGCTTGAGCGTGACCACCACGGCGGACGGCAGGAGCACGAGGGCGACGAGACCGAGGGCCGCGAGCACCCACGGCAGCGCCGCGAGCAGGATCTGCAGCCACAGCGGCTGCACCGGTGGGGTGTCCCGGTCGCTCTGCGGGGGTGCCTGCTGGTCCTGGTCCTGCTGCTCGGCGGGAGGCGGCGGCACGATGGTCTCCGGCCGGGTGACGGGTTGCGGCGTCTGGTCCTGCTCGTCCGGGATCTCCCGCACCACGGGGTTCGGGTTGATCGTCACCCAGCCCCACTGGGCGGTGTCCACCTCGACCCGCGCGGTGACGTCCGAGCCACGGAGCGTCGTCGTGCCGCCAGGGCCACCGCCGGACGTCGCTCCCCCGGAGTCGCCGCCGGGGGTGAACCCCATCACGACCCGCGCCGGGAACCCGAGTTCCCGAGCCATCAGCGCGGCGGCGACGGCGTACTGCTCCTGGTCGCCGATCATGAGCGGCGAGGTGAGGAGCTCCTGGATGCGGTCGGCGCCGTGCCCCGAGCGGCTCGCGCGGTCGTCGCCGACCCCGTGGCTGACGTACCCGGAGCGCTTGAGCGCCGCGATCGCCGCCACGAGCTTCGCACCGTCGGTCGCCGCATCGCCGGTCGTCGCCTCGACACGCTCCCGGACGGCGTCCGGCACACCGGTGGGCGCCGGCACGTCGGCCGGGCCCGGTCGTGCCGTCGCCAGCTGCTCGTCGCTCGGCTGGTCCGGGAGGACGGCCTCGAGGTCGTACCGCGTGCCGGCTCCGACGCCGCCGACCACCGCCCCCGTGGCGGTGGACCGGTTGTAGAAGAAGGCGCCGCGGTCACGGGCCGCTCCGGCTCCGCGGAACGAGACCGACTCGAGGTCCCCGACCGTCGGCAGCCAGACCCCACGGTAGCGGTCGACGTCCACCCCGACCCGGACGTCGCTCCCTCGGACACCGCTGACGTCGACTGCCGTCGGCACCCGTTCGAACGTGCCCGAAGCAGCGGAGCCGTCCTCCCCGCCGACCCGGTAGACGACGCCGTCGTAGGTGTCCAGTGTCGCGATCCTCACGAAGCCACCCGCGGGCAGCCCGGACACACGCAGCTGCGTCGCCTCCGCCGCATCGGGTTCCTCGTACGACCGGAACGCGCTCAGCGGGCTCACCTCGTCGCGCGGGTCGAACGGCTTCACGACGTCGGTGCGCGCGACGGTGCGCGCGACCGTCGGCGGCGCGACGAGTCCGAGCCCGGTCGCGACCACCGCGGCGACGAGGATCGTCCCGGTCCCCACGAGCGCAGGACGCGCCACCGACCGCCACACCGGCACGGGCGTGCCGACCGTGGTCGCCACCGCGACCGCACGGCGCAGGTGTCGCACCGTGAGCGCCCAGACGAGGGCGACACCGCCGAGCCCGACCGCGGTCACCACCGAGACGTCGAGACGGCTCGGTCCCACGACGACGCCCGCCGCGAACAGCAGGAGCGCGGGGACGCTCGCGAGTTCCGGACGGGAGGCGCGGGTCACCAGGCTGACGGCGGCCACCGTCGCGACGAGCGTCGTCACGAAGTAGGGCACGAGCAACGACTCGTACGACCCGACCGGGAGGCTGATGGTCACGAGCCGCTTCCAGTCGAGCGCGACCCCGGCGAAGAGGTCGACCAGACCGGAGCCGGTGGGCAGGAGCCCCGCGGCCTGCGCCGGGACCGCCGCCGGCACGCCGGTCAGGGCGAAGACGGCGACGGTCGACGCGCCGACCGCCACGGCGGGCAGGCGCGCGGCCGTGCCGACGAGGGCGACGACGGTACCCGCGACCACCGCGGTGACGCCGGCGGTGATCATCGACCCGTCGCGGTGCACCGGCCACCACGCCGTGCTCGCGACGGCGACCAGGAGCCAGACGACGAGCGTCCCACCCGCGTGACGCATCGGTGCGCGCCGCCGGTCGGAACGACGCTCCGCCCGTCGTGTCCGCCGCCGTGTCGGCGCGGTCGACGGAGCGCTCATGCTGCCGCCGATCGGTGCAGCGCCTGGCGCAGGTCCTCCAGGTAGCCGATCGTCACGACGGTCAGGCCGGCGATGCGGAGGAACCGCGGCTGGGCCTCCGGCTCGCACGTCACCGCCACGACCTCCACCCCGACCGGGAACCGCGTCGCCGCGAGCCGCAGGGCGGACAGTCCGACCGTGGAACCGACCACCAGGAAGGCGACGGAGATGCCGGCGGTGTCGGACCCGACGATCCGCGCGACCTCCGCGATCGGCAGGCAGGCGTCCGACAGACCGACCGTGGCGAACTCGTCGAGGAGTCGTGTCGGTGTGACCGTCGGGAGCGGGTGCACCGCGCGGACCGGGCGCTTCGCGTACTCGGGCGTGCGCTCGGACACGACGACCGAGACCTCGCGGCCGTCCCGCACGGCTCGTGTGCCGAGGGAGGCCGCGGCGCTCACCGCGAGCTCGAACTCGTCCTCGTCCGCATACTCGGTGCGACCGGTGGCGAGCGCGACGACGAGGTGCGAGCGCCGTGTGTCCTCGAACTGCCGCACCATGAGCGATCCGGACTTCGCAGTCGACTTCCAGTGGATCGTCCGGGGGTCGTCGCCCGGCATGTACTCGCGGATGGCGTGGAAGGCGATGTCCGCCGGCGAGAGGTCCGTCGTCGCCTGCCCCTCGAGGTCGCGCACGAGGCCCGTGCTCGTGGACGGGATCGCGATCGTGCGCGGGTGGACGATGACCTGTTCCCGGGCGGTCCACACCACCTCGCGCCGGACCAGTCCGACCGGGTCCGCCCGAACGCCGGTGACCGGCCCGACGTCGAGGACGCCCCGCCGAGCCGTCGGCACGGGCACCTGTCGCTCGAAGGCGCCCTGTGGTGGGACGGCCGGGATCGCGACGTCGACGAGACCAGCGCCGACCGGGACCTCGACGGTGGTCGGTACGGACGGCAGGCGCGCGGGGTTCTCCGCCGTCACGACGACCCCTGCGTCGTCACCGACGGCGACCCGGTGCTGCGGCAGCCGCATGCGGACCAGCAGCCGTGAGCGGCCGATGAGGGCGATCGCGGCGACCGCCACGAGGACCGCGCCGGCGAAGCCCACCACGACGACCTCGCGCAGCCCGTAGCGGTACCCGACGACGAACGCCAGGAGCGTGACGGCGGCGACCGTCCATCCCAGGCCGGTGACCACCGAGGCGAGCTCCGCCCACCCGCGGAGGACGAGCCTCCAGAACGAGGTCCATGCCTTCGCTGCACCGACGACGGCGTCCGCGGCCACGCCCTCGCGGTCCCCGACGAGCCGGGTGCGGACGTTGGTGAGGCCGGCGACGGTGCTCGTCCGGTCCGGCACGGCCGCGCCGCGGCGCGACCGTGTCGCCGCGCGCTGCGACCGGGTGACGCTCGGACGGTGGTCGGTCACGACACCGCTCGGTCGGTCGGCGGCGGGGTCTCGACCAGGAGCTGCGCGACGACGCTGGTGGCGCTCACGCCGTCGAACTCCGCCTCGGCGTCGAGCACGAGACGGTGGGCGAGCACCGGCACGGCCAGCGCCTTGACGTCGTCCGGTGTGACGTAGTGCCGCCCCTGCACCGCAGCGTGGACGCGGGCCGCACGGACCAGACCCATGGCGCCGCGCACGCTGACGCCGAGTCGGACCTCGCTCGCGGCACGGGTGGCGTCCACCAGACGGGCGACGTAGTCGGCGATCGTCGGGTCGACGTGCACCGTGCGCGCGAGGGCGGCCATCTCGGTCACCGTCGCCGCGGGGACGACGCTCGCGAGCGGGACCGACGCCGACGGCGCCGAGGAGGATTCGAGGATGCGCACCGTCGCGGCGTGGTCGGGGTACCCGATGGAGGTGCGCATGAGGAAGCGGTCGAGCTGCGCCTCCGGCAGGCGGTAGGTGCCGGCCTGCTCGACGGGGTTCTGGGTCGCGATGACCATGAACGGCGCGGCGAGCCGGTGGTTGACGCCGTCCACGGTGACCGCGGCTTCCTCCATCGCCTCGAGCAGGGCCGACTGGGTCTTGGGGCTGGCACGGTTGATCTCGTCGGCCAGCACGATGTTCGCGAAGACCGGGCCGCGGTGGAAGTCGAACTCCTGCGTGCGCTGGTCGTAGACGCTGATGCCCGTGATGTCACCGGGCAGCAGGTCGGGCGTGAACTGGATGCGGTTCGTCGACCCCTGCACGCTCTGGGCCATCGCGCGCGCGAGGCTCGTCTTGCCGGTGCCCGGGACGTCCTCGAGGAGCAGGTGCCCCTCGCTGAGCATCGCCGTGACGGCGAGACGGATCACGAACGTCTTCCCGAGGAGCACCTGCTCGACGTTGGTCACGATGCGGCCGGCGACGTCGGCGAACCAGGTGGCCTGCTCGGGGGTCATGCTCATGCGGTGGGGTCCTCGTTCTCGGGGGCGTTGCGGGGAGGTACAACTGTCACAGATCAACCGGTGGAAGACGGTGGCGGTGCAGTCCTCGCCGGCCCCGCGGTGTACTCGTACACATCTTGTTGACCGCCGATCATCACTGTGATGCGAACGCGGGTCGTCACGAGAGGCGAGAGGGGGTTCGTCGGAACGACCGAGGTCGTCGTGTAAGGGCGCTGCTCATCGTCGAGCTTCTCACCGTCGAATTCGACGACGTAAGTCGGCACGAGCCCGCCGTTCTGAGGATCCGTGACGGACAGCGGCTTGCCTTCTTCTGCTTGCACCGCGCTCGGCCGCGTAAGCACAGGCGTGACCGGATCGGACGCGGGGGACGCTGTCCCACAGTACGAGTCGCTCGGCCCACGACATCCCTGGACCGAAACGCGGACCGGGGTCCCGTAGCCCAGGGCATCGGTCGGAGTCGACGGCTCGTCCACCCAAGAGCCCCCGTTGTACCGGACGCGGTAGTGATCAGCCGTGCCGGACTGCACGCCGCGAGTATCGACTTGCACCTGGTACACACCTTCCGACGTCTTCACGATCCTGACGTCCGGCGCGTTCGCCTCGCCCGGGGTCGCGTAACTGGTGACGCTTTGGGTCGCGCTGCTCACGCTGCAGAACCCGAAGGTGTTCGTAGCCACGACCACCCAGCTGGCCGAACTCCCATCCGGCACGTTCTGGTCGCGGAGGGTGCCACCCGCCGGACCCGTCGAGTCGACCTCGGTGCCTCCCGCGACAGGCCCACACGAGACAGCACCAGCAACCCTGACGAGGACGTAGCTCTGTATCGGCGCGCCTTGTCCGTCGGAAGGTGAATGGTCCACGCTCACGACGGTGCGTCCTGAGGATGCATCGGTGTACGGAATTCCGACAGAGACCGCTGTAGGAACCCCCACGGCCGTCCCCGTCGCCGACGCCTCGTTCCACTGCACGGGGCTCCCGTCACGGTCGGCGGCGTTCCGCGGCGAGACGGTCACGGTGTACTCCGCACCGCTCTGCGCTCCAGGGAAGGAGACGCTCGTCGCCGTCCCCGCGTTCCGTGCCGTCGCGAGTCCCGGGCCGGCGACCGAGACCACGTAGTTCGTCACCGCCGACCCGCCGTTCGGCGTGCTCACGGCACTCCAGCTGACGTCGAGCTGGTCGGGTGTCACGCTGCTGGGGACCACGCGCAGTCCCTTCGGCGCCGCGGGCACGAAGTCGGCACTGATCGGCGCCGAGGTCACGGACGGCTCCGAGTCGCCGACCGCGTTCCGCGCGACGACCGAGAACCGGTACGACGCCGTCGGGTCCAACCCGGTGATCGTGCACACCGTCGATGTCCCGCAGTCCTTCGCGACGCCGTTGGTCCCCTGCAGCCGGTAACCGGTGATCGGTGCGTTGTTCGCCTGCGGCGCCGACCAGGAGAGCGTCGCCCGGCCGCCCTGGAAGGTGCCCGTCCTGCTCGGTGCACCCGGTGCGTCCGGCACGTCCTGGACGGAGATCGTGACGTCGCCCCAGACGTACCGGTCGGGATCGTCGGTCGCGTCCGCGACCTGGTACTGCAGGTGCGCGTCCACCGGTTTCGCGGTGCCCGAGACCGACACCTGCAGGCGAGACCGATCGGCGCTCGGCGTCACGCTGACACCCGCGGGCAGCCCGCCCGACAGCCCGCGGATCGCCACGACGCGCAGCGGCTCGTCCGGGAAGGGGTTGGTCGGCCGGTCGTTGGCGAGGACGTCGATGGTGGACGACCGCCCCCGCTCCACCACGGCCCGGTCGGCCGCGGGCTGCACGAGCGGTCGGGTCGACCCGACGACACCGACCTGCACCACACCGGATCGACCGGCGTTGGCGTCGTCCGCGACGCCGATGCCGATGGAGGCGGTCGTGCCCTTGCGTGCGTTCTCGGCGACGCTGATCCGGAGCTGCTGGCCCTGTACCGTGGCCGTCGTGCCCGCGTCGGGTCGGCTCACCACGGAGTACCGGAGCTCACGGAGGTCGTCCGGGTACGGGTAGTCGGTCAGCTTCGTGAGGTCGATCGTCCGTGACTCCCCCGGCTGCATGTCGAGGACGGAGCCGGTGAACGCCGGCGGCTGGTTCGACCGCGGGGTCACCTTGATCGGCAGCACGAGTGTCGCGACACGGCCCTTCCCCCCGTTCGCACTCGAACCGTCGGTCACCTCGAACGAGATCGAGGCGTTGCCGTAGTAGAGCTTCGACGACGTGAACTGCAGCGTGGAACGGTCGACCACCAGGTCCTGCCCGTTCGCGTGCGTCGCCTTCACCGTCCCTCGGTCGGTGATCTGCGCGGTCCGGCCGTTCGCCGTGACGACGTACCTGTCCAGTGGGATCCGCACCGTCGCCTCGCTCCTGACGGTGATGACGCCGGCGGTCCGGTCCACCTGGGGCAGCGCGTCGTCGAACCCCGGCACGTGGATGAACCCGTACGAGACGACGTCGGGGTGGTCCGACCGGGCGACCGAGAACGGGATCACCTGTGACGCGTCGGTGAGCCGCACCGTGATTCGACGATCCGGCGTGACGCTCGCGGTGTCGCCGTACCCGTCGACGACGCCCACCCGGAGCCGCGAGGTCGAGCCCTCGGCGAAGAAGACGTTCCGCAGCACGTCGACGGTGACGCTCTGGCGCCGGAGGACGTCCTGCAGGTCGAGCGTCGTGTCCTCGACCTCCGGGCGGAGGGGCGCCGCGTCGCGGTCCACGGTCACGGTGAGGAAGGCCGTGCTCGACCCGCCGCTCGGGTTCTCCACCGTGTAGAGCACGGCGAAGTCGCCCTCGGTCGCCGAGCGCGGCGGCGTGACCCGCACCTGGCTGCGGTGCAGGACCTCCGCGCCGACACCGGACGTCGTCGGGTCGGCGGCGGTGACCCGGAGCTGGCCGCCCTCGGGGTCCGAGTCGTTCTGCAGGACCCGCACCGTGACCGACCCTCCCGGTCGGATCGTGACGTGGTCCGCCTGCGCGATCGGGTTCCCGGCCTGCTCGGCGCGGGGCGTGATGCCGATCCGAACGATCCCGGTCGCACGGGCCCCGAGGGCGTCGACGACCGTGTAGCTGAACTCGTCCGTGCCTGCGGAGTAGTCACCGGCGTCGTACGTCAGCGCGTCGGCGGCGACGTCGCTGACCGAGCCCTTGTCCGGGTTGTCAGCGACACCCACGAGCTGCACCGAGTCACCGTCGGGGTCGATGCCGTTGAGCGGGACCGTGACGCGCACCGCCTGCCCGGCGACCACGCGCGCGGTGACGGTCTCCGGGACGGGCGGGTTGTTCGTCGCTGCGTCCCGCTCGCGCACCGAGATCGAGACCGTGGCGTCGGCGTACTGACCGTCGGGGCCGGCGACCCGGTAGACGGCGGTGTGGTTGCCCGGGGTGTCCGGCGCCAGGTAGCGCAGCCGGTCGCCCGACACGAACAGCAGACCGCCGTCGCCCGGCACGTTCTGCACGAGGTCGGGGGCGAGCGTCAGGGGCTGGCCCTCCGGCTGGGTGTCGTTGGCGAGGACGTCGATCTCCGCCACGTCACCCACGCGCACCGTGGCGGAGTCCGCCTGCGCGACCGGGGGTTGGATCCGGTCGGGCTTGGGGATCTCGACCACGGTGATGGTGCCGGTGGCGGTGGCCAGACCGTTCGACTCGGTGTACCGGAACGACACGGGCCCATCGAGCGGTGCGGTCAGCGTGACGCGGACGACGTGCTGGTCGAGGACACTGGCCTGGACACCGCTCCCCCGCGGTGGCCCGTCGAGAGCCGTGACCATGAGCACCCCACCCGCCGGGTCGGTGTCGGTCGCGGTGACGTCGGTGTCCTTCGTCGACAGCGTGTTCACGAAGACGGTCTTCGGAGTGGTGATGGGCGGTGTCGAGGCGTCAGGCGGAGCGAGCACCGTGATGCGCACGACGCCGCTCGCGGTCTTCGTACCGTCGGTCACGGTGTACTCGAGCTGGTGGTCGCCCGCTCCGTCACCCTGCACCCGGAAGGTGCCCGCGTCGTAGGACGGGGTCACGATGAGACCGGCCGCGGAGGACACGCTCGTCAGCGTCACGGTGCCGTTGCCGCCACGGACGTGCGCGAGTGGGTCCACCGTGAACGCCTTGCCGGCGTAGCCCTGCGTGGCGAACGGGTCCGCGTGCAGCGGGACGCGCCCCTGCTCCGCGACGCGGACGGTCATCGCCCCGCGACCGCGTTCGCGTCCGTCGCTCACGACGAGCTGGACGGCACGCTCGCCCGTCCGGCCGCTCGCGTTGCGGAAGTCGAGCAGGCCGTCGGGCGTGGTCGACACCTGGTCGCCGTCGGCCGATGCGGACTCGAGGTACACCGGGTCGCCGTCGGGGTCCACCCAGTCGGCGAGCACGTTCGTGACGACGTGGCCGTTCTGCACGACGTCGGCGGAGGTGCTGCGGACCTGACGCGGCGGCTCGTTCTCGGAGTCCGGACGGACGGTGACGCGCACCGTCGCGGAGTCCGAACCGCCGTTGCCGTCGGTGATCGTGTACGGGAAGGAGACCGTGCCCGCCGCCTCGGCCGCGAGGGTGATCTGCAGCCGTTGCCCGTCGCCGACCACGGCGACGCTCCCGGTGGCGTCGTCGATGCTGCCGACCTCGCTGATGACGAGCGGGTCGCCGTTCGGGTCGTGGTCGTTGAGCAGGACGGGGAGGCTCGTGGTCCGGCCCGGCCGTGCACCGAGGTCGTCGTCGACCGCCACCGGCGGCTTCTGGTCCTTGTCGACCTCGGGGTCGTCGTCCGAGACCCGCTCCTGCTGCCGCTCGTCGTCCTGCTCGACCAGGTCGGCCCAGTTGTCGATGACCTGCCCGCTGCGGTCGATGGCCCAGGACCGGCCGGACCGCGGGTCGTTCGCGACCACCGTCTCGCCGTTGTGCACGATCTGCAGGTCCCCCACGTCCGCGGTCCTGGCGAGCTGCTGCAGCGCCGAACCGCGACAGGAGTCCATGGCCTGGCCGCCACCCCACGCCGCGTACGTGCAGGACCCGACGACGGCAGGACGCGCCGCCCGCCCGGAGACCCGGAGCGCCGTGCGGTCGACCTGCCCGGACGCCGTCACGCGCACGAGTCCGGCGGTTCCGGCGACGACGACCTCGGACGAGCCGTCGGAGGAACGCTGCAGAGCGGGCGCGCTGCCCACCCGGTCCCCCAGGTCCACCGTGCTCCCGTCGACGGAGAGCTCGCCGGTCGTGCGGTCGAGCACGGCCACGTGCTCACCGAACGAGGCCACCTGGAAGTCGTGGTCGCGGTCGAAGCGGACGTTCCACCGTCGCTCGACGCTCAGGCCCGCGGCGGTGACGTCGACGAGCGCGGCCCGTCCCGTGCGCGGCGAGTACACCGCGACGTGCTCGTCGGAGGCGTCGAACACGGCGTCAGCCCCGAGGGTCAGGTCGGCCTTCGTCGCCGCGTCGAAGTCGGCGAGGTCCGCCGCGGGCGTCGCCCAGAGCTCGCCGGAGTCGCCGTTCCCGACGACCGCGGTCGCACCGGCGAAGAAGACCTGCGGTGAGCCGGCCGGCAGGGTCACGGCATCGCCGACGGTCGCGTCGGCGACGTCGATCTTCGCGATCGTGCCCTTCGTCCCGTCGACGCTGTAGACGTCCGCTCCGCGCTGCAGGACCGACAGGTCGTCGCTCGGGGTCTCGACCGCCGTGTTGAGTTCGAGCACGCCGGTGTTGGCCCGACCGACCGCACCGTACTCCGCGGAGGGGACCCACACCGTCCCGTCGCCGAGGTCCACACGCTGCGTGTGGTACCCGCTGGACACCACGGCCGCGGTCGCCACGACGGCCCCCACCACCACGGAAGCACCGACGGACACGGCCGCCGAGCGGTGCTTTGCGAGGAAGGCGCCGATCACCCGGCGCCTCCGATCGTGCCGCACTGCTCAGCGCTCATCGCACCGGTCTTGCCGTCGCGGTTCACCGCCACGGTGATGCACTCCTCGGCACCGGACGTCCCGGAGACCACGAAGGTCGTCCCCGTCTGCTGTGTCGTGGCCCCGGCCGAGGTGATCACGAAGGTGTCACCGGAACGGAGCCCGGGGTCCGTCCAGCTGAAGGACACCGAGTCGGCTCCGGCCTGCGCGCGGACGTCGGACACGGTCGGGATCGACGCCGTGCCCGCCCGGCCCACCAGCAGGACCGCCACCACCGCGAGTGCCGCGACCACCACGGCCCCGGCCGAACCGATCCAGAGCAGGTTCGACCGACTGCGTCGTCGGGCGCGGGTCGCGGATCCGGTCCGGTGCACGGTGCCGACGCTCTGCACACCGACGGACGTCCCGCCCTGGACAGGACGTCGCCGCCGCCGTCGGGCGCCGACCCGCGACGGCGGCTGCAGTTCGCGCACGACCGTCCGCTCGGCGCCGGACGAGGGCGTGCTCACCGCCCAGGCCTCCACCGCGACGTCAGCGGGCGTCTGCGGGAGACCGAGCTCCGCCTCGACCTGCTGGAGACCGCGGACGAACTCCATGACGGTCGCAGGTCGAGCTGCGACCCGACGGGCCATCGCGGTCGCGAGCAGCCGCTCGAGCGAGGGCGGCACATCGGGCCGACCGGTCGGCTTCACGCCGCCCTTGTCGATGCGGTCCATGAGGTCGGCTGCGGAGTTCGCTCCACCGCGGATCTCGAAGGGGCTGCGGCCGGCGAGCAGTGACCAGACGGTCGCCGCGAGCGAGTAGACCTCTGACTGGACGGAGCCACGGGACTCGTCACCGAGCACCTCGGGCGCGGACCACGGGATGGACATGCCCACGGGCTCGTCGGGGTCGACGCTGCCGATCGTGGCCGCGATGCCGAAGTCCGACAGCACGGGGGCGCCGTAGGCCGTGCGGAGGATGTTGGACGGCTTGACGTCCCGGTGCAGGACGCCCTCGCGGTGCGCGGTCTCGAGCGCGGACCCGATCCGGACGCCGATCGCCAACACCTCGGACACGGGCACCGGCTCGCGCCGGTAGCGCTCGCTGAGCGAGGACGAGCACAGCTCCATGACGAGGTACGGGCGCCCGTCGGGAGCGATGCTCGCCTGGAACACGGTGAGGATCGACGGGTGGGTGCTGAGCCGTGCCATCAGGTTGGCCTCGGCCTGGAACATCTGCCGCACCCGGTCGTCCACGACCTCGTCGAGCAGCACCTTCACCGCGACCTGGCGACGCGGCATGTCCTGCTCGTACAGGAAGACGTCGGCGAAGCCGCCCGAGCCGAGCACGTGCACCGGGCTGAAACCCGCGATCACCGGCGGGTCGGACGGCAGGCGTCGGGCCACGTGCGTCCTCCCCTTCCCCGGCCGAGCGTCGGCCGTCCGTTCCTGGCGGCCAGGTCATTCTACGAAGCGCAGGGGCACGGCCGAGCGCACCGGGCGACGCTGTGGAGAGCCACCATCCCCCACTTCGGGGGGTGTCAGTGTCGTGGGAGCGTGTCCTCGACGTCGGCGTCGGCAGGAGCGCCGTCCACCTGGACGACGACGACGGTGACGTTGTCGCGACCACCGGCGACGACCGCGTCGCCGACCAGTCGCTCGGCGAGGGCCTGGGCGGAGGGGACGCGGGCGGCGATGCGGCCGATGCCGACGTCACCGAGCTCCTTCGTCAGCCCGTCCGAGCAGATGACGTACCGGTCCCCGGCACGCAGCGGGAGCGTCCACCAGTCCGGCTCCGGCGGCTCGCCGAACCCGACGGCGCGCGTGATCACGTTGCTGTCCGGGTGCTGCTCGGCGTCCTCGGCCCGGAGCAGGCCCGCGTCGACCATCTCCTGCACCACGGAGTGGTCGACCGTCACGCGGTGGAGGGATCCACCCTCGATGCGGTAGGTCCGGGAGTCCCCGACGTTGAAGACGAGCGCGGCTGGTTGTCCCTGCCCGGCAACCAGCGCCACGCCGGTCACCGTGGTGCCCGCACCGAGCGCGTTCCCGCCGGCCGCTCGTTCGATGTCCGCGGTGGCCAGCAGCAGCGCCCGCTGGATCTGCTGGCGTGTGGTGAACGGGCCGTCGGACACCTGGTCGAGCCGCCGGACGACGGCGTCACTCGCTCGGTCCCCCGCCAGGTGGCCGCCCATGCCGTCGGCGACGACGAAGAACGGTGCCCCGACGAGGTAGCTGTCCTCGTTGTGGTCGCGGCGCCTGCCGACGTCGGTCGCGGCGCCCCAGGAGAGCGTCAGGGGGGTGCCGTCGGCACCGGGGACGTCGATGGCGTGCTCGGTGGCAGCTCGGCCGAGTTCGGTCACGGTTTCAGGGTCGCTCTCTGGAGGTCGGGGGGGCGTGCCGGTCGGTCGGTCCGTCAGGGGACCGAGGGGAACGGTGGGAGGACGTCGTCCGGTCCGACCCGGAGGTGCGGCGACAGGAACTCGATGACGTTGCCGTCACCGATCTCGACAACCGTACCCGTCAGGACGACCACCGACGCACCCGACGCCATCCGGAACGGTGCGGCTCCGGGTGGGCGGACGACCGTGCCGTTGGTCGACCGGAGGTCGTCGACGACCGCGGCCTCACCCTCCGCGTGCACGAGCAGGTGTGACGACGAGACCTCGCCGTTCGGCGAGGAGACCGCGATCAGCAGCGGCTCCGCACCCGTGACCACCCGGGGCGACGCGGGTCTCCGGCCCACGACGACCGGGCGGTCCAGGCGGAGGACGCGTCCGCCGAGCCGGATCGACGGCACGCGGGCGCGCGCGGTCCCGACCGTCGGCGCGGGTGCCGCGGGGACGGGTCCGACGCTGGCCCCGCGCACGACGGTGTCGCCGGAAGCGTCGGCCGCCACCGTGTCGAGCGTCGGCGCCGTGCGGGCGCGCGGACGGATGACGGTGTCGCCGAACGGATCGCCGTCCACCGACACGGAGGTGCGTGGACGGACGACGGTGTCGTCGGGACCGGGTGCGGACCGGTCGTCGTCCCTGTGCGGCACCGGGCGCGGACGCACCACCGTGTCGTCGACATCGTCCTCGCGCACCGGCTCTGCCTCCATGGTCATCCCACCGTAGACGATCCGGTCCGCCCCGTGTGGCTCCCCCACCACGCCGGCGCGTAGCCGGACCGCACGGCTCGGAGCACCAGCCAGGCGAGGGGGTCGTCGGACCGGGCGTCGAGCGCGTGCCGTGCACGCACCTCTGCCCGCGCAGACGAGCCGACCGCCCACGCGCACCACGATCCGAGGGCGAGTGCACCCGCCGCTCCGATCGCGACGTCACCCGGAGGTGCGCCGTCCGCCCGCCACGAGCGCCAGGCCGCCGCGCACCGGTCTCCGGCAACACGCAACCGGACCCGGTCCGGCGCCGGTCCGGAACCGCCGAGCGCGGGCGGGGTCGGGTCGCGGAACGGGTCGAACGGCACCACACCCCGCGGGTCCGGACCGCGGGGGTCGGCCAGGAAACCGATCAACGCGAACCGGGTCGCGAGGGCGCCGCACGCCGTCACCACGACGACGGCGCTCCGGCGGTCGACGCGGTCGGCGGGCTCCCCGGCCGACGACGATGCGACGAGGACCCCACACGCGGCCCGGAGGGTGACGGCTGCCGCGATCTCGCGGGGGTACCGCCCCGGGGTGGACGGGCGTGCCCGGCTCCTCTGGTCCGGGCTCGGCTGGTCCTGTGTGGTCTGGTCCGGTCTCGACTGATCGTGTCTCGCAGAGGTCATGCCCGAGATCGTGACGGACAGGCAGCCCGACGGATCGCAGAGCGCCGCCACCCTGTGCAGGATGGACGGCGAGGACCCTCCTGTGCAGGATCAATCCCGCACGGCCTCAACGCTCTCCGCGACCAGGTCCCAGCCGTCCGCGGTCCGCTCGACGATCACGTCGTGCGACCGGGCCCACGCGACGAGCTCGTCCATGTCGGCGATGTCGGCCGAGGTCCGGCCGAGCAGCGCGACGAGGCGCCCCTTCGCCGTCTTGTTCCAGTGGTTGAGCGCCCTGCGCCGCCCGCCGTCGTCGATGCTGACGACCCGGAGTGCCACCGCGTCGGGCACGGGGCCGAGGGCACGGTACCCCTCGGACCGCAGGTCGAGGACGAGACCGTCCGACCGCGCTCCGAGCGCGCCGGACGCCGCCGACGGCCAGTGCTTCGCGAGCCGGAGCCCCCCGAGACGCGAGTCGTGCGACAGGCGGTAGGCCGGGATGCGGTCACCGGCACCGATGGGTCCGAACATCGCGGACTGGACCACGACGTGTGCAGACCACCAGCGACGGGTCGCCTCGTCCGCTCCCTCGACACGGAGCGGGTCGTACAGCACCCCGGTGTACCGCTCGATGGCCGGCATCGTCGGCGACGTCTCCAACTCGAGGTTCCGGAGGCGCTCCCCGATCGACTTCGGGCCGAGCTTCAGCGCCGTCCGCGCGGAGGACTCCTCGGAACTGACGGAGCGGGCCGCGGTGATCACCGCGGCCCGCTCGTCGGCCAGTTCCGGGAAGGACAGCGCACCCAGGTCGAGGGTCCGGGTCCGGTCCCCGCCCTCCCGCTTCGTCTCCGAGGGCGGGAGGAGGACGGTCAGTCCGGTCAGGACGCCAGCGCGGCCTGCCGCGCCACGATCGTGACCGTGTCGTGCTCGACCGACAGGAAGCCGTCCTCGGCGTCCGCGGTCACCGTCGAGCCGTCGGCCCGGGTGATGCGGACCTGCCCCTGCGCGAGGGTGGCGAGCAGCGGCTCGTGCCCCGCGAGGATGCCGATCTGGCCCTCCGTCGTCCGTGCGACGACCATGGTGGCGTCGCCCGTCCAGACCTCGCGGTCCGCCGAGACGACGCTCACGGTGAGTGCCGCCATGTCAGCGGTTCTCCTTCTGGATCTGCGCCCACTTCTCTTCGACGTCGTTGATGCCACCGACGTTGAAGAAGGCCTGCGTGGCCACGTGGTCGAACTCGCCGTCGGCGATCGCGCGGAAGGACTCGATCGTGTCCTTGAGCGGGACCGTCGAACCCTCGACACCCGTGAACTTCTTGGCCATGTACGTGTTCTGCGAGAGGAACTGCTGGATACGACGAGCGCGCTCGACCGTGATCTTGTCCTCCTCGGAGAGCTCGTCGACACCGAGGATCGCGATGATCTCCTGCAGCTCCTTGTTCTTCTGCAGGATCTGCTTGACGCGCGTCGCGGTCTCGTAGTGGTCGGCACCCAGGTACCGGGGGTCCATGATCCGCGACGTGGAGGTCAGCGGGTCGATGGCCGGGTACAGACCCTGCGACGCGATCTCGCGCGAGAGCTCGGTCGTGGCGTCGAGGTGCGCGAACGTGGTCGCCGGGGCCGGGTCGGTGTAGTCGTCAGCCGGCACGTAGATCGCCTGCAGCGAGGTGATCGAGTGGCCACGCGTCGAGGTGATGCGCTCCTGCAGCACACCCATCTCGTCGGCGAGGTTCGGCTGGTAGCCCACCGCGGAGGGCATGCGGCCGAGCAGCGTCGAGACCTCGGAACCGGCCTGCGTGAAGCGGAAGATGTTGTCGATGAAGAGGAGCACGTCCTGCTTCTGGACGTCGCGGAAGTACTCCGCCATCGTCAGCGCCGACAGGGCCACGCGCAGACGCGTTCCCGGCGGCTCGTCCATCTGGCCGAACACGAGGGCGGTCTTGTCGAAGACACCCGCCTCTTCCATCTCACCGATGAGGTCGTTGCCCTCACGGGTGCGCTCGCCGACACCGGCGAACACCGAGACACCACCGTGGTCCTGCGCGACGCGCTGGATCATCTCCTGGATGAGGACGGTCTTGCCGACGCCCGCACCACCGAAGAGGCCGATCTTGCCACCCTGCACGTACGGCGTGAGGAGGTCGATCGACTTGATGCCGGTCTCGAACATGGTGGTCTTCGACTCGAGCTGGTCGAAGGCCGGGGCCTTGCGGTGGATCGGCCAGCGCTCGGTGATCTCGAGCTTCTCGTCGGTGTTCAGCACGTTGCCGAGCACGTCGAAGACCTTGCCCTTGGTGACGTCGCCGACGGGGACCGAGATCGGGGCGCCCGAGTCACGGACCTCCTGACCGCGGACGAGACCGTCGGTCGGCTTCAGCGAGATGGCGCGGACCAGGTCGTCGCCCAGGTGCTGCGCGACCTCGAGGCCGATCTCCTGCGACTGGTCACCGATGGAGACCGTCGTGTGCAGGAGGTTGTAGATGTCGGGGATGGCGTCGTGCGGGAACTCGATGTCGACGACGGGACCCGTGACACGGGCGATCCGTCCGACACCGGGCGCCGACGACGTCTCGACCGCGGTGGTGGCGGTGTCGGTCATGGCGTGTGCCTTCCTGAGGGGTGGTATCTGTCCGCGAACGTTCGCGGACTACTTCTTCTTCGACGAGAGGGCGTCGGCGCCGCCGACGATCTCGGAGATCTGCTGGGTGATCTCGGCCTGACGCGCGTTGTTCGCGAGCCGGGTGAACTCGTTGATGAGCGAGTCGGCGTTGTCGCTCGCAGACTTCATGGCCTTCTGACGGGCGGCGTGCTCGGAAGCGGCCGACTGCAGCATGGCGTTGAAGATGCGGCTCTCGATGTACACCGGGAGCAGCGCGTCGAGGACGGCGTCGGCGTCGGGCTCGAACTCGTAGAGCGGCAGGGGCTCGCCGTCCGACGGCTCCTCCACACCCTCGACGACCTCGAGCGGGAGCAGGCGCACGACCTGCGGCTCCTGCGTCGCCAGGCTGATGAACCGGTTGAAGACGATGTGGATCTCGTCCACGCCGCCCTCCGCCGTGTCCTGGAGGAACTTCGACACGACCGCGTCGCCGATCTCCTTGGCCGTCGAGAACTCCGGCTGGTCGGTCCCACCGATCCACTGCCGCTCGGACGGACGCTCGCGGAACGCGAAGTACCCGACCGACTTGCGGCCGACGAGGTAGAAGACGACGTCCTTGCCCTCACTGCGGAGCAGCGAGGCGAGCTCCTCGCCCTGCTTGAGGACGTTGGTGCTGAACGCACCGTTGAGACCGCGGTCGGACGTGAACAGGACGACCGCCGCACGGGTCGACGTCTCCGGCTCCGTGGTCAGCACGTGGTCGACGTTCGAGAACGTGGCCACGGCCGACACGGCCCGCGTCACGGCCCGCGAGTACGGGCCGGACGCGGCCATGCGGGCCTGCGCCTTCTGGATCCGCGACGCCGAGATCAGCTCCATCGCGCGGGTGACCTTCTTCGTGGTCTTCGCCGACTTGATGCGCTGTCGGTAGACCCGGACCTGGGCTGCCATCTAGCGACGACCCTTGACGATCTGCTCCTGGTCGACGTCCTCGGCGTCCGCCGCGTCGAACTGCTCCGAGCCGAGCGTCTTGCCGTCGCTCGTCTGGAAGCCCTTCTTGAAGGCGTCGATCTCGCGGTCCATCGCGGCGACGGTGTCGTCGCTGAGCTGGTTGGTCTCGCGGAGGGTGGTCAGGACGTCGGAGTTGCGACGCAGGTGCTCGAGCAGCTCGGCCTCGAAGCGGAGCACGTCGGAGACGGGCACCTCGTCGAGCTTGCCGTTCGTGCCGGCCCAGATCGAGACGACCTGCTCCTCGACCGGGTACGGCGAGTACTGCGGCTGCTTGAGGAGCTCGGTCAGGCGGGCACCACGGTCGAGCTGGCGACGCGACGCCTGGTCGAGGTCGGACGCGAACATCGCGAACGCCTCGAGCGAGCGGTACTGCGCGAGCTCGAGCTTGAGCGTGCCGGAGACCTTCTTGATCGACTTCACCTGAGCGTCACCACCCACGCGGGACACGGAGATGCCCACGTCGACGGCCGGACGCTGGTTCGCGTTGAACAGGTCCGACTGCAGGAAGATCTGGCCGTCGGTGATGGAGATCACGTTGGTCGGGATGTAGGCCGAGACGTCGTTCGCCTTGGTCTCGATGATCGGAAGACCCGTCATCGAACCGGCGCCGAGGTCGTCGGACAGCTTCGCGCAACGCTCCAGCAGGCGGGAGTGCAGGTAGAAGACGTCACCCGGGTAGGCCTCGCGGCCCGGCGGACGACGCAGGAGGAGCGACACCGCACGGTAGGCCTCGGCCTGCTTCGACAGGTCGTCGAAGATGATCAGGACGTGCTTGCCGCCGTACATCCAGTGCTGGCCGATGGCCGAACCGGTGTAGGGGGCGAGGTACTTGAAGCCAGCCGGGTCGGAGGCCGGGGCGGCGACGATGGTGGTGTACTCCATCGCGCCGGCGTCCTCGAGCGCACCCTTGACGGAGGCGATCGTGGAACCCTTCTGGCCGATCGCGACGTAGATGCAGCGGACCTGCTTGTCCTCGTCGCCCGACTCCCAGTTGGCCTTCTGGTTGATGATCGTGTCGATCGCGATGGCCGTCTTGCCGGTCTGGCGGTCGCCGATGATCAGCTGACGCTGGCCGCGGCCGACCGGGATCATCGCGTCGATCGCCTTGATGCCGGTCTGGAGCGGTTCGTGGACCGACTTGCGGGACATGACGCCCGGTGCCTGGAGCTCGAGGGCGCGGCGGCCCTCGGCCTGGATCTCGCCGAGACCGTCGATCGGGTTGCCGAGCGGGTCGACCACGCGACCGAGGAAGCCGTCGCCGACGGGGGCCGACAGGACCTCTCCGGTGCGGGTGACCTCCTGGCCCTCTTCGATGCCGCCGAACTCGCCGAGCACGATCGCGCCGATCTCGTCCTCGTCGAGGTTCTGCGCGAGACCGAGGGTCCCGTCCTCGAAGCGGATGAGCTCGTTCGCCATGACGCCGGGGAGGCCCTCGACGTGTGCGATGCCGTCACCGGCGTCGGTGACGTGCCCGACCTCGGCCGTGGAGGCCTTCGTCGGCTCGTAGTTCGAGACGAAGTCCTTCAGGGCATCACGGATCTCATCGGGGCTGATGGTGATGTCTGCCATGGGATTTTCCTTGTTGGTTTCCGGGGCCCTTCGGCTCCGAGAGGGTGATGCTGCCCGGTGAGGGACAGTTCCCGTTGTGGACTTGGAGGAGTCGGCTTCGACGGTACGCTCAGCCGGCCAGCTGGAGCCGGAGCTCCGACAGGCGCGTGGACACCGTGCCGTCGATGACGTCGCCACCGACCTGCACGCGCACACCGCCGACGACCGTGGGGTCGACGACCTGGTTGACGCTGACGTCCTTGCCGTACCGCTCGGCGATGCCACGGGCGACGCGTGCCGCCTGGCCGTCGGAGAGCGGCGTCGCGGTGATGACCGTCGCGACGACCTTGCCGGCCTGGTCGGCCACGATGCGCGAGGCGTCACGGACGATCTCACCGATGCGGCGGCCACGGGGCTGCTGCACGAGGTGCTCCAGGATCGCGGTGGTCTGCGGCGAGACCTTGGAGCCGACGAGGCGCTGCACGAGCGCCCCCTTCTCCGCCGGGCTGCCGAGCTTGGTGCCGAGCGCCAGCTCGAGCGCCGCGTCCGAACGGACCGCGGTCTCGAAGGTGAACAGCTCGGCCTCGATCGACGTCTCCGCCGATGCGGTCCGGGCGACGGCGCGGATGCCCGCGTCCTCGATGCCGGCGAGCAGGTCTTGCTGCGAGGACCAGCGCGAGCCGGCCACCGCGGTCAGGACGGCACGCGTGGCGTCCGATTGACCGCCGAAGACACGGTCGATGACCGCCTTCTTGCCGACGACGTCCGCGGTCGGGTCGGCCAGCAGACCGAGCAGCTGGGGCGCCCCGGCGATCGCACGCCCTGCGGCGAGGATCTCGACACCCGTGCCGAGCTGGACGGCGTCGCCGAGGTCGGCGAGCACCGCCCGCGTCGACGCGAGCGCTTCCCTGGTGGCGCTGCGCATGCTCAGCGCTCCCCGGCCGTCTGGCCCTGCGACGCCTCGAGATCGGCGAGGAAGCGGTCGACGACCGCAGCCGACTTCGCGTCGTCCTTCAGGGACTCCCCGATCACACCGGAGGCGAGGTCGAGGGCGAGGGTGCCCACCTCGCTCCGCAGCGACTGGAGCGCGCTCTGCCGCTCGGCCTCGATCTGCGCCTGGGCGTTGGCGGTGATGCGTGCTGCATCGGCCTGCGCCTGCTCGCGGACCTCGTTGCCGATCGCGGTGGCGTCGGCACGGGCCTGCTCACGGATGCGCGAGGCCTCGGCACGCGCGTCCGCGAGCTGCTTGTTGTACTCGTCGAGTGCAGCGGCGGCCTGCTCCTGAGCGGCCTCCGCCTTCTTGATGCCACCCTCGATGGCCTCGGTGCGCTCATCGAGCATCTTCGTGATGCGCGGCGTCACGACGCGCCACATCACGAGGAAGATGATGACGAAGGCCACCGCGGACCACACGATGTCGTACACCGGTGGGATCAGCGGATTGTGGGTCTCCTCCGCCGCGATGATGAGTGCAGTCTGCATCGAGAAGCCTTAGTTGGTGAAGATGAAGTACGTCGCGATACCGATGAAGGCCAGGGCCTCCGTGAAGGCGATACCGATGTACATGAGGGTCGTCAGACGGCCCTGGAGCTCCGGCTGGCGAGCGACGGACTCGATCGTCTTGCCGACGACGATGCCCACGCCGATGGCCGGACCGATCGCGGCGAGGCCGTAGCCAACCGTTGCGATGTTGCCGTTGATCTCCGCGAGAACGGTCGTTGCGTCCACGTGTTTTCCTTTCGAGTGCGGCCCGACGGATGTCGTGCCGTATGGGGGTCAGTAGGTCAGTGCTCGTCAGCCAGCGCGAGCTGGATGTACACAGCGGTCAGCAGCATGAAGACGTACGCCTGCAGCAGCGCGACGAGGATCTCGAAGAAGCTGAACGCGATGCCGAACGCCAGGGTCCCGACACCGAAGAGCTTGAAGAGGCTCTCGGCGTCGAAGAAGAAGAACCAGGTGGCCGAGAAGAAGAGCACCAGGAGGAGGTGACCCACGACCATGTTCATGAGGAGTCGCAGCGTCAACGTCACCGGACGGAGCACGAAGGTCGAGACGAGCTCGATCGGCGTCACGATGATGTAGAGGTACCACGGCACACCGGGCGGGAAGAGCGCGTTCCGGAGGAACGTGCCCGGGTGCTTGCGCAGACCCGCGTAGATGAAGGCGACGTAGGCGACGATCGCGAGGATCATCGGCATCGCGATGCGGCTGGTACCGGCGATGTTCATGAACGGGATGAGACCCGTCAGGTTCATGAAGAGCACACCGAAGAAGATGGTGGCGAGGAGCGGCAGGAAGCGCTTGCCGTCCTTCTCACCGAGGTTGTCGAAGGTGTTGCGACGGACGACGTCGAACGCGTACTCGATGAAAGCCTGTCCGCGGTTCGGGACCAGCTTCAGCGCGCGCGTCCCGACGAACGCGAAGACGAGCAGCACGGCCACCGCGAACAAGCGGATGAGGACGATGCGGTCCATCTCGATCGGGGTCCCGGCGAAGAAGATCGGGTCCGGGAAGAACTCGTTGATCGACGGACCATGGAATTCGGCGGCCTTGCTGCTCCCCGCCGCCACGGTGTTGGCCGCGGCGGTGAGGGACAGGGGAAGAGCGTGGGATAGCAGCGCTGTCTCCTGTGTCGGCGCGCGCACACACGGCACGCGATGGTGGACTTTGTGGAGGCTCGTCCGCTCCGAGCGAGGCTCCGGACGCGGACTTCGAGAAGCCTATCAGGTGCGAGAGGCTTCTCGGGCTCTCAGGGGCGGGGGGTGTCGCTCCCAGCGTCGGCGGAGCCGCCCGACGCGGATCGCGACCCTTCGGCAGCGGCGTCACGGCCGGCGCGCGCGACGTCGCCGGGCAGGCTCACCCCGATCGGGATGCGGGCCTTGGCGACGGCGACGACGTCGATCACGAGCGATCCGACGACGCCCGCGATGATCACCACGGCGAGCACCGGGAAGTCCACCCAGGTGCGGTCACGCAGCGCGACGAGGACGACCAGGAACAGCACGAACTTGAGGATCCAGGTGCCCATCACGATGCCGAAGAAGGCGCCCGAGATCATCTGGCCCTTCGACACCCGGAGGGCCACCAGCACGAAGACGGCCGTGAGTCCGAGGAACACCACGCTGAGCACCGCCCCCAGCAGCCCGCCCACGAGGCCGGGGGTACCCGCGACGACGAGTCCGACGACTCCGCCGACGACGGCGAGGGCGACGGCGAGCACGGCTGCCCAGAGGAGGATCCGGCGGAAGACCGGCCGGACGTGGTCGAGGGCGTTCGGTGCGGTCACGAGGGGTCTCCAGGGATCGAGCGGTCGTTGGCGGCACGGTCGAGCGGGTCGAGGCTGGCGTCGACCACGCTGTTCGAGCGGGTGGCGGCCTGCGCGACGAACTCCGCGCGCTTGCGGCCGAGCGGGGCGAAGGTCGCGACCGCGCACACGGTGAAGCCCACGGCGACGAACGTCACGACCCAGTACCACTCCACGAACAGGAACAGCAGGCAGCCGAAGGCGACCGTCGCCGTCCACGCGTAGAAGATGAGCACCGCGTGGAAGTGCGAGTGGCCCATGTCGAGCAGGCGGTGGTGCAGGTGCTTCCGGTCGGCCGAGAACGGCGACTTGCCCGCGCTCAGGCGGCGGGTCACGGCGAGGCCGAAGTCGAGGATCGGCACGATCAGGATCGCGAACGGCAGCAGGATCGGGATGAACGCCGGCAGCAGGGCCTGACGGGTCTGGATCACCGCGGGGTCGATGTTGCCCGTCACCGAGACCGCGCTCGTGGCCATCAGGAACCCCACGAGCAGCGCCCCCGCGTCGCCCATGAAGAGCTTCGCCGGGTGCCAGTTGAGGACGAGGAACCCGCAGCAGGCGCCCACGAGCACCGCTGTCAGCAGCGACGGCAGGTTGAAGAAGAACTCCGTCTGCACGACCACGCGGTTGATGAAGAAGGTGTACAGGAAGAAGACGCCCCCGGCGATGATCGCGACGCCGGCGACCAGCCCGTCGAGACCGTCGATGAAGTTCACGGCGTTCATCACGAGCACCACTGCGAGCACGGTGAAGATCAGGCTCATGTAGGACGAGCCGACACCGAGCGTGTTGCCGATCGGCAGTGACACGATCGCCACGCCCTGCCACGCGAGGATGCCGGCAGCGATGATCTGCCCCGCGAGCTTCGTCATCCAGTCGAGGTCCCAGATGTCGTCGACGACCCCGAGCACCACGATGATGGTCGCGCCCGCGAGCACCGCGATCACGCGCCCCGGCTCCGAGAACACCAACCGGAAGTAGTCGGTCCCCGCGATGGACGGGAACAGGAACCACGCCGCGAGCAGCGACACGATCACGCCGAGGTACATGGCGATGCCGCCGAGCCGCGGGGTGGGCGTCCGGTGCACGTCGCGCTCACGGACCTTCGGGTACCAGCCGTACCGCAGTCCGAGCTTCCACACGGCCCAGCTGCACACGAAGCTCACGACGGCCGCGATGGCCCCCGCGAGCAGGTAGTACTTCACGTGACGAGGTCGGCTCCGACGACCCGGACGATGTCCTCGTCGGCGATCACCCCGTGCCGGACGATCGTGAGCTTCCCGCCCGTGGACAGCCCCGTGGCGTCGACGATCGTGGAGCCCGTCGAGGCCGCGAACCCGTCGTGCAGCGCGAGCGGGCCACCGTCGAGGTACACCGACACGCTGTCGCCGAGCATCGACTCGGCCCGGTCGACGTCCATCGCGGCGGGGTCTCCGGTCGAGTTCGCGGACGACACCGCCAGCGGTCCGACCTCCTGCAGGAGTTCGAGCGCGATCCGCGAGTCGGGCATGCGCAGGGCGACGGTCCCCCGGGTCTCCCCCAGGTCCCAGTCGAGCGACGGCTGCGCACGGAGGATCACGGTGAGCCCGCCCGGCCAGAACTCGTCGACGAGGTCGCGGACCTGCTGCGGGATCTCGGTCGCGAGCGCCTCGAGCGTCGGCGGTCCGGGGATCAGGACGGGGGGCGGCGACTGCCGCGTGCGGCCCTTCGCGTCGAGCAGGCGCTGGACGGCGCTCGCGCTGAAGGCGTCCGCCGCGACGCCGTACACGGTGTCGGTGGGGACGACGACGAGTTCGCCCCGTCCGAGCGCGGCACGTGCGAGCCGCATCCCGGTCAGGAGCCCGTCGGGGTCGGTGCAGTCGTATCGGGAGGCCATGACTCGACGATGATAGTGCGCCACAATGGTCACATCGTGAACGAGACGCCCGCGCCCCGACTCCTGTTCCTCTTCGACATGGACGAGGTGCTCGTCCGGTACGACTGGCGCGTCCGGATGGCGGCCCTCGCGGAGTACACCGGGCACACCTTCGACGAGCTCCGTCGACGCTGGTGGGACTGCGGCGACGAGGCCCGGGCCGAGGCCGGGCACTTCGCGGACGGTGACGCCTACCTCGCTGCGTTCACCGCGGCCGTGGAGTGCGACGTGCCGGAGGACGACTGGGCCCGCATCCGCGGTGCGGCGATGACCGAACTGCCCGAGCGCATCGAGGCGGTCCGGATCGCGGCCGAGCACGGCCGCGTCGGTCTGCTCACGAACAACGGGCCGCTCGCCGGACGGTGGATCCACCGCTGGGCGCCGTCGCTGCCCCCGCTGTTCGGCGAGCACCTGGACACGACGAGCAACTTCGGCGCCCGGAAGCCCGAGCCCGAGGTGTTCGAGCGCGCACTCGCCCACCACGGCTTCCCCGCCGAGCGCACGTTCTTCGCCGACGACATGCCGGTCAACGTCGAGGCGGCCCGCGGCGTCGGCATCCACGCGGTGCTCGTCGAGGAGCACACCGACCTGCGTGCGGCGGTCCGCGCCTTCGTCACGGCACAGCAGGCCGCAGCGACGGCCGTCGCCTGACCGGAGGACGGCCAGGAGGCCCTGCCCGGTTCCGCCTAGCGGGTCGCGGTGGTCGTGCGGTCGCGCCCCGTCAGGTCGACGTGCGTCTCCGGGGACCGGAACCCCCGCCGTGCGAGCACCTCGCGCACGCCCGCGCCCTGCTGCTCCGCGTGCTCGATGACGAGCAGGCCGCCGGGGACGAGCAGCCGCCAGGCCGTCCCGGTCAGGGCGCGCACGGCGTCGAGGCCGTCCGCTCCCCCGTACAGCGCGAGCGCGGGGTCGTGGTCACGGACCTCGGGGTCGACCGGCACCATGTCGTCGGGCACGTACGGGGGATTCGACACGACGACGGACACCGTACCGTCGAGTTCCGGCAGGGCGTCGGCGAGGTCGCCCTCGACGAGCCGCACGGTGCCGCCGTGCGCTTCGACGTTGCGTCGCGTCCACGGCAGCGCCTCGGGCGACCGCTCGACGGCGTACACCACGGCGTTCGGCACCTCGGTGTCCATCGCGATGGCGATGGCACCGCTGCCGGAGCCGAGGTCGACCGCCACGGGCGTCGGGACCGCGGTGGCGCGGAGCGCGTCGATGCCGAACTGCACGACGCCCTCGGTCTCGGGCCGCGGCACGAAGACGCCCGGACCGACCGACAGGGTCAGCGCCCGGAAGTGCGCCTCTCCCGTGATGTGCTGCAGCGGCTCGCGCGTCGTTCGACGCGCCACGGCCTGCCGGAAGCGCTCCACGTGCGCGCCGGCGATCGCGCCGCCGGTGAGTGCCCGGGCCTGGACGGCACCCCGGGAGGTGTCCGTGGCCCAGGCGAGCAGGAGTTCCGCGTCCACCTGCGGCGTCGGCACGCCGACAGCACCGAGCGCCGCGGCCGCCTCCCTGAGGAGCCGGTCCGCGGCGAAGGTGCCGTGCGTGTCGGACGTGATCCGTGCCTCCGGGCCGGTGATCAGGCGTCCTGGTCGCCGATGGCGGCCAGTCGGGCCTCTTCGTCCGCCGAGATCGCGGACTGGATGACGGGCTCGAGGGCGCCGTTCATCACGCGGTCCAGGTCGTACGCCTTGTACCCGGTGCGGTGGTCCGCGATGCGGTTCTCCGGGAAGTTGTACGTACGGATGCGCTCCGACCGGTCCATGCCGCGGATCTGCGACTTGCGCGCGTCCGACGCGATGGCGTCGAGCTCCTCCTGCTGCTTCGCGAGGATGCGGGCACGCAGGACGCGCATCGCCGCCTCGCGGTTCTGCAGCTGGGACTTCTCGTTCTGCATGGCCACCGTGATGCCCGTGGGCAGGTGG
This sequence comes from Curtobacterium sp. MCSS17_007, assembly GCF_003234175.2. Taxonomy (NCBI): domain Bacteria; kingdom Bacillati; phylum Actinomycetota; class Actinomycetes; order Micrococcales; family Microbacteriaceae; genus Curtobacterium; species Curtobacterium sp. MCSS17_007. The sequence continues at coordinate 1,846,001 of NZ_CP126257.1, forward strand.
GTGATGCGGACCGCGGAGTCCGTCGTGTTGACCGACTGACCGCCGGGACCGGACGACCGGTACACGTCGATCTTCAGGTCGTTCTGGTTGATCTGCACCTCTTCGGGCTCGTCGACCTCCGGGAAGACGAGCACGCCCGTGGTCGACGTGTGGATGCGGCCCTGCGACTCGGTCGCCGGCACACGCTGCACGCGGTGCACGCCGCCCTCGTACTTGAGGTGCGCCCAGACGCCCTGCGACGGGTCGGTCGCGTTCGACTTGATGGCCACCTGGACGTCCTTGTAGCCGCCCAGGTCGGACTCGGTGCGCTCGAGGAGCTCGACCTTCCAACCCTTCGACTCGGCGTAGTGCGAGTACATGCGCAGGAGGTCGGCCGCGAACAACGCCGATTCCTCGCCGCCCTCGCCGCCCTTGATCTCCATGATGACGTCACGGCCGTCGTCCGGGTCGCGCGGGATGAGCAGTCGGCGGAGACGCTCCTGGCGCTCCGACAGCTGTTCCTCGAGCACGGGGACCTCGTCCGCGAAGGCCTCGTCCTCGCGGGCGAGCTCCTGGGCGGCGGCGAGGTCGTCCCCCGCCGCCTGCCAGGCCTCGTACGCGGCCTTGATCTGGCTGAGCTCGGCGTACCGCCGGTTCACCTTCTTGGCCCGGGCCGCATCGGCGTGGAGCGCGGGGTCCGACAGCTGCTGCGTCAGGTCCTCGTGTTCCGCCAGCAGCCCCGACACCGACTCGAACACGCCCTACTCCTGGTGACCGTTGTGGTGGCCGCCGGTCGTCGGGACCGACTTCTGCACCTGGACCAGGAACTCGACGTTCGACTGCGTCTCCTTGAGGTTCCGGAGGACGACGTCGAGCGCCTGCTGCGGGTCGAGGCCCGCGAGCGCACGGCGGAGGCGCCACGTGATCTTGACCTCGTCGGCGGAGAGCAGCTGCTCCTCGCGACGAGTGCCCGAGGCGTTGATGTCCACGGCCGGGAAGATCCGCTTGTCGGCGAGGTGCCGGTTGAGGCGGAGCTCCATGTTGCCGGTGCCCTTGAACTCCTCGAAGATCACCTCGTCCATCTTCGAACCGGTCTCGACCAGCGCGGTCGCCAGGATGGTCAGCGAGCCGCCGTCCTCGATGTTGCGCGCGGCGCCGAAGAAGCGCTTCGGCGGGTAGAGCGCGGCCGAGTCGACGCCGCCGGAGAGCACGCGGCCGGAGGCCGGCGTCGCGAGGTTGTAGGCGCGGCCGAGACGGGTGATCGAGTCGAGCAGCACGACGACGTCGTGGCCGAGCTCGACCAGGCGCTTCGCGCGCTCGATGGCGAGCTCGGCGACTGTGGTGTGGTCCTCGGCGGGACGGTCGAAGGTCGAGGCGATGACCTCGCCCTTCACCGAGCGCTGCATGTCGGTGACCTCTTCGGGCCGCTCGTCCACGAGGACGACCATGAGGTGCGCCTCGGGGTTGTTCTTCGCGATCGCGTTCGCGATGGCCTGCAGGACGACGGTCTTGCCGGCCTTCGGCGGCGAGACGATGAGACCGCGCTGACCCTTGCCGATCGGTGCGACGAGGTCGATGATGCGCGTCGAGAGCTTCTGCGGCTCGGTCTCGAGACGGAGGCGCTCGTTCGGGTACAGCGGCGTGAGGTCCTGGAAGTCGACGCGTGCCGCTGCCTCGTCCGCGGTCTGCCCGTTGACGGTGTCGACCTTGACGAGCGCGTTGTACTTCTGGCGGCTCTGCTGCTCGTTGTCCCGCGGCTGCTTGATCGCGCCGACCACCGCGTCGCCCTTGCGCAGGTGGTACTTCTTCACCTGGCCGAGCGACACGTACACGTCGCTCGGACCCGGCAGGTACCCGGTCGTGCGGACGAACGCGTAGTTGTCGAGGACGTCGAGGATGCCCGCGATCGGGATGAGGACGTCGTCCTCGGTGATCTCCGGCTCGAACTCGTCGTTCTGACCACCGCGGCCGCGCTTGCGGTCGCGCTGGCGGCGCCCGCGGCCGGTCTCGGCCTCGTCGGCGTGCTGCTGCTGGCCGTTCTGCTTCTGCTGGCCGTTCTGCTGCTGGCCGTTCTGCTTCTGCTGACGGTCGTCCTGCTTCGCGTCGCCGGACTTCTGCTCGTCCTGCTTGCCACCCTGCTTCTGCTGCTGACCGTTCTGCTGGCCGCCCTGCTGGTCGCCGCTCTGCTGCTCGGCGCCCTCGGCGTTCTGCCCGCGGCCACGACCGCGACCCCGGCTGCGACGACCACGGCGCGAACCGCTCTCGCCCTGCTGGTCCGCCTGGTCGTCCTGCTCCGGGGCGGACGTGGGCTGCTCCGTCGAGGCACCGCGCGCCTCCTGGCCGGCGTCCTGCTGCGGCTCGTCCTGCTGGGCCTGCTGTGCCGTGTCCTGGCCACCGCGACGACCGCGACGGCGACCGGCCTGTGCGGCCTCCTCGGCGTCCTTCTCCGCACGCACCTGGTCGAGCCCCGCGAGCAGGTCCTCGGTGCCGGTGTGCCCGTGGTTCGTGTGCTCGGCGGCCGAGGTCGGACCGGCGTTCACGGTGCCGCTCGAGGAGGCACGGCGCGACCGACGACCGCGCTGTCCGGCACTCGGCTGCTCGCCGTCGACCTGCTGGCCGTCGGTCTGCTGGCCGTCGGCCTGCGCGGCAGCCGGCTGCTCGGCGGCCGCCGGCTCGGCAGGGGACTGCTCGGACGCCTCGTCGGCGGCCGGCGAGGTCGTCGGGGCGGCCAACGTCGGCTGCTCCGCCGACGCGCCCTGCTCCGCCGCGGGCTCGTCGGTGTCGACGGCGGGACGCTTGTCCTCGATCGACGCGATGAGGTCGCCCTTGCGGAGCTTCGAGAGCCCGGTGATGCCGAGGGAGGAGGCGATGCGCTGGAGCTCCGGCAGGCGGAGTGCGCGCAGGTCGCTGGGGATCTCCACCTGGGTGGAGTCGTTGACGTTCGTCAAGGTCGGTGTTTCCTTTCGAACCGCAGAACGCGGAGAGTTTCCACCGTCCCGGCGCAAGGGTGCGCTTCGACCGCCGTTCAGACGACGGACCGGGATTCGGTGATCTGAAAGAGAGTGCCCCCGCGCACCGGACCCTGCGCCAGCGCGGATGGATCCGGTGCGGATCAGTCCTCGCGCCTACGCTGGATCGGCTTCGAGCGCCGAGTGCGGCACCACTGTAGCACCACCGAGGTCGACGGCCAGCATGAGCGCCCGCCAGTCGGACTGCGCGTGTCGAGCGACCAGGTCGGCCGCGGTGAGACGCTGCGACGGGTCGCTCCCGAGCACGAGCAGGCTCGGGCCGGCACCCGACACGACCGCGGCGAGCCCGTGCTGTCGCAGCAAGCCGATGAGGGCGTCGGTCTCCGGCATGGCGCTCGCACGGTACGACTGGTGCAGGCGGTCCTCGGTGGCGGCCAGCAGCAGCTCCGGGCTCTGGATGAGCGCCGCGACGAGCAGCGCCGAGCGCGACACGTTGAACGCGGCGTCCTCGTGCGGCACGCTCGCGGGCTGCAGGGACCGCGCGAGCTTCGTCGACAGGGTCGACGTCGGCACGAAGACCACGGGCGAGACACCACGGTGCACGAGCAGTCGCTTGACCGCAGGGCCCTCGGCCGTCATCCACGCGATCGTCAGGCCGCCGAACAGCGCCGGTGCGACGTTGTCGGGGTGGCCCTCCATCTCGGTCGCCAGGGTGAGCAGCGTCGACGCGTCGAGGTCGACGACCCCCTGGAGCAGGCCGCGGGCCGCCATCAGCCCGGCGACGATCGCCGCGGCCGACGAGCCCATGCCACGGCCGTGCGCGATCGCGTTCACGGCGTGCAGCTCGAGCCCGGGCTGCTCCACACCGGCGTGCTCGAGGCCACGTCGGACGGCCTGCACCACGAGGTTCGACTCGTCGGTGGCGACCTCGCCGGCGCCGACGCCCTCGACGGTCACGGTCGCACCGGGCTCCGGACGGACGCGGACGACAACCTCGTCGTAGACCGACAGCGCCAGACCGAGCGAGTCGAACCCGGGGCCCAGGTTCGCGGAGGTCGCCGGGACCCGTACACGGACCGCCCGTCCGGCCGGTACAGCACTGCGGGCGGTCACGCCCTCCCCCGGTCCGGACGAGCGGTCGACGCTCACGCGGGGCCGACCAGTCCGAGCACCTCGGCGACCGACTTCGTGTCGACCGGGACGCTCGTCGGGGCGACCTCGCCGCCGTCCTCGGTGCGGAGGGCCCACTGCGGGTCCTTCAGGCCGTGGCCCGTCACCGTGATGACGACCTTCGCACCCTGCGGCACGACACCGGCGTCCGCGCGCTCGAGCAGCCCCGCGACGCCGATCGCCGACGCGGGCTCGACGAACACGCCGACCTCGGCGGACAGGATGCGGTGCGCGGCGAGGATCCCCTCGTCGGTGATCGCACCGAAGTAGCCGTCGGTCTCGTCGCGTGCCTCGAGCGCGTACTGCCACGACGCCGGGTTGCCGATGCGGATGGCGGAGGCGATGGTGTCCGGGTGACGGACTACCTCGCCGGAGACGATCGGCGCCGAGCCGGCGGCCTGGAACCCGAACATGCGCGGCATCCTCGTCGAGCGGCCGGCGGCGACGTCCTCGCGGTAGCCGCGGGAGTACGCCGTGTAGTTACCCGCGTTGCCGACCGGCAGGAAGTGGAAGTCCGGGGCGTCGCCCAGCACGTCGACGACCTCGAACGCGGCCGTCTTCTGGCCCTCGATGCGGTCGTTGTTGACCGAGTTGACCAGGTGCACCGGGTAGTTGGCGGCAAGGTCGCGGGCGATGTCGAGGCAGTCGTCGAAGTTGCCCTGCACCTGCAGCAGCTGGGCGTCGTGCGCCACGGCCTGGCTGAGCTTGCCCATCGCGATCTTGCCCTCGGGCACGAGCACCGCGGCGGTGATGCCGGCGTGCGTGGCGTACGCGGCGGCCGAGGCGCTGGTGTTGCCGGTCGACGCGCAGATGACGGCCTTCGCACCGTGCTCGACGGCCTTCGAGATCGCCATCGTCATGCCGCGGTCCTTGAAGGACCCGGTCGGGTTCATCCCCTCGAACTTCACGTACACGTCGGCGCCGGTGCGCTCGGACAGCCGACGGGCCGGGATGAGCGGGGTCCCGCCCTCGCCGAGGGTGACGACGGGCGTCGCCTCGGTGACGTCGAGGCGGTCGGCGTACTCGCGCAGGACTCCCTGCCACTGGTGGGCCATCAGGCTCTCCTTGTTCGGTGTTGTGCAGTCGGGTGCGGACGGTGCGGGGCTCAGGCCCCGACGACCCGCAGGACGCTGGTGATCTCGACGACGACGTCCTCGTTCCGGAGCGCGACGACCGTGGCGGCCAGGTCGGACTCGCGGGCGAGGTGCGTGCCGATGACGAGGTTCGCGGTGCCGGCAGTGCCGTCGCCCGGGTCGGTGGCGGCGGTCTGCTCGACGGTCTCGACGCTGACGCCGTGCTTCGCCAGGACGCCGGCGACGGTCGACAGCACGCCCGGGGCGTCGGCGACGTGCAGCGTGATCTGGTAACGCGTGCGGACGGTGCCGATCGGGAAGACGGGCAGTGCCGACTGGGTCGACTCCGCGATGCCCGGGCCCCCGATGACGTGACGGCGGGCCGCCGACACCAGGTCGCCGAGCACGGCGGACGCGGTCTCGACACCGCCGGCACCGGCACCGTAGAACATGAGGTCGCCAGCGGCCTCGGCCTCGACGAACACGGCGTTCTTCGCGCCGTGCACGCTCGCGAGGGGGTGCGACTCCGGGACGAGCGCCGGGTAGACACGGGCGCTGACGCCCTCGACGCCGGACTCGTCCGTCAGGCGCTCGGCGGTGGCCAGGATCTTCACGACGTAGCCGGCCTTGCGCGCGGCGCGGACCTGCTCGATCGTGACGGCGGTGATGCCCTCGCGGTGCACGGCGGCGAGCGGCACCGAGGTGTGGAACGCGAGGGAGGCCAGGATCGCGGCCTTCTGCGCGGCGTCGTAGCCCTCGACGTCGGCGGTCGGGTCGGCCTCGGCGTACCCGAGCTCGGTCGCGGTGGCGAGAGCAGCCTCGAAGGTCGAGCCCTCGCGGTCCATCAGGTCGAGGATGAAGTTCGTCGTGCCGTTGACGATGCCCATGATGCGCTCGATGCGGTCACCCGCGAGCGAGTCGTGCAGCGGCCGGATGATCGGGATCGCCCCGGCGACGGCAGCCTCGTAGTAGAGCTGTGCACCGACCTGCTCGGCGGCAGCGAAGAGCTCGGGACCGTGCGTCGCGAGGAGCGCCTTGTTGCCGGTGACGACGTCCGCGCCGGACTGCAGCGCCTGCAGCACCAGGGTGCGCGCCGGCTCGATGCCGCCGATGAGCTCGACGACGATGTCCGCGCCGAGGATCAGCGACTGCGCGTCGGTCGTGAAGAGCTCCTTCGGCAGGTCCACGTCACGCGGCGCTCCGAGGTCCCGCACCGCGATGCCGACGAGCTCGAGGCCGGCACCGGCCCGTGACGCCAGCTCGTCGCCGTGCTCGAGGAGCAGGCGCGCCACCTGGGAACCGACGGAGCCGGCTCCGAGCAGCGCGACGCGGACGTTGCGGTATTCGATCATGTGGTGCGCATTCCTGTGGGTCGAGCGTCAGCCCGGTCGGTCGGGGTCAGCGGCCGGAGCCGGCGACGACCCCCGTGTCGCGGGCGAGCAGGTCGTCGATCGACTCGCCACGGACGAGGATACGGGCTGCGCCGTCCGCGACCGCGACGACCGGCGGGCGTCCGACGTGGTTGTAGTTGCTGGCGAGCGACCAGCAGTACGCACCGGTGGCGGCGACGGCGAGCAGGTCACCCCGGTGCACGTCACCCGGCAGGTAGTCGTCGTTGACCACGATGTCGCCCGACTCACAGTGCTTGCCGACGACCCGGGTGAGCACCGCCGGGGCGTCGGAGGCCCGGGCGAGCCGCGCCGTGTAGTCGGCTCCGTACAGGGCCGGCCGCGGGTTGTCGCTCATGCCGCCGTCGACCGAGACGTACGTCCGGGTCGCCGACGAGCCGTCGTCGGTCTCGAGCGTCACGGGCTTGATCGTGCCCACCCGGTAGAGCGTCAGCCCGGCGGGACCGACGATGTACCGGCCGGGCTCGACCGCGATCTCGGGGACCGGGATGCCGCGTTCTGCGCAGGCATCGGCCACGATCGTCGCGAGGGCGTCGGCGACGTCCTCCGGCGCGAACGCTTCGTCAGCCTCGGTGTAGTCGATGCCCCAGCCCCCGCCGAGGTTGAGCTCCGGCACCGGACCGGACGCCACGAGTTCCGCGTGCACGTCCATCAGGCGGCGGGCGGCCTCGCGGAAGCCGGACTCGTCGAAGATCTGCGAACCGATGTGCGAGTGCAGCCCGACGAACGCGAGCGACGGCTCCGCGCGGACGGCGGCGGCGGCCTCGGCTGCTTCGGTGAGGGGGATGCCGAACTTCTGGTCCTCCCGCGCCGTGGCGAGGTACTCGTGGGTGGAGGCGTGCACGCCGCTGTTGATCCGGATGCGGACGCGCTGCACGGTGCCCGCGTCGGCGGCCGCACGGGCGACGCGCCCGATCTCCTCGTGGCTGTCGAGGACGATCGTGCCGAGGCCCACCTCGACCGCCCGGGCGATCTCGGCGTCGGACTTGTCGTTGCCGTGGAACCCGAGGAGCGCGGGGTCCGCTCCCCCGGCCAGCGCCACCGCGAGCTCGCCCGCGGTGCACACGTCGATCCGCAGACCGGCCTCGGCCATCCACGCGGCGACCTGGGTCGTGAGGAACGCCTTCGCCGCGTAGTAGACGTGGGCGCGGGTGCCGATGCGTCCGAACGCCTCGGTGAATGCGGTGCGCACCCGCGCTGCGCGCGCCTGCACGTCGTGTTCGTCGACCACGTAGAGCGGCGAGCCGAACTGCGCGACGAGGTCGGACGCGGTGATCCCGCCGACGACCAGTTCGCCGTCGTCGGTGCGCGTCGCGGAGGCCGGCCAGATCCGCGCGGTCAGGGCGGACGCGTCGGCCGGGAACCGCAGCCGCGGCGGGGCAAGGGGGTTCGCGCTCACGGGACCCGATCCTACCGAGCCCGGCCGACCCTCCCGTCCGGTGTTACGCCGACCGTCGGTCGGAGCTGCTGCCCCTCAGTCGCAGCGGCCGACCGTGCGGAGGCCCTGCTCGGTGAGCGGCAGCGACTCGGCGGTGACCCGCACGGTCGCCTGCTCCGCGCTGATGTCCAGCGACCGGATGCGCAGCTGCTCGGGCAGGAACTGCGCGGTGCAGACCCGGACGGGGACGTTCGTGACCCCGGGGATCGAGTCGACCTCGAGGCCCAGGGCGGAGTTCGTGATCCGCACGTTCTGCGGGGTGATCGTCACGCCACGGCCGTCGCGCTGCGTCACGACGTCGCCCGTCGCCGCGTACGTGATGTCGAAGCCGAGCACCGCGGTGGAGCCCGACAGCTCGACGCCGTCGTCCACGAGCCGCAGCCGGTCGAAGAGCGGGCTGTACTTCGCGAGGTCCTTGACACTCGAGGCGGCGAGCGTGACGTGACCGTCGACGTCGTGCACGTCACCCACGCCGTCGACGGGGACGTCGTGCGCCGTGACGTCCGCTGCGAGCGGGATGCCGTCGACCGTCAGGCGGTCCGACGTGATGTCGACGCGGTCGAGCGTGCCGGCGAGCAGCTGCGGGATGACGATGCCGTCGGCGTGGGCGGTCACCTCGCCGGTGGCACCCTCGGGCAGGGACTGCTCGACCTGGTCGGCGATGATCCGGTCCACGACGCCGCGGAGGACGAACTCCGCGACGACCACGAGTGCGGCGAGCACGAGCACCAGGACGACGAGGACGACGGGCCAGCGACGGCGCTTCCGGGTGGGCTCGGTGGCTGCGGACATGACTCCCACCCTGCCAGGCTCCCCCGGCAGCCCGCCTGGGAGGCGCGGTTGCGCCCGGTCGGCGCGACGGCGCGGTTGCGCCCGGTCGGCGCGACGGCGCGGACGCGCGCGTGCGCCGGATGGGCGTGGGGCGCAACCGTCTTCGGCCGGGAGGCGCGTGGCGGGGCCGCCCTGCGCCTCCCGTCCGCCCGTTCCTTCCCATGACCGTCGCGATGGTCGGTGGTTTCGGGCGTACCTGGTGCTCCGGAACCCCCCCCGGTACGCTCGGAACCGCCTGGTACGCCCGGAACAGCCCGGCGGGCCAGGCGGGCCAGGCGGGCCAGGCGGGACCAGCGGGACCGCCCGCGGCTCCACCGGCGAGGCGTGCTCGCGCCGCGCCGGGCGCCGGCACGGCAGCGCCGCGCCGGGCGCCGGCGAGGCAGCGCAGCCCAGGGCGACGGCGCTACATGCGCTCGGGCGCGCTCACCCCGAGGAGGCCGAGACCGTTGCGGACGACCTGGCCGGTCGCGTCGTTCAGCCAGAGGCGCGTGCGGTGCAGGTCCGTCACGGCCTCGTCGCCGAGCGGCGTCACGCGGCAGGCGTCGTACCAGCGGTGGTAGAGCCCGGCGAGCTGCTCGATGTACCGCGCGATGCGGTGCGGCTCACGGAGCTCGGCCGCCTGCCGCACGACGCGCGGGTACTCGGCGAGGGCCCCCAGCAGGGCGCCCTCGGTCTCGTGGGTGAGCAGCGACGCGTCGAACGCCGAACGGTCGACCCCGGCCGAGGCGGCGTTGCGGGCGACGGACTGCGTGCGGGCGTGGGCGTACTGCACGTAGAAGACCGGGTTGTCGTTGGTCCGCTTCGTCAGCAGGTCGAGGTCGATGTCGATCGACGTGTCGCTCGCGAACCGCACGAGCGCGTAGCGGCCGGCATCGACACCCACGGCGTCGACGAGGTCCTCCATCGACACGATCGTGCCGTTGCGCTTCGACATGCGGAACGGCTGGCCGTCCTTGAGCAGGTTCACCATCTGGCCGATGAGGATCTCGAGGTTCTTGCCCGGCTCGTCGCCGAACGCGGCGCACATGGCCATCATCCGACCGACGTAGCCGTGGTGGTCCGCACCGAGCATGATGAGGTTCCGCTCGAACCCGCGCTCGCGCTTGTCGAGGTAGTACGCCAGGTCGCCCGCGATGTACGCCGGCTGCCCGTCGGACTTGATCACGACACGGTCGCGGTCGTCGCCGAAGTCGGTCGTGCGGAGCCAGAGCGCACCGTCGGCCTCGTACATCTTACCGAGGGACTGCAGCCGCTCGATGGCACGCTCGACGGCCTTCGACTCGTGCAACGAGTTCTCGTGGAAGTACACGTCGAAGTCGACCCCGAAGTCGTGCAGCGACGACTTGATGTCGGCGAACATGAACTCGACGCCCTCGCGGCGGAAGACTTCCTGCGCCTCGTCGCGCGGCAGGTCACGGACGTCGGTGCCCGCGGGCAGGGTCGCGATGACGCGCGCCGCGATCTCGCCGATGTACGCACCGCCGTAGCCGTCGTCCGGCGTGGGCTCCCCCAGCGCCGAGGCGACGAGCGACCGGGCGAAGCGGTCGATCTGCGCGCCGTGGTCGTTGAAGTAGTACTCGCGCGTGACGAGGCCGCCCTGCGCCTCGAACACGCGGGCGAGCGAGTCACCGACGGCAGCCCAGCGGACGCCGCCCATGTGGATCGGGCCGGTCGGGTTGGCGGAGACGAACTCGAGGTCGATCGACACGCCCTCGTACAGGTCACCGTGCCCGAACGCGACCCCCTGGTCGACGATCGTGCGGGCGATCTCGCCGGCTGCGGCGGCCTCGAGCGTGATGTTGATGAAGCCGGGACCGGCGACGTCGACCGAGGCGACACCGTCGAGCTCGGTCAGCTCGCCGGCTATCTCGGTCGCGAGCTCGCGCGGGTTCGTGCCGAGGCGCTTCGCGAGCTGCATCGCCGCGTTCGACGCCCAGTCGCCGTGCGCACGGTTCTTCGGCCGCTCGAGGGCCACGTGGGACTCCCCGATCGTCACGGTGTCGGACGCGCCTCGTCGCTCGACGATCCCGGTCAGGATCGACAGGTACGCGGCGGAGAGTTCGGCAGGAGTCACGAGGGTCGAGTCTACCGGGACGTCCAGGTGCCTCCCGGCCGATGGACCATCATGTCGGGATGACCACCCGCAGCCGTGCCCGGGCGATCACCGTCGCCCTGCTCACCGTGTCCGCGTCCGTCGCCCTGACCGGCTGCACGGGCGGTTCCGACGACACGGCCCCGAGCGCGAGCGCGACCCCGATCGGCACCGCCGTGCGGCAGACGTGCGCCGAGCTGCTGCCCTCGAGCGCCCTCGCGGTCTACGGGACGACCTTCGAGCAGGACACGACGTGGACACCCGCGAAGGGCACGCCGGCCGCGACGATCGCGCACCAGCGTGGTCGGGTCTGCCGCCTCGTCGCCACCGACGACCCGTCGACGACGATCACGCTCGCCGTCGCGCACCTGCCTGAGAAGTCGCTCACGACGTTGAAGGACGCGCTCTACGAGCGCGGCGGCTCCGTCCCGACCTACCGCGTCGAGGGGTACTACGCCCTGGACGACGGCGTCGGCCGCGCGGACGCCTTCCCCGACCCGTACTGGGTCACCACCGAATCGACGCTCTACACCGAGCCGGGCGGGGCGCAGCCCGTGGTGGACGCGGTACGCGCCGTGCTGCAGCCGTCCGCGTCCGCCAGCCCGGCCGGCTGACGCCACCCCGCACCGGACGGGAGGCGCGGTGCAGGCCGGCGCCGTGCCTCCCGTCCGACGGTCGTCGCGACACGGACGCGACACGCGCTGTCGGGAGCCGCTCGCGGGACCTGCTACGGTTGGTGTCACCCACGGGCCCCCATAGCTCAGGGGATAGAGCACTGCCCTCCGGAGGCAGGGGCGGAGGTTCGAATCCTCCTGGGGGCACAAGAAACTCCCGCGCAGGCGGACGTTCTCGCTTCGCTCGATCGGCCGCGCGCGAAGTCGCCTGCGGCGACCGTCCCCCGTCGTTGCGACCGCCACGTCCGGCTCGGTCCGCGTCGCGCGAAGTCGGCTGCGGCGACCGTCCCCCGTCGTTGCGACCGCCACGTCAGGCTCGGTCCGCGTCGCGCGAAGTCGCCTGCGGCGACCGTCCCCCGTCGTTGCGACCGCCACGTCCGGCTCGGTCCACGTCGCGCGGGGTCGCCTGCGGCCACCGTCCCCGATGGACGCGCCCGCCGCGCTCGTCACCACGCGCCGGACCGCCCGGTGTTTCCGGGGACGACACCCGGCGTCAGTATGATCCGCGCCGATGAGCACCGGCACCACGGACCTCCAGGCCCCCCTCGCCCGCGGCCAGTACGCACCCGCCCCGCGCACCCTCCTCGACGTCCTCGAGGCGACCGCGCGCGCCACGCCCGACGCCCTCGCGCTCGAGGACCCGGCTGGCACGATCGACTACGCGACGCTGCTGCGGCTCGTCCGGACGCAGGCCGACGACCTCGCCACGCGCGGCGTCCGGCGCGGCGACCGGGTCGGCGTGCGCATCCCGTCGGGCGGGCGCGACCTGTACCTGTCGATCCTCGCGGTCCTCGCGGCGGGTGCCGCCTACGTGCCGGTCGACGCGGACGACCCGGAGGAACGCGCCGCCCTGGTCTTCGGCGAGGCCGGGGTCGTCGGCGTGGTCGGGGCCGGCGGCGTCCTGCGCACGCGCGGGGACCCGGACGCCGAGCCCGCTCCCGTCGTCGCCCCGGGCGCCCGTGCCGGGACGCCGAGGGTCGAGGACGACGCCTGGGTGATCTTCACGTCCGGGTCCACGGGCGTGCCCAAGGGCGTCGCGGTGACACACCGCTCCGCAGCTGCCTTCGTCGACGCCGAGGCACGGATGTTCCTGCAGGACGCGCCGATCGGCCCCGGCGACCGCGTGCTCGCCGGCCTGAGCGTCGCGTTCGACGCCTCGTGCGAGGAGATGTGGCTGGCCTGGGGCCACGGCGCGTGCCTGGTGCCCGCCCCGCGGTCCCTCGTCCGCACCGGGGTCGACCTCGGCCCCTGGCTCATCGCGCACACGATCACCGTCGTGTCCACCGTGCCGACCCTCGCGGCACTGTGGCCCGACGACGCCCTCGAGCAGGTCCGGCTCGTGATCTTCGGCGGCGAAGCGTGCCCACCCGAACTGGCCGCCCGCATCGCGTCCCGCGACCGGGAGCTCTGGAACACCTACGGTCCGACCGAGGCGACCGTCGTCGCGTGCGGCGCCCTGATGGACGGCGGCCAGCCGGTGCGGATCGGCCTGCCGCTCGACGGGTGGGACCTGGCGGTCGTCGACGAGCAGGGCCGGCGGGTCGCCCCTGGCGGGGTGGGCGAGCTCGTCATCGGCGGGGTCGGCCTCGGCCGGTACCTCGACCCGGCGAAGGACGCCGAGAAGTACGCGCCCTTCCCGGAGCTCGGCTGGGACCGGGCGTACCGGAGCGGCGACCTCGTCCGCTACGAGCCCGAGGGGCTCGTCTTCCAGGGCCGCGCGGACGACCAGGTGAAGCTCGGCGGTCGCCGGATCGAGCTCGGGGAGGTCGACGCCGCACTGCAGGGCCTCGAGGACGTCGCCGGCGGGGCGGCCGTCGTGCAGCGCACCCCGGCCGGCAACCAGGTGCTGGTCGGCTACGTCGCTCCCGTGGCCGGCGCGACGATCGACACGGGCGCGGCGAACGCCCGCCTGCGCGAGGAGCTGCCCGCCGCCCTCGTGCCGCTCCTCGCGGTGGTCGACGCCCTGCCCACCAGGACGTCCGGCAAGGTCGACCGCGCCGCACTGCCGTGGCCGCTGCCCGGCGCCACCGACGCCGCGCTGCTCCCCGACACCGTGGCGTGGATCGCCGAGCGCTGGTCGGCGATCCTCGGGGTCCCGGTGACGAGCGTCGACGACGACTTCTTCGCCCACGGCGGCGGGTCGTTGACCGCCGCACAGCTCGTCTCCGCGATCCGCGAGCGCTTCCCGGTGACGACCGTCGCGGACGTCTACGACCACCCGCGCATCGGTGCCCTCGCCGCTGCCCTGGACGACGCCGGCCCCGCCGCTGCCGCGCGCCGTCCGGTGCGTCCGGTCGCGCCGACGACCGGGCTCCTGCTCACCCTGCTCGGCCTGCCGGTCCAGGTGCTCCGCGGCCTCCGGGTGCTGACGTGGACGGCACTCGTCGGGGCGGTCCTGCACGCGACCACGCTGCCCGTCGTCCCGGTCCTGCCCTGGTGGGCACTCGTCGTCGCGCTCCTGCTGTTCGTCACCCCGATCGGCAAGATGACGGTGACCGTCGTGCTCGCACGACTCCTGCTCGTCGGGGTCCGTCCGGGTGACCACCCCCGCGGCGGCTCGGTGCACGTGCGCGTCTGGCTCGCCGAACGCATCGCCGAGGCCGTCGACGGCCCCTCGACCGCCGGCGCCCCGTGGATCAGCTACTACGCGCGAGCGCTCGGAGCCCGCGTCGGCCGCGACGTCGACCTGCACACGCTGCCGCCGGTCACCGGCATGCTCACCGTCGGCAAGCGGGCATCGATCGAACCCGAGGTCGACCTCGCCGGGCACTGGGTCGACGGCGACCTGTTCCGGCTCGGGCACGTGCGGGTGGACGCGGACGCGGTGGTGCACAGCCGCTCGACCCTGCTGCCAGGGGCGCACGTCGGCGAGGGCGCCGAGGTCGAGGCCGGCTCCGCGGTGACCGGCCGGGTCCCCGCCGGGGAGCGCTGGGCGGGCTCGCCGGCGGAGCGCGTCGGGTCGGCCCGGCACGGACGGGAGGCACGTCCCCCTGCCCGACGCCGGTGGCTCGCCGCGTACGGGGTCGGCTCCGTCGTCGTGGCGGGTCTGCCCGTCGCGGGCGTCGCCGCCGGACTCGCGGTCGTGGTCGCGCTGGTCGGTCCGGCCGGCTCGATCGGCGCCGCGGTGCTCCGCGGGCTCGCCGCCGTCCCCGTCGCCACCCTCGTCGCGGGGCTCGTGTACGCCGTCCTCGTGGTCGCCGCCGTCCGGCTGCTGGCCCTCGGGCTCCGCGAGGGACGTCACCCGGTACGCTCCCGGTCCGGTTGGCAGGCCTGGTGCACCGAGCGGGTGCTCGACGCCGCCCGGACCCTGCTCTTCCCGCTGTACGCGTCGCTCGTCACCCCGGTGTGGCTGCGCGTCCTGGGTGCTCGCGTCGGTCGGGACACCGAGATCTCCACGGTGCTGCTCATCCCCTCGCTCACCCAGATCGCCTCCGGCGCCTTCCTGGCGGACGACACCATGGTCGCGACGTACGAGCTGGGCGGCGGCTACGTGCGCATCGGCCGGTCGAAGGTCGGTCGGCGGGCGTTCCTCGGCAACTCCGGCATGACCGGGGCCGGGCGGTCGGTCCCTCGCGAGGCCCTGGTCGCCGTCCTCTCCGCCGTGCCGAAGAAGGCCAAGCGCGGGTCGTCCTGGCTGGGATCGCCGCCGGTCCGGCTGCGCCGTGCCGCCGCCGAGTTCGACGAGGAGCGCACCTTCCGACCGCCGCGCCGGCTCAAGGTCGCCCGCGCGTGCTGGGAGCTGCTCCGCCTGGTCGCGCCGATGCTGTCCGGCGCGATCGCCCTCGGGGTCGCCGGGAGCCTGCTGGCACTGTGGTCCGCCGTCGGCATCGGTTGGACCGTGCTCCTCGCCGGTCCCGTGCTCATCGCCGCGGGAGCCGTTGCCGCCGCCGTCTCCACGGCCGCCAAGTGGGTCTTCGTCGGCCGGATCGACGCACGCGAGCACCCGCTCTGGTCGTCCTTCGTGTGGCGCAACGAGGTGCAGGACACCTTCGTCGAGACCGTGGCCCGGCCGTGGTTCGCAGAGCAGGCGACGGGCACGCCGGCGTTGGCCACGTGGCTCCGCAGCCTCGGCGCGGGCATCGGCCGCGGCACCTGGATCGAGACGTACTGGCTGCCGGAGGCGGACCTCGTGTCCATCGGCGACGGCGCGTCGGTCGCCCGCGGGACCGTGGTGCAGACGCACCTGTTCCACGACCGGGTGATGCAGCTCGACACCGTCCGGCTCGAGGACGGCGCCACCCTCGGCCCGCACAGCGTCGCCCTGCCCGCGTCGGGGATCGGTGCCGGCGCGACCGTGGGGCCGTCGTCGCTGGTGATGCGCGGCGAGCAGGTGCCCGGCGGGACCCAGTGGGCGGGCAACCCGATCGCCCCGTGGCCCTCCGCTCCGCCCGTACCGGTCGTGGAACGCACCGCACAGACCGACGGGGACCTCGTCGTGGCAGACTCGGCGGCACCGTGAAGCCGAACCCCGACGCCGACCCCTACACCCCGCACAGCGGCGACCGGCGGTGGAGCGCGCTGCACTACGACCTCCGCCTGGGCTACCGCGTGGCGACGAACCGGCTCGACGCCACGGCGACCGTGACCGGCCGCGCTGCGGAGCGCCTCGACCGGATCGTGCTCGACCTGCACGGCCTGCGCGTCGACCGCGTCGACGTCGACGGAGCCCGCGCGACCAAGGTGTCGTCGTCCACGCACAAGCTGACCGTCACGCCGGCCGAGCCCGTCGGCGGCGGCGCCGAGTTCACCGTGCACGTGCGCTACCGCGGAGCCCCGCACCCCCTGCGCAGCCCGTGGGGCCAGATCGGGTGGGAGGAGCTGACCGACGGCGTCATCGTGGCCGCGCAGCCCACCGGTGCCCCGTCCTGGTTCCCCTGCAACGACCGACCCGACGACAAGGCCACCTACCGCTTCGAGGTCACCGCCGAGACCGGCTACGACGTCGTCGCGAACGGCGACCTGCTCGGCCGCGAACGAGCACGGGCAGGGACGACCTGGACGTACGCCGTCACCGAGCCGATGGCGACGTACCTGGCGACCGTGCAGATCGGGCGCTACCGGACCACGACGCTGCACGGCGCCGCCCGCGCGACCGCCGCCGTCGGGACCCTGCCGACCGTGACGGTGCACCACCCGGCCGACATGACCGCCGCCGTCCGGACGGACTTCGGGCGGGTGCCCGACATGCTCGCCCTCTACGCGGACGTCTTCGGGCCGTACCCGTTCTCGTCGTACGGCATCGTCGTCACCGACGACGAGCTCGAGATCCCGCTCGAGGCGCACGGCCTGGCCGTCTTCGGGCGGAACCACGTCGACGGCGCGCACGGGACCGACCGCCTGATCGCCCACGAGCTCGCGCACCAGTGGTGGGGCAACTCGGTCACCGCCGCGCGGTGGCGGGACATCTGGCTGCACGAGGGCTTCGCCTGCTACGCCGAGTGGCTGTGGTCGGAGCACCGCGGTGGCGACACGGCCGACACGCTCGCGGAGCGCCACCGGACCGGGCTCCTCGCGGGTCCGCAGGACCTGGTGGTCGCCGACCCCGGGGCCGCCGACATGTTCGACGACCGGGTGTACAAGCGGGGCGCCCTGGCCCTGCACGCCGTCCGGCGGACCTTCGGCGACGCGGCGTTCACCGCCGGGCTGCGGACGATCACCGCGGCGCACCGGCACGGATCCGTCACATCGGCGGCCGTGTACGAGGCGTTCGCGACCGCCGCGGGCGTGCCGGTGCTCGCGGTGCGCCGGGTCACCGGACCCTGGATCGACGAGCCCGGCGTCCCCGCGCTCCCCGACGCCGGCGAGTCCTAGGACCGGACGCCACCGCTCGCAGCGACACCGGCACGTCCGAGGCCGCCCAGGGACGGGCGGGCGGTCGTGGGCGGGGTCTGCTGCAGGGAAGGGTGCACCGCTGCCCAGAGCTCGTCGAGCGAGAGTCCGACGACACCCGCGACGGCCGCGATCGTCGCGAAGGACGGCGTGGCGATCCGACCGGTCTCGATCTTCCGCAGCGTCTCCGGGGAGACCCCGGCGACGAGGGCGACGTCGAGCATCGAGCGGTCGCCGCGGGCGCGCCGCAGCAGCGCGCCGAGCCGGCGACCGCGTTCGAGCTCGTCCGGGCTGAGCGGGAGACGGACCATGCCCCGATACTAATGCCGGGCGAACAATACCGGTACGATCATCCCATGATCGAGATCCTCTCCCCCGCCGAACTCGACCGCGCCCGGCGGACCGGTGCGCTGGTCGGCACGATCCTGCAGACGCTGCGCGAGCGCACGACCGTCGGGACGAACCTGCTCGAGATCGACCGGTGGACACGGACGATGATCGAGGACGCCGGCGCCGAGTCCTGCTACGTCGACTACGCCCCGTCGTTCGGACGCGGGCCGTTCGGCCACCACGTCTGCACCGCCGTGAACGACGCCGTGCTGCACGGCATGCCCCACGACCGCGTGCTCGACGACGGCGACCTGCTCACCCTCGACCTCGCGGTCACCCTCGACGGGATCGCCGCGGACGCCGCGGTCAGCTTCGTCGTCGGCACGGCGGACCCGGCCGACACGGCGCTCGTCGAGGTCACCGAGCGCGCCCTCGCCGCGGGCATCGCCGCCGCCCGGCCGGGAGCCCGCACCGGGGACCTCTCGCACGCGATCGGCAGTGTGCTCACCGCAGCCGGCCACCGGGTGAACACCGAGTTCGGCGGCCACGGCATCGGCTCGACCATGCACCAGGACCCGCACGTGGCGAACACCGGACGCCCCGGGCGCGGCTACACCCTGCGGCCCGGACTCCTGCTCGCGCTCGAGCCGTGGGTCATGGCCGACACCGACGAGCTCGTCACCGATCCCGACGGGTGGACGCTCCGGAGCGCCACGGGGTCGCGCACGGCGCACACCGAGCACACGATCGCGATCACCGAGGACGGGGCCGAGGTCCTCACGAGGCCGACGCGCTGACGCGGTCCTCGACGACGACGGGGAGCCCACCGGAGGCGACCGCGAGCACGGTGCCCGACGCCGTCCACACCACGGTCACGGGTTCCTCGCGCCCCTCGAGACGGGCCACCGAGCGGCGCAGGTCGACCTCGACCGCCCTCGGGTCGACGCGCAGCCCGCGACCGTCACGCTTGAGCACCGCCTCCTTCACGGCCCAGGCCGCAGTGCGGTCCCGGTCGTCCCGGAGTCGTCGGCGCTCACGAGGACCGAAGGCGTCGAGCGACGCCGCCGCGACCCGGGCAACCTGCTCGAGATCGATCCCGAGGCGGTCGTCGGTCCTTCCCGGCCCGCTCACGACGGCGACCGCGGCCTGTCCCGGGCACCGGGCAGTGCTCACGGCGACGGCGGCACCCGCGGCGGTCGCCCACGGGCGGCCGTGACCGGTCGAGCCACAGTGCGGACACTCGCGCCCCGCGCGCACCGCGTCGACGTCGACGGCAGCGACCCGCGCGACGGCGGCGAGGAGTGCCTCCCGGTCGGCGCCGGGCGGGACGACCGTCACGAGGACGGCGCGGGTGGGGAGGTCCACTCGGTGAGCCTACCGACCGCGCCGTCCGGGGCCGGCGGCGTCAGGCGTGGGTGAGCGCGATGAGCGCGACGTTCATCGTGCTGTACGCACCCTCGGAGCGCGTGGCCTGGCGGACACGCCCGCGGAGGACCTCGTAGCGGCCGTCCTGCTCACGGACGAACCCGATGACGCCGCTCGCCGGCGTCGAGACGCGGTGGTAGCCGTCCTCCAGTGGGACGACCTCTGTGCTCGTCGTACGCTCCATCGCTTTCCCCTTCCGCTCGTCGTCGAACGATGGCCACCACCATACCCCGGTACGGGGTACAAATCCTCCACATGACGCTCGTCAGCAAGGGTTGCTCCGAGCATCCATCCGCTCTGTGCGTGGTCTGGATAGCATCGGGACGGCGGCGCCCGGGCGGGCGTCGTCGGGGGCACGTCGATTGCCCCGGCGACGGATGGAGGACGGATGCGAGCGGTCCACGACGGATCGAGCCCGGACGACCGCGGGGTGCTGCTGGTGCTGCGCCGACCACGACGTCGGACATCCCGGTCGACCGCGGGTCGCGGCGCCGGAGGGCCCGGTCGTGGTGCGCGACTGGTCGGCCGCCTGGCCGCGCTGCTCCTCGCCGCCGGGTCGGTGTTCGCGCCGGCGACCGCCGCTCACGCGACCGACCCCGTCGACCTCCGGGGCGCCTACGTCGTGGACGAGGCGGGCGCGCTCAGCAGCGCCGAGCGCTCCCGCGTGGAGCGGGCGGTCCAGGACCTGTACGACGAGACGCAGACCCAGCTCTACGTCGTGTACGTGCCGACCTTCACGAACCCGAGCGACCACACGGCCTGGGGCGACGCGCTCATGGAGCGCAACCAGATCGACTCGGACAGCATCGTGCTCGCCGTCGCGGTCGACGACCGGATCGCCGACATCCAGCAGACGAACGAGACCGCGCTCTCGCGCAGCGACGTCGAGTCCGCCTACCAGCAGGACGCCGTGCCGCAGCTCCGGGACGGTGCCTGGGCCGGTGCCGCGGTGGCGTTCGCCGACGGCCTCGTCGCCGGTCAGGCACCACCGGACCTCACGTGGTTGTGGGTGCTGCTGCTCGTGGTGGTGGTCGGACTCGTGGCCGTCGTCCTGGTCGTCCGGACGCGCAACAAGCGCAGGACGGCAGAGGCCGCACGCGCGCAGGAGGCCTCGTTGGCGGGTCTCGAGCGCAAGGCCGGAGCCGCACTCGTCACGATCGACGACGAGCTGCGCACCGCCGAGCAGGAAATCGGGTTCGCGACGGCCCAGTTCGGTGAGGACGCTGCGAAGCCCTTCGCCGAGGCCGTGGCGGCCGCCAAGAGGGACGTGCGTCAGGCATTCGCGTACCAGCAGCAGCTCGACGACGAGGTGCCGGACAGCCCGCAGCAGCGAGCCCAGTGGGCGAACCAGATCATCGCCATCTGCGAGCGGGCGCACGCGGCCATCGACCAGCAGACCGAGGCGTTCGACCGGCTCCGCTCCCTCGAGGACGGCGTCGAGGACGCCGCCACCGCACTCGCGTCCGCGGTCGCCGCGGCACCGTTGGACCTCGACGCCGCTCGTCGCTCGCTCGAGCGGGTGCGCGGCTCCTACGGCGGGCGGACGCTCGCGACGGTGTCCGACAACGTCGACCAGGCCGAGCGGGTGCTCGGCTACGCGACCGAGCGGTCCCGGGCGGCCACCGCCGCGATCGCAGCGGGTGACAAGGGCGAGGCGGTCATCGCCGTCCGCGACGCGCAGCACGCGCTCGCGCAGGTGCAGCAGCTGACCACGAGCGCGACCGGCGCCGAGCGGTCGTTCTCGGAGGCGGCGGCACGGGCCGACGCGATGCGCGTCGACATCGAGGGCGACGTCGCCGCCGCGCGCGCGATGCGTTCGGGCGACCCTGCGCTCGCATCGGCCGTCACCCGGGCCGAGACCGTCCTCCGACAGGGCGTCGACCCGCGGGACCCGATCGCAGCGGTCGACGCGCTCACGCGGGCGAACACCGACATCGACGCTGCCCTGGCCGCCGCTCGAGGGGCGCAGGAACAGCAGCAGCGCGCGCAGCGGGCCCTCGACGCCGCCCTGCGCGACGCCAGGGCGCGGATCAGCCAGGCCCGCGAGTTCATCTCGCTCCGTCGCGGCGCCGTCGGCCCGACCGCCAGGACCCGGTTGTCCGAGGCCGAGCGGGCGCTCGACGACGCGGTCGACCTCGCCACGAGCGACCCCGCCCGCGCCGTGCAGGCCGCACGGGCGGCCGAGCAGTACGCCGCCGCCGCGATGGACGCGGCCAACGACGACCTGGGCGGGTGGCCCGGTCAGGGCGGCGGCGGCTTCTCCGGCGGCGGCCGGTTCTGACCGGCGACACCGACGACACACACCAGCAGCAGGACGACAGACCTTCCACGAAAGGGAAAGCAATGGCAAAGCAGACGATCTTCGGCCGGATCTCCTCGCTCATCCGGGCGAACGTGAACCAGCTCATCGACGACGCCGAGGACCCGCAGAAGATGCTGGACCAGCTCGTGCGCGACTACACGAACAACATCGCGGACGCGAAGACCGCCATCGCGCAGACGATCGGCAACCTGCGCCTGCTCGAGCAGGACCACGAGGAGGACAAGCGCGCCGCCACCGAGTGGGGGCAGAAGGCCGCCAATGCCTCGGCAGCCGCCGACAAGTACCGCGCCGAGGGCAAGACCGCCGACGCGGACAAGTTCGACAACCTCGCGAAGATCGCGATCGGCAAGCAGATCGCCGCCGAGCAGGAAGTCAAGGACAACGAGGGCCCGCTCGCCACCCAGAACGAGCAGGTCGAGAAGCTCAAGTCCGGTCTCGCCGGCATGGAGCAGAAGCTCGAGCAGCTCCGGGCCAAGCGCGACTCGCTCGTCGCCCGCCAGAAGACGGCGGAGGCGCAGTCCAAGGTCAACGACGCGATCGGCAACATCGACATCACGGACCCGACGAGCGACCTCAACCGCTTCGAGGAGAAGGTCCGTCGCGAGGAGGCCAAGGTGCTCGGGCAGCAGGAACTGCAGGCGTCGAGCCTCGACGCGCAGTTCGAGAGCCTCGAGGACGTCGGACGCGACGCCGAGGTCGAGGCGCGTCTCGCCGCCCTGAAGAACGGCGGTTCCGGGTCGATCTGATCCGGTTCCCCGGACGACGCCGGACCGTGCTGCCAGACTGGGACGATGCAGTTCCTCGTCGTCGGTCAGTGGCAGGGTTCGGCGTCGTCGCGCGCGATGCGCCTCGGCGACGGAGCCCGGGCCATCGCGGCCGACCTGCCCCGTGCCGTCACCACCGTCGTCGACGTCCCCGCCGGTGCCGGCGACCGGCTCGAGACCGCGGTCGCACGGTACACATCGGTCCGCGCCGTCGCCGAGCGCGTGGCCGAGGAGGCAGGGGTCGCGAGCGAGGCCGTCCTGGTGGTCGGCGGCGACGGGTCCAGCGTCCTCGGTGCGACCGTGCTCGTGCGGCCGGACACCGCCTTCGTGCGCATCGCCGGATCGAGCGGCTACCGGTCGCTGAACCGGGCCCAACCGGTCGCGGCCGAGACCGCAGCGCTCCGGTTGCTCGTCGACCGACCGGACGGGCTGTTCCCCGACCTGCCGACGATCGCTCCCGGCGCCGTCGTGCTCGCCGGCGTCCGGGGGACCGACGAGGCAGAGCTCGCCGCACTCGACCGGATGGGCGTCACACACCTCGACGTCGACGCCGCGACACCCGACGTCCTCGCCGCCGCGGTCGACGCGACCGGGGCTGCGTCGGTCTTCGTGCACGTCGACCTGGACGTGCTCGACCCGGCCGAGGTGGACGGGCTGCTCGAGCCGGTGCCGTTCGGCCTCGACGCCTCCGGGCTGGTCGAACGGATCCAGGCGGCGACCCGCGGTCGTCGGCTGGTGGGCGCGGCCCTGACGGGATTCGCACCCGTCGACCCGGAACGAGCGGTCGACGACCTCGGCGTGATCCTCCGGGCGGTCGGTGCCCTGACGACGGCCGCACGCGCCGTCTGACACGATCCCGGGTTCCTGCTCGCCCGGCGTCCCGGGCGCGCACCGCACCCGGCCGGTCCCCCGCCGACCCGCGTAGGTTCGGGGGCATGACGGACTACGACCTCATCGTGATCGGAGCCGGCGCTGTCGGCGAGAACGTGGCGGACTACGCCCACAAGCGCGGCCTGTCGGTCGCCGTGGTCGAGGCCGAGCTGGTCGGCGGCGAGTGCTCCTACTGGGCGTGCATGCCGTCGAAGGCCCTGCTCCGCAGCGGGCACGCGGTCGCGGCGGCGAAGCGCGTCGACGGCGCCGCGCAGGCGGTCACCGGGCACGTGGACGCGGCGAAGGTCCTGGCGCGTCGCAACTCCTTCACCTCGGACTACCAGGACGACAGCCAGGTCGCCTGGCTCGAGTCCGCCGACATCGCCCTGATCCGCGGCCACGCCCGCATCACCGGTGCGAAGACGATCGAGGTGGGCGGCGAGACGCACACGGCGCGCGCCGCCGTCGCCGTCGTGACGGGTTCGCTGCACCAGCTGCCGGACGTGCCCGGACTCGCCGAGGCGCAGCCGTGGGGCACCCGCGAGGGGACCAGCGCGCAGCAGGTCCCGGAGAGCCTGCTCGTGATCGGTGGCGGTGTCGCCGGGTCCGAGCTGGCCACCGCCTGGGCCTCGCTCGGGTCGAAGGTCACCCTCGTCGCCCGGCACGGCCTGCTCGGCGGCATGGAGCCGTTCGCGGGCGAGCTCGTCGCCGACGCGATGCGCGACCTCGGCATCGACGTCCGCACCGGTGTGAGTCCCACGCGCGTGGACCGTGACGAGCACGGCCTGGTCACGACGACGCTCGACGACGGCACCACGGTCGTCACGAGCGAGGTCCTCGCCGCCACCGGACGCAAGCCGCACACGGCGGACCTCGGCCTCGAGTCGGTCGGCCTGACCGCCGGCGACTGGCTGCAGGTCGACGACACGATGCTCGTGCAGGGCACCGACTGGCTCTACGCCGTCGGGGACGTGAACCACCGCGCGCTCCTCACGCACCAGGGCAAGTACCAGGCACGCGCCGCCGGCGAGGCCATCGCGGCCCGCCACCAGGGACGTCCGGTCCACGCCGAGCCCTGGGGCGCACACGTCGCGACGGCCGACCACGCGGCGGTCCCGCAGGTCACGTTCACCGACCCGGAGGTCGCGAGCATCGGCCTGACCGAGGCAGCCGCACGCGAGCAGGGCATCGACGTCCGCGCGGTCGAGTACGACCTCGGTGCGGTCGCCGGTTCGGCGCTGCAGGCCGACGGCTACTCGGGGCGGGCCAAGATGGTCGTGGACGAGTCCCGCGGCGTGGTGGTCGGCGTGACCTTCGTCGGCCAGGACGTCGCCGAGATGCTGCACGCGGCGACCATCGCCGTCGTCGGCGAGGTCCCGGTCGACCGGCTCTGGCACGCGGTCCCGGCCTACCCGACGATGAACGAGGTCTGGCTGCGCCTGCTCGAGACCTACGGTCGCCCGGAGTAGGGGTGCGCAACCCGCTCCTCGACTCCCCCGTCTCCCGCGCGGGCTGGCTGTTCGCGACCGCCGTCGGGCTGGCCGTCGGCGTGCCGCTCTCGACCGGTCGGGTCCGCGTCGAGGACGGGTTGGTCGTCTGCACGGGCCTGCCGCGCTGGGTGTTCCGGCGGGGCGGCACGTGCGTCGGGTCGGTCTACCTGACGCGCGACAACGACGGCCCGCGGGTCCTGCGACACGAACGGGTGCACGTCGCACAGTGGCGGCGGTACGGCATGCTCATGCCGCTGCTCTACGCCGTGGCCGGTCGGGAACCACTGCGGAACCGCTTCGAGGTCGAGGCCGGCCTGGAGGACGGCGGCTACCGCTGATCCCCCACCGACGACCGACGGTGGTGGGTCAGGCCGTGCGACGACGTGGGACGACGAGGGGTGTGCCGGTCTCGGGGTCGGGGACGACCACGCACGGCAGACCGAAGACGTCCTCGACCAGCTCCGCCGTGAGCACCGACGCCGGGGTCCCCTGCGCCACGATCGCCCCGTCGCGCATCGCCACGAGGTGCGTCGCGTAGCGGGCCGCCTGGTTGAGGTCGTGGAGCACCGCCACCACCGTGCGCCCCGACGCGTGCAGGGCCGACGCGAGCTCGAGCACGTCGTACTGGTGCGCGATGTCGAGGAACGTCGTGGGCTCGTCGAGGAGCACGATGTCGGTCTCCTGTGCCAGGACCATCGCGATCCAGACCCGCTGCCGCTGCCCGCCGGAGAGTTCCCCGACGCTGCGGTCGGCGAGCGAGACGGTGTCGGTCTGCTCGAGCGCGGCCTGCACGGCGATCCGGTCGGATCCCGACGACGGATGCAGCAGGCCCTGGTGCGGGAAGCGCCCGCGGGACACCAGGTCGCGGACGGTGATGCCCTCGGGCGCGATCGGGGTCTGGGGCAGCATCCCGACCCGCCGGGCGACGGCCTTCGGGCGCAGCGAGTCGATCGGCGCACCGTCGAGGTACACCGTCCCCGCGCTCGGCTTCAGGGTCCGGGCGAAGGACTTCAGCAGCGTCGACTTGCCGCATGCGTTCGGCCCGACGATGACGGTCAGCTCGCCGTCGGGTACGTCGACGTCGAGCGACGGGACCACGACCCGGTCGTCGTACGCCAGCGTCAGGCCGCGCGCACCCAGGGCGGTCGCCGGGACCGCGCCGACGACCGGGGCGGGTGCTGCCCCGCTCAGTGCTCGGCCTTGCCGTGCCGCCAGTAGCCCATGAAGGCGACCTGCCGACGGTCGAGCCCGACGCCGCGCACGAGGTGGCGACGGAGCTCCTTGACGCACCCGGCCTCACCGGCGATCCAGGCGTAGACGGGGCGCTCCTCGGCGACCTCGGGGACGTCCCAGAGCACCTGCTCGTCGACGTCCACGTCGGCCAGCTCGACGACGCCGCGCGCGGTGCCGTCGCCGCGCGCCGGACCGGCAGCCACCTCGGACGCCCACGCGTGCACCTGGTCGGTCATACGAACCCCGTGGGAGGCGCCGTTGCGCGCGATCCAGCGCACCTCGACCCCGGCGGGAGCGGTGACCGGCAGCCGGTCGGCGTCGGTCGGGACCTCGATGAAGACGTGTCCGACGGTCGCGACGTCGAGCGCTTCGAGGATGGCGCAGATCGCCGGAGCGGCCGTCTCGTCGCCGGCGAGCAGGATCCGGGTCGCGCTCCCCGGGGCGAACTCCGCGGCACCGCTCGGCAGCTCGGCCGGCGAGGACGGCACGGCGGGCCCGACGATCCGGAGCTCGTCGCCGACGCGGCAGGACGACACCCACCGCGAGGCCGGGCCCGTGTCACCGTGCGCCACGAAGTCGATGTCGAGCTCACGCGCGTCCGGGCGGAACGACCGAACGGTGTAGGTGCGCAGCGGGTTGCGCTCGGCGTCGGGCAGTGCGCGCCACGCGCCGTACCAGTCGTCGCCGTCGGGCAGGTCGGTGAACCCGTGTCCGGGGATCGGCAGGACGACCTTGATGCGCTGGTCGAGTCCGACCGCGGAGAAGTCCGCCAGCGCGTCACCGGTGAGCGTCACCCGGACGAACGACGGGGTGAGCGCCGACACGGCCGCGACGCGGACGGAGAAGACTCGGTACCGGGCTGCCACGAGGTACGAGTATGGCATGCCTTACCTAAGGCTTCCAGGGTCGACCGGGGTACCCGCCGGGGTGCGAGGATCGGACCCGTGCACGAACCCGACGACGAATTCTCGGACCTCGCCGCCCTCGCCGCCGCGAGCGGCGTGACGGAGCCGCTCCGCGCCTCCCGGCAGGTGGTCCGCACCACCGACGGACGCGAGACCGCGGCGATCCGCTGGGACGCCGGAGACGGCCGGGAGGCTCGGGTCACCTACCTGCACGGGCTCGGCATCGACGCGCACAGCTTCGACCAGACCGCCATCGCGGTCGGGGAACCGGCGGTCGCCGTCGACCTGCCGGGGCACGGCCGGTCGTCCTGGCGCGACGACGCCGACTACGGCGCGAGCACGACGGCCCCGCAGGTGCTGGCCGCGCTCGACGCGCTCGACGTGCCGCCCGGGGTCGTCGTGGGGCACTCCCTCGGAGCGATCCTCGCCGCACGACTGGCGGCGACGGCACCCGAGCGCGTCACCGGACTCGTGCTCGTCGACATGTCCCCGGACTTCGCGCAGCGCGCCGTCGACCGCATCGCTCGCGCGCTGGAGGACGAGACACCGTTCGCGTCGCTCGAGGAGGTCGTCGACCGGGCCGTCGAGGCCCGCGTCGGCGACGACCGGGCCGTGCTCCTGCGCGAGGCCCGGCACACGACGCGACTCGGCGACGACGGTCGTCTCGTCCGCCGTCACCACTTCCCGCACCTCCCGGCGGGCCGCACGGCGTCGGTCGGGCGCTTCGCCGACGCATGGCCCGATCTCGAGGCCCTCGACGCGCCGATCCTGCTCGTACGGGGCGACCGCGGGTACGTGTCGCCGAAGCTCCACGCGGGGTTCACCGAGCGGCTGCCGGACGCCGAGGTCGTGACCGTGGCCGCCCGCCACGCGGTGCAGAACCAGGCCCCCCTCGAACTGGCGTCGGCCATCCGGGCATGGGGCGAGCGGCACGGGTTGTTGCACCAGGTCCAACAACCGTCATCCGGCGCCGAACGCCGGTAACCTCGTGCGAGCGTGCTGCGACGACCGTCGCCCCCACGCGCCCGGAAGGAACCCACAACCCATGAGTCCGCTCCTCCACCGAACCGGCGGCCGCGCAGCACGCGTCGCCCTGGCCGCGACGGCGGTCGCCGTCGTGTCCGCACTGACGTTGACGGCCTGCTCCGGCTCCTCGGACGACGGCCGCAGCGGCGACGACGCCACGGTGCGTGTCGGTCTCGTGCTCGAACCGACGAGCCTCGACATCCGCACGCAGTCGGGCGCTGCGCTCGACCAGGTGCTCATCGACAACGTCTACCAGGGCCTGGTCGGTCGCACCGCGGACGGGGACATCCGGGACGTGCTCGCGGCGAAGCACGAGGTCTCGGCGGACGGGAAGACCTACACGTTCACCCTCCGCGACGACACCACCTTCCAGGACGGCAAGCCGGTCACCGCCGCCGACGTCGTGTGGTCGCTGCAGCAGGCGAAGGACAACGCGTCCTACGTCGACTCGGCCAAGCTCGCCGGGGTCACCTCGATCACGTCGCCGTCGGACCGCGTCGTCGAGCTGCAGCTCGCGCAGCCGGACTCCGACCTGCTCTTCACCCTGACCGGCCGCGCCGGGCTCGTGCTCGAGCAGGCCGCGGGGAACGACCTGTCCGACAGCGCCAACGGCACCGGACCGTACGAGGTCTCGTCGTGGAAGCAGGGCGACTCGCTCACCTTCACCCGGAACGACGACTACTGGGGCACCGAGCCGAAGGTCGCGAAGATCGTCTTCCGGTACATCACCGACCCGGCCACCGCGGTCAACGCGATGGCGAACGGCGACCTCGACGTGCTCAACCCCGTCGACGGCACCCTCGCGAGCCAGCTGCAGGGCAACCCGGACATCGCGCTGCACCGCGGCAGGACGACCGACAAGTACACGCTCGCGTTCAACGACGCCGAAGCGCCGTTCACGGACAAGCGCGTGCGGCAGGCGATCCGGCAGGCGATCGACCCGAAGGCGCTCATCAAGGCCATCGGCGGCACGGGCGTCGAGCAGGGCGGCCCGATCCCGGAGCTCGACCCCGGGTACGAGGACCTGACCGACATCGACGCGTACGACCCGGACAACGCGAAGCAGCTCCTGGCCGAGGCGGGGAAGACCGACCTCGACCTGACCCTGACCTACGCGAACGTCTACCCGGCGACGATCGGCGACGTCCTGAAGTCGCAGCTCGCCGACGTCGGCATCACGCTGAAGGTCGAGCGGGTCGACTTCGCCACCTGGCTGTCCCAGGTCTTCAAGGACAAGGACTTCCAGTTGTCGATGGTCGACCACGTCGAGGCGCGCGACTTCGGCAACTGGGCGAACCCCGACTACTACTTCGGGTACGACAACCCCGAGGTGCAGCGGCTCTACGCCGAGTCGGTCGCGACGACCTCGCAGACCGAGAAGGAGCAGGCGCTCCGCAAGGCCGCGCGCATCGTCAGCGAGGACGCCGCCGCTGAGTGGCTGTACACCGCGACGGAGATCACCGCGGTGCGGAAGGGCGTGACGGGTTTCCCGGTCGACGGCGGCAACTCGCGCCTCGACCTGGCCGGGCTGGCCGTCAAGTGACCGCTGTCCCGTACGGCGCTGCGGTCCGGGCTCGCGTCGCTGCCCCCGTAGCATCGGACGCGTGACCCGGTTCCTCGTCGGGCGACTGCTGCTGCTCGTCGTCGGCCTGCTCGTGGCGAGCATCATCGTGTTCGCCACGCTGCGCGTGCTGCCCGGCGACGTCGCGCAGGTCGTCGCCGGCACCCAGTCCACGCCAGCGCAGGTCGAGCAGCTCCGGCAGCAGCTCGGGCTCGACCGCCCCGTGGTGGTGCAGTACCTCGACTGGATCGGCGGTGTGCTCCGAGGCGACCTCGGACGGTCGCTCGTCACGAACGGTGCCGTCGGTCCGGAGATCGCCGAAAAGCTCGCGGTCACCCTGCCGTTGGCGGGGATGTCGCTCGTCGCCGCGCTCGTGCTCGGGGTTCCGCTCGGCGTGCTCGCCGCGGTGCTCCGACGTCGCGCGGGCGGTGCCGTCATCGGGTTCGTCGCACAGGCCGTGGCCGCGGTGCCCGTCGTGTGGGCGGGCATGCTCCTCATCGCGCTCTTCGCCGTGACCCTGCACTGGCTGCCGACCCAGGGCTTCCCGCTCGACGGCTGGGACGACCCCGGCCGCGCGTTCTCGTCGCTCGTGCTCCCGGCGCTCACCATCGGTGCCGTCGAGGGCGCTGTCATCCTCCGCTTCACCCGGTCGGCGACGCTCGGCGTGCTCGACGCCGACCATGTCCGCACCGCCGCAGCGGTCGGCCTCTCCCGCACCCAGGCCCTCCTGCGGCACGGGCTGCCCTCCGTGGCCCTCACGGTGCTGGCCGTGCTCGGTGTGCAGATCGCCGGACTCCTCGTCGGCGCGGTCGTCGTCGAGCAGCTGTTCTCGCTGCCCGGCGTCGGCCGGATGCTGGTGACCGACGTCGGACGCCGCGACGTCACGAAGGTGCAGTCCGAGCTCCTCGTGCTCACCGGTCTCGTGCTGCTCGTCGGGTTCGCCGTGGACGTCGTGCACCGCGCGCTCGACCCCCGGCAGCGGGAGGTGGGCGAGTGATCCGCCGGCTCGTCGCCCGACCCACCGGCTGCTTCGCCGTCGTGGTCCTCACGCTCCTCGTCCTCCTCGCCGCGGTCTCGTCGGTGTGGACGCCGCAGGACCCCTTCCGCACGGACCCCTTCCGGCAGTGGGCGGCACCCAGCCCCGCACACTGGTTCGGCACCGACGCTTCCGGCCGCGACATCGCGAGCTACCTGCTCGCCGGCACCCGGACGACCGTGCTCGTCGCCGTCGGGTCGGGCGTCGTCGCGAGCGTGGTCGGCGTCGTGCTCACCGCGATCGGTTCGCTGACCGCACGGTGGGTCAGGGAGGGTACCGCCGTGCTCCTCGACATCCTCGTCGCGTTCCCCACCCTGCTCACCGCCATGCTCCTGACCGCGGTGTTCGGCGGGTCGCTCGGCATCGTCGTCGTCAGCGTCGGGCTGTCCTTCGGTGTCACCATCGCCCGCGTCGCGCGCGGGGAGATCCGCCGCATCGCCCGGAGCGACTACGTCGTCGCGGCCCGGGCGTCCGGTGTCGGACCCCTCGGCGTGCTGACCCGGCACCTCGTCCCGAACGCTGCGCCGCTCTTCACCGTGCAGCTCTCCCTCGCGATGGCGACCGCGGTCCTCGCCGAGGCCGGGCTGTCGTACCTCGGGTACGGCGCGGGATCGGACACCGCGTCGTGGGGCAACCTGCTCGCCGACCTGCAGACCTACATCGGCGTACACCCGTGGAGCGCGACGTGGCCGGGCGCGGCGATCGCCCTGGTCGTCGCGGCACTCTCACTGCTCGGCGACGCGGTCCGCGACGCGACGGACCCCCGGCTGACGACCGCCGACCGCACGCGCGGCGGCCGACGCGCCGACCGGGCGGACGTCGGCGGGGTCACCGGACGCACCGCCGGCGGCGACCCGCACACCGACGGCACGACGACGACCACACCGGGGGTGACGGCGTGAGCGACCACGGCACCGGACGAGACGGACTCGAGGTGCGGGGCCTGACGGTCCGCATCGCGGGACGGGCGGTGCTCG
Source organism: Curtobacterium sp. MCSS17_007 (assembly GCF_003234175.2). Lineage (NCBI taxonomy): Bacteria > Bacillati > Actinomycetota > Actinomycetes > Micrococcales > Microbacteriaceae > Curtobacterium > Curtobacterium sp. MCSS17_007. Next base: position 1,877,405 of record NZ_CP126257.1, read on the forward strand.
ACGACGTGACGTTCACCGTGCCTCCCGGCCGACGCGTCGGTGTCATCGGCGCATCCGGCTCCGGCAAGTCGATGACGTCGCTCGCCCTGATGGGCCTGGAGCCGAGCGGGGCGGCGGTCACCGGGAGCATCCGCCTGGACGGCACCGAACTCGTCGGGCTGCGCGACCGCGACCGAGCCCGCCACCGCGGCTCCGGCATCGGGATGGTGTTCCAGGAGCCCGCGACCGCCCTCGACCCCCTGCGACGGGTCGGTGCGCAGATCGCCGAGCCCCTCCGGCTCCACCGTGGACTCGACCGACGTGCCGCGACGACGGCCGCCGTCGCACTCGCGGACGCCGTCGGCCTGCCCGACCCCGCGTCGCTGCTCCGGCAGTACCCGCACCAGCTGTCCGGCGGGCAGCGGCAGCGCATCTGCATCGCCATGGCGATGGCCGGCTCCCCCGCCTACCTGGTCGCCGACGAACCGACGACCGCGCTCGACGTGACGACCGAGGCGCGCATCCTGGAGCTCTTCGAGCGGCTGTCGAGCGACCGTGGCACCGGCATGCTCTTCGTCACGCACGACCTCGCGGTGCTCGCCCGCATCGCCGACACCGCGGTCGTGCTCGACCACGGCCGCGTCGTCGAGCAGGGCTCCGTCCGCGCCCTGCTCGACGCCCCGCAGCACCCCGCGACGGCGGCGCTCGTCGAGGCCGCCCGAGCCACCGCCAGGAGGACCCCGTGACCGCACCCGTCCTCGAGGCCACCGACCTCCACCGCACGTACCGGCTGCCCCGGCGTGGGCCGTTCGAGCCCGGCCAGGTGCGGACCGCGGTCGACGGCGTCGACCTCTCGGTCGCCTCGGGGTCGCGGCTGGGCATCGTCGGTGAGTCCGGCTCCGGCAAGTCCACGCTGGTCCGGCTGCTCGCCGGTCTGGAGGCACCGTCCTCCGGCACCGTGTCGGCCGGCGGTCGTCCGGTGGTCGCCTCGGCATCCGCGGGGGCGATGCGCTGGTTCCGTCGCGAGACCGGCGTGGTCTTCCAGGACCCGTACGCGTCCCTCGACCCCCGGATGCGCGTCGGGACCATCGTCGCCGAGCCGCTGCGCGCCCTGCGGGTGCCCGGCTCACACCCCGATGCGGTCCGCGACGTGCTCGAGCGCGTGGACCTGCCGGCCGACGCCGCCGAGCGCTACCCGCACGAGTTCTCCGGCGGACAGCGGCAACGCATCGCGATCGCCCGGGCCGTCGTGCACCGGCCGCGCATCCTGTTCGGTGACGAGCCGATGAGCGCCCTCGACGTGGTCGTCCGTGCCCGGGTGATCGACCTGTTCCGCTCCCTCGCCGACGACCTCGGGCTGACGCTCGTGCTCGTGTCGCACGACATCGGCGTCGTCCAGCGGCTGTGCGACACGGTCGCGGTGCTCTCGGCCGGCCGGATCGTCGAGCAGGGGCCGGTCGCGCTGCTCGACGACCCGCAGCACCCGGTGACGCGGGCGCTGGTGGCGGCGGCGCCGACGCTGCCGTAGCGGGCGCGGACCGGAGCGGGGTTCCGTGCTCCCGGCGGCTCCGGCCCGCGCGACAGGGCCGCTGTCGGACGACGACCACGACGTCGCACCAGCCGCCGGTCCCTCGCGCCGACGTCGGCCCCGCGCCGCCGCCCCCGCGCGGACCTCAGCCCAGCGTCACCACATCGAGGGGTGCCGCCGCTGCCAGCGCAGTCGCCGCTCGAGCTGGGCCCCGATGGCGAGCAGCACGCGCTCGCCGCCCGGACGTCCGATCAGCTGCACACCCATCGGCAGACCGGCCCCGTCGGGGTGGTCGTCGTCGGTGACGCCGACCGGCAGCGTGATCGCGGGCAACCCCGCCACGTTGGCCATCGAGGTCCACGGCGAGTAGGCGCACTGGCGTCGGAAGTCCTCTTCGGGGTCGTCCCCGTACCAGCCGAGCGGCCTCGGGGTCAGCGCCAGGGTCGGGGTGAGCACGGCGTCGTACGGCGCGAAGGCCCGGATGAGCCCGGCCGAGAAGGCGTCGAGCGTCGTCATCGCGTCGAGCACCTGCGTGGCGGTGAGCGCTCGCCCGCGGTCGACCAGCCAGGACACCAGCGGAGTCAACGCGGCGAGGTCGATCCCCGGGACACGGGGCAGCCCGGCAGCGCCGGACTCCCACGCCACCCGGAACGCGTCGGCGTACGGCAGTCGGGGCATCGCGACGTCCTCGACGCCGTGGCCGACCTCGCCGAGGACGCGCACCGCCGTCTCGACCGCCGCCCGCGCGGCCGGGTCGACCACGACGTCGACGGTGTCGTCCCACGGGGAGCCGTCGAGCAGCCCGACGACGAAGCGGCCCTCGCCCCGCACGGCCGCGGCGGTGAAGGGGCCGTCGCCGACGTCGGGCGTGACGAGCGCGTAGGGCGACGGCTCGGGCAGCCCGGTCGGCGCGACGAGGGCGTCGAGGAGCATCCCGGCGTCGGCCACGTTCCGCGTGATGGGCCCGGCGACGCTCAGGCCGCCGAGGCCCGACCGACCCGGCATCGACGGCACCCGGCCGCGGCTCGGCTTCAGCCCCACCAGGCCCGTCGCGGCGGCGGGGATGCGGACCGATCCCCCGCCGTCCGTCCCGACGGCCGCGGGCACGAGTCCCGCGGCGACGGCCACGGCGGTGCCGCTCGACGACCCGCCCGGAGCCCGGGACGTGTCGTACGGGTTCCTGGTGGTGCTGAACCGGGTCTCCGACGACGACGACATGCCGAACTCCGGTGACGTCGTCTTGCCGAGGCTGGTCGTGCCCGCCGCGGCGAGCGCCGCCACCAGCGGGTGGTCGGCGCTCGCGGGCGTCACGGGCAGTGCGGCGGAGCCGTGCCGGGTGGGGACGCCGGCGCGGTCGTACAGGTCCTTGTCGGCGGTGGGCAGGCCCCAGAGCGGCCGGGAGGTCGGGACGAGCGACCCCAGCTGATCGGCCCGTGCCCGTGCGGCGTCGGCGGTGACCGTGACGAACGCGCCGAGTGCCGGGTCGAGCCGTTCGATGCGGGCGAGGTAGTGCTCGGTCACCTCGAGCGCGGTCGCGTCCCCCCGACGGATCCAGTCCCAGAGTTCCTGCGCCGAGAGGTGGTGGAGTTCGAACACGGTCCCCGAGCCTAGGCCTGCACGTGCGCGGCGAGCACGTCCCGGACCGTCGTCCAGTCGTGCGGGCCGTAGCGGTCGTTCGCCATGTGGTGCAGTTCGGCCTCGCCGCTGAACATGCTCACGAAGTACTGCATCCCCTGCCAGGCGGGGAACGGTTCCGCGTCGTCGGCGCGCGAGAGGCGACGGCCGATCCGTGCCATCGCCGACAACGTGCCGGCGGTGCCGGCCCACTGTGTGCGGAAGCGGGTGCCGGTGAGCCGCGAGAGCGTGTCGGCGACGCTCCTGGCGGTCACCCGGTCGCCGGCGACCTCGACGACGCGCGGGGCGTCGGGGTCGAGGGCGACGCGTGCCGTCACCCAGGCGGTGTCATCCTTCGTGGTGAAGTCGAGCACCTGGTCGGGTGACGACCAGTACAGGACGGTCCGGCGGCCGAACAGGATCATCGGCGCCTGTCCGGTGAGCATGTCGGTGAAGGCTCCGTTGAGCACCGAGGTGGCCCGGACCGCTGCAGCGTCGACCGTCGCGGCGAACTCGCGGCGGAGCTCGAAGTTGCGGTTCGTCCCCGGGGTGACGGCCCGGTAGTCCGCGGAGTAGTCGGACGGCACGAACCGGGGCACGTCGGCGTCGACCGCCGCCCGGAGCAGGGCGGTCTGCGCGTCGACGATCACGGACCGCGTCCCGCTGAGCGCCGAGACCACGACGTCGGCACCGGCGAGCGCCGCCACGAGCGCTCGGTGGTCGTCGTAGGCGGCGGAGACGAGGGACACGCGGTCGGACAGCCCTCCGAGCTGCTCGGCTGCGGGTGAGGAGGCGGAGCGGCTCAGCGCACGGATGCGCACGTCGTGGTCGTGGTCGAGGAGCGCGCGCACGATGCGTGCGCCGAGGTCGCCGGTGGCGCCGGCGACGAGGACGGTGGTGGTCATGGGTCCGACGCTACGCACCACGGGCAGCGAGGGCCCCGGCTTGCATCCTTCGGTGGAACTCCCGGTGGTGCGTCCCTCCGCCGGTCGTCACGGCGAGCGGTCGTTCCTAGCGTCGGTGTCATGACGAACACGACCGAAGTCCGGCCCGGTGCCGGCACCGCTGCACCCCGTGCGACGGGGATCCGGGGCGTGGTGTCCCGGCACCCGCTCGCTGCCTTCGCCACCCTCGCCCTCGGCCTGAGCTGGCTCGCGTGGGTCCCCTACGTCCTGAGCCCGCACGGTCTGGGGGTGTGGGACATCCACTTCCCGGAGTTCCTCGGTACCGCGCAGTTCACGGGCATCCTGCCGGGAGCGCTCCTCGGTCCCCTCGGTGGCGCGTTCGTCGTCACCGCGCTGGCCGACGGTCGTCCGGGCCTGCGCCGCTGGGTCGGTCGGCTCTGGCGGTGGCGGGTGTCCTGGTACTGGTACGCGCTCGCCCTGGTCGGTGTCCCGGCCCTGGTGGTCGTGACCGGCCTGCCGTTCTCCGGTGGCCAGGTGCAGGCACCGAGTGCGCTCGCGCTGCTGGCACTGGTGCCGGGGCTCGTGGTGCAGCTGTTCACCACCGGGCTGTCCGAGGAGCCCGGCTGGCGAGACTTCGCGCTCCCCCGGCTGCAGGAGCGGTACGGGCCGCTCGGTGCGGCCGCGGTGCTCGGGCCGCTGTGGGCGCTGTGGCACATGCCGCTGTACCTGTCCGACTGGGGCGGGTGGCCCGAGGCGCACTGGTCCGAGCCGCTCGTGTTCGCCCTGTTCACGATCACCTTCAACGTCGTGATGACGTGGGTGTTCAACCGCACCGGCGAGAGCCTGCCGATCGCACTCCTGCTGCACGTCGGCGTGAACAACACCATCTCGACCCTGTGGGCCGACATGTACCCGGGGATGACGGCCGGGACGATGATGCACGGGCTCGCGATCGTCTCGACCGTGGCCGCGGCCGTCCTGCTGGTCGCCACGCGGGGTCGGCTCGGGTACGACCGCCGGCCGGGAGGCACGGATCACCTCCCCGCGTCGGTGTCCGCCCGCCTCGTAGGATCGGACGATGGCACCCGCTGACGCGCGTGCGGCTCGCGTCGCCGCCGACCCCCGCACCGCGCGGGAGGTCGACGGCGGCCGCCGCCTGCGCCGCACCGACGTCCTGGTCGCCGTCGCCACCGCGGTCGTCTCGCTCGGGCTGGTGCTCGGGCTGCCGCCGCTCGACGCCGCAGACCCGGACACCCTGGGTCGAACCCTCGTCGCGCCGGAGGTCGGCAGTCCCGCCTGGGTCCTGTTCGCGCTCGTCCTCCTCGCCCAGTCCGCAGCGCTCCTGGCGGCCCGACGGGCACCACGCACGGTCCTCCTCGTCGTCGCCACGCTGCCGGTGATCGTCGCGGTGCTGCCGCCGCGGGTGCTCGACCTCTTCGGCCTGAGTGCACTCCCCGTGGTGGTCGCCGTGGTCCTCCTGTCGCTCCGGGTCCCCCTGGTGCGCGCGTGGCCGGCCCTGGTCGTCGCCGCGGGTCTGGTCGCTGTCGGTACCGGCTGGCACTGGGCAGTCGCGAACGGCGCCTTCCGCGGCGGTCAGATCGCACGAGGGCTGGCGGACGGCACCGCGCAGGGCGTCACCCAGGCCGTCGGCGCCGTGGGGCTCCCGCTCGTCGTCGCGCTCGTCGTCCGGTCCCGCCGCGAGGTCCGCGCCGCACGTGACGCCGAGCTCGTGGCCCGCACCGCCGAGGCCTCGGCCGTCGTCCGGGAGCAGGACGCCCGGGTCGACGCAGCCGTGTCCCGCGAGCGCGCGGCGATGGCCCGGGAGCTCCACGACATCGCAGCGCACCACCTGTCCGGCATCGCGCTCATGTCCGCCGTCATCGACCGGCAGATCGACACCGACCCGGCCGCGGCGCACGAGGGTGTCCGCCAGGTCCGGGAGCAGAGCACCGCGGTGCTCGAGGACCTCCGGCGCCTGGTCGGGCTCCTGCGGGACGACGCCCCCGCGGAACGTGCCGTGGAGACCGTCGCGGGGATCGTCGACCTGGTCGAGCGTGCCCGGTACCGGTCGGACGTGCGGCTCGAGGTCCTCCGTGGCGAGCACGAGGTCGCCGAGGGGGTCGGCCCCCTGGCGCAGCTCGCCGCCTACCGCACCGCGCAGGAGGCCCTGGCGAACGCCGCACTGCACGCCCCGGGTGCGGTCGTCACCGTCACGCTCGACGACCGCGCCGCCGACCACCTGGAGCTCCGCGTGGAGAACACCGCACCCCCCGCGTCCAGCGACCCGGCCCCGGGGATCGCGGGAGCGGGAGGGAACGGACTGCGTGGCATGCGTGAGCGGGCGGACCTGGTGGGGGCGCGCCTCCAGACCGGGCCGACGGCGACCGGCGGCTGGTCCGTGTCCCTCCGACTCGCACGCGAGACGTCCGAGGTGACGCCGTGATCCGGGTGCTCGTGGCCGACGACCAGCCGCTCGTCCGGGCCGGGGTGTCGGCCCTGCTCGCGGCCGAGCCGGACGTCGAGGTGGTGGGGGTCGCGGCCGACGGGGGCGAGGCCCTCGCGCTCGCGCGGAGCACCCGGCCGGACGTCGCGGTGCTCGACATCCGGATGCCGGTCCGGAACGGCATCGAGGTCGCGCGGGAGCTCTGCGCCCCCGACGCCGACCCGGCGGTGCCGGTGTTGATGCTGACGACGTTCGACCTCGACGACCTGGTGTTCGGGGCGCTCGAGGCGGGCGCGTCCGGGTTCCTGCTCAAGGACGCGGAGCCGGACGTCATCGTCGACGCGGTGCGGCAGGTGGCTGCCGGGAACGGCACGATCGACCAGAGCCTGACCCGGCGGGTGCTGCGGGAGTTCGTGTCGCGGCGGAGCCTGCAGCCGGTGACGGGCGACCGGGCCTCGGAGCTGCTGACCGCCCGGGAGCGCGACGTGCTGCTGCTCCTGGCCCAGGGCATGTCGAACGAGGAGATCGCCGCGCAGCTCGTCGTCGAGGTCTCCACCGTGAAGTCGCACCTGGCGCGGATGCTGCCGAAGCTCGGGGTGCGCTCGCGCCTGCAGGCCGTGGTCTGGGCGTACCAGAACCGCGTCGTGGCCGTCCCCGAGGGGTAGCCGCGGCGCCGGCGCTCACACCCCGGAGGACACGGCGGCGACCACCCGCTCGACCGCGGCCGCCACGGCGCGTTCGCGCACGGCCGGGTCCTCGTGCTCGGACTCGTGGACGAACGCCGTCGCCCCTCGCCGCGCGCCGCAGAAGTCCACCACGCCGTGCTCGAGTTGCGTCCGGAGTGCCTGCTCGTACCCGTGCCGCTCGTACACCCCGGCGTCGTCGCCCGCGATCGGCACGAGGTGCACCGTCAACCGGCCGAGGCGCCGCTCGATGCGGCCGTCCTCCCCGACACCGAACGCCCACCCGTTCACGAACACCCGGTCGAGCCACCCCTTGAGCAGCGCCGGCAGCGACCACCACCACACCGGGAACACGAGCACCAGGTGCTCCGTCCCGTCCAGACGCGCCTGCTCGGCCGCGACGTCGGGTGCTGGGTCGGTCCCCGTCCGGTAGGTGTGCCGGTCCGCAGCGGTGAAGCGCGGGTCGAAGCCCTCGGCGGCGAGGTCCGCGACCGTCGCCGGCCCCGCACCGGCGACGCCGAGCGCCGCCTCGAGACGGTGGGCGACGGCGAGCGTCAGCGAGTCGGGGTCCGGGTGGGCGGTCACGATGAGCGTCGGCACGGCTCGATCGTGCCAGCAGCAGGTGGACGGACGCCCCGCCGGACGGGAGGCGCGGTGCAGGCCAGCACCGTGCCTCCCGTCCGGCCTGAGCGGCGACGGGACCGTGGGACGATTGCCGGATGACCGCCACGCTCGTCGCCAAGGACCTCGCCGGTGGGTACGCCGCCCGCACGCTCTTCGAGGGCCTCGCCCTCACCGTGGCCCCCGGCGACGTGATCGGCTTGGTCGGGGTGAACGGTGCCGGCAAGTCCACGCTGCTCCGCCTGCTCGCCGGCGTCGACGAGCCCCTCGCCGGCACGGTGTCGACGAACCCGCCGGACGCCTTCGTCGGCTGGCTCCCCCAGGAGCACGAGCGGATCGCCGGTGAGACCGTCGCCGCGTACGTCGCCCGACGCACGGGCTGCGCGGCCGCGACGGCCGACATGGACCGTGCCGCCGAGGCCCTGAGCGACCCGGACGCCGGTGACGCCGCGGCCGACCGGTACTCCGCCGCGCTCGAGCGGTGGCTGGCGTCCGGCGCCGCGGACCTCGACGAGCGTCTGCCGGTCGTCCTCGCCGAACTCGGACTCGAGACCGGTGCCGACGGCAGCGGCGTCGGCCCGGACTCGCTGATGACCGCGCTGTCGGGTGGTCAGGCCGCACGCGTCGGTCTCGCCGCCCTGCTGCTGTCGCGGTTCGACGTGGTGCTGCTCGACGAACCGACGAACGACCTCGACCTGGACGGACTCGACCGGCTCGAGCAGTTCGTCCGGGGGCTGCGCGGCGGTGCCGTCCTGGTCAGCCACGACCGCGAGTTCCTCGCCCGCTCGGTGACGGCCGTCCTCGAGCTCGACCTGGCGCAGTCGTCCCACCGGCTGTTCGGCGGCGGGTACGAGGCGTACCTCGAGGAGCGCGAGATCGCCCGGCAGCACAAGCGCGACGCGTACGACGAGTACGCCGCGACGAAGGCCGACCTCGTCTCCCGCGCCCGGACCCAGCGCGAGTGGTCGAGCCAGGGCGTGCGGAACGCGATGAAGAAGAACCCGGACAACGACAAGATCCGCCGCCGGGCCGCGAGCGAGTCGAGCGAGAAGCAGGCGCAGAAGGTCCGGCAGATGGAGTCGCGCATCGCCCGGCTCGACGAGGTCGAGGAGCCCCGCAAGGAGTGGCAGCTCGCCTTCACCATCGGCAGCGCCCCGCGCTCGTCGGCCGTCGTCGCCACCTTGTCCGACGCCGTCTACGAGCAGGGGGACTTCACGCTCGGACCGGTGTCGCTGCAGGTCTCGGGCGGCGACCGCATCGGCATCACCGGCCCGAACGGCGCCGGCAAGTCGACCCTGCTCCGTGCCCTGCTCGGACGCACCGAGCCGACGAGCGGCTCCGCTTCACTGGGGTCGAGCGTGGCGATCGGCGAGGTCGACCAGGCCCGTGCGGCGTTCACGGGCGAGCAGCCCCTCGCCGCGGCGTTCGAGGAGCTGGTCCCCGAGATGACGACGGCCGACGTCCGGACCCTGCTCGCCAAGTTCGGGCTGAAGGCGGACCACGTCGGCCGCCCCTCGTCGGCGCTGTCGCCGGGTGAGCGGACGCGCGCCGGACTCGCGCTGCTGCAAGCCCGCGGGGTCAACGTCCTCGTGCTCGACGAGCCGACCAACCACCTGGACCTGCCCGCGATCGAACAGCTCGAGCAGGCCCTGGAGTCGTACGACGGCACGCTGCTGCTCGTCACCCACGACCGGCGCATGCTCGACACGGTCCGGCTGGACCGCCGGTGGCGGGTGGAGGCGGGGCGGGTCACGGAGGTGTGACGGCGCGGTCGGGAGGTGCGTGGCGGGACGGCCGTGGGCCTCCCGACCGACTCGTGGAGCGCCGCGGCTTGCGCCTTCTCCTCCTCGGAAGCGCGGCGGGGCGCGGTGGAGGAGCTTGCTCTCAGTGCTGATCCGCAGCACAGGCGCTCAACCCGAGGCTTGGAAGGGCCGGACGGCCATCCGTTCGGGCCCGGGCAGCAGCGCGCTGCTGTCCCGGCCCGTACGTGCGTCAGGGGCGACCATCGTCGACCGGTGCTCTGTCGCCGTCGTCGGCGGGCGAGGGCTGCTGCTCGGTCGTCGCGGACGCACTCCAGCGCGTGAGCCTCGCTGCTCCGCCCGTTCGCTCGGGCCCCGGGTCGGGGCCGGGCGGAGGCGGGTCGGCTTCAGTGACCGGAGCCGAGGTTGCCGGCGAGGCGGCCGTGGAAGGCCTGGCTGGCGTCGTTCATGCCGCGGATCTCGACGCGCTTGCCGTGCTGGTGGTACTTCGTCTCGATGCCGTCGAGCGCTGCGACGGTGGAGGCGTCCCAGACGTGCGACCTGGTCATGTCGATGACGACGAGTTCCGGGTCGCCGGAGTAGTCGAACTGGGTCGTGAGGTCGTTCGAGGAGGCGAAGAACAGCTCGCCCTCGACGGTGTAGAGCGCGTGCTGCTCGCCGGTGCTGAGCGTCTCGATGGAGCGTTGGACGTTGGTGAAGTGGGAGACGCGGCGGGCGAAGACGATCATCGCGGCGATGACGCCGATGACGACGCCGATGGCGAGGTTGTCGGTGGCGACGACGATCACGACGGTGAGGACCATGACGATCGTCTCGCCGACGGGCATCCGCTTCAGGGTGGAGGGCGTGATGCTGTGCCAGTCGAAGGTGCCGACGGAGACCATCACCATGACGGCGACGAGGGCTGCCATCGGGATGATCGCGACGACGTCGCCGAGCCCGACCACCAGGACGAGCAGGAACACGCCGGACAGGAACGTCGAGATGCGGGTGCGGGCACCGGAGGCCTTCACGTTGATCATCGTCTGGCCGATCATCGCGCAGCCGCCCATCCCGCCGAACAGGCCGGAGGCGATGTTCGCGACGCCCTGCCCGAGGGCTTCACGGGTCTTCCGGGAGCCGGTGTCGGTGACCTCGTCGACGAGCTTCGCCGTCATCAGCGACTCGAGGAGCCCGACGAGCGCCATCGCGAGTGCGTAGGGGGCGATGATCGTGAGGGTCTCGAGGGTCAGCGGGACGTTCGGGATGAACAGGGTGGGGAGGCTGTCGGGCAGCTTGCCCTCGTCGCCGACGGTCGGGATCGCGATCGACGCGGACACGGTCACCAGGCTGAGGACCACGATCGCGACCAGCGGTGCGGGGATCGCCTTGGTGATCCGGGGCAGCAGGACGATGATCGCGATGCCGGCGGCGGCGATCGGCCAGACGAGCCACGAGACGCCGATGATGTTCGGCAGCTGCGCGGTGAAGATCAGGATCGCGAGCGCGTTGACGAACCCGACCATCACGGACCGCGGTACGAACCGCATCAGCTTCGCCGCACCCAGGCCGCCGAGGACGAGTTGGAAGACGCCCCCGAGCAGGACGGTGGCGATCAGGTAGTCGAGGCCGTGCTCCTGCACCACCGGGGCGACGACGAGGGCGATGGCGCCGGTGGCGCCGGTGATCATGGCGGCGCGCCCGCCGACGAACGAGATGACGACGGCCATCACGAACGCCGAGAACAGGCCGACTCGGGGGTCGACGCCGGCGATGATCGAGAACGAGATCGCCTCGGGGATCAGGGCGAGGGCGACCACGAGGCCGGCGAGGGCCTCGCGGAGCAGGATCTTCGGGTTCCGCAGTGCGGACAGGACGGTGGGACTGTGGTGCGCCTGGACGGGCACGGACTGCGTGACGGTCGTCACGGTTCTCCTTCGGATGAGGGGTGCGGGCGCTGCGCCCGCATGAGCTGTCGTGGGGCGCGTCATCGCGCACAGCCGGGGCGTCAGAGCGTCCGGCACGTCCCAAACCTTCCGCTACGGGAGAGTTGGTATCATGCGACTCTACCGCTACGGAAGGGTTGGTGCGCAAGTGGAGTGGAGGAAGACGACGTGACGATGTCGAACGGGTACCTGATGCACATCGGCGAGGTCGCCGAGCGGACCGGGCTGTCGATCAAGACGATCCGGGACTACGACGCCGCGGAGGTGCTGCACCCGTCCGGGCGGACCGACGGCGGGTTCCGGCTGTACTCCGAGGACGACGTCGCCCGGTTGCTGATGGTGCGGCGGATGAAGCCCCTCGGGTTCAGCCTCGGAGAGGCGTCGATCCTCGTCGACGCGGTGAAGGTGCTCGACGAAGCGCAACCCCACGAGGACCTCACCGCGGTCCGCGCCAGGGTGGCCGCCTTCATCCGCGACGCCGAGACCCGCCGGGACGTCCTCGGGCAGCAGCTCGGCATGGTCGACGAGTTCCTCGAGGAACTCCGCGCTCACTGACCGGCTCGGTCGCAGCGAGCGTAGGTTGCGCGGACCGGGCAGCGCTACGCTCGCCACGACGCAGCACGAGCACGAGAAGGCCCCCGGGATGACGGACGACGCGGTACCGACGACGATGCACATCGGCGAACTCGCCGACCGGACCGGATTGTCGAACCGTACGATCCGTCACTACGACGAGGTCGGTCTCCTCCGCCCGTCGGGGCGCACCGGGGGCGGCTTCCGGCTCTACACGGACACCGACCTCGCGCGGCTGCTCATCATCCGGCGCATGAAACCGCTCGGGTTCACGCTCGAGCAGATGGGTGAACTCCTCGCCGTCGTCAACGCCCTCGAGGCGGCCGACGACGACGCCGAGCAAGCGCGTCTTCGCGAGCAGCTCGACGAGTACATCCGCGACACCGAAGCCCGTCGAGCAAAGCTCGAGGAGCACCTCGGCATGGCCGACGAGTTCCTCGGCATCCTCCGCGGCCGGTGAACGCCAGGCCGCCAGGCGGGCGATCGTCTTCCGGGCACGGATCTCAGGTCGAGTTCGCTTCGGTGCTGTTGCTGCGGACTCCTGCGCGGCGCACGACGACGGAGCCGATGGTCGCGGGGATCGCGAGGAGCACGAAGCTCGAGAAAGCCCCGAAAGCGATCACGAGGGACCGCTCGGTGCGCTCAGGGTCCTCCCCGGAGAGGTTGCCGACGAGGACGATCAGGTAGACCGGCAGCGCAAGCGCGACACACCAGAGAACTCCGGCGGCGAGTCCCAGCACGAGGGCCAGCTTCCGCATCCGCGTGATCGGCATCTTGTGAGACCGCTCGCACGGACGGCGGATGGGCGGTCAGTGCGCGGACCGGTGGAACGGGCAGCCGCCGGATCCCGCGGCGCGTGCACCGCGACGCGTGACGCGTCCACCCGACGCGGGCTTCGTCGGCATCCGGCGCCGGTCGACGTCGAGCCCCTCGTCCAGCACCTCGATCCGTGGGTCGCTGAGCACGGCGACGGCGGTGGCGAGGGCCGCGACGGCGACCTTCTCCCCGGGGCACCGGTGGCCTGTGGCGACGTCCGCTCCGCCGTGCGGCACGAAGGTCGCCACGGCCTCGACGTCGTCCCAGCTCGTGACGTCGAGCCACCGGGCGGGGTCGAACCGGTCGGGGTCGGACCAGGAGCGGTCGTCGGTGTCCGTGCCCAGGATGTCGAGCACCACCCGGCCGCCCGCACGGAGGTGCTCGCCGTCGAGCTCGACGTCCTGGGTAGCCCACGCCGGCAGCACGGGGACGAAGGGTGCGGTGCGGCGGATCTCCTGCGCGAACGCGACCGCGACGGGCCCGTCGACGAGCGAACCGCGGGACAGGGTCTCCTCGGCGATCCGGCCGCGCCACTCGGGCCGGTCGTGCAGCTCCTTCGCCGCGAAGGCGACGAACCGCGCGACGGCGATCGCCGGGCGGATCGAGTTCTGCAACTCGATGCCCGCCGTCCGTGGTGGGAGCAGGGCGCCCTCCTGGTCACGGTGCCAGGCCCACTCGTGCAACGCCGTGCCCTCGGCGGGGTGCAGCCGTCCGCCGCGGACCGCCTCGACGAGCCGGGCGGCGTGCCGGTCCGACCAGTGGCGGTTCAGCACGGCGAGCAGGTACTCCGGCGAGTACGGCACGCCGAAGCCGTCGACGACCTGCGCGAGCTTCGCGGCCCAGCGGGTCTTCGCGGCCGGGGTACCCGGGAGTCCGGCCCACCGCATCATCGCCCGTCCGATCGCGCCGACCGCTGCGTCGTACGCGGTGCGCCGACCGCCGGCGAGCCAGGCGTCGAGCTCGCGTGCCCACTCCTCGGCGAGGAACGGGGTGAGCCGGCGGACCTGCTCGTCCTCGTACGCGACGTCGACGAAGGTCGCCTTGCGGTGGTGGTGCTCCGCGCCGTCGAGCGAGTGCACCGACCCGACGCCGAACAGGGTCCGCTGCACGAGCGCGGGCATGGCACCGTGCCGCCGGGTGCTGGAGCCGTCGTAGAAGAGGTCGACGCCCTCCTTGCCCCGCACGAGCAGCGCCGGCCGACCGAGCAGCCGGAACGGCACCGCGCGGGCGCCGGGGGCGGTCCGCCGCCACAGGTGGGCGCCGAAGCCGTAGCCGCGGGTCAGGAGTCCGAGGGAGTCGTCGATCGCCATGTCCGCCATGCTGCCAGCGCGTGCCGAGGTGCCCTCACGGGCAGGATCTGGTGGACTGTGTGCGGGAGGGGACATGCGACGCAGGACCTGGGGCATCACGATCGGCGCGGCGGCAGCGGCGATCATCGCCGCCGTGGGCATCGGAGCGGCCGTGCAGCAGCCGGAACCGGTGGCCACGACCGCCGCGCGGACGACGCCGACACCGGAACGGACGCCCACCCCCATGCCGACACCGACGCTCCCCACGATCCCGGCCGCCGCGTCGGACGCCGAGCTCGCGGCACTCCCCCTGGCCTTCCACGACGCCGTCGTCCCGGAGCTGCTCGACGGCAGCCACGTGCGGCCGGACAACCGGTGGGAGATCGCCACCCCGAAGCAGCGTCTCGTCGCGCTGTACGCCGACACGACACCCGACGCCCGCCCGGTGGCCACCCTCGCCTCGACGGTCTCCACGATCGACACACCCGCCGCGACCGCGGTGTGGGGCCGGTCGGACGGCGAGGACGGCGGGATGGTCCTCGTCTCGACCCCCGCACGGAACCGCACGCCCGGCGACGGCGGCGACCCCACGGCGCCGAGCGCCACGTTCGCGTGGGCCCGTGCCGCCGACTTCACGATCGCCCCGACGGACCGCATGATCCGTGTCGACGTCGCCGCGTCGACGGTGTCCGTCGTGGGGAAGGACGGCTCGGTGTCCGCCTCCGAGCCCGCACGCCTCGGCACCCCGGACGATCCCACGCCGACCGCCACCGCGACCTACGTCGAGGCCGCGTACGTCGACGCCCGCGTGACCTACACCCGGGGCAACCCGATCATCCTGACCGGCGCCCACTCCTCGCGCATCCCCCAGTACGGCGGCAACGCGGCCCTGACCGCGCTGCACTACTACCCGGACCCGACCGGCAGCTCGCACGGGTGCGTCCGGATCTCCGCAGCGATGACGAAGACCCTGTCCGAGCTGCCGGTCGGCACCGCGATCTGGTTCAGCTGACGGGTCGGAGCCCCAGACGGGCCACGACGTCCGCGCTCTCCTCGTCGGGCGTGCGGTCGGCCGACACGGTCAGGTGCGCCTCGTCCGGCTGCGGCGGCTCCAGCGTCGCGAGCTGCGAGGCGAGGAGCGACGTCGGCATGAAGTGCCCGGACCGCGCCGACATCCGCTGCTCGATGAGCGCAGGGTCCCCGGCGACGTGCACGAACACGACCCCGGGCGCCCGCAGCACGTCGCGGTAGGAGCGCTTCAGTGCCGAGCAGGTGACGACCCCGGTGGTGCCGCCGTCGAGGCGCTCGCGGATCCAGCCGGAGACGACGTCGAGCCACGGCCACCGGTCGTCGTCGGTCAGGGGGGTACCGGCCTGCATCTTCGCCACGTTCGCGGGCGGGTGCATCTCGTCGCCCTCGGCGAAGTCCCACCCGAGCCGTCCGGCGACGGTCGCCGCCAGCGTCGACTTGCCCGAACCCGAGACGCCCATCACCACGAGGACGCGCGGCGCCGTGCCCGCCATCAGAAGAACACCCCTGCGATCAGCACGCCCACCAGACCGATGACCGAGATGAGGCACTCGAGCACCGTCCACGTCTTGAACGTCTGACCCACGGTGGTGCCGAGGTAGCCCTTGACGAGCCAGAACCCGGCGTCGTTGACGTGCGACAGGAACACCGATCCGGCGCCGATCGCGAGCACGAGCAGCGAGGTCTCCGGGGACGACAGGTCGGCGGCGATCGGGGCCATGATGCCCGCCGCGGTGACCGTCGCGACTGTCGCCGAACCGGTGGCGACACGCACGAGGGCGGACACCACCCACGCGACGAGCAGCACCGAGATGCCGGACTCCTGCACGGCGTCGGCGATCACCCCGCCGATGCCGGTGTCGATGAGGACCTGCTTGAAGCCGCCGCCCGCACCGACGATGAGCAGCACGCCGGCGATCGGCGGCAGGGCGTCCTCGAGGGACTTCGCCACCGCGCCACGGTCCATGCCGCCGCCGATCGCGAAGAACACCATCGCGAAGACGGTCGCGATGCCGATCGCGATGATCGGGGTGCCGAGGAAGTCGAGCAGGGACACCCAGCTGCCGGAGGCGTCGGGCGCGGTGGCCTCGCGCACGGCCTGGGCGAGCATGAGGACGACCGGCAGCAGGATGCCGACGAGTGCCACGGCGAACGACGGGCTGCGCGGTTCGCTGATGACGCGCGTGAAGTCGCTCTTGCCGTTCGGCAAGGAGGCCGTGTCCTGGGTGGCGGAGCCGCGCCGTGCCTCCCGTCCGGCGTGCGCCGGGTCGGACTGCGCCGAACCGCCGGAGCTGCGCGAGCCGAACATGTCCGGAACCGGGATGTCGACCCAGCGGGCGGCGAAGCGGGCGAAGACGGGGCCGGCCAGGACGATGACCGGGATCGCCAGCACGATGCCGAACGCGAGCGTCGTGCCGAGGTTCGCGCCGACCGTGGACACCGCGACGAGCGGACCGGGGTGCGGTGGCACGAAGGCGTGCATCGTGGAGAGGCCGACCAGGGCGGGCACCGCGATCTTCATGATCGGAACGCCGCTGCGCTTGGCGACCAGGACGATGATCGGGATGAGGAGCACCAGGCCCACCTCGAAGAACATCGGCAGGCCGATCAGGGCACCGATGAGCGCCATCGTCCACGGCAGCGCCGCCTTCGAGGACCGGCGGACGAGGGTGTCGACGACGCGGTCGGCTGCACCGGAGTCGACGAGCATCCGACCGAACATCGCCCCGAGCCCGACCAGGATGCCGACGCTCGTCATCGTGGCGCCGAACCCGTTGCCGAAGCTCGTGACCGTGGCGTCGGGCGCGAGACCGGCACCGATGCCGACCCCGAGCGCGCCGATCGTCAGTGCGACGAACGGGTGCACCTTGAGCCAGGTGATGAGCACGATGATGACGACGATGCCGAGCAGTGCCGCCGTGACGAGCTGCCCGATCGGTCCGGACGGGTCGACGGTCTGCGTGCCGCCGCCCTCGGCGGCCAGGACGGTGAGGCCGTGCAGCGCGTCGGTCGGAGCGGTCGCTCCGGTGGGTGCGTGAGGCATCTGTGCCCCTTCCTGGAGCCGCTGCCTCGCGGCTCCGTCGCCTTCGTGTGCGTGTCGTCACGCATCGAGCGGCCGTGTCCTGCGGCCGCTCCCAATAATCTGATAAATCAGACTGTACAACGATCTGCCGCGCGCCACCCGCCCTGCGGCGCAGTCTGCCGCTTCGATGGAGTCCGCGTCACGCCGACGCCGCCCTGTTCGAGTACCCCGGAGGAACGATGACCACCGCGCGCGGTCTCCACGCACACGTGCTCGAGACGCTCGGGCAGCGGATCGTCGACGGACTGCTCCCCGCGGGCGCCGTGGTCCGGCCGGAGCTCGTGGCGTCCGAGTTCGGCGTGTCGCGCTCGGTCGTGCGCGAGGCGCTGCGCGTCCTGCAGTCCCTCGGCCTCGTGGAGCCGCGGCAGCGCGTGGGCACGCAGGTGCTCCCCACCGCGTCCTGGGAGCTCCTCGCACCGACCGTGATCCGGTGGCGGGGCGCCTCCCCCGCCTACTTCGTGCAGCAGCGCGAACTGCTCGAACTCCGACTCGGGGTGGAGCCCGTGGCGGCGGCGCTCGTCGCCGGTGCCGCCGGTGCCGCCGGCTCGCCCGGGGAGGCGGTCCTGCTCGCCGCGCGGGACATGCTCGACGCCTGGGGTCGCGAGGACAGCCGCGCCTACCTCGAGGCCGACGTCCGCTTCCACCGTGCGCTCCTGACCGGGTCGGGCAACGCCGTGTTCACGCACTTCGCCGGCACCGTCGAAGCACTCCTGCGGACGCGGACCTCGGAGACACGGGACACCATCTCCCGCTGGACCCGCGACGCCGCGGTCCGGCACGAGGCGGTTGCGCTCGCGGTCGTCGCCGGGGATGCCACCGCGGCCGGCGAGGCGGCCACGGCGCTGCTGCGGGTCACCCGCGACGAGTTCATCGCCGAGGCACCGGACGCCTGACGGCCACTCGGGCGCGCTGCTCGCGAACGCCGGGCGGAACCGGGCACACCTGACGGAACCGGGCGTACCTGCCGTTCCCAGAGCACCAGGTACGCCTGGAACGACCAGCCATCGCGCGTGTCATGGGAAGGAACGGGCGGACGGGAGGCTCGGGGCGACCTCGCCACGCGCCTCCCGTCCGCCGCCGAACCGTCCTCACGGCCGCACTCGCGTCGCGCGGGACGTCGTGGCGCGAGCGGCCCGGGGCGCTCCGCGCCTCAGCGCCTGGTGCGCGCGAACAGGCGCGGGCCCCGCAACCGGAGCCGCATGGTCACGGTCCCGAGCCACCGGTCGTACTTGAAGCCGACCTTGCCCATGCGCCCGACCTCCTCGAAGCCGAGCCGTTCGTGGAGGCGGATCGAGGCCTCGGCCTGCCGGTCGGCGATCACGGCGATGACCTCGCGCACCCCGGCCGCCCGGCACTCGTCGAGCAGCGCCTCCATGAGCGCGCGCCCGAGACCCTTGCCGCCCGACGCGGCGCCGAGGTAGATCGAGTCCTCGACGACGTGGTTCGACCGGTCGCGCGGGTTCCACGGGTCGACGAGCGCGTAGCCGAGGATCTGCCCAGAGGGGTTCTCGGCGACGAGGAACGGCAGCCCACGTCGGCGGACCTCGTCGTAGCGCTGCTTCCACCGAGCGAAGGTGAACGCCGCCGGGTCGAAGGTCACCGACGAGTTCCGGACGTAGTGCGTGTGGATCTCGCGCACGTCCGGCAGGTCCCGCGGTTCGGCGGCGCGGATCGTGTACGCGAACGCGGCCTCGGCCGGCACGGGCGCACGCAGGTGCCGCGGCAGGACACGCCGCCGCTGGTATTCCTCCTCGAGCACGGTCCGAGCCTACGGGGTGCGCCCCGGTCAGGCGGGCAGCGTCCAGTCGACGGGCTCGGCACCCTGCGCACGCAGCAGTGCGTCGACCTGCGAGAACGGCCGACTGCCGAGGAAGCCGCGCGACGCGCTGAGGGGCGACGGGTGCGCCGACGCGACCACGGGGGTGTCGCCGAGCAGCGGCCGGACCGACGCCGCCTGCGCTCCCCACAGCACGGCGACGAGCGGTGTCCCGCGTGCGACGAGCGCACGGACGGCCTGGTCGGTGACGGCCTCCCAGCCCTTGCCGCGGTGACTGCCGGCAGCACCGGCCTCGACCGTCAGGACCCGGTTCAGCAGCAGGACGCCCTGGTCGGACCACGCCCGCAGGTCCCCGTGCTCCGGCGGCGTCACCCCGAGGTCGTCGTGCAGTTCGCGGTAGATGTTCGCCAGGCTGCGCGGCACCGGCCGCACGTGCGGGTCGACCGCGAACGACAGGCCGATCGGGTGGCCGGGGGTCGGGTACGGGTCCTGGCCGACGACGAGCACCTTGACGTCCGCGAACGGCTGCGTGAAGGCGCGCAGCACGACGTCGCCCGCGGGCAGGTAGTGCCGGCCGGCAGCGACCTCGTCCCGGAGCCAGGCACCCATGCGGTGGACGTCGCCCTCGACGGGGGCGAGCGCCTCGGCCCAACCCGGGTCGACGAGCTCGCCGAGGGCGTGTGGTCGCACGCGCCTAGGCGCCCATGGTCGCGACGGAGACGGACTCGTCACCGGCGACGACGCGCCAGACGCTCCCCGTCCCACGGACCTCGAGTGCACCCTCGCCGACGACCAGCGCCGTGTCCTCGTCGATCGCCAGGCCCGCCGTCACGAACTCGGCCTCGGCCGCGGCGACGAGCCGGGCGAGCGTGCCGGCCTGCACGGCGTGCACGTCGATGGTCAGGTCGACGAGCCCGAGGCCCTCGCGGAGCTCGACCTCGTCGATCCCCTCGGACGCCTCCTGCGGGCAGACCTCGACGCCGCCGATGCGCCAGCCGCCGACGAGGGCGCGGTCCGCGGCGACCATCGCGCCGGCCGAGTAGCCGAGGTACGGCAGACCGTCCGACACGAGGAGGCGGATCTGGTCCACGAGGGGCTGGATCGCGTCGAGGTAGGCCGG
Source organism: Curtobacterium sp. MCSS17_007 (assembly GCF_003234175.2). Classification (NCBI taxonomy): domain Bacteria; kingdom Bacillati; phylum Actinomycetota; class Actinomycetes; order Micrococcales; family Microbacteriaceae; genus Curtobacterium; species Curtobacterium sp. MCSS17_007. Next base: position 1,897,550 of record NZ_CP126257.1, read on the forward strand.
GGTGACGCCCCCGCCGACGACCAGGGCGTCGACGTCGCTGAGGACCGACGTCGCGAACACCTCACCCGCGGCGACCTCGGTCACCAGGACCTCGGCCTGCCGGGCGCCGCCGAGGACCTCGGCGATGTCGGGGGTGGACGACGGCGTCGCACCGGACGGACCGGTCACGGAGAGCAGGGCGATCCGGGGAACGCTGCGGCCGACGGCGGCGGAACGCGCGGTGGCCTCGGCGAGGAACGGGGCGGCGACGTCCGCCGCGACGAAGGGGCCTCCGCCGACGAGGTGGATGCTCACGACTCGGCCGTCACCGGTGCGAGCGCGCTCCACGGGAAGGTGATCCAGCCGTCGACCCGGCGCCACACGTGGTCGGGTTCGAGCACGGTGCCGGGCTTCGAGTACAGGCAGGCGCTGCGGACGTCGGCGCCGGCGTTCCGGATGATGTCGACCACGAGGCGCAGGGTGCGGCCGGAGTCGGAGACGTCGTCGACCACGAGGACGCGCTTGCCCGCCAGGCTCGGCGCGTCGAGCGCGGGCGACAGGATGACCGGCTCGTCCAGCCGCTGCTCGACGTCGGTGTAGAACTCGACGTTGATCGAGCCGCACTCCTTGGTGCCGAGCGCGTAGGCGACGGCGCCGGCGATGATCAGGCCGCCGCGGGCGACCGCGACGACGACCTCGGGCTCGAAGCCGGACGACAGGACGTCCTTGGCGAGCAACCGTGCCGCGTCGCCGAACTCCAACCAGCCGAGCACCTCGGGCCCGCTCGTCACGGTCACGGTCGAGGGAGCCTGCTCGGCTGACCCGGGTTCGCTGCTGATCGGCATCCGCCCACGGTACCGGCAGCGACCCCGCCGCCGCGACCCGTCCCCTGCGTCCGCGCGCGTCCGCGACGCGCGCTCACCGGGGACCCGCGTGTCAGACCCGCGGCGCGAGCGGTCCGCGGGCGAGCTTGTGCTGGGCGGACTGGGCGACCGGTCGCACGGTGACCAGGTCGAGGTTGACGTGGGCGGGCAGCTCGACCGCGTGCACGATCGCCTCGGCGACGTCCTCGGCCACGAGCGGCTCCGGGACGTCGGCGTAGACGGCCTCGGCCTTCTCGCGGTCGCCGCGGAACCGCGTCAGGGCGAACTCGTCGGTCTTCACCAGGCCCGGCGCGATCTCGACCACGCGGAGCGGCTCCCCGTTCAGCTCGAGCCGCAGCGCCGCGACCAGGGCGTGCTCGGCGAACTTCGCGGCGTTGTACCCGCCGCCGTTCTCGTAGGCCACGTGCCCGGCGGTGCTCGTCACGGTGACGACGTCGGCGACGCCCGCGGTGCCGGCGCGGCGGCGGAGCTGCGGGAGCAGAGCGGCGGTGACCCGCTTCGTCCCGATGACGTTCACCTCGAACATCGCACGCCAGTCCTCGACGTCGGACTCCTCGACGCTCGCCGAGCCGAGGGCTCCACCGGCGTTGTTGACGAGGACGTCCGCCCCACCGGCGTCGGCCACCCGCGCGGCGAGCGCCGCGACCGCGTCGGCGTCGGTGACGTCGGCGACCAGGAACGCCGCCCCCGTCTCCGCGGCGAGCGCCTCGAGCTTCTCCTGCCGCCGGGCGACGGCCAGGACCTGCCAACCGTGCGCGCGGAGGAGCCGGACGGTCGCTGCGCCGATGCCCGAGCTCGCGCCCGTGACGACGGCGAGCCGCTCGGTGGTGTCGGGTCGTGCTGCCATGGGTGCCTCCAGGTGGTGTCGGCCACCACCGTACCGACCCGCAGAGGTCACGATCCGGTACCGTGACCGGTCATGACGACGGACGCCGCTCCCCCAGCGCCCTCCGCCCCGGCGACCGCCCTCGAGCCGGGACGCGCGCCGCGCCGGATCCCGATGTGGGACACGGCCCGCTTCGTGGCGGTCACGCTCGTGGTGGTCGGACACGCGATCCAGCGGCAGACCGCCGGCAGCGAGCACGCACTCGCGCTCTACACGTTCATCTACGCGTTCCACATGCCCGCGTTCGGTGTCATCAGCGGGTACTTCTCGTCGGCGGCGACCCCGACCGCGGAACGGATGCGTCGGACGTTCACGGACATCGTGGTGCCGTACATCGTCATGCAGACGATCTGGACGGTGGTGCAGGCGATCGTCGAGGGCGGCAAGGACTTCAACCCGACGAAGCCGACGTGGACGCTGTGGTTCCTGCTCGCCCTGGGGATCTTCCGGCTGATCCTGCCGTACCTGGCGATCCTGCGCTGGCCCCTCGTCTGGGCGGTCGTGCTCAGTGTCGGCGTGGGCTACCTCGACAACGTCGACTCCACGTTCTCGCTGGGCCGCGCGATCAGCCTGCTGCCGTTCTTCCTGCTCGGGTGGCAGGTCAAGCGGTGGGGCGTGTTCGACCGCTGGTACGAGGCCCCGCGGCGGGTCGTCGTCCGGCTCCGCGTCGCGGCCGCGGCGGTCTTCGCCGTGTGGGCGGTCGCCTGCCTGCTGTTCATCCCGCAGTTCAAGGAGTTCGACCTGCACCACTGGTTCTTCTACGACGACTCGTACTCGGGGCTCGGCGAGGACGCCTGGTGGGCCGGCGGCGTCCGGCTCGGCCTGGTGCTCCTCGCGACCGTGCTGACGGCGTCGTTCCTGCTGCTCGTCCCCCGCCGCACGGTCTGGATCACCCGGTTCGGCGCCGCGACGATGTACGTCTACCTGCTCCACACGTTCGTGCTCTACCCGATCCGGGAGTCCGGGGTGCTGGCGGGCGAGCACTCGGCGTGGCCGTACGTGCTCCTCATGGTCGCGGTGGCCTGCGCGGTGAGCCTGTTCCTGGCGCAGCCGTTCGTGCGCCGCGGGATGCGCTGGTTGCTCGAGCCGAAGGTCGACTGGCTGTTCCGCCGGGAGCCCGTCGAGCGCTGACGGGTCAGGTGCCGAGCGCGCGGAGCGCGACGACGACCTCGTCGAGGAAGTCGTCCACCTCGTCGCAGTCGTACCCGGACTTCATCCGGGTCCGGCGGAAGCGCGACGCCGCCACGTCCTCCGGTGTCACCGTCCGGCCACCGGCCTGCCGTCCGGGCGCTGGACGGCCGCCCTGCTCGGCAGCGGTGAAGGTCGCCTGCACCCGGTCGAGCAGGTCGTCCACGTCGTCCTGCGAGTACCCGTTCCGGAACACCGTCGGCTGGAACTTCTTGTCCGCCACGTCCTGAGCGCGCATGACGCTCCCCCTCTCGTCCCGTCCGATCCTGCCAGTCGACGGCTGACGCGTCCGAGGCCGTTCCCGTGACCGATGGCGACGGCCGGGAGGCACGGCCCGAGCCGTCGGCGTGCGTTACGTCGCGAGGCGGTCGCGCTGGTGCCCGCTCCGCCACCTGCGTAGCGTGACCAGCGTCGCGACGACGCCCCGGGCCTCCCGGCCGACCGCGGCGACCGATGACGGACCGAACCCATCAGGAGCCCCGATGAGCACGAACGACGCCGCCGCCTGGCGGTTCGAGACCACGCAGGTGCACGCCGGCGCGCAGCCGGACCCGACCACCGGGGCGCGGGCGACGCCGATCTACAAGACGACGTCGTACGTGTTCGAGAACTCGGACCACGCCCGCGACCTGTTCGCGCTGGCGCAGCCGGGCAACATCTACTCGCGCATCATGAACCCGACGAACGACGTCGTCGAGCAGCGGATCGCCGCGCTCGAGGGCGGGACGGGCGCGCTCCTGGTGTCGAGCGGGCAGGCGGCCGAGACGTACGCGGTGCTCAACATCGCGGGGGCCGGCGACCACATCGTCTCGTCGTCGTCGATCTACGGCGGCACGTACAACCTGTTCAAGTACACGCTGGCGAAGCTCGGCATCGAGACCACGTTCGTCGAGGACCAGGACGACCTCGAGGAGTGGCGTCGCGCGGTCCGACCGAACACGAAGCTCTTCTTCGCCGAGACGATCGGCAACCCGCGGATCAACGTCCTCGACATCGGTGGCGTGAGCAGCGTCGCGCACGAGAGCGGCGTACCGCTCATCGTCGACAACACGATCGCGACGCCCTACCTCATCCGTCCGTTCGAGCACGGTGCCGACATCGTGGTGCACTCGGCGACGAAGTTCCTCGGCGGGCACGGCACGGTCATCGGTGGCGTCATCGTCGACGGCGGGCGCTTCCCCTGGTCAGAGCACGCCGACCGCTTCCCGGAGTTCAACTCCCCCGACCCCTCGTACCACGGCGCCGTGTTCGCCCAGGCGGTCGGGAACGAGCTCGCGTTCGTCGTGAAGGCCCGGGTGCAGCTCCTCCGCGACCTCGGGGCGTCGAACTCGCCCGACACCGCCTTCGCCCTGCTGCAGGGCATCGAGACGCTGTCGCTGCGCATCGAACGGCACGTGTCGAACGCCCAGGAGATCGCCGAGTGGCTCGACCGACACCCGGACGTCGCGTCGGTGTCCTACGCCGGACTCCCGACGTCGCCCTGGTACGCCGCCGCGACGAAGTACGCGCCGCGCGGCGTCGGAGCGGTGCTGTCGTTCGAACTGAAGGGCGGCGTGCCCGCCGGCAAGGCCTTCGTCGACGAGCTGCGGCTGTTCTCGCACCTGGCGAACATCGGTGACGTGCGCTCGCTCGTCATCCACCCGGCGTCGACGACGCACTCGCAGCTCACCCCCGAGCAGCAGCTCACCACCGGCGTCACCCCGGGGCTCGTGCGACTCTCGGTCGGCATCGAGAACGTCGAGGACCTGCGCGCCGACCTCGAGGCGGGACTCGCCGCGGCGCGCGCGGTCTCGCAGGAGGGCCTCCGGGCGTAGCCCCGACCCACCGGGTCCGCTGGACGTGTCGAGCGGGCGGTGGGGCGGGCCGGTTGCCTCGCCGACGTGACGTAACACGGCGGAGGCGGGGCGCGCCTCCCGGCAGACTGGACCCGATGGACTGGCAGACGATCCCCGAGGACTCGGTCCCGTCCACCCTCGTGCCCGGCGCCGAGCTCGGGACGATCGGCAAGCCCCCGGTGACGGGTGCCTGGCGTCCGGGTGACCACCCCGGCGCACGGCAGTTCGCCTCGCTCGGCGAGCAGTGGGTGCGCGGAGGCCGGATCCCGGCCGTGCGCGTGGCCTACGAGACGTGGGGCGAACTGGACGAGGCGCGGGGCAACGCCGTGCTGCTCCTCCACGCGATGACCGGCGACTCCCACGTCGCCGGTCCGGCCGGTCCGGGACACCGCACGGCCGGCTGGTGGGGCGACGTCGTCGGCCCCGGGCGGGCGATCGACACGGACCGGTGGTTCGTCGTCGCGCCGAACGTGCTCGGCGGTTGCCAGGGCACGACGGGGCCGTCGTCGGTGGCGCCGGACGGCGTCGAGTGGGGCTCGCGCTTCCCGTTCGTCACGGTGCGCGACCAGGTCGCCGTCCAGGCGCAGCTCGCCGACCACCTCGGCATCGACGTCTTCGCGGCCGTGGTCGGCGGGTCGATGGGCGGGATGCACGCGCTCGAGTTCGCGGTCTCCCACCCGTCGCGGGTCACCCGGCTCGCCGTCCTCGCGTCCACGGCGCAGACCACCGCCGACCAGATCGCGGCGAACTCGTTGCAGCGCGCCGCCGTCCAGACCGACCCTGCCTACAACGGCGGCGACTACTACGAGGCCGAGGCCGGCGAGGGACCGCACCGCGGCCTGTCGCTCGCCCGTCGGATGGCCCTCATGACCTACCGGGCCCCCGACGAACTCAACGGCCGGTTCGCCCGGTCGTGGCAGAGCGACGTCTCCCCGCTCGGTGACGACGGCCGGTTCTCGGTGGAGAGCTACCTGGACTTCCACGGGAACCGGTTCACCAGGCGGTTCGACGCCTCGTCCTACGTCACCCTGACCCACGCGATGGACTCGCACGACGTCGGGGCCGGGCGGGGAGGCGTGTCCGCCGCGCTCGGACGCGTCACCGCCCGGACGCTCGTCCTCGGCGTGACGAGCGATCGGCTGTTCCCGCTCGAGGACCAGCACCGCATCGCCGCGGGCGTGCCGGACACGCTCGACGGCGATCGGGCCGCGGTGCTCGACAGCGAGTTCGGGCACGACGGGTTCCTCATCGAGCACGAAGCGGTGGGCGCCCACCTCCGACGTCTGCTCGACTGAGCCGCGCCGCGCCCGGTGCTCCGTCCGGGCCATCCGGAGGTCCCCGCGCGCCGAACACCCTCCAACGGGTGTCGCGCGTGGAATGATGGCGTCGGGGCCCCTGACCGGGGCTCGACTTCCCGCCGACAACCCGCTGTACAGACGACAACCTGCTGTACACACGCTGACGTCACCAACCAGGACATCGATGGACTTCATCGCACAGGAACGCGACCGCTTGCTGCGGTCGACCACCCGTGTCGTCGGCGTCACGTGTGCCCTGGTCTCCGTCGTCGGCATCGTCAGCTCGCTCGCCGTACCCCTGGTGCCCCTGCTCGGAGCCCTCGTCTGCATCGCGGTGCTCGTCGCCGCCCTGTTCGTCTTCGCGATGAACGGTTCCGTCTGGTGGACGGCCCTCGCGCTCGCCGCCGGCCTCGGCGCACTCGCCCTGCTGCTCCTCGGAACCGACCCCGACACCCGCGACGTCGTGGCGAGCGCCGTGGTGCCCCTCGCGGCCGGGTCGCTCTCCGCGCCGCTGATGTCGCATCGCGGCGCACCTGTCGGTCTCGCGATGACGATCGTCACCGGCGTCGCCACGATCGGAGCCGTCGCGTGGGCGTCCGGTAGTCCGTTCTCGGGAGCGACCGCTGGGGTCGTCCTCGGCTGGGTGCTCATCGCCGTGGTCTCCGTCTGGATCGCGAGGAGCATCCCCCGCGTGGCGCGTCGCATCCAGAGCATCGGCACCGCCCACCGTGCCGAGCGCCAGGCGAGCGAGACCGAGGCGCAGCGCCGGCAGGGTGCACGGCTCCTGCACGACACCGTCCTCGCGACCCTGACCCTGCTCGCCCACTCGGGCGTCGGCGTCTCCGAGCAGGCCATGCGCGAGCAGGCCGCCGAGGACGCCCGGCTCCTCCGACACCTCCGTCTCGGTGCGACCCCGCAGCCCCAGCAGTCCGGCGACTACTCCCTCACGAGGGTCGAGGAGTCACCGCTCGGCCAGACCCTCGAGTCCGTCAAGCAGCGCTTCGGCCGCATGGGGCTCGAGGTGAGCTGGCACGGCACCGGTCAGGTGCTCCTGCCGTCGCACGTGCTCGACGCGTTCCTCCTCGCACTCGGTGAGTGCCTCGAGAACGTCCGACGCCACGCCGGTGTCGGCGAGGCACACGTCACGATCGTCCACGACCAGGAGACCGTGCGGGCGATGGTCACGGACTCCGGTGTCGGGTTCGACCTCGAGGCGGTCAGCGCCGAACGCCTCGGCTTCAAGGAGAGCGTCGTGAGCCGCCTCCGCGAGGTCGGTGGCGACGCGAAGCTCTTCTCCGCCCCCGGCTCGGGCACCACCGTCGTCCTGGAGGCTCCCCGATGACCGGCTTCCCCGAGGACACCATCAGTCGCGGACTGCCCGGCGACACCGTGCAGCAGGCACCCCGCACCCGTCGTGAGGCGCGGGAGCGCTACCGCGGCAGCGAACGCCGCCAGGCGCGGGGCCTGCCGTCGACCTCGACGGGCGCCCGCTCCCTCCGCCAGGCGGCCAAGCCCGGCGCCTCGCTGGGGGCCGGGTACCTCGGCCTCGGGGCGGCGATCCTCGCCGGGATCGAAGCGGTCGCGGGCATCGGCTTCTTCCTCGTCCGCCTGCCCGAGTACTCCGACCCGTGGCTGCCCGCGGCCGCGTGGGCGCTGTACCTCGTCGCAGCGATCGGGGTCGGGCTCAGCCTGATGACGTACGGCGAGCGACTGACCGGCACCGCGTTCGGGCTCATCTGCGCCGTCCTCGCCTGCGTCGTGACGCTCGACTTCGTCGGCATCTTCCCGGAGCACGACGTCGCCCACACCGCCAGCGCCTCCGTCGCCGCGGGGTTCGCACTCCTGCCCGTCGCCGCGCTCCGACCCGCCCGCGAGGTCGCCGTCGCGATCGCCGTGCTCGGCCTCGCATTCGCCGTGATGGCGGGGATCTCGACGCCGATCACCCCGGACACCCTGCCCGGCATCGTCTCGCTGCTCGCCCTCGTGGTGGTGCCGCCGACGATCTCGCTGTACGTCGTGCACCGGTTCCGGCAACTCGTGCAGCGCGAGCTCGACCGCGTGCTCGTGCAGAGCAACGTGCAGGCGCCGCAGTTCGCGGTCGGGATGCTCGCCTCGGACGAACTCGCCCGGCTCGACCTCGCCGCCGAGAAGCTCCTCGACGCCGTCGCGAACGGCTCCGACCCGCTGCCGCTGTCCGACGCCTCCGCGTCGGTCGCCGCTTCCCTGGCGACCGAGCTCCGGCTCCACCTCATCGAGGGGCGACGCGAGACCTGGCTGTACCACGCCATCACCGAGTCCGACCACCTCGGACGCTCGGTCAGCGTGGCCGATCCGCAGTCCCTCGCCGGTCACCTGACACCGGCGCAGCGCGACGGCCTGCTGCAGGCGCTCTGGCAGATGGTCGGCGACGGGCGCGCGACGCAGCCGGGCCAGCCGGTCGTCTCGGTGACCCTCGGCCCGATCGGCTCGGACGGCCACCCGGTGTCCGACGAGCGGATGGACGTGCCGATCGTGTTCGAGTCCCGCGGCGTGCCCCGGCGCCGTCTCGGTCCGACCGCCTGGAGTGCGCTGCAGCGCATCGGGCCGTACACCGACTCCGTCCGCGACGGTGTGCTCCGCGTGGTCTCGCACTGCGTCGTCGACCGACACCCGTCGATGTAACGGGACGCCGACTCGCCAACACCCGGTCCGCCTGCTCGGCCCGGACGGCCCGTCCACCTAGGATCGGCCACGCACCGCCTTCTAGGGAAAGGACGCCTGATGGCGACTCCAGAGGAACCGATCCGACTCGCGCTCGTCGACGACCACCGGATGCTGCTCGGCGCACTGACGGAGTGGATCCGCAGCGCCGCCGACGACATCACGCTCGTCGCCGCCGTCACGACCTGGCCCGAGCTCCTCACGAGCCCCGCGTTCCCCGTCGACGTCGTCCTGCTCGACCTCGACCTCAAGGACTCGATCCCGGTCTCGCTGAAGATCTCCACGCTGAAGACCGCCGGCGTCAAGACCGTGGTCATGAGCACCTACTCCGAGCCGAACGTCGTCCGTGAGGCCCTGGCCTCCGGCGCCCTCGGCTACCTCGTCAAGAGCGAGGACGCCGACATGATCGTCGAGGCGATCCGCGCCGCCCAGCGCGGTGAGCAGTACGTCTCCGCGGAGCTCGACCTCGCGATCAACAGCGGTGACGTCGGTGGCGTCCCCAAGCTCAGCGCCCAGGAGCGCCGCGTGATGGCGCTCTACGGCGGCGGCGAGCCCGTCAAGAGCGTCGCCTACCAGCTCGGCATCTCCGAGGAGACCGCCAAGAGCTACCTCAAGCGCATCCGCGAGAAGTACCGCGTCGCGGGCTTCGACGTCGGCACGAAGGTCGCGCTGCGGAAGCGCGCGATCACCGACGGCATCATCGTGCAGGACGGCAGCCCGGTCGGGCTGTAACCGCACACGACGACGGACGGGAGGCCCGTGGCGACACCGCCACGGGCCTCCCGTCCGTCGTCTGGGCGCAGGCGCCCGCCGGTTGCCGCGACTCTTCCGCGGAAGCGACAGGATCACACGGAACGTTTGCCGCGTTCTGTCGCTTCCGCGGAGCTCACCGAGACGGCGCCGAGGCGCAACGGAGCGTCGGCGCGCAGACCGGCGTCGACACGGGAGGATGTGCAGGTGTCCGACCTGACCCGCCCTCGCTCAGCAGCCCGTCGCGCACGTGGGGTCGGACGACACGCAGGACGCTCCTCGGATCGACGTCCGCTCGTGCTCACCGTCCTGGCGCTGGCGGCGTACGCCGTCGTGCTCGCGCTCGTGATCGGGACGGCCGGCGCGGCGGCGACACGCTACGCCGGACGGGACCAGCCGGTGCACTGGGGCACCTTCCGCCTGACCGAGCGCGACTGTTCGACGAATCGGTACGGCGGGGAGACCTGCTCCTGGTACGGCACGTGGACCCCGGACGACGGGTCACGTCCGGTTCTCGACGTCGAGTACGACAGCGGGTCCTCCGATCCGCAGGACGCTCCCGTCGGGGACGTCCGGACCGGCTACCGCGACGCCGACCTGCTCGACGCCGAGCCGGGCACCGTGTGGAACGGAGACGACATCGACTCGACCTGGGTCAGCCCGGCGATCGTCGCTGCGATCGGCCTCGCGGTCCTGACGATCCTGGTGTTCCATTGGGGGGACGCATCACGACTGCGACGGTGGTGGCGGCGTCGCAGCGCGACGTCCGGACGGTGACCGATCAGCAAGTGCGGTGGAGCCGACCGGTGTCGCGCCCGGCTCCGCTGGGGGTCAGACCGTCGGCACCGGTGCCGTGATCGGTCCGGTCGACGGCGACGACGACCGGAGTGCGGCGCGACGGACCGAGCGCCGCTCGGCGCCGTAGCTCACCATCGTCACGAGCAGGCCGAGCAGCGCGAGCACGATGCCGAGCCACGCCGGCGCGAGGAACCCGAAGCCCGCGGCGATGACCGCCCCGCCGAGCGCGGCGCCGAGCGAGTTCCCGATGTTGAACGCGGAGTGGTTCAGCGCCGCAGCGATGGTCCGGGCGTCACCGGCGACGTCCATGAGACGCGACTGGACCGCCGGCGGGATCGCGGAGGAGGTCGCCCCGAGCAGGAACGCGCCGAGGAACACACCCCAGACCCACTGCGCCGTGAAGACCGTCACGAGCAGGGCACCGATGAGCGCGAGCATCCCGATGTAGATCGTGCGCTTGACGCTGTGGTCGGCCAGGTGACCGCCGAGCACTCCGCCGACGACCATGCCGAGGCCGACGACCACGAGCACGAGCGGTACGGCGGACTCGGGCAGCCCGGTGACGTTCTGCACGAGCGGGGAGATGTACGAGTAGACGGCGAAGAAGCCGCCGAACCCGACCGCGCCGAGACCCATCACGATCCAGACCTGCGGTGACCGGAAGGCTCGGAGTTCCCGCCCGATGGTCGCGTGCTCGTCGGCGGCGCTGCGCGGGACGAACGCTGCGACGGCCAGGAAGGTCAGGGCGAACAGCAGCGACACGACGCCGTACGCGATGCGCCAGCCGGCGTTCTGCCCGATCCAGGTGATCGCGGGCACGCCGACGACGTTGGCGATCGACAGGCCGAGCATCACCATCGCGATGCCCTTGCCGCGCTTGCCCGGGCCCATGATCTCGCCGGCGACGATGGAGGCGATGCCGAAGTAGGCGCCGTGGGGCAGCCCGGCGACGAAGCGCGCGACGAGCACGAGGCCGAAGCTCGGCAGCACCGCGCTCGCGACCGTCGCGACCACGAAGCCGACGAGCAGCACGAGGATCAGGCCCTTGCGCGGGAAGGTGGCGGAGATCGCCGCGATCGTCGGCGCACCCACCACGACACCCAGTGCGTAGGCGCTGACGAGCCAGCCGGCGTGTGCGACGCCGGCGGCGGGGTCGGCCGCGTACTGTGCGGGCAGCAGGGCTTCGGCGATGTTCGGCAGCAGGCCCATCGCTACGAACTCGGTCGACCCGATGGCGAAGCCACCGAGGGCGAGGGCGATGAGGGCGAACGCACGCTGCGTCGGGGTGGTGAGCGTCATGCGACCTGTCTGGATCGGGAGGAGCGCGGGCGGGCGGAGGCCGGGTTCGGGATGACCCCGGTTCGTCGACCGGACCGCCGCGTCGTCACCACGCGTCCCGCTGCTCCGGCACCAGCACCTCGGCGATGCGGCGATCGGACGGCAGCGAGGTCGGTCCGTGTTCGGCGTCGAACGGTCCGAGCACGCCTGCAGCGGCCCGGTCCCAGCAGTGTAGACCGCTCCAAACGGCAGACGGAAGACGACGGGCCGAATCGATTCGATGTCAGTCGGAGGGATCCATCGGCGTCCAAGGTCCTGCCGACGCGAAGGCCTCAGGCCGCGCGACGGTCCTCGCTCGCGGAGCCGACCGCCACCGGCTCGGGCAGGTCGTCGCGGTGGACCCACCCGGACCCGCACTCGGTGCAGCTCGCCCAGGCGTTGTCGCCCTGCTCGTCGGTGTCGATGACGACCGTCTGCAGGTCGCAGTCGGGGCACCAGCCGTCGTGCATCATCACGCGCTCCTCGTCGTCGTCCGGGTCCCGAGCCACCGGTGCGGCTCGATGCGGTCAATGAGACACCCGACCACCGACATCAGAGGGAGGCGATCGGCGTGTCGATCAGACGCCCCGGCGGTGCCGGGTCCGCTTCGACGGCTCCGACGAGCTGCGGTAGCGTGCGCGTCATGGGGTGGTGGATCGTGACCGGTGTCGTCCTGCTCGCCGCGGTGGGACTGTGGCTGTGGATGCACCACCTGACGGACCTCGGGTCACGCTCGCGGCAGTACGAGGGCAGTGCGCCCGAGATCGCCGAGGCGCTCCGTCAGGCCGAGCGCGACCGCAACAACGGTCGCATGTACCCCTGATCCGCGGGCACGGGACTCCGCTCCCCTGACCGCGCCGATCGGCCCCGGTGCGGCGCTGCCGTCCTCGGACCGGCTCAGTCGCCGAGCGCCGCCTCGAGCCGCTCGAGCTTGCCGTCGATCTCCCCGGTGTGCCCCGGCCGGATGTCGGCCTTGAGCACGAGGGACACCCGGGTGCCGTAGGCGCCGACGGCCTCGGTGGCGCGCTTGACGACGTCCATGACCTCGTCCCACTCCCCCTCGACCTCGGTGAACATCGACGAGGTGCGGTTCGGCAACCCGGACTCGCGGACGACCCGGACCGCTGCGGCGACCGCATCGTGCACGGACCCGTCCGAGGACGCCGAGGGACCACCGGACGGAGCGACGGAGAACGCGACGATCATGCGTCCATCCTGCCCCGGTCGACTCCCCCGCGCACCGCTGACCCGGACGCCGCCTCCGATGAGCGTCCCGCCGAACGGCCGGACGGGAACCCACCCCGACGCCCCGGCGAGCGCCGCGCCAGCCGCACGAGCACGACGACCGCCCACACGAGCACGGCGACCTCGAGCACGTTCCGCACCGTGAGCACGAACACGATCCAGGCGCGCACCCCGAGGAGCTGGTCGTAGAACCCCGGGTAGACCACCTGCGTCAGCAGCGCCAGGGGCAGCAGCCCGATCGCGACGGGCAGGAAGCGCCGTGCGCTCGGGTGTCCGGCGACGAGCCCCCAGACGACGGGCACCGCGTACCACCCGACGTACTGCGGCGACCCGACCTTGTTCGCCGCGATGAGCGCCGCGACGAACAGCAGCGCCAGGACCGGCGCGACCTCGGTGCGACGGGCACCGCGCTGCACCGCGAGCAGCGCGAGGACGGCACCTCCGACCACGAGCAGCGCCATCAGCGGGGTCGAGAGGGCGGCTGCCGCGTGCGTGCCCGCGCCGGAGACCTCGAACGTCAGGATCTCGCGGTCGTAGTACACCGCGGCCCCCGGCACCCCGAGCGCCGCCGCCCACATGAAGGGCGTCGCGAGCGGCGCCTCGATCTGCAGTGCCCGGTCGCTCTGCTCGCTCACGAAGGACAGCAGGTGCGGCGCTCCCCCGTAGAGCACGTCGACGAGCACGATCAGCCCGGTCACGACGAGGGCCCCGGTCAGGACGGCGCCGCGGTGTCCCCGCCGCAGCAGGAGCAGCACGCCCACGAGGGCGGCCGGCCACACCTTGGTCCAGGCCGCGGCGGTGAAGAGCGCCGATGCGACCGCGGGCCGGGTCACGACGAAGGCCACCCCGACGAGGGCGAGGGCGGTGGCCACGGTGTCGATCCGCCCGAGTGCGATCGGCCCGAGCGCGAGCAGGAAGACCAGCCACCACCAGACGACCCGCACGCCGAGCGCGCGGAACCGCCAGAGGAAGGCACAGGCGACGGCGTCGAGCAGCACCATGAGGGCGAGCCAGCCGCTCGCGATCGCCGCGGTGCCGCCCAGCGCCGCCGCAGCCATCGGCACGAGTGCGAACACCGGGTACACCCAGTCCGAGTCGACGCCGACCCACGAGTGGTCGATCCGGCCGACCTCGATCCACCGCCGGTAGGTGATGGTGACGTCGCCGAGCGGCTGGTTCGGTGCCGTCGTCGCCAGCCACCACAGCACGGTGTGCACGAGCACGAAGACCACGGCGAGCGAGACGCCCTCGACCCACCGGAACCGCTGCTGCACCGTGCGAGCGTAGCGGGCGGACCCACAGGCTCTCCTGAGGAGGACGTGTCACCGTTCCCGGGTGAGCACCGACCCCCGCCATCGCCCCGCAACCCGCAAGCCCCTCGTCTGGGCGGCGATCGTCCTGCTCGTCGCGGTGCTCGCCGTCGTCGGCGTCGCGGTCGGTACGAACGTCTACTCGTCGAGCGAGAACGCGAAGGCGTCAGCGACGCCGTCCGTCGCAGCCAGTCGTGCTCCGTCCACGCTCGACGCGGCCGACCTGTCCGGCGACTGGACGGTCGGCGGGGACTCCGAGGCCGGCTACCGCGTCCACGAGGTCCTCAACGGTTCCGACGTCACGGTGACCGGCCGGACCGACAGCGTCACCGGCTCGGCCCGGGTCGACGGCACGTCGATCACCGCCGCGACCATCACGGTGCAGGTCGCCGACATCGCCACCGACTCCGCACAGCGCGACTCGTACTTCCGCGACTCCGCCCTCGACGCCTCGGCCTTCCCACAGGCGACCTTCACCCTCACCGAGCCGATCACCGACGCCGTCCCGAGCGGCTCGGGCACGACCGAGGTCCGCGCGGACGGCGAGCTCACGCTGCACGGGGTGACCAAGGCGGTCCGCGCCGACCTGCAGATCGGGCTGGACGGCGACGGCGTCACGGTGTCCGGAACGGTCCCGATCACGTTCTCGGACTTCGGCGTGCAGGCCCCCGACCTCGGCTTCGTCAAGGTCGACGACGCGGGCGCCGTCGAGTTCGTGGTGCACGCGACGCCCGCGTCCTGACGCGCCCGCCCGTCGGACGGGAGGCACGGTGCCGGCACGCACCGCGCCTCCCGTCCGACCTCGGGTCGCCTCGCCGACGCAGGACGACAGGTGCGCTGTCGCACGACATCGAACCTGTCGTTCCGCTGCGACCGGCCGCGCCCTACCCCCGCGCGTCGCCGTCGACGACCAGGTCCCGCACGACGCCGGACAGCTGCTCGATGAGCGCCGTCATCGTGAACGGACCTCCCTGTGACGCCCGCCGGGCCGCGACCCCGTGCACGACCGCGGCGGTCGCGGCCAGGTGCGCGAGGTCCGACGGCGCCAGCGGTGCACCGGACGCCTCCGCAGCGCCCTGCCGCGTCGCGACGAGTGCCCCGAGCACCCCGCCGAGCACGTCCCCCGCACCGGCCGCCGCGAGCCACGGCGTCGCCGACGAGGCCACGAGCCGCACCGCTCCGTCCGGCGTCGCGACTTGCGTGTCCGAGCCCTTGAGCAGCACGACGCTGCCGGTCCGCTCGGCGGCGCGCAGTGCGGCCGTGGCGGGATCGCGTTCGATGGTCTCGCGGGACGTGTCGAGCACGGGTGCGAGCTCCCCCGCGTGCGGCGTCAGCACCGCGAGCGGGCCGAGGTCGACGAGCGGGATCGCCCCGGCGTCGACGACGACCGGAACCCCGTCGTCCGACGCGTGCCCGAACGCGTCCGCGGTCGCCGGGTCGAGCGCACCGAGCGAATCGGCGGAGATGCCGGAGCCGACGAGCCAGGCCTGCACGCGACCGACGCCCGAGACGACCTCGGGGCGCCGGGTCAGCACGTGGTCGGTCGCTCGCGACGGTCCGACGTAGCGGACCATCCCGACGCCGGTGTGCACCGCGGCGTCGACGCCCATCACGGCTGCCCCGGGGTAGCGGTCGGAGCCCGTCGCGATGCCGAGCACACCTCGGCGGTACTTGGTCGACGCACCGTGCGGTTCGGTGGTCCAGGCAGCGGCGTCGGTCGGGGCGAAGGGGACGGAGTCGTTCACGACCGCCACGTTACGGTGGGGCGCATGAGCCTGTTCCTGCCCGGTCGTGTGGTGGTCTTCGACTACGGCGAGGTGATCAGCCGGACACCGCACGGCGCGTGGGACACCCTCGTCGCGATGACCGGTGTGCCCGCGGACGAGCTGCTGCCGGTCTACCAGGAGCTCCGGCACGACCTCGACCGCGGCGACCTGACGGTCCTCGAGTACTGGCGGGCGATCGCGGCGCGGACCGGCCGGCAGTGGAGCGTCGCCGACGTCCACCGCTTCTGGGCGGTGGACTTCACCGGCTGGTTCGAGGTCGACCCCGAGACCCTGGCGATCGTCGAGGAGCTGCACGACGCCGGCACGCGCCTCGCCCTGCTCTCGAACGCGGGTCGCGACTTCGGCGACCCCTACCGGTGGTCGCCGATGGGCTCGCTCTTCGAGACCGTCGTGGTGAGCGCCGAGGAACACGTCCTGAAGCCGGACCCGTCCATCTACCGCACCACGTGCGAGCGACTGGGAATCACGCCCGAGCAGATGGTGTTCGTCGACAACAGGGCCGAGAACGCCGCCGGCGCAGACGCGATCGGTGCGGTCGGCCACCACTACACGTCGCCTGCCGCCCTGCGCACCTTCCTGCGGGACCTGGCGGCACGGACCGCCGAAGGAGCACCCGCGTGACGCACGCCCTGTTCGAACCGATCACCATCCGCGACCTGACCGTCCGCAACCGACTCTGGGTCTCGCCGATGTGCCAGTACTCGGTCGAGCAGCAGGACGGTGTCCCGACGCCGTGGCACCTCGTGCACCTCGGCGGGTTCGCCAAGGGCGGCGCCGGCGCGGTGGTCGTCGAGGCAGCCGGGGTCGTGCCCGAGGGACGGATCACCCCGCACGACGTCGGCATCTGGAACGACGAGCAGCGCGACGCCTTCCGGCCGATCGTCGACTTCCTGCACGCGCAGGGCGCCGCGGCCGGCATCCAGCTCGCACACGCGGGCCGCAAGGCGTCGACGTTCCGCCCGTGGAACGAGGTCCAGGGCACGGTGCCCGAGGCCGAGGGCGGCTGGCAGACGGTCGCGCCGTCCGCCGTGGCCTTCGACGGGTACGCGACGCCGCGCGAGCTCGAGACCGAGGACATCCGGGTCGTCGCGTTCGCCTTCGCCGCCGCCGCACGTCGCGCCGTCGAGGCCGGCTTCGACCTGGTCGAACTCCACGCCGCCCACGGCTACCTGCTCCACCAGTTCCTGTCGCCGCTGAGCAACCGCCGCACCGACTCGTACGGGGGCTCGCTCGAGAACCGCGCCCGGGCCCTGCTCGAGACGATCGACGCCGTCCGCGCCGAGGTCGGCGAGGGCTTCCCCGTCGTCGTCCGGTTCTCGGCGACCGACTGGGTCGACGGCGGGCTCACGGTCGAGGAGACCGTGCAGGTGGCCCGGTGGGCGGCCGAGCACGGCGCCGACCTGGCGGACGTGTCGACGGGCGGCAACGTGCCGCGTGCCCCCATCCCGGTCGGCCCCGGCTACCAGGTGCCCTTCGCCGAGACCGTCCGCCGCGAGGCCGGCATCGGCACGATCGCGGTCGGCATGATCTCCACCGCCTTCCAGGCCGAGCAGATCCTCGCCACGGGCCAGGCGGACGTCGTCATGGTCGGGCGCGAGTTCCTCCGCGACCCGTCCTTCGCCCTGCGCGCAGCCGCCGAGCTCGGCGTCGCGATCGACTACGAGCCGCAGCAGTACCACCGAGCCCGCGTCACGGCGTAGCCCAGCGCGCCCGGCCCGCCCAGCGCCTCCCGTCCGGTCGGCCGACACCGGACCGGGCCCACACCGCCGGTTCCGGGACGCCGCTCCAGCGGCGTCCCGGCCGTGCCGGTGGGGAGGGGCACGGCGCACTCCCTGTACGTCCTCTCGGCTCCGACACCGCGCACCCGGTACCATGACTGTCACTGTGGACGATCCTCCGAATGCCTCTTCGCCTTCCCACTCATCCGGCGCTCACTCGGTGAGCAGCCCCGCTTCCCCTGTGTCGGGAGGTGGAGAATGAGTCCCCTCGACATCGTCATGCTGGTCGGCGGCATCCTGCTGACCCTCGGTACCGGTGTCTTCGTCGCCTCGGAGTTCGCACTCGTGAACCTCGACCGCGCCGAGGTCGAGGCCCGTCGCGACCGCGGTGAATCCGGTCTCGCACCGGTGATCGGCGCGCTCAAGGTCACGTCGACGCACCTGTCGAGCGCACAGCTCGGCATCACGCTCACGACCCTGCTGACCGGCTACCTGCTCGAACCGTCGATCGCGCGACTGCTCGAGGCACCGTTCCTCGCGATGCAGCTCCCCGAGGCGATCGTCGAGACCGTCGGGTCGATCGTCGCGCTCGTCATCGCGACGCTGCTGTCGATGATCCTCGGTGAGCTGGTGCCGAAGAACTTCGCGCTCGCGCTGCCCCTGCAGACGGCGAAGCTGGTCGTGCCGCTGCAGGTCGCGTTCACCACCGTGTTCAAGCCCGCGGTCGCGGTCCTCAACGGCACCGCGAACGCCGTCCTGCGCTCCATGGGCATCGAGCCCCAGGAGGAACTGTCCGGCGCACGGAGCGCCGAGGAGCTCAGCTCCCTGCTGCGCCGGTCGGCGTCCGAGGGCTCGCTCGAGCAGGACACGGCGACGCTGCTCCAGCGCACCATCGCGTTCTCGGAACTGAGCGCGAGCGACGTGATGACCCCGCGGCCCCGGCTGTCGACCATCCGCGTGTCGGAGTCCGCCGACGACGTCATCGACCTCGCCCGACGCACCGGGTTCAGCCGCTTCCCCGTCATCGAGGAGGACGCGGACGACGTCGTCGGCATCGTGCACGTCAAGCAGGCGGTCGCGGTCCCCCGCGAGAAACGGCCCGAGGTCCCCGTCGGCGCCCTCATGACCGAGGCCGAGCGCGTGCCCGAGACGATGCCCGGCGACACGCTGCTCGCCGAGGTCCGCAGCCGCGGCTACCAGATGGTGATCGTCGTCGACGAGTACGGCGGGACCGCCGGGGTCGTCACCCTCGAGGACCTCGTCGAGGAGATCGTCGGCGAGGTCTCCGACGAGCACGACCGCGCGCGCATCGACGTGGTGCGCTCCCGCGGCTGGCTGACCTTCCCCGGGCTGCTGCGTCCGGACGAGCTCGAGGACCGGGCCGGCGTGACGGTGCCCGAGGACGGTCCGTACGAGACCGTCGGCGGCTTCATCATGTCGACCCTCGGCCGCCTGCCCGCCGTCGGCGACGAGGTCGCGCTCGACGACGGCGTGTTCCGCGTCGAGCGCCTCGACGGCCGCCGGGTCGACCGCATCCGGTGGACCCCGACGCAGCCCGAACCGCTCGCCGACGCGTCCGGTCCCCGACGCTCCGACGACACCCGACCCGCCACCGGGATCATCATCCCCGCCACGAAGGAAGGCTCCCGATGAGCACCGCGTCCGTCCACGACGGCCTGGTCCGCGCAGCCGGCGAGTCCGCCTCCTCCGGGTCCGACTGGTGGGGCATCTTCTGGTTGGTCGTCCTGCTGCTCGGCAACGCGTACTTCGTCGCCGCCGAGTTCGCCGTCATCTCCGCACGTCGCTCGCAGATCGAGCCCCGCGCCGAGGCCGGGTCGAAGGCCGCGCAGATGACCCTCTGGGCGATGGAGCACGCCACGCGCATGCTCGCGACCACCCAGCTCGGCATCACGGTCTGCTCGCTCCTCATCCTCAACGTGTCCGAGCCGGCGATCCACCACCTGCTCGAGGTCCCGCTCGGGCTGACCGGGTGGAGCGTCGAGGTCATCGGCACGGTGGCGTTCGTCTTCACGCTCCTGCTCGTCTCGTTCCTGCACGTGGTGTTCGGCGAGATGGTGCCGAAGAACATCTCGTTCTCGATGCCGGACCGTGCGGCGCTGCTGCTGGTCCCGACGCTCTGGTACATCGGCCACGGTCTGCACTGGGTGATCGTCGGCCTGAACGAGGCGGCGAACGGCGTGCTCCGCCTGTTCAAGGTCGAGCCGAAGGACGAAGCCGTCAGCGCCTTCACCGTGGAGGAGGTGCAGACGATCGTGGAGCAGTCGCGTCGCGAGGGCACCTTGACCGACGACGGCAAGCTCGCGATGGCGTTCGAGTTCACGGAGAAGAAGGTCAAGGACGTCGCCGTGCCGATGTCCGACCTGGTCACGCTGCCCGAGGAGGCCACCCCCGAGGACGTCGAGCGGGCCGTCGCCCAGCGTGGCTTCTCGCGGTACGTGCTGGTCAGCGAGGGCGGCGATCCGACGGGCTACGTGCACGTGAAGGACGTCATCGACCTGCGTCCGGACGAGTTCGACGTCCCGGTGCCCCCGAAGCGGATCCGGCAGCTCATCTCGCTGTACACGGACATGGACCTCGAGGACGCCCTCGCGACCATGCGCGCGGCGGGACGTCACGTGGCGCGCGCGTTCGACGCCGAAGGGCGCACGATCGGCGTGCTGTTCCTCGAGGACATCCTCGAGGAACTCGTCGGCACCGTCGAGGACGCGACCCGACGCCGGTAGACCCGGCCACCGGAGACGGGAGGCGCGGTGCCAGCCGGCACCGCGCCTCCCGTCCGTCCGCTCGTCGCGCGCCGAGCGGAGCGCTACCAGCTCACGGGGAGCGGCTTGCCCTCCTCGTAGCCGGCGGCCGACTGGATGCCGACGAGCGCACGCTCGGAGAACTCGGTGAGCGAGGACGCCCCCGCGTACGTCGCCGAGCTGCGGATGCCGGTGGTGATCATGTCGAGCAGGTCCTCGACGCTCGGTCGCTCCGGGTCGAGGTAGATCGTCGACGACGAGATGCCCTCGGCGAAGAGCGCCTTGCGGGCCCGCTCGTACGGGTCGAGTCGCTCGAACCGCTCGCGCACGGCCTTGGCGGACGCCATGCCCCAGCTCTCCTTGTACGCCTTGCCCGCGGCGTCCCGACGGAGCACACCGGGCGCCTCGAGCGTGCCGGCGAACCACGAGCCGATCATGACGCTCGACGCGCCGGCGGCCAGTGCGAGCGCCACGTCGCGCGGGTACCGGACGCCGCCGTCCGCCCAGACGTGCGCGCCGAGGGAGCGGGCCGCGGCCGCGGTCTCCAGCACGGCGGAGAACTGCGGGCGCCCGACGGCCGTCATCATGCGGGTGGTGCACATCGCGCCCGGACCGACACCGACCTTGATGATGGTGGCGCCGGCGTCGACGAGGTGCGCGACGGCGTCGGCGGTGACGACGTTGCCCGCCACGATCGGCAGGCCCAGGTCGAGCGACGAGACGGTGCGGAGCGCGCGGAGCATGCCCTCCTGGTGCCCGTGCGCGGTGTCGAGGACGAGCACGTCGACCCCGGCAGCGGCCAGGGCCTTCGCCTTCGCGGCGACGTCGCCGTTGATCCCGACGGCCGCGGCGACCCGCAGGCGGCCGTCCCCGTCGACGGCGGGCGTGTAGATGTCGGAGCGGATCGCGCTCGTCTGGCTGGTGGTGCCGACCACCCGGCCGTGCCGCACGACCGGTGCGAAGTCGACCTCGGCCGCGGTGAGCACGTCGTACACGTGGCGTGCGGTGCCGGCGTCGTCCGCGTCGATCGCGGTGGACGGGCCGTGCAGCAGGTCGCCGATCGTGGCGTCCGCCCCGGCCGTGCCCAGCCGCGTGGCCGGCACGCAGCCGAGGTACTCCCCCGCCGCGTCGCGCACGACGACGCCGCGACCGGCGACCGGCAGGAGCTGCTCGAGCGCCTCGGCGACCGTGGTGTCGGCGCGCATGTCGTAGGCGGTGTCGAAGTCGACGGGCTGGTCCTTGACCCAGCGGATCGCGGCGTCGAGGTCCTGCAGGTGCATGTCCTGCGGCAGCACGCCGAGACCGCCGCGACGGGCGAGGGTCGCGGCGAGGCGCGGCCCGGTCACCGAGTTCATGTTCGCGCTGACGATCGGGATGGTCGCACCCGTGCCGTCGTTCGTGGCGAGGTCGACGTCGAACCGGCTCGTCACGCCGGACCGGCTCGGCACGAGGAAGACGTCGGAGTAGGTCAGGTCGTGCGTCGGCCGCGTCTCGTAGAACCTCATGGGTGCCACTGTACGACCACGCACCGACCCCGACGCGCGTGCGTGCGCCGACGGTCGCAGTGGCCCGTGGCGCGCGGGTGCGCGTTCGCCGGTGCGACAGGTGTCGTCCGCCCTGACCACCAGACGGCGACACGCGCGACCGCGGCCGGGAGGCACGGCTCACGTCCGACGGTCACCGAACGGTCGGCGCGGAACGGCTAGGCTTGCGGGCAGTGCGGAGCAGGGTTGCCCCGTACGACACACACGAGCATCTATCGACGGAGAGTGGGCGATCGGCTGTGTCGAGCCATCTGACGGGTACGGACGAGACCGCGGGGGAATTCGGGGCGAACGAGTGGCTCGTCGACGAGCTGTACGAGCAGTTCGTCGCCGACAAGGAGTCCGTCGACAAGTCGTGGTGGCCCGTGCTCGAGAGCTACCACCGTTCCCAGGCCGACGCAGCCCCGTCCACGTCCGCTCCCGCTCCGCAGGGGCAGTCGTCGACGCAGCAGCCCGCCACCGGTGACGCGCCGGCCGAGGCGAAGCCCGCCGGCCCGATCCAGGCCAAGACCACGTCGCGCCAGCCGACACCGCAGCCGATCCCGGCCGAGGCGAACGACCAGGCGGACGACCACGAGGAGACCCACGAGGACGTGGCGACCCCGCTCCGCGGCATGGCGAAGACCCTCGCGTCGAACATGGACGCCTCGCTGTCCGTGCCGACGGCCACGAGCGTCCGGACCATCCCCGCGAAGCTGATGATCGACAACCGCATCGTCATCAACAACCACCTGCGCCGTGCCCGTGGCGGCAAGATCTCCTTCACCCACCTCATCGGGTGGGCGATGGTGCAGGCCCTGAAGGACTTCCCGAGCCAGAACGTGTTCTACGAGGAGCGCGACGGCAAGCCCTTCGTCGTCGAGCCCGCGCACGTGAACCTCGGCATCGCGATCGACGTCCCGAAGAAGGACGGCACCCGTTCGCTCCTCGTGCCGAGCATCAAGCGCGCCGAGACGCTGACGTTCGGCCAGTTCCTCTCCGCCTACGAGGACCTGGTCAAGCGCGCCCGCGACAACAAGCTCACCCCCGCGGACTTCCAGGGCACCACCATCTCGTTGACCAACCCGGGCGGCATCGGCACCGTGCACTCGGTCCCGCGCCTGACGAAGGGCCAGGGGTCGATCATCGGCGCCGGCGCGCTCGAGTACCCGGCGCAGTTCCAGGGCTCGGCGACGAAGACCCTGGTCGAGCTCGGTGTCGGCAAGACCATCACGCTGACGAGCACCTACGACCACCGTGTCATCCAGGGTGCCGGCTCGGGTGAGTACCTGAAGAAGGTGCACGAGCGACTGATCGGCGAGCACGGCTTCTACGAGGGCATCTTCGCGGCGCTGCGCATCCCCTACAAGCCGATCCAGTGGGCCAACGACATCAACGTCGACCTGGCCCACCGCGTGAACAAGACGTCCCGCGTGCAGGAGCTCATCAACAGCTTCCGCGTGCGCGGCCACCTCATGGCGGACATCGACCCGCTCGAGTACCGCCAGCGCACCCACCCCGACCTCGAGCTCGAGAACCACGGGCTGACGTTCTGGGACCTCGACCGCGAGTTCGTGACGGGCGGCCTCGCCGGCACCACGACCGCTCCGCTGCGCGACGTGCTCGGCATCCTGCGCGACGCCTACTGCCGCACGGTCGGTGTCGAGTACATGCACATCCAGGACCCCGAGCAGCGGCGCTGGGTGCAGGGCCACATCGAGGTGCCGTACTCGAAGCCGTCGAAGGACGAGCAGCTCCGCGTCCTCGGCAAGCTCAACGAGGCCGAGGCGTTCGAGACCTTCCTGCAGACGAAGTACGTCGGCCAGAAGCGGTTCTCGCTCGAGGGCGGCGAGTCCACGATCGCGTTCCTCGACACGCTCATCCAGCACGCCGCCGGCGCCGGGCTCGACGAGGTCGCGATCGGCATGGCCCACCGCGGACGCCTCAACGTGCTCACGAACATCGCCGGCAAGACGTACGGCCAGATCTTCCGCGAGTTCGAGGGGTCGTCGCTGCCGGGCGCGGTCTCGGGTCAGGGGTCGGGCGACGTGAAGTACCACGTCGGCACCGAGGGCCTGTTCCGCGCGTCCGACGGATCGAGCATCCCGGTGACCATCGCGGCGAACCCGTCGCACCTCGAGGCCGTCGACGGCGTGCTCGAGGGCATCGTCCGCGCCAAGCAGGACCGCACGCCGCCCGGCACCTTCGGCGTGCTGCCGGTGCTCGTGCACGGCGACGCGGCCATGGCCGGACAGGGTGTGGTCGTCGAGACGCTGCAGATGTCGCAGCTCCGCGGTTACCGCACGGGCGGCACGGTCCACCTCGTGATCAACAACCAGGTCGGCTTCACCACGCCCCCGGAGTCCGCGCGCAGCTCGGTGTACTCCACCGACGTCGCGAAGACGATCCAGGCGCCGATCTTCCACGTGAACGGCGACGACCCCGAGGCCGTGGCCCGCGTCGCCGAACTCGCCTTCGCGTACCGCGAGGAGTTCCACCGCGACGTCGTGATCGACCTCGTCTGCTACCGCCGTCGCGGGCACAACGAGGGCGACGACCCGTCGATGACGCAGCCCCTCATGTACAACCTCATCGAGGCGAAGCGCTCCGTCCGCACCCTCTACACCGAGGCCCTCGTCGGTCGGGGGGACATCACGCAGGAGGAGTACGACGAGGCGCACCGCGACTTCCAGGACCGCCTGGAGCGCGCCTTCGCCGAGACCCACGAGGCACAGACCGGCACCATGCCCGTCATCACGACGGACGACGACGGCGCCGTGGACGGCCTCGAGCGTCCGACCGCCCAGCGCGACGACGTCGAGGTGGAGGTGCACGAGACGGCGATCTCCGAGGAGCTCGTCCGGGCCATCGGCGACGCGCACAGCAACCCGCCTGCCGGCTTCTCGATCCACCCGAAGCTGCAGCAACTGCTCACCAAGCGCACCGAGATGACCCGCTCCGGCGGCATCGACTGGGCGATGGCGGAACTCATGGCGATCGGTTCGGTGCTGGTCGAGGGCAAGCCCGTTCGCCTCGCCGGCCAGGACGCCCGACGCGGCACCTTCGTGCAGCGCCAGGCGGTCTTCCACGACCGGGTGAACGGCCAGGAGTGGCTGCCGCTGGCCAACGTGGCCGAGGACCAGGCCCGCCTGTACATCTACGACTCGTTGCTCAGCGAGTACGCGGCGATGGCCTTCGAGTACGGCTACTCGGTCGAGCGTCCCGAGGCCCTCGTGCTCTGGGAGGCGCAGTTCGGCGACTTCGCGAACGGCGCGCAGACCGTGATCGACGAGTTCATCTCGTCCGCCGAGCAGAAGTGGGGGCAGCGCTCGGGCCTGGTGTTGCTGCTCCCCCACGGCTACGAGGGTCAGGGGCCGGACCACTCCTCGGCGCGCATCGAGCGGTACCTGCAGCTCTGCGCCGAGGACAACATGATCGTCGCGCGGCCCTCGACCCCGGCTTCGTGGTTCCACCTGCTCCGCCGCCAGGCCTGGGCGCGGCCGCAGAAGCCCCTCGTCGTCTTCACCCCGAAGGCGATGCTCCGCCTTCGTCAGGCGACGAGCCCGGTCGAGGCCTTCACGAACGGCTCCTTCCTCGAGGTGCTCGACGACGACCGCGTGGCCGACAAGGGTGCCGTGCGCCGCGTCGTGCTGCACTCCGGCAAGGTGCACCACGACCTGCGTGCGGAGCTCGACAAGTCCGGCGCCGCCGACGTCGCCCTCGTCCGGCTGGAGCAGCTCGCGCCGCTCCCCCTCGACCAGCTGCTCCAGGTGCTGGCGGGGTACCCGCAGGCCGAGGTCGTCTGGGCCCAGGAGGAGCCCGAGAACCAGGGTGCCTGGCCGTTCGTCTGCATGAACCTGTCGCCGCACCTCGACGGTCGTCGGCTGTCCGTGGCCGCGCGTCCGGCGAGCGCCGCGCCCGCGACGGGTTCGTCCAAGCGGTCGGCGCAGGAGGCGTCGGACGTGATCCGCAGGGCGCTCGGCTGACCGACAGCGCCCGGTACGGACGATGCGCCCCGTGGAGACGGGGCGCATCGTCCGTACCGGGCGCGGACCGAGGGTGCTGCCCGTGCGTCGCTGCAGCGCCGGGTGCAGCGCCCGCGAGCTACTTGAGCTTCGTGTATCGGACGCCGGCCTCGTGGTAGCCGCGCTTCTGGTAGAAGCGGTGCGCGCTGTCGGTCGCCGCGGCGGACACGGCGCTGAGGCGGTGCGCACCCTGCTCGACGGCCCACGTCTCGAACACGTCGATGAGCGCGGAACCGGTGCCGTGCCTCCTGGCCGACGGATCGACGACCAACAGGAGGAGCTGCGCCGTGGGCTCGTCGCTCGCGTACGACCACGTGACCTGCGCGCCGGCGACCGCGACGGCCCGGCCGTCCTCGCCACGGACGAGCCACGTGCGGTGGCCGGCCTCGGGCACGAGCCGCTCGAGGCGTGCGCGCATGGCGGGTTCGTCGACGACGTGCCCGAGCAGACGGACGAGGGCGGTGACGTCGGCGACGTCCGCGTCGGACCAGGTGGCGATCGGCTCGGCGGTGAGGGTCATGGGGCGACCCTACCCAGCGCAGGTGCCGTGTGACGACCGCGCCCGTGGCGTCTAGTGGGTCGCCTGCTCCACGCGGATCCGCGCCAGGATCTCCGTGCGCAGCTGCTCCGGAGCGGTCTCGCGGCACGCGCGCTTCACCGTCTCCATGAGCACGACACCCACGCGGTGCTCGCTCGTGCAGTCCTCGCAGGTCTCCATGTGCTCGCGGATGTCCGCGGCGTCCTCACGGCAGAGCTCGTCGTGGAGGAACTCCTCGAGCTCGGCCTTCGCCTTCGAGCAGTCGCAGCCGCTCATCGTGCGTCCTTCCCGTCGGTGCGGCCAGCAGCCGCAGTCGTCTTCCGACCCCGCCCGCGCATCGTCGCCGTCGACGCTGCGTCCGGAACGATGCCGGTCTCGCGTGCGTGGTCCGCCAGGAGCCCCCGGAGGAGCCGGCGACCACGGTGGAGACGGCTCATGACCGTCCCCACGGGGGTCTTCATGATGTCGGCGATCTCCTGGTAGGAGAAGCCCTCGACATCCGCGAAGTACACGGCCATCCGGAAGTCCTCGGGGATCGACTGGAGCGCGTCCTTCACGGCGGAGGACGGCAGGTGGTCGATCGCGTCGGCCTCTGCGGAGCGCGCGGACACGGACTGGGTGACGCTCTCCGCGCCGCCGAGCTGCCAGTCCTCGAGCTCGTCGATGGTGCCCTGGTAGGGGTTCCGCTGGTTCTTGCGGTAGGTGTTGATGAACGTGTTCGTCAGGATGCGGTACAGCCAGGCCTTCAGGTTCGTGCCCTGACGGAACTGCCGGAACGCCGCGTACGCCTTGACGAAGGTCTCCTGCACGAGGTCGGACGCGTCCGCCGGGTTGCGCGTCATCCGCATCGCGGCGCCGTAGAGCTGGTCCATGAACGGGAGCGCCTGCTCCTCGAACAGTGCCCGCAGCTCGCCCTCGGACACGGTCTTCTCGTCCGCGGGCTCCGGCTCGTCACCGGATCCGTCATCGGCGTCCAGCGCGGCGGCCTCGTCGGACACCGCGTCGAGCTGCGCCTCGGTCTCCTCGACCAGGTCGTGCGGTGCTGCCTGCGGTTCGTCGGTCGTCATCACGGACGAGTCTAGGCCGAGCCGGATCGTCGTCCGCACGGGCGGCAGTGCCGTCCGCGACCGTTCGAGTGTCGCTGTCGCCAATGGTCCTCCCACGGTGTTCAGTACCCTGGTGAACCGATGGCCGAGTCGACGCATTCCCACCGCCCCGATCCCTGGATCGCACCCCTCGCCCGCGGGCCCCTGCGCGGCGACGTCGCCCTGCCCGGCTCGAAGTCGTTGACGAACCGGGAGCTGGTGCTCGCGGCGCTGGCTGACGGCCCCTCGACCGTCCGGCTCCCCCTGCACTCGCGCGACTCGGCCCTGATGGTCGCGGCGCTCCGCCAGCTCGGCGTCGGCATCGAGGAGGTCGAGCCCGGGGCCGGCGAGCTGTCGAACCCGTACGGCCCGGACCTCCGCATCATCCCGGCTCCCATGCACGGCGACGTCGCCGTCGACTGCGGGCTCGCCGGCACGGTGATGCGCTTCCTGCCGCCGCTCGCCGCCCTCGCCACGGGCCCGGTCACCGTCGATGGCGATCCCTACGCCCGGAAGCGTCCGATGGGGGCCATCATCCGTGCCCTCGCCGACCTCGGGGTCGACGTCACCGACGACGGTGGCGGTGCGATGCCGTTCTCGTTCACCGGGACGGGCTCGGTGCGGGGCGGGCGACTGTCGATCGACGCGTCCGCCTCCTCGCAGTTCGTCTCCGGGCTGCTCCTGTCGGCGCCACGCTTCGACGAGGGCCTGCACCTGACCCACGTGGGCGAGCGGCTGCCGAGCCTGCCGCACATCGACATGACCGTCGAGGCGCTGCGTGCGCGCGGGGTCCGCGTGGACCAGCCGGCGGTCGGCGAGTGGGTCGTGCACCCCGGGCCGATCGCGGCGCGCGACGTCACGATCGAGCCCGACCTGTCGAACGCCGCGCCCTTCGCGGCGGCCGCGCTGGTCGCGGGCGGCACCGTGCGGATCCGCACCTGGCCGGTGGCGACCACGCAGGTGGGCGCCGACCTCGAGACGCTCCTGCCGCTGTGGGGCGCGACGGTCACGCGGGACGGCGACGACCTCGTGTTCGACGGCGGCGTCGGGGTGGCGGGTGGGGCCTCCCTGCCGGGTGTCACGCTCGACCTGAGCCGCGGCGGTGAGCTCGCACCGGCGCTCGTCGCGCTGTCCGCCCTGGCCGACGGCCCGAGCGAGATCACCGGGATCGGCCACCTGCGGGGACACGAGACGGACCGGCTCGCCGCGCTCGCGGCGGACGTGAACCGGTCGGGAGGCGCGGTGCAGGAACTCGACGACGGCCTGCGGATCACGCCGGCCGCGCTGCACGGCGGCGACTGGGCCGCGTACGACGACCACCGGATGGCGACCGCGGGCGCCCTCGTGGGCCTCCTCGTCGACGGCGTCGCCGTCGACGACATCGGCTGCACCGCGAAGACGCTGCCCCAGTTCCCCGGACTCTGGGCCGACCTCGTGGCGAGCAGCCCGACGAAGGGGAGCTGACACCGTGAGCTGGTGGGACGACGTCGACGGCGACGACACCGACGAGGACGAGCCGTACGGGCAGTACGAGTCGCGGGTCCGCATCCGCCCGAACCCGAAGGGCAACCGCCCGCGCACGAAGGTCCGACCCACCTACGACGACGCCCCCACCGGCTGGGTGACGAACGTCGACCGCGGACGCTTCGGGGTGCTGGTGTCGGCCGGACAGGACGACGAGCGGGTGATCACGGCGACGAAGGCCCGCGAGCTCGGCAAGAAGTCCGTCGTGACCGGTGACCACGTGTCGCTCGCCGGCGACGTCTCCGGCGACGCCGGGTCCCTCGCGCGCATCGTCAAGGTCGCGGAGCGCTCGACCCTGCTGCGACGGAGCGCCGACGACAGCGACGAGGTCGAGCGCGTCATCGTCGCGAACGCGGACCAGATGCTCATCGTCGTCGCGGCAGCCGACCCCGAACCGCGCCCGCGGCTGATCGACCGGTACCTCGTCGCCGCGTTCGACGCCGGACTCGACCCCGTGCTCTGCGTGACGAAGACCGACCTGGCCGATCCGGCGCCGTTCCTCGCGCACTTCGCCTGCCTGGACCTGCGGATCGTGACGAGCCGGTCGGACGACGTGCCGTACGAGGCACTGCACGACGTGCTCGACGGCAAGGTGACGGTCACCGTGGGGCACTCCGGCGTCGGCAAGTCCACGCTGGTGAACGCCCTGACCGGCTCGACGCGGGCCACCGGTGTCGTGAACGCCGTGACCGGGCGCGGGCGGCACACGTCGTCGTCCTCCATCGCGCTGCGCGTGCGGGAGGGCGGGTGGATCATCGACACTCCGGGTGTGCGGTCGTTCGGGCTCGGCCACGTGCAGCCGGAGAACGTCTTCCGGGCGTTCGCCGCGCATGCCGTACCCGTGCGCGAGCCCGACGACGGCATCCCGCTGTCGCAGGCGCACGACTGGGAGATCGTCGACCGGGTGCACGACGGCGAGCTCGGTCCGACCGGGGTCGAGCGTCTCGAGTCGTTCCGTGCCCTGTTGACGGGCATGGGCGCGGACGACCCCGGCGCGGACTGACGCGGCGGCGGCGTGCCGGGGCGGGTGTACGGTTGTTCTCCGTGCCCGAAGTTGCAGAACACAACACGCCCCGGCCGGAGTCGGCCCACCACGGTGACCACGCGGCGACCCACCCGCAGCGGAGCAGTCGTCGACCGGCGCTCGTGGCGCTCCTGCGGCCCGCGCACCTCGGCGGCAGCCTCCGCTCGTTCGGCTCCCACATCCTCGTCCCGCTGTTCCTCGCGGTCGGGATGAGCCTGGCCTACCTCGGCGCCTTCCACGCCCCCACCCCGCACGAGCTCCCGGTGGGCGTCGTCGGCCAGGGCCCGGCCGCGCAGGTCTTCGCCCAGACGGTCACCGACGAGTCGGACGGCGGGCTCGTCGCGCACGTCGTCGGAACCGACACGGAGGCCGAGCGACGGGTCCGCGACCGGGAGCTCGCCGCGGTGTACGCGCCGGCCACCGACGGCGCGACGCTCTACGTCTCGACCGCCGCGAGCGAGACCACCGCGACCGCCGCACAGAAGGTCTTCATGCCGATCGCCTTCGCGCAGCACCTGCCGTTCACCGTGGAGGACGTCGTGCCCACCGGCAGCGAGGACCCCACCGGCCAGGGCCTGTTCTTCCTGCTCGTCGGGTTGAGCGTCGGCGGCTACGCGTCGGCCATCGCGGTCGCCGCGTCCGCCGCGAAGCTCCGAGCGCTGTGGACGGTCGTCGTCGGCGCCGTCACCGCGGGCGTCGTCGCCGGCATCGGCGTCCTCGTGGCCGGGCCGGTGTACGGGGTGATCCCGGAGCACCGGTGGGAGGTCTTCCTGTTCGCCTGGCTCTACGACGCCGTCATCGTCGCCCTCGGCGTCGGCCTGCACCCACTGCTCGGCCGGTGGACCACGCCGATCCTCACGATGCTGTTCGTCATGCTCAACTTCACGAGCTCGGGCGGGATCTTCCAGCCGACGTTCCAGCCGGGCTTCTTCGCCGCCCTCAACACGTTCTGGAGCGGTGCAGCGTGGCTCGAGGCGGCGCAGGACCTCGTGTACTTCCCGTCGGCGCCCCTCGGCCGTGCATCCCTCGTCCTCGTCCTGTGGCTGGCGGCCGCCGTGCTGCTCGGCGTCCTCGTGCACGGCCTCGCCGCACGTCGCACCCGCGTCGCCCGCGAGCGCGAGGTGACGCGGCTCGAAGAGGAGGAGGTCGTGGCGGCGTAGGACGCTAGCCTGGCCCTCGTGGACCTCAGCGCCGACCTGGACTTCGCCCGCTCCCTCGCCGACACCGCCGACGCGATCAGCCTCGAGCGGTTCCGTGCCGCCGACCTGCACGTGACGACGAAGGCCGACAGCACGCACGTCACCGACGCCGACCAGGCGGTCGAGCGGGCACTGCGCGAGCGCCTGGCGGCCGAACGGCCCGACGACGCGTTCCTGGGCGAGGAGACCACGGCTGACACCGGCGCCGACGCCCTGAGCGAGGGACACCGCCAGTGGGTGGTCGACCCGATCGACGGCACCGCGAACTACCTCCGCGGCGTGCCGGTCTGGGCGACGCTCCTCGCCCTGGCCGTCGACGGACGCCCGGTGCTCGGCGTCGTCAGCGCGCCGGCGCTCGGCAAGCGCTGGTGGGCCGCAGAGGGCCTCGGGGCGCACTCCACCGACGGACCGCTGCGGGTGTCCGGCGTCGCCGACCTCTCGGACGCCAGCCTCAGCTACAACAGCATCCAGCAGTGGGACGAGGACGACCGGCTGGACGCCCTCGTCACGCTGTCCCGCAAGGTGTGGCGCACCCGCGCCTACGGGGACATGTGGTCCTACATGCTCGTCGCCGAGGGGGTCCTCGACGTGGCCGGCGAACCCGACCTCAAGCCGTGGGACATCGCCGCGCTGGTCCCCATCGTCGAGGAGGCCGGCGGCCGGTTCACCTCGCTCGACGGCGACCCGGGCCCGTGGCACGGGAGCGCACTGGCGACGAACGGGCTCGTGCACGACGCCGTGGTCGACGTCATCCGGCGCTGACGTCCGCGTCCGCCGCCCGACGCGCCGCGCGTCGTCGCACGACCAGGTCGGTGACGGCCAGGGCGAGGGCGAGGGCCATCAGCGACACCGTGAAGGTCGTACCGCTGCGGAACGCGTCGTGGTAGGCGTCGAGCCGGTCGCCCGAGGACCCGGCTGCCTCCGACCGGACGATGCCGTAGAAGATGCTCGTGGCGACCGCGGTGCCGATCGCCGTCCCGACGCGCTGCCCGAGCTGCTGCATCGACCCGGCGACACCGGACTGCTCGACGGGGACCTCGGCGAGCGTCAGCGTCTGGTTCGGTGACACGACGAACCCGCCGCCGAGACCACCGACCAGGAACGCTCCGGCCATCGCCCACGGCGTGAGCTCCGGCGGGGTGAGGACGGCGGCGAGCATGAGCAGCACGAAGCCGACGACGACTGCGCCGAGACCGACCACCACGAGCGATCGACCGAAGCGGTCGACGATGCGACCACCGACGTACGAACCGACCGCACTGGTCGCCGCGAACGGGATGCTCACCATGCCCGCGAAGAGCGGCTCGAGGCCGAGCCCCTCCTGCAGGAAGAGCGTCACCATGAGGAACGACGCCGGCAGGGCGGCGAAGTAGACCGCGACGATGGACAGGCCGTTCCGGTAGGACGACAGCCGGAACAACGCGAAGTGCACGACCGGCGAGCGCCCCCGCGCCCTGTAGCGGCGCTCCCACAGCACGAAGAGCGCCAGGAACACCGCGAACGCGACCAACCACGCCCACCGCGCCCCCGAGTCCCCCGAGCCGGTCGTGAGCACGAACGGCAGCATGAGCGTGACGATCGCGGCGCCGAGCAGCAGGATGCCGACGACGTCCAACTCCCGGTCCTTCGCCGGCCCCTGGACCCCCTTCGGCAGCAGCTTCACCGCGAAGAACAGCGCCGCGATGCCGAGCGGCACGTTCATCCAGAAGAGCAGTCGCCACCCGGAGGCCTCGCCGCCGATCGCGATGAGCCCGCCGCCGATGGTCGGACCGAGCGCGGTGGAGATGCCGATCACGGCGCCGAACAACCCGAACGCCCGTCCGCGCTCGGGGCCGCGGAACAGCTGCTGCACCAGGCCGATCACCTGCGGCATCTGGGTCCCGGCGGCGAGTCCCTGCACGATGCGGGTCACCATGAGCACCTCGATGGTCGGCGCCAGTGCACAGAGCAGGCTCGACACCGTGAACGCCACGAGCCCGACGATGAAGAGCGCGCGACGGGTCTTGAGGTCACCGAGCCGCCCGGCCGGGACGAGGGCGAGTCCGAAGGCGAGTGCGTACCCGGCGACGATGAGCTGCAGTGACGAGCTCGAGGCCCCGAGCGACCGCTCGATGGACGGCAGCCCGACGTTCACCTTCGACAGGTCGAGGATGGTCAGGGCCGCGACCGCCACGCAGACCGCGAACGCGCGCCACTTCGTGCGGTCGTCGATGTCTGCCGAGGTCGGGGGCGGAGTGGGAGTGGACATCTCCTCAGTTGGTACACCGACGTCCCGCCGACCGCTCCCGGCCGGCACCGTACCCCGCTTGTCCCCTGGACGCGACGACCGCCGCTCACCCTGTCCCCCGCACGGGGGGACGGACCCCCCGGACTGGGGACACCGAGGACGGACATACCCCTGACGGCCCCTCGGGGCCGTCCGATGGACCGGTTATGTTCGACGAGCGGCAGGTCAGGTGTCGCCCGGGTTCCCTAGACCCGGGCTGCGTCCGGTCCGCCGTGCAACCTCGTCCGAAAAACCCTGACCCGAGGGGTGGTCCAGACGATGACTTCATCGTTCCCAGGCGGAACCGAGTGCATCCGCACTCGTCGTCCGCGTCATCTCACCGACAGTCCTGGTGCGCGCTCCGTCGCCGCCTCGCGTCCGTCCGTCGCCACGGTCACCCGCCGTCCCGACGACCGGACCCCGTCCGGCGCCACGGTCACCCGCCGTGCCGTCGACCGGACGCCCACCGCAGCATCCGTCCCCGTCCCCGGGGGCCGGTGAGTCATGGCACTCACCGGTCGCCGTCTCGAGGTCGACCGGATCGCGACCCTCGCCGTACTCCCTCGTGAGTCCGCGATGGTCGTCGTCGGCGACCCTGGTTCCGGGCGCAGCAGCGTCCTCGACGCGGTCGCCGACCGCGTCTCCCTCCCCGTCGTGCGGGTCGGTGTCAACGGGAGCGAGTCCCGCTGGCCCCTGGCCGGCGTGACCTCACTGTTCACCGCGCTCGACGACCCGCGGGCGACCGCCCACATCGCGCACCTGCTCCAGGCCGGCGGTGCGACGAGCGGACTCGCCGCGGCGCACGACTTCCTCGAGGCCGTGCAGACCCTGACCCTGCCGCCGACGGTCGTCCTCATCGACGACCTCGACCGCATGGACGCCGAGAGCCAGGAACTCATCGGGTTCCTCGCCGGTCGGCTCGCCGGGACGGCCCTCCGCCTCGTCGCCACGGTCCGCACGGTGCCGTCCGACGGTCCGCTCGCAGCGCTGCCGGTGCTCCGGCTCGAACCGCTGGTCGCGGACGAGGCGCTCGCCGTCGCCCGGTCGATGGCACCGGAGGGTGCGAACGACGGTGTCCTCGCGATCCTCGCGGATGCGACCGGTGGCAACCCGGGGGCACTCCGCGAGCAGTTCGACGCGCTCACCCGCGCCCAGCTCGCCGGCGCGGAGCCGCTCGTCCTGCCGCTCCGTCCGACCGCCACGACCGAGGCGCTCGCCGCGCTCACGCTCGACCGCCTCGACCGCCCCGACCCCGAGGTCGGGACGGCAGTCGACGACGGCGGCGACGCGGGACGTGGTCTGGACGTCCTCGCGCGCCTCGCCCTCGTCCCCGTTGCGAGGACGGCCGCGTGGGACCGCGACGCCGTCGACGACCTCGCCGACGCCGGGGTCGTCGTCGTGCGTGGCCAGACCGTCGCGGTCCGTGACCCGCTGCTCCGGTCGGCGCTCCACTGGCGCACCTCGGCTCGGACCCGACGGAGCCTGCACGCCGAGCTCGCCGCGGCGAGCACGGAGTGCGACCCCCGCGCGGCGGCCTGGCACCGGAGCTTCGTCGACGACGTCCCGGACGTGGTCGCGCTGCTCGAGGCCGCAGCAGGCTACGTCGCCGACGGCGCACCGCACGCCGCGGTCGCCCTGGCCGAACGTGCCCTGCACGTCGGCTCCGGTGGCGAGGACGAGCGTGCGGCACTGCTCGTCGTGACCGAGGCGTTCCTCGCGCAGCGGCTCCTGGGCCTCGCGGCGCGGTACCTCACCGCCATGCGGCCGTTCCGCCGGCCGACCGACGAGGTCCGACGGCTGCGCGCGCTGTACTCCGTGCAGTACCTGCGCGGCGAGACCGTGCAC
This sequence comes from Curtobacterium sp. MCSS17_007, assembly GCF_003234175.2. NCBI lineage: Bacteria > Bacillati > Actinomycetota > Actinomycetes > Micrococcales > Microbacteriaceae > Curtobacterium > Curtobacterium sp. MCSS17_007. Next base: position 1,933,036 of record NZ_CP126257.1, read on the forward strand.
GCCGACGAGCTCCTCGTCCCCGTGGCCGCGGAGGCACCCGAAGCCCCCGCGACCGCCGGGCTGCTGGCCATGGTGGCGAGCTTCCGAGCGGAGACGTGGGACCTCGAGCAGGCCCGTGACCTCCTCGCCCGCGTGGAGCAGCTCAGTCCGGTCCTCACCCCGCACACCGCGGAGATCGCCGGCGCCGTGCAGTGCCTCGTCGCGGCGCTCGACGGCACGCTACCGGCGGACACCGAGCTGTACGACGGCCTGTCCTCGGCACGCCTGCTGGCGATGTCGGACCCGGCGCTGCTGCTCGTGGCACACGGCCTGAGCATCGCGGAGCGCCACCGCAGCGCCCGACGGGTGTTCGCGCTCGTGGTCGCACGTGGCCAGGACACGGAGGCGGTGTGGGTCGAGGGCGCTCGTTACCTGTCGGCTGAGAACGAGCTCCGCTCCGGCAACTTCCGCCAGGCCCTCCGCGCGATCGACGCGTGGGAGGCCGGGAGTGCCCTGTCGGCGCAGCGTCTCCGGGAGCCCTCCCGAGTGGTGGCGGTCGCGTGGCGCCACTTCGCCGAGGGGCGCTCGCACGACGCCCTCGAGGTCGTCGACCGTTGCCTCGCGCTCCGGTCGACCGCGCTGCTCTGGGGAACGACCGCGCAGCTCCACGCCCTGCGAGGTCGCGTCCTGCTGCTCGACGGGCGGATCGAGGAAGCGGTGGTCGCGCTCGAGGCCGCGGACGCGGTCGGACGCTCGCTGCGGAACCCGACGGTGCTCAGGCACCTCGGCGACCTGGTCGAGGGCTACGTCCGCCTCGGACGGCTCGACGACGCGCGTGGCACGGCGGCGCGGCTCGCGGCCGACCACCACGCACGGCCGTCCCGCTGGGGCGCGCTCGTCCTGGCCAGGAGCCTCGCGCTCGTCGCCGACGACACCACGCGCGAGCCCGCCAGGCGCCGTGCGCTGGAGCTGTTCCAGCCGCACGACTCGCAGTACGAGCGGGCGCGCACCTTCGCGGCACTCGCCGCCGTCGGGACCGAGGCGGAGCGACCGCGGCTCGGTGCCGCAGCTGCGGCGGCGTACGAGGCGGCGGGACTCCGGCGTCCGCTCGCCACGCCGGCGGCGGCCGTCGCCATGCCGTCGTTCGGTGTGCCGACGACACTGCGCTCCGGTCCGGTGCTGTCCGCGCCGTCCCCTGCCACGCCGCGCAGCGCCCCGGACGCGTCCGCGGTGCTGACGTCGCTGACGACCGAGGAGCGCGCCGTCGTGCAGAAGGTGACCGAGGGGTACCGCAACCGGGAGATCGCATCGTCGCTGTTCATGTCGCAGCGAACGGTGGAGCTGCGCCTGACGCAGATCTACCGCAAGGTGGGCGCACGATCGCGCTCCCACCTGGTCGCGCTGCTCACCTGAGCGGCACGGCGCGACCGCGCGCGGCCGGGAGGCCCGGTACCAGCTGGTACCGGGCCTCCCGTCCGTCGGTCGTCGGGTCGGTCGTCGGGTTGCGGGAGTCCGCACCGTCCCGGGGTGCGTCGCACCGCCGACGCGGGGAACCGCAAGAGCGGGAGCGCGGTGTTGTCCCGACGTCCGGACCGGATGAGGCTTCTCGTGCACCGACCGCCGTGCCCTCCCCGCAGGGCCGGTCCGCACCCCCGACGTCCGGTACCCGAACCGTCGAGCACCCGCCCGTCCCTGCCTGATCCGTGGACGGTCAGCCGGCCGACGGCCCCGGACATGCGGCAGACCCGACGGCGGTCGGTGCCGCTCCCGGTCCACCTCCGCGGCCCGGTCCCCCACCGAACGGACACCAGATGTGCGGCATCATCGCCCCGTGGGGCCCGATCGAGGCCGTCGTCCCGCTGCAGGTGCTCGCCCGGGAACTCGCGCTCCAGCTCGGCTGCGACGTCGACGAGCCCCGCAACCTCGCGAAGTCGGTGACGGACGGATGGCCAGGCACGCCCGCGTCGACCGGCTGACGGTGTTCCTCGCCGTCCTGGCCGGACTCGCCATCGTCACGACGGTCGTCGTGGTGGTGCTCGCCGTCGTGGACACGACGGCCCGGAGCGGGGCGCTCAGACCGCTCTTGGTGTCGGCTGCGATCCTGGTGCCTTGAGCACCGCAGCCCCGCCCCTCGTGTTCGTCGCCGTCCTGGTCGGCGCCGTCCTGCCGTTCGTCCCGCTGCTCGGGCGGGTCGCCCGCATCGCCGCGACGATCGTGCACGAGGTCGGCCACTGCGTCGTCGTCGTGCCGTTCGGCGGCCGCATCGAGCGCATCGACCTGCACCCCGACGGCTCCGGTGAGGCCTGGGTCCGGCTCGGCCGGGTCCCCGGCGGGATCCGGTGGCTCGTCCGCGTGCTCAACCTGTTCGCCGGGTACAGCGCGCCGCTGTGGGCCGGCGTGCTGCTCGTCACCGGGGTGCTGCACGGGTCGGGATGGTTGCCGGTCGCGGTGCTGGCGGTCGTCGGTCTCGTCGCGCTCGCGTTCGTCCGGAACTGGTTCGGCCTGCTGGTCGTGGTCGGCTTCGACGCGCTCGCACTCTGGGTCGCGGTCCGGCCGTCGGACGTCACGGTGCTCGTCGTCGCTGCCGTGGGTGCCGCCTTCGTCGTGGACGGACTGCGCTCGCTCGTGCACGTCGCCCGGTGGCTGCTCACCGGTGCCCGGGTGCAGACCGACTTCCACATCGCCGCTGCCGAGATGCGCGTGCCGGCGGTGCTCTGGTTCGCGCTGTTCCTGGTCGTGAACGGCGTGGTGGTGTGGCTCGCCCGCGAGCCGCTGCTCGCGACGTGGGACACCGTCGCCGCCGGGGTGCGCGCGCTGGTCTGAACCGCTACCGTAACCCGACGCCGCAAAGGCCCACCGACGTGTCCGGCCTGCGAGAGTACCCGCACGACGGACACACCAGGAGGACCCATGTCGGACGACGGCCACGGCTTCGCCACGGAACAGGTGCACGGCGGGTTCTTGCCCGACACCGCGCACGGCGCCCGGGTGCCCGCGATCCACATGTCCTCCGGCTTCCTCTTCGACGACTTCGACCAGGCGCGGGACCGCTTCGCCGGGGTCGACGACGGCTACACGTACACCCGGCTCGGCAACCCGACGAACGCCGACGTCGAACGTCGCGTCGCCCTGCTCGAGCGGAGTCCCGAGGCGATCCTCGTCGGCAGCGGCCAGGCGGCCGTCACGGTGGCGCTCCTCGGGCTCCTGCAGGCCGGCGACCACGTCGTCAGCGCCCGGAGCATCTACGAGGGCACGAAGGGGCTACTCCTGCAGAACCTGGCGCGGCTCGGCATCGAGGTCGACTTCGTCGCCGACCAGCGCGACCTCGAGGAGTGGGCGCGCGCGGTGCGGCCGAACACGAAGGCGTTCTTCGCCGAGACGATCCCGAACCCGAAGAACGACGTGCTCGACATCGCCGGCGTCGCGGACACCGCGCACCGTGCCGGGGTGCCGCTCATCGTGGACAACACCCTGGCGACGCCGTACCTCGTGCGACCGGTCGAGCACGGTGCCGACATCGTGGTGCACTCGGCGTCGAAGTTCCTCTCCGGACACGGCGCGGGGCTCGGTGGACTGGTCGTCGACGGCGGTCGGTTCGACTGGGCACGGCACCCCGAGCGGTTCGGTCACCTGACCGCCCCGGACCGGGCGCTCGCTGGGCAGAGCTACGTCGAGCGCTACGGCAGCCGGGCCTTCGTCGTGTACGCGCGCGATGTCGTCGCGTCCCGGATCGGCCCGGCGCCGTCGCCGTTCAACGCGTTCCTGCTCCGTCAGGGCATCGAGACGCTGTCGCTCCGGGTGGAACGCCACACCGCGAACGCGCTGGCCGTCGCGTCGTTCCTGGAGCAGCAGCCGGAGGTGACGAGCGTCGACCACGCGGGTCTCGCCTCCAGTCCGTACCACGACCTCGCCCGGCGCTACCTGCCCCGTGGCGCGGGATCCGTGTTCGCCTTCACCCTCGCCGGTGGCGAGCCCGCCGCGCGCGCCTTCATCGACGGTGTCGCGCTCTTCAGCCGGATGACCCACCTGGGCGACGTCCGTTCGCTCGTGCTGCACCCCGCGACCACGACGCACGCGGGCCGCACGGCGGCCGAGCGGGCGGAGCTCGGGATCGGCGACGGACTCGTCCGCTTGTCGGTGGGCATCGAGGACGTCGCGGACCTGCTCCGCGACGTGGAGCGCGGCCTGGCCGCGGTGCGCGCCGCCGCGGATCGTGACACGACCGGCCGGGAGGCGCGTCACACCCCCGCCCCGTCGGTCGCGGCGCTCGCGCACAGCGTCGCGCAGGGCCACGTCGTCGCCGAGGAGGTCTGACGGTGGGCGACCTGCAGCACTTCGGCTACTTCTTCTCGCGGGGCTTCGGGCCCCAGGCGTGGGGCAGGTCCGACTGGGACTGGGGACACGACTGGACGAAGCCGGACCTGTACCAGCAGTCCGTCCGCGCGCTCGAACAGGCCGGCATGGACCTGGTCATCGCGGAGGACGCGATCTCCCTCGGCAACCCCGCGACGCTCGACCTGCGGATCCGGCAGGCGTACGGCGGACCGAAGCACGACCCGCTGCTCCTCGCGCCGTACCTGTTCGCCGCCACGCAGCACATCGGCATCGCCCCGACCGTGAACGCGGGCATCACGCCCCCGTACCTGGCCGCCCGACAGGCGGCCACCCTCGCGCACCTGTCCTCGGACCGCTTCGGGGTGAACGTGGTGACCGACACCGGCAGCGCCCGGCACGTCGGGGCTGCGCAGCTGCCGCACGACGCCGCCTACGACCGGGCCGAGGAGTGGATCACGCTGCTCCGTCGCCTCTGGCACTCGTGGGGCGACGGGTACGTCGGGGACCCGTCCGACTGGCACTTCGCGGACGGTGCCGCGCTCGACGCCTTCCACCACGAGGGCGCCCACTTCACCGCGGACGGTCCGCTCAACGCCCTACCGCTCGAGCGCGACCCGGTCGTGGTCTCCCCCGGAGGCTCCGGACGCGGACTCGGGTTCGCCGGGACGCACTCGGACGTGCAGCTGGCGCTCGCACCACTGACGGCCGCAGCGGTGCGTTCCTACCGGTCACGGGTGCTGACGGCAGCGGCCGACGCCGGTCGCAGCGCCGACGACCTCCGGGTGCTGTTCGTCCTGAAGCCCGTTGTGGTGTCGTCGGCGGACGAGGCCGACCGACTCGTCGAGGCCTCCCGGCACCCCTCCGACGCGGATCTCCGTGCGGCAGCCGTCGCCTGGTCGAGCGATTCCGAGACGGACCTGCTCACGCTCGACCTCGACGCGCCGATCCCGGCGGGGACGTTCGGTGAGCACGTGTCCGCGGGCACGGTCCGCGGGCTCGTCGGGGAGACGCCGGACGCGCCGCTCCGCGAGCTCCTCGCGCGGAAGGCGCGCCTCGGTCGGATCAGTACGCACGAGGGGTTCGTGGGGACCGCCGAGGAGTTCGCCGACTTCGTCGAGGAGCTCGGCGCCGATGCCGACAACGACGGGTTCATCCTGTCCGGGGACCTGCACCCCGCGCAGGTCTACCGGATGACGGGCGACCTGGTGCCGGCGCTCCGCAGGCGCGGGCTGCTGCGTCGGGAGTACGGCGACGGGGGTCTCCGGGCGAACCTGTTCGACTTCTGACCCGGACCCGGTCCCGCCCTACTGCTTCTTCTTGCCGGACTTCTTCTCGCGCTTGTCCTTCTTGTCCGACTTCTCCTTGTCGGACTTCTTGCCGGACTTCTTCTCGCGCTTGTCCTTCTTGTCCGACTTCACCTTGTCGGACTTCTTCTCGTGCTTGTCCTTCTTGTCCGACTTCTCCTTGTGCTTGTCCTTCTTGCCGGACTGCTCCTTGCCGGACTCCTCTGTGCCGGACTCCTCCTCGGCCTCGTCCTCCGTGCCGGGCTGCTCCTCGTGGGACCCGTCCTCGTCGTCCGCCTGCGGAGCACGCGCACCGGAGGGCGAGAGCCCGTCGACCGGCTCGACCACGACGGCCGTGCCGGTGTCCGCGAGCACGTCGACCTGCTGCTCCTCGACCACCGGGGCCAGGGCGTCCTCGACCCGCTCGACCACGAGCTCGGCCCCGTCCTCGGCGAGCCGCAGCAACGCCTGGGCGGCACGCACCCGCGTGGTGGTCTTCCGAGCGAGCACGTCGGCCCGGGCTCCCTCGAGGAACCCGCGAAGGGCTCGTTCGACGGTCGACCGACCCCGCGGCGCCGACCGGTCCAAGCGGTCGAGCTCCCCCGCGATGCCCGCGGTGTCGTCCTCGACCCGCTCGTCCCGGACCGAGGCGACCAGCGCGGCGACGGCAGCAGCAGCACGCTCCACAGCGGCCGAGCGCTGGTCGAGCACGACGAGCATCTCGAAGACGTTGCCGTACGAGACCGTCTCGAGGCGCACGGGCTCGGCGCCACGACCGCGGACGACGAGTCGTGATCCGGGCGTGGGGAGCCAGGCGACCACCGCGGCGACGGTCGCGACGGACCCCACGATCCGCTCGTACTCCGCCAGCCCCAGACGGTCCTGCTCTCGCAGACGGACTCGGATCGCGATCTCCTGCACCACGCGTGGGCCTCTCGTTCGGGGACGACGTGGGCCTGCCCCACGCCTGACCCGGACAGTAGTCCTCGGTCCCCGCAGGAACAGCGAACGCCCCGCCGACGTCCAGGGGACGGCGACGGGGCGTTCAGGGGGCGATCTCGGTGATCAGCGTGACAGCGGCCCGACGTCCGGCGGTGGTGGAGATGGGGGGAATCGAACCCCCGTCCATCGCTGAGCTTCGACGTCTTCTACGGGCGTATCCGGATGAGGCGTTCTGCTCGGCCCCGTCCTTTGCTACCGGCTTCTAGGACGACGGGCCCAGTCTCAGTGCAAGTCCCGCACGGCCCTGAGGCGCAACCGTGCAGCAAGTCCTCTGGATGACGCCGGGATCAGGTTAGGGGACGGTCACCTGGCCGACGGACTTCATGTGCTGGGCTGCTTACGCAGCGAGAGCGAAGTCAGTGCGCTTGGAATTGGCACTTGTTGTTTTCCACGGATCGTTCACGAGATGACCGTGGGTCCTCGGCCCGCTTCCCGTCGGCACACAGGCAATGTCGAAACCGATCATCCCCGTACGGGCCGGAACGTGCGAGCCGCTGTCACGCTGTTGAGTTGCCAATGCTCCTCGGGAGGAGCGGTACCCCAGCCTAGCGGGGTCCGCTGGACGATGCCAGCGGTGTTCGCCGTGGGCTCACCCGGCAACGGGCGCGCCCGCCGGACGACTCACTCGCCCAGGCGGTTGCGCGAGCGCATCGCACGCTCGGCCTCACGCTTGTCGGTCTTCTCGCGCAGGGCCTGGCGCTTGTCGAACTCGCGCTTGCCCTTCGCCACCGCGATCTCGACCTTCGCCCGACCGTCGTGGAAGTAGATCTTCATCGGGACGAGCGTGTAGCCGCCCTGCGCCGTCTTGTGCGAGATCTTCACGATCTGCTGCTTGTGCAGGAGGAGCTTGCGCTTCCGTCGCGGCGCGTGGTTGTTCCACGTCCCCTCGGTGTACTCGGGGATGTGCACGGAGTCGAGCCATGCCTCGCCGCCGTCGATGAACGCGTAGCCGTCGACGAGGGACGCCCGCCCCTCGCGGAGGGACTTCACCTCGGTGCCGGACAGCACCATGCCCGCCTCGTACGTGTCCTCGATCAGGTAGTCGTGGCGCGCGCGACGGTTGGTCGCCACGATCTTCTCGCCGCGTTCCTTCGCCATGGTGACTCCCTTCGGTGACCGAGGTCGGACCCCGGTGCTGCTGCGCAGCCCTACAGCCTAGTGAACACGAGGACCGCGGCGCACCTTCCCGGCGCGCCGCGGTCCCGGGGTTCGCGGGGTCAGACGCGCAGGTACCGACGGATCGCGATGAGCGCCGAGACCCCGGCCAGCAGGACGCCGATCACGATCACGGCAGGCACGACGACGGCCGCGTCCCCCATCCCGATGAACGCCGTGCCGGAGAAGCGCTGCGCCAGGTAGTTCCGCACGAAGAACCAGACGACGGCGGTGATCGCACCACCGGCGAGCACGGCGCCGATGGCCGCCGCGATGACACCCTCGAGCACGAACGGGGTCTGGATGAACCGGTTCGACGCGCCGACCAGACGCATGATGCCGAGCTCGCGTCGACGGCTGAACGCGGAGAGCCGGATCGTCGTCGCGATGAGCAGCACCGCGGCCACGAGCATGAGCGACGCGATGCCGATCGCCGTGTACGACGAGGCGTTGAGCAGGTTGAAGATCGGCTGCAGGTACCCGCGCTGGTCGACGACGCTCTGCACGCCGGCGACCTTCGACAGGCTCTCGACGAGGACGTCCGCCTGCGACGGGTTCTTCAGGTTCACCCAGAAGGTCTCGTTGAGGTACTCCGGCTTGACGAACTCGGTCGCGGGCGAGTCCTTGAACTGCTCCTTGAACCGCGTGAACGCCTGGTCCTGGTCCTCGTAGTACGTCTTCTCGATGTACGGCTTGAGGGTGGACGAGTCGAGCTGCGCCTGGACCTGCTCACGCTGGTCCTCGGTCGCCTTGGCGCCGGTGCAGTTGCCGGTGGTGTCGGTGTCGGTGCACAGGTAGACCGCGACCTGCGCCCGGTCGTACCAGTAGCCCTTCATCTGGTTGATCTGCATCTGCAGCAGGATCGCGGTGCCCACGAAGGTGAGCGAGATGAAGGTCACGAGGACGACGGACACGACCATCGACGCGTTCCGGCGCAGGCCCGAGCCGACCTCGGACATGACGAGCCCGAGCCTCATCGGATGAGCCCCGGGATCGTCTGGATGCCGGTCGTGTTCGAGACGCCGGAGCCGCGCTGGATCGGGAGCGCCTGCGTCTGGTAGCCGCCGGACTGCTCGTCACGCAGGACCGTGCCGTTCGAGAGCTCGATGACCCGGCGCTGCATCTGGTTCACGATGCTGGCGTCGTGCGTCGCCATGAGCACGGTCGTGCCTCCCTGGTTGATGCGTTCGAGGAGCGCCATGATGCCGGCCGAGGTCGTCGGGTCGAGGTTGCCGGTGGGCTCGTCGGCCAGCAGGATCGCCGGCTTGTTGACCACCGCGCGGGCGATCGCCACGCGCTGCTGCTCACCACCGGAGAGTTCGTGCGGCATGCGGGTGGCCTTGCCGGCCAGACCGACGAGCTTGAGCACGTCGGTGACGGCCTCGCTGATGAAACCCTTGCTCTTGCCGATCACCTGGAGCGAGAACGCGACGTTGTCGAAGACGTTCTTGTTCGGCAGGAGCCGGAAGTCCTGGAAGACCACACCGAGGTTGCGGCGGAAGTACGGGACCTTGCGCGACGACAGCGCGCCGAGGCGCTGGCCGAGCACGTGGATCTGCCCGCGGGTCGGCTTCTCCTCCTTGAGCACGAGGCGCAGGAAGCTCGACTTGCCGGAGCCGGACGCGCCGACGAGGAAGACGAACTCGCCCTTGAGGATCTCGAGGGAGAGGTCGTCGAGCGCAGGACTCGGGTTGCCCGAGTAGACCTTGGTGACCTGGTCGAATTTGATCATGACCGGATCAGGGTAGGTCGACCCGGCCGGAAGTCAACCGAGGCGCGCGGCTCAGCTCCCCCGCGAGGACGCTCAGGAATCGTCGCCCTGCTTGCGCCAGCGGATGCCTGCGTTGATGAAGCCGTCCAGGTCGCCGTCGAACACCGCCGACGGGTTGTTGACCTCGTGCTCGCTCCGGAGGTCCTTGACCATCTGGTACGGCGCGAGGACGTACGAGCGGATCTGGTCACCCCAGCTCGCCGTGATGTTGCCGGCGAGCTCCTTCTTCTTCGCGTTCTCCTCCTCCTTCTTCAGGAGCAGCAGGCGCGACTGCAGCACGCGCATGGCGGCGGCGCGGTTCTGGATCTGCGACTTCTCGTTCTGCATCGAGACGACGGTGCCGGTCGGGATGTGGGTCAGGCGCACGGCGGAGTCCGTCGTGTTGACCGACTGGCCACCGGGGCCGGACGACCGGAACACGTCGACGCGGATGTCGTTCTCGGGGATGTCGATGACCGCGGTCTCCGGCATGAGCGGGATGACCTCGACCGCCGCGAAGGACGTCTGGCGCTTGCCCGCGGCACCGAAGGGCGACATGCGGACGAGGCGGTGCGTTCCGGCCTCGACCGACAGGGTGCCGAAGGCGTACGGCGCGTCCACCTCGAACGTCGCCGACTTGATGCCCGCCTCCTCGGCGTAGGAGGTGTCCATCACGGTGGTCTTGTACCCGTGCTGCTCGGCGTACCGCAGGTACATGCGGAGGAGCATCTCGGCGAAGTCCGCGGCGTCGACACCGCCGGCACCGGCGCGGATCGTGATGACGGCCGGTCGCTCGTCGTACTCGCCGTCGAGGAGCGTCTGCACCTCGAGGTCACCCATGGTCTTCTGGATCGCCTTGAGCTCGTCCTGCGCCTCTGCCGCCGAGTCCGCGTCGTCGGCCTCGTTGGCCATCTCGACCAGGACCTCGAGGTCGTCGATGCGCTGCTCGGTGTCGGTGATCTTCCGGAGCTCGGCCTGCTTGTGGGAGAGCGCGCTCGTGACCTGCTGCGCGTGCTCGACGTCGTCCCAGAGGTCCTGCGCGCCCGCCTGCTCGCTCAGCTCGGCGATCTCGCGCTGCAGCCGGTCGACGTCGACGACCGAGCGGATGTTGCCGAAGGTCTCGCGGAGGGCGGACAGCTGCTCGGTGAAGTCAAGTTCGACCATGGTCACCGATCCTACCGGCGCACGCCGGTCGCGGCGGACCGGACGGGAGGCCCGGTGCGGGTCCGCCCCGCCGGTCACCGTCCGAGCAGCGGCGCCCTGGACGCCATGCCGGCCCGGCCCGCGCGCGCGACGGCGTCCGGCAGTGCGGCGAGGAAGGCGTCGACGTCCGCGTCGGTCGACGTGTGCCCGAGCGTGATGCGCAGCGCACCCCGGGCCTCCTCCTCGGACAGGCCCATCGCGAGGAGGACGTGCGAGGCCTCGGGCACGCCTGCCTGGCACGCCGACCCGGTCGACACCGCGACCCCGGCCGCGTCGAGCAGGAACAGCAGCGAGTCCCCCTCGCACCCGGGGAAGGTGAAGTGCGCGTTGCCGGGCAGCCGGACGACCGGGTCCCCCATGAGCACCGCGGACGGGACGGCCTCGAGGACACCGGCGACCAAGCGGTCGCGCAGCGCCGACGCGTCGTGCACCCCCGCGGCTGCGGCGACCCCGAAGGCGGCAGCGGCCGGGGCGTCCTGCGTACCGCTCCGCACCTGACGCTGCTGCCCACCACCGTGGATGAGCGGCTCGACGGTGGCCCGCCGTCCGAGGACCAGCGCACCGATGCCGACGGGGCCGCCGATCTTGTGCGCTGACACGCTGAGCGCGTCGAGCCCGGACGCCGCGAACGAGATCGGGACCTGGCCGTACGCGGCGACCGCGTCGCTGTGGACCGGGACCCCGGCGGCGTGCGCCAGCTCGACGATGCGGGCGACCGGCTGCAGGGTGCCGACCTCGTTGTTCGCCCAGAGGAACGTGACCAGGGCGACGTCCGAGGCGTCGGCGAGCCGCGCCTCCAGTCCGGCGAGGTCCACGCGGCCCTGCGCGTCCAGGGGGACCACGTCGACGACGGCGCCCTCGTGGCGCTCGAGCCACTCGACCGTGTCGACCGTCGCGTGGTGCTCCCCTGCGGGCACGACGATCCGGGGCCGCGGACGGTCCTGTTGCCGCGCCCAGTACAGGCCCTTGACCGCGAGGTTGATGCTCTCGGTGCCGCCGGAGGTGAAGACGACCTCGACGGGCTCGGCGTCGAGCGAGCGTGCCACCGCGGCCCGCCCGTCCTCGAGCAGCATCTTCGCGCGCTGTCCCGCGCTGTGGATCGACGACGGGTTGCCCACCGTGGCGAGCGCCTCGGTGAAGGCGGCGAGCGCCTCGGGCAGGATGGGCGTCGTCGCCGCGTGGTCGAGGTAGACCGGCATGACTGCGCCCCTTCCGTGTGCGTTCCCAGGATACCCGCGGCCCCTCGTACCCTGGTCGTCATGCACCGCACCGCGATCGACGAGACCCCCGGCTTCCGCCTCGGCGACGGCGCGCCCCGGTTCTCCGTGCGCTCGGCGACCGCGACCGCGGTGACGCTGGTGGTCGTCGGGGCCGGCGACGTCGTGACCGAGTTCCCCCTGTCGCAGGTCCCCGGCACGGACCGCTGGACGGCGGACACGCCCGACGTGCGTCCCGGCGACCGGTACCACCTGCTCGTCGACGGTCCCGACGGACCGCGGCACGACTTCGACCCGGAGCGCCCGCTGCTCGACCCGTACGCGCGGGGTCTGGAGCCGACCGGTGCGGACGCCGTCGGCCAGCGGTGGACCGGTGTCGTGGTCGACGAGTCCTTCGACTGGGGCGGCGTCGGCAAGCCGGCGGTCCCCCGTGACCGCGTCGTCGTCTACGAGGCGAACGTCCGCACGCTGACCGCCGCGAACCAGGACGTCCCCGAGCACCTGCGCGGTACCTACGCGGGCGTCGCGCACCCGAGCACCATCGCCCACCTGCGCCGCATCGGTGTGACGACCCTGGAGCTGCTGCCCGTCCACGCCTTCGACACCGAGGCCTGGCTCTGCGATGCCGGCCGTGAGAACGCCTGGGGCTACAACACCCTCGGGTTCTTCGCGCCGCACGCCGCGTACGCCTCGCCCGACGCCCGTGCGGCGGGTGCCTCCGCGGTGCTCCGCGAGTGCAAGGGCATGGTGCGCCTCCTGCACGAGGCGGGCATCCAGGTGCTGCTCGACGTCGTCTACAACCACACGGCCGAGGAGGGCCCCGGCGGACCCACCACGTCGCTGCGCGGCATCGACGGGGCGAACCGGTACCGCTGGACCGAGGACGGTGCGTCGTACTACGACACCACCGGCTGCGGGAACACGCTCGACACGTCGGTCGAGGCCACCGCGGACCTCGTCGTCGACAGCCTGCGGTACTGGGCCCGGGAGGTCCAGGTCGACGGGTTCCGGTTCGACCTGATGGCCGCGCTCGCCCGTGACGAGCGCCACGTGTTCGACCCCGCTCACCCGCTCCTCGAGCGGATCCGACGGCACCCGGACCTGCAGGACGTGCTCGTCGTGGCCGAGCCGTGGGACGTCGGCCCCGACGGGTGGCGCACCGGTGCGTTCGGCGAGCGGACCAGCGAGTGGAACGACGGGTTCCGGGACACCGTCCGCCAGTTCTGGCTGACCGACATCGCCGAGGAACGACGGAACGGCACGCCGCATGCGGGCATCGGTCGCCTCGCGGAGGCGCTCACCGGGTCGCGCGGCACCTTCGGGCAGGAGCGCGGACCGCTGGCGAGCATCAACTTCGTCACCGCCCACGACGGCTTCACCCTGCTCGACCTGGTGTCCCACGACCGCAAGCACAACGAGGCGAACGGCGAGGACGGCCGCGACGGCTCGGACGACAACCGATCGTTCAACCACGGCGTCGAGGGCGACACGGCGGACCGCGGGGTGCGCGCTGCCCGCGGACGCTCGATGCGGAACCTCGTCGGCACGCTCATGCTCTCGGCGGGTGTACCGATGCTCACCGCCGGTGACGAGCGGAGCCGGACCCAGCACGGCAACAACAACGCGTACGTCGTGACGGAGGACCTCACACCGGTCGACTGGACCGACGACGAGGACGCCGAGGCCATGACCGAGGCCGTCGCCGCACTCACCCGGCTCCGCGCGGCACACCCGGCGCTCCGCCCGACACGGTTCGGCGTCGAGGGGCAGGAGACGCCCGGCGCGTCCCGCATGTCCTGGTACGGGCCGGACGGGCATCCGATGACGTCGGAGGGGTGGGACCAGCCGATCCACCGCGTGGTGCAGTACTACGTCGAGTCGACGCCCGAGCACGAGCCCTTCGACCGGGTGCTCGTCGTCGTGCACGGCAGCGGGCGGACGCGGGACCTGACCCTGCCGGTGCGGCAGGACCTGCTCGGGTACCGCCTGGCGTGGTCGAGCGAGAAGCACCGCGACCACGAACGCCTGCGACCGGCGGGCCAGGTGTTCACGGCCTACGGGCCGGGCATCCACGTCTTCGAGATCGCGTAGGACCGTCCCCTCCACGCTCGTCCCGTCGGACGGGAGGCACGTGGCGGCGTCCCCGCGCGCCTCCCCTCCGCCGCGTCGGGCGAGGGTGCAGGGTCGCGGGCATCGCGGTGGGAGCCGGTCGCCTGGTGGGATCGGGCACCGCTGGCAGGAACGGGCGTACCGGGTCGTCCCGCCCCACCAGGTACGCCCGCTACCGCTCGGGATCGCGATCGTCCTGGGAACGAACGGGCACCACCGCACGCTCGTGATGCCCCTGCACAGGCCGCGTGACGCGCCCGGCCGTGCACAGGGAACGCGTTCCGGGGAACGCGGGCGCGCCAGCCGGGTAGCGTCGGCTCCGTGGCCACCGCAGACCGACCCCGCCGACCGAAGATCGGACGCATCCCGATCACCCAACTCGCTCCGACGACCCCGAACGGGTTCCCGGGCAAGGCGTTCGACGGTGAGGTGATCACGTTCGGCGCGACCGTCTTCCGCGAGGGACACGGGATCATCGGCGCCGACCTCGTCCTCGAACGACCCGACGGCGGTACCCGCACGGTGCCGATGCTGCTCGTCGCCGCCGGGACCGACCGCTACGAGGCGACCGTGCAGGTCGACCACGTCGGGGTGTGGACCTGGCACGTGGAGTCCTTCTCCGACGACTGGGCGACCTGGCTGCACGCCGCTCGCCTGAAGATCGCCGCCGGCGTGGACACCGAGGCGACGCTCCTCGACGGCGCCGTGCTGCTCGACCGACTCGCCGCCGAGACGGACTCGACGGCCGCCGTCCGTGCCGCCGAGCAGCTGCGCGACACCGACCTCGAGCCGACCGAGCGTCTCGCCGCCGTCGACGACGCCCGCATCACCGGCGAGGTCGAGGACTCCCCCCTCACCTCCCTCCGCACGCACTCCCCCACGCAGCTGCTCGACGTCGAGCGCCAGCGTGCCGGGGTCGGTGCCTGGTACGAGTTCTTCCCGCGGAGCGAGGGTGCGAAGAAGAACCCGGACGGCTCGTGGAAGAGCGGTGACTTCCGCACCGCCGCACGCCGGCTGCCGGCCGTCGCGCGCATGGGCTTCGACGTCATCTACCTGCCGCCGATCCACCCGATCGGCACGACCGCCCGCAAGGGGCCGAACAACACCCTGACGCCCGGACCGCACGACCCGGGCAGCCCGTGGGCCATCGGTGCTCCCGAAGGCGGCCACGACGCCATCCACCCCGACCTCGGCACGGAGGACGACTTCCGCGACTTCGTGGAGACGGCGAAGAACACCGGGATGGAGGTCGCCCTCGACTTCGCGCTGCAGTGCTCCCCGGACCACCCGTGGGTCGAGCAGCACCCGGAGTGGTTCACGGTCCGGGCCGACGGCTCCATCGCCACCGCCGAGAACCCGCCGAAGCGGTACCAGGACATCTACCCGATCCAGTTCGACAGCGACCCCGAGGGGATCGTCGCCGAGGTGCTCCGGGTCCTGCGGCACTGGATCGCCTTCGGCATCCGGATCTTCCGCGTCGACAACCCGCACACCAAGCCCCTGTGGTTCTGGGAGCGCGTCATCCGCGAGATCCGCGACGAGCACCCGGACACGGTGTTCCTGGCCGAGGCGTTCACGCGCCCGGCGATGATGCGGGCCCTGGCCGAGGCCGGCTTCCAGCAGTCCTACACGTACTTCACGTGGCGGAACACGAAGGAGGAGATCGAGGACTACTTCTCCGAGCTCAGCCACGAGACGAGCGCGTACCTGCGCCCCAACCTCTTCGTGAACACGCCCGACATCCTCACCGAGTACCTGCAGTTCGGCGGCAGGGCCGGGTACAAGGTGCGCGCGGCGCTCGCCGCGACCGGCGCTCCGACGTGGGGCATGTACGCCGGCTACGAGCTCTTCGAGGACGTCGCCCGCCCGGGCTCCGAGGAGAACATCGACAATGAGAAGTACGAGTACAAGCCGCGCGACTTCGCCCTCGCCGAAGCCGAGGGCGCGAGCCTCGCTCCGTACGTCACGATGCTGAACCGCTTCCGTCAGGCGCACCCCGCGCTCCGACAGCTGCGGAACCTGCACGTGCACAGCGCCGAGGACCCGGCGATCACCGTCTACTCGAAGCACCTCCCGGGGGCCTTCACCCGCTCCGGACGTGACGACACGGTCATCGTCGTGGCGAACGTCGACCCGCACTCCGTCCGCGAGACGACGGTGCACCTCGACCTCGCCGCACTCGGCCTGTCGACCGAGCAGCCCTTCGACGTCCGCGACGTCGTCACCGGCCAGCGCTGGGTCTGGGGCTCGTCGAACTACGTCCGCCTGGACGCGTTCCAGGAACCCGTGCACCTGCTCGTCGTGGAAGGACCCCACCGATGACCGACCGCGACCCGAAGGGGACCCCGCCGATGGGCTCCGACCGTCCCACGCCCGCCACGCCCGCCCGAGGCCAGGGACCGAGCGTCCCGCCGGTGCCGCCGCCCCCGCCGCCGGTGACCCGCGTCCGTGCCCCGGGTGCGGTGCCCGCGGGCGACGAGACCGGTCCGCGGTACGAACCGCGGGTCTCCGCTCCCCACGAGGACCTGCCCGGAGCCACCCCGGCACCGGAGGAGCGACCCGACCGCGGCGTCCCGGAGTCGGCGACGCTCGCCGGAGCGGACCGTCCCGAGGACCCGACCGTCGTGCCCACGGGCGACGCTCCGGCGGACACTCCCGACGACGCGACGGTCGCCCCCTCGGACGGCGCCGACGCTCCGGCGTCCGAGAGTGGCCCCGCGGTCACCCCGACCGCCGCCGACATCGCAGCGGCTCCGACGGGCGACACGACCACCGGGACGGGCGTCACGCATGCCACCACCCCGGACTCGAGCTCGACTGCCACCGCGACGCCGACCGCGACGAGTGCACCGTCCCCGGACGGGCCCCGTCCGGCCCCGGTCGAGGACTGGCTCCGCCAGCAGGTCGCCGAGGGCCGGTGGTCGCAGCCGCACGACGTCCTCGGTCCGCACCCCGTCGACGGCGGCACCAGCGTCCGCGTGGTCCGGCACCTCGCGACCGCCGTACGCGTCGTCCGCCCCGACGGCGACGACGTCGAACTCACGCACGAGGGCGACGGCATGTGGGCTGGCGCCACCGCGGGTACGCTCGGACGCTACCGGGTCGAGGCCGACTACGACCTCGACGACTCCACCGACGCCGACGACGCGACGTGGACGACCGACGACGCGTACCGGTTCCCACCGACCATCGGCGAGCTCGACCTGCATCTGTTCGGCGAGGGGCGCGACGAGCAGCTGTGGCAGCACCTCGGCGCCCACGTCCGGACGGTCGACGGCGTCGACGGCGTGGCGTTCACCGTCTGGGCACCCCGCGCCACGGCCGTCCGGGTCATCGGTGACTTCGAGGGCTGGGAGGGCCGGACCACCGCGATGCGGCGGCTCAACGACCTCGGTGTCTGGGAGCTCTTCTGGCCGGGTGCGCTCGTCGGCCAGCGCTACAAGTTCCAGATCCTCACCGACTCCGGGTGGGTGGAGCGCGCCGACCCGTTCGCCCGTCGCACGGAGGTCCCGCCGGCGACCGCGTCCGTCATCACCGCGTCGGACTACACGTGGTCCGACGGCGACGACGCCTGGATGGAGCAGCGCGCGCAGACGACGACCCACGACCGTCCGATGAGCGTCTACGAGGTGCACCTCGGCTCCTGGCGCCCGGGGTTGTCCTACCGCGAGGCAGCCGACCAGCTCATCGGCCACGTGCAGCACCTCGGGTTCACGCACGTCGAGTTCCTCCCGCTCGCCGAACACCCCTTCGGCGGGTCCTGGGGCTACCAGGTCACCGGCTACTACTCGCCGACCGCGCGCTTCGGCACCCCGGACGACCTGCGGTACCTGATCGACCGTCTGCACTCGGCGGGCATCGGCGTGATCATGGACTGGGTCCCCGGCCACTTCCCGAAGGACGAGTGGGCGCTGGCGAAGTTCGACGGCTACGCGCTGTTCGAGCACCCGGACCCGCGACGCGGCGAGCAGCTCGACTGGGGCACCTACGTGTTCGACTTCGGGCACCCCCAGGTGCGGAACTTCCTGGTCGCGAACGCGCTCTACTGGCTCGAGGAGTTCCACATCGACGGCCTCCGCGTCGACGCCGTTGCATCGATGCTGTACCTCGACTACTCCCGCACCGAGTGGCTGCCGAACATCCACGGCGGCCGTGAGAACCTCGAGGCGATCTCGTTCCTGCAGGAGACGAACGCCACCGCGTACAAGCGCTACCCCGGCATCGTCATGATCGCCGAGGAGAGCACCTCGTGGCCGGGTGTCACGCAGCCGACGAGCGCCGGCGGGCTCGGGTTCGGGCAGAAGTGGAACATGGGCTGGATGCACGACTCGCTGCAGTACGTCGAGCGGGACCCGGCACACCGCGCCTACCACCACGACGAGATCACCTTCTCGCTGGTCTACGCCTTCAGCGAGCAGTTCACCCTGCCGATCAGCCACGACGAGGTCGTGCACGGCAAGGGATCGCTGTACGGCAAGATGCCCGGCGACGAGTGGCAGAAGCTCGCGAACCTGCGCGCCTACCTGGCGTTCATGTGGGCGCACCCGGGCAAGCAGCTGCTCTTCATGGGCCAGGAGTTCGCCCAGCCGTCCGAGTGGTCCGAAGCCCGCGGGCTCGACTGGTGGCTGCTGGACGACCCCGGGCACCTCGGTGTCCAGGACCTCGTCGCCGAGCTCAACCGGGTGTACAAGGACACGCCCGCCCTGTGGGCCCGTGACGCTTCCCCCGAGGGCTTCGAGTGGATCGAAGGCGGCGACGCACCGCACTCCACCCTCGGGTTCCTCCGCAAGGACGGCGACGACCGGATCGCGGTCTTCGTGAACTTCTCCGGGGTCCCGGTCGAGCGGCGCTTCGGGCTGCCGTCCGCGGGGACGTGGCACGAGGTCCTCAACACCGATGCCGCCGAGTACGGCGGATCCGGGGTCGGGAACCTCGGATCCGTCACCGCTGAGGAGACGCCGTGGGCCGGTCGGCCCGCCTCGGCACACCTCGTGGTGCCGCCGCTCGGCGCGGTCTGGCTCCGCCTGGCGGACTGAGCGGACCACACGACGGACGGGAGGCCCGGTGCCAGCTGGCACCGGGCCTCCCGTCCGTCCCCCGTCCCTGCTCACGAGCAGGTGTGGTCGGCGGTGTCGCTCGGCGACCCGCCCCGACCGCCGCGAGACGGTCGGCCGTCACCGGGACACCGTCACTCCCGGACGCGTCTCGACGACCCACCGGCGTCTCGACGGCCCGCCGGGGTCTCGACGGCCCGCCGGGGTCTCAGCGGAACGCCGGGGTCTCGGCGGAACGCCGGGGTCCTGCCGAGAGGCGGGCGCCGCGCTGACATCCTACGAACGACGAGACGCCCCCGTCTCCGGGGGCGTCTCGTCGGCCGTGCGTCAGTAGAGGGCGCTCGCCAACCGGCGGCGGGCCGCGACCACGCGCGGGTCGTCGACACCGATCAGCTCGAAGTACTCGACGAGCCGCACGCGCAGCGCCTCGCGCTCGGCGCCGAACACCGTCGGCACCAGGTCGAGCAGACGACCGAAGGCGTCCTCCACGTGGCCGCCGCTGACGTCGAGATCGGCCACGGCCATCTGCGCCTCGACGTCCTGCGGTGCCGCAGCGGCCGCGCTGCGCAGCTCGTCCGCAGTCCGCCCGCTGAGCCGGTCGAGCAGCGACACCTGTGCCAGGCCCGCGACGGCCATCTGGTCGTTCGGGTCCTGCGC
Source organism: Curtobacterium sp. MCSS17_007 (assembly GCF_003234175.2). Lineage (NCBI taxonomy): Bacteria > Bacillati > Actinomycetota > Actinomycetes > Micrococcales > Microbacteriaceae > Curtobacterium > Curtobacterium sp. MCSS17_007. The sequence continues at coordinate 1,952,780 of NZ_CP126257.1, forward strand.
GATCGCGGTCTTGTACTCCTGCACGGCCGCGGCGTAGTCCCCGCGCTCGATCGCGTCGTACGCGGCCTGGTGGTGCGGCGGCAGCGGCTCCGGCTCGGCCTCGGCCTGCGGCTCCGGGGCGCCGGCACCGTCGACCGTGACGCGTCCGGACACGCCGTTCTGCTCGGCAGCGGCGAGGACCTGTTCGAACACGTCACGCACCTGCGCCTCGGGCAGCGCGCCGACGAAGAGCCCCAGCGGGCGGCCGCCGATGACGGCTGCGACGGTCGGGATCGACTGTGCCTGGAACGCCTGCACCAGCTGCGGGTTGGTGTCGGCGTCCACCTTGGCGAGCAGGACCCGGCCGTCGTACTCGGCGGTGAGCTGCTCGAGCACCGGTGAGAGCTGCTTGCAGGGGCCGCACCACTCCGCCCAGATGTCCACGATCACCGGGACCACCGAGGACAGCTGGAGGACGTCCTGGAAGGTCTGGTCGGTGACGTCGAGGACGAGCGACGGGACCGTCAGGTCACCGCCGGGCGCACCGGCGTCGACGGGACCGGTCGCACTCGTGGCACCGGCGGGGGCGGTTCCCGCTGCCGGGCCGGTCACGGGCTGCTGCGGCCGCTGCGCGCGGTCGACGAGCGACGACAGGTCGACGGCTCCGCGGAGACCGGACGGGGTCGGGGGGACGTTGGTCATTGCACCTCACTCGCTGCGGTCAGGCCCTGCGTGAACCCGAGCAGGACCACCTTCTCATCACTGCCGACCGGCGGCACGGAGAACAGCAGCTGCACGCTGTACGTGGCGCTGATCCCCTTGGTGCTCGAGTCGACGCCGGAGAGCGCCTTGACGGCCCCCTCGGTGTTGACCTCGGCCCCGGCGGCGGTCGGTGTGACCTTCTCGATCTCGTCGAGGTCGGCGGACACGAGTGCCCCCGCTCCGTCGGTCGCGATCGCGATCGCGCTGTCGTCGGGCACCTCGGACGAGTACTCGATCTTCGCGGTGTCGGGGAGCGACTCCGCCTTCTTGTCCTTGTACGCCTTGCCGATGGTGGAGCGCAGGCCGTCGCCCTCGGACGCGAACAACGACGCGGAGGACGACTCGCTGTCCTTCGCCAGCACGTCGCCGTAGGCCGCGGCGATGTCGTCGGGTGCGATGCGCAGGAGCTTCGTGTCGCCGGCGAGCCGGGCGGCCCCGAGCGACGTCGGCGCGAGGCTCGGGATCTCCGCGGCGGCCTCGAGCGAGACGTCGTAGGCGACCTTGTAGGCGTCGCGCGCGCTGTCCTGCACGAGGGTCAGGGCCTGGGGGGCGGTCTTCGCGTTGCAGTCCTCGGCCACGACGGTGAACACCGTACGGGGCCAGGTGTCCGTCTGCTGCGGCAGCGCGACGCACACCTGCGCCGCGGAGATCGCCGGCGGGGCGGTGACGTCGGAGTCCTTCGCACGGATGGCGTAGTTGGCCTTGCGGAGCTCGAGGGCGGCGCCGGTGAAACGCGACTCGAGGAGCGACGCGTCGCGGTCCGCGTCCGCCTTCGACGCGACGGACGCGACCCGCTCGACGATGCGACGGATCTGCTGCTTCGTGGCAGCGGTCGGCGTGGACGACTCGGCGGCACCGGTGGCCGACGCGGTCGGCGTGGGGGTCGCACCGGAGCCACCGCCCTGCGGCCAGTAGTCCGAGGAGCAGCCCGCGAGCCCGAGCGCGCCGACGAGCACGATCGGGACGGCGACCAGGGACCGGCGGCCCCGGCGACCGCGCACGGGCACCTGTGCACCGGCGGCAGCGGCACGGCGTGATGCGCGCACCCGAGGCGGCCGGGTCCCGCCGCTCCGGCGACGCGGGCCGCGTCCGCGACGCTGGTGCAGGAACGCCCAGACGAGGAGCGCCACCCCGCCGGCGAGGAACAGTCCACCGGCCACGAGCAGCGGCCCGACGGACGGTGTCGCGGTGTCGCGGGGCCAGGTGACGGAGACGTCGGTCGGTGCCGGACGCTCGCCGTCGGCGAGCACCACGACCGAGACGTCGGCGGGGAGCCGGACGGTGAACTGCCCGGCGCCGTCCCACTCCTGGTACCAGAGGTCGCTGCCCGACGGGTCCGGGACCGAGTCCTCGGTGCCCGTGGTCCTGCCGACCAGGCGGTCCTGCTCGGCGTCGAAGCGGAGGGTGGTGTGCTTCGCGTCCCCGATCCAGGCCTCGACGTCGCTCGTCTTGCCGTAGGCGGCGAAGACCGTGCCCGACCCGGACACGTTGATGCGCTGGTAGCCGGGGTTCGCGTTGAGCGTGGCCCCCGGGATGACGGTCACGGGCGCGGAAGCCTTGCTCGACGACTGGGCGACCAGCGAAGCGGGCGGCGCGAACACGGTGCGCTGCCCGACCGCGAGCCCGACGAGCAGCAGACCGATGACGAAACTGACGATCGCCAGGACGAATCGCACGGATCTTCTCCCTACCGCGCCGGGGGTGGGGGGATCGGCGCGCGAATCAGCGCTCCAGGATAGCGACGCACCCTGGACATCGCATCCCCCACCGCTGTCCGCGGTCACAGTCCCGGCGGACCGGCCGCCACTAGACTCGTCCGCGGGCCAGACGCTGGCCCTCCGCCGACCCCCAGGAGCAACACGTGGCGAACGACGAGGCCGAGTTCGGGACCGAGCTGCGCGGGTACCGCCGCGACGAGGTGGACCGCTCGGTGAACGAGCTGCGCCGCGAGCTCATCAAGTCGAACACCGACCGCGCCGAGGCCGCGAAGGAGATCCGTCTGCTCCAGGCCCGGGTCGCCGACCTGCAGAGCGAGCTCGACGAGGCCGGCACCCCCACCTACAGCGGGCTCGGCACCCGGCTCGAGTCCACGCTGCGCGTCGCTGAGGAGCAGTCGACCCGCCTCATCAGCCAGGCCGACATCGACGCCCAGCGCCTGCGCGCATCGAGCCGCAACGAAGCGGAGCGACTCCTGCGCGAGGCCCGGCAGGAGGCCTCCGAGACGCTCGAGGACGCCCGCTCCCGCGCCACCGACGAGCTGACCCGCGCCCGCGCCGAGTCCGCCGACACGATCGAGCGCGCCCGCGCCGAGGCAGGCCTGCTCACCCAGGACGCCCGCAACGAGGCCGCCGCCGTCCGTGGCGCAGCGGTCACCGAGGCGGCAGAGGTCCGCTCGGTCGCCATCCGTGAGACCAACGCGCTGCGCGCCCGTGTCGAGCGCGAGGTCGCCGAGCTCCGCGAGGACGCGCAGCGCGCCGCCGAGGACGCCCGCCGAGCAGCGGCCGACCTCGACCGCGAGACCGAGCACCGCCGTAGCGTGTTCGAGGCCGACCATGCTCGGCGCACCGAGGACCTCGACCGCGAGGAGACGACGCGCCGCGAAGCGCTCGAGCGCGAGGTCACCGAGGGCCGCGCGACCTGGCAGCGCGAACGCGACGAGCAGCAGCGCGAGCACGCCCTCGCGATGGAGACGGAGCGGGCCGAGCTCGAGGCCGAGGTGGACCGACGCCGTGCGGCGCTCGAGGCCGAGATCAGCGACCGCCGGCGGGAACTGGACGCCGAACTCGGCGCCGCTCGGGCACGCTGGGAGCGCGAGGCTGCCGAGGCGCGAACCGCGCTCGACCAGGAGCTCCAGGCCGCACGTGCACAGCTCCGCGTCGACCAGGAGCAGACCCGGGCAGAGAACGAACGGCTGGTCCAGGAGACCCAGGCGCGCATCGAGCAGGAGCTCGAGGACCACCGCGCGCGCATCGAGCGGGAACGCGCCGAGGCCGACGCGGCCGCCGAGCGCGCGGCTCGGGAGCACGCCGAGGAGCTCGCCGCCCGTCGCGAGCGGGAGCACGCCGAGGTCGACACCGAGATCGCCGACCGTCGCGCCGCGGAGCTGACGGCGCTCGAGGCCGAGCGCACGGCGCTCCGCCAGGAGATCGACACCATGCGCGCGGGGCTCGACAAGGAGCGCGACGAGGTCCGTGCGGAGATCACCCGCGAGCGGGACGAGGCCCGGGCATCGCTCGAGTCGGAGCTCGCTGCGCGCCGTGACGACGCGGAGCAGGAGTACCTGCAGAAGCACCACGAGACGGTGACCGAGACGCAGAAGTACCTGGACGAGGCGAACCTGCAGCTCGCCGAGGCGACCCGTCGGGCGACCGAGGCCCGCGAACGCGCCGAGCGCCTGCAGCAGGAGGCCGACGACCTGGAGCGGACCAGCACTGCTGCGGCACAGGAGCGTGCCCGCACCATCGTCACCGATGCGCAGGAGCGGGTGCACCGCATGATCGCGGAGGCCGAGGAGCGCACCGCTGCCATCGAAGCGGACTCGGAGGACCGGCTCGCGGCGATCCGGAACGAGCGGGACGCCGTCGCCGGCTACCTCGAGAACCTGCGGGGCGTGCTCATGCACGCCACCGGTCTGCTGGACGGCACGCCCGCCCAGGCCGAGGCCGGCGCTCCCGCGGACGACGAGGACAGCGCCACGCGCTGACCTCCCCAGCAGCGGGACGGTGAGCCGACCGGGAGGCGCGACACGCGCCTCCCGGTCCGCTCACGTGTCGCGGCACGTGGTCGGGCAGCAGGGTCACGGGATTGCCCGAGCGTCGTACCCGGACCCGGGACGATCAGTCGTCGACGTGCGTCGGCAGCGGCGCGCTGCCCGGGACCACCAGGTCGGCGACCGTGTCGAGGACCGTGCGGACGTACCGCTCCCCCACCCAGAGGTGCTTCGCGCCCTCGACCGGCACGACCTGCACGTTCGGCGCCACGGCGAAGCGCTGTGCGGCCTCGTCGGGCCGGAGGAAGTCGTCGTGCTCGGGGACGAGTGCCACGACGGGCACGGGCACCCCGGACCATCGGCGCAGCTCGTCCTCCGAGGTCCGGTGCAGTGGCGGGGACAGCAGCACGACGCCCGCGACCGTACCGGCGGCGACGTGCTCGAGGGCGTGCTTGAGGACCACCTCGGTGCCGAACGACCAGCCGAGCAGCCACGGTGTCGGCAGCCCCCGGTCGACCGTCTCATGCACGGCGGCCCGGAGGTCGAACCCCTCGGAGACCCCGTCGCCGAAGACCCCCTCCGAGGTGCCGCGGGGCGACGTCACCGACCGGAAGTTGAAGCGGAGGACCGCGATGTCGGCGAGGGCGGGCAGTCGCGCAGCGGCCTTCTTCAGCACGTGCGAATCCATGAACCCCTGCGCCGTGGGCAGCGGGTGGAGCGTGACCAGGGTGCCGCGGGCAGGACGGCCGAGCGGCTCGGCGAGCTCGCCGACGAGCGTCAGGTGGTCGTCGGTCACGAGTTCGATCTCGGTCCGGCGGGCGGGGAGTTCCGTGTTCGATCGGATCTCGGTGCTCATGCGATGCTCCAGCAGTGCTCGTGCCAGTGACGACGCGACGCCAGGTCGGCCTCGTCGCCGAGGACCCCGTCGGCGCGCCAGACCACCACGTGCGCAGTGCCGGGCATCACGGTCCCGCCGCAACCCGGGCAGACGTACTCCTTCTGCGCCGACGCGGCGGACACCGGCTGCACGGTGAAGGAACGGCCCCGACGGATCTCGGTCCGCTTCCACGAGCTCATGAGCCGGTCGAGACCCGTCTCGTCCTCGGACGACTCCGGTCCGCGACCGCGGGGTCGCCGCGGTCGGTTGCTGCGCGGCACCCCGGTGCTGCCGATCAGTACCAGTTGTGGGAGACGCTGTGTCCCCAGGCACCGCACGGCGTGCCGTAGACGCCCGAGATGTAGTTGAGACCCCAGGTGATCTGGGTCGCCGGGTTGGTCTGCCAGTCCGCGCCGGCCGTGGCCATCTTGCTGCCCGGCAGTGCCTGCGGGATGCCGTAGGCGCCGCTCGGGTTGTAGGCGTTGACCCGCCAGCCCGACTCCTTGTTCCACAGGGACACGAGGCAGTTGTACTGGTCGGCACCCCACCCGCGAGCCGCCACCATCTGCTGGGCGATGGCCTGGGCGCTGCCCGGGTCGGGCGTCGCGGCGGTGGCGGCGAGCGTGTTCGACGGCGTGACGGCCGCCTTCTCGGTGGACGCACCGTCGTCCTCGGTCGCCGCCGGCGCCTCGACCACCTTGGGCTTCGGCAGCGTGACACCGTAGCCGTCGCGCGTCACGTCGAACGCGGCGTAGGTGCCGTGAGCGGTGAACTGCTGCGGCTCGACCGGGGCCTTGACGAGCACCGGCGCGACGACCGCGGCCTGTGCCACGTCGGGCTGCATCGGGTTGAAGAGCGAACCACCGACGAAACCGAACACCGCGAAGAACGACAGCGCCGGGATCGTCGCGCGCTTCCGCATGAAGGAGTTGAGCGTCCGCGGGGCCTTCGCCGCCGGGGTCGTGGCGACCGCACGGCGCTGCTTCACGGCACGGGGGTCGACGGCGCCGGTCGGTGCGAGCGGGCCGCGGACGAGGACCGGGGCCGTGTTCGTCGCGGAGGATGCGACCGGGGTCGGCGCGGTGGAGGGTGCGCCCGTCGCGGTGGCCGGCAGCGATGCCGTCTCGACCCGCGGGGTCGCGTGGAGGACCGCGTGCTCCGCCGTGCGGAGTCGGTCGCGTGCCGCGCGGCGCTCACCGACGACCGGACGGTCGAGGTGCTCGCGGGTACCGCGGTCGGAGCTGGAGTCTGCCGTGTGCCTGCCCATGAGTCCGTCCAGGATAACGGAACGGTCACGGGATGAGAAGCACCTCGTGCCCGCGAGTCGTCAGCGGACGGCGAGCATGACCTCGACGACGGCGTCGAGCAGCGCGTCGACCTGGGCTTCGCGGTAGCCGCCGTGCTTCGGCCGGAACACGACCGAGCGCACCTCGGTCAGGCTGAGCGGCTTGCCGTCGCGGAAGTACCCCGCGAGACGCTCGGCGAACGCGTCGACGTCCTTCGGGTGGTAGCCGGTCCCCAGGACGCTCGTGCGGGCGAAGCGCTGGCCGGACGGCCGCTCGAGACGGGCCACCACGTCCGACGCCTTCGCGCGAGCCTCGGCGTACCAGGCCTTCTGCCCGACCGACGCGATCTCACGCTCGCGCTCACGGGCGGCGAAGGCGTCCTCCAACCGTTCCATCGCGGCGTCGACGTGGGCCGTGGAGTACCCGCCCTTGCGCATCGAGAACGCGGTCGCACGGATCTTGGCCGCCTCGATGCCCGGTGACGTGTCCCCCGCGGTGTACGCGCGGCGAGCGTCCTCGAGGAAGCGCTCGACCTCGTCGACGTCGTAGCCGAGTGCCTTGCGGTCTGCGTTGGGGAAGGTGGTTGCCACGGCGACATTCTGACAGCACCGGACCCTGGCGCCACCTGGACGCGCCCACGCCGGACCGCGTGGTCATGCAGCGGCCGGGCCGCTCGGTACGGGGGACCCTCGGACGGCAGGCCTCAGTGCACGACGATCAGGTACATGACGTACGCGACCGCCGCCGAGGGCAGGATGCTGTCGATCCGGTCGAGCAGTCCACCGTGTCCCGGCAGGAACGACGAGATGTCCTTGATCCCGAGGTCGCGCTTGATCATCGACTCGGTCAGGTCGCCGAGCGTCGCCGAGCCGGAGATGAGCACGCCGAGGAGCACACCGGTCCACCAGGGCAGACCGAGCAGCAGCACGACCACGACGATCCCGACGACGATGCTCGCCGCGACCGACCCGGCGAAGCCCTCCCACGTCTTCTTCGGGCTGATCCGCGGCGCCATCGGGTGCTTGCCGAGGTTCAGCCCGGTCGCGTACGCACCGGTGTCCACGGCGACGACCACGAGGATGAACGCGATCACCCAGAGCTGGCCGCGGAGCTGCGCCGAGAGCAGGACCACGCACGCCCCGAGCAGTGAGATGTAGGCCTGCACGAAGAGGCCGTTCGTGAGGTCGCGCACGACGTGCCCGACCGGCGGCTTGTCGCGCGCCACGGCGACCTCGACCAGGCGCCAGAGCGAGATGAACACGATCCCGCCGAGCAGCGTGAACAGCGCCGCGACCTGGCCGCCGAGGAAGGCGGCAGGGACGACGGCCACGCTGACGGCGACGCTCGGGATGCGCGGCACGTCACGGCCCGCGAAGCGCATCGCGCTCGCGAGCTCGTAGACGCCCACACCGAGCAGGAACGCGGCGACGACCATGAAGGCCGGCTTCCAGATGAGGAGCGCCGCCAGCATGACGACCGCGAACGCCAGGGCGATCCCGATCGCCGCAGGCAGGTTGCGACCGGTCCGCGCCGTGAGGGCCTCGTTGCGCGCGCCGAGCTCCGCCTTGCGCTGCTTCAGCTGCGCTTCGAAGTCGGCGCGCGCCGCGCGGGCACGGGCGTCGAAGTCCTGTCGGAGCCCCTTCTTCGCGGACGGGCGCGGTTCTGTGGGGCGGTCGCCGCCCGGCTCGGGGAGACGCATCAGACCTCGAGGAGTTCGGCTTCCTTCTTCTTCAGCGCGTCGTCGATCTGGTCGACGTGCTTCTTCGTGATGACGTCGAGCTCCTTGTCGCCGCGGGCGATCTCGTCGTCCGAGATCTCGCCCTTGAGCGCGTCGAGGTCGTCCTTCGCCTTGCGGCGGATGTTGCGCACGACGACCTTGTGGTCCTCGCCCTTGCCGCGCACGAGCTTCACGAACTCCTTGCGGCGGTCCTGGGTGAGCTCCGGGATCGTCACGCGGACGACCTCGCCGTCGTTCGACGGGCTGGCGCCGAGGTTCGGGAACGTCGCGATGGCGCGTTCGATGTCCTTCAGCGCGGACTTGTCGTAGGGCGTCACGACGAGCGTGCGCGCCTCAGGCGTCTGCAGGCCGGCGAGCTGCGCGAGCGGCGTCGGCGTGCCGTAGTAGTCGACCGGGATCTTCTGGAAGAGCGCGGGGTTGATGCGTCCGGTGCGGACGGTCGCGAAGTCGTCCTTGGCGACGTCGACGGCCTTCGCCATCTTCTCGGTGGCTTCGGTCAGGACATCACTGATCACGGTGGTTCTCCTTCGGTACTGCGTCGAGTCTAGTCAGCGTGCACGTCAGTTGCTGACGACCGTGCCGATCCGCTCCCCACGGATCGCGGCGGCGACGTTACCCTCGCCCTCCATGCCGAACACGTGCATCGGCATGCCGTTGTCCATGCACAGCGAGAACGCCGTGGCGTCGACCACCTTCAGCCCCTGGAGCAGGGCGTCCTGGTACGTGACGTGGTGCAGCTTCTCGGCCGTGGCGTCCTTCTTGGGGTCGGCTGTGTACACGCCGTCGACCCCGTTCTTCGCCACGAGGACCTCGTGCGCGTCGATCTCGAGCGCGCGCTGCGCCGCGACCGTGTCGGTCGAGAAGTACGGCAGGCCGGCGCCGGCGCCGAAGATCACGATGCGGCCCTTCTCGAGGTGCCGTTCCGCGCGACGCGGGATGTAGGGCTCGGCGACCTGGGTCATGCTGATGGCCGACTGCACGCGCGTCGCGGCACCGGCCTGCTCGAGGAAGTCCTGCAGGGCGAGCGCGTTCATCACCGTGCCGAGCATGCCCATGTAGTCGGCACGCCCACGGTCCATCCCGCGCTGGGACAGCTCGGCGCCGCGGAAGAAGTTGCCGCCGCCGACGACGATGGCGACCTCGACGTCCTGCGCGGCCTCGGCGATCTCCTTGGCGATCGTGCTGATGACGTCGGGGTTCACACCGAGGGAACCCGCCCCGAAGGCCTCCCCCGACAGCTTCAGCAGGACCCGGCGGCGTCCGGTCTTCTCGTTCGTCATGTGGCGCACCCTTCGTCGAATGTCTCGTGGGAATCTACCCGGCCGCAGCCGGTCCGGCGGAGGAGGCCGTGCCTCCGCACCGGTTCCGCGCGTGTCGCAGCGCGCAGAAAACGGGGCCCGGAACCGATGTGGTTCCGAGCCCCGTCACGGGTTCGTTACGCGCCGACCTTGACGCGGGCGAAGCCCTGGATCGTCAGGCCGGCGTTCTCGGCGGCCTTCGCGACGGACAGCTTGTTGTCCTTGGCGTAGTCCTGCTCGAGGAGCGCGACCTGCTTGCGGTACGCGTTGAGGCGACCCTCGACGATCTTCGGCAGGGCGGCCTCCGGCTTGCCCTCCTCGCGCGTGATCGCCTCGACGGTCGCGCGCTCCTTCTCGATGGCCTCGGCCGGGATCTCGTCGCGGGTCAGGTACGTCGGGTTCGCGAACGCGACGTGCTGGGCGATCGAACGCGCCTCCGCGGCGTCGGAGCCCGCGTACGCGATGACGACCGCGATCTGCGGCGGCAGGTCCTGGCTGGTCTTGTGCAGGTAGACCTCGAAGGCGTCGCCCTCGACACGGACGACCGTGCGCAGTGCGAGCTTCTCGCCCAGCGCGGCGGCGGCCTCGTCGATCGCCTCGGCGACCGTCTTGCCGTCGAGCGGCGCGGCGTTGCCGGCCTCGACGTCGGCAGCGCCGGCAGCGGCGACCGCGGCGACGACCTTGTCGGCGAGGGTGGTGAACTTCTCGTTCTTCGCGACGAAGTCGGTCTCGCTCGCGAGCTCGACCACGGTGGCGGCGCCACCCTCGGTCGTCGCGACGACGACGCCCTCGGAGGTCGCACGGTCGTCGCGCTTGGCGACGGCCTTCGCGCCCTTGATGCGGAGGAGCTCGACGGCCTTGTCGTAGTCGCCGTCGGCCTCGACGAGCGCGTTCTTCGCGTCCATCATGCCGGCCCCGAGGTCCTCGCGGAGCTTCTTCACGTCAGCAAGGCTGTAGTTGGCCATTGGCTGGAGTCCTTTCTGGACTGTGGTTGTGGAGAGGTGGAGAGTGAGCGCGGGCGCCGGCCCCGAGGGACCGGCGCCCGCGGACGATCACTCGGCGGGGGTGGCGTTCTTCGCGTCGTCGGCGATCGGCTCGCCGATCTCCTTCGCGGCGACCTGCGCGTCGGCGTCGTTCTCCTCGACCGTCGCGCCCTCACCCTCGGTCTGACCGGCGGCCGGGGCCGACTCGGTCTGACCGGCGAGGAGCTCCTGCTCCCACTCGGCGAGCGGCTCGGCCGCTTCCTCGTCGCCGCCGTTGTGACGGGTCTTGAGGCCCTCGGCCGCGGCGTCGGCGACGATGCGGGTGAGGAGGCCGACGGAGCGGATCGCGTCGTCGTTGCCCGGGATCGGGTACGTGATCTCGTCGGGGTCGCAGTTGGTGTCGAGGATGCCGATGACCGGGATCCCGAGCTTCTGCGCCTCGTCGATCGCGAGGTGCTCCTTCTTCGTGTCGACGACCCAGAGCGCGCTCGGGGTCCGCGTGAGGTTGCGGATACCACCGAGGGTCTTGTGGAGCTTGTCCAGCTCGCGCTTCTTGATGAGGAGCTCCTTCTTGGTGAAGCCCTTCGTCGTGTCGTCGAAGTCGATCTCCTCGAGCTCCTTCATGCGCGCGAGGCGCTTGGAGACCGTCTGGAAGTTCGTGAGCAGACCGCCGAGCCAACGCTGGTTGACGTACGGCTGGCCGACGCGGGTCGCCTGCTCGGCGATGGAGCCCTGCGCCTGCTTCTTGGTGCCCACGAAGAGGATCGTGCCACCGTGCGCGACCGTCTCCTTGACGAAGTCGTACGCACGGTCGATGTAGGCCAGCGACTGCTGCAGGTCGATGATGTGGATGCCCGAGCGCTCGGCGAGGATGAAGCGCTTCACCTTCGGGTTCCACCGACGGGTCTGGTGTCCGAAGTGGACGCCGCTGTCGAGCAGCTGGCGGATGGTGACGACGGCCATGCCGTCCCTCCTTGTTCTCGGCGCGCGGCTGTTCGGCCGTGCGCACGGTTGCGGTTGTGTCGGTCACGACCCGGTGGTCGTGGCCCCTGGCGCCCTGTCCACGCGGCCGCCCGCTCGCGAGAGCAGGACCGGTGGCCGTGGGACGTGTCGTCGAACGAGCGATGGGTCGTTGCACGAGCACTGTGGACACGCGAAGTCAGCGCGCAGGAGCGCGCTGCGGTCGTAATGCTAGCAGGTCCGGACGCACGGGAGGCGCGGTGCGGGTCGGACCCGCACCGCGCCTCCCGGCTGGTGGTGACGTCGCGTCAGGACTTGGCGCTGACCGTGTCCCCCTCGGCCGAGATGCCCATCTCCTCGAGGGAGCGGCCCTTCGTCTCGGGGATCTTGCCGATGACGAAGAACAGGGACAGCAGGGCGAACAGCGCGTAGATGCCGTAGGTGACCGTCAGGTTGAAGCCGGACAGCACCGGGAAGGTGATCGTGACCAGGAAGTTCGCGATCCAGTTCGCCGCGGAGCCGACACCCAGCGCGGTCGCGCGGATGCGGTTCGGGAACATCTCGCCGAGCAGGACCCACATGAGCGGACCCCAGGTCGCGCCGAACGAGACGACGAAGAGGTTGGCGAAGACGAGCGCGATGAGCCCCCAGGCGCCCGGCAGGTTCGGCTCGCCGTCGACGATCGTGGCCTGGGAGAAGGCGATCGCGACCATGGTCAGCGACACGAACATGCCCGAGGAACCGGCGATGAGCAGCGGCTTCCGGCCGAGCTTGTCGACCGTGAAGATCGCGATGAACGTGACGGCGACGTTCACGACGGACGTGATCGTCGAGATGAGGAACGACTGCTCCTCCTTGAACCCGACCGCCTGCCAGAGGGTCGTCGAGTAGTAGAAGATGACGTTGATGCCGACGAACTGCTGCAGGACGGCGAGGATGATGCCGACCCAGACGATCGGCTGCAGGCCGAAGCGGTTGCCCCGGATCGAGCCCTTCTTCTCGTTGGCTTCCTTCTTGATGCCGTCCTGGATCTCCTCCAGGCTCGTGTTCACGGTGTCGCGGGGGACGATCTTGCCCATGACCTCGCGGGCGTCGTCCGCGCGGCCCTTCGAGAGCAGGAACCGCGGGGACTCGGGCAGCGTGATCGCGAGCACGCCGTAGACCACCGACGGGATCACACCGACGAGGAACATCCAGCGCCAGGCAGCGAGGCCGAGGACCTGCTCGGACGCGCCACCGGCGGTCACCGCGAAGATCTGGTCGGACAGCAGCGCGGCGAAGATACCGAGGGTGATGGCGAGCTGCTGGAACGACGCCAGCCGACCGCGGATGGCCTTCGGCGAGACCTCGGAGATGTACGCGGGGGCGATGACCGAGGCGGTGCCGATCCCCAGGCCGCCGACGAGACGCCAGATCACCAGGTCCCAGGTGGCGAAGGCGAAGGCGCTGCCGATCGAGCTGACGAAGAACAGCACGGCCGCCCAGAACATCACGCGGGTGCGGCCCCAGCGGTCCGCGAGGCGACCGGCGAAGTAGGCGCCGAACGCGCAGCCGATCAGGGCGGAGGCGACCGCGAAGCCGCTGGCGGCCTCGGACAGGCCGAACTCGCCCTTGATCGCGTCGACGGCTCCGTTGATGACGGAGGAGTCGAATCCGAAGAGGAAGCCGCCGACTGCCGCCGCGACGGCGAACAGCGTGACCTTCCCCTTGAACGCACGGTCCTCGCCGTGCTGGGTGGACGTGTTCGACACGGTGCTCCAGGTTCCTGCCGCCGTGCTGGGTGGCGCACGGTGCCCCGGCGGTCGGCTGGTTCGCCGTCCGAGCGGCGTTGCGTGTTCCGGAGCGGCCCCGACTGTACCCGCTGGCGGCCCGCGGGGCACATCGGCGCCGCGGCGGCGCGGCGGCGCGGCGCCGCCGGGGACCGCAGCCACCGGGCCGGGGTGACCGACTCGCTCCTGCACCGGTACGGAGGCACGGCCCACCCTCCACAGGTCGCTCCACCGCAGCCCTCGGTCCGTCCGGTCCGGGTGACGCTGGTGTCATGCACGCCCCGCTCGTCACCACCACGTCCCGACGACCGACCGCGGCCCCGCTCGGTGTCGCCGCGGTCGCGGCGCTCGTCGTGGCGCTCACGACCGGCTGCTCGACGCCGCCAACGGGACCCGACGCGGGGGCCGTGCACCACGCGGCGGCTCGGGCGGACGACGGAGACCGCACCCCGACGTGGGTGTGGCCGACGGGTTCGAACGCAGTGGTCCGGGGATGGGAGCAGCCCGCAGACGAGTACGCCGCAGGGCACCGGGGCATCGACGTTGCGGCGGCGCGCGGCGCCACGGTGGTCGCGGTGGCGGACGGGACGGTGTCGTTCGCCGGGCAGGTCGCCGGGCGTGGGGTCGTGTCGATCGACCACGGCGGAGGACTCGTCAGCACGTTGGACTCGGTCGATCCCCGGGTCGCCGAGGGCGAGGTCGTCGCGCAGGGCGATCAGGTCGGGGCCGTGGCGGTCGGGCACTGCTCGGACGCCGCGCCGTGTCTGCACCTCGGCGCTCGGCTTGACGGCCGGTACGTCGACCCGATGCCGTTCCTGCCGACGGCGGCCTGGCCGGTCCTGCTCCCCGAGTCGGCGTGGCCGGGTTGAGCCCCCGGGGCGACGGACGCGGAGGGTGCCCGGTGCGGAGCAACCGTCGAGATTCGAACGGCGGTGGGCGGTGGGCGGTGGGCGGTCGGCGGCCGGCGGTCGGCGGTCAGGCTCTGGGGTGGGCCGTCCGGTAGACCTCGCGGAGCCGCGCGGAGGACACGTGCGTGTAGATCTGCGTCGTCCCGAGGCTGGCGTGACCGAGGAGCTCCTGCACCGCTCGCAGGTCCGCTCCCCCGTCGAGCAGGTGGGTCGCGGCCGTGTGCCGGAAGGTGTGCGGCCCGTTCGGACCGGCGCCGGGCAGTCCGTCGAGCGCGCGCGCGACGATCCGGTACACACTGCGGACCCCGATCCGTCCACCGCGGTCGCCGAGGAACAGTGCTGACGGCTCGGCAGCTCCCGCCCGGGCAGCGAGCGCGGGGCGTCCACGGTCGAGCCATGCCTCGAGGGCGTCGCGGGCAGGCACCCCGAAGGGCACGACCCGTTCCTTGGAACCCTTGCCGAGCACACGGACGGTCAGGCGGGTCCGGTCCAGGTCGACCACGTCGATCCCCACGAGCTCGCTCACGCGGATCGCTGCGGCGTAGAGGAGTTCGACGACCGCCAGGTCCCGGAGCGGACCGGGCTCGTCGGTGTCGGCGAGCGCTCCGAGCTGGTCGAGCACCGTGCGCACCTGGTCGGACGACACGACGCGGGGCAGGTGCGCGGCGCCCTTCGGTGCACGGAGTCGCGCCCCCGGGTCGGTCCCGAGCACACCGGTCTCGCTCGCCCAGCGGGTGAAGGCCCGTACCGAGGACGACCGTCGGGCGATCGTGGAACGGGCGAGCCCGCGCTGGTCGGCCTCCCACAGCCAGTCCCGGAGCAGTTCGAGCCCGAGGCCGCGAGCGTCGGTGACTCGTCGGCCGGCTGCGAACCGCACGAGCTGGTCGAGATCGTTGGCGTACGCCCGGACGGTCTGCTCACCGAGCCCCCTGGCGTGACGGGCGTGCTCGAGGAACGACTCCACCGCCGCCGCGAGTCGCCCGTCCGTCTGCTCTGTCACGGCTCCAGGGTAGGCGCGTCTCCTGCTCCAGCCGTCCTGCTTCACGCCCGGGCCCACCCGCCGACGGTCTGCGCCACCAGGCCCTGCAGCTCTGCCAGCGCGAGTGCGTCGGCAACCTCGCCGAGTGACATCCCCGACCGGACGGCGAGTTCCTGCTCCCCCGATGCCCGCCGTCCGAGTGCGTCGAGCACGCGCAGCACCCCGGGGTCCTCCCGACCGGAGCGGAGCGGCTCACCGACCCCGGGCTCGCCGCCGACCCCGGCGGCACTCCCGTGGCCGACGACCGCGTCCACCGGGTCGCCTGGTCGCACCACGATCTGCGCCCGCCCCTCCGCCACCAACCGGTGACACCCGACCGACGCCGCGGACGAGAAGGCCCCCGGCACCGCGAACACCGGCCGCCCGAGCTGCCCGGCGTGGTGCGCGGTGTTCAGTGCCCCCGACCGCGCTCCCGCCTCGACCACCACGGTCGCCGCACCCAGGGCGGCGATGAGTCGGTTCCGCGCGAGGAACCGCCACCGTGAGGGCCGCGTCCCGGGCGGGGACTCGGCCAGCAGGGCGCCCTGCCGCGCGACGTCCCGGAGCAGGTCGGTGTTGCCCACCGGGTAGAGCTGGTCGATCCCGCCCGCGAGCACGGCGACCGTCGGGACGCCGGCGGCGACCGCGACACGGTGCGCGGTGGCGTCGATCCCGTAGGCGCCCCCGCTCACGACAGTGCACCCGGCGTCCGCCGCTGCCGAGGTGATCTCCGCCGCCGCCTCCGCGCCCGCGACCGTGTTCGCCCGCGACCCGACGACGGCTAGGGCGGCCGCCGTGGCGCGACGCCCCGACCGGGCCCACAGGACGACCGGAGCGTGCGGTCCGAGGTCGTCGACGCTCACGGGCCAACCGGGGTGGCCGGGCACGAGCAGCCGTGCGCCGACGGCCCGTGCCGCAGCGGCGACGCCCTGCACGTCGCTGCGGTCGAGGCGGGGCGACCAGCGTCGGAGCGCCTCGTCGAGGGCCCGGGCGAACGCCCTGGGTGACTCGGTGCCGGGCAGTCCTGCGTCCCCGCACGACTCCAGCAGCATCCGGGTCCCGTCGTCGCCGGCCGCGTGGACCAGTGCGAGTGACCGTTCCGCACCGAGCCCCTGCACGAGCACCCCGGCGACGGCGTCCCCCGGCTCCACCACGGTCGACCACGCCATCCGTGCCGCCGCCTCGACCGGGTCGACAACGGCACAGCCGTCCGGGCCGAGCAGCGCCCGCACCGTGGGGAGCACGTCGACACCCCCGCTCACAGGGCGCTCCGGAGGGCCAGGGCGTCGCGCACGTGGCGGTCGTCGGGACGGTCCGCGCCCTGCAGGTCCGCCAGGGTCCACGCCAGCCGCATGGTGCGGTCCCAGCCACGCATGGTGAGCGTGCCGAGGTCGAGCGCATGGTCGAGGAGTGTGGACGCGCCCGGCACGGCCCGCCCGGGCCCGCGGAGCCACGCCCCGGAGACCTCGGCGTTCCTGGTCCACCCGGTGCCCGCCAGACGGCTGCGCATCGCCGCCCGTGCCGCCGCGACCGTCGCACGCGCCTGCGCCGTCGTCGGGGTCGAACCGTCCTCGCCCCGGATGAGCCCGGTCGTGACCCGCGGCACCCGCACGCGGATGTCCATCCGGTCGAGCAGTGGCCCGCTCATCCGACCGAGGTACCGCCGCACGGTGGCCGGGGGGCACTCGCACGGCTGTCGGGACGACCCGGCGTTGCCGCACGGACAAGGGTTGGCGGCGAGCACGACCTGACAGCGCGCGGGGAACTCGGCGGCCCCGGCGGCCCGGTGGACGGTGATGCGACCGGACTCGAGCGGCTGGCGGAGCGCGTCGAGCACGGCGCGCGGGAACTCCGGTGCCTCGTCGAAAGTTCGGTATCGCCTTGCGTTGTGAAAATCACCGCCCCTGTTGCCAGCCCCGTCCGGGCGTCCAATCTCTTGCCACGACCGGCCCGATGCCTCATAGTGCGGGCCAGCAATGAAGCGAGCAGCCATCTACGTCCGAATCTCTAGGGACCACGCGGGAGCGGGGCTCGGCGTCGAACGCCAGGAAGCCGACTGCCGGAAGCTGGCGGCGGAACGCGGCTGGGAAGTGGCCGCGGTCCTGTCCGACAACGACATCAGCGCTTACTCCGGCAAGCGACGACCGGGCTACGAGCAGCTGATCGGCCTGATCCAGACCGGCGACGTGGGCGCGGTGATCTCGTGGAGCCACGACCGCCTCCACCGCAGGCCGACGGAACTCGAGTCCTATATAGACGTGTGCGACAAGGCCGGGATCGACACCTACACCGTGAAGGCCGGCCACTTCGATCTGTCCACTCCGAGCGGCCGTGCGGTCGCGCGTACCCTCGCGGCCTGGGCCGCCTATGAAGTGGAGACTTCAACCGGACGCGTCCTGGCGGCCAAGAAGCAGGCAGCCGAGTCAGGCAAGTGGCGGGGCGGCCAGCGCCCCTTCGGCTACGACGCTGACGGCATGACCGTAAGAGAGGAAGAAGCGGCGCTCGTCCGGGAGGCCGCGCAGCGGTTCGTACTCGGCGACTCATGGCGAACGGTCGCCCTCGATTGGAACACCCGGAAGATCGTCACGGCGAACGGCATGGCCTGGAACGCGCTCAAAGTGCGCAACCTCACGATTAGGCTCCGGAACATCGGGATCGTCGATCACAACGGCACTGACCGCTACCCGGCCCAGTGGCCCGCGATCATTGATCAGGAACTCTGGGACCAGTTGCAGACGGCCATCGCGGTGAGCCGCAACGTCCACACGCAGCGCGGACCGTTCAGAAAGCACCTGCTCAAGGGCTTCGCGTACTGCGGAGAGTGCGGCAACCGCCTCAACGTGTACGGGACGAAGCGGGCTGGCGGACGTTACGAACCGGCCTACGGGTGCAGGAAGAACGACGACGAAAAAGGTCAGGTCGGTTGCGGCTCCGTAAAGCGCATGCTCGCGGCCGTCGACGATCTGGTTATCGACTCCCTCTTCTACCGGCTCGACACGGAGGACATGCACCAGGTGCTCTCAGACGCGTCTTCGGACAACGAAGCGCTGTCGACGCACCTTGCAGAGCTGCATGCCGCCACGCAGCGCCTGGAAGAGATCTACGGGCTCTTTGGAGCGGGCGAGATCGACTTCGCCGAGTACAAGGCGATGAAGGCTGCCGCGCACGAAGAGAAGGAACGCGCGTCACGGAAGGTGAACCAGTCGTCGGGCAAGGGGACCATCGCCAACGTCCCGGTCGGCAAGACGCTCCGCGAAGCGTGGGACGGCTCGGACCTCCAATGGAAGCGCCAGCTGTTGAGCGTCTTCATCGACCGCGTCGAGATCATGAAAGTGCCAAAGGGATCACCCCGCACCTTCTACAAGGGGTGGCAGTTCAATCCTGATCTGATTCAGATTCGTTGGAGGGCGTAGCTGGCCCCTCATCCAGTCTCTGCATCGCACGCCTCACATAGGATGCGGCCACGTGCGCGTCGATGCTGGCTTCGATGCCGCGCCGGTCTCCTTCTTCTGCCGCCCATGAGATCGCGAAGAACGAGACATCCGCCAACCAGCGCACGCCTCCTTCGCTCATGAATCGACGGAAGTACTCGTCGATCAGCGCGGCTCCGGATCGCTCAAGCCGCTGTACCGTGCGAACGCTGACGCCGAACCGCTTCGCTACCGACTCGCGTCTGTCCATGAGCGCTTCATTGACGTCAGCCTCCTCATTCAGATGACCGAAGTGAAACGCCGTCCTAAACGCCTGCACGGACGGGCTGTCAGGCGCGATGCGCAAGAACAGCTCCAGCAGCATGCGAAGCGATCGCTTGTCCGGAACGCCGAACAGCCCGGGATCAACCGGGCCGTCGTCCCCGATCGTCCTGCGCATTGCCAGAAGGGTGTCGACCCTGGCCCATTCGGTCCGCTCTTCACTCGCGTCGGTGTCCACAGACTCAAAGCTAGTCGCCCGGACATCGATCGGCAAACAGAGGACCGAGTTTGACTGTTGGTGACCAAAACGAGGAACCACTAGACAGATAGCGTCCAAAGCCGTACGCTTGCGCCACCGATCAAAGGAGCAGGCCGTGAAGAAGCAGATCGCCCGGATCATCAGCGACCAGGTCGCCAACGGAGACACGGCCGTCATCGACGCCTTGCGCCAGCTCGCCGGGATGCCGGTCGGCTCGATCCAGATGGACCGGAGCTACGTGCGCCGCCGCGTCGTGGAGATCCAGCGCGATCAGAACGGCAACGTCGTCGGCTCGATCGAACGAATCGAAGAGGCCGAGTCGGGCAGCTCGTCCGGCACCTGGCACCAGTAGCGCTCACACACCAAGGAGACAGTCATGTTCGAAACGATCCTCGTCCTCGCCTTCCTCATCGGGGCTGCCTGCCTCGGCGCGATCATCGGTCGCGTCTTCAAGAAGCTCGAAGCGGTCGAGCGCCGCAAGCTGATCGAGAAGCAGATGCGCCAGCAGATCATCGACGCTGAGAGCGAGCGCATCGCCGCCGAGAAGATCCTCCGTGAGAACGGACAAATCTGATGAAGAAGGCGTGGGCGCTTCTCTGGTTCGTGGTCGTCGCGGTCTTCGCGATCTCGATCATCGCGGCCGTCATCAAGCCTTGGATTCCGGCCATCGCCGCGGTGATCGTCGTCGTCTTCCTGGTCGCCGTGGCGGTCTTCATCTGGCGGCGGTTCGCTGAGCGCCGCCGCTTCTTCTAATTCCGCAGGCTACGTGTTTAAGTAGGTGCAGGCATGAGATTCAAGCGCCAAACTAAAAGGGACGCGAATCGGGACGTATACCTCGTCACCTTCCCTACTGACCTCGCCGCCGAACGGGTGCTCGCCTGGCTCCGGTCTGTTAGCGGCACCCTTCCCAAACGCACCAACCGCTTCCTCGACTGGTCGACGCTCGCGTTCGAAACGTGGGCGTCGGCCAGAGGGATCGCTCACCGCGTGCACGTTCCGAAGAGCGCGTCCGAATACGTGGCCTCCCAGCTGCGCACCTTGGCTCCCGGCATCACCGTGACGAAGGACGCCACCCGCCCCGGAGAGGACTGGACCGCGGGCCTCGAACTCGGGATGACGAGCCCGACCAGGCAGCTGCGCATCATGAGCCACAACGACCTGTCAGCGAGCGTCCTGGCGTCCGTTCAGTCCCTGGGATCAGACGAGGCGGTCATGATCCAGTGGGTGCTCGGCGCTGCCCGTCCCGAGATCCTTCCCGCGCGCGACGGCAACAGCCGGTCGGCCGAGTTCTCGATGAAGGCGTTGATCACTTCCGGTGTCCTGACCGCGCAGAACGACGAGCTCAACGACCGCCGGCAGAAGCTTGAAGAACCGAACCTCCTGGGCGTCGGCCGCGTCGTGGTGAAAGCGAACAACCCCAGGCGGGCCGGTGAGCTGATCTTGCGCGTCGAGTCTTCCCTTGCAGGAGCGAACAGCCCGGCCAACCGGTTCAGGCGCACGGCCGCCAAGTCCGCCCGGGTCATCGCGGACGCGAAGGACGCCGCCACTCCCCTGCTCTTTCCCGGCCAGTTCAACCTCAAGGAACTCGCCGCGGTGATCTCCTGGCCGATCGGCCAGCCGTTCGTCGCCGGTCTGCCGCAGGGCTCGACCAGGCACCTCTACGCGAACGAAGACATCGCGACCGAAGGCATCGTCATCGGCGACAGCAACTACCCGGGGCATGAGCGGCCGATCGCCCTCACCTTCGAGAAGGCCGTCCAGCACGTCTACTACGGCGGCAAGACGGGCACCGGCAAGACCGTGGCGATGGCCAACAACTTCGGACAGGTCGTCAAGAACGGCTACGGCGCGATCGTGATCGACGCGTCCAACTCGAACTCGAGCGAAACCATGTTCAGCCGGGCCCTCAACCTGATCCCATCTGACCGCCTGGACGACGTGATCATCATGAACCCGAGCGAAGACGGGGACATGCCGGTCGGCTTCAACGTGCTCGACCAGGGAAGGCCGCGCGTCGTGGCCGACCAGATCAAAGACCTGTTCGCGCACCTCTACCAGGACACGGCGGGCGTCTGGACGAAGCAGCTGCTCTTCCACGGGCTCTACACGCTCGCCGAGCACGACGGCATGACGATCTCCGAACTGATGCCGCTGATCAACCCGCAAACCAAAGAAGAGGTCGCGTGGGCCGACGAGCTGAGGCGGGGAGTGCGCGACAAGGAACTCCGGAACTTCTGGAACAGGTGGGAGAACTTCAACCAGTCGGAGCGGGACCGCAACACGCAGCCGCTCATCAACCGCATGTGGCAGCTCGACGCCCGTCCGGAACTGCGCGGGATGCTCGGACAGGCCAAGTCGTCGTTCAAGGTGCAGGAAGTGCTGCGCGACAACAAGATCCTGCTGATCAGCTTGAACGGCCTGCCTCCCGGCACCGCGTCGATCCTCGGCACGCTGATCGTCAATGCCGTGTGGAGCGGAGCGCAGACGATGAGCCCCGACCGGCCGAACTTCCTGTACCTCGACGAGTTCCAGGTGATGACGCGGCTTCCGACCGGACTCGACGACATGCTGAACCGCTCGCGCAAGCATGGCCTCGGCGTCGTCATGGGAACCCAGTACCTCGAAGACGTGCCGGCCGAGTTGAAGAACGCGATCACGAACAACGCCAGGTCGCGGGTGATCTTCCAGTCCAGCGCGAAGGAAGCGCGCATGTGGAGCAGCGAGTTCGGCCGGACGCTAGACGAGAACGACTTCATGCGGATCAGGCAGTACGAGGCGGTCGCGGAGATCGCCACGGAGTCGGGCGTGACCGCTCCGGTCACGTTGAAGGCGCGGCCCCCGCTGACGCCGACGGGGCAGGCGAGGGCCGTGCGCGAACTGAGTCGGAAGACCTACGGGCGGCCGATCGGCGAAGTCGAGGACGACATGGAAAACAGGCGGCAGGCGACGGTCAAGGCCGTGAAGAGCAGGCCGATGATCGGGATCAGGGCATGGGACGACGAACCAATAAACGGAAGGAGAACACGATGAGCGAGCAGATGAATCAGAACGGCGGGGAAGCCGAGATCGAGCGGGCGCTGTACTGGATCGACGAAGGAATCCGCGCGGCGGAAGCTCTGGCGCGCCACCTGCGCATGGCCCGCTCTATGACGGAGGAACTGCGCGAACGGCAGCTCACCGAAAACGGGGCGAAGAACATTGAGATTATGGGCAGTGCCATGCGCGTGGTCACCGAACACGTGGAACGCGGATCGAACGGGCTCACGATGTTCTTCAAAAACTCTAAGAGGACGGGATCATGATCAAGCGGCAGGAAACGCTGTGGGGCGCGAGCATCTACGACGGACTCCAGCACGACCCGAGACACGCGTTCGTCCTGGCCTCCTACTCCGCCTTCAAGCGCGTCGTAATGAGCCAGTGGACGCAGCTGATCGACGGCGGTTTGAAGTTCGTGGCCAACAAGGACGACCCGTACGCCGACTCGTCCGAGATGCGCCGCGACGTGGAAGACAAGCTGACGCTCCGGGTCTACGCGGACAACGGCGGCTCGCTTCCTGACGACCATCCGATGCGTCAGAAAGTGGAGTCGGGGATCGAAGGGTTCGTCGTTCTGAACGACGTCTTCCGCGGCGTGCACGACGTCATGGGACACGTACTCTCGGGCGGCAGCTTCGGACCGAAGGGCGAGCAGTTGGCGTGGGCGACTCACCGCGACACGATGCCCCGGTTGGCTCACAACGCGCTCTGGTGCGAGACGGTCGGGCAGAACATGTGGACCAACTTCGCGGGCGATCACGAGTCGCTTCCGATGGCCGAGCGGCCGTTCGGAGAGCAGAAGGCGGGGCTGGTCCCGGCGTTCCTGGTGGAGGCGCGTCTGCACGCGTGAGGGGGCGCTACCCACCACTCCCCTACTCCGCCCTTGAAACGCGATGTAATAGGGGTGACACCACTCCCCTACCCTACCGAAGAGGGGTGCGTAACAGAGGTCAGCGTTGTAAATCCTACAAGTGGGGTAAAAACCGGTAGGGGAGTGCAAAAAGAGGGGATCGGCCTTCGCCGAACCCCTCTTTTTGACGTGAACTACTTACTTGTTCGCGGCGTAGTACGCGTCCTTCACGGACTGTGAGATCCGGCCGCGCGACGACACCTCGTGGCCGTTCGCAGCGGCCCACTCGCGGATGGCAGTCAGGTCTTCCGAGTTGTTGCGCGCGGGCTTGGAAGCCGAGCCCGACGAACGGCCGACGCGCCGCGCGGAAGCCACGTAGTCGGACAGCGCGTCGCGCAGCTTGTCCTTGTTCGCGTCGGACAGGTCGATCTCATAGCTGGTGCCGTCGAAGCCGAACTGGACCGTGCCGCCCTTGCCGTCTTCGATCGGCGCGCCGTCCAGGTCGTCGATGAGCGTCGTGGTGACCTTCTGAGCCATGGTGCAATCCTTCGTTCGATTCCGTGGTCGCGGTCAGCATACATGAAAGCGCGCATATAGAAAGCCGCTCAGAGCGTTTCTGAGCGGCCTGTGCTTTGCGGACGGCTACACGTTCATGTTGCGAAGCGAAGCCGCATCCTGGCGCGTCTGCGCACGCGTGAGACTACTGCTTCGACTTGTAGATGCCGAACATGGTCAGTATGAACGCGCCTGCAGTTGCGAGCAGGCCGCTGAGCGCCACGATGCGGATCAAGTCGGTGAAGCCGAGCACGACCGCAAGGCCAGGCGCGACCAGACCGAGGCCGATGAGAGAGTCACCGACTACGTAGACGATGACCTTGGTTTTCTTCGAGATGCCTGACTGGATCTCCGCTACCACGTCGCTCGCCTGGACGTCGTCAGCGAGCTTCTGCGCGCTCTGTGTTGCTACTTGGAGTTGCTTCTGTTCTGCTTCGCTGAATGCCATCTTGGTTGGCTCCTTTGCTGGTTCGTTAGTAGTTGGTTCTTTCGTCGGTTGTTGAGCCGGTTCAGGCTCATCTGCCGGTGGTTGCTCTGGCTCCGGTTGAGCGGCCGGTTCTTCCGCGGGCTGTTGCGCGGGCGGAGTCTCCGGCGCCGGCTGTTCGGCCGGTGCGGGCTGAGGCGCTGCAACTGACGGACGCTTGCCTGGAACGGGAGTTCCGCCGTCGGTGCCCGCGACCTCCGTCGCCTTGGCAATGTCGACCCAAAACTTGTAGACGTTCCATTGGATGAGGGCCAACCACATGCCGCCGCTCTGGCCGAGATCAAGCACCTGGTGCTTGCCCGGCAGAACGAATCGAGATCCTGGGTTCAAGTCCTGATCGTCCGTGGCGTAGCCGTCAGCGTCCACCTCGACGAGCGGTTCGGCCGGCACGCCGTTGTCATCCCAGGTCGGGTCGACAGGGCATAGATCGTTGCTCAACACCTGCCAGAGTCCGCCCTGTAGCTCGACCTTCGACACCGTGAGCGGGTCGGCGAACTTGATGAACGAACCGACGTCCACGTTCTGATCCGTCGGGTTGCCTACGGGACCCGGAGCGTCTGAGCCCGCGTAGCGGTAGAAGGTCTGCTCCGGGTAGTCGTTCCAAGCGCGCAGCTGGTCGTAGTTATCGATCTTGATCCCGGCGACCCGGCAGTTGATCACCCGATCGGCGTCGATGAAGAACATGTAGTGACCGGCGGCTCCCCCGCTTGCTCCGCGCTTGCCCCAGATCGCAGCGTCGCCTTTCCTGGTGTCGTAGTTCCCCTGAGCGTTCGGTTTGATCTGCACCCAGCCGTTCGCCTCGAAGTCGCGGAACATCGTGTCCGTGTTGCCGATGCGCAGACCGGCAGGCAGGAGTCCCGCTGCTTCGAGCGAGAAGTACCCCGCGCTTGAACAGTCGAAGCTGTTCGGACCGAAACGGCTCGTCATCGAGTACGTGATGCCCCGCGCTTGCTGCGTCAGGTACCAGTTTATTGCTATGTTGAACTTTGCATCCATGTCACCTCCTTTTGATGTCTAGCGCGTGCATGAGCAGCAGCAAAGCGCCGCCGCTCGAGAACAGGGCCCGTACGTCCGCGTCCGGCCGGACAATCGCGTTGATGAGCGCAACGATGATCAGATATATGGCGAAGAACGTCAGCCACTTGTAGCGCTTCCGGGACGCGTAGACGGCCACGAGCGCGTAAGGCACGAGCCTGATGAGCAGAACGAACGTAAGACTGACCGTCACTGCGACACCCCCTGTCCCACCATGAAGCTGAGCACTCCGGCCAAAGCCAAGAGCACCGCGACTACCCCGGCCACCAGCTTCTCGTTCTGAAACCACTTGCTCGGGGTGACGACCTGTACAGTCGTCGCGTTCGGAGCATTGATCTGTTGAGGCTGCTGGTTCGGGTGTTTCTCCTGGTACTGGGCGACTGCTTGAAGGCCGGTCTTCCACTCTTCGATCGAATTCACCCGGCCGTTCGTCTTCGTTGCCTGAGCTTCGACGCGTTCGAGCTTGCCGTCCATCTGCACGAGGTACACGAGCACATCGGTGATAGTCGGGTTCTGAGGTATCTGGAAGTCTGACATTAGAGACCTATGGCGAACCAGTTGAAGGACATGTAGCCGTTCGCCCCGACCGTTGTGAACAGATTGACCGGCATCGAGTCTTTCGTGACCGTGCCGACGTTGGCATAAATCCCATCAGTATTCGCGTACGGCCCGGATGCCGTAGCAGTCGCGGACTGCACGGCCGTCAAGAAGCCTGCAGGGAAGTTCACGACGACAGCTATCTTCGTGTTGGCACCACCGGTGTTGTTCTGCTGCGAAGACGTTCCCCATAAAAGTTTCAAACCCCCCAAATTGATGTAGAAAATTGTGCCGCCTGCGTTCCCTGAGTTCGTGATAGTCTTCACCGCAACGCCCGCACTAGTCGTAACGAACTGTCGAAGGTCGGCAATATTCGGAGCCGTGATTTGGGTTGTTGATGCCGGTACCGCGACCTGAGCCAAGATGATGTAAGGGTTCGCCGCTCCGACAGCGCTCTGAATCTGAGCCGTCGTAGGCACGACCGGTGAAGAAGCCGGAGTACCCGCGACCGCGACGAACTTCAGCACGTTGTTCGTGTTGTTCACCGGAGACTGGACCGCGGTCACGCTCTTGTCGACGTAGGCGACCACGTAGTCGATGCGCGGAGAAGCGGACGCCGTGGCGATCGTCACGGACTCCCCGGCGGTCGTGTCGTGGCTGATCATGTAGTAGTAGTCAGCCGGAGCCGTGCCGGTAGGGATGCGTCCGGAGCCAGGGTTGACGCGGACAGTCATGTTGGCCGAGCCGTTCGGTACTACGTCGAGGCCCTTGAACACCTGACCGGAGAACGCTTCGTTGAGACCTTTGAAGGTCGCGTACTCGTCAGATGCTCCCCCGTTGTAGTTGACGACGATTTTAGACACTTGCGGTTCTCTGTTTAGTTTTGCTTATGCCATCAATATAAAACACGCTGCGGCTTTTGCCTAGGCGATTTGCACGGCTGTCCACGTCGCATCTGACACCGACTGGAAGACGAAACGATAAGGTACTTGTTCGTCCTTGTTTCTATTGGACTTGATCCACGCGTGCCATTTCTGAACTCCGTTGACAGGCTTGAGCGGAGTGATGATCGCCGGCGACGCCCCAACGACCATGTCTATAGCTTCGATGCCGATGACGATCACGGGGTTTGAGATGGCCGACTTGGGAGTGACGGTGACTTCCACGCAAGCGGCTCCTCCGGTCGGAACGAACACCGTGACGTCCGCCGTCTTTTTGCGCAGCCATCGAACGCCGAAATTACTCGTTCCGAAGGATTGCAGACCCTTCATGTCGTCCAGCGTCTGACGCAGGTAATGCAGTCTTTCTACGAGCTGATTTTCGCTCGTCCTGTCCAGGCGCGTCATAGGACCCTCGCGACGCTCACGATGACCGGAGTCGTCGCGTAGGCGATGTACTTGAACCAAAAGCTCTGAGTCGGCGTCGCGGCTCTCGTGGTGATCCGGTAGTAATACTCGATGCTCGACCCGCCGAGTCCCGGGCTCTGCCCCGCGGTCACGGCCAGCGCGGTAGCGCCGGTGTCTTCGAAGAGGGTTGACTGAGTGGGGGTGAACAGCTGCGGCACCACTTGAGAGTGGAAGCGGGTCTCTCCGTCCGCAGCGCTGCGCGCGACCGAGAAGATCGCGACCGCATAGTTCGCCCCGGGCGCGGCGTTGAAGGTACCGGACAAATCGAACTGGTTCGCCGACTGGGTTTCGTACATCACCGCTTCGACGTATTGATTGCCCGTTTTGAGTTCCCGCACCGCGTCTTCGAGGCTCTTGATGCGGGCTATCAGCGACTCTTCCTCGCTTCTGTTCAACCTGTTCATACCGCCGTTATCTCCAGCGTCCCTTTACAGGAAGCGATGACGAAGAACTTGAAGGACAGGTTGACCGGTGCAGAACCCGCATAGACGTCGATCGTGTAGTCGTATTCTTGCGCGCCGATGGAACTCCACCGCTCGGTCAAGATGCGCGTGTAATAAAGCAGGTACCCCCGGCCCAAGCTGTCCAGCACTCCGTAGCGTCCGAGCTTGGTCGTGCCGTCGTACACGTCCGCAGACGCCCACACGATCGGCGCGGCTTGTGTACCGTCCGCCTTCCAGACGATGCTCCATCGGGCGCTGGTATTGGCCGGGACGGTGAAGTTGGCAACGTCGCGCGTACCTGGCAATGCGGTCTGTACGGCTTTGGTCGTCAGCGTGCGGGGGATGCTCTGTCGGCTGCGAAGCTCTCGCACGTCGGCGTCGAGACGGTTCATCATGACGCGCAGCGCCTCGTGGTCCTGTCGGTCAACAACGTCACTCACCCTGGCTCACCCCGAACGAGTCGAACGTCAGCTGTACGGCGCTCTCAAAATCGTTCTCGTCGATCGTCACGTCCACCTGTTCGATCCGGTAGAGCCCGTTCACGTTGTCGAGCCACTTGTGATCCATCACGCGCAGCGGCACGCGGTCGCCGGGAACGAGGAAGGCGTTCGCCGGGATCTCTTTGCCGGTGATCGTCACGACGGGAAGCTCGAGGATGTCCTTGGCCTGGTCGACCTCCGTCTGAGTGTTCACGTCCAAGGTGTCCTGCAGGACGACGCTGTTGAACTGGACCACCTTCTCGCGGACGTAGTAGTTGACCTGGCTGATGACGTCGCCCTTGGTACTGCTCAGCTGGTCGGAGCCGAACCCGGAGCCGACGCCGTAGATCTTGTTGAACAGAGTCAACGCGCTGCGGGACATCGCGAAGCCGGCGACGTTGCCGAGCGCTCCCCCGTAGATGAGGTTGACGTCCAGCCGGCGGGCGCCGATCTGCGAGTAGGTCCGGAAGTTCTTCATGTAGTCGAAGCCGAAGTCGAACGGAGAGTCGCTCAACTGGGCGAGCTCCTGGATCTTGGACTTCACTTCGTCGGACTGGTAGGTGCGGTCGCTGAGCTTGCCCGTCCCGTACTGATTGGAAGCGATCGTCATACCGACGCTTCCGTTCGGTTGAGCCTGCGTCGTGGCGATGAGGTCGGCGGCGATGGCCGTGCGCTCGGTCTGCGTGTAGGTCTTCGTCACGTAGCGGTCCTTGAGCAGGTTCAAGTAGCCCGTCGCGGTGATCGTGACGATGTAGTTCTGACCCGTGCCTCCGATCGATCCGGCGCGCGAGTTGTCCTGCTGGAGGTTGAAGCTGACGTCGACGACCTGCGTGCCGAACAGGTAGACCCCGTTGCGCTTCACTTTGACGTCGGTGACGTACGGAGCGATGAGCACCTTGGGGTCCGCTCCCCCGAGCGCGTTGGCGCAATAGCTCTCGAACGCGAACAGGTCGAGAGAGAACGTCAGCTGTTCGGCTTCGTTCCTGGTGAGCGTGAACTGGCGATTGAAGGCGAGGGCGCTGATGTCAGCGATCCTCTGTCCGTCCTTGGTCCATAGTTCGAACTCGTAGACGCGCTGCTGTCCCAGGTCCATCTAGATGCCCCTGAAGCCGCTTCTCCAAGAGAAGGTGCCCGTTACGGTGTCCGAGCCGTTGGTCGTCGTCAGCTTGATCGAGTTGCCGCCGGGAAGCAGAGGGAACCAGCTGCTCGTCGGCGTCAGGTAGGCGAGGATCGATCCTCCGTTGAGCAGGACCGTGCGGTTGTACATGTCGATCGTCACGACGTCGCCCGCCGAAGTGGTGAGCCCCTGCAAGGTAAAGAACTGGTTCGTGCTGACGTTCGTGATCGTGGGGTTCGTCATCGGACCGGTGAGCGTGATGACAGGGAAGACGGCGACGTTGCCGGAGTTGACGATGCTCGTAGGGAGTCCGCCCGGACGCCACTTGACCGGGTTCCAGGCGATAGGCCACACCACGCCGCCGCCCGAGACGGGAGAAATGGCCGCCGTGTTCAGGCCGCCCGAGTTGTCGTAGATGGTCGGATCGGGTGCGACGAGCGTCAGCGTGAACGGAGCCTGCCGCCACGAACGGACGATCGGCATGTCCAAGCTGTCCAAGTACGCGTAGACGAGGTACTGGTTGCCAGCGTCCGTCGTGATCGTCAGAAGCACTGAGCCGGTCGCTACGGCCGTTTCGAACGCGCGGCGGGTGTTTTCCAATCCGAACACGTCGTCGGCCCACACGCGGCCCGTGAACGTGATCAGGCGCGCTCCGTAGAACTGCGCTCCCACGTAGCCGCCGTTGCGGCCCGAATAATTGCCGCTGCTGGTTCTGACCGGTGCCATAGAGAGCCCTTCGACGGGCTCGTCGAGATAGACGCGGTTTGCCGCGCTCGGGTCGTTCAGTTTGAATCCATTTACTCCTACGATCATCGTGTTGCTAGCTTTCGACCGATAAGCGACAGGAACTTCTGCTCGTCCAAGTTGTTGTGGATGTGCAGCCCGCCTTCAATGACGAGTCCTCCGCGGTCATTAGTTTGTTGTTGTTTCGGCAGTCCGGTCGATTGGTCGACGTCCTTCTTCGGCACGACGTACTCGCCCTTGTGAACGACTCCGGCGATCTCATTGACCGGACCCGGACCCGTGTAGCCGCCCGTCGCGAACTTCGGAATCGGCAGGTTCATCAGCTGCGCGTCCGCTTTGAGCGCGTTCTGCGCGACTTGGTTGTACTTCGCCTTGTAATCGGCCGAATAGACGCCGGACGCTTGCACCTGGGCGTTGCGGTTCAAGATGTCCTGAGTCGCTTTGCTGTTGGCGGCAGCCGCGTCCTTGGCTCCTTGGATCGCGGCCTTCATGTTGTTGTAGGCAGTCATGACCGCCGCGATGGAAACGAGCGCGGCCCCGATCGCGATGGCAGGCATGACCAGCGGCGTGGCCAGGAGTGCCGAGAGTGCGCCCCACGTCGCGCTGGTGGTCGCTGCCGCCGTCGCCCACGCCCCGGCTGACAGTCCCGCTTGAGTGACTGCCGCGGCGGTCGTCACGACGAAAGCCGCGACCACTTTCGGAAGCTCGGTCACGACCCACGCGACTGACACCTTGACGGCGTTGGCGATCCAAGCCGCGCTCGCTACTGCCGCTTGCGCCGTGGCGCTGGCAGCCGTGGTCACGAAGCCGACGACGATCGTCGGAAGCTCGGTCGTCACCCATGCGAACGAAGATGTGGCTGCGGATGCCACCCAAGCCGCGGAGGCCGCGGCGGCATGAGCGACTGATTTGGCGGACGTGAGCAGCGTTGCGGCGACGATCTTCGGAAGCTGCGTGGTCACCCACGCGAAGGAGGCGCGTCCGGCGTTGAGGATCCAAGCCCAACCGGCGTCCGCAGCATGAGCCGCAACCTTGATCGATGTCACGCTGCTGGAGAGCAGGATCTTCGCGGACTCGAGCGCCCATGCGAGAGAGGCCTTCGCAGCGTTGAGAACCCAGGCGCTTCCGGCTACGACCGCGTGAGCGGCCATCTTGACCGAGTTCACCGCACCGGACGCGACCGTCTTGGCCAGGTTCGCTACCCATGCCGCTGACGCCGAAACGGCTCCCGCGACCCAACCCGCGCCGGCCGCGATGCCGGACGCCGCGATCTTGACGCCCTGTACTACTGCGAGGACGCCCGCACGGATGAGAGCGGGACCGAAGATCACGCCGAGCGTGATCGCAATGCCCTTGATCCAGCCCTCATACGACTTGTAGAAGTCGATGCCGTCCTTCACCCGGTCGCGCATCCAGTCGACGGCGTCTCCGCCCGCCTTCATCGCGTCAGAGAACTTGCCCTTGACGAACTCGACCGAGTCGTTCCAAGCGTCTTGGACTTGTCCCCACGCGTCCTTGAGCACGTCCGCTGCCTTGCCGACGATGTCGAACTTGGTTTGCAGGTATACGAGCCCGACCGCAAGCGCCGCGGCAGCCGCGATTCCGAGCGCTATAGGAGTGAGGCTCAGCGCGCTGAGGGCGAGGCCGATGGTCTGAGCGGCTTTGGCGAACGCCACCAGGTCGGTGATGACGTTGCCGATCTTGAACGCGACGAACGCGGAAGCGACGCCGATCAGTGCGAACTTGATCTCAGGGAGATGCGTGGCGCCCCACTTGATCCACTCGACGAGCTTCTGTCCAGCGCCTTCGACGAAGTTGGCGAGCCCGTTGCCGATCTGTTTCGCGGCGTTCTTGAGCTCCGGAGTCGACATGGCATCGGAGAAGCCCTGTACTGCCTTCGTCAAACGGTCGAAGAGCCCGCCCTGTTGAACGAGCACCGGAGAGCCGTCGTCGAACTTCGAGTAGTCGATGCCGATCAGTGAGAACGCGAGGGAACGGACGGAGCCGGTCAAGCCGCTGAGGCGGCCGGTCATCGTGTTGCTCATCTTCTCGATGGCGTCGGCCGGGACCATGCCGCGCATCGCCTCGTTGAACGTCTGCGCGGAGATCTCGCCGGCCGCCATCTTGTCGCGGACGTCGGTGATGGACACGCCGAGCTTCTTCGCCAGGGCGGTCGTGATCGGGACGCCGTTCTCGATCAGCTGGAGCGCGTCCTGCGCGTAGAGCTTGCCCGCGGCGTTGACCTGGCCGTACACGACGGCGAGGTTCGACCAGTTGGCACCCGTGGTAGCCACGAGCCCGCCGAGCGTCTGGATGTCGCCCTTCACGTCCTGAGCGGTGCGTCCGTAACCGAGCAGCGTCTTGGCGGCGGCAGTGACGTCAGGGAAGGCGAACGGAGTGCCGCGCGCGAAGTCGTAGAGATCGGTGAAGAGGTCTTTGGCCGTCTGGGCGTCGCCGGTGAGAGCCCGGAAGGAGGCCGCCGTATTCTGCAGCTGAGTGGCGCTGGCCAGGCCGAAGCCGACGAACGCGGTAGCGCTTCCGGCGACGATGGCCGTTGCCGCTTTGGCAGCCGTCCCGATGAAGTCGAAGTTGCTTTTGAAGCGTTCGGCCGCTTGCGAGGCGCTGCCCGTATCGCTCTCGACCTGTTGGAGATTTTTTCGAACCGAATCAGAGGCGGCCTTGCTGCCGCTCTCTTTCGTCTCAATCAGGATGCCGATGCGATTTTGTGCCACTCGTTATTCAATTGACAGTGTTTAGTTGTTGTTTCGCGCTTTCTGTCTTTCTTCGTCCAATTTAACACGCTCCTGGTCGAGTAGACAGAACCAAATGAACTCGTCCACGGCCTCTTCCGGCTCGCGCTCAAATTGAAGACGGGAGAGGTGAAACCTCTCCCTGTAGCGGTATTCGAGAACCGCGCGCACCACTTCCGGATCGGCGGAGTCGAGTTCGTTCCGTACGACGACCTTGCTGTATTGCTCCCAAAGGTCCGCGAACTGACGCCGCTGATCCTCTAGGCTTTTGGGGCGACGAACTTGCTCTGCGTGATCGTGGTGAAGATGTCAGTCAGGACCACTTTGCCGAAGTCGTCGAGGTCGTCGACCTCGGCTTCCACGTGCTCGCCGTCCACGACGACCGTGCCGCCCTTGAACGCGTGCTTCGCTGCTTCGCGGAAGACTTCTACCGTTCCGGCTTCGTCATCCTTGTGCAGCTTCTGCAGTTTGGCCTGCACCTCGTTGCTGTAATCGTTGCTCAAGGGTTGAAAACGGATGAACGTCTGGTCGTCGAATCCGTCGGCCAGGCCGTCAAGCAAGTAAGTTTTCGTTAGGTCCAATCGTGACATGTATGTGTTGCTCCAATTAAATAGTGCCCTTATTTACGCATAAGGGCACTTGAGAGTCAACGGTCAAGCTTTAAGCAGGAAGATAGCTTACCTGTGCGTTCGTGAGAACGGGAACCACCGTCTTTCCGGTGGTGTCAGGCTCGAAGTAGAGCGAGACCGTCTGGGTCACGATGTCGTCCAATCCCTTGTTCAGAGAGATTTCTCGGATGCGCACACGGTTGCCCGAGAGGACAAGTGTCTTCGTTCCGTTCGCGATCGTGATCTGAGCGGACTGAATCGAGTTGGCGAACCAGCCGTCTTCGAAGTCGGTGTTCTTGTAGCGCATCGTGATCTCGCCCTTCGCTTCCCAAGGGCCGCGGTCGAACTCCGCGTTGGAGTCGGTGCCGAGCGGGAAGAACGGATCGCCGGTCGAGCGGTCGAGGTTCAGCGTGACGCTGGTCGCGTCGATCACCGGAGCGGCTGCGATCCCCGCCTGGTTCGCAGCAAACTTGATCGAGACGTGCTTGCTGGTGAACTCGGTCTCAGGGACGAACGCCGCCGAAGTAGTGACGACCGAGCCGAGCCGCGCCTTCATCGGAGCGGAGACGGTGACCCATCCTCCTGCTTCCGCCTTCAGTTCGATGCTGTCGACTACCGCGTACGGGTGCCGCTTGCTGTGAGCCGGGCTGACCATGGAGAGGGTCGCCGTCTTCGGAACGGAGCTTGGAAGCACGTCGAAGGTGTGGTTGAAGAGTCCGCCGTTCGCTACGGAGCTGACGGAACCGAAGAGCAGGTAGAACAGGTAGCCGATGCCGATGTCCGTCACTTTGCCGCCGAGCGTGCCCGCATAAGAGCGCGCGACGATCTCGCTGTCGTTCACCTTGACGGGGTTTCCCATCGCGCTGTTGTTCTCGATGATGTTCAGGTTCGGCTGCAAGTCGTTGTCGAGCCATCGGTAGAAGATCTGCGGAGCTACCGGAACGCCGGGCGTGGTTTCGAGCCCGAGCCCGACCGCCTCGATCCGTCCGTCAAATTGCTGGTGGCTACTCATCGCTCTTCTCCTTTCCGGCTTGGTCGGCCGCTTCTTGTTGTTTCGCTACGATCGCGTCGTGCTTCTCCGTCGCTTCAGCGAGGGTTTCGGCTTGGACCGAGATGCCGGTGTAGGGGAAAGTGAAAGTCTTCGTCATGTCGACTTCCTCGGCTTCCGCCACCTTCTTGATAGGTTCTTCCTGTTTCTTAGTCATGCGGCCAATATAAAGCAAGCGCAATCATTTTAGAATAGGAAACTAATAGCGCACGTCGACCGAGTACTGGATGCCGAAGGTCACGTGGGCCTCGATCGTCATCAGCCCCGAATCGCGCGGCTGGATGCCGTATTCAGTGGTCATGTCGTCGGCTATCTCGTTCTGGTCGAGTCGTCCGAAGTCGCGGATCGCGCCTTTGACCGTCTGGTCCATGTAGTGACCGGTGGTTTCGTCGCGCCGGCCTACGATCGCCCGCAGTTTGCGCTGGGTCGGCGCGTCCAGGACTTCCTTGTCGTTCCGGTAGTCGTCCTTCTTGTCGAAGACGACCTTGATCAGGATCTGCTCTTCGATGTCGTCCTGGCTCATTGAGCCCTGGCTGGTGACGTCTTGGTTCTCGCTGACGATGACGCAAGGGAGGTCGAACGCGGCGATGTCTCCGGGGTCGTCGTCGAAGTAGCGCTTGAAGTACTCCCCGAAGCG
Organism: Curtobacterium sp. MCSS17_007; assembly: GCF_003234175.2. Taxonomy (NCBI): domain Bacteria; kingdom Bacillati; phylum Actinomycetota; class Actinomycetes; order Micrococcales; family Microbacteriaceae; genus Curtobacterium; species Curtobacterium sp. MCSS17_007. Next base: position 1,987,747 of record NZ_CP126257.1, read on the forward strand.
GTCGCGAAGCAGATCGATCACCTTCGTGACGCGATCGCCGTAGTCGCCCGCCAGAGGGTCGAAATCAGACACCGGCCGACTCCATGTTCTTGCCGATGTTGTCAGCGATGAACTCGCCTACGCGCTGAGCGCGCGGAGCGTCGACGTCCATCGTGACGCGCTGAGGCACGCCCTCGCCGTTCTGGTGGAAGCGGAAGTAGAACCTGTCGTTGAACAGGAACACCGAGCTCTCTTTGGCGTCGAACTTGTAGCCGCGGTTCATCGCGCCGCTGCGAATGAGCGGAGGACGGCCGGGGAAGCGTCGCGCCTTGAGGGCCGCGTAGGAGGCGCTGAGAGGCTGCCAGGGCTTGCCGACGATCTGGCCTCGAGACGCGAACACCTCGCCGGAGAAGAACTGCGAGAGGTACTTGCCGGATGCGTTCATCGCCTGGCCGAGATTCAAGATGGTCGCCCCGAACTTCTGGAACCGGGACATGAACTCCCGGCTGCCGCTGACCTTGATCGTGACCGAGAAGTCAGCCATCAGAACCGCTGTCCGATCCCGAACATGCGCGGCTGATCGCCGAAGTCATAACTCACCCCCTCCGTGGTGGAGAGCGAGTTCCCGTCCGTGTCGGTCAGGGATGCGCCCTGGTTGGCGTACAGCTGCACTGAGGCGCGCGCTTCGTCGACGAGCTTCTGGTACTTCGAGCCGTAGGCGTTGAGCAGAAGGAAGGCTGCTGCAAGCTTCTCGGTCAGAACGCGCACCGCGTCGGGCACCGGCTTGAAGGGCGTCTCGTAGTAGTTCGCCAGGGCGGCGTTAATCTCTGCCTGCGCGGCTCGACGCTGCTGGTCCACGGCGGTGTCGCTCAGGTTGGTCGAGTTGGTGAAGCCCGCCTCGGCCCGGATGTCTCCGAGCGACGCGTAGCGCGCATAGTCATCCCCGCGGACGGCGGCAGACAGATCGAGCGGCGTCTCTTCGTCAGTGAGCTCGTTCCAGTTCGTGAGCAGGTACCAGTAGCCGGCACCCCCGCTTGGATCGGCGTAATAGGTGTCGGGCCGGTCCGCCTGGATCGCCCGGCTGGCCAGAGGGCTGAACGCCTCGATCAACGGCACCCTGCCGTCGACGTTGACTGCTCTGCGGATGCGCACCCGGTCGCCGAGCACGGCCGTGACGGGCTCAAAGCGCTTGTGTGCGCGTTCCAATGGCGCGGCCAGGTTCAGGGTCGTTTCATCGGCAACGGCCTCAACTACGGCCTTCTCGCAGCCGTCCAGGCCCGGTTCGCCCAAGTAGATCGACTGACCGGCAATGAAACCGGCCGTATCAGCCACGCTGACGGCGGAAGCCCCCTCCGCCGCGTCGAGAGCAAGCTCCGACCGTTCGGTGACGTTCTCGTTCCTGAATGACTTGACGAAGAGGGGTACTGGCATTGAGTTTCGTGTTTCCTTGAGCATCAATATGACACAGTGACTCCACTAATTGAATAGTAATGCGAGCGGCCCTCGCGGTTCTGCTACAGTCGCCCCATGCTCACGCCCGGGTCGGCCGTTCATCTGCACGCGGTCGGCCAAGCCGCTGCCCCGACCGCCCCTTGGTGGGGCGTTCCCGTCGTGGCGGGCTGCTTCCTGATCGTCGGCGCGATTCTGGGGTTCCTCTTCAATCGCCTCCAGGACAAACACAGAGCCAAGCGTGAAAAGCTCGAGCGTTGGGATCAGAACGTCCTCGACCACACTTCGCGCGTAGTTCTGTTGGCGGAGCGGTTCATCGCCGAAGCACATGAGCACGAACTGTCCACGCGCACCATGGCCGAAGCGGGGATCGCCCAGATGCACGCAGGCCAACCGGTAGCCCCACCTCCCGTGCCCGTTCCGACTCTTGCCCGATTCATGGACACCTACGAAGAGATCGCGAGCGAACTGACGTCGCTCCGGCTCATCGCTACCAGCAGCATCCGCGACGTGGCTCAGACGGTCAAAGACGAGGTCTGGCAGCTGATGATGACAACCGAGATGGCTGACATCTACGCCCGGGAGAGGACCGTCCGTACGTCCGTCGGTTCGCTCGAAACTGCGGTCCGGAGCCACTTCGGAATCGAGTGACTAGCGGGGCAAAGGGTGCGCGCTAGAGTCGCGGAGTGAGCCTCACTTCGGTACCAGGTGCGACGACGATTCCGACGCCCAGCCCGTCCCCCATCGTGGTGGAGCTGTCCAACCAGGCGTCAACTGCCCCTTGGTGGGGAGTACCAGTGATCGCCGGCATCTTCCTGCTCGCCGGTGCGTGCCTCGGGTACGTCTTCAACCGGTCGATGGATCGAAGGCGCAACCTCCGCGAAGACCAGATCCGCTGGCACACCGTCGTCCGGGAACTTGCCGCGGACATAGTGGCGCTCGGAGACGACCTAGCCTGGTCCGGCCGCGTGCTCGATTCGTTGCGCAATGACGACGGGGACATCGACGACGCCAAGCTCCCCGGCTACTCGGAGCAGCTCAAACGGTTCAGCGAGGACCTCCAGTCCATGTTCTCGAAAGCGAACCAATTGAACCTGCTCGTCGGCAGGGACATCGGCGATCCGATGTTCCTGTTCACCTACGTGTCCAGAGACGCCTCAAAGGTTCCCGACGACGACGAAGAGCGGAAGCTCATCAGGACCACGCATAAGAAGTTCAAGGACGACTTCATCGCTGCAGTCCGCAAGTACCTCGAACTAGACACGGAGCAAACAAAAAGAGCCCCGTAGGGCTCCGTTTGGCGCGTAGGACCGATTAGTCCTGTTTTACTGCACGTGCGGCCGCGATGGCCTCCACGATCTGATCGCGCTTGCTGTCGCCGTTGATTCCTTCCAGGACGAGCCCTTCGGATTCAGCTTCGGCCAGCAGTTCGGCTTTGGTCTTCGGTTTTTCTTCGATGACTTCCGCTTCTTGAGCGTGGCGGCCTTTGGTCGCGACGCCCGCTTCGATGAGGGCGTCGGCCTGGTCGGTCTTCAGTTCGATCGACTGGCCCTTCGTGTAGATTTCGCCGTCGTGTTCAATGTTCGTGAGTGCTTTTACTGAAACCATGTTGATGTTCCTTCCTACGCCACAGCGTTCTTGATTAGTGAGAACAGTTCGCTCGCGAAGAGCATCTGGTCGTAGTAGTCGTTGTTGCGGACGTACGTGCCCTTAGGGTCGTTCTCATCCCACTTGTCGACGTACTTGCCATCGCGGAGAACGAGCGTGTAACCGCCGTTTACAGCGCGCAGGGAAGGCGTTCCCTGGACGAAGCCGATGATGATGTCCTTGCCCCAGACTGATGTCGGAGTTCCGGTCTGCCCTTCGGTCGTCGCGTCGTACATGGCAGCGCCTACGAACACCTGGGTGATTCCGTAAGGAGCGAAAAGCTTGATGAAGTCGGCGGTGCCGACTACGCCGGTCTGCGTGTACTTGATGCGTTCGAGGATCTTCGGGTGGTCGACGAGCTGAAGCCAGACGTCCCAGCCGAAAGCGATCGTGTTAGGACGCTTGAACGACGTGTTGCGTTGCTGGATGATGCGGTTCTTGATCGTGACGAACGGATCGGAGTTCGCGTAGTCGCTGAACTGGCTCGTGCCCGAAAGGGTGATGTTGTTCGTGACGATCGAAGTGTCGCGCAGCATTGTAGCCAGGCTGATTTCCTCGGCGAGCGTCATGACTTCGTTAAGGTTTTCGACAGAGTCGCTTTCGATGTTCAACGGCGAGTCGACGAACTTGTATTCGTCCTTGCTGATGAAGTCTTTCAACGCGTGCTCTTGAAGAGGACCGAAGTCTTTCAGAGACTTGCCGAAGGTGATCTCAGAAGTCTTGCTGCGACCCGTACGGAGATCGATGTTCGTACCGCCAGCGCGCAGGTTGTCTTTGTTGTACGCCCAGTATTTGCCGGTCGGTTTGTCGACGACGATCACTGGGAACAGTTTGCGAGCAATGAAATCGTCCGAGCCGTTGGTGTACTTCTGACTCAGGCTGGTCAGTACTGGGTCGACGTATGATTGTCCGGTTGCCATATTCAGTTTTCCTTTGTGGATTTAGTTGTTTAGTACAGGAGCGAGAGCTTGTCGTATTCGAGTACGTCGCCCGCTGCTGCTGCTGCGCGTGCTCGACCGAACACGCGGACCGACGGTTGAGCGCCAGCTGTTGATTGGACCGCGGTGACAGCCTTGCCGCTCGCGTCTGATGTCAAGAGGGCGTCCTTCGCGATCGTCCCCCCGGCCAGAACTTTGAAAGTTCCCGATCCGTTGAGGTTCGCGACGTCTGCCGTCTCCGTTGCTTTAGGCGCGTTCGCCAGGACGCCACGGATGTTGTCCGTAGGTCCGGTAGCGAGGATGTACTGTCCGAGCGCGTCAGTCTTCACGATGAAGTACTGTTTCGCGGTCAGATCTGCACCCGCTTGTCGGCTGTCGTAGTCACCTTGTCGAAATGATGTCATGTGATTCCTTTCCTTTTACTTTCGTTCTTCGTCGACCGCTTTGCTCAGAGCTTTGTCTGATGCGAGGACAGTCTTCATCGCTTCGTTCAAGCGGGTTTTGCCTTGTGAGTCCGCGACGATCTTCTCCGCGCGGGTCATGAGCTGTTCGGTAGCGGTGCCTTCAGGCGTTCCGCCTTTGCCGATCTCGTCGGCGTTGATGTCTTTGTTGACCGGGAGGCCGTTCAGGAAGCTTTCGAGCGCCGGGCGAGATTCACCGGATGCCAGAAGGATCTTCACGAGATCTGCCTTTTGATCGCTTTTCACTTGGCCGGCTTCGATGCGAGCGTCAGCGAAAGTGCTTGCTTCCGTTTGAGCGAGCTTTTCAGCCGCTTCGACGCCGCGCTGAGCGTTGGCACGGAGCGTCGCGAGTTCGTCGGCGCCGATGTGCACCTGTTTGTCGTTCGCTTCGACTTTCGTTTCAGTCTTGATGCCGAACTTAGTCAGTTCCTCAGCAGACAGTTGGTCTTTGTGTTCTTCGAGGAAAGCGCGGTGCTCGTCTTTGAGAGCGCTTGCTTCCATCGTTCGGACGTCTTCGAGTTTCAAACTCATAGGTTCTCCTTCTGTTCTTTTATTGCTGCTGCCTTGAATCTCCGAGGCCGCGACCTTCTTGAGCTTCTTGAACAACGGACGGTTGGTCAGCCCCGCGCCGGTAAGGACGTTCGGGACCATGTGCCACTCTTCCTCTGGGTCTTCCCAGGGCAGGGCCCGTGGGTTGAACTCCGGAGAGATGTAGCGAAACTCGCCCTCCACGATTGCTTTCTGACCCGCAGGGGTCCATTCGATGTCTGCCAATAGCGACAAGACTCCGTTGACGTCTTCGGCGCGCACGTTGAAGAGCCACCCTGCGGCTTTCTCACCGCCGTAGTGGCTGTAGTTGATAGGGGCTTTGCCTTCGGAGTCGTCAGGCAGGCCCACGTTCGCGGCAAAGTTCGTGGCGAACGCGCGGATGTCGCTTTCGGTCAACTCGAAGTCGCCGTGCCACGGTGTGTTCCAGTTGCCCGCGTGCAGCAGTTGGATGGTCTTGGGAAGACCGCCCTGATCGTCGGCTTTTATCTGAATCTGTCGGATGAACTTGTTGTTTGCCATTGCTGCCATGAATATGAGCTACGGCATAAGCTTTGTCAACACGATTTAATAGACGTAGATCAGGGAGCAGCGGCAGCGGGGATGAGCGGCCGGACGGTCTATCTCGACGCCGTTGCTCATCATGAACAGGTCGTCTATGTCGATCGTCTTGCCGATAAGCGGGGTGCAGAGAGCGCACGCACCGGCCAGGCCGTCCCAGGTCTTCTTCTTCGCTCCGGTGGCCTTCGCGTAGAGCTTGTAGCCCGTCTGGTAGGCGTTCACCGGTTCGGTCTGCGCGATCAGTTCGGCGCGTACGGGGTTGTTGATGATCTTGAAGAGGCGCTGCTTCGCGAGCGTCGCGTCCTCCCCCAGGCTGATGCTCTGGGCTACGGCCTCGCGGATGAGCTTGCGGGTCGTGACGGTCGCGCCCTTGACGAACGTGGCCACGTGGAGACGTGCGGCTTCCAGGACGGCCTCGTCGAGCGTCGAGAACCCGGCAGGGATCTCGTAGATGAACTCGCCTGCCAGAGCGCCAGTCGCGATCAGTGAAACGATGATGTCAAGCACGGCGGCTGTGAGCAGTTGTTCCTCGCGGGCCCACGCCGGGTCGTCGTTGTTGAAGACAGGTCCCGAATCCGCGCTGATCGGTTGCGGCAACCGCGTCCAGTCGACGTAGCCGGCGGCACGCGTTCCAAGCTCGAGCAGGTACTCACCCATGGCTGTCTGCATCATGGCTTCCAGTTCGAGCAGAGCACGGAAGGTGTCCTCCGACTGCTTGTAGCTGTCCTGCCACTCTTCGGTCGCCCGGATCTCTACGTGCAGCTCTTCGGCGGTCCTAAGGATCTCGTCGCGACTTGCCATACAGCTTGTCCCTCAGGCTGGCGAGAACGCCGCGCGCTCGTTCGACAACCGACGCCTTCTTGTCGGTCGGGTTCTGTTCGTCGTCAGGCGCGTCCTCGTCGTCCGGACCATCCGAAGCGGGTTCGCCATCGTCCTGTGCGGCTTCATCTTCTTCAGGGCGTTCAGGAAGGCGCAGGATGCCTCGCAGGTACGCCTCGTCTTCGGAAGTAGGAACGATCATGCCCGCGTCGACCAGGCTCTTGAGCGCTGCGGCCAGTTCGGTCAGGCTCTCTCCGTCCACGTCACCGGCTACCAGCTTCGGGTACTCGGTCACGTTGAAGTTGCGGTCCACGATGTCCTTGATCACGTACCTGTTGAGGGTGTCCGCGATGTAGTCGGCAATGAATTTGACGTAGTGCTCGAAGATCGCCAGTTGAGGTTCTCCTACGGCGCGGGAACCGCTGCCGCTGGTGGACCCGAGGTTCATGAACTGAGCAAGCACGTTGACGGAGATCTGCCGGTCGTGGTGCTCAATCGACGGCATGGACTCTTTGAGTGTCTTCGCCTGCATGTCCATGAAGTCGATGTTCCAGCCGTCAGGCTCGGTGATGTGACCGATCTCGCTTGCGCGAAGGTCTTCGGCCGCACGTTCGGCGGCAACGATCTGTTTGGCCTCCGCGTTCTTCGGGTGCTTGATCTTCACCACGCCGAGTCCCTGCCGTTCGTGGCCGATCGCGTCGATCTGGTAGAGCTTGTCCTTGTAGTAGTAGTGCTTGTACGCGGAGCGCAGCACGCTCACGCCTTCGAAGTTGTCGCCCTCCTGTTCGTTGGTGAACACTACGAGCTTTTCAAGCGGGATCGAAATGTCTATGCCGCCCGGACCGGTCTGAGTGATGCCCGGCTTCCCTGCCGCTTCCCATTTGGTGATGCTGGTCTGCTTGCGGAACGCGAGCTTGCTCATGTACACGCGGTTTACGCCGTGCACGGGACCGTAGGAGAGCGCCTTCTCGAACGCGGCGAATCCGAACTCAAGATGAGTCAGGATCTCGCCGAGCGTCGTCTTCCAGCGCAGCACGTTGAACATCTGATCGGTGATCATCTCCGCCACCTCCAAGTCCTTCGCCTCTTTGGACGCGGGCTGCACGTGGTAGCTGAGGGCCTTAACCGGCTCTTTCACGACGCGGAGGGACATCTTGACCGTGGCGTCCGACCGGCGCATCTCTTCCCAGACTTTCGGAGCCCTCCGGCCCATCAGCTCGAAGTTGTATTCCTCGTTGGTGATGATGCCGTTGAAGATCTGAGTTCCGGACTGTCCGGTCTCTGGGTAATCTTTGCGGGTCGGTTTCTGCTTTGTCGCCATCTGCTTGTAAATATGAGCTAGAAGCGCTTATTTAACAAGCCCCCAGTCATCGTCGTGCCGCGGAATCCGCCGTCGTCTTCGTCGTCGCTCTTCGGCGATTCGTAGGCGAAGTCCTGAGGGCGGTTCTTGTCCACCCAGTAAGCGGCGAGCAGGGCGTCGGAGTAGTCGGGCGACCGGCCGAGGCGCAACTTGAGTTCGGGTTTGCTCTCGATAATCGTCTGGCGCTCTTTGAACTTGACCTTGTGCGCCGAGAGGTCCTTCTTGTACTCCTGCAGGTGCGGCACGTCCTCGAAGAACAGCAGGGTGCCCTTCTCCAAGTCGGTCGCGATGTCGGAGTAATTCTGGGACCTGATGTTGTTGAACAGCGCGATGCTGTCCTTCTTCTGAGCTGGCGTCGGATCGTCGATGATCACGCCGTACTTATCGAGCACGCGTATGCCTACGGTCGAACCGGCGATGAACGCCTGGACGTAGAAGCCAAGGCGGTTGCAGGCGTCCAGGACGCCCGAGCCGATACCCACGGCGTCGATCGCCGCGTCCTCGTAACCGCCCCCTCGCGACTGCACCCAGTCGATGAACTCTTGCGCGATGAAGGTGTCGACGTCGAAGTGGGGATCATCCTGCGGGATCTCAAGCCGCTTGGAGTCGACGACCACTCCGCCCTTGAGCTCGGTGAAGATACAGCCGTCCCCGCCCCTCGAAGGGTCGCACCCGAACGCCGACCTGGCGTTGCGGTCAAAGTCGTCGGTCGTGCGGATCTTGTGCGAGGCGATCAGTTTGCCCTCGTCCTGGTCGAAGTCCCAGTCACCTTCGAGCAGGCGCCGGCGCTGAGCAGGAGGGAGGCTTCTAAGCGTCTCGATGTAGTTGCGGGGAAGGAACGGGTTGTCAGTCGGCAGGGACTTGATGAAGACACGCTTCGCCCCGTCCACGTAGAGCTTTCCGCCGATCCACACGTCGCCGCGCGGCCATGACTGCATGTCTCCACCGCCCAGGCGTTCGAACACGTCGTAGTACTGCTCCCGCGCGAAGTTCTGAGACGGGTTGCAAGTCTGGATCGTCTTGCCGGTGATGTCGTACTCGCGGTTGAGCTTGCGGTTGACACGTGACGCGAACGCGCGCACGGCCCGCTCGTCCAGTTCGCCGATCTCTTCGATGATCGCGTGCGTCAGAGGCAGGGAACCGAAGCGGTCGTAGTTCGGATCGGACGGCGCGTACGCGAGGTCGTGCAGCGTGATCGCGCTGCCGTTCTTGTAGTAGATGCCGGGGTTCGGGGAGCCGGGAGCCTTGTAGGTGAAGTCATCCTTGCCGATGCCGAGGTAGAGGTGCGCTTCGGTCAGCAGGGTCGCGACGGTCGTCTTGCCGAGGTTGGAGATCTCCTTGCGTCCGAGCCCGATAGTGATGCCCGGGAACTTGCGGCACTCGATCGCCGCCCACATAGTGACGAGCAGACTCTTGCCGCCGCCCGCGCCGCCTCCGAAGAGCAGGTCGACCACGAACGGGTCGTTGAGCACGTTGAAGGCGAGAAGCTGCTTAGGCCCCAGTCGGATGTTCGGCATCGTGCGAGTTCTCGACGACGGTGATCGTCAGTTCGTTGTTTCCATAAAGGCCGTCCGGGTTCACTGAGTGCTCGACCTTCTCAGTGAGCTTGCCCTTGAGCTTGTAGGCCAACAGAAGCGCCTTCGCCTGCGCGTCGTGGTTGGGCGCGTAGTACCAGACGACGGTCACGCCCGTCATCGGGTTCGTCTCCGAGTTGCGCGGCGAACAACCGGCTTCAAGCAGGATCTCCCTGATCCGTTCTTGCGGCACCCAGATGGGAAACTTGGCCGATTCGAGCTTCTGCGCGTTCAGCAGCTCGTGATGCTTCGCCAGCAGGTCGATGTCCGGCAGAAACGCTTCCATCGCTTCCTTCCACTCCATCGTGCGGGTGAGGTTGCTCGGGTTCTTCGCTGTGGCATCCGAATACCCGGCGCGGCGCATGGACTCGGAAACGCTGACTTTTCCATGTCCTTCCACGTAGATCTGAATTGCTTTCGTTTGCATAGGAGTCGCCATATCTACCCCTATTAACGCACAAGCGGAACGATTAGAAAAGAGCGGTTTTCATTGACCCCTAATCGAAAAAACATCGTCCGGCCTGCGGCGCTTATCTACTTCGAGTCCGGGTGTTTTGTGATAAGAGAATCCATAGGGCCGCGTGCCGTCCGGATCAGTCCTGGGCGAGCGCTTCTTTTGCCACCTGCTGGACAGACTTACCTTCAGCAGAGGCGCGCTCCCTTACGTCGTCGTACGTCTGCACCTCGGTCTCCTGGAAGACCAGGTTCAACCGCCGCTCCGCCCGCAGCTCAACATGCGTGTAGTCGTCGGGGTGCGCCCAGAAGCAACGCTCGCAAGCTGATGCGTCACGGATCGTCCAGTTGGGGCAGTGCTCGCACGACCAGGACTTCGCGCGGTTGTCCGGTGCGCACAGCGGCATGAAGTCCTCGAGCAGCATCTCGGGCTGGTCCCCCGCGATCGCAAACGGTACGCGGTGGTCGGCCTGCAGCACCCTTCCCGCGAACTTGCCCTGGCACACTTCGCACTTGAAGCCGGTGCTCTCTTTCACGCGGTCCGTGAACGCCTTCGGAAGCACCACGCGTCCCGCGCCGTCCTCGTTGGCTTTGCCGTCGAAGGTGTAGCTGGCCATCCGCTTGCCGCCGACGTTCACCATGACCGAACGGACGCCCGCTCCGGCGTCCTTCAAGTCGCGCGCCGCACGCGGCGGGTGGTTGTACCCGAGCTTCGCCAGCTCGTCAGTAGTGATGGCGCCGTGTTCGAGGATGTGGTCGCGGACTACCGCCGCCCGCTTCGACATCTTGAGGCCCTTAAGCCATGTGACCTGTTCGGGGGTAAGTTGAAGCGGCGCGTTAACTGACACCTGATCATCATAGTGATCCGGTTCAATTAGGCGTCAGAAGAGCGAAGCTTGATCCGCCGGCTCTACGTCAATCCGCGCGTCGATGTTGTCCTCGCCACCAAGACGCTGCACCAGCGCAGGGCTGATGTAGAGGGACTCGATCGACATCTCGCTGCGACCGCTCAACGTGGCCTGTGACGAAACCCCCACGACTACGTGGCGATGCGTCAGTCCGAGTTCGTCCGGAAGCTTGAGACCGTACTTGTTGTCGTCGCGCACCACGTCGTAGGACACGATGAAGCTCACCTGGTTGTCCACCGCCCGTTGGAGCGTTTCGACGAACGGTTCGCGGCGAAGTCCCATCAAGTAGCGGCTGTCCGGCACGTCCGTCGTTCCCTGGTACGGAGGATCCATGTAGACCAGGGCGTCACGCGGCGCGTCGACGAGGAACGGTTCATAGCTCTCGCTGTGAAGCTCGGTCCCTTGCATGAGCCGTGACGCTTCGAACACTCGCTGCTTGATGTTCGACGGCTTGGCCCCGAGCCGGCGGTGGTCGGCGCTCTGGTTGAAGGCGCCGTTCTTGGTGTATCGAACGGCCGCCTTGACGACCCGGCAGAGCAGGTAGAGCAGCAACGTCGGGTCCTGCGACCGATTGAAGTCGTCACGTACCTGCAAGAAGTAAGCGCGCGCATCCTCTTGTTGTTCGGTCCACATCCTTGAGTAGTCGTCCACGAGCCCTTCCGGGTCGTCAATGATGCGCTGCCAAAGGCCCATCAGCGGCCCGTTGACGTCTGACAGACTGACGTCGCCCGCCAACCCGTAACGGCGCGCGGCCACCGAGATGGCAGCGGAACCCGCGAAGGGCTCGATCAGCCGGGTGGGGCCGCCATCGGGGAAGAGCGAGAGGATCTGAGCGCTGAGAGCGCGCTTCGAGCCCTGGTAGGGGAAGGCTTGCGGCACGCTGCGCGGTCCGTCAGTCTTCCAAGGCTCTCGGCGGGCGGCGGTCAGCGAGGTCATCCGACCATCCTACGAGCAGCGCGGAGGGTGGACGAACGCGCCCGTTGGGGCGGTGCCGTCTCCAAGTTGACCCTGTCTGCGAGGATGTTGTTGATGAGGCTCGTGATGGTTTGGTCGCGGTCCTCCGCCTCTCGCACGAGGCACTCGTACACGTCGTGCCGTATACGTACGTTGTGCGCGGGCGCGGTTTCAGTCGCCATGAACAACCCTTCTTCTAGCGAGCAACCGTAGCGCAGGCTTGCACGTCAAGAAAGAAGCGCAAGGTACATGTGCGTCGGGCTTGGCGACTGATTCGAACGTTTCTGACTTCCACAACGTGTTCTGTAATCGACGTCAATAGACGGACTGCGGACGCACGGCGACCATTGACGGATGACGACATTCGATATGGCCGACTGGGGCAGACGCAAACCCGACGAGGGTTTGTCGACGGAGCAGGCCGTCATGGCCTTCTTCCCGCTGGCTTCGGACCTGAACAGCGGCACCGTGCTGAACTACTTCCCCGCGCAGCCCGCCCTGCACCACCTGCAGCTCTCCATGGACACGATCGACGGGGGCAACCCTGTCGCGTGCTTCGACGAAGAGCTGATCCGGCGCGCATGGGAGTTCGGCTTGTGGACGCAGCTGGTCCCGGCTGACGAGTCCTACCTGGTCGAGTCGACGATCTACGCGCTCGAGGATCTGAACTTGGGACGAGGCCCGTACCCGGAAGAGCGCATCGTCCGATACAGGCGCGAGTCGTGAACCAGCTGGGCTGGCTGATCGAGTGGGGACGCATCGGCCACGGCCTGTCCGGCACCTTCCAAGACCAGCTGACGGGCCGACGTCCGACCGTCGACAGGAACATCGTCGCGGTCCTGTTCCCCGCATACCCGAGCAAATCGCACGTCCGTTTCCGCAGCTACGACGCTGCCGAGTGGCAGGCCTGCTACGACGGGCGCATGATCCGATCGGCCATACGTCTCGGCTACGCCGTCGAGATCAGTCAAGAGCCCGACGACACTATTCCTGAAGAGAGCCACCAGTCGCACTGACTGAAACCAAGCGACCCCGCGTCTGGTGTCCCGAACCTAGGCGCGGGGTCTTCCCATGCGCAGGATCGCGTAGAGCGCCTGTCTCAGGTTGAGGCGCTGCGGGACGAGATCGGCCGCGTTCTGCGCGCCCTGCCGCCCGCCCTTGAGGTACTGGAAGAACGCGAACACGGCAGCAGCCTGAGTCAGTTCGATATTGCCGACGTCCGGATGGAAGCTGCGCCACACTCCCCCGTCCGGATGCACCCGCGCTTCCCACTTGAAGCCGTTGCCGATCATCCAGGCGTTGACGGCGAAGTGGTCGTCGTCAGTCACCTTCAGGAATCCAGCCATACTCGACGATCTGTTCGATCTCGATGGCTTCGGCCGTGCGCATGGCGATCTCGAAATCCAAGGCTTGGATGATCGACAGCGCCTGACCCTTCGCACGGTCGCTCGTCCAAGATGCGAGCCGAGAGTAATAGTTGGAACGCTCTTTCAACTGCTCCATCGTGAAGACCTCGGGGTCGGCGTACAGGTGCAGGTAGTGCGTCGCCTCTACGTGGATGGAAGGGTACGAGGGGAGATCGAACGCTTCAGTCGGGTAAAATGGAGGGCCGGATTCCGCGCTCACTGCTCCGCTCCCTGGCGCGTTCCGAAGTGAGCGACGACGTAGTTGCAACCGTCCTTCGGGTTCTTGGCTATGCCGAAGCCGACGTCCTGGTAGTTGCCGGTCAGGACCGCTTCATGGGTGGGGCTGGCGATCCAGGCGTTGACGACGGAGCTAGTGTCCGGCCAGCACTTCGCAAGGTTCTCCCCCGCGACGCTGTAGACGTACCCGGCTTTCGCGAACCAGTCCCATGACGTAGCGCCGAGGCGGTTGTGAGCCCAATACTGATTAGCCACAAGATCGTCGGCCTTGGCCTGAGCCGATTCGGTCAGCTGAGGGTCTAGGAACAGCATCGCAAGATGCTTGCTCGCCCGGTACTGGTCAACGAGCTCCAGTGCGCCAGGCACCGTCTCGGCAGCTTGCTGCGGGCGGGCCGTGACTGCCGCCGCCGGTGTGACCGCGGGCTCTTGAAGTTGGTTCTGAAAGTTGGTGACGGCCTGGACCAGAAGCCAGATGCCGAGAACGATGAGTGCGCCGCACCCTGCCGCTATGAGCAGCCCGTAGTCTTTGTCCGATAATTTCCTTTGCACGTTGATGTTCCTTCTTTAGTTGTGAATATGACGATCGACTGATCGCATGGACGCCGGCAGAGCCCAAGACAGGGAACTGCCGGCGAGTGATTGAACTGGCCATAATGAGAACTTAGCTCGAAAGCATTGTGCCGCCGCAGATCACTCTTTTGGCTGCCCTTCAATCACTTGGTTGAGCGCGCTGTTCTTAGGTATCTCTCCGTTCGACAGTGCGCCCATGTGATGAGTCGATGAAAGGTGCGATCAAGCGTATGAGTGTCGGCAGATTCGTCGGGGTTTGACCCGAAGTCGTCAGTGTCGTCCCGGGTGAACCGGCCCGCAAGTAACTAACTCACGTCCCTGGACATCCGTCCTCTCGGCGAGGATGACCGTTGAATCCCGCCTTGGCGATCGCCTAGTTATACCTACCAGCTCTCTGGCTGTCTCCGTCTGCCGACGCTACTACGCTTGATTGTTAAGTCGTTCTTTCGAACTGCCCTCATTATGCGCCTTGGTACTGAATAGTCAACCCTATTTTTAGGAAACAGTAGGAACATCGGGAGTCGCATTGTCGGCTTCGAGTTGTATGACGTATTGCCAATGCTCCGGACGCGGCAGGTAGGTGAACCGGACTTGATTCGATCCGCCGTTCGTTTCGACACTGAGCGTTCCGTAGTTGAGGACCCTGCCGAAGATGCCGCCTATGAGCGCGTTGGACCGCGTGACGCGCACCCATTCGGATTGCTCGTCGCGGCTGGTGAACGGCGTGACCCAGTTCTTGACCGTGATCCCGTTCTCAGTGAGTTCGACGTAGCTGAGGCCGTACACGTAGATAAGGACGATCGAGATCGCGGCGGTCGAGAGGATGGCCAGGGCGGCGATGCCGAGCACGAGCATCTGATTGATGCCGGTCTGTTCGAGCATGGTGCCAAGCCCGGACCAGAAGATCCCGATCACGCAGAGGCCGGCCAACGCGATGATCACGTAGCCGATCCAGTGCTTGTAGATGCGTACGGGTAGCTGTTCCATGACCCGAATGTGACAGAACCCGACAAAAAGTCAACGTGCCCCTATGCTTGCCCCATGACAGACAAGATGACCCCGCGCCAGATCAGCAACGCTCTCCTGTGGGGCACGATCGGCTCGCTGATCGCTTCGTTCATCATCGCGCTGCTCGGCAGGCTCTCTACCGACGTGGCCGACAACGTGATCGGCGCGATTGTGGCCATCATCATCTTCGTGCTACTGATGATCTTCGCCAACCGGAAGATCGTGCCCGCGCTGGAGACGGGCGACTACTCGCTCTGGTACTCGTTCCTGTTCACGATCGGCTACCCTTTCCTGGCCACCGGCATTTGCATCCTCGGCGTACTGACCGCGTTGTCGCTCGCCGATTTCATCCGGGCATAGAGCCCCCCTTCCCTAGCAGCAGGGACCAGACGGGCGCGAAACCTTCAGCTGCTCTCTAAGACCGTTCCTTTTCCCGAGTACTGAGTGAGAGCAACCGGACCGCTTGTGAGCACCGCATAGACCAGGACGACGTTTAGGGGGCAATCAGATTTTTTACCGACGCCGGTAAAAAATCCATCGGAGCCTGGTTTTAGCGCTGACCGCAAAGTCCTGACTGCTGCCTTGGCTTCGTACTGCGAGGGGTTACGGCGTGCAATCTGTTGCTAAAGTATTTGCATAAGGGAACAGAACTGGTAAAATAGAACCAGTTGTGAATGGCGAACAGAAGCTCCGAGAGATCGGGGCTTTCTTAATGGCCGACTTATACCCCCGTGAGCCAGTTGTTGTGAATGGCAAACGGTTGCTACTATCAAACCACGCCGACCGCATGCCGGTCAATATTGAACTATGCAAAGCGCCTGTGCTCGTGCATAATCAAGGCATGACAGCTCCCCGAAAACCAACACTGTTCGGCTGGCACCAGGTGCCCGAAATGAAACGGCCGCAGAAGTTCATAGACGCCGACCTGGCAGAGTTCCAAACGAAAAAGGGTGGACATGGACAGAACTATCAGTCACAATTGGTGAAGAAGATGGAGGAAGCGGCTGCTCGCAGGTCGAAGAAACCGGATTCATCTGCCACAAAAGAGTAGCCCCGCTGGCGAGCGGGGCTTTTTCTATGTCAGAGTGCGATTGATACGGCGGCGAAGAGCAGCGACAGAACCGTCAAGAGCCAAAGCGTTTCGTTCTGTTGCCAGTATCGTACGTTGAGTCTTTTCGTCCTCGGACCGCGGGGCTTTCGTCCCAGGGCGCTCAAGTCGAGAATCTCGCCGGTGGCGGTATTGACGATCACGCGGCCGCCTGCAGTTTGTCTTTGACCTCGCCCAACAGCGCGACTTCGTTCAACGAGTCCATGTCCAGCTGATCAAGCATGTCGTCTATGACGAGCAACAGCAATCCTTTTTCATCTTCACTCAACGTGATGGTTATCATACTTCTTGTCCTGTTTAGTTATTACCCTTTCATTATGCGCTTCCGCGCCGTAATAGTCAACCCTATTTACAGAGGTCAACCGAAGAACAAGCCCGTAAACTCGGGAAGCGTGCACGCGTAAAAAAGGTCCTTCACTTCATCCCTGCCCCGCTCGATGATCGTGCGCAGCTCACGGGCGCGCTGCTCGTCCGGCGCGATGAACACCACGCGCGGAAAGAACGTCATGCTCCCCTGCTCGTACGCATGTGCGTATCGCTTGAGCTTGTCCTTGATCGCGTCCTGGCGTTCGGTCCC
This sequence comes from Curtobacterium sp. MCSS17_007, assembly GCF_003234175.2. Lineage (NCBI taxonomy): Bacteria > Bacillati > Actinomycetota > Actinomycetes > Micrococcales > Microbacteriaceae > Curtobacterium > Curtobacterium sp. MCSS17_007. The sequence continues at coordinate 2,004,302 of NZ_CP126257.1, forward strand.
CCGGTCGGCTTCGATCCAGAGTTCGACGTTCCGCCGCTTCACGTGGTCGCCGGCATCAACGTAGTAGTCGGGCCTCAGTTCGGCACCGGCCACTACCCTGTGCGTGTGGGGTTCTGTGTCGTAGCGGTCGATCGTGATGCGGCCCGCCTGTTCCGCCCGGACCAATTCCACGTGCACGTCGGCAATGGCGAGCGTATGCAGGTTCACCGAACGATAAGGCCAATACTTGCCCGGACGTCCTGAGAGCGCGTGTCCGGCGCTTCCGAGCTGATAGACGTACTGACCGCTGCCCGAGCCGTTTCCGCCCACTGGACGGCGTTCTACGAGCTTCACGTAGTTGTGATCGATGAGCCGGTGCATGGTCCGCCACTGCGGAGTAGGGCTCTTCACGTCCGCGAAATGCATGGCCGCTATGTGTTCGGAAGCAAGCTGTCCGAAGCGTGCAATAGACAGCACGATGAGGCGGTCACGGTCGAGGATGATCATGGGGATCACTATGAGGGAGCCAAGTACGCGTGTCAACGGCCGCCCGATCCCCGCGCCAGCGCGGATGCGCCGTGGCCCGAAGTCCACAACAGGTCCACGTCCATCTCCACACCCAGAGGCCGTCATGATTTATCCACAGCAAAACGACTTGTTTGCGACATAAAAGCGTTGACTATTGAACGACCATAGTCCACACTATTGCACAGACGAAAGCGGAACGCCGATAGCAAGTTCGACAGCCTGTAGTCACCGCATATTTAACAACCAGGTCATGCAGCGGCAAGGGCGCACGACGCACTGGACCGTCAGTCCTTCGGCCCGCTGAAAGTGAAACGCGCCTAAGTACCGCGTGTCTCTGCGTCTCAGTCCCTTCCGCCTACCGCATGTGTCAGAAGGGACGCCCTTGCGACTGCATGACTACATATCAAAAAGGGGGAAACGAAAGGCTCAAACACCGAATGAATCGAGAACACCAGTGGAACCTGCCACCCAAAGTGAAGGGCTCCACGCTCAAGAAACTCCACCACAAGCTCGACCCGTCTTTCATAGAAGCCCTCGACGGCCTCTCGAAGCGGGAAAGCGAGCGTACCGGCCGCAAGGTATCGAGAGGAACCATCCTCACCGACCTCAGCACCAAGGACTCAGCGTTCCACCGCCAGAAGCGCGCCGAACTGCGACGTCTGTACACACAACTTAAAAAGGAACTCACCACCGATGCAAGCACTCACAACAACCCGAAGGAACAAGAACGAACGTAGTCGAGCCACGGAAGCCCGCCTGGACCGCCGCATGGCCGCCTCAGCGCCCCGCTACCAGCCACGACGACGATCGTTCGGCAAGTCACCCCAGCACTCACTAGCACGCTCTCTGAGCAAGGCCCTCGTATGGACGACGATTCAGTAGGCAAGAAGACGCCGGAGTACCTGGTACCGCCGGTCATCGCCAAAGCGCTGATCAGCATCCAGTCGGAACTCAAGGCTCTTACCAAGAGCGCTGCGAACGACGCCTACGGAAGCAACTACGTGCCGCTCGACGTGGTGACAGAGAAGGCGCACGAGCTGCTGTCCGCCAGGAAGATCGCGGTGATGCAGCCGATGATCACCGACGAACACGGCCACGCAGCCCTCGAAACGATCCTCGTCCACGAGAGCGGCAAGAGCTTCATCAGGACCACCAAGCTCGCCATACGGGAGATCGATCCTCAGAAGCACGGCTCTGCCGTCACCTACACGCGCAGGTACGCCTTGATGGCCATGATCGGCATCACGGCGAAAGAAGAGGATGACGACGGCAACAAGGCTGCGGGTGCCATCGCGCCGGTGACCGAGGAACAGAAGGGCCAGATCGAGACGCTTCTGAAGCACCTCAAGTGGCCGAGGAAGAACATCGCGGCCGAGGTCTTCAAGCTCAAGTCCCGGGACTCCGCCGCACTGGCGATCATCAACTTCGAGAAGATCGTCGCCGAGAAGATGCGCGACGTCGAGTCGGTGAAGAACGCCACGGCGATCGAAGTCACCGAGGACCCCGACACGCTGCCGATAGACGACAGCACGCCGGTCGGAACGCTCGGAGCCCGGCTCAAGGCGCTCAAGCTGGCGAGCCCGTCCTACGAGAACAAGGTGGTCAAGTCGGCCACCGGCAAGCCGTTCATGGCGAACGTGAAGACGCCGGAGGACTTCAAGAAGCTTGACGAGTACCTGGCAGCGCTCGAGAAGGGCACCTACCACCTGCCAGCAGAGTTCTACGCGCCGTCGGACGAAGAGATCATCGTCGACGAGCCGGTCGCGTAGGACCGCACACACAACTGAATAACGGGCCGAGGCCCAGGAGAACAATCCACATGAGCAAGCCGCTACAACAGCGCACGTTCAACAACATCAATCGCTACATCAAGCAGGTTGTGAAGGAAGGCTTGTACAAAGCCGAGAAGGTCGCCGAAGTTACTGGCGTCAGCGTGTCCACCGTCCGGGCCATCAAGCGCCTCAAGACGTGGAAGGCGTACCAGGCATACCTCTTGGCCCGACACACGAGCCGCAAGACGACGCCGGCCGAACAGACGCTGATCAACGACCTCAAGGAGGTTCAAGAGAACCCCGCCGAGCACGAGTACGTCACTCTGAAACAGTTCAATGATGCGGTTGCCAAACTGTCCGGTGACGTCAGCAACGCAAAGTCCGTCGCGAACATCGCCAACGGCAAAGCGGACGCAGCCGTCAAGAAGAGCGAGCAAGCCTTCAGCGCGGCCGACGACGCATCTACCCGCGAACATCAGAACAGCGGCATCCTCTGCACGATCATGCAGCGCAAACCGGGATGGTTCCGCCGCGTGCAAGTCGAGACGTCCGACCGCTGATGAAACAGCTCGGTTTGCTCGAAGGCTCGAACATCTTCGGAGACGAGGTGCCGGAGAAGCAGCCGGACCCGTATCGGACCGCTGATGGCGAGATACGGGCGCTCCCCTCCAAAGCGATCCTCTGGTACGTGAAAGAGCACGGCCTGACACTATGGGCGACCGGAGCGTGGCCCACGATCTACTTCGTCACCGAAGATGATCAGCAGCAGGGCGTGACGATTGGAGAGATCGTCGAGGACTACCAGGCGCGGGACCACAAGAACAACCGCGCCTAGCACCTACCTATCGCTCGCCACCGAACAGTGGCGGCACACGAACACCAGGACGTCAAGGGACGGGTCGCCGTTGAGTGCGTGAATGAAGCCGGGTTCCATCCTGCGCTTCAGACACAGCGAGCAGTAGTACTGATCCAGCCCTCTCGACTCCATGTACGCGACGACACGGCTCCTGACAGTGTCCGGCATACGGATCGCCTGCCTGGTCGGCCGACGGCCCACGCGCTGCGCAATGAGGCGCTGCAGCTGACGCTGGGTAATCGACAGCGAGAGCTCTTCCTTGATCCACGCGGCACTCATGCCCTTGGTCTGGGACAGGTAAAGGATCTCGTCGATGTCGTAGTCGCGCGCCATTAATACTTACATTTAATCACAGGAGGTCATATGACCCTAGTTATCGGACTACTCTTATCAGTCTTCCTCGACATCACCGCGCAATGGGTTTTGATGCTGACGCACTCGCAGTTCTCAGTGCCGGTCGCGCTCGTCGTGGGAACACTCAGCGGTCTCGCTGGCATGTCAATCGTCGTCGCGGCGACGAGGTAGCACATGTCGCAATAGCGTCGGATCGTCAAATGTATATTTCCCGACGTTAGCAACAGGGGTGACGCGGCGTAGTTCTGCGAGGACACATTTTGTCGGCCTGTCAATTAGCCGAAACGAACGACAGAACGAACGAAATGTGTCATAGCTACGCCGCCAGCCCACCATGTGACGGACTTGTCAAAACCTTACCCGACTCGCACTTCTCCACAGGCTCATGCAACGAATCGTTCGGCGCGGCAATAACATTCAACCGTTAGTGCTGTACAACGCGCCGGACGATCCGGTCCAGGAGCGGACCATATAACTAAACAGGAGAATCATGAATGAGCGAACAACTTGCCGAAGGCCGGCATCTTGACCTGAAGCAGAAACCCAACTGGGGCGTACTGCTCGAAGAAGCGCTCGAAGCTCCCGGGCAGCTGAGCGACACGTACAACCGCTTTTACCCGTACAGCTTCCTGAATCAGATCGCGCTTCGCATGCAGGGAGCGACCGAGCCCGTGGCCACCTACAAGAAGTGGCTTGAGATGCAGCGCCAGGTGCAGCGCGGGGAAAAGGCGCTAGCCATCCTCCGCCCGATCGTCGTCAACAAGGAAGACGAGTTCGGCTTCCAGGAACGCAAGGTGCGCGGATTCAAGTGGGTCAGGTGCCTGTTCCAGTACTCGCAGACCGAGGGCGAAGAGCTTCCGCCCTACCGACCGGCCGAGTGGAGCCGTGAGCGCGCGCTGGCCAACCTGGCGATCAAGGAAGTCGCCTTCACCGAACTGAACGGAAACATCCAGGGCTACGCGAACGAGAACGACGAGCTGGCGATCAACCCGGCAGCGCGCTGGCCGCTCAAGACCACGATGCACGAACTCGGTCACCTGGTGCTCAAGCACCCGAAGTGGAGCGAGGAAGAGTACCAGCAGCACAGGGGCATAGCGGAGTTCCAGGCGGAAGCGACCGCCTACCTGACGATGAACGAAATCGGGGCACGGGATCAGATGAACCCTGCCGAGAGCCGCGCCTACATCCAAAACTGGTTGAAGACGACTACGAAGCCCGACGAAGGGCAGATGCGCTCCGTGTTCACCGCTACGGACAAGATCCTGAAAGCGGGGCGCGATGAGTGAGCAGGAGCCAATTGCACCGAATTCGAGGGAATTAGAACCTGACGTCACGTCGATGACCGAAGCCGAGCTGATCGAACTCGGGACCACTCTGCCGTCAGCCGTCACCGCACTGGGCGAACGGGCAATGGACGAGTATTTCAAGCGACGAGGAGAGGTGATCAACAGGGCGATGGAAGAACGGAGGAATGGCGAGCATGACTGACGAGATTGATGAGATCGTGTACAGATGCTTTGTACAGGGACAGTACTGGGGAACGGCAAGTGGCATCGGTGACGAAGAGAATAAGTTGAATCCCGACTACGAGCCCGACGAACCAATAGACCGCACGCAAGCGGTCGAAGCGATCGTGGCGATCTTCGAGCAATACAAGGACGATCAAGAGGGTACGGAATGAGCCTACCCACCCCTACCCACTCGGACCTTCCTCCGATGGAAGACCCTATCGAAGACATCATCATCTTCGTGAAGAAGTGGCTCAACAAAATCCGATTGTCGTTCCTCAATGAAGATGAGATAATCGGCCCAGGAGAGCCTATGGTGATCCGCACCGATTACGGGACGCTCAGGATGCAGTTCCTGCCGCTCGAATCGGAACCCGACTTGAACAAGCTGGCGAGGCAGTATCGCGCTGAAGCGGCACTACGGGCTGCAGAGCGTTCCCGCCGTCAAGTCATAAGGGCAACTCAGCAGCTGTGGGCCGTGCTGGCCGCCAACAGGCGGTTGAAAAGCCCACGTAACCGGTAAGCGTCCGCCGAGGACGTACGTCGCGACAAGCGGCCGGTTCGCACCTTTTCAGGATCGGTTCGACAGTCAAGCCGCGACGAGTGGCTGATATTGAGGAAAGCTAGGCGAAACGTTACGCCGATGAGGGCGGGTGCGGAGACGGCCCGCAAGGGGTTTCCACGGCTCCTATATGCCTCCGCGGTGCAGGGTTCTGAAAAGCCCCTGCCTCTCGCGGCTTTGACTGCCGGACTGATGCCGATCGCCCGATCACCGCCCGTTTACTGGTGGTGCTCTGAACCGCAGTGACCGGGCGTTCGGCGCGCACGAGCTTTTCCACCTGCTCGTGCGCCCGTCATAGGAGAACCGAACGAATGGAACGAAAATCATCCCGTCACCCTGAGAAGAAGCCCGACGAGGCGCTTCTGCTGCTGGGCGACATCTACGGCGACCAGCCGGACCACGTGCTCGAAGAGCACGTCAAACACCTGTCGGAAGAAGACCGGCAAGTTGAACTGGAACTCAAGTACCTCGAACTGGAACAGGTGGCACGGGGCCCGATGGCCTACGTCCCGACCGACGAGTTCGAGATGATGCGAGCCGTCTGGGAAGACGACACCGACGAGCAGATCGCGGAACGCATCAGCTACCTGCGCGACCGTCACCTGACCGTGCTCGGCCACTACGCGGTGATCCGCGCGGTGAAGACCATGCGCTCAAAGGACGACGAGTCATGAGCGAGAGCAGCGAGAAGGGCAAGAGCCTGGAGAACTACATAGCGAAGACGCTTCAGAAGAAGCTCGGCGCCCGCGTGAAGCGCGATGGCAAGTCCGGCGCGGGCAGCCATCAGAAGATGGACATCAGCGACTACTTCCGGGACACGCCGTTCGACATCGAAGCGAAGAACCACAAGACGATCAAGCTCGGCGAGTTTTGGGGACAGACGGTCGCCGGAGCGAGCATGGGGCGCGTTCCCCTGCTGGTCGTGCAGCTCAAGGACGAGCCGCTGGCCGTGCTGAGGTTCGACGACCTGGTGAACATCGTCGCGGAACTGAAAGAGGCCAACGAGACGATCGCGGATCTGCGCCGGCCGATGAGTCACGACATCCCACGCACGCGCGAGGAAGTGTTGGAACAGATCGAGACGGTGTTCGCGCCCGCCAAGAAGGACGACGACACCAAGACGTGCCGCAACGGCCACATGATCGCGCCGGGCCAGACGCGTTGCCTGGCGAAGGGCTGCCAATACTCGTTCGGGTACAAGGCCAAGAAGATCAAGAAGTAGGTCACGGGCCTACTGCTGCGCCCGGACTTCGGACGCGGCTCAAGCCCATGATCCGAAGAGGTGCCACCATGCCGCAAGGCATCCTGATCCCCGTAGAAGAAGCCGAACCGCTCCGCGTGGTCGAGCTCAAGAAGGTGTCCGACTACCAGGCCGCGATCGGAGGGTGGGTCGAAGTCGTCGACTTGGACTCCCCCGAAGCGTCGATCTGGTTCGACGAGGAAGGCAAGCTCAAGAACCTGCCGCTCAACCGCCGCGCGTCCCTGATCCTGTGGATGCACAACCCGGCGTTCCGCGACCGGGACGTAGTGAAGGGACCGGCCATCGTGCTCGGCCCCGGCAACGAAGACGGAGAGACGCAGGACGTGCCTCCGGAACTCAAGATGCTGCTCACGGTCAGGGAGACGCTGCGCGTCGAAGTGCAGACGGCCGACAACGGCGAAGCCTGGAACATCAACCAGCGCCGGTTCCCCGACTGGGTGGACGCGTACAACTTCGCGCTCGCCCTCTCCGACCGCTGGATGGCGGTCGAACGGGTGCGAGTGGTGCCCGAGTGATCATGGAAGACCCGTCGCGTCAGCGGCGGGTTTTCACGTCCAATTGAAGAGCCCCCTGTCCGCGAGATCGGTAACCTCAAGCGGACAGGGGGCGGGCGGGTGATCAGGACCGGATCAGTCCTGCTGGCTGGGACGAAAACCCTTGCGTCGTCCCCGGAGGCCGTCGGCGTTCTTGAGAACGTCGTTGATCTTCGGGGAGAGCTTGTTGAACTCTTCCAGGGTGACGACGATCTGCTGGGTGTCCCCATTGCGGATCTCGAGAGCGACGAGGTTCCCCGCGTCCTTGAGGCCGGAGACCTCTTCGGGCAGGGCGTCGAACTGAACGGGCTCGTCCAGCTGCGGGTGGCGTCGGACGACGACCGTGACGAACTTCTCGTCGGCGTCTTCCTTGCCTGACAGGTCCGACACGCGGACCGACCGGTAGGCCATTGATCTTTCCCTTCTAGTTGCGAGCGAGCACGCGCCGTGTCGCTGCCCTTATTGAGACATATTCAATGACTGCCGTAAATTGTAGTTAATACAACAGTATTAGGCGACCTCTGTTGGTACAATAGAAGCTACAAATGAACACGTTCGATCTCGCCAGCTACGTGGAAAAGTCGGCCGCCGCCAGCGGCGTTCCGTTGCGCGTGCTGGACCAGGGGGCTCTTCGAGAAGTCGCTCAGCTGGTACTCAAGAGGTTGCGGCCTCGACCTTAAATGTCCTCGTCAGCCGGGGTCGACGGCTCCGCTGCTTGCTCGGGGAACAGCATCTGCTCCAAGTCCTTCGACTGCTCCATCTGCTCCGCGTAGTACGCCTCGTTCTCAGCGTCGATCCGGTGTCCGTCGCGCATGACGACCCCCAACCCTCCGTGGATGCTCTCGTTCCACTTCTTCTGGTTCTTCTGGATCTCAATGAGGGCCTTGGCAGCGTGGTGCACGGTCTTCAGTTCGACCCAACGCCGCGTCTTGTAGACGGACCAATCGAGCACGACCTTCGAGACGCGCTCCGCGCCCCCGACGCCCTTGTACCTAACAAATCCCTCGTGACGATCCGGAAGGTCGCTCTTCTTGCGCGTCATGCCGCTGTCCCAGAGCGTCCTCCACTCCTGGCCGGGCGCGAGGACCGGAATCACGTCAGGCATGGCCACCGGCTCCGTCGAACCGAAAGCCGTGCGCCTAAGAGCCGGGGTGATGTCGGTCCGCACGTCGAGTGCCGCCGTCTGGCCGTAGTTCTTGATGACGAGTTCGATCAGCACTTGCGACGCGCTGCTCGGTTCGGTGTACATGACGACATACGGCTGACTGCGTTCAACCTCAAGCTCGGCAACTTGCTTGCGAGCTTCCTTGCCCTCGTCGATTTGCTTCCGGGCATAAAGGGCAGCTGCCAGGGCCACGCCGAACGTTAGCACGGCGGCAGCGGCCATGATCCAGTCCGTGACTGACGGCCCAGTGCCCTGAACAGCCTCCAGAAGCCTCTCGAAGTCTCGTTCCGTCACGCCTGCGATCATGTAGCGATTCTGGCAGTTCTCGGCCGTCAAGGCCCGCACAGCCCCTCTCAGAGGGGTATCGTTCGTGCTTCGTCCAGATTCTTTGACTCGTCGAGGAACAGCACACCGCGCGTCGCCCGCGACACCGCACCGGGGCGCACGGTGCCGGAGCCGCCCCCGATGAGCGACACGGCGGACGCAGAGTGGTGGGGTGCCTCCCACGGTGGCCTCGTCGTCCACGAGGCCACGCCGTGCCCGGCGACCGACCGGACCGCCGCGACCTCGAGGGCGGCTTCCTCGTCGAGGTCCGGCAGCAGCCCGGGCAGGCGCTCGGCGAGCATCGTCTTGCCCGCACCCGGCGGCCCCACGAGCAGCGCGTGGTGCCCACCCGCGGCGGCAGCGACCACCGCGCGGACCCCCACCGGGTTGCCGATGACCTCCGCGAGCTCGGCGGCAGGTGACCGCTCGGGCAGGACCGGTGGGGCGGTGACCGGCTCGACGTCGACCGGGGGCAGCAGCGCGCCGGCGTCGATGGCGGCCGCCCGGAGCGAGTCGACCGCGCGGACCTCGACACCGTGCACGAACCGCGCCTCGTCGGCGTTGCCAGCGGGCAGGACGACCCGGTCGACACCGGCGTCGCGGGCAGCGAGCAGCATCGGGACGACACCGGGCACCGGCCGGAGCCGCCCGTCGAGCCCGAGCTCACCGATGTAGACGACGCGCTCGCTCACGCGCGGTGCGACGTCCGCCCCGGCGAGCACCGCCATGGCGATGGCGAGGTCGAACCCCGACCCTCGCTTCGGGATCGCGGCCGGGGTCAGGTTCACCGTGATCCGTCGCGCGGGCAGCGGAGCCCCGGCGTTCGCGGCAGCGGCACGGACGCGTTCCCGGGCCTCCCCCAGCGACGTGTCCGGCAGTCCGATGATGCTGAACGCCGGCAGCTGGCTCGTCAGGTGTGCCTCGACCTCGATCCGTCGGCCGGTGACGCCGAGGAGCGCGACCGCGGCCGACCGGCCGATCCCGGTCACAGGATCCCCTCGAGGTGCTCGACCCCGACCCGGTCGCCGTCGACGTGCACCGCGACGGCATCGAGCCGGATCGCCGCTGCGTGCACTCCCGGGTGCGCCGCGAACCACATCGGGACGAGCTGGCGCAGCCGCGCGGTCTTCGCCGGCGTGATCGCCTCGAACGGGTGACCGGTCGACACCCCCGCCCTCGTCTTCACCTCGATGAACACGAGCGTCGGGCCGTGCCACGCGACGACGTCGATCTCTCCGCGCGCACACCGCCAGTTGCGTTCCACCAATCGGTACCCGTGATCGGTGAGCCATTCCACCGCGTGGTCCTCGCCGTACCCGCCGAGTGTTCGTCGTTCCATGTCGTCGCCTCCGTCGACAACGATCCGCGACGACAGCCTCCGCCGAAGTTCCGGAGGGCCGATCTGTGGAGGAGCACGACTGGAGGAAATGCTGTGCAGGAATGACGAGACCCCGGGTGATGCGTGATCACCCGGGGTCTGGAACGACAGCGTCAGTGCGCGGCTGCGTAGGCTTCCTGCACCTGCGTGGAGATACGGCCGCGGCTCGAGACCTCGTAGCCGTTCTCCTTCGCCCACTCGCGGATCTTCGCGAGCTCTTCGGAGTTCCCGCGCTTCGGCGACGACTTCGGCGCGGAACCGCTGCCGCCGGAACGGCGACCGGACACCTTGCGGGCCGCTGCCACGTAGTCGGAGATCGCTTCGCGGAACTTGTCCACGTTGTCGTCGGACAGGTCGATCTCGTAGTTGGAACCGTCGAATGCGAATTCCACGGTACGGCCTTCGCCGGCGGCGATGGGCGAGTCGTCGAGGTCGTCGACGAGCTGGACGGTGACCTTCTGTGCCATGTCGTGCTCCTGGGTCGAGGGGTGGTGGTCCCCATGACGACGAGTCACGGGGAAAGGATCTCCACCACCGTAGCGCGACAATTCCAGGAATGTCACCGGAATGCCGCCGCGTCGCTATTCCGACAGGAAAGCGACGATCACTCGTCGAGCGCGAGTTCCTTCGGGAGTTCGAGTTCGCGACTCGTCAGTTCTTCCACGTTCACGTCCTTGAACGTGAGGACGCGGACGGACTTCACGAAACGGTCGGAGCGGTAGACGTCCCAGACCCAGACGTCGTTCATCGTGAGTTCGAAGTAGAAGTCGTGCTCGGTGTCCCGGCGGACGAGGTCCACCTCGTTCGCCAGGTAGAACCGGCGCTCGGTCTCGACCACGTACCGGAACTGCGACACGACGTCGCGGTACTCGCGGTACAGGGCAAGTTCGACCTCGCGGTCGTAGTCGTCGAATTCGTCGTCATCCATCGCCCGCCCAGTCTACGGCGAGTCGACGGACCGTGGACGCAGCCGGTCAGCCCGCGACGGGGAGGTCCTGGAGCGCGTCGAACCCGTCGAGGGCCATGCTCGACGCCTGGTGCAGCCAGCTCTTCCGGTGCAGCGCATGCGCACCCACGGCCCGGATGCCGTCGTAGTGCGCGGCCGACCCGTACCCCTTGTTCGACGCCCATGCGTAGTGCGGCGCGTCCTCGTGCGCGGCGACCATCAGCGCGTCCCGCTCCACCTTGGCGACGACCGACGCCGCGGCGACGGACGCGCAGTCACGGTCGGCCTTCACGCGGACCACGACGTCGAGCGGGGCGGCGGACGGCGGGACCGCCCGGGACAACCAGTCGAACGACCCGTCCAGCACGACCACCGCGCCGTCGAGCGAGAGCCCGTCCTGCACCAGGGCCCCGAGGGCCGCAACGCCCGCCTGTCCGAGCGCCGGCACGATGCCCTGCTCGTCGACGACCTGCGCGGACGCCATGCCCACGGCCGTGCGCGCCCAGCGACGGACGACCGGCACGAGTTCCGTCCGACGTGTGGCGGTGAGTAGCTTCGAGTCGGCGAGGCCCTGCGGCACACGCGCGACGTCGATCGTCACGGCAGCGACGCCGACGGCGACCGGCCCCGCGATCGCACCGCGGCCGACCTCGTCCATGCCGATCACGGTGACCCGTCCGGCACCGAGCAGCTTCTTCTCGACGCGCAGGGAGGGCCGGACGACGGTCACCGGTCCTTCTCCTCCACGCCTGCGAAGACGTCCGGGTAGTCGTCGAGCCAGGTCCACCGGCTGGTCGGCCACGAGATGACGAAGGCGCGCCCGGTCACGTCCGACAGCGGGACGAAGCCCTTCGACGGGGTGTCGCGGTTGTACCGGGAGTCCTTCGAGTCGTTCCGGTTGTCGCCCATCACCCAGATGGACCCCTCGGGCACGGTCACCGAGAACGGATCGGCCGAGGCGGGGGCACCGTCGGGCAGGAGCGTGTACGGCTCCTTGATCGGCACCCCGTTGACGGACATCTGCCCGAGGTCGTTGCAGCACGACACCGTGTCGCCCGGCAAGCCGATCACGCGCTTGATGAGGTGGTCGTCACTGTCGCCGGTCCCCAGGCCCACCTGCGTGAGCAGCCAGTCGATCGCCTTCGCCGGCTGCGTCGTCGGCGCGACGCTCGGCACGTCCGTGCCCGCGAGCCATCCGCCCGGGTCCTTGAACACGACGACGTCGCCGCGCTTCAGCGACACGACGTCCGGCACGAGCTCGTTCACGATGACGCGGTCGTTGATCTGCAGCGTGTTCTCCATCGACGCCGACGGGATGTAGAACGACCGGATCAGGAACGTCTTCACGAGGAACGACACGAGCAGTGCCGCGAGGAAGATGATGACGAGGTCCCGCAGGAAGGTCAGGACGCCGTTCCCCTGCTTCTCCGTCCGCGGGCGGCGCCCCGATCCTTGCGTCGTGTCCGTCATTTCCGCTCTCGTTCACGTCCGCACCCGACGAGTGCGGAGACCCTGCGCCACTGCGGGCGCGCACAACGGGAAAGCCCCCCGTCGATGCACAACCGTACATCGACGAGGGGCGTCCAGCGGCACCCGGCTCGCGGGCACTCACTGTGAAGGCGATCAGGCGTCGCGCTTCTCCTTGATCTTGCGGCGGGCCGCCTTGCCGCGCAGCTCGCGCAGGTAGTACAGCTTCGCGCGACGGACGTCACCGCGGGTGACGACCTCGATGTGGTCGATGATCGGCGAGTGCACCGGGAACCAGCGCTCGACGCCGACCTGGAAGCTCACCTTGCGGACCTTGAAGGTCTCGCCGAGGCCGTGGCCCTGACGCGCGATGACGACGCCCTGGAAGACCTGGATGCGCGAACGCGTGCCTTCGATGATGTTGACGTGCACCTTGATGGTGTCGCCGGGGCGGAAGTCGGGGACGTCGGTACGCAGCGACGCTGCGTCGACGTGGTCGAGGAGCTGGCTCATGTTCGGTTCACTCTCTGCGGACGCGCACGGGTCGCCGCGGATCGGTAGATGGAAGGAAGTGTTCGTGCCCGGAATCGGCGACTCCCCCATGGCAGAGTCCAGCCAGGGCACAGCGACCAATCCTGCCACAGAACGGGGGCCGCTGCCAACCGGTGCAGGATGGACCCATGATCGAACTCCGCACCCCCGCCGAGCTGGACGGCCTGCGTGCCGCCGGCCGGTTCGTCGCCGACGTCCTCGACGAGCTGCTCGAGACCGTCGACGTGGGCGTGAACCTGCTCGACCTCGACCGCGTGGCCGCCCGCATGATCGCCGAGCGCGGCGCCGTCAGCTGCTACGTCGACTACCACCCGTCGTTCGGGAACTCACCGTTCGGCCGGAACCTCTGCACCTCGGTGAACGACGCCGCGCTGCACGGCCTGCCCTACGACCGCGTCCTGGAGGACGGCGACCTCGTCAGCCTCGACTTCGCCGCGAGCGTCGACGGCTGGGTCGCCGACTCGGCGGTCACCGTGCAGGTGGGGACCGCCCGGGAGGACGACCAACGGCTCGTGGAGACCGTCGAGCGGGCACTCGTCGCGGGGATCGAGCAGTTCCGCCCGGGGAACAAGCTCGGCGACGTGTCCTACGCCATCGGTCGGGTCGCGAAGGACGCCGGCTACACCGTCAACACGCAGTTCGGCGGGCACGGCGTGGGGCGCACGATGCACGGCGACCCGCACGTGCCGAACGACGGCCGCCCCGGTCGGGGGCTGAAGCTGCGGCCCGGGTTGGTCGTCGCGATCGAGCCCTGGCTCATGCAGGGCACCGACGAGCTCGTGCAGGACGAGGACGGCTGGACCCTGAAGAGCGTCGACGGCTCGCGTGCTGCACACGTCGAGCACACGGTCGCCGTCACCGAGGCCGGACCCGAGGTCCTCACCCTGCGTCGCGCCCAGCGCGACCGGTGAACGGACGGGAGGCGCGGTGCCGGCTGGCACCGCGCCTCCCGGTCCGGTGCGGTGCCCGGTCGGTGGACCGCGAGCTACGCGTCGGACAGCAGGTCCGGCCGGACGCGTCGCGTCCGCTCGACCTGCTGGTCGTGCCGCCACGCGGCGACCCGGGCGTGGTGCCCGCTGAGCAGCACGTCCGGCACCTCGAGGTCACGCCAGACCGCCGGCTTCGTGTACGAGGGGTACTCGAGCAGACCGTCCTCGTGGGACTCCTCGACGAGCGACTCGGGGTTGCCGACGACGCCGGGGACCAGACGGCCGACCGCTTCGATCATGGCCATGGCCGCGACCTCGCCGCCGTTGAGCACGTAGTCGCCGAGCGAGAGCTCGACCACCGAGCAGCGGGACGCCGCCCACTCGAACACCCGGGCGTCGATCCCCTCGTAGCGCCCGCAGGCGAACACGAGGTGTTCGTGGTCGGCCAGCGACCGGGCGATCGCCTGCCGGAACGGTGTGCCGGCCGGGGTGGGGACGACGAGCGTCGACGACCCGTCCTCGCGGAGGATCGACGACAGCGCCTGCGCCCAGGGCTCCGGCTTCATGACCATGCCCGCGCCACCGCCGTACGGGGTGTCGTCGACCGTCCGGTGCCGGTCCGTCGTCCAGTGCCGCAGGTCGTGCACGTGCACGTCGAGGAGCTTCTCCTGCCGGGCCCTGCCGAGCAGCGAGACGTCGAGCACGGAGAAGAACTCGGGGAAGATCGTGACGATGTCGATGCGCACGATCAGCCCCGCGGGTCGGTCGGCGTGACCGTCTCGGGGCGCGAGGTGTCCTCGGGCTCCTCGAACAGCCCGGTCGGCGGCGTCACCGTGACGGTGCCGGCCGCGATGTCGACGGTCGGCACGATGGCCGAGACGAACGGCACCAGCACCTCGCCGCGCGAGGGGGTGTCGATCGCGAGCAGGTCCTGCGCGGGCAGGTGGTCGACGCGTGCGACGGAGCCGACCTCGACGCCGTCGCGGAGCACGCGGAGCCCGACGAGCTGGTGGTCGTACCAGGCGTCGTCCTCACCGGTCTCGGCGTCGGCGTCCTGCTCGACCCAGAGGATCGCCCGCGCGAGTGTCTCAGCGGCGGTGCGGTCCGCGACGCCCTCGAAGAAGGCGACCGGATGGCCGTTGTACCAGCGGAGCTCGTCCAGCGTGATCGACTTCCCCGACCACGGGGAGTCCGCGGGGACCTGGAGCGTGAACTCCGCTCCTGGCGTGAACCGACGATCCGGGTCGTCGGTGTAGAGCTCGAGCTTGATGCCGCCCTTGAGCCCGTGCGCCTTCGTGATGCGACCCACCCGGAGCTGGGTCGTCTCCCTAGGAATCGGTGTCGACCACGTCGACCCGCACCCGCTTGCCGTCGGCGAGAGCCGAGACGAGGGTGCGGAGCGCCTTTGCGGTCCGTCCGGCGCGACCGATCACGCGGCCGAGGTCCTCGGGGTGCACACGCACCTCGAGGACCTCGCCCCGCGCGGAGGTGGAACTGGCGACGCGCACGTCGTCCGGGTGATCGACGATCCCCTTGACGAGGTGCGTCAGCGCGGATTCGAGCAAGGAATCAGGCCTCGGTCGTCTCAGCGGCGTCGGCCGACTCGTCGGCGGCGGGGGCCTCGGGGGCCTTCTTCTCCGACTTCGGCTTGAGGACCGGCTTCTTCGCGGAGTCGGCGACGAAGGCTTCCTTCGGCTCGGCAACCTTGACGGTGGACTCGGTGTTGCCCTCGCCCTTGAACTTGCCCCAGTCGCCGGTCAGTTTGAGGAGCGCCGCGACCTGCTCGGTCGGCTGCGCACCGACGCCGAGCCAGTACTGCGCACGGTCCGAGTTGATCTCGATGACCGAGGGCTCCTCGGTGGGGTGGTACTTGCCGATCTCCTCGATCACGCGACCGTCGCGCTTGGTGCGCGAGTCGGCGACGACGACACGGTAGTACGGCGCACGGATCTTACCGAGACGCTTGAGACGGATCTTGACAGCCACAATTGCTCCTGTTGCGTGTTGTTGTGGTTGAACCGGAACCGCGGGCGTGGGGGCACGCGCGGTGGAAGCTCGAAGGGAGTCGCGACCTGCTGGATAGAGGGTCGAGCAGACGCGATTCGACCGTTCATTCTTGCAGGTTTCCGACCGAGAAGCGAGCCAGGACGCGCCGACGGTCCCGAGGACTACGGCGCGAGCCGCCGGACGGCCTCGAGCGCCTCGCTCGTCGCGCGCACCGCGTCGACGCTCCGGGCGTCGCGAGCCCCTCCCACGACGGCGAACGGCACGCCCGCGGCGCGCAGGTCGTCCGCGAGTCCGGTGCCGGCCGTCGCCCCGGCGCCGTCGGCCGACTCCTGCCCGGCGCAGACCACCACGTGGTCCGCCGGCACGGCGCGCTCGACCCCGTCCTCGTCGCGCACCCAGAGCGTGCCGGGCTCGATCCGGAGGTACTCCTGCACGCCGCCGACCATCCGCACGCCGGCGTCGCGCAACCGGCCGACGGCCACCCAGCGCGAGGTGACCCCGACCCCCTGGCCGAACCTGCCCGACCGGCGGAGCACGGTCACCCGTCCCCCCGGCCGGAGCACACGTTCCGCGGCCGGCAGCCGCTGCGGGACGTCGCCGATGACGTCGTCGGCGACCGCGACGTCCCAGCGGGCGGCGAACTCCGCGGCCCGGACCACCTCGTCCGGCGACTCCACCAGGAACGCCGCCGTGTCGACCCCGATCCCGCCACCGCCGATCACCGCGACCGAGCCCTCCGGGACGCCGTCGCGCAGGGCGGTCTCGTACGACACCACGTGCGGCAGCTCGGCCCCCGGCACGTCGACCGCCCGCGGCACGACGCCGGGCGCGAGCACCACCGCGTCGCTGGCGAGCAGGTCGCCCGCGGTCGCTGCCCGCCCGAGGTGGACCGTCGCCCCGCGCTCGTCGAGCTCGGCACGAGCAGCCCGCACCGTGGCCGCGTAGTCCTCCTTGCCGGGCACCACGGCGGCCAGCGCGAACTGGCCGCCGAGCGTCGGCGCCGCCTCCCACAGCGTCACCGTGTGCCCGCGCCGGGCGGCGTCCACGGCGGCGGTGAGTCCGGCCGGCCCTCCGCCGACGACGTCGACACGCAGCGGCCGGGTCGTCGGGCGCGCGGGGAACGCCAGCTCCCGGCCCGCGCATGGGTTGACCAGGCACGACACCGGCGCGCCGACGATCGATCGGTCGAGGCACGCCTGGTTGCAGCCGATGCACGTGTTCACGAGGTCGAACCGCCCGCCGAGTGACCGCGCCACGATCGCCGGGTCGGCGAGGAACGGCCGCGCCAGGGCCACCGCGTCGACGAGCCCGTCGGCCAGCACCGCCTCGCCGTCCCGCAGGTCGGTCATCCGGTTCGAGGCGATGACCTGCACCCCGGGGTGTGACGACGCACGGACCACGCCCGCGATCCGCTCGGCGTACGCGAGCCAGGCGCCGTGCGGCACCGCGGCCTGCACCGTGGGCGTTCGGGACTCGTGCCAACCGATGCCGACCGAGATGCCGTCGAGCCCGAGCGGCAGCAGGTCGTGCACGAGCGCGTCGACCTCGTCATCGGTGGTCGAGCCCGGCATGAGGTCGGCGCCGGAGAGGCGGATCGTCACCGCCAGGTCCGGCACCGCCGCCCGCACCGCACGCACGACCTCGACGGCGAACCGACGGCGACGGACAGGGTCGCCGCCCCACTCGTCGTCGCGCAGGTTCGTCAGCGGTGACTGGAACTGGTTGATGAGGTACCCCTCGGACGCCATGATCTCGACGCCGTCGAACCCGATCGCCCGCGCCGACCGCGCGGCGGCCGCGAAGTCCTCGACGGTCCGCTCGACCTCCGCGCCCGACATGGCGGACGGGACGATCCCCCGCGCCGCGGCCCAGGGCAGCGCCGACGGTGCGACCACGCGCTGCGGGCGCCCGTGCCGATCGGTCACGCCCTGTACGAGCGCGTACCGGCCGGCGTGGAAGAGCTGTGCGAGGATCGCGCCGCCCTCGTCGTGCACGGCGTCGACGGCGACCCGGAACCGCTCGTCCGCTCCCCCGACGCCGAACACCGCGAAGTCCGGGCCGCCGCGCGCCTCGTCGCTCACGGCGATCCCGCCGGTGACGATGCAGCCGACGCCGCCTTCGGCGCGCTCGCGGTAGAACGCGGCCATCGCGGCACCGCCGTCGTCGAGGACCTCGAGTCCGGTGTGCATCGATCCCATCACCACCCGGTTCCGCAGGTGGAGCGGTCCGAGGGTCCAGGGCGAGGCGACGGTCCGGAGCGACTCCGGGACCACGGGTGCGGAAGCGACGCTGCTCATGCGACCACTCTGCCCGACCGCCGCGCCCGGACCGAACTCCTTGTGCCGACCCTCCAACCCGACGGGCAGGATGGCCCCATGGACATCCGCTTCACCGAGTCCCGCCCGTCGACCCTCGGCGTCGAGTGGGAGCTCCCGCTGGTCGACCGCGGCACCGGCGACCTCGCGCCCCGTGCCCCTGCCGTGCTCGCCGCCGTGCAGGAACGCCTCGGCGACCCCGACCGGGTCACCGAGGAGCTCCTGACGAACACCGTCGAGGTGGTCACGGGTGTGCACGAGACCGTGAGCGGGGCGACGAGCGAGCTCGCGGGCATCATCGGTGAGGTCATCGACGCCGCCGAGCCGCTCGACGCGCAGGTGATGTGCTCCGGGACGCACCCGTTCGCGCAGTGGGACCAGCAGGAGATCACGTCGGACAGCGAGCACTACACGACGCTGATCGACCGGACGCGGTGGTGGGGTCGTCAGATGCTCATCTGGGGCGTCCACGTGCACGTGGGGATCGACCACCGCGACAAGGCGGTGCCGATCATGAACGCGATGCTCGCCTACGTCCCGCACCTGCAGGCGTTCACCGCGTCGAGCCCGTTCTGGGGCGGGACCGACACCGGCTACGCGTCGAACCGCGCCCTCATGTTCCAGCAGCTCCCGACCGGCGGACTGCCCCCGGGCATCGACGACTGGACCGGCTTCGAGACCGTCGTCGACGACCTGACGAAGACCGGTGTGATCGACGGGTTCAAGGACCTCCGGTGGGACATCCGCCCCTCGCCGGGCTGGGGCACGCTCGAGAACCGCGTCTCCGACGGCATCTCGACGCTGCACGAGGTCGGCGCCGTGACCGCGTTCGTCCAGTGCCTGGTCACGGCGCTGTCGGACCGACTCGACCGCGGGGAGACGCTGCCGTCGATGCAGCCGTGGTTCATCCGCGAGAACAAGTGGCGTGCGGCGCGCTACGGCATGGAGGCGGAGATCATCACGAACGCCGCCGGCGACGAGCGCCTGGTCACCGACGAGGTGCACGACCTGGTCGAGCGTCTGGACCCGATCGCCGAGCGACTCGGCTGCCAGCAGGAGCTGCACCACCTCGACACGATGATCGCCGAGGGTGCGTCCTACCAGCGGCAGCTGCGGGTGGCGCAGGAGAACGGCGGGGACCTCCGCGCGGTGGTCCGCCACCTGGTCACGGAGCTGCGCGAGTCGCTCTAGCCGCGACCCACGGACGGACGGGAGGCCCGGTGCCAGCTGGCACCGGGCCTCCCGTCCGTCGTCCGGTCGCGACTAGCGACCCAGGAACTTCTGCAGGCTGGCCAACTCTTCCTCGGTCGGCGCCTTGCCGCCCTTCGGACCGCCGAGCCCGAGGCCGGAACCGGTGGGCGCCTGCTGCGGCTGCGCCGCGGCGCCCGACGCGAGCGCCGCGCGCTTGGCGGGGTTGCCGACCTTCTTCTTCTTGGCGCCGCCCTGCTGCTGCTTCTTCTTGCCGCCGTGCATGCCAGGGATCGGACCCATGCCGGGCATCTGCGGGACGCCACCGCGCGCGACCGTCTTCATCATCTTCGCGGCCTGCTCGAAGCGGTTCACGAGCGCGTTGACCTCGGTCACGGTGGTGCCGGAGCCCTTCGCGATGCGGAGACGGCGCGAGCCGTTGAGGAGCTTCGGGAGCTCGCGCTCCTGCTTCGTCATCGACTGGATGATCGCCTCGGTGCGGACGATCTCGCTCTCGTCGAAGTTGTCGAGCGCCTCGCGCATGCCCTTGGCACCCGGGAGCATGCCGAGCATGCCCTTGATCGAGCCTGCCTTGCGGAGCTGCTGCATCTGCGCGAGGAAGTCGTTCAGCGTGAACGAGTCGGTCGCGATCTTCTCGGCGACCTTGCGCGCCTCGTCCTCGTCGAACGCCTGCTGCGCCTGCTCGATGAGCGACAGGATGTCACCGAGGTCGAGGATGCGGCTCGCCATGCGGTCCGGGTGGAACGGCTCGAAGTCGTCGAGGCCCTCACCCGTGGAGGCGAACATGATCGGCCGACCGGTCACGCTGGCGACCGACAGTGCCGCACCACCGCGGGCGTCACCGTCGAGCTTCGACAGGACGACACCGGTGAAGTCGACGCCCTCCTGGAAGGCACGCGCGGTGGCGACGGCGTCTTGTCCGATCATCGCGTCGATGACGAACAGGACCTCGTCCGGGTCGACCGCCTTGCGGATGTTCGCAGCCTGCTTCATGAGCTCGGCGTCGACACCGAGACGACCGGCGGTGTCCACGATGACGGTGTCGTACTGCTGGTCGACCGCGGCCTTGATCGCGTTCTTCGCGACCTTGACCGGGTCACCGACACCGTTGCCGGGCTCCGGCGCGAACACGTGCACGCCGGCCTGCTCACCCACGACCTGGAGCTGCTGCACGGCGTTCGGACGCTGGAGGTCCGCCGCGACGAGCATCGGCGTGTGGCCGTCCTTCTTGAGCCACTTGCCGAGCTTGCCCGCGAGCGTGGTCTTGCCGGCGCCCTGGAGACCGGCGAGCATGATCACCGTCGGCGGGCGCTTCGCGAACTCGAGCCGTCGCTGCTGCCCGCCGAGGATGCCGACGAGTTCCTCGTTGACGATCTGGACGACCTGCTGCGCCGGGTTGAGCGCCTTGTTGACCTCGTCCGAGAGCGCGCGCTCCCGCACCGAGGCGGTGAACGCCTTGACGACCTCGAGCGCGACGTCCGCGTCGAGCAGGGCCCGGCGGATCTCGCGGACGGTGCCGTCGACGTCGGACGGGGACAGACGACCCTTGCTCCGCAGGTTGCGGAAGGTCTCGGTCAGCCGATCGGAGAGTGAGCCGAATTGTGCCATGGTCCGACGATTCTACAGGGCCGCCTCCGACCACCCTCGACGGTGAGCAACGACGTTGTTGGACTGCGTCCAAGAACCAGGGTAGCGTGCTCGACGTGCCCCAGCTCGAGATCATCCGCTGGCCCGGGCTCCTCGACTACGAGGAGGGCCTCGCCGTCCAGCGGGCGTACCACGTCGACGTCGTCGCCGGCCGCTCCCCCGGTGTCGTCGTGCTCTGCGAGCACCCGAGCGTCTACACGGCCGGGCGCCGGACCGAGCCCGCCGACCTGCCGACCGACGGGTCCCCGGTGGTCGAGGTCGACCGGGGCGGGCGGATCACCTGGCACGGGCCGGGGCAGCTCGTCGCCTACCCGATCGTCCGGCTGTCCGAGCCCCTCGACGTCGTCGCGTGGGTCCGTGACCTCGAGCAGGTCGTCCTCGACGCGGCGGCCGCGGTGGGGGTCTCGGCGGAACGGGTCGCCGGGCGCAGCGGCGTCTGGGTCCCCGGAGCCGGCGGCGGCCCGCTCGACAAGGTCGGTGCGATCGGCCTGCACGTCGCGGAGCACGTCTCGAGCCACGGCATCGCGATCAACTGCGACAACGACCTCGCCCCCTTCGGCGCGATCGTGCCGTGCGGCATCGCCGACGCGGGCGTCACCACCCTGAGCCGCGCGGCGGGGCGACCCGTCACCGTCGACGAGGTCGCCGCCCTCGTCGGACCGCGCATCCAGCAGGCCGTCGACGGCATGCACGCCGGACGACGGATCAGCCACACCAGCACCACGCGACAGGAGGTCGCCGCATGACCCTCGCCCCCGACGGCCGCCGCATGCTCCGCGTCGAGGCCCGGAACGCCGCCACACCCATCGAGACGAAGCCGGCGTGGATCAAGACCCGAGCCACGCAGGGGCCGGAGTTCCGCGAGCTCTCCGGCCTGGTCCGGGACAAGCAGCTGCACACCGTCTGCCAGGAGGCAGGCTGCCCGAACATCTTCGAGTGCTGGGAGGACCGCGAGGCCACCTTCCTGATCGGCGGCTCGCAGTGCACCCGGCGCTGCGACTTCTGCCAGATCGACACCGGCAAGCCGAGCCCGCTCGACCGCGGCGAACCCCGGCGCGTGGCGGACTCCGTCGTGTCGATGGGCCTGAAGTACGCGACGGTGACCGGCGTCGCCCGGGACGACCTCGACGACGGTGGCGCCTGGCTCTACGCCGAGACGATCCGGGCGATCCACGCGCACTCCCCCGGCACCGGGGTGGAGATCCTCGTGCCGGACTTCACCGGCCGTCCGGACCAGCTCGGGCAGGTCTTCGACGCCCGGCCCGAGGTGTTCGCGCACAACGTCGAGACGGTCCCGCGGATCTTCAAGCGCATCCGTCCGGCGTTCCGCTTCGAGCGCTCGCTCGACGTCATCACGCAGGGTCGGGACGCGGGGCTCGTGACGAAGTCGAACCTCATCCTCGGCATGGGCGAGGAGCGGCACGAGGTCGTCGACGCGCTCGAGCAGCTGTACGAGGCGGGAACCGACATCATCACGCTGACGCAGTACCTCCGCCCGTCCCCCCGGCACCTGCCCGTGGCGCGCTGGGTGAAGCCGGAGGAGTTCGTCGACCTGCGCGAGATCGCTGAGGACATCGGCTTCTCCGGCGTGCTCGCCGGTCCACTGGTGCGCTCGTCGTACCGGGCCGGACGGCTCTGGGCGCGTGCGACGGTCGCCCGCGGCGGCACGGTGCCGCCGCACCTGTCCCACCTGCTCGAGGCGACCCCGGGTCGCCAGGCCGTGTAGCGCCGGTCCAGCGACCGACGGACGGACGGGAGGCCCGGTACCGACTGGTACCGGGCCTCCCGTCATCGCGCGGTCACATCGTGCGTGACCGGCCGTCGCTACGCGCGACCGCGGATGCTCCGGAGGAGCCAGCCGATGACCGCCAGCAGGATGAGCACGATGCCCACCCAGAGCAGGAACTTCAGGGCACCGACGAAGATGCCGCTGAAGAGCAGGACGAGGCCGACGATGATCGCGATGATCAGCAGTGCGGGCATGAGGGTCTCCAATCCCTGGAACGAGACCGAGCGGACGCCCGGGCCGACGGAGACGCTACTCGTCGAGCCGCGATCGTGTGCGCTGCGCCCCGACCGGACCCTGCTCGGTGCCTAGCCGACCAGGTTCTGCACGAACACGTGCGGTGTGAAGCCCGTCAGGTCGTTGATGCCCTCGCCCTGGCCGATGAGCTTGATCGGGATCCCGGTCTTCTCCTGCACGCTGAGGACGAACCCGGCCTTCGCCGACCCGTCGAGCTTGGTGATGACGAGTCCGGTCACCCCTGCGCCCTCGATGAACGCCTGCGCCTGGGCGAGGCCGTTCTGCCCGGTCGTGGCGTCGAGGACGAGCAGCACCTCGGCGATCTCGGTCTGCTTCTCGACCACGCGCTTGATCTTGGACAGCTCGTCCATGAGCCCGGCCTTGGTGTGCAGCCGGCCGGCGGTGTCGATCACGACGATCTCGGTGCCGTCGCGCATGGCCTTCTCGACGGTCTGGTAGGCGACCGAGGCCGGGTCCTGGCCGGGCTGTGCCGGACGCACGACCTCGACCCCCGCTCGCTGCGCCCACGTGGCGACCTGCTCGACCGCCGCCGCACGGAAGGTGTCGGCCGCGCCGACGACCACCGTGCGGTCGTACGTCTTGAGGAACTTGGCGAACTTGCCGATCGTCGTGGTCTTGCCGACGCCGTTCACGCCGACGACGAGCACGACCGCCGGACGGTTGCTGAGCTTGAGCGTCGTGTCGAGCTTCGACAGGCGCTCCTCGAGGACCTCGCGGAGCATGCGCTGCAGGTCGGCCGGGTCGGTCGTGCCGTAGCGGTCGACCCGGGCGTGCAGGTCCTCGATGATCTCGTCCGCGATGTCGGGGCCGAAATCCGCACCGATCAACGCGGTCTCGAGGTCGTCCCACGTGGTCTCGTCGATGGTCTTCCGCTGGAACAGGCCGCGGAGACGGGTGGACAGTGACCAGGAACTCGCCATGCTCCCAGCTTAGGGCGCGGCGAGTGAGCGCCGTGCCCGGTATCCTCGTGTCCTGAAGGGGAGTACTCCCGCGCGGCGCACCCGTCAGTACGGTCTGGGACGATCCAGACCCGGGACGCCGGTCGTGTCGGACCACCAGGTCGACACGGCGGAGGAGACCTTCAGGCATCGGCGTACCCGCACACCGCGGAGCGCCCCGAATCCTGAAGGAATCCGGTGGACGTCCCCCTCTCCGTCTGGCTCATCACCATCGCGGGCATCCTCGCGCTGCTGGTGTTCGACTTCTACTCCCACGTGCGCACGCCGCACGTCCCGCACATCAAGGAGTCCGCGTTCTGGTCGGCGTTCTACGTCGGCCTCGCGATCCTGTTCGGTGTCGGCATCCTGGTCTTCGGTGGTGGACAGGCCGGCGGTGAGTACTTCGCCGGCTGGTTGACCGAGAAGGCGTTGTCCGTCGACAACCTGTTCGTCTTCCTCATCATCATGTCGAGCTTCGCGGTGCCGAAGGAGTACCAGCAGAAGGTCCTGCTGGTCGGCGTCGCGATCGCCCTCGTCGCCCGAGGCGTGTTCATCGCACTCGGCGTCACGATCATCGAGAACTTCTCGTGGGTCTTCTACCTGTTCGGTGCACTGCTGTTCTGGCTCGCCTGGTCCCAGGCGAAGGGCGGCGGCCACGACGAGACCGAGGGCGACTCGAAGCTCATCCGCGCCCTGCGCCGGGTCATCCCGACGACCGACGACTACCACGGCGACAAGCTCACGGCGCGCGTCGACGGCAAGCGCCTGTTCACCCCGATGCTGCTCGTCATGGTCGCGATCGGCCTCACCGACGTGCTGTTCGCCCTCGACTCGATCCCGGCGATCTTCGGTCTGACGCAGGACGCGTTCATCGTGTTCACCGCGAACGCGTTCTCGCTCCTGGGCCTGCGCCAGCTGTACTTCCTCATCGCCGGGCTGCTCGAGCGCCTCATCTACCTCGGTCAGGGCCTGGCGGTCATCCTCGCCTTCATCGGCGTGAAGCTCGTCTTCCACGCGATGCACGTCAACGAGCTGCCGTTCATCAACGGCGGTGAGCACATCGAGTGGGCCCCGGAGATCCCGATCTGGTTCTCGCTGAGCTTCATCGCACTGACGATCGCGGTGGCCACGGTCGCCTCGCTCGTCGTGTCGAAGAAGCGCCAGGAGCGCGGGCTCACCCCGACGGGCCAGCCGAAGGAGCCGGTGGAGGCCGACGCGAAGTAGTCGCGAGGGTCCGGCGACGGGAGGCGCGGTGCCAGCTGGCACCGCGCCTCCCGTCCGTCAGTGGTGCGGTTCCGCGCCGCCCGCCGTGCGAGCGCCGAGCGGTGCGCCGGAGCGACACTGGTCGCGTGCTCCGCGGTCGCGCACTGTCGCTGTGGCGCACCCCTCGCGGGGCGCGTCCTGCGCAGCGCGGCGCTACGCGACCGCGTCGGCCGGCTCGCGCCGCTGCACGCGCTGGCCGACGACGGCGGAGACGCCGTCCTGCCGCATCGAGACGCCGTACAGCGCGTCCGCGATCTCCATCGTGCGCTTCTGGTGGGTGATGACGATGAGCTGCGACGACTCCCGCAGCCGCTCGAACACGGTGAGCAGCCGCCCGAGGTTGGCGTCGTCGAGCGCCGCCTCGACCTCGTCCATGATGTAGAACGGCGACGGCCGGGCCGTGAAGATCGCGACGAGGAGCGCCACGGCCGCGAGCGACCGCTCCCCGCCGGACAGCAGTGTCAGCCGGTCGATCTTCTTGCCCGCAGGCTTCACCTGCACGTCGATGCCGGTCGCGAGCAGGTCGTCCGGGTTCGTCAGCGTGATCGATCCCGTCCCGCCCGGGAACAGGATCGGGAAGATGACGTCGAACGCCTCACGCGTGTCGTGGAACGCCGACTCGAAGATCGTCTGCATCTTCGTGTCGAGCTCCTCGATGATCGTGAGCAGGTCCGCGCGGGTCTTCTGCAGGTCGTCGAGCTGCTCGGCGAGGAACGCGTGCCGCTGCTCGAGCGCCTGGAACTCCTCGAGCGCGAGCGGGTTCACCTTGCCGAGCCGGCCGAGGTCGCGCTCCGCTGCAGCCAGGCGCTGCTCCTGCTCGGCGCGGACGTACGGGACGGTCTCGACGTCGGCCGGGTCCACCTCGTCGGTGGCGTCGAACTCGGGCAGCGCGGGACCGCCGGGCAGCGTCGACTCCGCGTCGACGAGCTCGGGCAGGTCCGCGGCGGCATCGTCCTCCACGGTGGCGGTGTCGTCGACGTGAGCGCCGTCTGCGGGAGGTGCCGCTGCGGCGTCGGCCGCCACCCTCACCCGCTCGGCCTCCCGGTGCCGCCGTGCGAGCACCCGCGGGTCGACGAGCACGTCGACGGGCACGGGCACGTGCGGTCCGTACTCCGCGACGAGCACGGCCTCGTTCAGCCCCAACTCGCTCTGCGCGCGGTCGAGCACGCCGGACACGTGCAGCTTCTTCTCGTAGATCTCCATCTCGAGCGAGTGCACGCCGTCGGTGATGGTCTGCAGTCGGTCGCGGAGCTCGCGCTCCTCGTTCCGGATCACCTGCAGCTCGGTGTTGCGCTTGGTGCGCTCGGCCTCCTCGGTCGCGAGGCGCACCCGGGCCTCGGCGAGCGAGCGGTCCACCGCACCGAGCACACCGGGCAGGTCGGCGAGCACGCCCTCGGCAACCACGATCTGCCCGCGCCGGACCACCGCGAGACGCGCCGCCTCCTCGGCCGCAGCCCGCTCCGCCTCGAGCTGTCGCTGCAGCCCCGCTGCCCGGTTCCGTTCCGACCGGGCCCGCTCGCGGACCGTCTCGACCTGGACGCGCTGCTCGATCTCCGCGGCACGCGCCGCCTCGAGCGCCTCCTGCAGCGCGGGCCGGCCGGACGCGTCCACCACGGGGCGCGGTCGCCCGCGGAACACCCGCAGGGCGTCCTCCGCCTCGGCGAGGGCGCGGTCGGCCGCCTCGACGCCGCCGTCCGTCTCGCCGAGCGCAGCGCGGAGCCGCTCGACCTCGGCCGCGGCGTTCTCCGCCTTCGCCCGCGCCGCGGCAGTCGACCGGTCGTACTCCGCGACGGCCGCCGTGTGCGCCCGCAGCACCCGGTCCGCGTCGTCCGCGGCGCGGCGGGCGTCGTCCACCGCGGTGCGTGCCGCCTGGAGGCCCGTGGCCGCGTCCGCAGCGTCCGCCGCGACCGCGTCCCGCCGGGTCTGCGCGTCGTCGCGCTCCGCGACGAGCTCGATGCGGGACACGGTCCGGGCGCCGCCGCCCGTCACACGGACGGCGCGCACCAGGTCGCCCGCCCGCGTCACGACCGTCGCCAGCGGGGCGGCGGCGAGCACCGCCTCCAGGTCGACGTCGTCGTCCACGGCGACCACCGTGCTGCCGAGCACGGCGGTGAGCGCGGGCGGCCCCTGGACCAGCTCGAGGGCCGGACGGACACCGGTGGGCAGGGCCGAGGGCAGGACCGTGCCGTCGACGACCGCGTCGGCGACGACCACGTCCACGCGGCCCAGGTCGGCGTCCCGGGCGTGCGCGACGGTGGCGAGCGCGGTGTCGCGGTCCACCGCGAGGACCGCGTCGGCGAGCCCGTCGAGCGCCGTGGCGATCGAGGCCTCGAAACCCGGCTCGACGGTCAGGGCGTCGGCGAGTCGACCGAGCACCCCGTCGCGGTGCGCGTCGATCACGGCCTGCGAGCCGTCGCGGACGTCGATCGACATGCCGAGGGCGGCGACACGGGCGTCGAGGGCGTCCCGCTCGCGCTCGAGGGCGTGCAGTTCGTCGCGCAGGGCGTCGCGGACGGACTGCGCCCGCTCCAGCTGCTGTCGGGCCTCGTCGTGCGCGGCTGCGAGGGCGTCCTCGTCGACCCCCTCGCCCGGGTCGACACCGATGTCGCTCAACGCCGACGCGGCGCGGGCCGCGCGCTCCTCGGCCTCCGCCAGCGCGCGGGCGCGGCGGTCGCGGTCGGCGACGACCGACCCACGTCGGGACCGGGCGACGTCCACGGCGCTGCCGAGCCGCTGTGCCTCGAGGTCGTGCTGCGCAACGAGCGCGGCCTGCGCGGCGATCTGCTCGTCGAGCGCGTCGAGGCGGCCACGAGCCTGCTGCACCGCGTCGGCCGCGGCACCGGAACCAGCGGCCATCTCGGCGGCCCGGGCCTCGAGCCGCTCGGCCTCCGTCCGGACGCCCTGCACCCGCTCGGGCGTGATCGTCGGCCCCTGCTGCGGGGCGTCGGCCTGCTGCGCCAGGAACATCAGACGCTGGTTCGCCAGGTTGGAGAGCCCGCGGAGCCGTTCCTGCACGCTCTCGAGCCGGTGCACCACCGTCCGGGCCCGGTCGACGTCGTCCCCGACCATGCTCTGCTCGACCTGCTGTTGGCGGGCACGGGTCTGGTCGAGGCGCTCCTGCAGGACGATCCGCTCGGACTTCCGGCCGGTCTCGACCTCCTGGTGCTCGTGGAGCTCACGGCGCAGGCGGACCACGTCGTCGGCCAGGATGCGTGCCTTGGCGTCGCGGGCGACGGCGGCGACGGACTGCGCCTTGCGGGCGACCTCGGCCTGTCGACCGAGCGGCTTGAGCTGCCGGCGGATCTCCCCCGCCAGGTCGGACAGGCGCGTCAGGTTGGTCTGCATCGCGTCGAGCTTCCGCAGGGTCTTCTCCTTGCGGCGCCGGTGCTTGAGGATCCCGGCTGCCTCCTCGATGAAGCCGCGGCGGTCCTCCGGGGTGGCGTGGAGCACCTTGTCGAGCTGGCCCTGCCCGACGATGACGTGCATCTCGCGGCCGAGCCCGGTGTCGCTCAGCAGCTCCTGCACGTCGAGCAGTCGGCAGTTCTCGCCGTTGATGGCGTACTCGCTGCCGCCGTTCCGGAAGAGCGTGCGGGAGATCGTGACCTCGGAGTACTCGATCGGCAGCAGTCCGTCGGTGTTGTCGATCGTCAGGAGCACCTGCGCACGGCCGAGCGGACCGCGCGTCGAGGTGCCCGCGAAGATGACGTCCTCCATCTTGCCGCCGCGGAGCGTCTTCGCGCCCTGCTCACCCATGACCCAGGCGAGAGCGTCGACCACGTTCGACTTGCCGGACCCGTTCGGACCGACGATGCAGGTCACACCGGGCTCGAACGCGAACGTCGTCGGCTGCGCGAAGGACTTGAACCCCTTGATGGTGAGGCTCTTCAAGTACATGCGGGTCTCCGGGCGGTCTGCTGCGGGTTGCGCTGCTGCGTGCACGGCCGTGCGGCGGACACGACCTGCTGCGCGTCAGGCTAACGCCTGCGCTGGCGTGGAGCGGGCTGGCACACGGGGCAGCGGTGGCTCGACCGGTTCATGAAGGCCTCGCGGACGACGGTCGTGCCGCAGCGCGGGCAGGGCTTCCCCTGCTGTCCGTACACGGCGAGCCGCTGCGAGAAGTACCCGGACTGCCCGTTCACGTTGACGTACTGGGCGTCGAAGCTCGTGCCACCGTCCTCGAGCGCGCGTCCGAGCACGCTCCGTACCTCGGCGAGCAGCCGGTGCAGGTCGGCGCGCGGCAAGCGGTCTGCAGGTCGGTCGAAGTGCAGCTTCGCCGCCCACAGCGACTCGTCGGCGTAGATGTTGCCGATGCCGCTCACCACACCCTGGTCGAGCAGGACCCGCTTGATGCCACTGGAGCGCTTGCGCGTCATCGCGACGAAGCGGTCGTCGTCGAAGGCCGGGTCGAGCGGGTCCCGCGCGATGTGCGACACCTGCGTCGGGATGGCGCGCCGCCACATCGCATCCGGTTCGCGGCTGTCGACCGCCCCGGCGGAGCCGGCCGGTGCGCCGTCGATCGTGGGCACCATCGTGTCGATGGCCATGGAGCCGAAGGTGCGCTGGTCGACGAACTCCAACTCGACGGGCACCTCGGGGGAACCGTCGCGGGCGGTCCCCCCGGGCTGGACGTCGATGAGGATCCGGCGGTGCTTGGCGGCCTCACGCCCGCGGCCGAGCAGGATCTGGCCGCTCATGCCGAGGTGCGCGACGAGCGCCTCCGGCCGCGCGCCACCGTCGCTGCCGTCGCTCACCAGGGGGAACCACATGAACTTGCCGCGACGAACGGCGGCCGCGATCGTCCTGCCGGTCAACCGCTCGGCGAAGTCCTCCGCGGGGCCGTCGTGACGGGTCAGCGCCCGGTCGTCCACGACGTCGACGTGCAGCACGCGAGCGCCGGTGACGGCGGGTTCGAGGCCGGCACGGACGACCTCGACCTCGGGGAGTTCGGGCACGCGGTCAGGCCGCCCGGCCGGACAGCCGCGTCCACGCCTCGAGCGCGGCGGCCATCTCGGCGGTCTTCTTGCTCGAGCCGGAGCCCGTCGCGACGTCCTCGCCCTGGAGCACGACCGTCGCGTGGAAGGTCTTGTCGTGGTCCGGGCCCTCCTCGGTCACCCGGTACGCCGGGTTGCCGAGCGACAGGCTCGCGGCCAGCTCCTGCAGGCTCGTCTTCGGGTCCATCGCGGCGCCGAAGCGGTCGGGGTCGACCAGCAGCGGCTCGACCAGCCGGAGGACCAGTGCGGTCGCGTCGTCCGGCCCGGCGGACAGGTACGTCGCACCGATGACGGCCTCGACCGTGTCGGCCAGGATGGACGCCTTGTCGCGCCCGCCCGTCTGCTCCTCGCCCTTGCCGAGGCGCAGGTAGGAGCCGAGCCCGATCATGCGGGCGATCTCGGCCAGGGCGACCGTCGAGACGAGGCTGGCACGCCGCTTGGCGAGCTCGCCCTCGTCGAGGTCGGGGAAGGACCGGAAGAGCTTCACGGTCACGGCCTGGCCGAGGATGGAGTCCCCGAGGAACTCGAGGCGTTCGTTGTGCCCGATGCCACCGTGCTCGTACGCGTACGAGCGGTGGGTCAGGGCGAGCTGGAGCAGTTCCGGGTCGAGGCCGACCCCGAGGATGCCCTGCAGACGAACGACGTCCGACCCCACGGGGCGGGACCCCGCGGCGCCGGACGTCGCTGTCATGTGCGGTGTCCGATCAGACGTCGGCGACCTTGCGGCCCTTGTACTCCATGTACAGGGCGGTGCCGGCCGAGTCCTCGACGACCTTCGCGCGGTGCGGGAGGCTGTAGGTGACCTTGCCGTTCTCGATCGTCTTCACGAGCTGGACCGGCGCGGCCTTCCACTGCGAACGACGGGCGTGCGTGTTGGCACGGGACTGCTTGCGCTTGGGAACGGCCATGGTGGTTCTCTTTCGGTTGGTCGGTGGTCAGGGTCGAGGTGCGTCAGGCCGTGCGGCCGTCGCCCTCGGGGCTCTGGGTGGGGGTGCTGTCGTCGGTGTCGGTGCCGGCCCCCTGGAAGCCGCTCAGGGCGGCCCAGCGCGGGTCCAGGACCTCACGAGGAGCGACCTCGCCGAGGTCGGCCAGCCGCTCGCCCGTGACGGGGTCGAGGCCGGGGCAGTCCGGTCGGCAGACCGGCTGGAACGGCAGCGACAGCACCACCGCATCTCGAACGACCGGTTCACAATCCACGTGGTCATCGTGAACGAAGAAGTCGAAATCCTCCGAGGCATCATACGCGAACAGCTCGGCGAAGTCGACCTCGACCGGTTCGCTGATGTCGATGAGGCAGCGCGAGCACTCCCCCGTCGCCTCTGCCGACGCGTGGCCGGACACGAGGACCCCCTCGTGCAGGCCCTCGAGCTTGACGTCCAGGTGGAGCACCGAGCCCTCGCGCACGGCGATCACGCCGGCGCCCATCGCGTCCGGCACCTCGACGTCGAGCGAGTGCTCGCGCATCTCGCCCGGCCGGTGCGCGAGGTCGCGCACGCGCAGGGCGTAGGGGCTGTTCACGGGGGAAGACACGATCGTCAAGCCTAGCGCGATCCGGTCGGTACGTCGAGGACGCCCGGGACGCGGCGTGTCAGTGGCCGAGGTGCTCCGCGAGCGCGTCGGCGACCGCGCGCGGGACGTAGGGCGTGACGTCGCCGCCGAGGGTCGCGACCTGGCGGATGAGCGAACTGGACACGTGGGC
This sequence comes from Curtobacterium sp. MCSS17_007, assembly GCF_003234175.2. Lineage (NCBI taxonomy): Bacteria > Bacillati > Actinomycetota > Actinomycetes > Micrococcales > Microbacteriaceae > Curtobacterium > Curtobacterium sp. MCSS17_007. The sequence continues at coordinate 2,036,529 of NZ_CP126257.1, forward strand.
CCGCGACGCCTCGGGCAGGAGGAACACCGTCTCGACGTCGGCGAGGTGCCGGTTCATGATCGCCATCGGCGTCTCGTAGGCGACGTCCTCCCCCGACCGGACGCCCTTGACGAGCACACCCGCACCGACCCGGCGGCAGTAGTCCACGAGCAGACCGGACGTCCACTCCCCCACCCGCACGGTGTCGGCCACGCCGGTCTCCGTCAACGACTGCTGGATCAGCCGCACCCGGTCCGCCGCGGCGAACATGGCCGGCTGCTTGTCGGGGTTGTGCACGACGAGCACGTGCACCTCGTCGAACAGCCGCGCGGCGCGGCCGATGACGTCGAGGTGCCCGAGCGTGACGGGATCGAAGGAGCCGGGGACGACCGCGATCTGAGCCATGCCCGTCACGCTACCGGGCGCGCTCGTCAGTTCTTGCCGAGGAACGCGGCGTCCGACTCGTCGAGCCGACGGGCCAGGGCCTCGCGCAGGGCGGGGTGGTCCCGCAGCTCGGGGTCCGGACCGAGGACCCGCTCGGCCTCGCCCCGTGCGTCGACGATGAGGTCGGCGTGCTCCACGACCCGCAGCAGGTTGAGCGAGGACCGACCGCCCGACTGCCGCTCGCCGAGGACGTCGCCCTCGCGCCGGAGCTCGAGGTCGACGCGCGCGAGCTCGAAGCCGTCGTCGGACGCCGCGACCGCGTCGACCCGTTCGCGGGCGGTCGTCTCCGGCTCCGCCGTGGTGACGAGCAGGCACACCCCGGCGTACTGCCCACGACCGATGCGCCCGCGCAGCTGGTGGAGTTGGGACACCCCGAACCGGTCGGCGTCGAGCACCGCCATCATCGACGCGTTCGGCACGTCCACGCCGACCTCGATCACGGTCGTCGCGACGAGCACGTCGACGTCGCCCGAGGCGAAGGAGGTCATCACGCGGTCCTTCTCCTCCGCCGTCATCCGGCCGTGCAGCACCTCGATCCGCCGACCCTGCAGGACCGGCATCGCCCGCATCCGCTCGGCCGTCGCCAGCACCGTCGCCGGAGCGCGCCCGGGCACGCCGTCGCCGACGTCCGGGGGGTCCTGCCCGTCGACCGGCGCGGTCCCGTCGTCCTCGGCGTGGGCGTCGTCGATCGCGGGACAGACGACGAACGCCTGGCGCCCGGCGGCGAGTTCCTCTGCCATCCGGGACCAGATGCGTCCTTCCCACCCGGGGTGCTCGGCGAGGCCGACCGCGAAGGTCTCGACCCCCGCACGGCCCGAGGGCAGCCCCGTGATCGTGGAGACGTCGAGGTCGCCGAACACCGTCATCGCGACCGTGCGCGGGATCGGCGTCGCGGTGAGGACGAGCACGTGCGGCGGCGTCGAACCCTTCGTGCGGAGGGCCTCGCGCTGCTCCACCCCGAAACGGTGCTGCTCGTCGACGACGACCAGACCGAGCTCGGCGAAGTCCACCCGGTCGCCGAGGAGCGCGTGGGTGCCGACGACGAGCCGTGAGCTGCCGGACGCCGCCGCGAGCAGGGCGCGCCGACGCTCGTCGGTCGACTGCGACCCGGTGAGGATGACCGGCCGGAGCTCCGCGGCCAGGTCCGGCCCGAGGAACTTCACGATCGAGCGGAGGTGCTGGGCGGCGAGCACCTCGGTCGGGGCGATGAGCGCCGACTGCCCGCCGGACTCGGCGACCGTGAGCATCGCCCGGATCGCCACGAGGGTCTTGCCGGAGCCGACCTCGCCCTGCACGAGGCGGTGCATCGGCCAGTCCCCGGCCAGGTCGTGCGCGATCTCGGCCCCGACGGCCTGCTGATCGTCGGTCAGGGTGAACGGCAGTGCGGCGTCGAAGCGCTCGAGGATCCCACCGGGCGAGACCGTCCGCGAGGTCGCCGCGGTCGCTCGCGCCGCCATGCGCCGCTGTACGAGGGCGGTCTGCAGGACGAACGCCTCGCGGTAGCGCAGGGCGTCCTGCGCGCGCTTGAAGTCGGCGACCTTCTCCGGGCGGTGCAGGAGTTCGAGTGCCCGGCGGAACGGCACCAGGCCGAGTCGGGTCCGGACGGGTGCCGGGATCGGGTCGGGCAGGTCCGGCAGGGTGTCGAGGACGACGGCGACGGCCTTGGCGATCTGCCACGAGGTCAACGAGGCCGTCGCCGGGTAGATCGGGATCGGCTGCCGCGACCAGCGGATGGCCTCTTCGTCCTCGGGGTCGGCGGTGGCCCTCGGGTCGTCGCGGTCGAACAGCTCGTAGTCGGGGTGGGCGAGCTGACGGGCACCGCGGTAGTCGCTGACCTTGCCGGCGAAGATCCCCCGGGCGCCGGGGACCAGGTCCTTCGTCCGCCACCCCTGGTTGAAGAACGTCAGCGTCAGCAGGCCCTTGCCGTCGCCGATCTTCGCTTCGAGGATCGACCCCCGGCGGGCGCGCATGGTCCGCTCGCGCACGTCGATCACCTCGGCCACGATCGTCACCGACTCTCCGATGGCGAGCGAGTCGAGGGCGGTCAGTGCACCGCGTTCCGCGTACCGTCGCGGCGCGTGCTCGAGGAACTCGCCGACGGTGCGGTAGCCGAACGCCTTCTCGATCGCCTTCGCCGTCCGTCCGCCGAGCACGCCGGCCAGCCGGGCGTCGAGGGGTGCGGGACCGAGGTCGGGCCGCACCGGCGGGGCCGCGGTGTCGGGGGCGTCGGAGGTGACCACGCGACCACGGTACCGGGCGCGTCCGACGCACCGGGCGCCTCCCGACCGGCCTGTGCAGGGCGCACCGGCGACGGACGCCCCGGGGGCTGCGTCCGCGCCGCTACGGTGTCAGCATGACCCGCATCATCGCCGGTGCCGCCGGCTCCACCGCGCTCCGCGTGCCGAAGTCGGGCACGCGGCCGACGAGCGACCGTGTGCGCGAGGCCCTGTTCTCGTCGCTCGAGGCGCGGGGACTCGTCGACGACGCCGCCGTCGCCGACCTGTACGCGGGGACGGGTGCGCTCGGGCTCGAGGCGGCCTCGCGCGGCGCCGTCGAGGTCGTGCTCGTCGACCGGGCCGCCCCCGCCGCACAGGCGTGCCGTGCGAACGCCAAGGCCGTGCAGCAGCGTGTCCCCGGGGTGCGCATCGACGTGCAGCCGCAGCCGGCGCTCGGGTACCTCCGGAGCACCGTGCGGACGTTCGACCTGGTGTTCGTCGACCCGCCGTACGACGTGGCCGAGCAGGAGATCGCCGACGTCCTCGAGGCGCTCGTCCCGCGCCTCACCGCCGGTGCCGTCGTCGTGGTCGAGCGCAGCAAGCGCTCACCGGAGCCGACGTGGCCGGTCGGGCTCGAGCCGTTCAGCAAGCGCAGCTACGGCGAGACCGTGGCGTGGGAAGCCGTCACCGCGTCCTGACACGGACACCGGAGCAGCCGGGAGGCCCGGTGCGGCCCCGACGTCAGCCCGCTGCGCCGTCCCAGTCGGCGTAGGGGTCCCAACCGGTCGTCGGGACCGGCTGCCCGCCTCGGACCAGGTCAGCGTCGCCGCGGGCGACGACGACCCCGACCCGGCGGAAGCCGCCGGGCAGGGCGACGTCCGGCGGGAAGGTCGCGAGCAGGCCGTGGTCCTCGCCGCCGTGGAGGGCGACCGGGTCCAGGTCGACCGCGGGGTCGTCCGCGCGGTCGAGTGCCAGCGTCACGCCGCTGGCGCGCGCGAGCCGACCGGCGTCGATCGCCAGGCCGTCCGACAGGTCGAGCATCGCGGTCGCGCCGGCGGCGGCCGCGACCGGACCGTCGGCGACCGGCGGCACCGGGCGACGCTGCCGATCGACGTCCGGGTCGGCGTCAGCGCCGCTCGCCACCGTCGCCGCCCGCGACGGCTCCCCCTGCTCGTCGACGCCGTCGCGGAACAGCCGGGCGAGGCCGCGCGCCGCTCGCCCGAGCTCCCCGGAGACCGCGAGGACGTCGCCGGCGCGAGCACCGGAGCGGAGCACGGCGGTCCGGCCACCGAGGTCGCCGAAGGCCGTCACCGTGACCGTGAAGGTCGCCGAGGTCGACAGGTCCCCGCCGACCACGCCGCAGCCCGGCGAGAGCGCTTCCACGGCGGCCCGCACCCCGTCCGCGAAGGACTCGAGCACCGCGACGGGGGTGTCCTGCGGCGCCGCGAGGGCGATCACGAGGCCGCTCGGTGTGGCCCCCATCGCTGCGACGTCGGACAGGTTCGTCGCGGCTGCCTTCCACCCGACGTCCGAGGGCGAGGACCACGCCCACCGGAAGTCCGGGCCGTGGACCATCATGTCGGTCGTCACGACGAACCGGCCGTCCGGGGCAGCGACGACGGCACAGTCGTCCCCGGGCCCGAGCAGGGGCGTGCCGGCGGGCAGGCGGCGGACGATGCGGTCGAGGACGACGAGCTCCCCGCACTCGCCCACGGTCGGTCCGGTCCAGGCGTCGTCCATCTCGTCCACGTCCGCAACGGTAGCCTGGACGTCGATGGACACCGTGCGCCGACCCCTCCGCTGGACCGCGATCGCGGGCGTCGTCGTGGCCCTCGCCGCCGGCCTGACCGGGTGCACGAACGCCGTGTCGATGGCCCCCGCGCCGTCAGCCGACACCGCCGCGTGCGCCGCCGTGCAGGTCCGACTGCCCGAGGTGGTCGGGAACGACCTGCGGCTGCGCAACACGAACGCGCAGTCGACCGCCGCGTGGGGCGACCCGGCCGCAGCGCTGTACCACTGCGGTGTCGCCGCCCCGACGGTGTCCGACCTGCCGTGCTTCAGCCAGGGCGGCGTCGACTGGATCCGTGACGACCGCGGTGACCGCGTCGTCTACACGACGTTCGGTCGCTCCCCCGCGGTGCAGGTCGTCATCGACTCGACGACGACCACGAACCAGGTCGTCCAGGACCTGTCCGACGTCGTGTCGACGCTGCCGGAGGACGGACACCGCTGCCTCGACCCCTCGGACGTCCAGGGCTGACGACCGCGCGCGGTGCCCAGCGACCGCGGCGCGCGACGTCGAGCCGGACGTCAGCGGACGGCGCTGCGGCCCAGCTCGATGAGCTCGGTGACGAGCTCGCCGTAGGACACCCCGGACGCGGCCCAGCAACGCGGGTACATCGACAGCGGGGTGAACCCCGGCATGGTGTTGACCTCGTTGACGACGAAGCCGTCGTCGGTCAGGAAGCAGTCGACGCGGGCGAGCCCGGCACCGCCGATGGCCTCGAACGCCCGGGCACCGATCGACCGGATCGCCTCGGTCTCGTCCTCGGTGAGCGGTGCGGGGCACAGGAGCGCCTCGTCGCCGCCGAGGTACTTCGAGGCGAAGTCGTAGAAGCCGTCCTCTGCGACGACGATCTCGCCGGGCAGGCTCGTGCGCGGCACGCCGTCGCGACCCTCGAGCACGGCGACCTCGACCTCGCGACCGACGACCCGCGGCTCGACGATGACCTTGGAGTCGTGCTCGAACGCCAGGTCCATCGCGGCACCGAGCTGCGCCGGCTCGTCGACGCGGGAGACGCCCATGCTCGACCCGGCACGAGCCGGCTTCACGAAGAGCGGCCATCCGTGCGCCGCGACGGTCTCGGCGACGCCCACCGGGTCGGCCGCCCACTCGCGGCGCAGCACCGTGGTCCACGGCGCCACGCGCAGGCCGGCGTGCTCGAGCACGGCCTTCGCGGTGTGCTTGTCCATCGCCAGGGCGCTCGCGAGCACGCCGTCGCCGACGTAGGGCAGACCGGCGACCTCGAGCATGCCCTGCACCGTGCCGTCCTCGCCGAACGGGCCGTGGAGGATCGGGAAGACGACGTCGACGTCCGCGATGGTCGTGACGGTGCCGTCCGGGTGCGACACGACGAGGTCACGGGTGGCCGGCGACGTCGGGAAGGCCACGCGCGTGCCGTTGTCCGGCACGGTGGGCAGGGCACCGTCGCGGAGCGCCCACTGCGCCGGGTCGTCGGACTGCAGCGTGAACGCACCGTCCTTCGTGATGCCGATCGGCACGATCTCGTACTCGGCGCGGTCGACCACGTCCATGATCCCGCCGGCGGTCACGCAGCTGATCTCGTGCTCGCTCGACCGTCCGCCGAACAGGACGGCGACGGTGGTCGTGGTCGTGGGTGCGCCTTCGGCGATGGTCGGCACGGCGGCCCTCTCGTGTGTCGGGACCGGACCGGTCACTCGCCCTGGGGCTCGTCGGTCTCGGTGAGGTGCGGCGCGATGTTGCGCGGATCGAGCCTACCGGCGAGGACCTCGGCCACCTGACCGACGATGGGCATGTCGACGCCGTTCGCGGACGCGAGCTCGAGGATCGGCGCCACCGACGCCAGGCCCTCCGCGGTCTGGTTCATCTGGCGCACGACCTCGTCGAACCGGTACCCCTGCCCGAGCAGCCGCCCGGCGGTGTTGTTCCGCGACAGCGGCGACTGGCAGGTGGCGATGAGGTCCCCCAGTCCGGCGAGGCCGGCGAGCGTCGAGGGCTGTGCGCCGAGCGACACCGCGAAGTCGGTCATCTCGGCGAGGCCGCGCGTGATGATCGACGCCTTCGTGTTCTCGCCGTAGCCGACGCCGTCGACGATGCCGATGGCGACCGCGATGAGGTTCTTCAGCACGCCGCCGAACTCGGTGCCGATGACGTCGGTGTTCGTGAAGGACCGGAAGTACGGGTTCGTCGCCACCGCGGCGACGGCGGTCGCGGTCTCGAGCGACGTCGACGACACGACGGCGGCGGTGGGCTGCCGGCGAGCGATCTCGAGCGCGAGGTTCGGGCCGCTCGCGACGGCGATGCGGTCGCGGTCGATGCCGAGGCCCTCGTGCAGGACCTCGCTCATCCGCAGGCCGGTGGCCTTCTCGACGCCCTTCATGAGGCTCACCACGGGGATGCCCTCGGGCAGCAGCGGTGCGATCGCGGAGAGGTTCGACCGCAGCGACTGCGACGGCACCGAGACGTACACCTGCTCGGCGCCGTCGAGCACGGCCGACAGCGAGGTCGACGCCGTCAGCGTGCGCGGCAGGTTGATGCCGGGCAGGTAGTCGGAGTTCCGCTTGGTCTCGGTGATCTCCCGCGCGACCTCGGGACGGCGCGCCCAGACGACGGTGTCGGCACCGCCCTCGGCGAGCACCTTCGCGAACGTGGTCCCCCAGCTGCCGGCACCGATCACCGCGACGCGCGGCTTGTCCGTCGACTGCATGACCACGCGGATCGCAGCGGTGTCGACGGCGCCGGGGGCGGCGACGGCGGGGTCCGGGTGGTCGTCGTGCGGGCGCAGGCCCGGGCGCTCGTCACTCAAACTTCCCGGTCTCCTTCTGGTTGTTGGCGGCCGGGTCCCAGCGGGTCGCCGGGGCCTGCTCACCGCGGAGCTCCTCGAGCAGCTCGGTGATGCGCTGCATGAGCTGGTCGGTCGCCGCGAGCAGGGTCTTCTGGTCCAGCGCCTTCCCGCGGTACGCCGACAGGTCGACCGGGTCGCCGACGATCACGTCGACGCGCGACGGCGGGAACAGGCGGAGCTTCTTCGAGTACCGCGCCATGATCCGCTGCGTGCCCCAGTGGGCCATCGGGATGAGCGGCACGTCGTTCTCGAGCGCGATGCGCACCGCCCCGGTCTTCCCCCGCATCGGCCACAGGTCGGGGTCGCGCGTGAGCGTGCCCTCGGGGTAGACGATGATGGCCCCGCCCTGCTCGATGACGGACTTCCCGCCGCCGAGCGGGTCGTTCAGCCGCGTGCGACCGGAGCGCTCGACCGGGATCTGCCCCATGCCCGCCATGAGCTTGCCGACCACCGGCACCCGGAAGATCGAGGCCTTGGCGAGGAACCGCGGTGCACGGCGGGACAGCCAGACGGCCGTCCCGACCACGAGCGGGTCGATGTTCGTGAAGTGGTTCGGCGCGAGCACGAAGGCGCCGCCCTCCGGCAGCCGCTTCGGTCCGTGCCAGTGGTACCTGGCGGTGAAGCGGAAGACCGGGATCACCACGGATGCGGTGATGCGGAAGGCCGTGTTCAGCTCGCCGCGCCGCCACCGGCGTCCGGGGTTCGGGAGGCCCGTGGTGACGTCCGTGGCGGCGGCGCGCCGCGTCTCCAGGCCGTCGCCCGCTCCGCTCACCGGGCCGTCACCGCTCGCCGTGCCAGCCACGCGCCTAGCCCGCGAAGTCGAAGTCGGCGCCGAGCTTGCGGAGCTTCGGGATGAAGTGCTCGTAGCCGCGGCTGATGATGCCGACGTTCGTGATGTGCGACTCGCCCTCGGCGGTCAGCGCCGCGATGAGGTGGCTGAAGCCGCCGCGCAGGTCGGGGACGCGGACGTTCGCCGCGTGCAGCGGCGTCGGGCCGGTGATGACGGCGGCCTGCTCGAAGGGACGGCGGGCGACACGGCGGTCGTGGCCGGGGAGCCCCTCCTTGTGCACGACGATGTCGGCACCCATCTCGTTCAGCGCGTCGGTGAAGCCGAAGCGGTTCTCGTACACCGTCTCGTGCACGATGCTCGTGCCCTCGGCCTGCGTCAGGGCGACGACGAGCGGCTGCTGCCAGTCGGTCATGAAGCCGGGGTGCACGTCGGTCTCGACGACGACCGGGCGCAGGACCTCGCGCTCGCGGTAGAAGCGGATGCCGTCCTCCTGGATGTCGAACCCGCCGCCGACCTTGCGGAAGACGTTGAGGAACGTCATGAGGTCCTGCTGGTCGGCGCCCTCGACGAAGATGTCGCCGTTGGTGGCGAGCGCGGCGGAGGCCCAGCTGGCGGCCTCGTTGCGGTCGTTGATCGCGCGGTGCGTGTACCCGCGGAGCGACTCGACGCCCTCGATGAAGATCGTGCGGCTCGGCTCGACCGTGACGATCGCGCCCATCTTCTGCAGGATCGCGATGAGGTCCATGATCTCGGGCTCGATCGCGGCGTTGCGCAGTTCGGTGACGCCCTCGGCCAGGACCGACGAGAGCAGGACCTGCTCCGTCGCACCGACGCTCGGGTACGGCAGCTCGATCTTCGCGCCCTTGAGACCGTCCGGGGCGGTCAGGTGGATGCCGTTGACCTGCTTGTCGACGACCGCGCCCATCGCGCGCAGGGCGTCGAGGTGGAAGTCGATCGGACGGTCACCGATGCGGCAGCCGCCGAGGTCGGGGATGAAGGCCTCGCCGAGCTTGTGCAGCAGCGGACCGCAGAACAGGATCGGGATGCGGCTCGAACCCGCGTGGGCGTCGATCTCGGCGAAGTGCGCCGACTCGACGTTCGAGGGATCGAGGATGAGCTCGCCTCGTGCAGGATCGGTGATGCGCACGCCGTGCACCTCGAGCAGCCCTCGGACCACCTTGACGTCGGAGATGTCCGGGACGTCCTTGAGGATGGACGGGGTGTCACCGAGCAGGGACGCCACCATCGCCTTGGTCGCGAGGTTCTTCGCGCCGCGGACCTCGATGCGCCCCACGAGCGGCTTGCCGCCCCGGATGACGATCTCGTCCGACTTGAGGCCCACGCGGGCCCCTGCGGCAGCTGCGTCCTGTACGAGAGAGTTCACTTACTTCACCGGCAATGTCTTCGGCCGCCATCGGGAGCGGCGGGATTCGAACTCCGTGATCGCGGTCTCGTCACGGAGGGTGAGCCCGATGTCGTCGAGCCCTTCCATCAACCGCCAACGAGTGTAGGCGTCGATCTCGAAGGGCACGTCCACCGCGCCGAGCGACACGCGCTGGGTGACCAGGTCGACCGTCGCCTGCGCCCCCGGCTGCCGCTCGATCTCGGCCCAGAGCCGCTCGACTTCCGATTCGGTCACGATCGCGGTGACCAGGCCCTGCTTGCCCGCGTTGCCCTTGAAGATGTCCGCGAAGCGACTCGAGACGACGACGCGGAAGCCGAAGTCGCGGAGCGCCCAGACGGCGTGCTCGCGGCTCGACCCGGTGCCGAAGTCCGGGCCGGCGACCAGCACCTGCGCGCCCTGGTACGCGGGCTGGTTGAGCACGAAGTCGGGGTCCTGGCGCCACCCGGCGAACAGGGCGTCCTCGAAGCCGGTCTTCGTGACCCGCTTCAGGTAGACCGCGGGGATGATCTGGTCGGTGTCGACGTTCGAGCGTTGCAGCGGCGCGGCGATCCCGGTGACGGTGGTGATCTTGTCCATCAGATGGTCCCCTCGGTGGTCGTGGTCGCGGTCTCGGTGTCGGTCACGGACGCCAGCGCGTCGTCGGTCTCCAGGTCCCACGGGCTCGAGAGCGTCCCGCGGACGGCGGTCGCGGCGGCGACGAGCGGGGACACCAGGTGCGTGCGCCCGCCCTTGCCCTGGCGTCCCTCGAAGTTGCGGTTCGAGGTGCTCGCGCAGCGTTCCCCCGGCGCGAGCTGGTCGGGGTTCATGCCGAGGCACATCGAGCAACCGGCGAACCGCCACTCGGCGCCGAACTCGGTGAAGACCTCGTCGAGCCCCTCGGCCTCGGCCTCGAGCCGCACACGGGCGGACCCCGGGACCACCATGACGCGCACACCGTCGGCCTTCTTGCGGCCCTTGATGATCGACGCGAAGGCCCGGAGGTCCTCGATGCGCGAGTTCGTGCAGGACCCCATGAAGACCGCGTCGACGGCGATGTCCTTCATCGGGGTACCGGCCTGCAGGTCCATGTACTCCAGGGCGCGGGACGCCGCGGCCTGGTCGTTGGGGTCGGCGTAGGTCGACGGGTCGGGGACGGTCTCGGAGAGCGAGACGCCCTGGCCGGGGTTGGTGCCCCAGGTGACGAAGGGCTCGAGTTCGTCGGCGTCGATGAAGACCTCGGCGTCGAACACGGCGTCGTCGTCGGTGGCCAGCGTGTCCCAGTACGCGACGGCGTCGTCCCAGTCCTGGCCCGTCGGGGCGTGGTCGCGGCCCTGGACGTAGTCGTACGTGGTCTGGTCGGGCGCGACCATGCCCGCGCGGGCACCGGCCTCGATCGACATGTTGCAGATCGTCATGCGGCCCTCCATCGAGAGGGACCGGATCGCCGAGCCGCGGTACTCGAGCACGTAGCCCTGCCCGCCGCCGGTGCCGATCTTCGCGATGACGGCCAGGATGATGTCCTTCGCGGTGACGCCGGGGCGCAGCGTGCCCTCGACGGTGATCGCCATCGTCTTGAACGGCTTCAGCGGCAGGGTCTGCGTCGCCAGGACGTGCTCGACCTCACTCGTGCCGATGCCGAACGCCATCGCGCCGAACGCGCCGTGGGTGGAGGTGTGCGAGTCGCCGCACACGACGGTGATGCCGGGCATCGTCAGGCCGAGCTGCGGGCCGACCACGTGCACGATCCCCTGCTCCTTGTCGCCCAGGGAGTGCAGACGGACGCCGAACTCCGCGCAGTTGCGACGCAGGGTCTCGATCTGGGTGCGGCTCGTCGGGTCCGCGATCGGCCGGTCGATCGCGAGGGTCGGGGTGTTGTGGTCCTCGGTCGCGATCGTCAGGTCGAGGCGGCGCACCGGGCGTCCCGCCTGGCGCAGGCCGTCGAACGCCTGGGGGCTGGTGACCTCGTGCACGAGGTGCAGGTCGATGTAGAGGAGGTCCGGGTTCCCGTCCTCGCCCTTGACCACGACGTGGTCGTCCCACACCTTCTCGGCGAGCGTCTTTCCCATCGGCCCGGCCCTTCCTCATCGACGTTGCGGTACCGCTCTCGCGGCTCGGTCCGGCGAGTCTAGCAGGTTGGTATACCAACACCCGTCGAGGCGCACGGGAGGCGCGGAACGGCGCCGCCACGCCCCTCCCGCCGGGCCGTCGTGCGGTCCGTCGGACGCGGCACGGCACCAGCGACACCTGTCGCGGTGGGAAGATGGTGCCGACATGACGACGCCTGCGCACTCGACCCGGACCACCAACCTCGAGGGCGCCGCACGCGCCGCGATCGCCGGCGGTGCACCGCTGGCGCTGCTCATCGCCCTGGGGATGCCGGGGTACGCGGCCTTCGCGATGTTCGCCGGCTTCACGGCCATCTTCGGCGCGACCGAGCCGTACCGGCAGCGCGCCGTCACGACCGGTGTCGCCGGCGCGCTCCAGGCGGCGTGCATGCTCGCGGGCATCGGTGTCGCGCTCCTCGGGCACCCGCTGTGGCTGCAGGCGGTCGGGCTCGTGGTGGTGCTCGTCGTCGCCGTGTGCACGCTCACGGCACTGCAGACGATCCCGGCGCAGCCGATCTTCCCGGTGTTCGCGTTCGTGGTGTCCGCGCTCGTCCCGCTGCGCCCCGCCGACCTCCCGACCGTCCTGGTGATCATCGTCGGCTCGGTTGCGTGGGCGTGGCTCGTGGCGATGTCGGGCGCGCTGCTCCGCCGGGTCCTGCACCCTCGGGCACCACACCGCTTCCGGCCGCTCGCGGCACGCAAGCACCGCACGCTCGCGGTCCTGCGCACGGCCGCGCTCCGCGAGACGGTCGCGCTCAACGTCGTCGGGTCCCTCGTCGCCGGGGCGGTCGCCGTCGCGATCCCGGGCCTCGGACACCCGTACTGGGCGGTGATCGCGGTCGTGGCGACGCTCCCGGCGCTCCGGCAGCGGCACACCCTCCGTCGCGCCTGGCAGCGCGTGATCGGCACCGTCGGCGGGACGGTCGTGGCGGTGGGGATCCTGCTGCTGGAACCGAGCGTCTGGTGGATCGTCGCCATCGCCGTCATCGGGCAGTTCTTCGCGGAGATCTTCGTCGCCCGGCACTACGCCGTGACGCTGCTCTTCCTCACGCCGCTCGCGCTCGCGGTGTCGTGGCTGAGCCTGCCCGAGGCGCCGGAGCTCCTCGCGCTCGACCGCATCGCGCAGACGCTGCTCGGTGCCCTCGTGAGCGTGGCACTCCTGGTGGTCGGACGCTCCGTCGAGCGCCGGCGTGGCCGTCCGCTCGGTGCGACGAGCGCGATCCGCACCGTCTGACGGCCGGCAGGAACCGCGCCGCGCGCATCGAACCAGCTCTCCGACGTGGAACCAGCCATCAGCGCTGGTTCCACGTCGGATCCGTGGTTCGTCTCGGACGAAGGCACCGCGGACAGCACCCCCGGCTCGCGGGACGGGAGGCCCGGGGCGAGATCGCGCCGCGCCTCCCGTCCGACGAGGGCTCGCGTCCGTCGCCGTGCGTGCCCGAGCGCATCGGACCAGCTTTCCGACATCGAACCAGCGTTGTCCGTTGGTTCGATGTCGGATCCGCGGTTCGTCCCGCCAGCACCGGCCGCGTCAGTCGCGCGGGGCGATGTTCCAGGAGTCGATGACGGGGCGGCCGTGCTCGTAGCCGAGCGAGCTCACGGTCGCGGTGCCGAGCTTCAGCACGGCACCGTCCTGTGGCGCGAGTCGGATCCACGCGGCACCGAGCGCACGGAGCACGTGCCCGTGCGCGACGACGATCGCGTCGTCACCCTCGGCGAGCACCGGACGCACGCGGTTCAACACGCGCTCGACGCGGACCCGGACCTCGGCGGCGTTCTCCCCCGGGGTGTCACCGGCGGGCACCCCGTCGGTCCAGAGGTCCCACGGACCGTGCCGCTTGACCTTGATCTGCGGGGTGGTCAGGCCCTCGTAGGCGCCGTAGTCCCACTCGTACAGGTCCTCGTCGAGCTCCGGGTCGACGCCGACGAGCTCGGCGGTGTCCCGTGCGCGCTGCAGCGGGCTCGAGAGCGCGAGCGCGAAGGTGCGGTCCGCGAGGTACCGGCCGGCGCGCTTCGCCTGCTCGATGCCGTTCTCGGTGAGCGGGATGTCGGTGCGGCCGGTGTGCTGACCGCTCTTCGACCACTCCGTCTCTCCGTGGCGGACGAGGACGAGTTCGCCGGGGCGTTCCGAGGTCATGTGTTCCTTCCGGTGTACAGGCCGAGCGCGGCTGCGCCGACCGAGACGACGAGCATCCCGAGGCCGTTCAGGACGGCGAGCCGGGTCTTGCCGGTCCGGAGGAGCTGCACGGTCTCGACGCTCGCCGTCGAGAACGTCGTGTACCCGCCCATCATGCCCGTCCCGAGCACCGCGACCGTCGAGGGACCGAGGGCACCGGTCTCCCCGAGCCCGGTGAGGAACCCGAGCACGAGGGATCCCGTCACGTTGATGACGAGCGTGCCGAGCGGGAACCGCCCGAGCACGGTGCCACCGATCCGGGACCTGACGACGCCGTCGAGCCAGGAGCGCAGGGCAGCGCCGACACCGCCGCCGAGGGAGACCAGCAGGAGTTCGAGCGGGTTCACCCGGCGTCTCCCGTCCGGGAGCCCCGGGTGCGCCGAGCGCCGGCGAGCCACACTCCCACTGCCGCGGCGACGAGGCCGAGCACGACCGAGAGCAGTGCGTACCCCGCGCCGGCACCCCAGCGACCGGCGTCGAGGAGTCGAGCGGTGTCGTCCGCGAGGGTCGAGTAGGTCGTGAAGCCGCCGAGGACCCCGGTGCCGACGAACAGGCGGAGCGCTCGGCGCCGTCCGACGTCCGCGCCAGCGTGCGCGAGCGCCTCGAGCAGGAAGCCCAGGCAGAACGCTCCGACGACGTTGATCACGAGGATCGTCCAGCTGACGCCGTCGGCCGCCGGCAGTGCCGCGGCGAGCACCGCCCGCACGCCGGTGCCGACCGCGCCCCCGAGGGCGACGAGGCCCAGGTACCGCCAGCGCAGGTGCGGTGGTCGGTCGGTGGCGCTGGTCACCCTGCCAGCCTGGCACGACCGGGTCCGCGGCAGCGTGCGCGCCACCCGCGGACCCGGTTCGTGTACGGACCCTCAGCGCCCGATCGGGTTCGCCATCCGCCCGGCCCGGATGAGCGAGTCCGTCTGCGCCGACAGGTCCACCATCTGCAGGGTGTTCCGGAGCTGCAGCCGGTTGAGGCACGAGTGCTCGAAGTCCGGGACCCGGAAGTCGATCCGGCGTGCCCGCCCCGCCGCGGCGCCGTCCACGCACGACCCGACGAGCCGCCAGAACACGGTGGCCGGCAGCACGCCGTCCTCGTCGAGGATCGCGGCGAGGTACCGGAGGACACCGTCGAACACGTCGGTGAAGACCCCGAGCGCCGCTTCGTCGTCGTCCACCGGGTGCACGATGCGCTCGATCCCGGCGGGGACCGCGACGTCCCCGACGACCACGACCTCCTCCCCGATGTCCTTCATGAACACCCGCGACACCACCCCGTCGCGCAGGACGAGCACGAGGTTCTCCCCGTGCGGCATGAACAGCAGCTGGTGCTCGGTCAGGCAGTGCACGACGGGTCGGAGGTAGGCGTCGAGGTACCGACGGACCCACTCGGCCGCGTCGAGCCCCGACCGGGCCACCAGCGCGGCGGCGACGGAGCGCCCCCGGGCGTCCCGGTGGAGCAGGGCCGCCATGGTGATCGGCCGCTCCCCCGCCCGCAGGCGCGGCACCGGGCTCTCCCGCCACAGCGCGGCGAGCATCTTCCGCTGCGGCGAGGGCACGTCGACGCGGTGGTACGCGTCCCCGGTGTAGCCGATCGCCGCGTGTTCCCGGAGCACGCCGAACCCGGCGTCGGCGAGCACCGGGTCGGCGTCGACCAGACCGGCGACCCAGTCGTTCACGGCCGGTGCGGTCCGCATGTACGCCGGCGATATGCCCCGGAGGAACCCCATGTTCTGCACGGCGAGCGCCGTCTTCACGTACGACCGCTCCGGGCGGGAACGGTTGAACGCCGTCCGGATCGACTGCTGGGGCTGGTGGTCGTCTGCGCCCTCGCCCAGGTCGACGAGGTCCTGCCGGCCGAGGTCCGGCGCGAAGGTCACGGCGATGCGGTGCTGCCACTGCCAGGGGTGCACCGGGAACCAGGCGTACTCAGCGGGGTCGAGCCCCCGGCGACCGAGGGTGTCGCGGAACCGGTCCACGGTCGACGCGTCGAGCTCGGCGTCCCAGTGCTGCCGCTCGGTGCGGTCGGCGGCGAGCGCGAGGTGCGTGTGCTCGCGCCGGGCGGCGAGCCACCGGTAGCGGAAGCGCCCGCCCGACTCCGGCGCGTAGGCGCGGTACTCGTCGAGTCCGAACCCGATCCGCCCGTTCGCCGCGACGAACGCGGGGTGCCCCTCGGTCATCGCGGCCTCGGCGTCCTGGAACCCCGCGACCACGTCGCCGTCCGCGCGGCCACGTGCGAGCTGCACGGCGGAGGGTCCGCCGCGGCGGTGCTTCGCCGCGGCACTCGCGAGGGTGGACGCGATCTCCTCGAGGTAGGTGCCGAGCAGCTCGTCCGGGATGCCGAGCGCCTCCTGCAGCGCGAGCACGAGGTCCTGCGCGTCGAGCGGCGCCGACGAGCCCCGACGGGTACGGGTCAGCGAGGCCTCGTCGAGCACCCAGTGCTCGAGCGCGTGCACCCGACCGCGGAAGCGGTAGGTCGAGTCCCCCGCGTCGAGCGCCCACCCGTCGCCGTCGGGACGCGGAGCGACCAGCCGCTCGTGCGTGAACTCGGCGATCGCCTTCGCCACGAGGTGCCGTTGTGCCGGCTCCAGGTGCTCGGGCCGGAGGTGCGCCGCGGGCCCGTCGTCGTCGAGCCGCCCGATCCGCTCGGTGTCGAGCACCGACAGGAGCGCACGCTTGCCGTCCACGTCGACCACCCGCAGCGCCCGGAACCCGACCTCCGCGTTCTTCCGCTGCACGGCCGTGTTCCGCTCGTCCGGCTCGACGACGACCCGCCGTGCGCCGAGCACGTCGCGGCAGTGCTCCACGACGGCCCGCATCACCGCCGTCGTGAGCCCGTGCACGCGGCCACCCGCCGATCCGGCCGAGGGTGGCGGTGCGATCAGCAGGTGCATCCCGACGTCGCCGGGTTCGGCGTCCCACACGTCGGTGAGCAGCACGGAAGCCGGGTCGTACGTCTCCGCGTAGGCGATCGGCTCGCCGTGCCGCCGGAGCAACCAGCCCGCCTGCGCGGGGTCTGCCTGCACCGCACGCAGGTACGCGCGCACCGCGTCGACGTCGTGGTCCGCCATCCCCCACCACGAGGACGCCGGGGCCGCGAGCCACGCCTGCACGAGCGCGGCGTCGCGGTCCGGGTCGACCGGGTGCACGGACGGGAGGCCCGTGGTCGCGCCCGTCGGAGCGGCGACCGTGACCGCGGCGCTCACGCGGACACCTCCGCAGGAGCGTCGAGCAGGTCCTCGGTGTCCGTGGCGGCGCTCGCCGCGTGCGGCGGGTCGGCGCTCGCCGCCGGCTCGGGAGCCGGCCGTCCACCGGGCAGGCCGAACTCCTGGAAGGCGATCCGTTCCTCCAGGCCGTAGACCGTGCGTCCCGTGACGGAGCGGATGATCGACGCGTTCCGCCAGGCGCCCATCCCGAGGTCCGGTGCGGTGAGGCCGTGCGTGTGCTCCTCGGCGTTCTGCACCCAGATGCGGCCGCCCAGCGTGTCGACGTGCAGGTCTCGGGCGACCGCGAGCCGGCCGAGGTCGTCGCGGGCGACCAGGTGCGCGACGGGGTCGAGGAAGTCGGGGGTGCGCGGACGGTAGCCGGTGGCGAGGACGAGGCGGGCGACCTCGTGCGTCGCCTCGGTGCCGAGTTGACCGTGCCGGAGCGTCAGGCGGAACCGGTCGCGGTCGGGCAGCCACGCGGCGGCGACGACGCTCGTGTCGGTGCGGAGCGTCGTCGGCACCGGGCCTCGCGCGCTGATCCGGTAGAGCGCGTCGTAGACCTCGTCGACCAGGTCGGCACTGATCCCCTTGTAGAGCCCGCGCTGCTCACGGCCGAGGCGGTCCCGGACCGGCCTCGGCAGCGCGTGGAAGTGGTCGGTGTACTCGGGACTCGTCATCTCGAGCGTGAGCTTCGTGTCCTCCATCGGGAAGAACCGGGGCGAGCGGGTGATCCAGTCGAGTCGGTACCCGCCGTCGCGGATGCCCTCGAGCAGGTCGCGGTACACCTCGGCGGCGGACTGCCCGCTGCCGACGACGGCGATCGAGTCGGCGCGGCGGAGGTCCCTGCGTGCGGGCAGGTAGCCCGCGGAGTGCACCACGGGGCCGTCGAGACCGCGCAGCGCATCCGGCACGGCGGGCTCGGTGCCGATGCCGAGCACGACGTGGCGCGCGCGGTACCGCTCCGGACCGTGCGGCGTCTCGGCGTGCACGGTGAACAGGTCGGTGTCCTCGTCGTGTTCGACCGCGACGACGCGACGACCCCACCGGAGGGTGCGCAGGCGGTCGGCCGCCCACCGGCAGTAGGCGTCGTACTCCACGCGCAGCGGGTGGAAGTCCTCGCGGATGTAGAAGGGGTAGAGCCGTCCGGTCGCCTTGAGCCAGGCGAGGAACGAGAACGGCGAGGTCGGGTCGGCCATCGTCACGAGGTCGGCGAGGAACGGCACCTGGATGGTGGCGTCGTCGAGCATCATGCCGTGGTGCCACGCGAAGCCGTCGGCCTGGTCGAGGAAGACCGCGTCGAGGTCGTCGAGCGGTTCGGTGAGGCAGGCGAGCCCGAGGTTGAACGGGCCGATGCCGATGCCGACGATGTCGTGCACGGTGCCGGTGCTGGTGCTGGTGGTCATCGGGTCGCTCCCGTCGTCTCGGTGGCTCGGGCATGCTCGGCGTGCAGTCGCTCGGCGGTGGCGACGACGTGGTCGAGGGCCGCGAGGACCTGGTCGGCGTCCGTCTCGGGGTTGAGCAGCGTGAGCTTGTTGCAGGGGCGTCCGTCGATGACGGTCTTGGCGACGAGCACCCGACCCTCGGCGAGGAGGGCCGCACGGACCGGGGCGACGAGCGCGTCGGCATCGGCGTCCGGTACCCCGTCGGGCTGCCAGCGGAAGAGCACCGTGCTGAGCTGCGTCGGTGCGACGAGTACGAGGTCCGGGTGCGCAGCGACGTGGTCGTGCACGCGCTCGGTGACGTCGAGCACGGTGTCGAACGCTCGCCCGATCGCCTCGGCGCCGCTCGCGCGGAGCGTCGTCCAGAGCTTCAGCGCGTCGAACCTCCGGGTGGTCTGCAGCGACTTGTCGACCTGGTTCGGCTCCTCGGCGTCCTCGGGGTTGAGGTAGTCCGCGTGCCACGCGGCGAGCCGGAGGTCCGCGGGGTCGCGGACCAGGAGCGCGCTCGACGACACCGGCTGGAAGAACGACTTGTGGAAGTCCGTCGTCACGGTGCGCGCGCGCTCGATCCCGTCGAGCAGGTGCCGGCGCGAGGGCGACACCAGGAGACCGCAGCCGTAGGCGGCGTCGACGTGCAGCCAGACGTCCTCGAGGTCGCACACGTCGGCGATCGGCTCGAGCGGGTCGATGCAGCCCCGATCGGTCGTGCCGGCGGTCGCGACGACGGCCATCGGTGTCCGTCCCTCGTGCCGGGCGGCGGCGACCGCGTGCGCGAGGGCATCCGGACGCATGCGACCGGCGGCGTCCGCGGCGACCTCGACGACCGCACGCTCCGGCAGTCCCAGGAGCATGGCGGACTTCCGGACGCTGAAGTGGCTCGAGGCCGTGGCGAACACGACCAGGTCGTCGAGCGCGGGTGCGGGCCGGTCCGAGGCCGCGACGCTCCGGCCGTCGCCGGCTGCTCGGCCCGCGGTGGTCGCTCGGCCCGCGGTGGTCGAGGTCGCTGCCTGTCGGGCCAGCAGGAGCGCGTGGAGGTTCGACTGCGTCCCGCCGGAGGTGAAGATCCCGTCCCCCGCGGTGAAGCCCACGGTGCCCGAGGCCCAGCGGACGACCCGACGTTCGATCTCGGTGCCGATCCGCGACTGGTCCCAGGTGTCGACCGAGGGGTTCACGGCCGCGAGGACGGCCTCGGCCGCGACCGCGGGGACGGCGACCGGGCAGTTGAGGTGGGCGAGGTAGCCGGGGTCGTGGAACCACACGGCCTCGGCGGTGAAGAGTCCGTCGACCTCGGCGACGGCGGCATCGGCGGAACCGAGCGGACGGTCCAGGTCGATCGCGGCCACCCGGTCGCGCAGGACCTGCGCAGGGGTGTCGGTGGTCGGCGCGGCGACCGCGGCGAGCCGATCGGCAGTCCGGTCGACGGCGCCACGGACGACGCTGCGGTACCGGTGCGCTCGTGCGGACGTGAGGATCTCGAGCAGTGGTGTGTCGCTGTTCACGTTAGGTAAGGCTAACCTCACAACTGGTCGGATCCCAACCACGAACGGGGGAAGACCGCTCGTTCCACCTCCGGGGTCCCCTCCGCCCCGGTACGCTCGCCGGGTGGACAGGGCGACGTCGGACGGGACCGTCACCGTCGCGGTGATCGGGGCCGGACAGGCGGGCCTGTCGGCCGCGCACCACCTACGCCGACGCGGGTTCCGCGCGGTGACCCGACCCGGGCAGCACGGCGACCGCACCGTCGTCGTGCTCGACGCGAACCCCCGGCCAGGAGGCGCGTGGCAGCACCGGTGGGACTCGCTGCGGATGGCCACGGTCAACGGCATCCACGACCTGCCCGGCATGCCCCTGCCCCCGGTCGACCCCCGGGAGTCGGCCCACACCGCGGTTCCGCGGTACTTCGCCGCGTACGAGGCACACGAGGACCTCCCCGTGCTGCGCCCCGTGCACGTCGACGCGGTCGAGCCGCTCGACGATCGACCCGACGGCCCGCTCACCGTCACCACCGACCACGGTTCGTGGCGCGTCCGGGCGGTCGTGAACGCCACCGGCACGTGGAACACCCCGGTCGTGCCGGACGTGCCCGGCGCCGGCACCTTCCTCGGCGAGCAGCTGCACAGCAGCGAGTACGTCGACGCCGAGCACTTCCGCGGACGCCGGGTCGCCGTCGTCGGTGGCGGGATCTCGGCGGTGCAGCTCCTCGGGGAGATCAGCCTCGTCACCTCCACGGTCTGGTACACCCGCCGGGAGCCCGCCTTCCTGCCCGGCGACTTCGTCCACGAGGTGCACGGTGTGGACGTCGAGCGACGCGTCGCCGCCGACGTCCGGGCCGGGCGGCCGCCGGCGAGCATCGTCTCCTACACGGGCCTCATCTGGACCGAGGCGGCGCGCGACGCCGCTCGACGGGGCGCACTCGACCGGCGCCCGATGTTCACGCGCATGCGCCCGCACGGGGTGGTGGAGGCGGACGGATCGGACACGACCGTCGACGTCGTGCTGTGGGCGACCGGGTACCGCGCGGACCTCGACCACCTCGGCCCGATGCACCTCCGGGGGCCGTTCGGTGGTGTCCCCGTGGTCGGCACGCAGGTGGCCGACGAGCCGCGCGTGCACCTGATCGGCTACGGTCCGTCGCAGTCGACGGTCGGTGCGAACCGTGCCGGTCGGGCCGCCGCTCGCGACCTCGATCGCTGGTTCGACGAGCACGCCTGACCCGACGACCGACGACCGACGCCGAGCGCCCTGCAGGAACGACAGAACCCCTCCGGGCCGGAGCTCGGAGGGGTTCTGCGGTGTGGTGACCCCAGCGGGATTCGAACCCGCGTTACCGCCGTGAGAGGGCGACGTACTAGGCCGCTATACGATGGGGCCGCACGTCCCGCTCGGGAGCGGGACACACTCGTTGTCGGACTCGGAGGCTAGGCACCTGTGGTGACCCCAGCGGGATTCGAACCCGCGTTACCGCCGTGAGAGGGCGACGTACTAGGCCGCTATACGATGGGGCCGTTCCGACAACCCGATAAGTATGACACAGCGCCCGCGCACTGCCAAAACGGGGCGTGTCGCCCGGGTGTGCCGCGGTGCAGCGAGCCTGCGTACGGTGGGCGCATGACCGGGGACCAGGAGGCCGTCGCACACGCCTGGCGGGTCGACGAGGGGCGTCCGGCGACGGTCCGCATCGGGCTGTCCGGGTGGCAGTACGACGGCTGGCGCGGCGACTTCTACCCCGAGCGCCTCGCGAAGCGCCGGTGGCTCGAGCACGTCGCGAGCCGGTTCCCCACCGTCGAGCTGAACGGATCGTTCTACTCCCTGCAACGACCGGAGCGCTACCGGGCATGGCGAGCTGCGACCGCCGGGCAACCGTTCCGGTTCGCGGTCAAGGGAGGCCGCTACATCACGCACATGCTGCGCCTGCGGAACGTCGACACCGCCCTCGCGAACTTCTTCGCCTCCGGCCCGCTCGAACTCGGCGACGTGCTCGGTCCCGTCCTGTGGCAACTGCCGGAGACACTGCTCCCCGCACCCGAGGTGCTCGACACCTTCCTCGCGCGGCTCCCCCGCACCCACGGCGCCGCCGCCGACCTCGCCCGGTACCACGACGACAAGGTCGCCGATCCGCCGGCGCTCGCGGGCGACGGCGCGGACGCGATCGAGCACGTCCTCGAGGTCCGCTCCGCCGGCCTCACGTCCGAACACCTCGACGTGCTCCGTCGGCACCGGACGGCGTTGGTCGACTCGCACGCGGGCGACTTCCCGCGCCTCGTGCACGACACGGGTGCCCGGATCGCGTACCTCCGCCTGCACGGCGCACCCCGGACCTACCACGACGGGTACGCACCGCAGGCGCTCGGCCGGTGGGCGACGACGGTCGTCGAGCACCTGGTCGCCGGCCGTGACACGTACGTGTACTTCGACAACGACGCCGAGCGGCATGCGCCGTGGGACGCCCTCGCGCTCGACCGGCTCGTCGGTGCCCGCCTCGAGCAGCGGCGCCCCGGGCAGGGCCGCTCCGACCACCCGACAGCCGCCGCCGCGGGGTCGACCCCCGGGGGCGCTCCCGCCCGCTGACGGGCCGGTGGGACGGTGCCGGTCCGGAGGCGCTGGGCGAGCCCGACGGGCCGCCCGCCACCGTCAGACGGTCAGCTGGTCGCCGGGGGCGAGGACCACCAGCTCCCCGGAGGCGGCGACCGCCTCACGGAGGCGACCGGCGTGCATGTCGCGGCCGACCTCGGAGAGGGTCGCCTCGTGGATCGGGAACGCCCGTCGCGGCGCGATCGCCGCGACGTAGTCCATCGCGTCGCCGATCTGCAGCCACGGCGCACCGAGGGGTGCGGCGAGGACCTCGACGCGGACGCCCGGCACCGTGTACGAGTCACCCGGGTGGAAGAGCACGCCGTTCACGAGCACACCGGTGTTGTCCACGACCGGGACGGTCTCGTGGATGCGGTTGTGCCGCGTCCCGTGGAAGTCGAGCACGAAGGGGCCGATGCTGCGGTGGTCGCCGTCCGCGACGACGTCCACCGTGACACCCGCGTCGCCGAGCGCGCGGGCGACCCCGGGCGGACCGAGCACGACGGCTCCGGGGTTCCGCTCGAGGATGCCGTGGACCTGCTCCGCGGAGGCGTGGTCGGGGTGCTCGTGCGTGATCACGACGGCGACGACGTCGGTGCTGTCGACGGGACGCGTGAAGCCTCCCGGGTCGACCACCAGACGGGATCCGCCCTCGGCGACGACGAGGCAGGCGTGTTCGAGCTTGGTGACCTCCATGCCGGCGACCCTACGCCCCGGGCATCCGCAGGAGCGACGGGACGCCCGCCGGATCCGACGCCGGCGCCCTGCTCGGGCGTGTCCGCCCCGCTGCGACCCTCGGCCGACGGGTGCGGGCGGCCCGCAGCAGCGGCAGACCGAGGTGCGGCGTCGCACCGGTCGGGCGTGTCGCCGGTGGCCCGGACTCGCGCCGACAACGCGAAAGGCCCCCGGGATCTCCCGGGGGCCTTTCTCGAGCTGGGGTACCTGGACTCGAACCAAGAACGACGGTACCAGAAACCGCTGTGTTGCCAATTACACCATACCCCAAAGGCCTGTCGGCCCTTGTTCCCCGTTGTCCGGGGCACGATCAACTACTGTACAGCATCCCGGACGTCTTCGAGACCACCGACCAGATCGCGGTGCACGGCCGCCGCCGTCGAGGCCCCGTGGCCGGCTGCCACGACGAGCTGCTCGGGCCCCGGGGGCGTGACGTCCCCGACCGCGTAGAGGCCGGCGACACCGGTGCGACCGAGTCGGTCCACGCGCACGAGCCCGTCACCGTCGCGGTCGAGGTCGGCTTCGAGCCAGTCGAGGTCCGCGTGCCAACGGGGCCGGACGAACGCCCCCGTGTGCGCCCGCACGTCACCGTCTGCCAGGCGGACGCCGGTGAGCCCGGCCCGGTCGCCCTCGAGGTCGGCGACGGGTCGCTCGTCGACGTGGACGCCGGCCGCGGCCAACCGCGCACGCCCGTCGTCGTCGAGCACCGCGGCGCCGTTCGTGTAGACCACCAGGTCGTCCGTCCACGACGCCACGAGCAGGGCGCGGTCGACGATGTCGGCCGTCTCGCACAGGAGCGCCAGCGGAGCCCCTGCGTGCTCGTAGCCGTCGCACTCGACGCAGCTGTGGACGGAGGTGCCGTAGAAGGCGCGGAGTGACGGCAGGGCGGGGAACTCCTCCCGGAGCCCGGTCGCCACCACGACGGCGCGTGCACGGGCGTCCAGCTCCCTGCCCCGCCAGGTCCCGTGCACCGTCCAGGAGTCGCCCTCCCGTGCCACCCGGTCCACGACGGACTGCACCACGGTCGCCTCCGGGTAACCGGCGACCTCGTCGCGCCCGAGCCTCCGGAGCTCGAGCGGCGAGATGCCGTCCCGCGTGATGAACCCGTGCGACCGCAGCGTGGCGGCGTTCCGGGGTCGGTTGGCGTCGACGAGCAGCACCGTCCGCCGGGCACGGACCAGGTTGAGCGCCGCGCTCAACCCGGCGGGCCCGGCGCCGATCACCGCGACGTCGACCGACAGGACGCCGTCCCCGGACCGCTCCCCCGCAGAGGTCACCACGGTCGGGTCAGCGGTCCGCGAGCCGACGGAGGCGCGTCAGCGTGGAGTCCTTGCCGAGGATCTCCATCGACTCGAACAGCGGCGGGCTCACCCGACGGCCCGACACCGCGACGCGGAGCGGTCCGAACGCCAGACGGGGCTTCAGCCCCATGCCGTCGATGAGTGCGCCACGCAGGGCCGACTCGATCGAGGCCGTGGTCCAGTCCGAGACGCCCTCGAGCGCGGTCACACCGGCCCGCAGGACGTCGCCGTCGTTGGCCTTGAGGGTCGCCAGGGCGTCGTCCTCGACGACGAGCGCCTCGTCGGCGGTGAACAGGAAGCCGAGCATGCCCGGCGCCTCTCCGAGGAGTTGCATGCGCTCCTGCACGAGCGGCGCCGCCTCGGTCAGCACGCGCTCCTGCTCCGCCGTCGGCGGCTCGGTCAGGAAGTCGGACAGGTACGGCACGAGGCGTCCGCGGAAGTCGTCAGCGTCGAGGCGCCGGATGTGGTCACCGTTGATGGCCTCGGCCTTCTTGTGGTCGAAGCGGGCCGGGTTCGGGTTGACGTCGACGACGTCGAACGCCGCCACCATCTCGTCCGACGAGAACACGTCGCGGTCGGGTCCGATCGACCAGCCGAGCAACGCCAGGTAGTTGAGGAGCCCCTCGGGCACCATGCCCGCGGCACGGTGGTGGAACAGGTTCGACTCGGGATCACGCTTCGAGAGCTTCTTGTTGCCCTCGCCCATGACGTATGGCAGGTGCCCGAACAGCGGGATGAACGCGGCCACGCCGACCTCGTGGAGCGCCTCGTACAGGGCGATCTGCCGTGGCGTCGACGACAGCAGGTCCTCGCCACGGAGCACGTGCGTGATGCCCATCAGGGCGTCGTCCACCGGGTTCGTGAACGTGTAGAGCGGCTTGCCGTTCGGGCGCACGACCACGAAGTCCGGGAAGGTGCCCTGCTTGAACGTGATCTCCCCGCGGACGAGGTCGTCGAAGCTCAGGTCGCGGTCGGGGACGCGCAGACGGAGGGCCGGCTGCCGGCCCTCGTCGCGGAAGGCCTGGCGCTCGGCGTCGGTGAGGTCGCGTTCGTGGTTGTCGTAGCCCTGCTTCGGGTCGCGACCGGCGGCGAGGTTGCGGGCCTCCATCTCCTCCGGCGTCACGTACGACTCGTACACGTGACCGGAGGCCGTGAGCCGGGCGATGACCTCGTCGTAGACCTCCGAACGCTCGGACTGCCGGTAGGGCCCGTGCGGACCGCCGGCTTCCACGCCCTCGTCCCAGTCCAGTCGGAGCCACCGCAGCGCGTCGAGGATCTGCTGGTACGACTCCTCGCTGTCACGCGCGGCGTCCGTGTCCTCGATGCGGAAGACGAGCTTGCCGCCGTTGTGGCGTGCGTACGCCCAGTTGAAGAGCGCGGTCCGGATGAGGCCCACGTGCGGGGTCCCCGTCGGGCTCGGGCAGAAACGGACTCGGATGTCGGAGCCGGTGGCAGTGGTGAATGGCGCAGTCATGACGCTCCGATCCTACCGGCGGTGCCCGCTGCGATCTCCGTCGGGACGCCGGCGTCGCCCGCGACGCGGCCGTGAGGCCCGGCCCGTGAACGCAGGAAACCCCTGACCAGTGCTGGTCAGGGGTTTCCTGGTGTTGCAACGTTGAGTCCGGCGGCGTCCTACTCTCCCACAAGGTCCCCCTTGCAGTACCATCGGCGCTGAGAGGCTTAGCTTCCGGGTTCGGAATGTGACCGGGCGTTTCCCTCTCGCTATGACCACCGGAACACCTTCGACCCAATCTTTGGATCAAAACCGTTCCTTCAAGCTCATTGCTGAAGTATTCAGTTTGATTCCCGATCGTCTGTCGGGAACCACAAAGTGGACGCGAGCCCGCAGCGGTGAACCGCCACGGTAAAAGTTGTGTTGTCAAGTCTTCGGCTTATTAGTACCGGTCAGCTCCACGGGTCGTTAGTCCCCGCTTCCACATCCGGCCTATCAACCCAGTAGTCTGCTGGGAGCCTCTCACACTCAAGGTGCATGGAAATCTCATCTCGAAGACGGCTTCCCGCTTAGATGCTTTCAGCGGTTATCCGGTCCGAACGTAGCTAATCAGCGGTGCCCTTGGCAGAACAACTGACACACCAGAGGTTCGTCCATCCCGGTCCTCTCGTACTAGGGATAGATCTTCTCAAATTTCCAACGCGCGCAGCGGATAGGGACCGAACTGTCTCACGACGTTCTAAACCCAGCTCGCGTACCGCTTTAATGGGCGAACAGCCCAACCCTTGGGACCTACTCCAGCCCCAGGATGCGACGAGCCGACATCGAGGTGCCAAACCATGCCGTCGATATGGACTCTTGGGCAAGATCAGCCTGTTATCCCCGAGGTACCTTTTATCCGTTGAGCGACAGCGCTTCCACAAGCCACTGCCGGATCACTAGTCCCGACTTTCGTCCCTGCTCGACCTGTCAGTCTCACAGTCAAGCTCCCTTGTGCACTTACACTCGCCACCTGATTGCCAACCAGGTTGAGGGAACCTTTGGGCGCCTCCGTTACTCTTTGGGAGGCAACCGCCCCAGTTAAACTACCCATCAGGCACTGTCCATGAACCCGATCAGGGTCCTACGTTAGACATCCAAAGTGACCAGAGTGGTATTTCAACAATGACTCCACGAACACTAGCGTGCCCGCTTCACAGTCTCCCACCTATCCTACACAAGCCACTCCGAACACCAATACCAAACTGTAGTAAAGGTCACGGGGTCTTTCCGTCCTGCTGCGCGTAACGAGCATCTTTACTCGTAGTGCAATTTCGCCGAGTTCGCGGTTGAGACAGCTGGGAAGTCGTTACGCCATTCGTGCAGGTCGGAACTTACCCGACAAGGAATTTCGCTACCTTAGGATGGTTATAGTTACCACCGCCGTTTACTGGGGCTTAAATTCAGAGCTTCGCCCGAGGGCTAACCCTTCCTCTTAACCTTCCAGCACCGGGCAGGCGTCAGTCCGTATACATCGTCTTGCGACTTCGCACGGACCTGTGTTTTTAGTAAACAGTCGCTTCCCACTGGTCTCTGCGGCCTTCAACGCTCAACAACGAGAAGTCGTATCACGTGTCCGGCCCCCCTTCTCCCGAAGTTACGGGGGCATTTTGCCGAGTTCCTTAACCACGATTCTCTCGATCTCCTTGGTATTCTCTACCTGACCACCTGAGTCGGTTTCGGGTACGGGCGGCTGCAACCTCGCGTCGATGCTTTTCTCGGCAGCATAGGATCACTGATTTCCCCTAACGGGTACGCGTCGGATCTCAGGCACACAGACGACGGATTTGCCTATCGTCAGCCCTACATCCTTACACCAGGTTCACCTTACGGATACCATCGCCTGGCTCAGCTACCTTCCTGCGTCACACCTGTTCATACGCTAGCCGCACCAGCATGGGGTCGAGCGTTAGACCGGACACCATCACCCCGAAGGGATCCGGTGAGCCGGGTTAGGACTCTTAGCACCACTGGATTAGCTTGGGCGGTTGTTCGCCGGTACGGGAATATCAACCCGTTGTCCATCGACTACGCCTGTCGGCCTCGCCTTAGGTCCCGACTTACCCAGGGCGGATTAACCTGGCCCTGGAACCCTTGGTCTTTCGGAGGACGGGTTTCTCACCCGTCTTTCGCTACTCATGCCTGCATTCTCACTCGTGTAGCGTCCACGGCTGGATTACTCCGCCGCTTCACTCGCCACACGACGCTCTCCTACCACTCCGCACGACTGAACCACGAAGGCTTGTCTGTGTGCGAAATCTACAACTTCGGCGGTGTGCTTGAGCCCCGTTACATTGTCGGCGCGGAATCACTTGACCAGTGAGCTATTACGCACTCTTTCAAGGGTGGCTGCTTCTAAGCCAACCTCCTGGTTGTCTGTGCAACTCCACATCCTTTCCCACTTAGCACACGCTTAGGGGCCTTAGTTGGTAGTCTGGGTTGTTTCCCTCTCGACGATGAAGCTTATCCCCCACCGTCTCACTGCTGCGCTCTCACTCACCGGCATTCGGAGTTTGGCTGACGTCAGTAACCTGTTGAGGCCCATCGGCCATCCAGTAGCTCTACCTCCGGCGAGAAACACGCAACGCTGCACCTAAATGCATTTCGGAGAGAACCAGCTATCACGAAGTTTGATTGGCCTTTCACCCCTATCCACAGCTCATCCCCTCCATTTTCAACTGAAGTGGGTTCGGTCCTCCACGACGTCTTACCGTCGCTTCAACCTGGCCATGGATAGATCACTTCGCTTCGGGTCTAGGACATGCGACTGAACCGCCCTATTCAGACTCGCTTTCGCTACGGCTACCCCACACGGGTTAACCTCGCCACATATCGCTAACTCGCAGGCTCATTCTTCAAAAGGCACGCCGTCACCCCTACAAGGAGGCTCCGACGGTTTGTAAGCAAACGGTTTCAGGTACTATTTCACTCCCCTCCCGGGGTACTTTTCACCTTTCCCTCACGGTACTTGTCCGCTATCGGTCATCTGGGAGTATTTAGGCTTATCAGGTGGTCCTGACAGATTCACACGGGATTTCTCGGGCCCCGTGCTACTTGGGATACACATCCGGCCATAACACCATTTCGTCTACGGGGCTGGCACCCACTACGGCCCGGCTTTCAAACCGGTTCGACTATGATGCGCTGTAACCGCCCCAGTCCGGCAGAACTGAGCGACGTGTCCCACAACCCCGACCATGCAACGCCCGCCGGCTATCACACATGATCGGTTTAGCCTCATCCGCTTTCGCTCGCCACTACTCACGGAATCACATGTTGTTTTCTCTTCCTGTGGGTACTGAGATGTTTCACTTCCCCACGTTCCCTCTACCCGCCCTATATATTCAGGCGGGAGTCACCAGGTCGACAAGTCGCCTGGCGGGGTTTCCCCATTCGGAAATCCTCGGCTCACAGCTCGATTATCAGCTCCCCGAGGCTTATCGCAGATTTCTACGTCCTTCTTCGGCTCCAGATGCCAAGGCATCCACCGTTTGCTCTTAGAAACTTGACCACAAAGATTAAAATTGCGATCGACTCGAACAACAACCAAGCCCGAAAGCTTCGTCATCGTCACGAGCGATCTAAGATGCTCGCGTCCACTGTGTAGTTCTCAACATACGATCGGCACCACACTCCCCGAACCAAACCAGTCCGCTTCACGTGGCCCACCGAAGGACCGTTCCGGCCCAACCCCTACCAACGCCAGCATCCGAAGACACCAACCGGCAGGAAGCCTGGTCCCTCAGGACCCAACAACGTGCACCAGCCGACCCGCTCACCCCCGACCCCTTCCAACCAGCGAACTGGCGTACTAAGACCGGAAGACGCGCTCCCGACTGCACTGTCAATGTTCCACCCATGAGCTAACCGTCGGACACGTTCGGTCCGAAACGGCGCCTGGATCCCAGCGAACTGGAACCAGATGCTCCTTAGAAAGGAGGTGATCCAGCCGCACCTTCCGGTACGGCTACCTTGTTACGACTTAGTCCTAATCACCGATCCCACCTTCGACGGCTCCTTCCACAAGGGTTAGGCCACCGGCTTCGGGTGTTACCGACTTTCATGACTTGACGGGCGGTGTGTACAAGGCCCGGGAACGTATTCACCGCAGCGTTGCTGATCTGCGATTACTAGCGACTCCGACTTCATGAGGTCGAGTTGCAGACCTCAATCCGAACTGAGACCGGCTTTTTGGGATTCGCTCCACCTTACGGTATCGCAGCCCTTTGTACCGGCCATTGTAGCATGCGTGAAGCCCAAGACATAAGGGGCATGATGATTTGACGTCATCCCCACCTTCCTCCGAGTTGACCCCGGCAGTCTCCTATGAGTCCCCGCCATAACGCGCTGGCAACATAGAACGAGGGTTGCGCTCGTTGCGGGACTTAACCCAACATCTCACGACACGAGCTGACGACAACCATGCACCACCTGTACACCGACCACAAGGGGGCGACCATCTCTGGCCGTTTCCGGTGTATGTCAAGCCTTGGTAAGGTTCTTCGCGTTGCATCGAATTAATCCGCATGCTCCGCCGCTTGTGCGGGCCCCCGTCAATTCCTTTGAGTTTTAGCCTTGCGGCCGTACTCCCCAGGCGGGGCGCTTAATGCGTTAGCTACGACACAGAAACCGTGGAAAGGTCCCTACATCTAGCGCCCAACGTTTACGGCGTGGACTACCAGGGTATCTAATCCTGTTCGCTCCCCACGCTTTCGCTCCTCAGCGTCAGTTACGGCCCAGAGATCTGCCTTCGCCATCGGTGTTCCTCCTGATATCTGCGCATTCCACCGCTACACCAGGAATTCCAATCTCCCCTACCGCACTCTAGTCTGCCCGTACCCACTGCAAGCCCGAGGTTGAGCCTCGGGATTTCACAGCAGACGCGACAAACCGCCTACGAGCTCTTTACGCCCAATAATTCCGGACAACGCTTGCACCCTACGTATTACCGCGGCTGCTGGCACGTAGTTAGCCGGTGCTTTTTCTGCAGGTACCGTCACTTTCGCTTCTTCCCTACTAAAAGAGGTTTACAACCCGAAGGCCGTCATCCCTCACGCGGCGTTGCTGCATCAGGCTTTCGCCCATTGTGCAATATTCCCCACTGCTGCCTCCCGTAGGAGTCTGGGCCGTGTCTCAGTCCCAGTGTGGCCGGTCACCCTCTCAGGCCGGCTACCCGTCGTCGCCTTGGTGAGCCATTACCTCACCAACAAGCTGATAGGCCGCGAGTCCATCCCCAACCAAAAAATCTTTCCACCACCAGACCATGCGGCCAGTGATCATATCCAGTATTAGACGTCGTTTCCAACGCTTATCCCAGAGTCAGGGGCAGGTTACTCACGTGTTACTCACCCGTTCGCCACTAATCACAGGAGCAAGCTCCTGATCATCGTTCGACTTGCATGTGTTAAGCACGCCGCCAGCGTTCGTCCTGAGCCAGGATCAAACTCTCCGTAAAAAAATTACCAACCCACCACCGAAGCAGCAGGCCGAGTTGATACTGACCGTTGACTGTCCACTGGACAATCTTCAATCCAAAAGGAATTGTCTCCGACCCAACCCACCGAAGCAGGCCAGGCACGGGGTCAAAATAATTGGCATTGACAATGTGCACGCTGTTGAGTTCTCAAGGACCAGACGCACCCCCCACTCGACTCCAGAAGGAGCTCCGCCAGAGGGGCTTTGGATTCTCGACACCAACCAGACAGCCTTGCGACTCGTCTTCGTGGTGGGATTCGTTGCCGAGCGAGACCCCGTCCGGACTGCATCCCCAGGTACTCGACCCGGTGACCGTCTCGGCCGTTCCGTTCTCCGCCTCAGCGGCAACGAGTGATTACTCTACACACGCTCCAGGGGCTCGGCCAACCGTGCTGACTCCCGGGCGTGTCGCGCGCCGGTGTCGCGACGGCCCCGCACACAGCGACGGCCCGCTCCCCTGTCAGGAGCGGGCCGTCGGTGCGGTCGGGCCGGTCAGTGCCGGCCTATGACCGGGTTCTTCAGCGAGCCGATACCCTCGATGAGGACCTCGACGACCTCGCCGTCGCGGATGGCTCCGACCCCGGCGGGCGTCCCGGTCAGGATGACGTCACCCGGCAGGAGCGTCCAGATCGACGAGACGAACTCGACGAGGGTCGGGATGTCGTGCACCATCTCGCTCGTCGACGCCGCCTGGCGCAGTTCGCCGTCGACGCGGGTCTCGAGTCGGATGTCCGACGGGTCGATCTCGGTCTCGATGACCGGGCCGAGCGGGCAGAAGGTGTCGAAGCCCTTCGCGCGGGTCCACTGTCCGTCGCGAGCCTGCAGGTCACGTGCGGTGACGTCGTTCGCGATGGTGTAGCCGAGCACCACGCTCGCGAAGTCCTCGCGACGCACGTTCTTGGCGAGCGAGCCGATGACGATCGCGAGCTCGCCCTCGTGGTCGACGCGTCCCACCTCGGCGGGCAGACGGATCGGGTCGTCGGGCCCGATGACCGCGGTGTTCGGCTTGAGGAACACCACCGGATCGTCGCTCGACCGCTCGTCCATCTCGGACGCGTGCTCGGCGTAGTTGAGGCCGACACCGATGACCTTCGACCGCGGGATCACCGGCGCGAGGAGCTTGGCGTCGGCGAGCGGCACCCGCTCCCCCGTCGTCTCGAACCCCTGGTACATCGGGTCCCCCGCGAGCACGACCAGGTCGCGCTCGTCGAGGATGCCGTACCGCGGGTCTTCACCCGTGCTGCTGAACCGTGCGATCTTCACCCGTCGACCCTACCGATCCCGGGCTCAGGCCGGCTCGGTCAGCCGGGTCATCCACCCGTGCGGGTCCGGACGGCGGCCGTACTGGATGTCGGTCAACTCCTCGCGCAGCGACATGGTGAGCTCACCCGCTCCGACCGTCGGCGAGCCGATGGTGAAGCCCTCGCCGCGGAGCTCCGCGATGGGCGTGACGACCGCCGCGGTACCGCAGGCGAACGCCTCGGTGATCGTGCCGTCGGCGACGCCGTCCCGCCATTCGTCGAGGGTCACGCGGCGACGTTCGACCCGCAACCCGCGGTCCTCCGCGAGCTGCAGGATCGAGTCGCGCGTGATGCCCTCGAGGATCGACTCGGAATCGGGCGTGACGAGGGTACCGTCCGACTTGACGAGCACGACGTTCATGCCGCCGAGCTCCTCGAGGTACTTGCCCTCCTCGGAGTCGAGGAACATGACCTGCTGGCAGCCCTGCTCGTACGCCTCCTGCTGCGGGAGCAGGGACGCCGCGTAGTTGCCACCGGTCTTCGCGGCGCCGGTACCGCCACGGGCAGCACGTGCGTACTTCGTCGACAGCCAGATGCTCACCGGCTTCGGCCCGGACGTGAAGTACGCCCCAGCCGGACTGGCGATGCAGTGGTACGCGACCTCCTGCGCGGCCCGGACACCGAGGAACGACTCGGTCGCGATCATGAACGGGCGGAGGTACAGGCTCGTCTCCGGAGCCGACGGGACCCAGTCGACGTCGGCGCGGACGAGCTGCCGGACCGACTCGACGAAGACCTCGACCGGCAGTTCCGGGAGCGCGAGCCGGCGTGCCGAGCGCTGGAAGCGGCGGGCGTTCGCGTCCGGCCGGAAGGACCACACCGAACCGTCGGCGTGGCGGTAGGCCTTCATGCCCTCGAAGATCTCCTGCGCGTAGTGGAACACGCTGGCGCTGGGGTCGAGGGTCAGCGGCCCGTACGGGTGGATCGAGGCGCTGTGCCAGCCGTCCTGGAGGGACCACTGGACGGTGGCCATGTGGTCGGTGAAGTGCTTGCCGAAGCCCGGGTCGGCGAGGATCTCCTCGCGCTCGGCGGCAGCACGACGCTCGGGCGACGGGGTGCTCGCGAACTCGAGGGCGAAGTCGCCGTCGGTGACGGTGTCGGTGCTCGCGCTGTCGTTGTGCATCGGGGGTGACTCCTGTCAGGCGGTGGTGGTGCGCGCAACGGCCGCGGCGGCGATGGCGTCACCGATCTCGGACGTGCTGCGCGGCGTGGTGCCCCGGCTCGCGAGGTCGGCCTCGACCGCGTCGGTCACGGCCGCCGCCAGGTCCGCGCGGCCCAGGTGGTCGAGCAGGAGGGCGACGGACAGGACGGCGGCGGTCGGGTCGGCCACCTGCTGGCCTGCGATGTCCGGCGCGGAACCGTGGACCGGCTCGAACATGCTGGGGAAGGTGCCGTCCGGGTTGATGTTCCCCGAGGCCGCCAGACCGATGCCGCCGCTGATCGCGCCGGCCAGGTCGGTGATGATGTCGCCGAACAGGTTGTCGGTGACGATGACGTCGAACCGACCGGGCTCGCGCACCATGTGGATGGTCACCGCGTCGACGTGCTGGTAGTCGACGGTGACGTCCGGGTGCTCCTCCGCGACCGTGGCGACCGTGCGCTGCCAGAGCGCGCCGGCGTGCACGAGCACGTTGCTCTTGTGGACGAGCGTCAGGTGCTTCCGGGGCCGTCGCGCCGCGAGGTCGAACGCGTACCGGACGACCCGTTCCACGCCGTGCGCCGTGTTGAGCGAGACCTCGGTCGCGATCTCGTGCGGGGTACCGACCCGGATCGCGCCGCCGTTGCCGACGTACGGCCCCTCGGTGCCCTCGCGGACGACCACGAAGTCGACCTCGCCAGGCTCGGCCAGGGGGCTCGCGACCGAGGAGTACACCTTCGTCGGGCGGAGGTTCACGTAGTGGTCGAACGCGAAGCGCAGCTTCAGCAGGAGCCCGCGCTCGATGATGCCCCCGGCGAGCCGGGGGTCGCGCGGGTCGCCACCGACGGCGCCGAGCAGGATCGCGTCGTGCTCGGCGACCGCGGCCATGTCGTCGTCCGTGAGGATGTCCCCGGTCTCGAGGTACCGAGCGGCACCGAGCGAGAACGCGGTCTCCTGCACGTCGACGTCGTCGGGCAGCACGGCGTGCAGGACCTTGAGCGCCTCGTCGACCACCTCGGGCCCGATGCCGTCGCCGCGGATGACCGCGAGCTTGACCGTCTGTGCCATGTCGGCGGCCCTACAGCGTGATGTCGATCTCGCGGAGCGAGGTCGCGTCGATGGTGGACCGGACGTGCTCGAGGATCTCCGCGGGGACCGGCGAGTCGACGGTCAGGACGCTGAGGGCCTGACCGCCGGCCTCCTGCCGCGAGATCTGCATCGCCGCGATGTTGATGCCGGCGTCACCGAACTCCTTGCCGTAGACCGCGACGATGCCGGGCCGGTCCGTGTAGACCATCACGACGTGGTGCGCGTCGAGGGCCACCTCGACGTCGTGGCCGTTGATCTCGACGAGCTTCTCGACCTGCTTCGCGCCGGTGAGCGTGCCGGACACGCTGATCGCCGGCCCGTCGGACTGGGCGCCGCGGATGGTGAGGACGTTGCGGTACTCGGGGCTGTCCGCGTCGGTGATGAGCCGGACGCTCACACCCCGCTGCTCGGCGATCAGCGGTGCGTTCACGTAGGAGACCTGGTCGCTGACGACGTCGGTGAAGACGCCCTTCAGCGCTGCGAGCTTCAGCACGCTGACGTCGTACTGCGCGAGCTCGCCGTGCACCTCGACGTCGATGCTCGTCACGGGTGACGTGGCGAGGCCGGTGAACACCTGGCCGAGCTTCTCCATGAGCGGGATGCCGGGACGCACGTAGGGGTCGATGACACCGCCGGCGACGTTGACCGCGTCCGGCACCAGCTCGCCGCCGAGGGCGAGGCGCACGGACTTCGCGACCGAGACACCGGCCTTCTCCTGAGCCTCGTCGGTGGACGCACCGAGGTGCGGCGTGACGACGACGTTCGGCAGTCCGAGCAACGGCGAGTCCTTCGGCGGCTCGGACACGAAGACGTCGAGGCCGGCGCCGGCGATCACGCCTGACGTGAGCGCCCGGTGCAGGGCATCCTCGTCGATCAGGCCGCCACGGGCGACGTTCACGACGAACGCGGTCGGCTTCATGAGCGCGAACTGCCCGTCGGAGATCATGCCGACCGTCTCCGGCGTCTTCGGCATGTGGATCGTGGTGAAGTCCGCTCGGCGGAGGAGGTCCTCCAGCGAGACGAGCTCGACCCCGAGCTGCTGCGCGCGGGCCGTCGTGACGTACGGGTCGTACGCGATGACGGACACGCCGAAGGCCTGCAGACGCTGCGTGATGAGCGCGCCGATGCGGCCGAGGCCGATGATGCCGACGGTCTTCTCGTAGAGCTCGACACCCGTGTAGGACGAGCGCTTCCAGGCGCCCGCCGCGAGCGACGCGTGCGCCGCAGGGATGTGGCGCGCGAGCGACAGGATGTGGCCGACCGTCAGCTCCGCGGCCGAGATGATGTTCGACGTCGGTGCGTTGACCACCATGACACCGGCGGTCGTCGCCGCCTTGATGTCGACGTTGTCGAGACCGACGCCCGCGCGGGCGACGACCTTGAGCTGCGGCGCCGCGGCGATGGCCTCGGCGTCGATCTTCGTGGCGGAGCGCACCAGCACGGCGTGCGCGTCAGCGAGGGAGGCCAGGAGTGCAGAGCGGTCGGTACCGTCCACGTTCCGGATCTCGAAGTCGGGCCCGAGGGCGTCGACGGTTGCGGGCGAGAGTTCTTCGGCGATCAGGACGACCGGCTTCGGCACAGCTGCAGTTCCTCACACGAGACGGGCGGTGTCCCACCATCGTATCGACGCGGGGACCCCGTTACGACCGCGACACCGGTCCCCCACGGGACCACACGACGGGCCGGAGGGACGGGAAGCGCCGGCGCCGCGCCTCCCGTCCGGTGCGTCAGAAGTCGAGCAGGCGCGGCACGAAGAGCTGCAGGTCCAGCCAGAGCGCCCCCGCCGCCGCGAACGCGACCAGGAAGACGCCGACCGTCACCGACAGCCGTGCGCGGCGCGTCACCCAGAGGGCGACCACGAACGCGACGGGCGCGATCGCGATGTCGAGGACGAGCCACCCCCAGGGGGTGCTGCGCTGCAGCGACCCGCCGCCGGAGGTCGTCTCGAGGAACGTGTTGAACGCACGCACCGACTGCGAGACGGTGACGAGGTTCCCGACGCTCTGGACCGTCATGTAGGTGAACAGGGCCCCGAAGACGACCCAGACGGCGACCCGACCGACGATCGGCGAGGGGCTGCGGCGCGACGCCGGCGTGGCGGCGGTCACCCGAAGCTCCTCGTCATGAGGAACGGCCAAGGGAACAGGACCGCGGCACCGAGGAGCATCCAGAGCAGACGGGTCCGGGTGCGACGACCGCGCCCGGCCCAGAGCACGACCGTGAACCACAGCGCCGGGGCGACGATGGAGAGGAAGCGCAGGACCTCGACGAACACGGTGAGGACGGTGTCGACGTTCGAGACGTACGCGGTCGACGCGGTGAGCAGCCAGGCGACGGTGTACAGCAGGTAGAGGCCGCCGAACACGCCGAACCCGACGAGCGCGCCCGAGGTCTCCGGGGTCTCCGGGTCGCGGCCCCCGCGGTCCTTCACGGCGACCGGGTTGTGGGCCGCGTCGACGTGGGTCGCGTCGTCCGCGTCGCCCCAGCTGAGGGCCTCGTCGTCGTCGTGGTCGACGGAGCCGTCGGGCGGGGAAGCTGCCGTGGTCATGCAGACGATTCTACGAGGGACCCGCGTCGGCGGGCACCACGGAGCGTCGGTCAGACGTCGGCGGGCTGGCCCTCGAGCACCTCGGCGACGACGTCGCGCACCGCCGGGAACAGCGGGTGGCTCTCCATGAGACCGGTGAGGATCTCGGTGAGCGCGTGCGCGGTCGCCCCGGAGCGAAGGAGCGCGTGCAGCTCGATCGACTCGGGGTCGTTCTCGTCGTCGAAGGCCAGGGCGACCCGGACGGCACCGAGCAGGTGCTCGACGGGCAGCCCCCGCTCGGCCAGCTGGGACGCCGGGCCGACGAAGCGTTCGCGTCGACCCAGCTTGCGGAGCGGGTTGCGCCCCACGCGGGCCGTGGTGTCCGGCAGGAGCGGGTTCGCGATGCGGGTGAGGTTCGCCGCGACGTAGCGGGCGTGCTCGGCCGGGTCGAAACCGTGCTTGGCGACGAGCAGTGCGGTCGTCTCGGCGAGGACGCCGTCGACCTCGGCGCGGACCTCGCGGTCCTCGAGCGCCTCGCGGATGAGCCGGATCCCCCGGACGAACCCGTGGTACGCCGCGGTCGCGTGGGCGGTGTTCACGGTGTAGAGCTTCCGCTCGACGAACGGCTGCAGGTCGTCGACCCACGTGACGCCGTCGATCTGCGGCGGCTCGGCGTCCGACGCGGCGAACGGAGTGCGCTCGATGACCCACTCGTAGAACGGCTCCAGCACGACGTCGAGACCGCCCGACTGGCCGAGCACCCCGGACTGGTCCGGGACGATGCGGTCGATCGCGCAGTTCGCGAAGACCGCGGCGACGTCGCGGTCCTCGAGGATCGGGGCCCGTCGGATGCTCGCGTGCAGCGAGTCCGTCGCGTTGAAGGCGTTCTCGCACGCCACGACGGTCACGTCGCCACGCTCCGGCGACCGTGCCGCGAGGCCCTCGGCGATGACCGGCGCGACGAGTGGCAGCGTCCGCGCGCCGACCGCGGTGGTCACGACGTCCGCCTCGGCGATCGCCTGCACCACCCGGTCGCGATCGGTCTTGCTGCTCAGCGCACGGAACCCGTACACCAGGTGCTCGACCGGCTGCTCACCGACCTCGTGCACGACGAACCGACCGGCTTCGTTGAGCGCCGACACGACACGGTCGTCCACGTCGACGAAGGTGAGCTCGTAGCCGCTCGCGACCAGGAACTGGCCCACGAACCCGCGCCCGATCTTGCCGGCGCCGATGTGGACCGCTCGCTTCGTCACCGCCATCCGACGATCCTCCCACGTCCGAGGACACGGTCGTGACCACTCCTCGCGATGCCGCGGAGCAGCACTGCGGGACGGGTCGCGGAAGTGGAGCGCCCGGGTACGGGGACGCCACGGGGGCGCCGGGTGCGGGCGCTGGTGCAGGAGGGGTTCTGGTGCATGTCGTTCGGGTCACATCGCGAGGCGGCGGTGCGCACGCACCGCCGCCTCGTCATCGAGTGGTCGCCCGCAGACTACCGCGCGGCCGAGCCGTCCACGTAGTCGGCGTCGTTCGACTTCCACGCGAACAGCGCGCGGAGCTCACGGCCCGTGGCCTCGATCGGGTGGCCCTCGCCCTTCGCGCGGAGCTCCTTGAACTCCGGCGCGCCGGCGTCCTGGTCCTCGATGAAGCGCTTGGCGAACGTGCCGTCCTGGATGTCCGAGAGCACGGCCTTCATGTTCTCCTTGACCTCGGGCGAGATCACGCGCGGGCCGGAGACGTAGTCACCGAACTCGGCCGTGTCGGAGATCGACCAGCGCTGCTTGGTGAGGCCGCCCTCCCAGATCAGGTCGACGATGAGCTTGAGCTCGTGCAGGACCTCGAAGTAGGCGATCTGCGGCTGGTAGCCCGCCTCGACGAGCGTCTCGAAGCCGTACTGGATGAGCTGCGAGGTGCCACCGCACAGGACGGCCTGCTCACCGAACAGGTCGGTCTCGGTCTCCTCGGTGAACGTGGTCTTGATGCCGCCGGAGCGCAGGCCGCCGATGGCCTTGGCGTACGACCACGCGAGGTCCCAGGCGCTGCCCGAGGCGTCGACCTCGACGGCGACGATCACGGGGACACCGCGGCCGGCCTCGTACTCGCGGCGCACGGTGTGCCCCGGGCCCTTCGGCGCGACGAGCGCCACGTCGACGCCCTCCGGCGCCTCGATGTAGCCGTAGCGGATGTTGAAGCCGTGGCCGAAGACGAGCGTCGCGCCGTCCTTGAGGTTCGGCTCGATGTCCTCGGCGTAGACGATGCGCTGCACCTGGTCCGGCGCGAGGATCACGACGACGTCGGCGTTCTTCGTGGCCTCGGCCGGGGTGAGGACCTCGAAGCCCGCCTCGGTCGCCTTGTCGCGGCTCTTCGAGCCCTCCTTGAGGCCGATGACGACCTCGACGCCGGAGTCGCGGAGGTTGAGCGCGTGGGCGTGGCCCTGCGAGCCGTAGCCGATGACGGCGACCTTCTTGCCCTGGATGAGCGTCAGGTCGGCGTCGGCGTCGTACACGATGTCAGTCACGAGGGTCTGTCTCCTTGGTTCTGGTGGCTTGTGGTGTGCGGACGGGAGGCGCGTGGCGGGGCCGCTGCGCGCCTGACGTCCGGAAGACGGGTGCGTTCAGCGCACGCGGTCGGTGATGCTCTTCGGG
This sequence comes from Curtobacterium sp. MCSS17_007, assembly GCF_003234175.2. NCBI lineage: Bacteria > Bacillati > Actinomycetota > Actinomycetes > Micrococcales > Microbacteriaceae > Curtobacterium > Curtobacterium sp. MCSS17_007. The sequence continues at coordinate 2,076,639 of NZ_CP126257.1, forward strand.
CCGCGGCCCATGCCGAGCAGGCCGGCGCGGGCGAGCTCCTTGACGCCGTAGGGCTCGAGCACCCGCAGGATCGCCTGGATCTTGCCGGGGTCGCCGGTCACCTCGACGACGAGCGAGTCCGTCGCCACGTCGACGACCTGCGCACGGAAGAGGGTCACGGCCTCGAGCACGGCGGAACGGGTCTGGTTGTCGACCCGGACCTTGACGAGCATGTGCTCGCGCTGCACCGACTGCGAGAAGTCGAGCTCGACGATCTTGATGACGTTGACGAGCTTGTTGAGCTGCTTCGTCACCTGTTCCAGCGGCAGGTCCTCGACGTCGACGACGACCGTGATGCGGGACAGGCCCTCGACCTCGGTGCCGCCCACGGCGAGCGACTCGATGTTGAAGCCGCGTCGGGCGAACAGGCCGGCGACGCGCGTCAGCAGACCCGGCTTGTCCTCGACGAGCAGGGAGAGGACGTGACTCATGCGGGGTCTCCGGTCATGTCGGCGTCCTCGACGTCCCAGCTGGGCGCGTGGTCGCGGGCGTACTGGATGGACGAGTTGCCGACGCCCTGCGGGACCATCGGCCACACCATGGAGTCGCGGCTCACCACGAAGTCGATGACGACCGGGCGGTCGTTCGTCTCGAGGGCGAGCTGGATCGCGTCGTCGACCTGGTCGGCACGCTCGACGCGGATGCCGAGGGCCCCGTAGGCGTCGGCGAGCTTCACGAAGTCCGGCACGCGGCGCGACTCGTGACCGGTCTCGAGGTCGGTGAACGAGTGGCGGCCGTCGTAGAACAGCGTCTGCCACTGGCGCACCATGCCGAGCGACGAGTTGTTGATGATCGCGACCTTGATCGGGATGTCGTTGATGACGCAGGTCGCGAGCTCCTGGTTCGTCATCTGGAAGCAGCCGTCGCCGTCGATCGCCCAGACCACCCGGTCGGGCTCGGCGACCTTCGCGCCCATGGCGGCCGGGACCGAGTAGCCCATGGTGCCGGCACCGCCCGAGTTCAGCCAGGCGTGCGGCCGCTCGTACTTGATGAACTGCGCCGACCACATCTGGTGCTGGCCCACGCCCGACGCGTACACGGCCTCGGGTCCGGTCAGCTCACCGATGCGGCGGATGATCGCCTGCGGTGCGAGCAGCCCGTCGGTCGGCTCGACGTACCCGAGCGGGAAGTCGGTGCGCAGCTGATCGAGCTTCGCCCACCACGCGCTCGTGTCCGCGCGGTCGGCGGAGACGTCGTTCCACGCGTCGAGCAGGTCGACGAGGACCTCGCGGGCGTCGCCCACGATCGGGACGTCGGCGTACCGGATCTTCGAGATCTCGGCGGGGTCGATGTCGACGTGGACGACCTTGGCGTGCGGCGCGAACTCGTCGGCCTTGCCGGTCACGCGGTCGTCGAACCGGGCACCGAGGGCGATGATGAGGTCGCTGTCCTGCAGGCCGAGCACCGCGGGCACCGTGCCGTGCATGCCCGGCATGCCGAGGTGCTGCGGGTGCGAGTCCGGGAACGCACCGCGGGCCATCAGCGTCGTGACGACCGGCGTGCCGGTGGCCTCGGCGAAGCGCAGCAGCTCGGCGGACGCGCCGGAGCGGACGACGCCGCCACCGACGTAGAGCACCGGCCGCTCGGCCTCGGCCAGCAGCTGCGCGGCAGCGGTGATCTGCTTGCCGTGCGCCTTCGTGACCGGACGGTAGCCGGGCAGGTCGATCTTCGGCGGCCACACGTAGGGCGCCGACTTCTGCTGGGCGTCCTTCGTGATGTCGACGAGCACCGGGCCCGGGCGACCGGTGGTCGCGATCTGGTGCGCCGCCGCGAGGGTCGCGGGGATGTCGGCCGGGTCGGTCACGAGGAACGAGTGCTTCGTGATCGGCATCGTGATGCCGACGATGTCGGCTTCCTGGAAGGCGTCCGTCCCCATCAGGGTCGAGAACACCTGCCCCGTGATGGCGATGAACGGCACCGAGTCCATGTAGGCGTCGGCGATGGCGGTGACGAGGTTCGTCGCGCCGGGGCCGGACGTGGCGATCGCGACGCCGACCTTGCCCGACGCCGAGGCGTAGCCCTCGGCCGCGTGGCCGGCGCCCTGCTCGTGCCGGACGAGGATGTGCCGGATGGTGGTCGACGCCATGAGCTCGTCGTAGAACGGGATGATGGCGCCGCCGGGCAGGCCGAAGACGTCGGTGATCCCGAGGTGCTCGAGCGTCCGGAGGACGGCTCCCGAGCCGGTCAGGATCTCCGGCGACCGGCGTGCACCGGCTGCAGCGGACAGCGGAGTGGCTTCCGTGGGCATGAGGTGGTCCTTGCCTGGAGGGATGGCGGTTCGAACGTGTCGACGCTAGCCCGTGACCGCGCCCTTGGCGGCGGACTGGACGAGCTTCGCGAACTTCGCGAGGACTCCGCGGGTGTAACGCGGGGGCAGCGGGGCCCAGCCTGCTCGGCGGGCCTCCAGCTCGGCGTCGTCGACCAGTAGGTCGAGCGAGCGAGCCGCGATGTCGACACGGATGCGGTCGCCATCGCGCACGAATGCCACTGGACCTGCGTCCACGGCTTCCGGTGCGATGTGGCCGATGCACAGGCCGGTTGTGCCGCCTGAGAATCGTCCGTCCGTCAACAGTAGTACATCCTTGCCCAGTCCCGCGCCCTTGATGGCCGCGGTGATGGCGAGCATCTCGCGCATGCCCGGCCCGCCCTTCGGGCCCTCGTAGCGGATGACCACCACGTCACCCTTCTGGATCCGGCCCTCGGTCAGGGCGTCCATCGCGGCACGCTCGCGGTCGAACACGCGGGCGGGGCCCTCGAAGACGGCGGCGTCGAACCCGGCCGTCTTCACGACGGCACCCTCGGGCGCGAACGAGCCCTTGAGGATCGTCAGACCACCGGTCTCGTGGATCGGGTTGTCGAGCTTCCGGAAGACCTCGCCGTCGAGCTCCGGCGGGTCGATCTCGGCGAGGTTCTCGGCGAGGGTCCTGCCCGTGACGGTCATCACGTCGCCGTGCAGCAGACCGGCCTCGAGCAGCGCCTTCATGATCACCGGGATGCCGCCGTTGCGGTCCACGTCGACCATGACGTACTTGCCGAAGGGCTTCATGTCGGCCAGGTGCGGGACCTTCGAGCCGATGCGGTTGAAGTCGTCGAGGGAGAGTTCGACCTCGGCCTCGTGCGCGATCGCGAGCAGGTGCAGCACGACGTTGGTCGAGCCTCCGAGCGCCATCGCGACGGCGATGGCGTTCTCGAACGCCTCCTTGGTCAGGATCTGCCGGGCGGTGAGCCCGAGGCGGAGCATGTTGACCACGGCCTCGCCGGAGCGGTGGGCGTAGTAGTCACGACGACGGTCGGCGCTCGGCGGAGCGGCGGAGCCCGGCAGCGACATGCCGAGGGCCTCGGCGACGCTCGCCATGGTGTTGGCCGTGTACATCCCGCCGCAGGCGCCCTCGCCCGGGACGATCGCGCACTCGATCTCCTTCAGCTCGGCCTCCGTCATGGTGCCGGCCTTGCACGCGCCGACGCCCTCGAAGGAGTCGATGATCGTGACCTCCTTGAAGGAGCCGTCGGCCTGCTTCACGTAGCCCGGCATGACCGAGCCCGCGTAGAGGAAGACGCTCGCGAGGTCGAGGCGCGCGGCGGCCATCAGCATGCCCGGGAGCGACTTGTCGCAGCCGGCCAGCAGGACGGTGCCGTCCAGGCGCTCGGCGTTCACGACGGTCTCGACGCTGTCGGCGATGACCTCGCGCGAGACGAGCGAGAAGTGCATGCCCTCGTGGCCCATCGAGATGCCGTCGGAGACGGAGATGGTGCCGAACTGCAGCGGGTACCCGCCGCCGGAGTGCACGCCCTCCTTCGCGCCCTGCGCGAGGCGGTCGAGCGAGAGGTTGCACGGGGTGATCTCGTTCCAGGACGAGGCGATCCCGATCTGCGGCTTGTCCCAGTCTGCGTCGCCCATGCCGACGGCCCGGAGCATGCCACGCGAGGTGGTCGCTTCGATCCCGTCGGTGACGACCCGGCTGCGCGGCTTCACGTCGATGTCAGGCATGGAGGCAGTCTAGGACCAGTTGGGATACCAACCGGACACGACGTGTCGCCGTGGGCCGGACGAGAGGCGCGGGGCCGGGTCCTCAGCGCGTCGCGCGCAGACGTCCGAGCTGCTTCAGGACGTCGGTGAGCGCCGCAGGGTCCGCCACGCGGTGTGCGGCGAGCGTGTCGCCCTCCCCCACCTTCACGCCGACGTCGCCGTCGCGGAGCACCCGGAAGGCGTCCTCGTCCGTCACGTCGTCACCGGCGAAGAACACGGCGTCCGCGCCGCGCAGCTCGCGGAGCCGGTCGAGTGCGTCGCCCTTCGTGACGTGCCGGACGGCGAACTCGACGATGTCCTTGCCGCCGCGCTCGAGCACGCCGGGATCCGCAGCGTGCGCGGCCTCGCTCGCGGCCGCGTTCGCCTCGGCCGCGACCTCGGCGCTCACCCGTCGGGTGTGCATGCCGTGCCCGGCGGGCTTGTGCTCGACGACGACGCCCGGGAACCGCGCTCCGACCTCGTCGAGCGCCGCACCGACCCGGGCCACCCGGGCGAGTTCGTCGTCGCTCAGCGCTGCTTCGTCGTGGCCGTCGACGCGCCACTCCACGCCGTGCGAGCCGACGAGCGCCATGCCCTCGGGAGCGTGCGAGACCCGGGCGAGCCCGTCGAGCGGTCGCCCGGACACCAGGACGACCTCGGTGTCACGGGCGCGCTGCAGGGTGAGGACCGCCGCCCACGAGCCGGGCAGCGCACCGACCTTCGCGGGGTCGTCTGCGAACGGGGCGAGGGTGCCGTCGAAGTCGAGCGCGACGAGCAGTCGCGGCGCAGCCGCGAGCGTCTCGAGGGCCGTGGTCAGGGCCGACGGGTCGGTGGCGGCGTCACGCATCACGGGCCTCCCGGGTGTCCTCGGCGGCTCGGGCGGTCTGCGCCTCCTGGTCGAAGATCGACGTCGTGTCCTGCAGCTCCTCGACGTGCTCGTCACCTGGGTCCGAGGCGGACGGGTCGAGCTTGGCCCGGTTCGGGGCGTGTCGGTCGAGCGCCTCGAGGAACGACCGGGACCACCGGGCCACGTCGTTGTCGCGGACGCGCTTCCGGAGCGCACGCATGCGCGTTGAACGCTCCCGTCGCGGCATCTCGATGGCGCGCTGGATCGAGTCCTTCAGTGCGCCGATGTCGTGCGGGTTGACGATCACGGCCTGCTTCAGCTCGTCCGCGGCACCGGCGAACTCGGACAGGATGAGCACGCCGTCGTTGTCGAACCGCGCCGCCACGTACTCCTTCGCGACGAGGTTCATGCCGTCGCGCAGGGCCGTGACGAGCATGATGTCGGCGGCGAGGTAGAGCGCCACCATCTCCTCGCGCGGGTACCCGTGGTGCAGGTACGCGATGGGCTGGTGGCCGATCACGCCGAGGTCGCCGTTGATCCGTCCGACCGTGAGCTCGATCTCGTCGCGGAGCGCCGCGTAGGTGTCCACGCGCTCGCGGCTCGGGCTCGCGACCTGCACGAGGGTGGCGTCCTCGACCGCGACACGGCCGTCCTCGACGAGCTCGCCGAACGCCTTGATGCGGTGTCGGATGCCCTTCGTGTAGTCGAGCCGGTCGACGCCGAGCAGCACCGTCTTCGGGTTGCCGAGGCTCTCGCGGATCTCGCGGGCGCGCTCCTGCACCTCGGGCCGGTGGGCGATCGCCTCGAAGCTCTCGGCGTCGATGGAGATCGGGAAGTGGCGTGCCTCGACGTGTCGGACCGTGATGCCCTTGCGGCTGCGCGGGGCGGCCGGGTCGTCGACCGGGACGTCGATCGTCGAGCCCTTGGTCGTGTAGCCCTTGATGTGGCGGACGGCACGGAGGAAGTCGCTCGCGTCGTCCTGCCGCTGGAACCCGATGACGTCGGCCCCGAGCAGGCCGTCGAGGATCTGCGCGCGCCACGGCAGCTGCGCGTAGATGCCGACGGGCGGGAACGGGATGTGGTTGAAGAACCCGATGGTCAGGTCCGGGCGCCGCTCGCGGAGCATCGCGGGCAGCAGCTGCAGCTGGTAGTCCTGCACCCAGACGATGCCGTCCTGCTCGACGATCTCGGCGATCTGGTCGGCGAAGCGCGCGTTGACGCGCTTGTACGCGTTCCACCAGTCACGGTGGTAGCTCGGGTGCTCGATGACGTCGTGGTAGAGCGGCCACAGCGTGTCGTTGCTGAACCCCTCGTAGTACTCCTCGACGTCGTCCGCGCTGAGCGGCACCGGCACGATGTGGATGCCCTCGTTGTCGAACGGCGCGACCTCGACGTCGGGCTGACCGACCCAGCCGACCCACGCCCCGTCGTTGGCGCGCATGACCGGCTCGAGCGCCGTCACCAACCCGCCGGGCGAGTGTCGCCACCCCTCGTTGCCGTCCTCGTCGACGACGCGGTCGACGGGGAGTCGGTTCGAGGCGACGACGAAGGCGTACCGGTCGGGGTCGGTGTCTGCTGCCATGGGGTGGTGGTGTCTCCGTTCCCCCGGCTCGAGCGCCGGGATCGTCGCCGACGGTACCAGCGCGGACGCAGGCGGCTCTCGGTGCCCGCTCACTAGGCTCGTCCGCATGGTCATGACACGGGCGTGGCGGGACGGCACCGCGGTGGCCCAGGACTTCCCGGTCGAGCAGGTGTCCGACCTCCTCGGACGGGACGACGACTGCTTCGTCTGGGTCGATCACGTCGACCCGGGTCCGAGCGACCTCGACCAGCTGGAGGACGAGCTCGGCGTGCACGTCCTCGCGGTCGAGGACGCGCTCGAGAGCGGGCAGCGCCCGAAGCTCGACCGCTACCGGGACAGCCTGTTCCTCGTCGTCTACGACGTCCAGGGCCTGGGCGCCGACGGCGACCTCGTCACGCACGAGGTCAAGGCGTTCGTCACGCACCGGGCGCTCGTCACGATCCACGGCCCGGAGGTCGACCTGCGGTCGGTCCAGCGTCGGCTCGACGCGGATGCCGACCTCGCCGACCACGGCGTGCCGTGGCTGGTGTGGGCGCTCCTCGACGCGGTGGTCGACCACGCGACGAAGGCCGTCGAGGACATCGAGGCACGCATCGACGACCTCGAGGACGACCTCTTCGAGCACGGGAACCCTCGCGAGCAGCAGATCCAGCGACGCTCGTTCCGGCTGCGGAAGGCCCTCGGTGTGCTGCGTCGGCAGGTCGTGCCGACCCGGGACAGCGTCGCCTCGCTGCTGCACGGCGACGCCGAGGCGATCGTCGACGGCATCCGGCCGTACTTCCGCGACGTCGAGGACCACCTGGTCTCCATCGCCGACACCGTCGACCAGCTGCGGGACGCGGTGTCGAGTGTCCTCGACACCAACCTCAACCTGGCGTCGAACCGGCAGAACACCGTGATGAAGAAGGTGACGAGCTGGGCGGCGATCATCGCCATCCCGACGGCGATCACGGGGTTCTTCGGCCAGAACGTGACGTTCCCCGGCGAGGGGCACTGGAGCGGCCTGTTCGCCTCGGTGTCGCTCATCGTCGCGACCTCGCTCGTGCTCTACCGCGTCTTCAAGACGAAGGACTGGCTCTAGCGAGGAGCCGCCTCAGAGCTGCAGCGCGAGCACCCCGGCGACGACCGTGAGCGGCGCGACGACACAGCCGAGCGCCATGTACCGACCCCACGACAGGTGCACGCCCTCGGAGGCCAGGCGCGCGTGCCAGAGGAGCGTCGCGAGCGAGGCCCACGGCGTGATGAGGCAGCCGGCGTTGACCCCGACCAGGAGCGCCGCGTACCGCAGGGCCTCGTGCCCGGCGGCCGGCTCGAGCACGAGGTAGGCGGGCAGGTTGTCGATCGCGTTCGCCGCGACACCCCCGGCCCCGCCGAGCAGCAGCAGCGAACCGGTGTCGGTGCCGCCCGAGACCGCCTGCACGATCGGGTCGGTGAGCCCCGTGGCGTGCAGGGTCTCGACGACGACGAACAGGCCCGCCGCGAAGACGAGCGTCGACCAGGGCACCCGGGACGGCCGGAGCTCGGACGGGGCCCGGAACGCGGCCACCACGACGAGCAGCCCTGCCGCGACGAGTGCCGCGACCCAGACCGTGACCCCGGAGGTCAGCGCGACGACGAGCAGGACGAGCACGGCCGACGCCGCCCAGAAGAACAGCGGGTCACGCGGCCGTCGGACCTCGACCGGCGTGTACCGACCGAAGAGCTTGCCGCGGAACACCACGAGGAGCACCGCGCACGGCACCACGACCCCGGCGAGCGCCGCCCACACCATCAGGCCGGCGAACGGGATCGGGCCGTCGAGGCCGATCCCGTCGACCGCGAGCAGGTTGGTCAGGTTCGACACCGGCAGCAGGAGCGACGCCGTGTTGGCGAGCCACACGGTCGTGAGCGCGAACGGCATCGGCGGCAGGCCGACCCGACGCGCGAGCGTGATGACGATCGGGGTGAGGAGCACCGCAGTGGTGTCGATGCTCAGGAAGACCGTGCAGACCACCGCGAGGACGACGACCGCGGCCCAGAGCCCGATCGTCCGCCCGCCGCCGATGCGGGCCGCCATGTCGGCCAGGCGGTCGAAGACGCCTGCGTCCGCTGCGAGCTCCGACACGATCGTGAGGCCGAGCACGAACGCCAGGACGGGGACGACCCGGTCGGCGAGGGTCGCGAGGTCGGACAGGGGCAGCAGGCCGAGCACGACGCACACGGCGCCGACCAGCAGCAGCACTCCCCCGATGACGGCCTGACGCACGGTGTCTCCTCGCTCTGCGGACCGGCAGGGCGACCGGCGGCGCTCCAATGTAGCGGCCGGTAGCGTGGCGGGGACGACCAGGAGGAGGAACCCGTGCGGAAGTTCATGTTCAGCGGTGCGGTGTGGAGTTCGATCATCAGCGGCTACAGCGTGGTGCAGACCACGCGGCAGGGCCCGCGTGACTGGCGCCTCGCGCTCACGTGGATCGCGTGGCTCGCGACCACGATCGTCGCGCTCGGCACGGTCGTCGAGGACGACCGCGCGGTGAAGGCGCGCCAGCGCTAGGTCGCCAGGGCGACCACCCCACGGACGGGAGGCGCGGTACCGGCTGGTACCGCGCCTCCCGTCCGTCGTGTGGTGGCTCCGCGACTCGTCAGCGCTCGGGCGGGACGTCCTCCGGCCGGATGCCCGAGGTCTGGATCGGACCCGTGAAGAGTGCGGTGCGCTCGTCACCCTCGCGGAACAGCGCGGCGTCCTGCTCCTCGGTGCGCGGACGGCGCTTGCCGACGCGATCGGTACCCTGCGTGACCTGCACGCGCTGCCGGGGCAGGGCGTCCGGGTGCTCGCGCTGCACCCACTCGACCATCTCCTCGCGCACGTAGCAGCGCAGGTCGAACAACCCGCCCGCGTCCGGCGCGGACACCAGGATGCGGACGCGCACGAGCCCGCTCACCGCGTCGGTGACCTGGAGCACCTTGGTGCGGCCGTCCCAGATGGTCGAGGTCGACAGGATCCGGTCGAGCTCCTCGCGCATCTCGGTCGGGCTGATCCGCCAGTCGAGGTCGAACTCGACCGCACCGAGGAGTTCGCTGCCCGTGCGGGTCCAGTTCTCGAACGGCGTCGACGTGAAGTACGTCGACGGCAGCACGAAGCGCCGGTCGTCCCACAGGTGGACGACGACGTACGTGAGCGTGATCTCCTCGATCCGTCCCCACTGCTGCTCGACCACGACGACGTCGTCGACGCGGATCGACCCCGAGAACGCGAGCTGCATGCCGGCGAAGACGTTGCCGAGGGTGGACTGCGCGGCGAGGCCGGCGACGACCGAGATGAGCCCGGCGGACGCGAGCACGCTCGCACCGGCTGCCTCGACGCCCGGGAAGGTCAGGAGGATCGCGCCCACCGCGATGATCACGAGCACGGCGACCGTGAGCCGCCGGATGATGAGGACCTGGGTGCGGATGCGGCGGGCGACCCGGTTGTCGGGCACGTCGACGCGGTAGCGGTGCAGCCCGAGGTCCTCGAGGAAGATCGCGATCTGGCACGCCAGCCAGCAGCCGACGGCGATCGTGGCGATGAGGAAGGCGTGCGAGACCTCGTCGCGCCAGGGGTACGCCTCGTCGTCGTGCGGGATGGTCGACGTGAAGGCCGTCCAGAGCAGCGCGATGAGCAGGATCGTCCGTGCGGGGTGCTTGGTGCGCCGGGACAGCACCGCGGCCCACCGTTCCCGGCGGGCGATCGCGCGCAGGACCAGGTGCAGGACGAGGGCGGCGGCGGCCGTCACGAGCAGGGCGATCCCGATCGCGACGAGGAGTCGGAGGAGGGTGTCCATCCCCCCATGCTGTCGGAGCCGTCGTGCTGCGCGTTCAGCGTCGGCACACCTGTGGTGTCGCTCAGGGTGGACTTCCGTTCCACCCCGGGGCGTGCGCGCATGTAGGTTGGCGCGCATGACAGCGCAGAACGACACGGGTGTGTCCCGCACGCCCGCGAACGACTTCTCGCACGAGCAGGAGGGCTACCAGCACGGTCTGAAGCCCCGGCAACTGCAGATGATCGCGATCGGTGGGGCCATCGGCACCGGACTCTTCCTCGGCGCGGGCGGACGCCTCAACACGGCCGGACCGGCCCTGGCGGTCACCTACCTGGTCGCCGGCGTCTTCGCGTTCTTCATCCTGCGGGCGCTCGGTGAGCTCGTGCTGCACCGTCCGTCGTCGGGGTCGTTCATCTCGTACGCCCGCGAGTTCTACGGTGAGAAGTTCGCCTACGCGGCGGGGTGGATGTACTTCCTCAACTGGGCGATGACCTCGATCGTCGACACCACCGCGGTCGCGCTCTACCTGCACTACTGGAGCGCCTTCACCGCGGCACCGCAGTGGCTCCTCGCGCTCATCGCGCTCGTCGTCGTGCTCGCCGCCAACATGGTCGCCGTGAAGGTGTTCGGCGAGCTCGAGTTCTGGTTCGCGCTCATCAAGGTCGCCGCACTCGTGGCGTTCCTCGTGATCGCGCTCGTCTGGCTGGTCTTCGCCTTCCCGGTGGAGACCGGTGGTGAGGCGGTCCGGACGGGCTTCTCGATCTGGGCCGACAACGGCGGACTGATCCCGAACGGTGTGCTGCCCGCGGTCCTCGTCGTCCAGGGCGTCGTGTTCGCCTACGCGGCAATCGAACTCGTCGGCACCGCGTCCGGCGAGACCCAGGACACCGAGAAGGTCATCCCCCGCGCCATCAACTCGGTCGTGTTCCGCATCGCGGTCTTCTACGTCGGGTCGGTCGTCCTGCTCTCCCTGCTCCTGCCGTACACCTCGTACAAGGACGGCCAGAGCCCGTTCGTGACGTTCTTCTCGTCGCTCGGCAACCCGCAGGTCGGGGTCGTCGCCGGGTCGATCATGAACTTCGTCGTGCTCACCGCCGCGTTGTCGTCGCTCAACGCGGGGCTGTACTCGACCGGTCGCGCCCTGCACTCGATGGGCATGAACGGTTCCGCGCCGAAGTGGACGACGAAGATGTCGAAGGGCGGCGTGCCCTACGCGGGCATCCTGCTGACGGCGGCGTTCACCGTCGCGGGGGTCGCGCTCAACTACTTCGTGCCGAAGCAGGCGTTCGAGATCGCGCTCAACGTCGCCAGCCTCGGCATCATCACCGCGTGGGGGACGATCATCCTCTGCCAGATGAAGCTGCGGCAGTGGGCGAAGCAGGGGCTCGCGAAGGAGCCGTCGTTCAAGCTGCCCGGCGCTCCGGTGACGTCGTGGTTGACGCTCGCGTTCCTCGCCTCGGTGATCGTGCTCATGGCGATCGACTACCCGGTGGGCACGTACACGATCGCCTCGCTCGTGGTCATCATCCCGCTGCTGATCGTCGGGTGGTTCCTGCAGCGCGACCGCATCCTCCGCATCGCGGCGCTCCGTGAGGGCGTCACCGGGCCGTACCCGATCGGGGTCCGCGACCCGGCCGCCCAGGTCCGCCGTGACGGGACGGACGACCGCCGCGGCTGATCCCGCACACCACGCAACGGGCAGGGTCCGGTGCGCGCCGGTACGATCGGCGCGTGCCGGACCCTTCTGTCTCCCCCACGCTCGACCTGCAGCTCACGTGGCGCGGGACCTCCGGACGCATCCGCGTCTACGACCACACGGTGCGGGCGGAGACCAGCTTCGAGCGTGACGGCGTCGTGCAGGTGCCCGTCGACCGGGCGCGTGGGTGGCGCATCGAGCCGTGCGACTTCGACGCGGTCTGCGTCGAGTTCGTGTGCGAGGACGAGACCTTCCGGGTCCTCCTCGACACGAGTGACGAGCGGGTGGCACGGCTCGCGCTCGAGCGGGCGCTCGGGGCGCCGCTGCCGCCGGCCTCCTGAGGTGCGTCCGAGACGCCGGCGTCGGCGCGCCACGCCGGTGTCGGTGTGCGACGCCGCTCCCGCGACGGGACGCCGCCAGGTCCGGCGGCGTCTCGGTGGTACGCGGGCGTCTCGCGCCCGCGCCGGGGTGGTCACCACGCGACGCGCGGGATGCGTCAGAGGAGCAGCAGGACCCCCGCGACGACCGCGGCCAGGGCGATCGCGAAGGCGATGAGCAGCAGCACGAGGTGCACCGTGTAGAAGGTCGTGGGCTTCCCCGCGGCGTCGCGCGCGCGGGCGTCGTTCGCGACCCGCTGGAAGAACCGCGGCCAGGTCACGACGTTGAACACGGCGGCGACGAACAGGACGATGGCGGCGAAGACGTTCACGGACCGAGTCTAGACAGCGGCGGGAGCGCGGCCTGGAGCCCGGGGGTGCTCGGCCGCCCCCAACGCGGCCGAGACCTCCCCGGCGTGCGCGACGACGACGATCGCGTCGTGTAGCACGTGCTACAGACTCTACACGGAGCGGACGCCGGTCGTCGAGCACTGCTCGGGAACGTGATCGATCCGTTGTCGGAGGGGCACGGGTCAGGCGGTGTCCGCAGCTTCGCGGAGCGCCGACTCGAGCGCGTCCTCGGCTGCGGCGAGGACGGCGCGCTCGTCGGCGTCGAGCTGTCGGCGCGACCGCCTGGCACCGTCGTTGATCTCGACGATGGTCCGGCTGAGACGGGTCGCGGTGTCGCCCGAGGCCGGGTAGGCGTTGTCCGTGCCGATGCGGGCGTGGAGCGGCGCCAGGGCCGCCAGTGCGTCGTCCAACCCGCGCGCACGTCGTCGACGCGCCACCTGGTGCCCGATGACGAGCAGCAGCATGCCCGAGGCCATGCACAGCACCGCGCCGGGTGTCATGACGTCGTAGGGCGGCGACAGCGTCCGCGTGACGTCGAGGCGTCCGGCGACGTGGGCGAGGTCCATCACGACGACGACGACCATGCGCACCACGCCGAGGACACCGCCGAGCACGATCACCCACAGTCCGACGAGATCGGCCGCCGTGCGTGCGTCGCGCAGACGCATGAGGCAGATGACGCCGGTCGCGGCGACGGCGGCGCCGAGGTACACGGTCTGGGCGATCGCGTACACCGCTGCGGCCGGCTGGTGCCCCGCGACGAGCATGAAGGTCGTGGTCGTCGCGGGCTTGTCGAGCACCACGAACGCCGTGACGACCACCACCACGACCACCGCGAAGACCACGACGATCGCGGTGCGGAGCCACGCCCGCGCGGCCCCCACGGCCTTCGCGACGCCCCACAGGAGCGTGCTCGTCCCCGCGACCATGAGGCAGTCACTGACGAGGGTCACGACGTTCCGCCCACCGACGAGTGGATCGAGCCAGTGGTACAGCGGGTCGACGTTCGCGACGATGGTCGCCGTGAACAGCAGGAAGGTCACCGCCAACGTGCGGTCCTGCCCGCGCTGGAGGCGGAACAGCACGACCGTCCCGACGACGAGGACCACCGCCATCGCGACGGAGACGATCACCCGAAGACCCCACGGAACGCGCTCGGGCGGCCACGGTTCGACCGGATCAGGGCGGCCAGACGGTCGGCGAACAGCTCGGCCTCGTGCTCGTAGACGTTCGAGAACAGCCCACGCGCGAGGGCCCGCTCGACCTTGTACTCGGGCACGTCGGGGATCACGTCGCGGACGTACGCCGACTGCGCTGACTGCTCGTGGTGCCGGTGCAGCACGTGTCCGAGCTCGTGCCCGATGACGAACGACCGGAACGTGTCCGAGGTCGTCGGCGAGATCATCACCAGGTGCTGGTGCTCGAGCGTGGCCACGAAGCCGCACACCGGCTCGGTGCTGAGGAACGACTCCTCGCGCACCACGACGGGCTTGCCGACGTGGTCGGAGGCGGCCGCGACGGCCTGGTCGACGTCCGACCACCCCTCGGCCACCCCACGGGCCCAGAAGGCCTCCACCGACGCGTCCGTCACGCCGCTCCCCCTCGTGCCGACTCCTCCTCGAGCACCTGGGCGATGCGCCGCAGGGCCTCCGGTGACAACTCGCCGGGGAAGGTCCGCGCTGCGAACCCGCTCACCCGCGCCGACCGGAGCGCGCGCACGAGCTCGATCTGCGCGCCGATGCGCTCGGGGACGGCGCTGTCCTCGAGCAGGAAGCGCTCGTCGACCTCGAAGAACCCGGCGAGCAGACGCAGCAGCCCGGTGTCCCGGTTGCGACGGCCGTCACCGGAGAGCATGTAGGTCCACTTCGCCCGCGACAGCGATCCGCCCTGCGCAGCGACGTACTCCTCGATCGCCGCGAACGGCACGGGAGCGCCACGCTGCGACTCCTCGAAGTCGAGGAGCAGGTTGAGCCGGCGGGCGAGCTCGGACGCGTCGAGCGCGCCGCCCTTGGGATCCGCGGTCGTCATGTCGATCGGACTCCTCCCCAGTCGCCGGCGGTGCTCGTCATGGTAGCGCTGCCCACCGACGAGCGGCAGCTACCCTCGACCGCGTGAGCCGCACCTTCCCGTCGACCATCGCTCGCACGGTCGAGCACGAGATCGTCGTCACGAGGTCGCGGTTCGTCACGACGGTGGCCCCGGTGAGCGGTGTCGACGACGCCGACCGCGTCATCGCCGACGTCCGGCGGCGCTACTGGGACGCCCGGCACAACTGCAGCGCCATGGTCACGGGCGTCCTCGGCGACCAGGCCCGGTCGTCCGACGACGGCGAGCCCTCGGGCACGGCCGGAGTGCCGATGCTCGAGGTCCTGCGCCGCCGCGAGCTGACCGACGTCGTCGCCGTCGTCACCCGGTACTTCGGCGGTGTGAAGCTCGGCGCCGGCGGACTCGTCCGGGCGTACTCGACCTCGGTGTCAGCGGCCCTCGACCTGGCCGCGACGGTCCGTCGGGTCGAGCTCAGGCGCGTCGACGTCAGGGCCCCGCACGCCGACGCCGGGCGCATCGACAACCTGCTGCGCCAGTGGGTCCCGCAGCACGGGGCGACGTTCGACGAACCCAGCTACGGCAGCGCGGTCGGGTTCACGCTCTGGGTGCCGGAGGCCGGACTCGCGGCGCTGCGCGCGGACCTCGCCGCAGCGTCGGCCGGCGCACTGCAGCCGGTCGTCGGCCCGGCACGGGTCGTCGACGTCCCGACGGTCTGACGAGCCGGCACCGGAAGATCCGGGCGAACGGATCCGACGCTCGGACGCACTCCGCGCGTGTCGCCCGATCCGAGCGGCGCCGGGGAACGGAGAAGGCCCGGTCGGAGTGATCCGACCGGGCCTTCGCGGTGCGCCCCCTCGGACTTGAACCGAGAACCCACTGATTAAGAGTCAGTTGCTCTGCCAATTGAGCTAGAGGCGCATGGTGTGCAGTTGTCTGTCGCTCTCGCACTTCCGTGCTGCAACGGGAAACAACAATAGCATGGGTTTCGCGTGCTCATGACCACTCGGGCACAAGAACCTCAAGGAGCCCCATGACGGACCGTCTCGCCGCCGGCGACACCGCCCCCGACTTCACCCTCCCGGACCAGGACGGCGTGCAGCACAGCCTCGCCGACCTGCGCGGGCGGAAGGTCATCGTGTACTTCTACCCGGCGGCGTCCACCCCGGGCTGCACCACCGAGGCGTGCGACTTCCGCGACAACATGTCGTCGCTGCAGGCGGCGGGCTACGAGGTGCTCGGCGTCTCGAAGGACGAGCAGGCGAAGCTCAAGACCTTCCAGCACGAGCAGGCACTCACCTTCCCGCTGCTGAGCGACCCGGACCTCGCGGTGCACCGGGCGTACGGCGCCTGGGGCGAGAAGAACAACTACGGGAAGATCGTGACGGGCACGATCCGCTCGACGATCGTCGTCGACGAGGAGGGCCGCGTGCAGCTGCCGCTCTACAACGTCAGGGCGACCGGCCACGTCGCCAGCCTGCGGAAGAAGCTCGGCCTGGTCTGATCGGCGACCGGGCGACGACCGCGACCCACGACGGACGGGAGGCGCGCTGCCAGCCGGCAGCGCGCCTCCCGTCCGCGTGTGGTCGCTCCTACTCGTCGCGTGCGTCGCGCGGGACGAGCCAGCCGGTCACCGCGCGCGACAGCACCAGCGTGAGCCCCAGCAGGGCCGGGACGAGGAGCACCCACCCGACCCACGCGACGCGGAAGACGCCCTGGAAGGCACCGATCGCCAGGGCGCCCTGGAGGACCTGCCAGACGATGATCCCCGAGCGCACCCACGGGCGACGTCGGCGGAGCCCGACGAAGAGCGAGACGAGCCACAGGGCCGCGATGGCGCTGAGCAGGGTGAGGGCGATCGCGGACGCGATGCTCGACGACGGAGCGACGACCGACTCCACGAGCAGGACGACGGTGACGGCGACGAGCGCGAGGGCCTCGAGTCCGACGACGAGGAGCAGGGCGAGGACGGCCGGTGCGCGCCCTGAGGTGGGTTCCGGACCGGTCGGGGTGGTGTCGGGCACAGCAAGCCTCCAGCATCGGGACCCTTGATTTGGCCCTACCAGTATGGAACGATATTGGAGGTCGTTTGGACGGCACGATGTGGTGTGCGTCTCCCGCGGTTCGACGCTTCTCCCCCGAGCGTTCAGCGGGCGTCAGACTCGCTCCCAGCGGAAGCCTCCCCCACAGGTTCCCCTCGTGCCCTGTGCATGCCAGCGTTCCGATCCCCGAGCCGCGGCCCCGGCCTGCCGTTCGAGCATCGACATCAAGGAGCACCACACATGGACTGGCGTGACCAGGCAGCCTGCCTCACCGCGGACCCCGAGCTCTTCTTCCCCGTTGGGAACACCGGACCCGCCGTCGACCAGATCGAGAAGGCCAAGTCGGTGTGCGCGCGTTGCACGGTCACCGAGATGTGCCTGCAGTACGCGCTCGAGAACAACCAGGACTCCGGCGTCTGGGGCGGCCTGAGCGAGGACGAGCGTCGTGCGCTGAAGCGCCGCGCCGCCCGTGCCCGCCGCGCCTCCTGACACCGTGCGTTCCTGACACCGCGCAGCTGACACGACGACGCCCGTCGCTCCCCCGGGAGCGACGGGCGTCGTCGTGTGTGCGCTGGGCTCAGGTGCGTGGTGCCGGTGGGGGCCGCGGACGGCGACCGCTCGCGAGCCCGACCGCACGGGCCTCGAACTACGCGGCGCCGGCCGCCGTGAGCCAGCGGAACGGGATCGTGATCGTGACCTCGGTGCCACTGCCGGTGAGCGTGTGCCAGTCGATCGTGCCGCCGAGCTCGCCCTGGATCAGCGTGCGGACGATCTGCGTGCCCAGCCCCGAGCCGACCTTGCCCTCCGGCAGGCCCACGCCGTTGTCGCGCACCTGGATGTCGAGGTGGTCGTCGGAGCGGTTCGCCACGATCTCGACCTCGCCGTCACGCCCGTCGAGGCCGTGCTCGACGGCGTTCGTCACGAGCTCGGTGAGCCCGAGCGCCAGCGGGGTGGCGGCTTCGGACGGCAGGACGCCGAACTCGCCGGTCTTCTTCGGACGGACGGTCGTGTTGTGCGACGCAGCGACCTCGGTGACGAGCTTCAGCACCGAGTCGAACACCTCGTCGAAGTCGACGTTCTGGCTGAGACCCGTCGACAGCGTGTCGTGCACGACGGCGATCGCGGCGACGCGGCGCATGGCGTTCTGCAGCGACGTCCGAGCCTCGTCCGAGTGGGTCCGCCGCGCCTGGATGCGCAGCAGGGAGGCCACCGTCTGCAGGTTGTTCTTCACCCGGTGGTGGATCTCACGGATCGTCGCGTCCTTGGTGATGAGCTCGCGCTCCTGGTGCCGGAGCTCGGTGACGTCGCGGCACAGCACGATCGCGCCGATGCGCTCCCCGTGGTCGCGCAGCGGGATCGACCGGAGCGACACGGTGACACCCTTCGCCTCCACGTCGGCGCGCCACGGTGCGCGCCCGGTGACGACGAGCGGCAGGGACTCGTCGACGTCGAGCTTCGCGCCGATGAGCTCGGTCGTCACCTCGGCGAGGGACTTCCGTTCGAGCTCCCCCTCGAAGCCCATGCGGTTGAAGGCACTGAGCCCGTTCGGACTGGCGAAGGTCACCGTGCCGTTCGTGTCGAGCCGGAGCAGGCCGTCGCTCGCGCGGGGAGCACCGCGACGCGGTCCGGCCGGGGCGCCGAGGTCGGGGAAGTCCCCCGTGGCGATCATGCCGAACAGGTCGTTCGCGCTCGCCGTGAAGTTGAGCTCTTGGCGGCTCGGCGTCCGCATCTCGTCCTGGTTCGAGTGCCGGGTCACGACCGCGATCGGGCGCTCGGTGGTCTCCGTGCTGTTCGTGGTGAGCCGACGGAGGACCGGGATCGCACGCACACGGGTCGGGGTGTCCTCGTACCAGTCCGGTTCCGCGGAGTCGACGACCGAGGCGGTCGCGAAGCACTGCGTGACCTGGTCGCGCCACTCCTCGCGGATCTCCTGACCGACGATGTCGCGGTAGAACAGCGTCGCGGCCGAGCTCGGCCGGGCGTGGGCGACGGCGACGAACGAGCCTTCCTCGGCCGTCGGCACCCAGAGCACCATGTCGGCGAAGGACAGGTCGGCGAGGAGCTGCCAGTCCCCCACGAGCAGGTGGAGCCACTCCACGTCTGCTTCGGAGGAACGGCCTTGCGCGAGGACGAGGTCACTGAGGGTCGACACCCGGCAAGTCTAGGTGCGCTGCTCTGTGGACAACGCCGCTCCTCCACAGCACCGCGTCATCAACATTTCAGATGTTCAATCCGTCCGTACGCTCGGGTGCGGAGGGGACATGGCGGCAGGAGAAGCACGACGGATCGCGGACGACGGCGAGACGGACCCGACACCGCGCGTGTTCGCCGTGCTGCCGGGCAGTGTGGCGGACGGAGCGCCGGACGAGGTGACCACGGCGGCGGGAGCGGCCGTCGTCGCCGCACAGCCGACAGCACCGGCAGACCGGCGCGCAGACGACGACGTGCAGCCGGACGTCGCCACGATCGCGCGCGCCCTCGGGCTCTGTGTGGTCGAGGTCCTCACCGGCGGCCGCGAGGTCGACAGCATCGCACGCTGGATCACGGAGGACGTCCAGCGGCACCTGCTGCAACGCGCCGCCGTCGCCGCGCGGGCGCGAGCACTGGGTGAACGGTCGCGCGCTCGACCACTGCTGCAGGTCGGCAGTGTGCAGGTCTGCCGCCCCGCGCCCGGCATCGCCGAGGCTGCGGTGGTCGTGCACACCCGCAGTCACGCGCGGGCGGTGGCCCTGCGGCTCGAACTCCGACAGGGTCGGTGGCGCGCCACCACCGTCGGGGTGCTCTGACCGAGCGGTGGACCAACAGGAGGCGCGGTGCCCGATGGCACCGCGCCTCCTGTCCGTGGATCGCAGCATCCGCTGCCGGTCACGCCCGCCGGGCGGCCGACGGCCTGTGTCAGCCCTTCTTGGCGGCCTGGCGACGCTCGGCGCGGTTGCCGGCAGCTGCCTGACCGGAGGCCGTGGCCGCGCTGCCGAACGCGGAACCCTGCTCCGGACCTGCCGCTTCGGCCTCCGCCTCGGCCTGCGCACGCTGCGCGCGAGCCGTGGCTGCCTGCTCGAGACGGCCGCGCTCGTCGCGGACCTCGACCTCGCCGTCGATCGACGGCGCCGAGTACTCGAGACCGGTGGCCTCGTTCTCGCCGAGACCCTTCGCCTCGATCACGGCGTTGTCCCCGTCCGACTGCACCTGGACCTCGAGGTTGAACAGGTAGCCGACCGACTCCTCGCGGATCTGGCCCATCATGCTCTGGAAGAGCGCGTAGCCCTCGCGCTGGTACTCGACCAGCGGGTCGCGCTGCGCCATCGCGCGGAGGCCGATGCCGTCCTTGAGGTAGTCCATCTCGTACAGGTGGTCGCGCCAGCGACGGTCGATCACCGAGAGGACGACACGACGCTCGAGCTCGCGCATCGCCTCCTCGCCGAGCATCTCCTCGCGCTTCTGGTACGCGAGCTTGGCGTCGGACAGGATCTCGCGGCCCAGGAACTCGCGGGTCGCCTTGCCCTTCGAGCCGGCCTCGGTGATCACCTCGTCGATCGAGATCGAGATCGGGTAGAGCGTGCCGAGCTCGGTCCACATGGCGTCGAGGTCCCAGTCGTCCGGAGACCCCTCGCCCGTGTGGGTGTCGATGACGTCGTCGATGACGGCCTTGAGGAACGACTGCGCACGGTCGTTGATGTCGTCGCCCTCGAGGATGTGTCGGCGGTCGCTGTAGATCGCCTCGCGCTGACGGTTCAGGACGTCGTCGTACTTCAGGACGTTCTTGCGGATCTCGGCGTTGCGACCCTCGACCTGCGCCTGGGCGGAGCGGATCGCACGGCTGACGAGCTTGTTCTCGATCGCCATGTCGTCGGGCACGTTCGAGCGGCCCATCAGGCTCTCCGCGGCGCCGGAGTTGAACAGACGCATGAGGTCGTCGGTGAGCGACAGGTAGAACCGGCTCTCGCCCGGGTCGCCCTGACGACCGGAACGACCGCGCAGCTGGTTGTCGATGCGTCGGGACTCGTGGCGCTCGGTGCCGAGGACGTAGAGCCCGCCGGCCTCGCGGACCTTGTCGCCCTCTTCCTCGACGGTGCGCTTCATCTCGGCGAAGACGTCGTCCCACGCGGCCTCGTACTCCTCCGGCGTCTCCGTCGGGGACAGGCCCTTGGCGTGCATCTCCTGCACGGCGAGGAACTCGGAGTTGCCGCCGAGCATGATGTCGGTACCGCGGCCGGCCATGTTCGTGGCGACCGTGACGGCACCGAGTCGACCGGCCTGCGCGACGATCGCGGCCTCACGCGCGTGGTTCTTCGCGTTGAGGACCTCGTGCTTCACGCCCTTCTTGGCGAGGAGCTTCGACAGGTACTCGGACTTCTCGACGCTGGTGGTGCCGACGAGGACCGGCTGGCCCTTCTCGTGGCGCTCGGCGATGTCGACGGCGACCTGCTCGAACTTGGCCTTCTCGTTCTTGTAGACGAGGTCGGTCTGGTCGATGCGCTGCATCGGCTTGTTGGTCGGGATCGGGACGACGCCGAGCTTGTACGTCGACATGAACTCGGCCGCTTCGGTCTCGGCGGTACCGGTCATGCCGGAGAGCTTCTGGTACAGGCGGAAGTAGTTCTGCAGCGTGACGGTCGCGAGGGTCTGGTTCTCGGCCTTGACCTCGACGCCCTCCTTGGCCTCGATCGCCTGGTGGATGCCCTCGTTGTACCGACGGCCCATGAGGATGCGGCCGGTGTGCTCGTCGACGATGAGCACCTCGCCGTTCATCACGACGTAGTCCTTGTCCTTCTTGAACAGGGCCACGGCCTTGATCGAGTTGTTCAGGAAGGAGATGAGCGGGGTGTTCGCCGATTCGTACAGGTTGTCGATGCCGAGGTAGTCCTCGACCTTCTCGATGCCGGGCTCGAGGACGCCGACGGTGCGCTTCTTCTCGTCGACCTCGTAGTCCTCGCCGGGGATGAGGCGCGTGGCGATCGACGCGAACTCGGTGAACCAGCGGTTCGCCTCGCCCGACGACGGGCCCGAGATGATGAGCGGCGTGCGGGCCTCGTCGATCAGGATCGAGTCGACCTCGTCCACGATCGCGAAGTAGTGCCCGCGCTGCACCATGTCGGAGGCCTGCCACGCCATGTTGTCGCGCAGGTAGTCGAAGCCGAACTCGTTGTTCGTGCCGTAGGTGATGTCGGCGGCGTACTGCTCCCGACGCTCGGCCGGGGACTGGTTCGCGATGATGCAGCCGGTCGTCATGCCGAGGGCGCGGAAGACGCGGCCCATGATCTCGGACTGGTACGACGCGAGGAAGTCGTTGACGGTGATGACGTGCACACCGCGGGACGGGATCGCGTTGAGGTACGCGGCGGTCGTCGCGACGAGGGTCTTGCCCTCACCGGTCTTCATCTCGGCGATGTTGCCGAGGTGGAGGGCCGCGCCGCCCATGAGCTGGACGTCGAAGTGCCGCATGCCGAGGGTGCGCTTGGCGGCCTCGCGGACCGCCGCGAACGCCTCCGGCAGGAGGTCGTCGAGGGACTCCCCGTTGGCGTAGCGCTCGCGGAGCTCCTTCGTCTCGTCCTGGAGCTCCTCGTCCGTGAGGCTCGCGAAGTCGTCCTCGAGGTCGTTGATGGCCGAGGCGTACGCCTTCAGCCGACGGAGGGTGCGTCCTTCGCCGATGCGGAGGACCTTCTCCAGCACGTTTGCCACGTGAGCTCCTTACGGGGTCGTCGCGCGCGACCTGCGCGATCCGAACAGCCAGTCATGCTAGCAACCTGTCGGAACCCCCCGCTGGGAGCGGAGCGGGTGTGCGCGGACCGGTCGGGACCGCGCACACCCGCTCCCGGGTGCTCTCGCGACTAGGCGATGGCCCCGGACCGGGAGGCCTCGGCGTCCTCCGTCGTCGCGGCGCTCGACCCACCGACGGCGTCCTCGATGCCGATCACGCCGTAGTCCCACCCCTTGCGGCGGTACACGACGCTCGGACGTCGGGTCTCGGCGTCGACGAAGAGGTAGAAGTCGTGCCCGACGAGCTCCATCCGGTAGAGCGCGTCGTCGACGGTCATCGGCGCCTCGTTGAAGACCTTGTGACGGATCACCACCGGCGAGTAGACCTCGGTGTCCTCGTCGTGCTGCTCCTCGACGACCGGGACCGCTCCGGTCGCCACGGTCTCGATCAGCCGGCCGTCGGCCGGTGTGACGTCCATGTGCTCGAAGCCCGTGCCGGCCGCCTCGGCGACGGAGGTCGGACGGTGGCGACCGCGGTGCACCTTGCGCCGGTCGCGCGCTCGTCGCAGGCGCTCGGTGATCCGCGCGAACGCGAGGTCGAAGGCGGCGTACTTGTCCGACGCCGCGGACTCGGCCCGTACGAGGGGCCCGGGGCCGATCAGGGTGAGCTCGACGCGGTCCTCGCCCTGGGCGCCGCCGGACTTCTCGTTGTGGCGGCTGAGGCGCACCTCGAATGCGAGGGCGCGGTCGGCGAGCACGTCGATCTTCTCGGACTTCTGTTCGACGTAGGTGCGGAATCGATCGGTGACCCCGACGTTCCGGCCCGTGATCGTCACGTCCATGTGGCGGCTCCCATCCGTACTTCGGCGCGTCGCCTCCATCCGGCGATCCCGGACGCCTTGCCGCGAGGCTAGACCCCCTGCCCGAGCGGCGTCACCACGCGTCGGCTGGTCGTCGCGGACACCCACCGGACACCCAGGCGTCACCGGCCGTCCGTGCAGGCGCCCCTGCCGGTTCACTCCTCGACCTCGGCGAGCGCCACGCACCGCACCACCCGGCCGCCGGCGGCACGCACGGCGCGGACGGCCTCGGCCATCGTGACGCCCGTCGTCACGACGTCGTCGACGAGCACCACGTCGCGGCCGGCGACCCCGGAGGCGCGGAGCGTGCCGACCGTCGCCTCGACGCGTTCGAGGGCGCCGCGCTCCTTCTGACCGTGTCGCGCCGAGGGGCGCGTGCCGGTCCGGGAGCTCCGGGTCGCGTCCGGTCGTGGTCCCGGTGGTCGTCCGCGCCGGAGGGACGCACGCGCCGCGGCAGACCGCGACGACGCATGCCACGGCCAGCCCACGCGGGACCGTCGCAGCAGCAGCACGACCGGGTCGAACCCCCGTCGCCGCGCACCGGCACGCGACGCCGGCACCCGGACGAGCAGCGCTCCCGGGGCTTCGTCGAGCGCCCCGCGGACGAGCGCACCGAACCGGGCGGCGAGCGCCGGCGCGAGATCGGTGCGGTTCCGGAGCTTGAGCTCGAGGACGAGAGCACGGACCAGGCCCTCGTACGCGAAGGCCGCATCGAGTCGGACGCCGGCGACGAGGCGGCGTCGGACCGGCCGCGCGTCCAGCTCCGACCGGCAGGACGCGCAGACCGGGCGGTCCGGACGGCCGCACCCGACGCAGGCGACCGGCAGCACGAGCCCGAGCACCGCGGACAGTGCGTCCCGCCAGGGCGTGCCGTCAGGACGCGGCGTGCCGGCAGGACGCGGCGTGCCGGCGGATCGGGGACGGCCGGGCTGGTCGGCGTCGGGGGTCGGTGGATTCGTCACGCTCCGATGATCGGGGCCGACCGCGCGTCCGGGCGGGCGTCGCGACGGACGGTGGACGGGCCTCCCGGTCGGACCACCTGTGCAGGGACGGGGAGTACCGGGCGAGCGCTCGGGCCCGCTGGGCAGGCACGAGTGGTCCCGGGCCGGAGCCCGTCCCCTCAGCGCTGCGTGCCCAGCACGTCCGCCGAGACGCCCGTCGTGTCCCAGCGACCGCCCGTCGACTGCAGCACCCTCCCGTCGGACGCACGGAGCAGGATCGACGCCCCGCTGCCACCGGTGACGGCCGTCGCGGTGCCGTCCGGGGTCGGCAGGGGCGTCGACTGTCCACCGACCGTCGAGCGGACCACCTCGGTGTCGGCGTCGACCCGGCCGACGGACACGACGTCGCTGTCGTTCACCCACGCCGCGCCGACCGCCGTCCCCGAAGCGGCCTGGACCCGGACGGGCGGTCCGAGACGGGTCGGCGTGCCGTCGGCCTCCCGCGTGATCGCCATGACGTACAGGGCCGGCCCGTCCGCGGTGCGCAGGAGCGCGAGCGCCCGGGTGGAGTCCCGCGAGACCTGGAACGAGACCAGCTCACCGCTGGGCAGGGTGGTGCGCACCTGGTGCGGATCGCCACCGAGCCCGTACGCCGTGACGAGCCCGGTGTCGCTGCCGCGTGCGACCCAGACGAAGCCGCGGTCGTCGATGGACGGTGCGATCAGTCCCTCGGTCGCGTCGATGCGCAGGGCGTCCCGACCGCGCACCACGACGACACCGCTGTCGTTCCCCACGGCGGCGACGGTGCCGGACGCGGAGACCGAGAACGCGGACGGGTCGAGCGAGGCGATCGTCGCGCTCGCGCCGTCCCCCAGCGCGGCCACCTTGCCGTTGGTCGACGCGTAGCCGACCTGGTCGTCGCGTTCGACGAGCGGGCGCGGGTCCACGTCCGGGTTCGTCTTCGCCTGGGCGCCGCCCTGCTCGGGTCGGGCGAAGGTCGCGCCCTCGATGGTGATGTCGACCGACGAGACGGACGCGACGGAGGCCAGCGACCGCAGCAGTTGCTCGCGCATGCGCGCCTTGTCGTCGTCGCTCGCGCGGAGGGCGTCGCTGGTCAGGTCGACCTGTGCGGTGCCGTCCTCGATCGTCACGGTGTTGAGCGAGAGCTGCGTGCCCTCGGGGAACGCGGAGACGACCGCTCCCTCGAGCCACCCGGACGGGCCGGCGAGCAGCGCGCTGGCGATGCGCGTGCTCGTCGAGGAGCGGGCGAGGAACCACCGTTCGTCGGGGACGAGGTAGCGGTGCGTGGGGTCGAAGAAGTACAGCGCGTGCTGCTGGAACATCCGTTCGAAGCTCACCGGGGTGAGGATGATGCCGTCCGGCGCGTAGGCGATGCGCCACTCGCCGTCCTCGCGGACGAACTGGAAGGTCAGGGTGGAGGTGGTCGGACGCACCGCCTGCGTGTACTCACCGTCGGCGTCGACCGTGGCGCTGGCGGTGAGCGTGTAGGTGAGCTCACGGTCGGCGACCCGTTCGACCGCTCCGCTCGACTGCAGCACGGTGACACCGCGACGCGGGTTCCACTCGTCGGCGAAGTCCTTCGCGAGGAACTCGCGCGCGATGCCGTAGTCGTCCTGTGCACCGGTGCCGGCCGCGACGAAGCCGCGCAGGACGGCGGTCTGGTCGGCTCCGGCCACCGGGCTGTCCGGACGGTAGTCGAACCCGGAGATCGACTCGTCCTTGATCGACTGCCCGGTGCGCACGCCACCGCCGGTGGGGATCGCGGCGCACGCGGTGAGCGCGACGACGGTGAGGGCGGCGAGTGCCGTCGCGACGGCGGTGCGGAGTCTCGTGCGCATCAGCGGTCCTCCCTGACGGCACGGGGACCGTCGTACGACTCGTCGAGCTCGGGCAGCGGGATGGCGGAGGTGGCGGTGCCGAGCGATTCGCCGCGGGGCAGGGTCAGCACGAACGTGGAGCCCTCGCCCTGCCGGGACCACACGTCGATGCGGCCGCCGTGCAGGTTCGCGTCACCGAGCGAGATCGCGAGGCCCAGACCGGTCCCACCGATGGTGCGCTTGCGGCTCGGATCCGCCCGCCAGAAGCGGTCGAACACGCGGGCGGCGTCCTCGGGCGGCATGCCGACCCCCTGGTCACGGACTGCGATCGCCACGGAGCGCGCGTCACTGTCGACGACGACCTGCACCGGCTTCGCATCGCCGTGCTCGATGGCGTTGCCGACGAGGTTCCGGAGGATCCTCCGGATGCGCTTCGCGTCGAGCTGCATCGTCGTGTGCCCGCCGGGGGTCGCGAGCTGCAGGTCGATGGACGCGCGTTCGGCGAGGGGTCGGAACTCCTCGACGATGTCCGCCGCGAGGGAGGCCGGCACGACGGGCTCGGTGTCGAGCTGGACGGCCTGCGCATCGTAGCGGGAGATCTCGAGGAGGTCCGCGAGCAGCAGCTCGAACCGTTCGACCTGCGCGTGCAGGAGCTCGGCGGAGCGGCCGACCGAGGGCTCGAACGCGTGCCGCGCGTCGTAGAGCACGTCGCCGGCCAGCCGGATCGTCGTGAGCGGCGTGCGCAGCTCGTGCGAGACGTCGGAGACGAAGCGCTGCTGCACGCGGGAGAGCTCGGCGAGCTGCGTGATCTGCCGGCTGACCGCGTCGGCCATGTCGTTGAAGCTGCGCGCCAGGATCGCGATGTCGTCGTGCCCGCGGACGGGGATGCGCTCGTCGAGTCGACCGGCCGCGATCTTGCGGCTCGTCTCGGCGGCACCGCGGATCGGCACGACGACGAGGCGCACCACGAGCGACGTGACCAGGGCGATGAGCACGATGAGCGCGACGCCACCGATCGACAGGGTCTGCGACACGAAGTCGAGGGTCTGCTGCGAGTCCGCCAGGTCGTAGACGATGTAGAGCTCGTACTGGCCGGCGCTCGGGATGTGCAGCACCGATCCGACGGCGAGACCGGGCTCCCGCCGACCGCCGTCCTCGAGCTGGACCGGCTGCAGGCTGAGCCGCCCGGTGTCCTTCGCGACCTCGCGTCGGAGCGCGTCGGTGATGACCGCGTCCGGGAACCCGGAGCTCGCCAGGTTCTGCAGGGTCTGCGGACTCGACTGTCCCGGCGTGCGTTCGATCGCGATGCTCGTCCCGCCGGGGCTGGTGGTGTTCGACAGGATCGCTTCCTGTGCCTCGCTCTGCAGTGTCTCGAGCTCGGTCTGGTTGTTGTCCTCGGCCTCCGTCGCGGCGTCGAAGATGCCCTGCGCGACGACGGTCGCCCGCGCGGACTCCGCCTCGATCTGGTCGCGACGCTGCGCGTAGACGTTGTTCGAGATGCTGATCATGACCGCGGTGCCGATGATCACCACGGCCAGGCCGCTCGTCGCCACCGTGATCGCGACCGACCGCACCATGAGGGACCGTCGCCACAACCAGGCGACGGCGTACCAGCCGCGGCGCGCCCAGCGACGGAGGCGGCGGCGGAGGCGGGCGGCACGCCCGCGTCCGAAGGGGTCCCGCCCGGCCGGTCGCGGCGCCGGGTGGCCGCCCGTGCCACCCGGCGGCACGGTGCTCAGGCTCCTCCGGCCCGGTAGCCGACGCCGCGCACGGTGGTCACGATCCGCGGGTTGTCCGGGTCGTGCTCGATCTTCGCGCGCAACCGCTGCACGTGGACGTTCACCAGACGGGTGTCCGCCTTGTAGTGGTAGCCCCACACCTGGTCGAGCAGCATCTCGCGCGTGAACACCTGGTTGGGCTTCTCGGCGAGCGCCCGGAGCAGGTCGAACTCGAGCGGGGTGAGCGCGATGACCGTGTCGCCCCGGCGGACCTCGTGCGCGGCGACGTCGACGGTCAGGTCCCCGGCGTGGAGCACCGAGGCGTCGCCCCCGGCGGTGGGGCGCAGCCGGGTCTTGATCCGCGCGACCAGCTCCTTCGGGTTGAAGGGCTTCACGACGTAGTCGTCGGCACCGTTCTCGAGACCGGCGACGACGTCGGCGGTGTCGCCCTTCGCCGTCAGCATGATGATCGGCGTGCCGCTCTCGGCACGGATGCGCTTGCAGACCTCGATGCCGTCGATGCCGGGCAGCATCACGTCGAGGAGCACCAGGTCGGGCTTCGTGTCGTGGAACGTCTCGACGGCGTCGTTGCCGTCGGCACTGAACTCCGGCTCGTAGCCCTCGGAACGGAGGACGATGCCGATCATCTCGGCGAGGGCCTGGTCGTCGTCGACGACGAGGATGCGCGGTGTCATGTGCGTGGGCTCCGTGTGGCGGGCGGTGGTGCCGGACCGGCACCCACGGTCACGATAGCCGAGCACCCGTCGAGCGGGGTTCTTGCGACATGATGGGATCGGTCGCGCGTTCCGCTGCGCGACGGGTGCACGACGAGGGGGCGGCGATGTCCGACTGGCAGGTTCCGGGTTCCGGTGGGGGCGACGACCGGACGGGAGGCCCGTCCCACGGTGCCGGGCAGCCCGCGCCCGGCGGGTGGTCGGGTCAGCAGGCGTGGCCGGGCCGGCAGGCCGACCCTGGACAGCAGCCGTGGCCCGGACAGCAGCCCTGGTCCGGAGAGCAGGGGCGGCCGTGGCAGGGCCCGGGCGGCCCCGGCCACGGGCAGCAGCGGCCGCCGGTGCAGCGACCGGCCGTCCCGCTCCGGCCGCTCGGCTTCGGGGACGTGCTCGCCGGCGCGTTCACCGTGTTCCGCCGGAACCCACGCGTCCTGCTGCTCTGGAGCCTGCTGCTGAGCGGTGTGCTCGGACTCCTCGCGACCCTGGCGAGCACCTTCGGCCAGCAGTCCCTGCAGACGCGGATGACCTCGGCGGTCGACGCCGGCGGCAGCGGAGCGGACGACGTCCTCGCCGGCACCGTCACGCTCTTCCTCGTGCTCTCCGCCGGCCTGCCCTTCCTGGCGTACCTGGGCCGGGCGTTCCTCGTCGCGCCGGTCGCGGCGGACACCGGGCAGCGCGTGCTCGGTCGGCGCGCGAGCTTCCGCGGGCTCTGGTCGCTCCTCGCCGGTCGCCGGTGGTCGGTCGTCGCGTGGATCCTGCTGCAGCTCGTCGCCGGCGTCGTCCTCGCAGCGGTGTTCGGCGGGCTCGCCGTCGGCATCGCAGGAGGCCTGGCGGCGGGACGCGCCGGCATCGGCGGGTTCGTCGGCGCCTTCTTCCTGCTCGCCCTCGGCGCCGTGGTCGTGATCGCCTGGTTGGTGACGAAGTTCGCGTTCACCGTGCCGACGATCGTGCTCGAGGGGCGGGGCGTCTTCTCCGCCGCCGCGCAGTCGTGGCGGCTCACCCGCGGCGCGTTCTGGCGCACCTTCGGCATCATGCTGCTCGTGACGGTCGCCTTCGGCGTCGCCGGGTCCGTCGCCTCGGTCCCGCTCACCTTCGGGACGCTCCTGGCCGTCGGGACCTTCGACCCGCTCGGCCAGACCGGTGCCGCCTCCGGCGTCGGCGTGGGAGCCGTCGTGGCGATCGTCCTCGGGGCGCTCCTGGCGATCGCCGTGCAGTGCCTCACCGACGTGCTGAGCGCATCGGTGCTGACGTTCCTCGCCATCGACCGCCGCATCCGCACCGAGGCGCTCGACCAGCGGATCGCGGCGCACCTCGAGACCGGGCAGCCGGCGGACCCGTTCGCGCCGGCACCGGTCGTCGGGCGAGCGCCGTGGCCCGGGCAGCAGGGCCCCGGGCAGCAGGGCCCCGGCCAGCAGTGGCCCGGGCAGCCGTGGCCCGGGCAGCCGTGGCCGGGCCAGCAGGGGGCCCCACAGCAGTGGTCGCCGCCGGCGCCGGGAGCGCCGTGGCCGGATGCGCCGCAGCGACCGGACCAGCAGTGGCCGGGCGGCTCGTGACGCTCGGTCCGGACGAGGCGCGTCGGCTGCTGGAACGCGAACTCGAGCGCTCCGACTACGACGGCGCCCGTGCGACCTGGTGGGACCGGGCCTCGCGGCACCTGCTCGAGTGGCTCGGGTCCTTCCGGCCGGGCGGTCTCGACTCCCCCGCGCTCGGGCAGTCCGTGCTCTGGATCGCCGTCGTCGTGCTCCTGGCCGTCGTGGTGCTGGTGGTCGTCGCCCGAGGGCTGCCCCGTCGGCGGTCCCGCACCGCGCGATCGGACGACGGGAGCGTGTTCGACGACGACGACCTGCGCTCCGCACGCGAGCTCGGCGACGCCGCCCGGGCCGCCCTGCGCGCGGGCGACTGGTCCGCGGCGGTGCTCGACGGCTACCGGGCCCTCGCGCGCGGGCTCGGCGAACGCGACCTCGTGCGCGAGGTGCCGGGGGCGACAGCGCGGTCCGTCGCGGGCCGCGCGGCGCCGTGGTTCCCGGACCGGGCGGAGCGGATCGAGCAGGCGGCGCGGTCGTTCGACGACGTGCGGTACCTCGGCGTCGACGCCGACGAGCCCACCGCGCGCGCGGTCCTCGACACCGAGGCCGCCGTGCGCACCGCGCGCCCCGCGGCGCCGGCGGTGCCGAGGTGACCGTCACGACGGTCCCCGCGCCCGTGGACCGCGGCACCGGGCGCACGGGCCGGGTGGCCTTCTGGGTCGTCATCGTCCTCGTCGGGCTGCTGCTCGCCGGGCTCACGGCGGCGGTGCAGTCGTCCTCCGGGCCCACGAGCGAACCGCTCGACCCGCGATCGGCGACGGCGAGCGGTGCGCAGGCGCTCGTGCGGGTGCTCACGGAGCAGGGCACGCGGGTCGAGGTGGTCGACCGCGTGGACGAGCTCGACGCCGACGGCCTCCGCGACGCCACCGTGCTCGTCGACGACTCGGCCGGTGCGCTCGACGCCGCGGTCGCCCGGCGCCTCGGCCGGTCCGCCGCGCACGTCGTCCTGCTGTCGACGGACGCCGCTGCGCTCGACGCGCTCGGTCTCGACGTCGTCGCCACCGGCCCGGTCCTCGGCGACGACACCGTGTCCACCACGGGTTGCGCCGTGCCGGCAGCGGCCGCCGCGGAACGCGTCACCGTGACCGGACAGGGCTACGGTCCGCCGGAGCGCGGAACGGTCCCGCCGGACACCGACCTCTGCGCGCAGACCGGCAGCGGTGACGACCGCGTCGCCGGGATCGTGCGCACCGCCACCCCGGGTGGGGACGTCACCCTCGTGGGCACGATCGCCGCGTTCCGCAACGACACGATCACGACCGCGGGGAACGCCGCCTTCGCACTCGACCTGCTCGGGTCCGGCGACCGGCTCGTCTGGTACACCCCGGAGCCGTCCTCGCCGGACGCTGCTCCCACGATCGGGTCACTCGCCCCGCCGTGGGTGCCCGGCGCGCTGCTGCTGCTCGCGCTCGTCGCGGTCGCCGCAGGTGTCTGGCGCGGCCGCCGCCTCGGGCCCCTCGTCGTCGAGCGGATGCCCGTCGTCGTCCGTGCCTCGGAGACCACCGAGGGCCGCGCACGGCTCTACGCCAGGACCCGTGACCGCACGCACGCGTTGGACACCCTGCGGCTCGCAGCGCTCCGCCGGATCGGACGACGCCTCGGGCTCCCCCGCGGTGCCCACGTCGACGAGGTCGTCCGCGCAGCGGCCCGCGCCACCGGTCGCTCCGACGCCGCGGTCGGCGCCGTCCTCGTGGGCGGCCCGACCACCGACGACCGCGCGCTCGTCGACGGCGCCGCTGCGGTCGACGGACTCGAGCGCGCCGTCCGCACGGCGACCGGCGAGCCGGTCCCGCGCACCACCGACACCCGCACGTCCCACCGCAACCGACGAGGAGCACGACCGTGACCGATCCGTCACCCGCCCACACCCCGACGGAGACGACCCCGACGGACACCACCCGCGCGGCCACGACACCGGCGGCCGTCGCCCCCGACCCGCTGCGGGCCGCGTTCGGACGGCTCCGCGCCGAGGTCGGCAAGGCCGTCGTCGGACAGGAGGGCGCGGTGTCGGGCATGATCGTCGGCATCCTCGCCCAGGGCCACGTCCTGCTCGAGGGCGTCCCCGGTGTCGCGAAGACGCTGCTCGTCCGGAGCGTCGCCGCAGCGATGTCGCTCGACACGAAGCGCATCCAGTTCACCCCCGACCTGATGCCCGGCGACGTGACCGGCTCGCTCGTGTTCGACGCCTCCACCGGCACCTTCCCGTTCCGTGAGGGCCCGGTGTTCACGAACGTGCTGCTCGCCGACGAGGTCAACCGGACGCCGCCGAAGACGCAGTCCGCCCTGCTCGAGGCCATGGAGGAGCGCCAGGTGAGCGTCGACGGCCAGGCCCGTGCGCTGCCCGATCCGTTCTTCGTCGCGGCGACGATGAACCCGATCGAGTTCGAGGGCACCTACACGCTGCCGGAGGCCCAGCTCGACCGCTTCCTCATGAAGCTCACGCTCGACGTGCCGCCGCGGGACGTCGAGTGGCAGGTGCTCCGCCGACACGCGGACGGGTTCGTCCCCCGGGACGTCCGGTCCGCCGGGGTGCAGCCGGTGCTCGGCGTGGACGAGGTCCTCGCCGCCCAGCGAGCCGTCCGGGCCGTCGGCGCGCGCGACGACGTCCTGGCGTACGTGGTCGACCTCGCCCGCGCCACCCGGCAGGCACCGTCGGTCCGCGTCGGGGTGAGCCCGCGCGGTGCCACGGCGCTCCTCGCCGCCGCGAAGGCCTGGGCGTGGCTCACCGGGTACGACGCGATCACGCCGGATCACGTGCAGGCGATGCTGCTGCCGGTCTGGCGGCACCGGCTCCGGGTCGCCGCGGACGCCGAGCTCGAGGGCGTCGGCGCCGACGGGGTGCTGCAGCAGGTCGTCGAGCAGGTCCGGGTGCCCTTCTAGTGGCGGTCTCCGGCCGGTTCGTCGCACTCCTGGCTGTCGCGATCGTCCCCACCGTGCTGCTGGGCAGCGCCTGGGCCGGCGTGGCATGGGACGCCGTCGTGGTGCTCGCCGCCGGGCTCGACGTCCTGCTCGCTGCCGACCCGCGCGGTGTCCGGGTCGAACGGCGCATGCCGCGGCTCGCACGCCGCGGGAGCACCACCGAGGGCACGCTCGTCCTCGTCAACGACGGACGCCGGGCCCTGCGCGCCGTGGTGCGGGACATGTGGGAGCCGTCGGCCGGTCACGCGCCGCGCCGGATCCGGGCGACCGTGCCCGCCGGCGAGCGCCGGACCGCCCGAATGCGGTTCGCGCCGTTCCGCCGCGGTCGACGGGCCACCGCGGGAGTGGCCGTCCGCGCCTTCGGGCCGCTCGGCCTCGCCGCACGGCAGCGTGTCCTCCCCGCACCCGGCGAACTGGTCGTCACACCGCCGTTCCGGTCGCGTCGGCACCTGCCCTCGCGGCTCGCCCGGCTCCGCGAGCTGGACGGCGAGACCACGCTGCAGCTGCGTGGGCACGGCACGGAGTTCGACTCCCTCCGCGACTACGTGCGCGGTGACGACGTCCGGTCGATCGACTGGCGCGCCACCGCCCGCCGGCAGGACCTGGTCGTGCGGACCTGGCGCCCGGAGCGCGACCGCCGGGTGGTCGTCGTCGTCGACGCCGGACGTGCCGGCGCCGGTCGGGTCGACGACGAACCCCGTCTCGACACGTTCATCGAGTCCGCGCTGCTGCTCGGCGCCCTCGCCGCCGCTGCCGGCGACCGGGTCGACCTGGTCGTGCTCGACGACACCGTGCGGGACCGTGTGCACGGCGCCACGCGGAACGACGTCGTCCGGCGCTTCGGCGAACGGCTCGCACTCACGGAGCCCGGGCTCGCGGCGACGGACTGGTCGGCGGTCCCGGCCGTCGTCGACTCCGTGACGACGTCGCGCGCGTTCGTCGTGCTCCTGTCGAGTCTCGACTCGGTCGGCGCCTCGGCCGACCTGCTCGCGGTCCTCCCCCGGCTCACCCGGCGGCACTCGGTCGTCGTCACGAGCATCGCGGACCCGGCCGTCGCGCGGATGGCGAGCGGCGCCCTGGACCCGGCCGGCGACGCACCGGAGCGGCGGGACGGGCCGGTGTCGCGCCTCCTGTCCGGATCGGGTGCCGGGGGCGACGTCTACCGGCGGGCGGCGGCGGAACGGACCCTGCTCGACGCCGAGGGCGTCGGGGACGTGGCCCGCCGCGCCGGCGCCGAGGTCGTCCGGGGCGGTCCGGCGGCCGTGCCACCAGCCGTCGCCGACGCGTACATCCGAGCCAAGGCCGCGGGGCGGCTCTGACCGGACGGTCGACGGGCGGCGTCAGCCGGCGGTGAGCGCGGTCGCGCCGCGCTCGAACTCCTCGACGTCACCGCGCTCACCCGCGCGGTACGCGCGACCGCCGAGCACCCACTGGTACCAGAGCACCGCGGCGAGCGCGACGGTCCCGATGCCGATCTTGACCGGCCACGGCCAGTCCTGGCGGGTCACGACGCCCTCGACCAGGCCGGACAGCAGCAGCGTGAGCACGAGACCGACCGCGACCGTGAGGAGCGCGCGGCCGTCCTCGGCCAGCGCCTGCGATCGCGTGCGCGCGCCGGGGGCGATCCAGGACCAGAAGATCATCAGGCCCGCCGCGCCGGCGAGGAACACCGAGTACAGCTCGAGCTGGCCGTGCGGGGCGATCCAGAGGAAGAAGTCGCCGAGGCGGCCCTGCGAGTGCATGATCGCGGCGGAGACGCCGAGGCTCACCGCGTTCTGCACGATCGACAGCGGGACGTAGAGGCCCGTGATGCCGAACGCCACCATGCGCGCGGCGATGAACGCGTTGTTCGACCACACCTGGGCGGTGAAGGCCCCCAGACCGTGGTCGGAGTAGTACGCCTGGAAGTCCTCCGTCGCGTACTGCCGCAGGGCCTCGGGCGTCCCGAAGGTGGCCACCGCACCGGGGGTCGCGGCGATCCAGACCGCGACGATCGCCGCGATCGCGACCGTCGCCGCCGCCACCCACAGCGTCGCCCAGCGGATCCGGTACAGCGCCGCCGGGAGCTGCCGGGTGGAGAACGTCGCCACGGCGGCCAGCGGGTCCACCGGGGTGCCCGTGAACCGGAGCCGGGCGCGGAAGACCGTGCGGGAGAGGCGGTCGCCCACCGTCGAGGCCGGTGCGACGCCGCGGACACGGGCGAGGTCGGTCGCGACCTCCTGGTAGCCGCTGACCAGCCGGTCCGCGTCGGCACCGGACACGTGCCGCGCGCGGGCGAGCCGGTCGACCTCGTCCCAGCGACCGCCGTGCACCGCGCTGTAGGCCTCAAGGTCCACGTGACTCCCCCGATCGTGCGCTCCGGGTCCCCACGGGGACCCGCTCACGACAGAATGATCCCATGGGGAAGACGCGCGTGCCACGGGACCTGTCCGACGCCCGTTTCGGCGGTGCGCTCGACGAGAGCGCCGACGAGCTCGTCGTCGGTGAGGCCGTCGCACTCGACGTGCAGCCGGCGGGCATCGCGCTGCGGCTCGCGGCGGCGCTGCTCGACGGTGCGTGCCTCGTGACGCTGCTCGTCATGCTGCTGTTCGGGGTCTCGCGGGTGTGGCCGACCGGCGCTGACCCCGTGTGGCTCCTGCCCCTGGGCATCGGGGCCGGGGTCACGGTGCTCGTGCTCGTCCCCGCCGGTGTCGAGACCGTCACGCGGGGCAAGAGCGTCGGACGGTACGCCGCCGGGACCCGCGTCGTGCGACTGGACGGTGGAGCGATCGGCTTCCGACACGCGTTCACCCGCGCGCTCGTCGGGCTGCTCGAGCTCTGGTCCACCCTGGGCTCCGTGGCCTTCGTCGTCGCGTTGTTCGGCTCGCGGCCGCGGCGGCTCGGCGACCTGCTCGCCGGGACCTTCGTGCAGCACGAGCGCGGTGCCCGCCGGCGGGACGTGCAGGTGCTCCTGCCGGTCGAGCTCGTGCCGTGGGCGGCCGTGGCGGACGTGTCGGCCCTGCCCCAGCGGCTCGAGGACCGTCTCGGCGCGTTCTTCCGGTCCGTCGCCGACCTGCGACCGGAGGCGCGGGAGGCCACGGCACGGACGCTCGCGGCGGCCGTCGCCGAGTACGCCCACCCGGTGCCCGACGTCCACCCCGAGGTGTTCCTGGCCGGGGTGGTCGCCGTGCGGCGGGAGCGCGACGTGCGGGCGCTGCGCGCGAGGGCGGCGCTGCTCGACGGTGCCGCCGCGGTCGCCGGGGCGCGACCGCCGGGCTTCCCGCGCTGACACGACGAGCGGCGCACCGCGCGGCGGTCGCCGTGCGTCGTCAGTAGCGGTAGTGGTCGGGCTTGTAGGGACCCTCGACGGGGACGCCGATGTACGCCGCCTGCTCCGGTCGGAGCTCGGTCAGCTGCACGCCGAGCGCACCGAGGTGCAGGCGCGCGACCTTCTCGTCGAGGTGCTTCGGGAGCACGTACACGCCCGTCGGGTACTCCGAACGGCGGGTGTGCAGCTCGATCTGGGCCAGCACCTGGTTGGTGAACGAGTTGCTCATCACGAACGAGGGGTGCCCAGTCGCGTTGCCGAGGTTCATCAGGCGTCCCTCGCTGAGCACGAGGATCGAGCGCCCGTTCGGCAGACGCCACTCGTGCACCTGCGGCTTGATCTCGATCTTCTCGACACCGGGCAACGCCTCGAGCCCCGCCATGTCGATCTCGTTGTCGAAGTGTCCGACGTTCGCGACGACCGCCAGGTGCTGCAGCGCGAGCATCTCGTCGACCCCCACGACCCCCACGTTGCCCGTGCAGGTGACCACGATGTCGACCTGGTCCGCGACGTCCGCGAGCCGGGCGACCTGGTAGCCGTCCATCGCGGCCTGCAGCGCGCAGATCGGGTCCACCTCGGACACGACCACCCGGGCGCCCTGGCCGCGGAGCGCCTCGGCGGCGCCCTTGCCGACGTCGCCGTACCCGACCACGAACGCGACCTTGCCGCCGATGAGCACGTCCGTCGCCCGGTTCAGCCCGTCGGGCAGCGAGTGACGGATGCCGTACTTGTTGTCGAACTTCGACTTCGTGACCGAGTCGTTCACGTTGATCGCCGGGAACCGCAGCTCCCCCTTCCGCGCCAGCTCGTACAGGCGGTGCACCCCCGTGGTGGTCTCCTCCGTGACCCCCTCGACCTCGGCGGCGATCCGGGTCCACCGGTCGCTCGACCGCTCGAGGGACGCGGCGACCGTCGACAGCACGATCCGCCACTCCGCGCTCGCGTCCGCCCCGGCCTCCGGGACACTGCCCGCGGCCTCGGCGTCCGCCCCGGTGTGCAGCAGCATGGTGGCGTCCCCGCCGTCGTCGAGGATCAGGTTCGGACCTGCCCAGTCCGCGCCCGCCTCCGCCGCCTCGGACGACCAGTCGAAGATCCGGTCGGTGCACCACCAGTACTCGTCGAGTGTCTCGCCCTTCCACGCGAAGACGGGCACGCCGGCAGGTGCGTCCGGCGTCCCCGTCGGCCCGACCACGACGGCGGCCGCCGCTTCGTCCTGCGTCGAGAAGATGTTGCAGCTCGCCCAGCGGACCCGCGCGCCGAGGGCGACCAGGGTCTCGATGAGCACGGCGGTCTGGACCGTCATGTGCAGCGAACCAGCGATGCGCGCACCGGCGAGCGGCTGTGCGGCGCCGAACTCCTCGCGCAGGGACATCAGGCCCGGCATCTCGTTCTCGGCGAGTCGGACCTGGTGTCGGCCCGCCTCGGCGAGGGCGAGGTCGGCGACGCGGAACGGTGCGGCGGTGCTGGTCTCGGTCGACATGTCGTCAGTCTGGCACGGCGGGACCCGCGGGCACCGGGAGACGACGGCGCACGACCGATCAGGACGCGCCCGTGCCCTCCGGTGCGGCTGCGGGTCGGTCGGCGTCGCGCCGGAGCGGCTCGCGACGCACGACGTCCCAGCCACGAGGGACCCGCAGGCGGGCCGCGTGCCGCGCGCACAGGTCGTACCCGTGCGGTTCGACCCGTGTCGACAACGGACCGACGACGACCATGGAGTCGGCGTAGTCGTACGTCAGGGTCGCCGACGCGCTCGCGCCACAGGCGACCTTGCTGCAGATCCGTACGTCCATACCGGCACCGACCCTACCGGTCGCCCCGCAGGGGTCGTGCGCCGCGAGGGGACGCACCCCCGCCGCGTACCATGGCGGGATGCGCCGGAAGCCTCGTCTCGTCACCCCCGTCGACCGCGCCAGGGGCCGTTCCCGGCACGGCCGCGGCGGCCGGTCGAGCGTGACCGGACCGGACCTCGCGCCTGTGATCACCCGTGCCGAGACCTTCGACCGGATCGTCGGGGACACCGCCCACTACCTGGTCGGCCTCTGGCCGGACGAGCTCGCGGGCGTCGTGTTCCAGGTCGCGGACATGCCGACGGACCAGACGCTCCCCGACCGGCTGCCGCGCTGGCGCGTGGACCGGGACGAGCGCCGGGTGACGCTCTTCCGGATCCCCGTGGAGCGGGTGACGCGGAGCCCCGAGAAGGACGACACCGACCGCCGGGTCATCGTCGAGACGGCCGTCTTCCGCGCGGTCGGCGAGTTGCTCGACAAGGACCCGTGGGACCTGGCTCCCGACCGCTACCGGCACTGGTGAACCCGGGCGGCCGGGGCGAAGCGCCGGCCCCGACGTGGC
This sequence comes from Curtobacterium sp. MCSS17_007, assembly GCF_003234175.2. Lineage (NCBI taxonomy): Bacteria > Bacillati > Actinomycetota > Actinomycetes > Micrococcales > Microbacteriaceae > Curtobacterium > Curtobacterium sp. MCSS17_007. Next base: position 2,115,344 of record NZ_CP126257.1, read on the forward strand.
GCCGGATCCGGGGCCGCGATCAGGGGTAGACCCGCAGCGGGGTCGAGACATCCGTCGCCGGCCGGACCGGGAACCCGGCGACGCCGTCGTCCGCGTCGTAGCTGACCCCGGCCACGATCCCCTCGGCACCCGTGAGGACCAGCTGGCTCGAGACCGGCACGCCCACGGTCGCCGTCGCGCCCGACGCCACGTCCACGTCCCGGGTCCGGTCCCCCGAGCGGACGGTCACCGTCGCGTCCGACCGCGTCGGGTTCACCAGGGTGAGCTGCGCACCGCCGCCCGGCGCGACCGCGGTGACGACCTCGTCCCCGAGCGCCTCGGCCGACGCGAACCAGCCGAGGTCGGTGCGGCCGTCGTCCGTCGGCACCGTGGTCCGCGCGCCGGCGACCACCGGCTCGGTCGACGTCACCGTGAACGAGTACCGACCGTCGGGGAAGTCGTCGAGCGCGACGTCCGTGACGACGCCCGGCTCGGCCGTGGCGTTCACGGTGGTCCCGCCGCCGTCCGCGGTGGTGATCCCGACGGTGACGCGCGCCGCACGGTCACCGGGCACGAACAGGCGGAGCACGGGGGCCGCGTCGGCCGCGTCGTCACCGCGCTGCGCCGCCTGGGCGTCGCGGAGGACGACCGCGGGGATGACCTGCGTGCGGGCGGGAGCCGCCCCGCCGGAGACGATGTCGTAGCCACCCGGGGTCAGCGTCCGGACGATGCTCTCCTGCATGTGGGCGACGATCTGCCCGCCGGACGACGTCACGTGCACGACGGTCGACCCCTGGTCGGAGACGAACCCCGACAGCGGGACGACCTTCTGCGTGTTCGGTGCGACGACGATGCCGGTGGTGCCCGGCGCCGTGACGGTGCCGGACGCGTCGTAGACGTCGAGGTCGACCGTCGCGTTGACGTCCGTCGGGTTCGACAGGGTCACCAGGCTCGTCCGGCCGGTCTCCGTGGACCCGCCGACGAGCCACGTCGACTGCCCCGGGTCGTCGCAGGACGCGGCGGCGAAGCCGACCAGGTCGCCCGAGGACACGCTCTGCGAGCTGCTGCCGGCGACCTGCGGGGTCGTGTCGCCCGCCGGCGCGGTGAGGAGCTGCGGGTCGCTGCCGCCGGTCGACGACGGCCGCAGCGTCGACCGGTCGACCCGGGAGCCGGTCGTGGCCGTCGCCACCACGGACGACCCGACGGTGCTCGCCGTCGTGGCGTCGTTGCCCGACTCGTCGGACAGGCGCAGCGCGCTCCCGGCGCACACGCGCTCGGCATCGGCCGGCACGGGGGTGACGGTCCGACCGGCAGGACGGGCCGCGGTGCCCTCGGTGCCGATCGCGTGCGCCGCGGTGACGGCGCCGGCGGCGACGACCACGGCGACCGCTGTCGCGGTGCCGCGGACGACCCAGCGTCGGACTGAGCCGGTGGTGGTGCTCATTCGTCGCGCTCCTCGTCGAAGGTGGTGGCGGGTTCCTCGGCCTCGATCACGTTCGAGGTGGCACGGCGCCGCCGCGGCGCGGTGGGCACGGCGAGCAGCGCGGCGGCGCCGAACACGACGCCCAGCACGACGAGGTACAGCACGTGCGTGGCCTGCGTCGCCGCGGACCCGCTCGCGATCCGGTCGACGTCGCCCTCGTAGTGGAACAAGCGGCCGGAGGGGGTCTCACCGATGCTCGTGAAGCGGGCGTCCTGACCGATCGCGCCCGAGGCCCGGTCGTGCACGGCCCGTGCCTCGGCATCGTCCGGGGCGTCGTCGAGCAGGACGAACGAGATGCCGAGCTCGCGCAGCGCCGGTTCCGGGTCGTAGCCGCTGCGGCTCGCGAGGTTGCCGGCGAGCGTCGCGAGCTGCGTGCCCGCGCGGTCGAGTCGCAGCGCCGTGGCGTCGAGCGTCGTCTGGTCGTCGAGCGTCGAGCCCTGCCCACGCTCGAGCGAGACCGCCAGCGAGCCGTCGGTCTGCGGATCGACGACGAGCGTGCCGACGTCCGGGTTCGCCTGCGCCTCGGCGTTCACGTACGCACTGAGGACCCGCCCACTGGTCGGCTGGAGGTCCGTGTCACCGAGGGTCGAGGCGGCGAAGGCGGGCGCGACCGCGACGCCGGCGAACACCGCCGCGACGAGCCCGGCGACCGGTGCGAGTCGCGGTAGCACGTCCGTGCCGATGCACGCGGCCAGCACGATCCCGAGCCACATCACCGACAGCGCGCTCCCGGGCCAGACGATGGTGGTCGTCGAGCCGACACCCGTCACGGCGACGTGCGTCGCCGCGAAGGCGGTGGCGTAGCCGAGCAGTGCCAGCAGGAGCGCGGCACCGGCGACCGCCCACCGGTGCCCGAGCAGCGCGCCGATCGCGAGCAGCGCGACCGGGACCGCGAGGACCGCCATCGCGACGGGGAGCACGGTCGCGGCCAGGCCGAGCGGCGACGTCGCAGGCAGCCACCCGTTCCAGTCCGGCAGGGGCTGTCCGATCGCGAGCTGCAGCGCCGAGGGGGCACGGGTCGCGGACGGGACGCCGGGGTCGGCGAACACCGCGAGCGGGTTGCCGCGGGCGACCTGGGCGAGCACGAGCGGCAGGAAGAGCACGGCGGCCGGCACCGGGATGAACACGCGCCGGTGCGCCCGACGCCACCCGACGACGAGCGCGACGAGCCAGCCGACCAGCAGCACGGGCAGCAGTGACGGTGCCGACGCCGCCACGACGGCGAAGAGCAGCGACGCCCCGGACGCCCAGGCCCACGAGCGGTGTGCCTCGAGCACGGCGAGCAGCAGCCAGGGCAGGAGCACGTGTGCGATGACCGCGCCGAGGTGCCCGGTCGTGACGGCGCCGACGAGCGCGGGGGCGATCGTCCAGAGCGCGGCGCCGACGACGGGCACCCACGTGCGGGTCGTCACCTTGCGGACCGCGAACCACGCACCGAGGGCGGCCAACGGGAACGCGAGCAGGAGCACGACGACCACCGAGGTCGACGGCGACCAGAACGTGATCGAGCCCAGCACCGCGAGCACCGCGGCGAACGGGTCGCTCGGCCCGGTGGACCCGGTCCCGATCGAGTGCCAGCCGTACCCGACGTTCTGCCAGAGCCGGCCGACCGAGGTGCTGAGGGGCAGGAGACCGCCGCCCGTGACCGCCGGGCTGCCGAGGAGCGGCGCGAGCGTCACGACGCTGAGGACCGCGGCAGCCAGGACCACCCAGACGCCGCCGTCCCCGAGGAACGACGCGCGCGCGATCGGGGCGTCCTCGACCCGGGCGAGCTCGACGTCCCGCGACGTCGTCCGGCGCTCGTGCACCCGACGCCAGCTCACCCGCAGGGGCTCGATCGCTGCCCAGCCGACCCGCCGTGTCCGCGCGGCGTTCGCCCGAGCACGTCGGACGCCCCCGCCGAAGGCCACCGCGAAGGCGGCCGCGAGCTCACCCGTCACGGCGGCGGGGTGCTTCGCGACGAGGTGCCCGACGGCACGGACCACCGCGGACGGCACGAGCAGCAGCCAGTGGAGCCACAGCAGCCCGGCCGGTGCGTACGTCAGGCGCCGGTGCAGCTCCGCCTGGCGGTGCAGGCGCACGCGCCGCGCCTCGCTGACGCGCTTGCGTCCGAACTCCTCGATCGGTCCGGCACTCGTCACGCGGGCTTCGGGCACCACGGCGACGCGGTGACCGGCGAGTCGCGCACGGATGCACAGGTCGAGGGCGGCGTCGACGTCCGGGAGCGCCGGATCGAAGCCGCTCAGCTCGCGCCAGACGGAGCGCCGGACGAGCATGCCGCCGGCGGCGACGCCCATGACGTCGGTGTGCCGGTCGTGCTGGCCCTGGTCGAGTTCGTCCTGCACGAGGGTGATCGAGCGGCCGAAGCGCGTCGTGCTCTCGCCCATGGCGCGGATGACCGACGAGTCCTCGGTCGAGACCAGCTTGGGTCCGGCGACCGCGACCGACGGGGCGATCTCGACGGCCGAGAGCATCTCGGCCAGGGCGGTCGGGGCCGGCGCGTTGTCGTGGCCCAGCAGCCAGAGCCACTCGTCGGCCGGGTCGTCCGGGTCGGTGGTCGGCGCCTCGCGCTCCCCCACCGCGGCGGCCTCGCCGAAGGGACGGCCCGCGGGCAGGCGGACGAGTCCGGCGGACCCGCCGAGCGGGATGTCCGCCGTCGATCCGTCGGTGGACCCGACGTCGACGACGACGAGGTTGTCGGGGTGCCGGGTCTGGGCGACGAGGGCGTCCAGGGTCCGGTCGAGGTGCTCGCCGCCGTTCGCGGTCACGAGGACCGCGGTGACGCGGGGCTGGGCGGACCGGGACTGCGCGGGACTGGGCTGCATGACGCGCGTCACTCTACGGTCTGGAGGCGTGGCGCCCGTCCGCGACGGCGGCGTGCCGTCAACCTGTGGACACCATCAACGCGCGGTGGCCGGCGGGGACGAGCCGCGCCTCCTGGCCGGTCGACGGCAGGCTGACGGGCGCGGGCGCGACGTCAGGCGCGGCGGCGGAGCTTCCGGCGCTCGCGCTCGGAGAGCCCGCCCCAGATGCCGAACCGCTCGTCGTTCTCGAGCGCGTACTCCAGGCACTGCGACCGGACCTCGCACGAACCGCAGATCTTCTTCGCCTCGCGCGTCGAGCCGCCCTTCTCGGGGAAGAACGCCTCGGGGTCGGTCTGCGCGCACAGCGAGTCGACCTGCCAGGCGAGCGGGTTCTCGTCGTCCGCTTCGGGCCGGCGGACACCGGGGACGCCGAGCGACACCGGGTCGACGTGCCAGTCCTCCGGCACGCCGGCATGGAAGTCGGAACCGTTCACCCTGATCACCCCTGACATGTCGACGACGGCCTGCAACGACCGAAGCCGTTGCCTGTAATTACAGCGGTGTCATTCGTCGGAAGTCAAGTCGCGGATCATAGGAGGCGCTGACCGTCGCGGCGTGTCATGTCCCCCGTACGGGCGTGTCGCACCGGTTCTGTCCGGCTCACGGGGGACAGATCCGGGGCCTAACCGACGCGGCGGCGGGCTTCCCACGCACTGGAGACCATCTCGTCGAGCGTGTGGCGCATCGCCCACTCGAGGTCACGGGCAGCGGCCTCGCCCGTCGCGACGATCCGGGCCGGGTCCCCCGGACGGCGCGGGGCGACCTCGGGCTCGAACGCGATCCCGGTCCCGGCCGCCATCGCGTCCATGATCTGCCGCACGCTGACACCGTCGCCGCTGCCGAGGTTGTAGGCACGCTCGAGCTGCTCCCCCGCCTCGAGCTTCCGCGCCGCGACCGCGTGCGAGTGCGCGAGGTCGGCGACGTGGATGTAGTCGCGGACGCAGGTGCCGTCCGGGGTGTCGTAGTCGTCACCGTTGATCCGCGGTGTGCGACCGGCGAGCAGGGCGTCGAAGACGAGCGGGAACAGGTTGTGCGGGCTCGCGTCGTACAGGTCCGGCTCCCCAGACCCGACGACGTTGAAGTAGCGGAGCGACGTCGTCGCGAAGCCGGCAGCGACCTCCATGTCCCGCAGCAGCCACTCCCCGATCAGCTTCGACTCCCCGTACGGCGACTCCGGCGCCTTCGGGGTGTCCTCGACCACGACGTCGACGTCCGGCGTGCCGTAGACCGCGGCGCTCGACGAGAACACCGCCTTCGTCACACCGTTCTCCGCCATCGCCCGCAGCAGCGTCGCGGTGCCGGTGACGTTCTGCTCGTACGTGTGCAGCGGCCGCTCGACCGAGACCCCGGCGTACTTGAAGCCGGCCACGTGCACCACACCGGTCACCGCGTGCTCGCGCAGGGTGCGGGCCAGCAGGTCACCGTCGAGGATCGTGCCCTCCACGAACGGCACGTCCTCCGGCACGAACCCGCGGAACCCGCTCGACAGGTCGTCGAACGCGACCGTGTCGATGCCGGCAGCCCGCAGCGCGCGGACGACGTGGGACCCGATGTACCCGGCACCGCCGGTGACCAGCCAACTCATGCTCGTCACGCTAGCGGACGGCACCGCCCGGACGGGCCGCAGGTGGCTGCGTGTTCACGCACCGGTCGCGATGAAGACCGTCGAGGTGAGCCCGGTCCCGGCGTCGGCCTCGACGGTGACGTCGCCCTCGTCGGGCGTGATGTAGCACGACTCCCCCTGGCGCAGCAGGGTCGCCGACGTGGCTCCGACGAGCGTCACGGCGCCGGCGGTGCAGACCGCGATGCTCGGTCCGCAGAGCGGCGCGACACCGCCCGTGCCGAGGCCGACGGGCCGGCCGTCGCCGGTGACGCGGACGAGGGCGAACCCGACGCCCTCCGGTGCGAACCGGTCGACCCCCTGGTCGAGGTGCTGCGGCGTCAGGACGGGAGCCGGGTACGCGGTGAAGTCCAGCACGCGCAGGAGCTCCGGGACGTCGACGTGCTTCGACGTCAGGCCGCCGCGCAGCACGTTGTCCGAGGGCGCCATGAGCTCGATGCCGAGGCCGTCGAGGTACGCGTGCACGTTGCCCGCGGGCAGGTACATGGCCTCGCCGGTGGTCAGGGTGACCCGGTGCATGAGGAGCGACACGACGACGCCCGGGTCACCCGGGTACGCGTCCGCCAGGTCGACGACGGTCTGCACGTTCGGGGTGCGGTCACCCTCGGCGACCGCGGCGGCGAGGTCGGACGCGGCCTGCACCACGGCGAGCGCCGAGGAGTCGGCGGTCTCGAGCCAGCGGACGGTGTCCTCGAGCCCCTGGGACAGGTGTGCCAGGAGCGGACCGAGCCGGCCGCTCCCGGCGTCGAGCGCCTCGACCTCGGCCACGGTGTCGGCGACCGGGCGGAAGCCGCTGAGCGCCTCGAAGCGGTCGCTGAGCGCGACGACGAGTTCGGGCTTCGGGAACGGGTCCTTGTAGTTCCGCGCCGGGTCGTCGAGCGGGATGCCCGCCGCTTCCTCACGTGCGAAGCCCTCCTCCGCCTGCTCGGGGGTGGGGTGCGCCTGCAGGGACAGCGGCGCAGCTGCCGCGAGGAGCTTCAGCAGGAACGGCAGACCGCTGCGGTCCGCGCCGAGGGCTTCCTGCGGCTCGGCCTCGATCCAGTCGCGCAGGGTGTCCGCACCGCCGACCATGGCCGGGTTGACGACCACGCTCGGACTGCCGGCGTGCGCGCCGAGCCAGAGCTCCGCCTGCGGCGCACCCGTGACGGTCCGGCCGAGGAGTTCGGGGATGGCGGTGGCCGAGCCCCAGGCGTAGTCGCGTGGCGTGTTGGTGATGCCGAGGAACATGGGGCGAGCGTACCGGCCCGGGCCGACCGGACGGCTCGGCGGCGACCACGCGCACCCGACCGGGATGGACGATCCGCGATACGTAGACTCTTCGCGATGTCTGAGCAGTCCGAGCGCCCGCGCCGGTCCGGCAGCACCCGGTGGGACGTGCAGGGCCTGCGCGCCTTCGCCGTCCTGTCGGTCGTGGCCTACCACCTGTGGCCGAACCGCCTGCCCGGCGGGTTCGTCGGCGTGGACGTGTTCTTCGTCATCTCCGGCTTCCTCATCACGGGGCACCTGCTGCGTGAGCAGGCGGCGAGCGGACGGATCGCCCTCGGGCGGTTCTGGGCCCGACGCGCGAAGCGGCTCCTGCCCGGCGCATCGCTCACGCTGCTCGGCACCGGCGCCGCGGTCCTCGTGCTCGTCCCGAGCACCCTCTGGGGGCAGTACGGCCGCGAGCTCATCGCCTCGACGCTCTACGTGCAGAACTGGCAGCTGGCGTCCGATTCGGTCGACTACCTGGCGTCGGACAACCAGCCGTCGCCGTTCCAGCACTTCTGGTCGCTGTCGGTCGAGGAGCAGTTCTACATCGTCCTCCCCGTGCTGCTCGTCGTCCTGGCGGCCCTGCTCCGGCGCGCACCGTGGTGGTCGCCGGTGCGGACCGCTCGGGTCCTGCTCGGCGTGGTGGTGCTCGCCTCGCTCGCCTGGAGCCTGGTCGAGACCCGCTCCGCCCCGGGCATCGCCTACTTCTCCACCGCCACGCGTGCATGGGAGTTCGCCCTGGGCGGGCTCGCGTCGACGGTCGTCCTCTCGTCTGCCGTCCGACCGGCGGTCGCGTGGGTCCGGACGGGAGGCGCGTGGCTGGGCACCGCCCTGCTGGTGGCGTCGCTCGTCGTCATCACCCCGTCGACCCCGTTCCCGGGCTCCGCGGCGCTGCTGCCGGTCGCGGGAGCGACCCTCGTCGTCCTGTTCGGCGCCCGGAGCGGACTGCAGGCCGTCGGTCGGCTCGCCCCGGTCGCCTTCGTCGGGCGGACCTCCTACGCCGTGTACCTCTGGCACTGGCCGGCAGTCGTCCTGCTGCCGATCGCGACCGGGCACGCCCTCGGTACGCGCGACAAGCTGCTCGTCCTGCTCGGCACGGCCGTCCTCGCGACCGTCACCACGCTGCTGGTCGAGGAACCGCTCCGGTTCTCCGACCGGTTCCGTTCCCTCCGTCCCCGCAGGGTCGCGCTGTGGGGTGCCGTGAGCACCCTCCTGGTCGTCGCGCTCGGCGGGTCGACGCTCGGGGCGCTGCAGGTGCAGCAGGCGCAGGCGGCGGCGTTCCAGCGCTCACTCGAGACGGGTGACGTCGCCTGCTTCGGCGCGGCCGCCCGGATCGGGTCCGCGGACCCCTGCACCGACCCGCGGCTCGCCGACGTCCGCGTCCCGACGCCGGCCGCGGCCGCTGAGGACGACGTGAACCGGGACGCGTGCTGGTCGAACACGACCGCCGACTTCAACGTCTGCACGGTCGGTCCCCGGACCGGGTACACGAAGCACCTCGCGGCGATCGGCGACTCGCACAACAACGCGCTGCTGAGTGCGTACGCGGCGATCGCGGAGCAGCGGAACTGGCGCATCGACGTCGCGGGGCACATCGGCTGCTACCTGACGACCGCCGTGCAACAGGCCCCGTCGCAGGCGTACACCGACTCGTGCGACGAGTGGAAACGGTCCGCGACGACGTGGATCTCGGCGCACCCGGGACTCGACGCCGTCGTCGTCACCCACGCGACGACGAAGTCCCCGGTCGTGGCTCCGGCGGGGACCACCACCGAGCAGGCCACCGTCGACGGGCTCGTCGGCGCCTGGCGGTCGGCCGTCGACGCAGGGGTGCCGGTGATCGCGATCCGGGACAACCCGGTCGCCCGCGACGACGTGATGACCTGCCTCGGTCGGATGTCGGGCCCGACGACGACGGAGTGCGACCTCCCGCGCAGCGAGGCCCTGGCCTCCTTCGACGGTTCCGAGCAGGCGGTCCGGGAGATCGGCGACCGCGCACGCTTCGTCGACCTGACCGACTGGTACTGCACCACGACGAGCTGCCCGGCCGTGGTCGGCGGCGTGCTCGTCCACCGCGATCCGACCCACCTGACCGCGACCTTCGCGACCACGCTCGCGCCCTACCTCGGCGCGGACATCGCGCGCGCGCTCGACTCGCTCGGACGCTGACCGGCGGTAGCCTGGTCGCCGTGACGAACACCTGGCCGCTGGCCCGCGGGACCGTGCCCGAGCGCGAGGCCTTCGCCTTCGCCACCGCGGTCATCGGCGTGCTGTTCGCCGGCGACGCCGTGCCGAACACGATCACCTGGTACGCCGCCGCCGCGGTGTGGGCCGCCCTGGCCGGCTGGGGCATCGCGGTCGTCGTGCGCGCCCGTCCGCCGCTCAGCCGTACGCCGCGCTCCCTCTGGCTGTTCCTGGGCTGGTGCCTGCTCAGCGTCGCGTGGTCGCACTGGCGTGCGGCCACCCTGGCGAGCATGGTCGCCCAGCTGCTCTGCGTGCTCGTCGCGTTCGCGATCGCTTCGACGCTCAGCTGGCGGCGCCTGCTCGACGCGGTGTCCGCCGCACTGCGCTGGGTGCTCGGGCTCTCGCTGCTGTTCGAGGCCGTCGTGGCCGTCGTGGTCCGCCACCCGATCGCGCCGATCTGGACGCACTACGGCGACCGGGACATCCCGGACGCCTTCTACTTCTCGCGCGCCGAGCTGTTCACCGGCGGTCGGATCCAGGGGCTGCCGGGGAACGCGAACCTGCTGGCCATGGTGGCCCTGCTCGCACTCGTCGCGGTCGCCGTCCAGCTCGCCGAGGGGCGGCTGCACCGCGGCCGCGCCGCCGCCTGGCTCGCGGTCGGCGTCCTCGTGCTCGCGCTCACCCGGTCCTCGACCGTCCTCGTCGCCGCCGTCGTGGTCGTCCTCGCGGCCGTGGTCGCGCTCCTCGTCCGCCGGGCGCCGAGCGGGAGGCGAGCTCCCCGCTACCTGGCCGTCGCGGTCGCCGCCGTCGTCCTGGCCGTCGTCGGCGTCGCGGCCCGCGGGACGCTCACGGGGCTCCTCGGCAAGTCGTCCGACCTCACCGGCCGCGGCGAGATCTGGTCGGCGGTGCTCGGGCTCGTCGACCAGCACCCCGTCCTCGGGTGGGGCTGGATCGGCTACTGGTGGCCGAACATCCCGGCGCTCGCCGACATCGCGCACCGGAACGGTGTGACGTACCTGCAGGCGCACGACGCCGCCCTCGACGTCCTCATGCAGACCGGCGTCGTCGGGCTGGTCCTCTTCGCCCTGTACGTCGTGTCGACGCTCGTGCGCTCCTGGTGGTGTGCGACCCGGACCCCGTACGGACCGGACCTGCGGCCCCGCGGCTTCGACCCGGTGTCGCTCTTCCCGCTCCTGGTCGTCGTTGCGCTCCTCGTGCAGGCGGTCGCCGAGTCCCGCCTGCTCTACCAGGGCAACTGGGTCCTCCTCGCGGTGGTCGCGATCAAGACGCGGACGGTGCTCGTCGGTGAGGAGCCCGCCTCGACGGGTGACGGACCGCGGATCCCCGTCGCCGCGCGCGCGTTCCGGGGCGCGACCGCGGACTGACCGCCAACGCAGCACCGGATCGGCGATCCGGGTCAGCGGTCCCGGGTCAGCGGTCACTTGTCAGCGGTCCCGCAGCACGAGGGCGCAGGGCACCTGCGCCGACCACGGCGCCGTCCGCACCTCGAGCACCCGCGTCGGGTCGGCCCGGCACTCCGGCACCGCGTCCCGGACCTGCGGCGCCCACACCGGGCCGTCGCTCCGCGTCGACGCACCCGGCGCGGCGTTCGCGACGTTCGTCGCGACGACCAGCGCGACCACGCACCAACCGACGGCCGACCGGAGGACGTGCACCACGCCTCCCGGCCGGGCCCCGGGCACCCGAGCCGCCCCGCGGTCGACCAGCAGCGCCGCAGCCAGGACCAACGCGGACAGCAGGAGCATGCCGGCGGCCGCCGCGTACCGGCTCGGGCCCACCGCGGCGAGCCCGGTGGCGTCGAGCGTGCTCCACCGACCGTCCGCCGAGACGTTGGCGAGCAGCGCGCCCGTCCACACCGAGACGGACCCACCGGCGAGCGCGACGAGCAGGGACCGGGCACGCCACGGCGCGACGAGGAAGGCGACCACGAGCACCGCGAGGACCGCGAGCGCCGGCACGACCAGCACCCAGCCGCCGTGCGCGGCCACCGCTGCACCCACCGGCGCCACCCGCCGGTCCCAGAGGCCGGCCACCGGCTGGAACAGGTACCCGACGACGACGTCGGCGACGGCCGGGTGCCCGCGCTCCGAGGCCCGCTCGGTGGTCAGGGCCGTCGCCACCTGCGCCGTCCCGCCGGCGAGGGCCGCGACCGTGACCGGGAGGGCGCGGAGCCGCGCCGGACGCCGCACTCGACGGGCGGGACCGGTGGGACGGGCCGGTGCGGCCGGGGCCGTCGGCCACCAGGCCAGCACGAGGAGCGGCAGGAAGACGACGGTCTGGAGCTCGGTGAGCGTCGCCGCCAGGGCGAACGCCGCGATGACCGTCGCGCCCCACCAGGACCGCGCACGGTGCGCGAACAGCCAGGGGACGAGGACGAGCGCGTACCAGTGCAGGTTCGCCGCGTTGCCCGAGATCTCGACCGGGGCCAGCGGGAGCAGGACCGGCACCGCGGCGAGCAGCAACCGCAGCGGCCGACCGGGGAGGACGTCGCGGGACAGCAGGAACACGGTCGCGGCGACGACGCCCACCACCACGCAGGAAGCCGCGGACACCGTCAGCGCGTACTGCTCGACGGGGCGGTGCACGGCCACGTCGACGACCAGACGTGGGACGAGGTGCAGGTAGCCGGCGTAGGCGCGCAGGAGCGTCCCGTCGACACCGTGCGCGAGGCGCTCGCGGAGGAACAGCCCACCGTCCTCGGCCCAGGCGGTCCCCCGCGCCACCGGACCGAGCCGCCACCAGGCCGTTCCGGCGGCGCCGACGAGCACGACGACGGCGAGAGCAGCCTCGATCCAGGGGGGTCCGGGCGTTCGACGGGAGGATCGTCCTGCGGCCCGACGCTCTGACGTGGACAGCGGTGGCGGGTCGGCTCGGTGCTCCATCGACGGCTGAACCTAGCCGAGTCATCGCGTTCCGCGATATCGACGCTCCGCGATGCGACGGTGACTCCCGGTCCGGTGCGAGAGGATGGAGGCGTGACGGACCACGGGCTGAGCAGACGAGCGCTCGCTCGGCGCTACCTGTCCGCCTGGATCGGCTTCTCGGCGGGCGGGCGCTTCAGCCAGGCGCTCGCGACGGCGATCCTGCTCTTCGCGTTCGGCGAACCCGCCGTCCACGCCATGGTCGGCACCGCCGGCGCGTGGGCCGCGCTCGTCACCCTCGTCGTGCTCGCCGGGTTGAGCCTGCTCGGCCAGCGCTACCGCATCGAGTGGCACGGCGTCCTGCCCCTCTCGCTGCTCGCCTTCGTCGGCTTCTGCGGGCTCAGCGTGCTCTGGAGCGAGTACTCCTGGTACGCCCTGCGCGGGGTGGTCGAGACGGTCTGCTTCGTCGGGCTCGGGCTCTACCTGGCGCTCGGTCGCGACCTCGTGCAGGTCATCCGCGCGGCCGGCGACGCCTTCCGCATCCTGCTCGTCGTGGCGCTCGGTCTCGAGGTGCTCTCCGGGCTCGTGCTCGACGTCCCGATCCCCGCCTTCGGCATCCAGGGCGACATCGCGTACGGTGGTCCGATCCAGGGGATCGGGGGCAACCGCAACTTCATGGGCTTCGTGGCCGCGACCGCCCTGGTCACCTTCGTGGTCGAGTTCCTCACCCGGTCGGTCACCACCTGGCGCGCGGTCGCCTCCACCGCGCTGGCCGTGATCGCGCTCATGCTCGTGCAGTCCCCCATCACCGGGATCGCCATGATCGCGCTGGCCGTGACGGCCCTGGCGATCTGGGCGCTCCGGCACGCAGCGCCGACGACGCGACCGATCGTGAACACCGTGCTCGGCGGCGCCGTCCTGGGCATGCTCGTGCTGACGGTCCTGTTCCGGCACCGGGTGCTCGCCGAGATCGGTGCCGCCGGCGGGACGGCGACGCGGCTCGGCCTCTGGGCGCAGATCCGGCTGCTCGGCGAACAGGATCCGATGCAGGGTCGCGGCTGGGTCGGCACCTGGCCGACCGAGGACGTCTTCCCCTTCACCACCCTCATCGACCCGTCGGGCGTGCGGTTCACCTCCGGGCTCGACGCCTTCGTGGACGCGTACCTCCAGGTCGGACTCGCGGGCGCGCTCCTGCTCGCGGTCGCGGGCGGGCTGGCGTTCGCCCGCGCCTGGGTCACCGCGACGACCTTCCCCGGTGTCGCCTACGTGTGGCCGGCCGCTGTGCTCGTGCTCCTCGCGGTCACGAGCACCGCTGAGAGCTACCTGCTGCACGGCGCGGGCCTGATGCTGTTCGCGACCGTGATCGTCGTGGCAGCCCGACGGCGCTCGTGGCGGCGGCACCTGCCGCGCGACCAGGCGTGACGGGCGACCAGGGCTGACGAGCGACCCCGTCCGGGCGGGGCTCGCGGTGACCGTGCCCCGGCCACTAGCATCACCTCGGGCCGCAGGGGGCGGCCCGTCACCGACAGGAGCTGGCATGCCCTTCGTCTCCCGTGTCGTGACCGCGCTGCTGGCGGTCTCGGCCCTCACCACCGCCGCCGTCGGTGTGCCGACCGCCGACGCGCACGCCGCGGTGCCGACCGCGACCGCCACCGGGTCCCGGTACACACCGCTCGACACCGCGCGGGTGTTCGACGGTTCCGTGGGCACGACCCCGGTCGTCGTCCCGATCGCCGGCCGGGCGGGGGTGCCGGCGAACGCCACCGCGGTCGTGGTCAACGTCGAGACGGAGGCGCCGACCGCGGCCGGCTACGTGCGCATCACTCCCGCCGGGAACGACGCCCGCGTCGCGCTGCAGGAGTTCCCCGCGGGCCGGACGATCTCGAACCTCGCGACCGTGAAGCTCACGTCCGGCGCCGTGCAGGTGAAGGTGTCGGCGGGCTCGGCGCGGCTCATGCTCGACGTCTCCGGCTACTACGCCGCCGGCAGCGGATCGACCTTCACACCGCTGCCGACCGTCCGCGTCGCGTCGCCGACGGTCGGCACGACGCCGGTGCCCGTGCAGTTCGCCGGCAGGGGCGGCGTGCCGGCCGACGCGACCGCCGTGGTGGTGAACGTCGAGACCAACGCGCCGACGGCAGACGGGTACACCCGCCTCACCCCGCTCGGCCGGGACGCGTCGGTGGCGACCCAGGAGTTCACCGCCGGCCGCACGGTGTCGAACCTCGCGATCGTGCGCCTCGTCGACGGTTCCGCGCAGGTCCGCCTGTCCCGCGGGACGGCCACCGTGTACATGGACGTCGCCGGGTACTACTCCGCGTCGTCGACCGGCTCCGTCTTCGCCCCCGTCGACACGACCCGCATCGAGACGGGCACCCTGGGCAACACTCCGCGCACGGTGCGTGCGACGGGCCTCGGCGGCGTCCCGGGGACGGCCACCGCGGTCGTCGCGAACGTCGAGGTGCAGGGCACGTCCTCCGACGGCTACCTCCGGGTCACACCGGCGGGACAGGACGCGTCCGTCGCCGCCCAGGTGTTCCGGGCCGGCGAGGAGGTCTCCGCGGCGGTCATCACGAAGGTGACCGGGTCGACCGCAGCGCGCGCGTTCCAGGCCAAGGTCTCGCGTGGGACCGCCGTCGACCACGTCGACGTCTCCGGGTACTTCCTCGACGGCACCTCGGCCTCCGGCACCGGCGTCGACGTGTCCTGGCCGCAGTGCGGGTCCCCGCTCCCGACCGACGCCGCCTTCGCCGTCGTCGGCGTCAACGGCGGGCTGGCCAACAACACGAACCCCTGCCTGTCGTCCCAGCTGGCATGGGCCGACCGGTCGTCCGGTGGGACGTCCCAGGCGCGCGTCCAGCTGTACGTGAACACCGCGAACCCGGGTCGCCAGGCGTCGGTCTGGCCGACGAGCAACACGCTGCCGAACGGCGGCGGGACCGTGCCGAACCCCTACGGGACCTGCACGGGCGGGTACGACGCCGCCTGCTCGTACGTGTACGGCTGGACGCGGGCGGTCGAGGACGCCACCGTCCGTGGGATCTCCGACCCGACCGCGTACCGTTGGTGGCTCGACGTCGAGACCGAGGGGACTTGGCAGGCGGACCGCTCCCAGAACCGCGCAGACCTCGAGGGCATGGCCGCGTACCTGACCTCGCGCGGTGCGCAGGTCGGTCTGTACTCCACCTCGTTCCAGTGGACCGCCATCGTCGGGTCCGTCCCTGCCTCGAGCCCGCTGTACCGGCTGCCGAGTTGGATCGCGACCGGGGCGCCGACCCTCGCCGCCGCGCAGCAGGCGTGCTCCGGCACCCCCCTCACCGGCGGGAGCCGGATCGAGATGACGCAGTACGTGGCCGGCGGCTTCGACCGCAACGCGTCCTGCGTCTGACCGCGCCGGAGGCTCCGGTCGGCACGTCGAGGGTCACGCGACCCCGGCGACCCCGGCGACCGTGGCGACCTCTGCGACCTCTGCGACGACGCTCGGGACGACGCCGATCGGGGACACCGGCCCCGGCACGACGGCCCGGGACACCGACCCGCGGCGACGACGTCCACCACGACGACGACGCGGGACCCCACGGGTCCCGCGTCGTCGGTGCGTCGGACGTGTCGCGTCGTCCGTCGCCGAGCGGTCAGCGCCCCGCGGCGTCGCCGCCCTGCTCGGTGCGGAGCGCCCGCGGCGCCTCCGTCGCACGGTCCGACGCCTGGCTCGGGTGGTCGACCGGGAGCCGCCGCGTCGAGGTCCCGGGTGCCGAGTAGGTCAGGTAGTTCAACCGGCTCGTCTCGCGACGCAGCCGCGTGACGCCCTCGAGGATGAAGCCGAGGATCCACGTCAGGAACGCGATCACCATGAGCGACGCGGCGAGGAACGCGGTCGGGAAGCGCGGGACCAGTCCGGTGCGCCCGTACTCGATGAACAGCGGGATCGCGAGGACGATCGCGACCACGGCGAAGATCGCGCCCATGATCCCGTGGAACAGCACGGGTCGCTCGAAGCGGATGAGGTGCGCGATGAGCGACAGGATCTTGAAGCCGTCGCTGTAGGTGTTCAGCTTCGACTCGGTGCCCTCGGCACGGTCCTTGAACCCGACCGGGACCTCGGTGTGCGGTACGCGCAGGTTCATCACGTGCACCGTGAGCTCGGTCTCGGTCTCGAACTCCCGCGACAGCGCGGGGAAGGACTTCACGAAGCGACGGGACATGACCCGGTAGCCGCTGAGCATGTCGGACACGGGCGTCCCGAAGAGCTTGCCGACGACCCGGTTGAACATCCGGTTGCCGGCCTCGTGGCCCGGTCGGTACGCGGTCGCCTCCGGGTCGTCCTGCCGGACGCCGAGGATGTGGTCGTAGGGCCCCTCGAGCAGGGTGCGGATCATCTCGGGCGCCGCCGCGGCGTCGTACGTGTCGTCGCCGTCGATCATCAGGTAGACGTCCGCGTCGATGTCGCCGAACGCCCGGCGGATGACGT
The DNA here is from genome assembly GCF_003234175.2 of Curtobacterium sp. MCSS17_007. Classification (NCBI taxonomy): domain Bacteria; kingdom Bacillati; phylum Actinomycetota; class Actinomycetes; order Micrococcales; family Microbacteriaceae; genus Curtobacterium; species Curtobacterium sp. MCSS17_007. The sequence continues at coordinate 2,132,073 of NZ_CP126257.1, forward strand.
TGCCCTTGCCCTTCGTGTGCTCGTACCGGACCTCGGCCCCCGCCCGGCGCGCGACCTCGTCGGTGCCGTCCGTGCTGTTGTTGTCGTAGACGTACACGTGGATGCCGGGCACGGCTGCCTTGAGGTCGGTGACCACCTTGTGGATGGCCGGTGCCTCGTTGTGGCAGGGCACGATGGCAGCGATGACGAGGTCGTCGTGAGTCACGGGGTAGGGTCCTTCAGTGGTCTTGGATCCGTCGAACGGCGGGGACGTGAGCACGAATCCCCTGCGAGAGGCTAACAGGTGCGCGGGCTCGGCTGACGCCGACCACGGGCCGGGAAGAGGACACGTGACGAACGCCACCGGCTGGTTCCTGGGACACCTCCGACGCGGGGGGTCGTTCCTCGTCGTCGGCGGCGTCGGGTTCCTCGTCGACGCCGCCGTGTACAACGCGCTGGTGTTCTGGGGCGGGTCGGGCCCGCTCTTCGCGGTCCCCCTGCTCGGCAAGGTCATCGCGATCGCGGTGGCGAGCGTCGTCACCTACTTCGGCAGCAGGCTGTGGACGTTCCGCGACCGCGCCGGCTCCCAGACGCTGCGGAGCTTCCTGGTGTTCGCCGCCATCAACGTCGTCGCGATCCTGCTGCAGCTCGGCTGCCTGGCCTTCTCGCGGTACGTCCTGCACCTCGACTCCCCGGTGGCCGACAACGTCGCCGGCACGCTGGTCGGTCAGGCCGTGGCGACGGTGTTCCGCTACTTCGCCTACGGGAAGTTCGTGTTCAAGGACGACCGCGAGGGCGGTGCAGAGGCGATCGCCGAGATCAGCTGACCACCGGGACGACGGGAGGCGCGGTACCAGCTGGTACCGCGCCTCCCGTCGTCGGGTGGGGTCAGTCGACCCGGTAGATGTGCATGTCCAGACCGCCCTGCCGCAGGTCCCGCACCTCACGCAGGCACGCCGACGACACCGGCACGTCCGACAACACGTACTGCACGTTCTTCTGCGCGAACGAACTACACGCATCGAACGTCACCAACACCTGGTCGCGCACCGGATTCGTCACCACCGGCTCCCCCGCACCCACCGTCCAGTTCACGTTCGCCAACCGGTTCCACGCGTTCTCGTACCTGCCCGACGGATCGATCTGGTGCCACATCTCACGCGGCGGGTACGTCTGCACGCCGTTGTACGCGGGCACCCCGGACTCCACCAGCATCGCCGTCTGCACCGTCGACCCGATCCCCACCCACCGAGCACCAGGTTCCTTCGCCTCGATCGCCTCGATCGCACGACCCGCCTTCGTGTCCACCGGCAACTCGAACACCCCTCGGTACAACGGGTTGACCCCCAACCCCACCAGCAACGTCGCCACCGTGAGCGCTGCGACGCCGGGCAGGACCAGACGGAAGCCGATCAGGACGACGGCGACGACGAGCAGCACCGCGACGACCTTCCAGTGCGCGGCGGCTGCGAGTGCGGGCTCCTGCCCGCGGCGGAGCTCGTACCAGACGCACGCGACCGACGCGGCCGCGACGACACCGCCGGACAGGGCGACCCACCACCGTGTGCGGACGTGGTCGCGGTCGAGCCGCGCGACCGCGAGCCCGATGCCGATGACGGCGAGCAGGTCGAACGCGAGCCGGAGTCGTCCGTCGGTCGAGCGTGTCAGACCGAGCAGGTTCGCGATCGGCGTCCACCCGGGGACCAGCAGGAACAGCCACAGGACGGTGAGCACGACCAGGACCGAGAGCACCGGCCAGTCGAGCCGACGGGTGGACCCGGCGGCACGCGCCGCCACGACGGAGCGGACGAGCAGCCAGACGAGCACCGGCACCAGGAAGACGATCGTCATGAGCGGCGCCGCGGCCTCGGACTGGTTCGGACCGAGCCCCTGCGCCACACCGTTCTGCAGCGCACCGCCGAAGGGCGCGCCGAAGACGGAGACGATCCCCTCCCGGTCGAGCGAGCCCGCGAACTCGGTGCGGTGCCCCGGGTAGACCGTGCCGAGGACCGCACGGACCGTGTCGAGCCGCGTCGCGACCCACACCACGAGGACCACGGCGGCGGCGACCACCGCACCGACGAGCGGGGCCAACCCGACGAAGATGCGTCGCCACGACACCGCGGGCTGCGCAGCGGACGCGAGGACACCGCCCGCTCCGACCGAACGGTCAGCACTGTCAGGGCTGCCCGTTGCGCCCGTCGCACGACGCACACGGAGCGCCGGCCATCGCATGCCGAGCACGAGTCCGATGGTGACGAACGCGACGACCACCACCGCGGGGACCGCGTACGGCACGTAGATCGACATCGCCAACGTCACCGTCAGGTAGCCCGCCACCCCAGCTGACACCCACCGAGCCCACCGCGACGACGACCGCACACCCCACAGCACCGCGACCAACACCGCGAACGCCCACGCGTACGGGAAGATCGTCGTCGGCAGGAACCACCACCCCACCAACGGGCTGAACCCCAACGCCACCGCCAACAACGCAGCCGTCACCGGCCGACGCGGCATCACCGTCACAAGGAACACGTACGCCCCGACCAGCAACCCAGCGAACGGCAACCACCACCGCACCGCCATCCCCTGCGCCAGCGGCATCACCAGGAAACCCCACACGTGCGGCCGGAACAACGTCGACCAGTCCCACGACGGCAGATCGTTCTGGATCGTCGCGTCCATCCCGCCCGGCAACGTCTGGTTCACCACCGGGAACCCCTGCTGCACCTGCGACACGATCCACGACGACTGCACCAACCACTCGTCCGTCCGGATCGGCCGCGGCTCACCCGCCATCAACCCCGGATCAGCACCCTGGCCGAAGAACCCCCAGTAGTTGCCCGTCGACGACCCCGAGATCCCCAACGCCGTCAGCACCCCCAACACCAGGACCACCAACACCGGGAACCACACCACGACCCACACCCGCGGCAACCCCGACACCCGCGGCTCCACCCACCGAGCCACCCAGGCGGCGAACGACGAGACGGCTGCCGGGACCGTCGCCCGGGCCCGGTCGGTCGTACTGGTGCTCATCGGGTCGTGATGCGGTGCTTGACCTTGGCCGCGACGCTGCGCGGCCCCTCCGTCCGGAGGTAGTGCACCGCACGACCCAGGTCGTAGCGGATCCCGTGCAGCTTCCGACGCTCCGGGACGCGCACGCGCATCTCGTGCGGCTCGGGCAGCCCGCTCGACGCGCGGACGGTCTTGTCCGCGGCCCGGATCGGGTTCCGGCAGAACTCGACGAGCGGCTCGAGGACGTTCTCCCACGTGAACTGCTCGCGCACGCGTGCGACGTTCTGCACGAACCGGCCACGCGCGGGAGCGTCGAACAGCACCGTCTCCAGCGCGTCGGCCAGAGCGGTGACGTCCTGCTCGGGGACGACCACGCCGAGCCCCTCGGCGTCGACGAGCTCCGCGAAGGAGTCACCGCCGGTCGTGACGATCGGCAGGGTCGCCCAGAGGTAGTCGAGGATGCGCGTCCGGAACGAGAACGTGGTCTCGAGGTGCTCGTAGTGCGTGGAGACCCCCGCGTCCGCCTCCGCGAGGTACGCGCCGCGCTCCTCGTAGGGGATCCAGGACTCGTTGAAGAACACGTTCTTCCCGGTCAGCCCGAGCGCGTCGGACTCCGCGCGGACCTTGGCCACGATGTCCATCTCGGGCACGTCGGGGTTCGGGTGCTGCACGCCCATGAAGAAGAGGCGGACCTCCGGGCGGCGCGCGGCGAGTTCACCCATCGAACGGACCAGCGTGATCGGGTCGAACCAGTCGTAGATCCCACCGCCCCAGACCACGAGCTTGTCGTCGGGTCCGATCCCGGGGACGACGCCCTTCACGACGTTGTCCGTGTGCACGGGCGGCGTCGAGGAGAGCCCGAACGGCACGACGCCGATCAGGCTCCGCAGCTCCGGGTCACGCGAGTAGGTGCGCGCGTTCACGCGGCCCGAACCGGCGAGCTGACCGAGCCAGAACAGGCGCTGCCGCTCGGAGGCGCAGATGAAGTAGTCCCCCAGCTCCAGCTGGTGGTTGAGCGTGTCGGAGGCGTCGAGGATCTGGCGGTCCCAGGCGTCGACGTCCTCGCTGCGACCCTGTTCGAGCTGCTCGAGGTGGAGCGGGTCGTAGACGTCGACCACGAGGATCTTCGCCGTCGACTCGAGCACGGGGAAGAGCCGGAGCGCGTGGCCCTGCACGATGATCACGTCCGCCCAGGCCTCGTGCTCGACCATCTGCCGCGGGTGGCGGTGCGGGACGGTGACGACCTCGTAGGCGGGGTCGATCTGCGACGATCGCGTCAGGCTGATCACGCGGACGTCGTGCTCCCCGGACAGCTGCTTCGCCATGTTCGTGGCCCGGATCGCCGGCCCGGCCATCTTCTCGCCGATGGCGTCACCGGTGACGATGAGCACGCGCCGGCGCTGCCCCACCTCGAGCACGCCGAGCGAGTGCACGATCTTGTCGTACCCGGCGAGGTAGGACTCGATCGGGTAGGCGGGCTCGTCGCGGTTGCCGAAGAGCCGGAGGAGCTCGCGGTCGCTCTTGACGCGCGTCGCCTGCACCTCGCGACGGGACTCCGTCATCGACGGCAGTTCCTCGACGAAGCGGTCGATGCCGAAGATCCCGGCCATCGTGGTCTTCGAGACCGGCAGGTCCGGCTCGGCGTCGTTGCCGGGGCGTCGGATGTCGAGCGAGGAGGAGTCGAGCTCGCCGCGTCCGATCGCTCGTCGGACGGCGAGCGCGAGGGCACCGGGCAGCGCGGCCCGGAGCTGCTCGTCGCCGAGGTTCTTGTAGAGGGTGAACAGGGCGTTCCGCTCGAGCAGGTAGGTCTCGCGGAACGACCCGAGCTTGTTCATGGACGCGTGGTGCTTGTGGTAGGCGACCGAGCGCGGCTGGTAGCGGAAGCGCCAGCCGAGCAGGTTGAGGCGCCACCCCAGGTCGACGTCCTCGTAGAACATGAAGTAGCGGTCGTCGAAGCCGCCGAGCTGCTCGAACAGGTCGGCACGGATGAACATCGCCGCGCCCGTGCCGAACAGCACGTCGGTCTCGTTCTCCCACCGGCCGGTGTCCGGGGACCCGGCGTGCGGCTTGTAGCCCATGCCGTACCAGGTCATCGCAGCCTCGGTGAAGTCGATGTCGACGCCCTCCCAGTCGAGCACCTTGCTCGCCACGGCGCCGATGTCACGACCGGAGGCGAAGGTCGCGACCGCCTCTCGGATCCAGCTGCGGTCCGGGCGCGCGTCGTTGTTGAGGAACGCGACGTACTCGCCCGAGGTGTGCGCGACGCCGAGGTTGCAGCCGCCGGTGAAGCCCAGGTTCCCACCGGCCTCCACGAGGGTGAACGGCAGGTCAGACGCCTTGAGTCGGCCGACGTGCTCCGGCCCGGACTCGTTGTCGACGACGACGATCTCGAGCTTGTCCGCCGGCCAGTCCTGGTCCACCAGTCCGGCGATGCTCGTGAGGGTGTCGTCCGTGCCCTTGTAGTTCACCAGGACGACGGAGACGACCCCCGCCTTGCGCTCGCTCACTCGAACCCTTTCGTCAGGCTGTCCGGCCCGTGCAGGACCGCCACGACGGTCTGTCGTGCGGGGAACACCCTACAAGGCGTGCCGGAGCACGGCCCGCCACCCGCCGTGCGATCGTCTCTGCGGCATGATGGAGCGATGCCCGAACAGCACACGACGGCCGACGATCAGGCAGCGCTCTACCGTGCGCTCGCGAACGGGGAACACCGTTCCGGACCACGTGGCACGATCGCCTTCGCCGTCTCCACCGACGACGTCGACGCCGGCGCCGGTGACCTCTACGTCGCCCTCGGCCTCGCCAAGTACCTGCAACGGCTCGGGTGGGGTGTCTGCACATGGCCGACGAGCCGGTGGGACACCGCCGTGCCCGAGGACGTCACCGTCGTGGTGTCGATGATCGAGTCGTTCGTGCCCGGCCTCGTGCCCGCGCAGACCCCCGTCGTGGCGTGGGTGCGCAACTGGACCGAGGTCTGGGCGGCGCTGCCGTACCTGGACCAGTTCGACGCGGTCTGGGCGTCCTCGTCCGCTGCTCGGGACCGCGTCGCCGAGTCCTACACGGGACCGACCCGGGTCCTCCCCATCGGCGTCGACCTGGAGCTCTTCTCCGGTCCGCGCCCCGACGCGGACGTCGGACCGATCGACGTGTTGACCACGGTGAACTTCTGGGGCGCCGAGCGCGCCGGGACCGCGGCCATCGACGTCCTCGCGGAGTCCCGCGCGGTCGTCTGGTACGGCGCGAACCGGGAGCACCTCCCCCGGTCGGCTCGGATCGACCACCGCGGACGCGCGTCGTTCTTCGACCTCCCCGCCGTGTACGGGGCGGCCTCCGTGGTCGTCGACGACGTCATCCCTCCGGCCCGTGCCTACGCCACGCACAACTCGCGACTCTACGAAGGACTGGCCTCCGGGGCGCTCGTCGTCACGAACTGCGCCGAGGGACTCGAGGAACTCGGTCTGCGCGACGTCCCGACCTACACCGACGGTCCGTCGCTGGTCGCAGCGGTCACGGACGTCGACCGCGCGCTCGCCGACCGGCTGCGGACCGTCGTGGTCGAGCGGCACTCGTACGCGAGCCGCGCGGCCACGGTGGACGCCGACCTGCAGGTGGTCCTCGACGAGCACCGCGCCCAGCCGCGACCCGACCGCGGCCCGCTGCTCGTCTGGGCGACCCACCTGCAGGAGCGGCTCCGGAACGCGGAGCGCGACCGTGACGTGCACATGGCCGGGGTCCACGACATCAACGAACGGCTCCTCTCCGCCCTCGCCGCCGTCGAGGACGGCGGTCGGACGATCGCCGCACGGACCGCCGAACGTGACGCCGCGATCGCGGAACGGGACCTGCTCGCGACGCGGCTCGACGAGGTCACCCGGAGCCGCGCCTACCGGCTCGCCCACCGTGTCGGGGAGCTCCGCAGGCACGTCTGACCGCGACGGCTCGGCGCGCTCCGCGCCGGACGCACGAGAGCGGGCCCGACGCCGTGGCGTCGGGCCCGCTCTCGTCTGCGGTCTCGCTACCGCACCGTGACCGTGCGGCAGTCCGCGACGTTCGACCCGGCACCGGTGTTGATCGCGAAGGTGCAGACCTGGTGCTGCCCCGCCGTGAAGCCCGTCAGCGTCTGGCCGAACTGGTGGTTCGCGCCGTACGCCTTCCCGAACGCGTCCGCGAGACTCGGCTTCGCGGCATCCGCCTGGATGCTCGAGGCGCCGACCCCGTCGACGTAGGTGTCGATCCGGACCGGACCGGCGGTGTCCGGGTCGACGGCCCATCCGCGGGTCGTGATCGAGCCGGCCGCGCGAGACGCCACCTCGTCGATGTACAGCGACGGCGACCCGGTCAGCATCGGGACCGTGGCGCACTGCGTGGTGTCCGCGCCGCCGCCGACGTTCCTCGCGGTCGTGCAGACCTGGTGGCTGCCGGGCCCGACGTCGGTGAGCGTCGCGGCGAACTGGTGCTTCGAGCCGTACCCGGGGAACGCGCCGGCGAGCGAGGGCTTGTCGATGTTCGCGGTCGTGGTGCCGGCGGGCTGCCCGTCGAGCGTGAACGACACGGCGAGGGGCGACACGACGTCGGGGTCGATCGCCCAACCCCGCACGGTCACGGTCCCGATCGCGGTCGCGCTCCTCTGGTCCAGGTTGAGCATCGGCGACCCGGTGGGCTGCTGCACGGTGCGGCAGACCCAGGTCGCCCCGTTCCCTCCGGCCGCGTCGATCGCGGCCAGGCACATCTCGTGCGGCACCGACGGCGTGAGTCCGGTCAGGTTCACGGTGAACTGGTGGTTCGCGCCGTACCCGGGGAAGGCAGTCGCGATTCCGGGCTTCGACAGGTTCGCGGTGGTGCTCGCCCGACCCGCACCGTCGATGTACACGTCCACACGAACCGGACCGGTGGTGTCGGGGTCGATCGCCCACCCACGGACCGTCATGGCCCCGGGTGCCCTCGAGTCCGCCTGGTCGATGTTCACCTGCGGCGACCCGCTCGGCCGGGTGACGGATGCGCAGCCGATCGAACGGTCCGATCCGGACCCGGCGCGCTCGACCCCGATCACGCAGACCGAGTGCGTACCGGGCGAGACTCCCGAGATGGTCCCGGAGAACATGTGTGCGTCCCCGAACCCGGGCTTCGCGGTACCGAGTCCGGGCTTCGCCTGGTTCGCGGTCCAGGTGGCCCTGGTGGTCCCGTCCACCGTCACGCGCACCGCGATCGAGTCGGCGGTGTCGGGGTCGACCGCCCACCCACGGATGCTGATCGTGTCGGCTGCGGCGCTCGTCGCGTCGATGACCCCGGTCGGCGACCCGCCCTCGATCGAGAAGGTGGCGCACTGGAACTGGGCGTTGGACCCGGCTCCGGCGTTGATGCCCCACGCACAGACCTCGTGGCTGCCCGGTTGCAACCCGGCGAGCGTCACCTTGAAGCCGTGCCGCGTGTTCGTCGCGCCCAGCTGCCCGGCGAGCGACGGGGTGTCCACGTCGGCCTGGACGCTCGCCGCGCCCTTGCCGTCGACGTAGAAGTCGGTCCGGATCGGGCCGGTCGTGTCCGGGTCGACCGCCCAGCCGGTGACGACGGCCTGTCGCAGACCGGTCGCGATGCCGGTGATCGCCCCGGTCGGCGCGTTGCCACCGGTCGTCGAGCCGAACCAGTCGGTGTACATGCGCCAGAAGTTGCGGTTGCCGTACGCAGAGCAGGAGTCGCCCGTCCCGTACAGGTTGTTCATCGCCGCCTGGTTCGGCGTGTACGGCGTGTAGATGTACAGCGCCGCCGTCGCCTGGTTCTGGATGTACACCTGCTTCGTGCCGCAGGACGCGTTCGGGTTGTACAGGATCGTGTTCGTCCGGCCCGCCTGGTAGGCCCACGAGGTCTGGCTCGCCTTGTACCGCTGGAACTGCAGACCCGCCGCGTACACCTGGGCGAAGAACCCGTTGTAGGCCGGGTCGCAGGGAGCGGTGTCCGGGCACGCGAACCCGGTCGCGTGCGCGTACATGTAGTTCGTCGGTGCCGACGACGTGACGATCGCCTGCTCCTTCTGCAGGAGCACGAGCAGCACCTTCTGGCTGATGCCGCAGGCACGCGCCACGCCGTCGATGATCTGTGCGGCCGTCATGCGCCCGCCACCGACCTGGGCGCACCGCCCGGCCACCGCGGCGACCGTGCGGGTGTCCTGCTGGTAGTTGCGGAGGCACGCCGGACCGGAGCTCGCTCGGCACGTCGGGACCTGCTGGTCCAGGAAGTACTGCACCTGCGCGCCGTTGAGGGCGTTCGCGTTGTAGAAGTTCGCGTCGCTGATGATGTAGCCGGGATCGAAGGCGCTCGCGGTCGCCGCGTCGGCGGCTTCGGGACCCGCGGTCGTGGCGATCCCGCTCAGCCCGGCGGCGAGGACGACGACGGCCGTGAGTCGTGCGACCCAGGACCGGAGTCGACCGGACGGTCGACTGGTGGGAACGGTGACGGGGTTCACGGGACCTCCACGGTCGTGGCTTCCGAAGCGACGGTCTTGCCGTCGAGCGTGTAGGAGAGGGTCACCGTCCAGCTCCCGGACGCGACCTGCGAACGGGGGAAGGAGACCTGTGCGCAGTTGACGCTCGAGGCGGCGTCGACGGCCTCGCTGGTCACCGAACGCTCGGTGCCGCCGGACCGCACCGTGAAGCGGCACGTGCCGGACGCGTCCGTGGTGCCGCTGACGATGCCGACCGCCTGCAGCGAGGAGGACGAGGCGTCCCACCCTGCGTAGGTGACCAGTGCCGTCGCCGGGAAGTCCGACGGGGGCGCGTCGGTCGTCCGTGTCGCAGGTGTCTGGCTCGGGATGGGGATCGTCGACGACTCGTCCGTCGGCGAGGGCGACGACGACGTGGGTGGCGTCGTGGTCGGCCCCGCGGAGGCGGACGCAGATGCGGATGCGGACTTCGTGGGTCGTCCGCCGTCGTCGTCACCGGACGAGCACGCGGTGAGCGTGATCGCCGCGAGTGCCGCGAGGGCGAGCGCAGGGATGAGGGGGTGAGCGCGGTGCACGGGACCGTCCGTTGTGCTGGGGGCGGACAAGAGGGTGAAGGGCTCGGGTTGGGACAACTGTAAACCAGGGGTTGAAGTTCTGGGCGGGCCCGCCGCGCATCACCCCCGGACCGGGGTCACCGCGACGGTACGGCGGCCCGTCCGACGGGCACGGCTACACTGTCGAGGTTCCCCCGGTCCCCGAACGAAGAGTGTGATGGTCGACTACAACCGCATGGACGCCCTCGCGCAGGAGCCCCTCGTCGTGGTGGGCGCGCCGACGAGCGCGGTCCGCGGCACGTGGCGCGAACTCCGCGACGTGTTCCGCCAGCGCGAGATGCTCGGGATGCTCATCCGCCGTGACCTCAAGGCGCGGTACAAGGACTCGGCGCTCGGGTTCGTCTGGACGCTCGTCCGACCCCTGACCCAGCTCCTCATCTACTTCTTCGTGATGGGTCAGATCCTCGGCGCCGCGAAGGGCATCGACAACTTCGCGATCTACGTCTTCACCGGCCTGAGCGCCTACACGCTCTTCAGTGAGATCGTCGCCGGCTCCACCGGGTCGATCGTGGGCAACTCGGGCCTGATCAAGAAGGTCTACGTCCCACGAGAGGTCTTCCCCCTCGCGAGCGTCGGGGCGGCCCTCGTCAACTACGCGATCCAGTTCGGGATCCTGCTGGCGGCCACGATCGCCCTCGGGGTGTTCCCGCTGCACGCGGGCATCGTCTACCTGATCCCGTCGGTGCTCGTCATCCTCGTCTACGGTGCCGCGATCGGCCTCGTGCTCGCGGCCCTGAACGTGTACCTCCGCGACGTCCAGTTCGTCATCGACGTCGGCTTGATGGTGCTCCTCTGGGGATCGCCGATCGTGTACTCGTACTCGATGGTCCTCGACCGGCTCAAGGTCGACTGGCTCCTCGCGGTCTACACGAACAACCCCCTGACCCTGTCGGTGCTCGGCATGCAGAACGCCATCTGGCTGCACGACCCGACGACGGTCGTCTACCCGGACCACCTGATGCTCCGCCTGGTCATCGCGTTCGTCATCGGACTCGTGCTGCTGCTCGGCGCACAGCGCATCTTCTCCCGCCTGCAGGGCAACTTCGCGCAGGAGCTCTAGGAACCATGGCCATCAGCACCCCCATCGCCCCCACGACGACCTCCGACGAGGCGTTCCCCGAGGTCATCGTCGTCGACCACGTCCGCAAGCGGTTCACGGTCCGCAAGGACAACACGATCCGGGAGCGCATCGTGACGCTCGGTCGTGCCGGTCGCGCACACCGCCAGGACTTCTGGGCGCTCGACGACGTGACGGTGTCCATCAAGGCCGGGTCCACCGTCGGCCTGATCGGCCAGAACGGCTCTGGCAAGTCGACCCTGCTCAAGGCGATCGGCGGCATCATCCAACCGACGTCCGGCACCGTGTCGCGCCGCGGTCGCCTCGCCGCGCTCCTCGAGCTCGGCGCGGGCTTCCACCCGGACCTGTCCGGCCGTGAGAACGTCTACCTCAACGCTGCACTGCTCGGGCTGAGCCGCAAGGAGACCGAGGAGCGATTCGAGGACATCCACGCGTTCTCGGGCATCGGCGACTTCATCGACACGCAGGTGAAGTTCTACTCGTCCGGCATGTACGTGCGCCTCGCCTTCGCCGTGGCCGTGCACACCGACCCGGACGTCCTGCTCGTCGACGAGGTGCTCGCCGTCGGCGACGAGGCGTTCCAACGCAAGTGCCTCGACCGCATCCGCACGTTCCAGGAACAAGGCAAGACGATCATCATCGTCACGCACTCGCTGAGCCAGGTGCAGGAGATGTGCGACCGCGTCGTGCTGCTCAACAAGGGCAAGGTCCTGCACGACGGCGACCCGATCGCCGCGGTGAGCATGTTCCGCGACGTGCTCGAGGAGCGCCGACAGGGCGAGCTGAGCCAGGACGTCGCCGTCGGGCGCGGGACCGTGCTCGGCGCCTCCGTCCACGCCGACGGCCGCGGTCCCCGCGACGGCGTCCGTCCCGGCGACGACCTGATCGTCGACATGGAGTTCGAGCACCTGGACGGCGTCTCCGACTGGGAGGCCGCGGTCCAGATCAACAACACCGCCGGTCAGGTCGTCTACGGCACCACGACGGGGATCATGGGCGTCTCGCTCGAGCCGTTGCACGGTCGACGGAAGCTCCGGCTGCGGATCGCCGACACCGCGTTCGGCACCGGGAAGTACTTCATCAACGTCTCGATGATGGACTCCGCCGGACGGCACCTGCACGACCTGCCCGAGTGCGACTCCTTCGAGGTCCCGTCCTTCGGCAACGCCGTCGGCACGGTGTACGCCGCTCCCTCGATCGAGGACGCCGACTGACCCGGACGGCGGTCGTCGTCGTCAACTGGAACCGCGCCGACCTGACCACCCGTGCTGCGCGTGCCGTGCTCGAGGACGGCGCCGCAGACGAGGTCGTGGTCGTCGACAACGGCTCCTCCGACGACTCCGTGGCCGTGCTCCGCGACGCCCTGCCCGAGGCGACCGTGGTCGCCCGCGCGACGAACGGCGGCTTCGCGGCCGGTGCGAACGCGGGCATCGCCGCGGCCGACGCCGACGTCGTCGTGCTCCTCAACAACGACGCGGTACCCGCCCCCGGCTTCGTCGCGGCACTGCGCGACCACCTGCTCGCCGCTGCACCGGAGGTCGCCGCGGTGACGGCACGCATCGTGCTCGCCGGGCGCTGGTCACGCCTCCCGTCCGACCGGTCTCGTCCGGACGCCGCAGCCGGGGACCGGATGCTGCGCGACCACGACGGGACGGCCTGGGCCCCGTCCGACGACGGCGAGGTCCGACTCAACTCGACCGGCGTGCAGGTCGACCGGGACGGGAACGGCGCCGACCGCGACTGGTTCGCCCCGGACGACCGCGCCGCGCCGACCGCGGTGTTCGGCTTCTCCGGTGGCGCCGCCGCCCTGCGACGCGCCGCACTCGACGACGTGGGGCTCTTCGACGAGTCGCTCTTCATGTACTACGAGGACACCGAGCTCGCCTGGCGCCTCGCGCGGCGCGCGTGGCGGGTCGAGTACGAGCCGCGGGCCGTCGTGGAGCACGAGCACTCGGCCTCCTCGGGGGTGCGGAGCGACCTCTTCGTCTACCGCAACGCCCGCAACCGGCTGGTCGTCGCCTTCTGGCACGCGCCGTGGACGACCGTGCTGCGGGCGCTCGTGCGGACGACCGTCCGAGGGGTGCGCGGTGGTGTCGGCAACCGGGAGGCACGGCTGGTCCTGGCAGCGCTGGCCGACGTCCTGCGGCACCTCCCCGGCCACCTCGCACGCCGGACCCGTGAGTCGCGACGGGCGTCCGTTCCGCGGCGGCGCGTGCGGACGTCGGCATGAGGGCGGCGGGCTATCCTGGTCGCTCCCCCATCGTCGGCCCCGGTCGGAAGGAACCTCGCGTGCCGCAGACCACCGTCCTGATCGACGGAACCGCGGTACCGACGGCCCTCGGCGGCGTGGGCCGGTACCTCGAGGGGATCGCGTCGCACCTGGCAGCCGCCGCTGGTCCGGAGCTCGACGTCCACCTGGTCGTGCGACCGGAGCACGCCGACCACTTCCGCGCGGTCGCCTCCGGTGTCCATGTGCACCGTGCCCCGGGGTGGACGTCGTCCGTCCCGCTCCGGCTCCTCTGGGAGCAGGTCGGGCTCGTGCGACTCGCCCGTCGCCTCCGCGCCGGCGTCCTGCACTCCCCGCACTACACCTTCCCGCTCGTCTGGCGCGGCGGATCGGTCGTCACGCTGCACGACGCGACGTTCTTCTCCCACCCGCAGTGGCACTCGCGCCTGAAGCGCACGTTCTTCACCTGGTGGAGCCGGCGCTCGCTCCGGACCCGTCCGGCGGTCCTCGTGCCGAGCGCCGCGACCGGAACAGAGGCGGCGCGGGTGGTCTCCGGCATCCGCGCCCGCGTGCTGGTGGCCCCCCTCGGGGTCGACCACGCCGTCTTCCACGAGCCGGACGGCGACGCGATCGCCGACGCCCGCATCGCTGCCGGGATCCCCGAGGGCGCGGACTGGATCGCCTTCCTCGGCACGATCGAGCCGCGCAAGAACGTCGGTGCGCTCCTGTCGGCCTACCGAACCGTCCGCCGTACCCGTGCTGCCGAGGGCAGTGAGACGCCGTGGCTCGTGCTGTCCGGCGCCCGGGGCTGGGACACCGAGGCGCTCGCCGCGCTCGACGCGCTGCAGCCGGAGGACCACGTCGTCGAAGCCGGGTACCTGCCGCTCGAGGACCTCTCGGGCTTCCTCGGCGGCGCCGAACTCGTCGTCTACCCGAGTCTCGGCGAGGGCTTCGGCCTCCCGGTGGTCGAAGCCATGGCGACCGGTGCGTGCGTCGTGACGACCCGACGGTTGTCCCTGCCGGAGGTCGGCGGCGACGCCGCGGTGTACACCGAACCGGACGCCGCGTCGATCGCCGACGCGATCGGTGCGTTGCTGGCGGACGAGGCGACCCGGACCGCCCACCGACGTGCCGCCCGCGACCGCGCCGCCCGGTTCACGTGGGATGCCACCGCCCGCGTGCACGTCGAGGCGTACCGCGAGGTCGCCCGGTGAGCCGCGCGCGGGTCGCGGTCCTCACCGTGACGTACAACACGGGCGAGACCATCCGGCCGTTCCTCGAGAGCGTTCGGCGTGCATCGTCCACCGAGCTGCCGGTGGTCATCGCGGACAACGGCTCGGCCGACCTGCAGGGCCTCCGGGCGATCGCCGAGGGGTACGGCGCCACCGTGGTCTCCTCCGGGGGCAACCGCGGCTACGGCGGCGGCATCGACGCGGCGCTCGACGCCCTCGACGACGAGCTCCCGGACGAGGACCCGGAGTTCCTCCTCGTCACGAACCCCGACGTGGTCCTCGGCGACGGCGCGGTCGACGAACTGGTCGCAGCGGCTGACCGGCTGCCGACCGGCGGCGCGTTCGGCCCGCAGGTGCTCGACGAACACGGCGAGACGTACCCGTCGGCCCGACAGCTGCCGTCCCTGCGCACGGGGCTCGGGCACGCGGCCTTCTCGCGGCTCTGGCCGGGCAATCCGTGGAGCCAGCGCTACTGGTCGACCACCCGCGTCGAGGAGCGGTCTGCGGGGTGGCTCTCGGGCGCCTGCTTCCTGATCCGGACGTCGCTGTTCCGGCAGCTCGGCGGGTTCGACGAGACGTACTTCATGTACTTCGAGGACGTGGACCTCGGGCAGCGCGTCGGCGAGGCGGGCGCGGAGAACGTGTACGTGCCGAGCGCCCGCGTCGTCCACACGGGCGCGCACTCGACCTCGTCGAACCGGAAGCGCATGGAGATCGAGCACCACCGGAGCGCGTACCGCTTCCTGTCCCGGAAGTACCGCGCGTGGTGGCTGTGGCCGCTCCGGCTCGTGCTCCGGGTGGGGCTGGCGACCCGCGCGCGCTGGGTCACCCGCAAGTAGTCCGGTCCGCTCGCGACAGCGGTGCACGGAGCCGTCGCCGGACGGTGCCCGCCACACGGACGCGCGGTGGGACTCAGACGCGCAGCCGCGCACGCTCCCTGCGCGCGACGTCGAGCAGCACCTGCGCCCGTGCATCGAAGGAGTGCTCCGCGGCGATCCTGGTGGCCACCGCCGACCGCTCCGCCACGTCCGGCCAGGGACGCGCGGGATCGAGCAGACCTGCGAGCTCGTCGCGGTCGTGCGCGACCGCCAGCGTCGGCAGGTCGAGCAGGTCCCCCAGCCCGGCCACCGGGTCGGTGACGACGACCCCGCCTGCGGCGAGCACGTCGAACACCCGGTTCGACACGAAGCCGCCGGCCGCCATGTCCGGCCAGTGGTCGTTGAGGACCACGCGTGCGGACGCGTAGGCGCGCGCCACCGCCCGTCGCTCGAGCGACGGGGCGCCGAGCGCGGCGGGCGGCACCAGGCCTGCCCACCCCGGGCCGTGCACGCGCAGGTCCGCTCCGAGCGCGACCGCGTCCTGGACGACGGCACGCTCCACTCCGCGCGTCGACCCGACGAACACCACGCGGCCGGCGTCCGGGTCGTCGCCCGTCGGAACGGCGCCGGAGACCGGGTGGAACACCGCCGGGTCGGTGGCCTGCAGCAGCGTCCGGACGGGCACGCCGGCGCGATCCGCAGCGGTGGCTGCCCACACCGCTCCGGCGGCGAAGACCGCGTCGAATGACCTGAGCTCGGTGTCGGACACGTCGTCCGGGTGGCTGATCACCCAGAGCAGGTTCACGGACGCGGGGTTCGGCGGCACCCGGTCGAGCCCGCGGACGACGAGCGTCACATCGTCGCCCGCGTCGTCGGGACGGACATGGGCGTCGCGGCGGTCGACCCGCACACGCTGCCCGAGTCGCCGGAGGGCCGCGGCGAGTTCGTCGGCGAAGTGCACGTCGCCCCAGCCGTCGCCGTCCGCACCGGCGGGCGCAGCGATCTTGACCGACCAGGACAACCGTCCGTCGTCGTCCTCGGTCCGGGTCGTGGGTGTCACCGGTCGAGCACCCCACGGCGGCAACGGCGGTCCCGCGACCACGCCCGAGCCCGGGTACTCCGTCGGCGTCCGGGCCCGTCCGCGCCACGACGCGACGACGTCCACCACGGCGGCGTCGACCGTTCGTCCCGGTTCCACCGTCCGGCGGACCGGCCCGACGTCGCGGGTCGTCACCGTCGTCGAGACGGCGTCGGCTACCGCGACGGTCCACGCCGTCAGGACGGTGCGCTCGTCCGGGAGGCACGGCGCCGCGACCACGGCACGCTGCGGCATCGAGACGACCGGCTGGTCGGCCCCGAACACCGGCCCGTCCTGCGAGACCGGGCGGTCGTCGGCCCACGGCAGGGCACCGGGGCGGACGAGCAGCGCGCCGTTCCGGAGGGAACCGTCTGCCGTCACCACGCGCGCCTGTGTCGGGCGACGGACGTCGTGTGCGAGCACCCGGAGCGCTGCGGCGTCGAGCACGACCGACGTGTCGACCAGGACCAGGGTCTGCCCGACGCCGGCGGCGATCCCCGCGTTCACCGCCGACCCGATGCCGTCGACCGGGTCGGTGCGGACCCAGGGCACGGCCGGGTCGAAGCCGTCACGGGGCGAGGCGTCGGCCACGTAGGACACGGCGCGGACGTCGGCTCCGTCGCCGAGGGCCGCTCGCGCGACCGCGATCAGCCGCGGCACCTCGCCGTGCCGGTCCGATCGGGTCGTGACGACCACGGTGACCGGCGTGTCCAGGTGCGGGAGCGCTCCGTCCCAGCCGGCCACCCGGACGGGTGACGCCGTCATCGCGGACGACGGGGGCGACTCCAGGCCCGGACCGGAGTGCACCGCGTCGCGACGGCGGCGTCGGCCGAACACGCGGGTCAGGCGTCGAGCAGTCGCTGCAGGTACACGCCGTACCCACCCTTGACGAGGGGTGCGGCGAGCTCGGCGAGCTGCGCGTCGTCGATCCAGCCGTTGCGCCAGGCGATCTCCTCGATGCACCCGATCTTGAAGCCCTGACGGTCCTCGATGACCTTGACGTACTCGGACGCCTGCATCATGGACTCGAAGGTGCCGGTGTCCAGCCAGGCCGTGCCGCGGTCGAGGACCTGCACGCCGAGCTTGCCGGAGTCGAGGTAGCGCTCGTTGACCGTCGAGATCTCGAGCTCCCCGCGGGCGCTCGGCTCGATGGTCTTCGCGATCTCGATCACCGAGTTGTCGTAGAAGTACAGGCCGGGGACCGCGTAGTTCGACTTCGGCTGCGCGGGCTTCTCCTCGATGGAGACCGCCGTGAACGAGTCGTCGAACTCGACGACGCCGTACGCCGTCGGGTCGGCGACGTGGTACGCGAAGATCGTCGCGCCGTCGACCTCGGTGTTCTTCCGCAGGTTCGTGCCGAGGCCCGTGCCGTGGAAGATGTTGTCACCGAGGACGAGTGCGACGCTGTCGTCGCCGATGAAGTCCTCGCCGATGACGAAGGCCTGCGCGAGACCGTCCGGGCTCGGCTGGACCGCGTACTGGATGTCCATGCCCAGCGCGGAGCCGTCGCCGAGCAACGCCCTGAACTGGTCGTTGTACTCCGGCGTCGTGATGACGAGGACCTCGCGGATCCCGGCCATCATGAGCGTCGACAGCGGGTAGTAGACCATCGGCTTGTCGTAGATCGGCATGAGCTGCTTGCTGATGCCCTTGGTGATCGGCCACAGGCGGGTGCCGGAACCGCCGGCCAGGATGATGCCCTTCACGTCCGGGCCCCCTTACTTCTTCGTCCGGAGGGACTCGGTGTACGCCACCGCTTCCTCGTAGGTCGGCAGCAGGCCCTGCTCGGCTGCCTGTTCGAGCGTCGGCGCCTTCGTGTCCTTGTCGGACAGCACGGGATCGCCGATCCCGTCCGGCAGCTCGAGCCCGACGGTCGGGTCGAGGATGGTGATCCCCTTCTCCCGCTCGGGGTCGTAGTGCGCGCTGACGAGGTAGTTCACGGTCGAGCGGTCCTCGAGCGCGACGATGGCGTGCCCGAGGCCCTCGGACAGGTACACGGCCTTGCGGTCGACGTCGTCGATCCGGACCGAGTCCCACTGGCCGAACGTCGGGGACCCCACCCGGATGTCGACGATGTAGTCGATGAAGGCGCCGCGGACGGCGGTCACGTACTTCGCCTGGCTGGGCGCGACGAGGGCGTAGTGGATGCCCCGGGCCACACCGGCCGACGAGATCGACATGTTGACCTGCCGGAGGTCCAGCGGGTGACCGACGGTCTCCTCGAGGACGTCTGCGCGGTACGCCTCGAGGAACGCTCCTCGTGCGTCGCCGTGCTGGACGGGCGTGAACTCCCACGCGCCGGGGATCTTCAGTTCGCGGATCTGCACCAGGCGATCCTAGCAACGCGGTCGCACCGCTACGATCGAGGAGTTTGCCGACGGACCAGGGGGTCGATCTTGACCGTGCTGCTCGCACACATCCGACGTCACGCAGCAGCGTGGGTCTTCGCGGCCGTCGCCGGTGCTGCGGTCTCGCTCTTCTGCACCGTGGTGCCCGCCGGCTGGGGGCTCGACGAGCAGTCCCACGTGGCCCGGGCCTACCAGGTCAGCCGGGCGATCCCGCTGCCCTACGTACGGGAGGACGGGAAGACCCTCGGGGCCTCGGTCCCGGAGAAGATCATGGCGGTCGAGGCAGCCGGGTTCTCGGCATCGAACGGCGTCGACCGGAGTGCGCCGTCCTGGCAGCGGGCGGACTTCTCGAACCGCGCCCAGGTGCACGAGCTGAACGCAGCCGTCGTCGAGCCGGGCGATCCGACCGTCGACTACGACGTGTCGAACGCCTCGGCGTCGAGCTTCGTGCCCTACCTGCCCGCCGCCGTCGGCATGCGGATCGGGTCGGTCCTCGGCGCGAACGTCGGTGCGACGATGCTGCTCGCCAAGCTCATCAACGGACTCGTCTTCGTCATGCTCGGGACCGCCGCGGTCGCCGTCCTCGCACCCTTCCGTGCTCGCTGGCTGTTCTTCGCGATCGGACTGCTACCGGAAACCGTCTTCCAGTCCGCGTACGTCACCGCGGACTCGTACACCGACGGCATCGCCCTGCTGTTCGCGGCCGCGGTCACCCGGCTCGCACTCGACCGGCGACCGGCGACCATCACGCTGCTCGTCGGGACGGTCGCCGCAGCACTCGGCATAGCAGCCGCGAAGCCGACGTACGTGGTGCTGGTGCTGGCGCTGCTCGCGATCCCGGGGGCCCGGCTGCTCCCGGCCCGACTCGCCGAGCGGGTGGCGCGTCCTGCCCTGGTGGGCAAGGCGGTGGCGGCCGGCATGATCGTCGTCGTCGGGGCCGTCGCGCTCGTCGTGCTCAAGTTGGTGGGCAACTCGACCGTCGCGATCGCCGCGACCTACGACCGCGGCGCGGACAGCGGCGCACAGGTCGAGTACCTCCTGCACCATCCGCTGCACGTCCCCGTCGTGCTGTGGCGGACCATCGAGGTCTTCGGGCTGTCCTGGACGGAGAGCCTGACCGGCAACTTCGGCTACAACACGGTGCACCAGGTCGAGCCGTTCGTCACGATGTGCATCGTGACGGTCGTCCTCGCCGCGTTCCACGCCGAGCGGCTCCGCCGGGTCGTCGGCCTGACGTTCCTGCTCGGGAGCCTCGTCGCGGGTTTCGCCGTGATCGGCGCGCTCTACCTCACCTTCAACGCACCGGGCGACCCGATGGCGGTCGGCGTGCAGGGGCGCTACTTCATCCCGCTGCTCGCACCCTTCGTCCTCGGTCTGGCGGCGCTCCTGCCGATCCGGCTGGCGTTGCGCGAGCGGCACGCGGCGATCGTCTTCCCGGCCCTGTCGACGGTCGCGCTGCTCGCGAGCGGCGTGCTCTGGCTCTCGTTCCTGTACTGACGCGCGCGAGCCGGACCCGACATGCAGGCGGTGCGCGGCGTCCGACCCCGGACGCCGCGTCAGTCGGTCTGGAGTCCGAGCGCCCGCTCCCAGGTCGTGTCGGACCCGATCAAGCGTGTGTCACGGACGTACCGAGCCGCGGCGGGAGCGGGTCGCGCCTCCTGGACGGCCGCCAGCACAGCTCGGCGCCACCCGGCCAGGTCGTCGTTCGGGACGACGGCCGCCCGCTCGAGGTGCCGGTGGTAGGGGCCGACAGCGGAGAGGACGACAGGCAGCCCCAGCAGCGTGTACTCGACGAACTTCAGGTCGCTCTTGGCGTGGTTGAACGGCTCGTCGACGAGCGGAGCGACGGCTGCGTCCCACCGACCGGCGTGTGCACGGAGCCACCGGACGAACGACGGGTAGTGCCCGGCCGTCTCCGGGACCGGGAGGGTGTCGTACCAGTCCTCGGCGTCCTCGGTGATCCCGACGACCTCGAGCCGGACCGGGCGACCGTCCCGCGCGACGAGGTCGTCGAACACCGGGCGGAGGAGAGCGAGGTCGGCCCCGTGGGTGCGGGACCCGGCGTACAGGACCCGATGCGGGCCTCCGGCGTCCGTCGTCGTGTCGTCGGGCAGGGGGTCGGCCTCCACCGGGCCGGTCCACAGCCGGGGGTCGACCTGGTTCTCGACGACGACCGGTCGACCGCCGACCGCCCGCACCGCGTCGGCGAGGGGCGGCGTGCTGACGATCGTGCTCGACGCCGCGCGGACGACCGCATGCACGGATGCGAGCCGATCAGGGTCGTACTCGGCGCGACCGAGCCGGGCACGGGCCTCCTCGGTGAAGAAGTCGTCGTCGACCTCGGCGACCAGGCGTGTCCCGCTCGCACGGATGCGCGCGAGGAACGGCTCGAGGTCGGCGGCCGGCACCGCGTCGCGCTGTACGAGGACGACGTCGTACCGCGCGGGATCCTCGCCGGCGCCGTACGCGTGCGGGTCCACCTGAGCCACGTCGGCGCGCCCGCAGCGCGCGAGCAGCTCGATCCGCTGGACCACACGGACGTGGGCCGACGGCGCGTGCAGGCCGTCCCGTCCGTGCACCACGTACCCGACCAGGGGGGTCGGTGACGGCGGTCCCTCCGCCCGCGCAGCGTGGAGGCGGTCGGCGAGTCGACGCAGGAACGGGCGACGGTCGGCAGCGGGCACACCGCATCTTCCCAGAAGGCTGAGGAGATTACGATGATCGGGATCCCGCTCGCCCCCGAATCCCCCGAGGTCCCGCCGCGCCGTGAAGTTGTTCGTGCAGATCCCCTGCCTCAACGAGGAGCAGACCCTCCCCGCCGTCCTCGAGACCATCCCGGAGTCGATCCCGGGCATCGACGAGATCGAACTCCTGGTGATCGACGACGGCTCGACCGACCGCACGGTGGAGGTCGCCCGGGCGCACGGCGTCCGGCACGTCGTCCGACACACCAGGAACATGGGGCTCGCCCGGTCCTTCCGTGACGGCGTCGACTACGCGCTCCTGCACGGTGCGGACATCGTCGTGAACACCGACGGCGACAACCAGTACCCCCAGGTCCAGATCACCGAGCTCGTGCAGCCGATCGTCAACGGGCAGGCGGACATCGTCATCGGCGACCGACAGACCCGCACCATCGAGCACTTCTCCGGGTTCAAGAAGCTCATGCAGCGGTTCGGGTCGTTCGTCGCGAGCCGCGCGGCCGGGCTCGATCTGCCGGACGCCGCGAGCGGGTTCCGCGCCTACTCGAAGTACTCGCTGATCCGGCTCAACATCGTCACGCGCTTCAGCTACTGCATGGAGACCATCGTGCAGGCCGGCTACAAGCGGCTCGCGATCGAGAGCATCCCGATCACGACGAACCCGAAGACGCGCGAGTCCCGGCTGTTCGACAACATCTGGCAGCACATGTTCCAGTCGGGCTCCGCGATCGCCCGCGTCTACCTGATGTACCGTCCGATGGCGCTGTTCGCCTGGGTCAGCGCGGTGTTCGGCGTCGCCGGGCTCGTGCCCTTCGTGCGGTACCTGGTGCTGATGCTGACGGACTCGGGCGGCAACCACCTGCAGTCCCTCATCCTCGGCGTGGTCCTCGTCATCAGCGCCCTGCTGTCGATCACGATCGGAGTGGTCGCCGACCTGACCCGGCTGAACCGGACGCTGGCGGAGGAACAGCTCGACCTCCAGAAGCTGGCGCGGTACGGGGACTGACGGCACGGGACGCCGCTAGACTGCCTGCCGACCGTCGTCGGCCCGGGCCGACGTCCATCGGCCACGAAAAGGAAACCAGCGTGAAGATCCTCGTCACCGGAGGGGCCGGCTTCATCGGCTCGAACTTCGTCCGCAGAACCCTCGAGGACGCCTACCCCGGCCTCGAAGGGGCCGAGGTCGTCGTCTACGACGCCCTGACCTACTCGGGCAACCTCGAGAACCTCGCACCGGTGGCGGACTCGCCGCGCTACTCCTTCGTGCAGGGCGACATCCGCGACGCCGCCAAGCTGGACGAGGTCATCCCGGGCATCGACGCGATCGTGCACTTCGCGGCCGAGTCGCACGTCGACCGGTCGGTGCGCGACTCCGGCATCTTCGTCGAGACGAACGTCGTCGGCACCCAGCGGCTCCTCGACGCCGCGCTCCGCCACGGCACCGAGCGCTTCGTGCACGTGTCCACGGACGAGGTCTACGGCTCGATCAGCGAGGGTTCGTGGGACGAGGAGCGCCCGCTCGAGCCGAACTCGCCGTACTCGGCGTCGAAGGCCGGCAGCGACCTCCTGGCTCGCAGCTACCACCGCACCCACGGGCTGAACCTCTCGATCACGCGCTGCTCGAACAACTACGGGCCGTACCACTTCCCCGAGAAGGTCATCCCGCTCTTCGTCACGAACCTCATCGACGACCGGCACGTGCCGCTCTACGGTGAGGGGAACAACGTCCGCGACTGGCTGCACGTCGACGACCACACCCGCGGCATCGCGATGGTGCTCGTCAAGGGCCGCGCCGGCGAGATCTACAACATCGGCGGTGGCACCGAGCTGACCAACAAGGAGCTCACGCAGCTGCTCCTCGACGCCACGGGCAAGGACTGGTCCTACGTCGACCGGGTCCAGGACCGCCTGGGCCACGACCTGCGCTACTCGGTCGACATCTCGAAGATCCAGGCCGAGCTCGGCTACGAGCCGCAGGTCCCGTTCGAGCAGGGCCTCGCCGACGTCGTGCAGTGGTACCGCGACAACCGCTCGTGGTGGGAGCCGCTCAAGGAGCGCGCGGCGCTCAGCTGAGCCCGTCGACGACCATGACCCGCTACCTCATCACCGGTGCGGCCGGCATGCTCGGCCGTGACCTGCAGGACGCCCTCGCCGGGCGGGACGTCACGGCCCTCGGTCGGGCCGACCTCGACGTGACCGACGCCGCCGCGGTCGCCGCCGCGGTCGCCGGCCACGACGTCGTGATCAACAGCGCCGCCTACACGAAGGTCGACGACGCCGAGTCCCACGAGGACGACGCGTACGCCGTGAACGCGCGCGGGCCCGCGGTCCTCGCGACCGCGGCGTCCGCGGCCGGCGCGAAGCTCGTGCACGTCTCCACGGACTACGTGTTCGACGGCACCGGCACCTCGCCGTACCCCGAGGACGCTCCGCTCGCACCGCTCGGGGCGTACGGGCGCACCAAGGCAGCCGGCGAGGAGGCGATCCGCGCCACCGCCCCGGACTCGTCCTGGATCGTGCGGGCGGCGTGGCTCTACGGCGCACACGGGCCGAACTTCGCGAAGACGATGGTCCGGCTCGCCGGGTCGCACGACACCGTCAGCGTCGTCACCGACCAGGTGGGCCAGCCGACGTGGACCGGCGACCTCGCCCGGCAGATCGTCGCGATGCTCGACGCCGACGCGCCGGCGGGGACCTACCACGGCACGAACGGCGGGCAGGGTTCGTGGTTCGACTTCACGAAGGCGATCTTCGCCGAGGTCGGCCTCGACCCGGAGCGGGTGCTGCCCACCGACAGCACCGCGTTCGTTCGCCCTGCCCCGCGTCCCGCGTACAGCGTGCTCGGGCACGACGCGTGGGGCCGGGCCGGGCTCGCACCGATGCGTGACTGGCGCGAGGCGCTCCACGCGGCGGTGGAGGCCGGTGTCCTCGACGCCTGAGCCGGCCACCGGTCGGTCCCCCGGGCGCCGTGCCCGGATCGTCACCGCGGTGAAGTGGAGCGCGGCCGCACTGGCGGTCGCGCTCCTCGTCGTGGGGGTCGTGCAGCAGTGGGACGCGATCGTCCGTGACTTCGCCCGTCTCTCCGTCGGCACGGTGGTGGTCGGTGTCCTGGCGACCCTCGTCGCCCTCGTCGCGAACATGGCGTCGTGGCGCGCCATGACCGCCGCGACCGGGACGCGTCTGCCCGTGTCCGCCGCCTCCTCGGTGTTCTTCGTCGGACAGCTCGGCAAGTACGTGCCCGGCGGCGTGTGGTCGATCGCGGCGCAGGCCGAGCTCGGCCGCGCCCACGGCCTCGCCCGGACGACCAGCGCTGCCGCATCGCTCGCCTCGATGCTCGTCAGCATGGTCACCGCGGCCCTCGTCGGCATCGTCGGCCTGCTCGTCGGCGCACCGGACGGGCTCACGACGTTCTGGTGGCTCGCGGTCGTCGCGGCGCTCGGCCTCGTCACCCTGATGCCGCCGGTGCTCGCACGGCTCATCGCCCTCGCGATGCGGCTCCTGCGCCGTCCGCCGCAGGTCGTGTCGCTCTCCTGGGGCGCGACGCTCGCGTCGATCGCGTGGTCGGCCGCGATGTGGCTCGCCTACGGCGTGCAGGCCTCGACGGTGCTGCGGGCCTTCGGCGCCGACGGGACCGCCGTGCCCCCGCTCGCGACGGGCGCCTACGCCGTGGCATGGCTGGTCGGGTTCCTCGTCGTCGTCGCCCCCGCCGGTCTCGGGGCCCGCGAGGGCGTCCTCGTGCTGCTCCTCGGTCCCGTCGCGGGGGTGTCCGGCGCGTTGGCCCTCGCCGTCGTCAGCCGTGCGCTGATGACCCTCGGCGACGTCGTGCTCGCCGCGGTCGGCGCCGCACTCGCGGTCCGCCACCGCCGTCGCGTCGACGCGGCGTGATCTCCACGGCGCCCCTGGTAGTGTCTCGCCGGTACTGTGCGCAGTGCCGCCCGACCGACCCGAGGAGCCGTACCGCATGACCACTCTCCGCGTCGTCGTCGACCAGGTGATCGCGCCGGTCCCGGGCGGGATCGGTCGCTACGCGGAGGAACTCACCCGGCAGCTCGTCGAGACCGCTCCGGCCGGGTGCGACGTCGAGGGCATCGTCTCCGCTGCGCCGCGCGCCGACGTCGAGCGTCTGCGGACGCTGTTGCCCGGCCTGACCGGCGTCGAGCGACTCGCGCTGCCCCGCCGCGAGCTCTCGTTCGCCTGGCAGGGTGGGCTCGCGCACGGTGCCTCGCACGGCATGGTCCACGCACCCAGTGTGCTCGCTCCCCTCGTGAAGCACGACCGCTTCCAGGAGCCCGGTCGCCAGACCGTGGTGACCGTGCACGACACCGTGCCGTGGACCCACCCCGAGACCCTCACACCCCGTGGCGTGCACTTCCACAAGGCGATGGTGAAGCGGGCGTGGAAGCACGCCGACGCCGTCGTCGTGCCCACGCACGCAGTCGCTGCCCAGCTCGACGAGATCCACCGCTTCGGCGACCGCCTGCGGGTGATCGGCGGCGCTCCGACCAGCCGACTCCGCGTGCCCGTGGACGCCGACCTGCGCGCGGAACGACTCGGCCTCCCCGACCGGTACGTCCTCGCGGTGGGCACCCTCGAGCCGCGCAAGGGGCTCCGTCACCTCATCGAGGCGATGGCGCACCCCGACGCGCCGCAGGACGTCCCGCTGGTCGTCGCCGGTCCGGACGGCTGGGGCGACGTCGACGTCCTCGGCACCGCCGAGCGCGCCGGTCTCGCCGCCGACCGGGTCAAGGTGCTCGGCCGGGTGGACGACGCCGACCTGGCGGTCGCGTACGACCGCGCCGCAGTGTTCGTGTTCCCGAGCCTCGCCGAGGGCTTCGGCTTGCCCGTGATCGAGGCCATGAGCTTCGGCACGCCCGTCGTGCACTCCGACGACCCGGCCGTCAGCGAGGTCGCCTCGGACGCGGGCGTCACCGTCGCCCGCGACCCGCGCGAGTCCTACTCCGAGCGGCTCGCGCAGGCCGTCTACCAGGTGGTCGCGGACCCGCTGCTCGCAGGTCAGCTCGCGATCGCCGGCCCGGACCGGGCGCGCATGTTCGACTGGCGGGACTCCGCACTCGAGACGTGGCAGCTGCACGCGGACCTCTGAGACACGCCGAGACACCCCCGACGACGGCCCGAGCAGACGGACGCCGTCCCGGGCAGTCGGCTGATCCGACGGGAGGCAGCGCCGTCGACGCCGTCAGAGCTGCTCGCGCAGCGCCGCGGCCTTCCGTTCGACGACCTGCTCGAGCCCGGCGGCGTACGCAGCGAGCCGCGCCGCGACCGCGGGCTCGGCCGATCCGATGATGCGCGCTGCGAGGAGCCCGGCGTTCGCGGCACCGTTGATCGCCATCGTCGCGACCGGGATGCCGGCGGGCATCTGCACGATCGACAGCAGCGAGTCGAGACCGTCGAGCCGCGCGAGCTGCACGGGTACGCCGATCACGGGCAACGTCGTCAGCGAGGCGACCATGCCGGGCAGGTGCGCCGCTCCCCCGGCACCGGCGACGACGACCCGGACGCCGCGGTCCGCGGCAGCACGCGCGTAGCGCACCATCTTGTCCGGGGTGCGGTGGGCCGAGACCACGTCGGCCTCGAACGGGATGTCGAGTTCCGTCAGGATCTCCGTCGCCGCCCGCATGGTGGGCCAGTCGGAGTCCGATCCCATGATGATCGAGACGAGCGGGGTGGGCGCGATGGTGTCGGTCACGTCACGAGGCTAGCCGAGCGCGCAGCACCCGCGCGATGCGTGGGGCGCGCAGGGCACATGCGCCACGCGGGACGCAGACCCGGACGGGAGGCACGACCCGCGCCGACCACGCCGGGCGCCCCGACGGACCGGTCCGGTCCACCGCAGGACCACGTCCGTCGCGCACGGTGGCGTCGTCACGCCTCGCCACGCTCCCCGACCCGGCCACCTGCGCGACGCCGGGCGTCCGTCAGGCGCACCGTGCCTCCCGTCCGCGTCGGGTGCACGGCACCGACGTCAGTCGTCGAAGTGCGCCGCCGCGGCACGCGCCCGGTACACCACGTCGTCCACGTCGTCCCCGGTGACCGTGACGTGTCCGACCTTGCGGCCCGGCCGCGGCGCCTTCCCGTAGAAGTGCAGCTTGGCCTCGGGGAAGGCGGCGAGCGCCGCCGGGTACCGCGCGGCGAGGTCGCCGTCCGACGGGCCGCCGAGCACGTTCACCATGACGGCGACCGGGTCGTGTGTGCCGGTCGCGCCGAGCGGCAGGTCGAGCACCGCACGCAGGTGCTGCTCGAACTGGCTCGTCGTGGCGCCGTCGATCGTCCAGTGGCCGGTGTTGTGCGGCCGCATGGCGAGCTCGTTCACCAGGATGCGCTCGTCGGCGGTCTGGAAGAGCTCGACGGCGAGCACCCCGGTCACCCCGAGCGCCTCGGCGATCCCGACCGCGAGCGACTCGGCGGCGTCGGCGAGGCGTCCGGCGCTGGCGGGCGCCGGGGCGATGACCTCGGCGCACACGCCGTCGCGCTGCACCGTCTCGACGAGGGGCCACGCGACGACCTCGCCGGAGGGACGGCGCGCGACGGACTGTGCGAGCTCGCGGGTGAAGGGCACGAGCTCCTCGACGAGCAGCGCCTGGTCGGAGCCGGACTCGGCGACCGCGGTGAACCAGTCCTCGACCTCGGCGGCATCCGACACCACGCGCACCCCCTTGCCGTCGTAGCCCCCGCGAGCGGTCTTCACGACCGCACGGCCCCCGTGCTCGTCGAGGAACGCGCGGAGCTCGTCGGCGTCGTGCACGGCCGCCCAGTCCGGGACGGGGAACCCGAGCTCGCCGAGTCGCCGCCGCATGACGATCTTGTCCTGCGCGACGGCGAGCGCCTCCGGGCCCGGGTGCACGGCGATCCCGGCGTCGACGAGGCCCCGGAGGACGTCCTGTGGCACGTGCTCGTGGTCGAACGTGACCGCGTCGACCTCGCGGGCGAAGGCGAGGACCGTGTCGAGGTCGTGGTAGTCGCCCTCGGCCGTCGCCGCGATCGCCGCGGACATGCCCGGGCCCTCGGCCAGGACCCGGACGTCGAGACCGAGCTCGATCGCAGCGGGGACCATCATCCGGGCGAGCTGTCCGCCGCCGACGACTCCGACACGCAAGGCCATGCTGTGTGTTCCTTCCGCCGTTCTCACCGGGCCGGGAGAGCGTGCTGTCTACAATCGTGGTTCTGCCGGTCGCTGACCGGACCGAGCCGGGACCCGCCCGGCCATGGACAACTCTACGGATCCTGGAGACGACGTGCGGCGACTCATCGCGCAGCTGGCCCGCTTCGGAGTCGTCGGGGCCGTGGGCTTCGTCGTCGACTTCAGCGTGTTCAACCTGTTGCGCGCCACCGTGCTCTCACCCGACGAGGTGCACTCCGGCCCCTTCTGGGCGAAGGTCGTGTCGACGGTCCTCGCCATCGCGGTGAACTGGTTGGGCAACCGGTACTGGACCTTCCGGCACCAACGTCGTTCGGTCGCCGCACGCGAGGGCGTCGAGTTCCTCGTCGTCTCCCTGGGCGGCATGGTCATCTCGCTCGGCTGCCTCGGGGTCTCCCACTACCTGCTCGGCTTCACCTCCGCGTTCGCGGACAACGTCTCGGGCAACGTGATCGGGCTCGCGCTCGGCACCGCCTTCCGGTTCTGGCTGTACAAGGTGTGGGTGTACCACCCCGACCGCGTCCAGCAGGAGTCCGCGCGCGCGGCGGTCCCCGAGGACGCACGCCTGCCGAACGGCGTCTGAGCCGACGGACCCGGGACCGTCCGCTCCGTAGGATTGCGGGGTGCGCGCAGAACCGACGACCGACCTGTCCGCCGCCCCGACGTACGACCGGACCACCGGGCCCCACCCCGCCGTCGATCGACGGGAGCGGACCACGGTCGCGGTCGTCACCGCGACGTTCGGCTTCTGGCTCGCCGTGTGGGCCCTGGTCGTGCCGACCTTCGAGGCCCCCGACGAGACCGCGCACGTGGACGCCGCCCTGCACGTCGCCCTCGGCGATGCGTGGCCGGCCCCCGGGGACATGCGGGTGCTCGAGGCCGTGCTCGCCGGCACCTCGGAACGGTCGTCGCTGCCGCAGGACCGGTGGTCGACGGTCAGCGAGCTCCTCGCCGCCGCGCCCGGAGACTCGACCACCGTGAACCAGATGACGCAGCACCCGCCGACCGCGTACCTCGGCGACGCCCTGGTCCTCCGTGCCGTGCACTTCGGCGACCTGCGGCTCGACCAGGCCGTGCTCGCGCTGCGGCTCGCCGACGCGCTGGTGGTCACGCCGCTCGCCGTCCTCGCCTGGGCCACGGTGCGCCGGCTCACCCGCTCACCGCGTGCTGCGCTGGTGGGCTCGCTCGCGCTGTTCGCGACGCCGCAGCTCGCCTCGATCGGTGCCTCGGTGACGAACGACGCTCCGACCATGCTGCTGACCGGTGTCGTCGTGTGGCTCGCGGTGCGCCTGCTCACCGGCGACCTGCGATGGCGGGCCGCCGTCGGGCTCGGGGTCGCCCTCGGAGCCGCGTGCTGGGTGAAGGGCACCGCGTTGCCCGCAGTCCCCTTCGTCGGGCTCGCCGTGCTCGTCGCCGGGGCCGGCGTCCTGCCCTTGGTCCGTCGGCTCGTCCGTGCCCTCGTCGTGCTCGCGGTCGCCGGTGCCGTCGGCTCCTGGTGGTGGGTGCACAACCTCGTGGCGTACCACCGCCTGCAGCCGGACGGCTACGCATCGATCCGTCCGCCCAGGGCGTTCCCGCCGGGAGAGCACCCGTCCGTCGTGCACTTCGTCGACGTGAGCTGGGGGACGCTGGCCCGCACCTTCTGGGGCAGCCCCGGTCTGGGTGCCCAGGTGAGCATCGGCGACGGCCTGACCGCGGCGCTCACGGTGGTCGCACTCGCGGTGGTCGTGCTGTTCGCCTTCCGCCGTCCGGACCTGGGAACGTCCCTCGTGCTCGTCTCGTTCCCGGCGGTGGTCCTGCTCGTGCAGACCGCGACGAGTGTCCGGGCGTACCTCACCACCACCGAGGTCGCCGGGACGCAGGGACGGTACGCCTTCCCCGCGCTGCTGTGCCTCGTCGCGCTCTCCGCCATCGCCTGGCGTCGCGTTCCCGGGACCCCTCGCGGGCGACGGTGGACCGCGACCGCACTCGCGGTCGTCTGCCCCGCCGTCGGCCTGTACGGCGCCGTCGTGGTGACGAGCTGGTTCTGGAACGGTGCCGTGCCGTGGCCCGGACACGGCGGCGCCGCGCGGTACGCCGCGCTGGGACCGGTGTCGCTGTGGACCGTCGTGGTGCTGGCCCTGCTCGTCCTCGTCGGACTCGTCCTGTCGGTGGCCCGGGTGGCGGGGTCCCGCTCCGCGGCCGGTCCGGTCGTGACGGACAGCGACCACCGCACGCTCGGGGAGTCCCGGTGACGCGCCCCCGGCTCCTCGTCCTGGCGTCGACGTTCCCCGTGCGGCCCGATGACGGCGTGCCCGCGTTCGTGCTCGACCTGGCGCGGCACGAAGCCGAGGAGTTCGACACCGTGGTGCTGACACCCCGGGTGCGGGGAGCCGCCGCCGACGAGGTCGTCGACGGCGTCCGCGTGGTGCGCTACCCGTACTTCCCCCGACGCTTCGAGGACCTCGCCGACGGGGCGATCCTCGACAACCTCCGGGCCCGCCGCAGCCGCGTGCTGCAGGTGCCGTCCCTGCTCGTGGCGCAGTACCTGGCGGTCCGCCGCGCAGTGCGGTCCGGGCGGCCCGACGTCGTGCACGCCCACTGGGCCGTGCCGCAGGCCCTCGTCGCGACCCTGGCTGCGCCGCGGGTCCCGATGGTCGTCACCACGCACGGAGGCGACGTCTACGCCCTGCGCGGAGCGCTCCTGGTCCGGCTGAAGCGCTGGGTGCTGGAACGCGCCGCACACGTGACGACGGTGAACGGCGAGATGCGCCAGCGGCTCACCGCCTGGGGCGTCCCCGCTGCCAGGACGAGCGTGGTCCCGATGGGCGTCGAACCCGGTCCCGCCGCCGCCGCCCGGGCACGCACGGCGCGGACGGCGGGGCGGGTCGTGGCCGTCGGACGGCTCGTCGAGAAGAAGGGGTTCGCGGTCCTCCTCGACGCCCTGCGACGCGTCGACGACGTCGCGTGGGAGTTGGTCGTCGTCGGGGACGGGCCGCTCCGCGCACAGCTGGAGCAGCGGGCCGCCGGCCTGCCGGTGACCTTCGTCGGTCAGCGCGGGAAGGAAGAGGTCCTCGAGGCGCTGGCGTCCGCCGAGGTGGTCGCGATGCCGTCCGTGCCCGCTGCGAACGGAGACCAGGAGGGCCTCCCGGTGACGCTCCTCGAAGCAGCTGCCGTCGGAGCCGCCGTCGTCGCGAGCGACCTGCCGGGCATCCGGGACGTCGTGCGGGACGACGTCTCCGGCCTCCTCGTCCCGCCGGGCGACGTCGTGGCGCTGGCGGCGGCGCTCCGGCGCGCCCTCTCCGACAGCGACGGACGAGCACGCTGGCAGGCCGGCGCCGAACGGGCCGCCGAGCCGTACGCCGGTGACCACATCGGTGCCCGGTACCGCGCGGTCCTGCGGGACGCCGCGGGGCGGGGCACCGACTGACCGCCGGCGCGCCGCGGCGCGCCGGCGCCGAGTGCCGGATGCCTCCCCCTGTCGCGCGGCTCGGTCAGCGAGCGGTCCCGCGGGTCAGCGCCCCATGCCCCGTACCGTGAAGCCGGCGGCGGTCCACGCCTCGCGGTCGAGGCAGTTCCGGCCGTCGAGCACCACGGGCGCGGCGACGAGCTCGGCCACGGCCTGCGGGTCGAGCTGACGGAACTCGGCCCACTCGGTCAGCACGAGCACCAGGTCGGCGTCGCGCAGCGCCTCGGCGGCGGAGTCCACCGTCGCGACCTCCGGCCGCACGCGCGCCGCGGTGTGGTTGGCGGCGGGGTCGTACGCCCGCACCGTCGCACCGAGCTCGACCAGCCGCACGGCGATGTCGAGCGCCGGCGAGTCGCGGACGTCGTCGGAGTTCGGCTTGAACGCGAGTCCGAGCACCGCCACGCGACGCCCCGCGACGGAGCCGCCGAGCATCTCCTCGGCGAGGGTCACGACGTGGCCGCGACGCCGCAGGTTGATCGCGTCGACCTCGGCCAGGAAGGCGAGCGAACTCCCCACGCCGAGCTCGTCCGCCCGCGCCTGGAACGCCCGGATGTCCTTCGGCAGGCACCCGCCGCCGAACCCGAGACCGGCGTTGAGGAACTTCCGGCCGATCCGGTCGTCGTGGCCGATGGCGTCGGCGAGCGCCGTGACGTCGGCTCCGGCCACCTCGGCGATCTCGGCCATCGCGTTGATGAAGGAGATCTTGGTCGCGAGGAAGGCGTTCGCGCTGATCTTGACGAGCTCGCTCGTCGGCAGGTCGACGACGAGCCGCGGGATGCCGCTGGCGAGGGCCTGCGCGTAGACCTCGTCGAGGACGGCGACGGCGCGGTCCCCGACATCGCCGGCGGGCACGCCGTAGACGAAGCGGTCCGGCGAGAGGGTGTCCTGCACCGCGAACCCCTCGCGCAGGAACTCGGGGTTCCACACGAGCGTCGCCTCGGGCTGCACCTCGCGCACGCGCTCGGCGAGCCGCGCCGCGGTGCCGACCGGCACGGTGGACTTGCCGACGACCAGGTCGCCCGGCGCCAGGTGCGGCAGGAGGTCGGTCACCGCCGTGTCGACGTACGTCAGGTCCGCCGCTCCCGTCGGACCCTGCGGCGTGCCGACGGCGAGGAAGTGCACGCGCGCACCGGCGACGCGCGCGGTGTCGGTCGTGAACTCGATCCGGCCGGAGGCGAGCGCTTCGGCGAGGGTCTCAGGCAGTCCGGGCTCGAAGAACGGCGCCTGCCCGGCGGCGAGCTGTCCGATCTTCACGGGATCGACGTCGACGGCGACGACGTCGTGTCCGAGCTTGGCCATGGAGGCGGCGTGCACGGCACCGAGGTACCCGCAGCCGATGACGGAGATACGCACAGGTCGACGCTACCGGACGCAGTCGTCCGTCCGGTGCCGGGACACGGCGGTCGTGAGCCGGGCTCGCGTCCGCTCAGTACCCGCCGACGATCTCGTCCGAGTCCGGCTCGCGGTGCCGCCTCCTGGACTCGTACGCCTCGACCAGGTCGTGGAGCACCGCCACCACGAGGTCGGCGTGCGGCACGTCGGCCAG
Source organism: Curtobacterium sp. MCSS17_007 (assembly GCF_003234175.2). Taxonomy (NCBI): domain Bacteria; kingdom Bacillati; phylum Actinomycetota; class Actinomycetes; order Micrococcales; family Microbacteriaceae; genus Curtobacterium; species Curtobacterium sp. MCSS17_007. The sequence goes on from NZ_CP126257.1 coordinate 2,165,753, forward strand.
CACGACCGGTGCGTCGTCCCCGGGGAACACCAGGACGTCCCCGGACCGCCAGACCCCCTGCAGGCCGCGACGTCGCACCGTCACGTCGTAGCCCCGCGAGTGCAGCAGCTCCCGCCGGGTCCGGGTGCCGAGTCCGTGCACCACGACCAACCGGCGGGTCGTGACGACGTACCGTTCGGACATCCACCGGAGCAGCGGGACGAGCCCACCGAGCACGACGAGCAGGACCGTCAGCCCGGCGACGACGACGTTCAGCCACGCGAGCTGCGCGCGGAAGACACCGAATCCGAACCCGCCCGCCAGGGCGACGAGCACGACGAAGACGGCGGGCCGGACGAGTCGGCGTGCGTGCGGCCGGAGCCGCGCGACGACGCGTTCGGGCGGCGGCTCCTCGGTCATGCCGTCATGCATACCGCAGGTGGGTGAGGTCGCCCACCGCGACGCCCCTGGAGCGGCCGTCCCGATCCCGGATCGTGATCCTGCCCTCGTCGTCGACGCCCGTGGCGTCGACCTCGTCGACGGTGCCGTCGGGCAGTTCCAGGCGGACGCGGCGACCGATCGTGCCGCACGTGGCGCGGACGTGGGACCGGACCGCCTCGGCAGCCGGACCGCCGTCGACCAGGGCGTACACCGCCTCCAGGACCGCCGTCGTGAAGGCGGAGAGGACCGCGTCCGCCAGGTCCACGGCGTCGCCGGATGCGCCGGCCACCGCGAGCGACGTGGACGTCGGGGTCGGCAGCGATGCCGACGGGATGGTCAGGTTGACGCCGACACCCACGACGACACTGCCGTCCGGGGCGACCTGGCAGAGGATCCCGCACACCTTGCGCCCGTCGACCAGGACGTCGTTCGGCCACTTCACCAGGGCCCGCGGCTCCGGCGCGCGTGACGGCTCGCCGTCGATCGGCCGGGAGGCACGCGGCGTCCCGTCGACGTCCGGCAGCACCGCGGACACCGCGTCACGCATCGCGGTACCGGCCACCAGCGGGAGCCACCCCCGGTCACGCGCGTCGAGGTCGGCGCGGACGAGCAGGCTCGCCGCGAGTGCCTGCCCGGCCGGCGCCGTCCAGGTGCGGTCGAGGCGACCGCGTCCGGCGGTCTGGTCGAGCGTGACGACGACGCTGCCGTGGGGCCGCTCGACCGCGACGGCGAGCAGGTCGGCGTTGGTCGAGCCGGTGCGCACCGGCGTGTCGAACACCCCGCCGACGGCCTCGACGACGGCTCGGGCGCGCGGGAGGGCCGGTGGCTCGGGTGTGGACATGCACGCAAATCTACGGGCAGGAACCGTGGGGGTCCTCCAACCGGGGTCGTGGTGGCCGCCGGTAGGGTGAGCGGGTGACCACAGGAGACACCCCCGACCTCTCGACGACGGCCGGTCGCCTCGCGGACCTGCGCGACCGCTACCACGAGGCCGTGACCGCCGCGGGCGAGGCCGCCATCGCGAAGCAGCACGCGAAGGGCAAGGGCACCGCCCGCGAGCGCATCGAACAGCTCCTCGACGAGAACTCCTTCGTCGAGTTCGACGAGTTCGTCCGCCACCGCACGACCTCGTTCGGCATGGACGCGAAGCGTCCCTACGGTGACGCGGTCGTGACCGGCGTCGGGACCATCCACGGCCGCAACGTCGCGGTGTACGCGCAGGACTTCACCGTCTTCGGCGGCTCCCTCGGCGAGGTCGCCGGCGAGAAGATCGTCAAGGTCATGCAGCACGCGCTGAAGACCGGCGTGCCGATCATCGGCATCCTCGACTCCGGCGGTGCCCGCATCCAGGAGGGTGTCGTCGCCCTCGGCAAGTACGGCGAGATCTTCCGCCTCAACACGCAGGCGTCCGGCGTCATCCCGCAGATCTCGATCGTGATGGGCCCGGCGGCCGGCGGGGCGGTCTACTCCCCCGCCCTGACCGACTTCGTGATCATGGTCGACAAGACGAGCCACATGTTCGTCACCGGCCCGGACGTCATCAAGACCGTGACGGGCGAGGACGTCGGCTTCGAGGAGCTCGGCGGCGCACAGACGCACAACGCCGTCTCCGGCGTCGCGCACTACCTGGCCGAGGACGAGACCGACGCGCTCGACTACGCCCGGTCGCTCGTTGGGTTCCTGCCGGACAACAACCTGTCCGACGCGCCCGCCTACGACGTCGCCCCGGAGCTCGAGACGACCGACGCGGACCACGAGCTCGACACGGTCATCCCGGACTCGACGAACCAGCCGTACGACGTCACCACGATCATCGAGCACGTGGTCGACGACGGCGAGTTCCTCGAGGTCCAGCCGCTCTTCGCACCGAACATCCTGATCGGCTTCGGCCGGGTCGAGGGCCGCACGGTCGGCATCATCGCGAACCAGCCGCAGGCGATGGCCGGCACGCTCAACATCGACGCCGGTGAGAAGGCCGCGCGCTTCGTCCGGTTCTGCGACGCCTTCGGCATCCCGATCCTCACGCTGGTCGACGTGCCCGGGTACCTCCCCGGCACCGACCAGGAGTGGACCGGTGTGATCCGCCGGGGCGCGAAGCTCCTGTACGCCTACGCCGAGGCGACCGTGCCGCTCGTCACCGTCATCACGCGCAAGGCGTACGGCGGTGCGTACATCGTCATGGGTTCGAAGCAGCTCGGGGCCGACATCAACCTGGCGTGGCCGACGGCCGAGATCGCCGTCATGGGCGGGCAGGGCGCCGTCAACATCCTGTACCGCGCCGAGATCAAGCGCGCCGAGGAGTCCGGCGAGGACGTCGCGGCGGTCCGGGCGAAGCTCGCCAACGAGTACACGTACAACGTCGCGTCCCCGTACCTCGCGGCGGAGCGCGGCGAGCTCGACGGCATCATCCAGCCGCACGCCACCCGGGTGTCGGTCATCAAGGCGCTGCGGGCGCTGCGCGGCAAGCGTGCCTCCCTGCCGCCGAAGAAGCACGGGAACATCCCGCTCTGATGGAGACCGTCACGATGCACCGAGCGACGACGCTCCGAGGTGACGGCTGATGGGCCGCCACGCCGCGACCGTGCCCGCCGACGAGCCCGCGCCGGTCGGCGCGGACGTCCGCGTCGTCGCCGGCGACCCGTCCCCCGAGGAACTCGCCGCCGTGATCGCCGTGCTGCAGCGACAGGCGGACGAGGCCGCTGCGCTCGGACGTGCGGAGGTGACCGTGTCGCCGCGTGCCGGGTGGGACGCGACGGCCCGGGGCCTGCGTCGACCGCTCGACCACGGCGACGGTGCCTGGACCCGCTCCCTGCGCTGACCGGCCTGAGCCGTCGTCCTGCCCGTCGCAGCCCTCGACCCCCGCCGGCGCCCGGCGGGGGTCGAGCGCGTCCGGAGGTGTCGAACGACGATGTACCCCGATGCACCTGGCCGCCGCCCGGTCCCGATCGCCGTTGCAGGGTGCACTTCCCGGTCGGTCTTCCCTCGCTCGGGGGACAGGAGCCACGGAGGAGCCCCGCTCCGGCCCGATCTGTCCCCCATAATGACGACTGACACGGGCACGCGCACGGGGCATAGTTGTCAGTGTTCGGTGTCCTTCGATGAAGAACATCGCGGGTCGGTGGCCGACTAGGGTACGACGCCACCGTCCAGCTACGAGCCAGGGCGATATTCGGGTTGTCGCTCAGGCTCGGGTCGTGAACGGGCCGGTCCCCCAGGGACCGGCCCGTTCCCGTTCCCGGCCCCGCCGCACGGGTCGAGCCGCCGTCGCTGCGGTCACGCTCGGGCTGTCGTCGTCCTCGCGAGCCCCCTCGCCGTCGGGCGGTGGTCGGGACGAGGACCGGGTGGTCGTCAGGCGGTGACGTGCCGCGGGATCTCGAGCCAGAGCACGACCGAGTCATCCTCGTCGTCGTCCTCGTCGTCCAGCCCGGCGCCGAGCGCCGCCGACTCGCTGGCGGCCGTGTCGAGCCGGAGGCCGACGATGGTGACGGCCGATCCGGACCCCTCGGCCACGGTCCGGACGATCACGTTGTCGGCCTCGCGCGCACGTCGCAGCGCCTCGGCGACCTGGGCGTGCACGCGCCGGAGGTCGTCCACCTCGAGGTCGTCGAGACCGCCGTCGTCGTGCAGCTGCACGGTGGCGCCGCGACGACGGAGGCGCATGACCTCGTCGCGGACGTCATCGGACAGCAGCGACCGCCCGCGGATCTCGTCGCGGATCGCCTGCTCGAGGTGCAGGCACTCCGCCCGCTGTTCCTCGGTCAGCTCCCCGCCCTGCTCGATGACCTGCTGCAGCATCGGCAGCGCCATGCGCGTCGTCTGGCTCAGGCGGAACTGCCGCTCGAAGACGTGGGCGTCCTGCGCCGCCTGCCAGTCAGCGGTCTCCTGCTCGGCACGGACGAAGTCGAGGGTCGCCCGGTTCGCCCGGTCCATCGCGACGGCGAACCCGGTCGCCACCGCGACCCACGTCAGGTTGCCGACCAATCCCAGCGCCCCGAAGGCGCCCGGTCCCGCCCAGGCCACGACGAAGAGCGTGACGAAGCCGACGCCCGCCCACGCGAAGGCCCTCCGGCCCCGCACGACGAGCACCACCATGAGCGTGCCGATCGCCGCGACCCACCAGGTGGCCCAGTCGTCCTTGTCCGACAGGTCCACGACGGGTGCGGCGATGACCGGCATGACCAGCGCGGTGGCGAGCGAGAAGCACGCCGCCCAGACCGGCAGCACGCGTCCGGGCAGGAAGATCGCGACGGCACTGGCAGCCGCGTAGAGCGCCATGCACGCGAGGACCGGGCCGACGTCCCGGACGTACGGGAACGACGCCACGCCGAGCACCAGGTGGAAGACGGAGAACAGCGCCGCGAGCCCGATGGCGATGCCGGCCGGCAGCGAGACCCTCACGCGTCACCCCCGGGGCCCCACCCGAGCCGGATCCGGGTGCCGGCACCCGGGTTGCTCGCCACCACGACGGTGCCGCCGACGCTCTGCACCCGCTCGATGATCGAACGGCGGACCCCGAGTCGGGCGGCGGGGACGGCAGCCAGGTCGAAGCCGGAGCCGTCGTCCCCGACCTCGAGGTGCACCGTGCTCCCGCGCTGCTCCACCCGGACCCACCGCTCGACCTCCGGACCGCCGGCGTGCTGCACGCTGTTCACGCACGCCTGCAACGCCGCCGAGGCGAGGGCGTCGGCGACCGTCGCCGGGATGCGCAACCCGCCGACGGGCGCGTCCCGCAACCGGACGGGAGCGGCGAGTGCACCGACGGCGTCGACGATGCGCGCGCGGAGGTCGTGCACCGTGACCGGCGGGGCCGCTCCCGGCAGGTCGGCTGCAGCGGCTCCGAGGTGGTCGATGGCGTTGCGCGCCATGCGGGCGGCGAGGGCCTTCGCCTCCGGGGTGTCCGCCCGGGCAGCCGAGAGCAGCGTGGTGAGCACGCTGTCGTGCACGATCGCATCGACCTGCACCCGCTCGACCTCGGTCGCGTGCTCGCGGATCGCGTGCGAGTAGCGCCGGACCGCGGTGGCCTGCGCGGCGTCGACGGCCGCGGCGGCCCTGCGGAGGAGCACGGCGATGACGAGGACCGCACCGCTGAGGATCGCCGTGTACACGCCCTGGAGCACCGCGCTGAGCCCCGCGTCACCGCCGAGCGGCGTGAGCCGCACGACGACGTACACGGCGGGCACGAGTGCGGTGTACACGGTCGCACGCCAGGGCGCGAAGCCCATCGCCGCGGCCGTCGAGCCCACGGTGAGGAACCACCACGGCCAGGGCACCTGGTTCGCGGGGATGGCCTCGCGGACGATGACCGGCCACGTCACGAGGACGAGGAGGAAGAGCAGCGCGCAGGTGATCTGCGCGACCTGCGCGAGCCGCTGGACGAACGCCGAGACGCCGACGAAGAGGAACGACGCCCCGAGCAGCCCCGCCGAGACGGGCCCCCACACCGGATCCAGGTACGGCAGTTGCCCGACGACCTGCGGCGCGTAGACCGCGCCGAAACCGATCGCGGCGAGCGCGATGAGGATCGCGAACAGTCGTTCGACGGACGCCTGCGTGATCGCGGGGCGCACGCCTCGCAGGGGGTCGACCCCGAACGGCGCCGGTTCTGTCGGCGCCCCACCCTCCGTCACGGGTCCGGGGGCGTCGGACGTCCGGCCCGGCACGCCTGCCGACCGGGCCGGTCCGGCCGTCGTGGCCATCGGGGTCAGCGGCCGTCGGTGTCGGGGTCGATCCCCGAGTCGAGCCCGGGGAGGATGCCGTCCTCGACCGCGCGGCGCAGCAGGTCGACCTTCGTCGGCGCGGGCCGCCCGACCTCGACGTACTTCACGCGGATCCGGTCGAGGTACTCGCGCGCCGTCGAGTACCCGATCCCGAGCTGCTGGGCGGCGAGCTTGAGGGGCAGACCCGAGGCGTACAGGTGCAGGATCTCCCGCTCGCGGCGACCGAGCTGCGCCTTCGCGAAGTCACGGTCGGCGTCGATGGCGCTCGCCCACTCGAGGTTGTTGAGCACCTCGCCGCGGGCGACGGTCGCGACGGCTGCCATCACGGTCTTCGTCGCCGAGGACTTCGGGATCACCCCGGCGGCACCGGCGGCCAGGGCCTCACGCACGCTGGCGACCCGGTCGGCGATGGAGTGCACGAGGACCGCCGAACCGGTGCCCTGGACGCCCTTCACGTTCGCGGTCACGGTCGAGCCGTCACCGAGCGACAGGTCGAGGACCACGACGTCGACCTCACGGCCGTCGAGCTGCGCCACGTACTCGGGCACGCTCGCGGCGGTGAGCACGACCTCGAACCCCTCGTTCTGGCACGCCGCCTGGATGCCGAGCCGCACGGACTCGTGGTCGTCGACGATCGCGACCCGGACGGGCCTGGTGGCCAATCCGGTCGCTCCGGTGCTGGTGTTCGTGTCTGCTGCCACGGTGGCCTCTCGTTCCGATGCACGCCCGGCCCCTGTCGCCGGGAGCGATCACCGCCCAAGGATACCCAGGTCGGGGGCGGTCACGGGTTTCCGGGACACCGCGTCACACTGCTCCGGTGACGACGGGCGTCAGGCGATCGGCACCAGGCGCGCGACGGCCTCCAGGTGGTGCGTGTGCGGGAAGAGGTCGAAGGCCCGCAGCGCCTCGAGCCGGTACCCCAGGTCGGCGAAGGTCGCGACGTCGCGGGCCAGCGCGACCGGGTCGCAGGCGACGTAGACGACCTGCGCCGGCTGGAGCGCGGCGATCTGCACGACGACCTCGCGGCCCGCGCCGGAGCGGGGCGGGTCGAGCACGACGGTGCCCGCGCGGAAGCGCTCCTGCTCCGGGCGGGAGGCCGCGGCGGCGGTCCGTGCGAGCCAGCGGTCGACGCGACCGGTCTCGGCGCGCGCGCCGATCCACTCGGACAGGTTCTCCTGCGCGTGCTCGGTGGCACGCGGGGCGCTCTCGACGCTCGTGATGCGCGCCTTCGGACCGACGACGTCACCGAGCGCGGCGGCGAGGAGGCCGACGCCGCCGTACAGGTCCAGGTGCTGCCCCTCCGGGTCGAGCCGGTCGCGGTCGACCAGGTCCTGCACCGCCGCGGTGAGCACCGTCGGGGCCTGGCGGTGCACCTGCCAGAAGCCGTTGTCGTCCACCGCGAAGGAGCGCGCTCCCACGACCTCGGTCACCACGGTCGGCTTCTGCTCGTCGATCACGAGCCGCGCGCCCTCGGAACCGCTCGGCGCGAGGACGTCGACGACCGAGGCACCGGGCATCGCACCGCGTCCGAGCGGGGCGCTGTCCTGCACGCGCTCGGCGGCCAGCGGCAGCGACGTCACCGGCACGACGGTGTGGGAGCGGGCGGCGAACGGGCCCGCGGTCCCGTCCTGGTCGACGTGGAGCCGGACGCGGGTGCGCCAGCCGAGGCCGTTCGCGGCGTCGTCGCCGGGGGCCGCCTCGACCGCGACGTCGTGCCCGAGGACCTCGGCGAGGTCGGTGCGGGCGAAGCGCGCGAAGGCGTCGACCAGGACGTCGTGCTTCAGGGTGCGCTGGTGCGGGAGCGCGATGTGCCCGAACTCGGCACCGCCGGCGCGGACGGCCGGGTCACGGTCGAGCGCGGCCTCGGGCCAGACGTGGTCGACGCGGTGCTCGCTCGGGGTGACGACGGACACCGTGTCCGCGCGCCAGAACGACTTCTTCCGGTCCTCGGTCACCCGCGCGACGACGCGCTCGCCCGGGATCGCGTCCGAGACGAAGACCACGCGCCCCTCGTGCCGTGCCACCGAGATGCCGCCGTGGGCGATCCCGGTGACGTCGAGTTCGAGCAGCGTTCCGACGGATTCACCCATGGTTCGATGTTCCCATGCGTCTGTACCTCGCGAGTACCTCCCCCGCCCGTCGTGCGCTCCTCGCCCAGACCGGCATCGAACCGGTGCTCGTCGCGCCGGGGGTCGACGAGGACGCCGCGGTGGCGGCGGCTGCGGCGGTGCTCGGACGCGACCTCACCGGTCCGGAGCTGGTCGGGTTGCTCGCGGTCGCGAAGGCGGACGCCGTCGCGGACGCGCGCGTGGCCGGCTCCCCGGTGGACGGCTTCGTGTTCGGCGGTGACTCGGCGTTCGAGGTGGACGGCGTGCTGTACGGCAAGCCCCACGACCCGGCCGTGGCCCAGGAACGCTGGCGGCAGATGCTCGCCGCGGGCGGCGGCACGCTGTGGAGCGGGCACTGCGTCGTGGACCGTCGGCTCGACCGCGGACCAGCCACGGCGGTGGGGACGAGCGCGGACGGTCCGGGAGGCGCGGGGCGGACGGGCACCGTGCCTCCCGTCCGGCAGGTGGACGCGGCGGGCGGCGGGGCGCTCGGCGTGGCCGGCCACCTGGGTGACGTCTCGCCCGGCGGCTCCGCGATGGTCGCCGCGGGCGACCACGTCGTCGCGGTCGACAGCGCCGTGCTCACCTTCGCCGACGACATGTCGACGGAGGAGATCGACGCCTACGTGGCGACGGGTGAACCGCTCGAGGTCGCGGGCGCGTTCACGATCGACGGACGGGCCGCCGCGTACATCACCCGGATCGACGGCGCACCCTCCGCCGTGGTGGGGCTCTCCCTGCCGGTGCTGCGTTCGATGCTGCTCCGCGGCTTCGGCGTCGCATGGCACGACCTGTGGGCGCTGTAGACATCCACACTTGATCCGCGAGGTTCTTTGTCGATGCCGCTCAATTCACGGTCGCGCAGCACGAATACGCTGATGAACCATGCCCCGTATCAGCAAGGTCCTCATCGCGAACCGCGGCGAGATCGCCGTCCGCATCATCCGCGCGGCCCGCGACGCAGGCAAGGCATCGGTCGCGGTGTACGCCGACCAGGACCGTGACGCCCTCCACGCCCGCCTCGCCGACGAGGCCTACGCGCTGAACGGCACCACGAGCGCCGACACCTACCTCGTCATCGACAAGATCATCTCGGTGGCCCGCCGGTCCGGTGCGGACGCCGTGCACCCCGGCTACGGCTTCCTCGCCGAGAACGCCGACTTCGCCCGCGCCGTCATCGACGCCGGCCTGACCTGGATCGGCCCCTCGCCGGAGTCGATCGAGCAGCTCGGCGACAAGGTGTCTGCCCGTCACGTCGCCGAGAAGGTCGGTGCGCCCCTCGCGCCGGGCACGATCGAGCCCGTGCAGGACGTCTCCGAGGTCGTCGCGTTCGCCGACGAGGTCGGGCTGCCCGTCGCCATCAAGGCCGCGTTCGGTGGCGGTGGCCGCGGCCTGAAGGTCGCCCGCACGCGCGACGAGATCGAGTCGCAGTTCGAGTCGGCGACGCGTGAGGCCATCGCCGCGTTCGGTCGGGGCGAGTGCTTCGTCGAGAAGTACCTCGACAAGCCGCGTCACGTCGAGACCCAGTGCCTCGCCGACGAGCACGGCAACGTCGTCATCGTCTCGACGCGCGACTGCTCGCTGCAGCGTCGGCACCAGAAGCTCGTCGAAGAGGCGCCGGCGCCGTACCTGACCGAGTCGCAGACCGAGCGCCTGTACGAGTCGTCGAAGGCCATCCTCCGCGAGGTCGGCTACGTCGGTGCCGGCACCTGCGAGTTCCTCATCGGTGCCGACGGCACCGTGTCGTTCCTCGAGGTGAACACCCGCCTGCAGGTCGAGCACTGCGTGTCCGAAGAGGTCACCGGCATCGACCTCGTCCGTGAGCAGTTCCGCATCGCCGAGGGCGGCACGCTCGACTACGAGGACCCGGCACCCCGCGGGCACTCGTTCGAGTTCCGCATCAACGGCGAGGACCCGGGTCGCAACTTCTTCCCGGCCCCCGGCCCCGTCCACGCCTTCACCGCACCGTCGGGCCCCGGCGTCCGCGTCGACTCCGGCGTCGTCTCCGGCGACGTCGTCTCCGGCTCGTTCGACTCGATGCTCGCGAAGCTCATCGTCACCGGTGCCACCCGCGAAGAGGCACTGGAGCGCTCGCGCCGGGCCCTCGCGGAGTTCGAGGTCACCGGCCTGCCCACCGTGCTGCCCTTCCACCGCGCGGTCGTGTCGGACCCGGCGTTCGCCACGGACGACGAGACGCCGTTCAGCGTGTACACGCAGTGGATCGAGACCGACTTCCAGAACGACATCCCGGCGTGGAGCGGTTCCCCCGAGGAGCTCCCCGCACCGGCCGCACGCGAGAGCGTCGTCGTCGAGGTCCAGGGCAAGCGCATCGAGGTCACCATGCCGTCGATCGTCGGTGGTGGCGCCGCCGGAGCCGCCGGTCGTCGTCCCGCCGGGCCGTCCGCTCCCCCGAAGCGCCGCTCGTCCGGCGTGAAGGGCGGGCTCGCCTCCTCGGGCTCGGTGACGTCGCCGATGCAGGCCACGGTCGTGAAGCTCGCGGTCGCCGAGGGTGACACCGTGGTGAAGGGCGACCTGCTCGTCGTCCTCGAGGCCATGAAGATGGAGCAGCCGGTGCAGGCCCCGCGCGACGGCGTCGTGACCGGCCTGAACGCCCCCGTCGGCCAGACGATCTCGTCCGGCCACGTGCTGCTCGAGCTCGCGTAGCGCGGCCGCAGCCGCCGCGTCGAACCACGAATCCGACATTGAACCAAGGACGGCCCCTGGTTCGATGTCGGATTCGTGGTTCCGCACCGACGTTGCGCGCCGCTCACCACGCAGGGGTCGCACGAACGCCGCGTCGCACCGGGAGGCCCGCGTCGGCGAGCATCGCTGGGAAGCGGCCGCCCGTCACGACGTCGCGCCAGATGGGCCGGACGACGTGCCGGACGCCGGGCACTGCGCGCAGGCGGTCCTCGCGGATCTTTTCCGCGACGACGACCTCGTCGGCGCTCCGACCGCGACGCATCGCCGGATCCCGGTACTTCGCGAGGCCGTCGAACTCGACCACCACACCCTGGTCCGGGAACCAGAAGTCCACCCGACCGATCGGCCCGGACGCATCGTGGAAGAGCTGCTGCTGCGTCGGCGGCGGGCAGCCGACGTCACGCATGACGAGGAGCGCGACGCTCTCCCCCGCTGATTCGGACAAACCGGACGCCAGTTCGAGCACCTGGCGCGCGCGACGATGCGCACGGACCGCGGGTCGCTCGGCGTACCGGTCGAGCAGCGCTTCGCGAGGGGTTCCCCGTCGCACGACCGCATCGGCGACCGCCAACCCGCGAGCCCGGTCGTAGCGGACCGCGACGTCCACTGCGGTGTCCGCCGGTCCGGTGACGAGCACGCCCTCGATGCGCATGAGGCAACGATCACGCTCGGGGCCGCGATCTTGTCGACGAACCGAGTCCGCTGCGACGTGGATCGTGCCGGGTCCGTCAGGGTCGGGCGATCCGGTACCGGGGAGATCCACGGCAGGCGGTGCAGGACCGCTGCGGAGGCATGGGACGCGTACAGACGCGGGGAACGTCCGGAGGCGGCCACGACGCGCGCGGTGTGGCGCTCCCACTCGGTCGCGGCGTCCCACTCGGAGCGCGCGACGAACGCACCGTGCCCGATGCGGACGAGGCGTCCCGATGCGACGTCGCGCTGCTGGAGGCGAGCGACGGACGGGTCGGGGTGACTGCGGATCACGTGCAGCGGTGCCATGCCCCCGAGCCTGCGCGAACACGCCGTCTCCGTGGGCCGCTCGTACGGACGCTGTGGAGGGCTCACGCCGCTCACAATTGCCCGAGGATGTGCCTCGGAACCAGGAATCCGACATCGAACCAGCACGAGGGGCTGGTTCGATGTCGGATTCGTGGTTCGAAGCGCGGCCCGCGACAGTGGGCGCGCGCCGCTACGACACGAGCGGGCGGACGTCGGCGGCCAGGGCGTCGACCAGCGCCTGCGCCTCGGCGGGGGTGTCGGCCACCGTGTCGATGTAGACCTTCACCTTGGGCTCGGTACCGCTCGGGCGGACGATGACCCGTGCGCCGCCCTCGAGGTCGTAGCGCAGGATGTCGGACGGCGGGAACCCCTCGACCCCGTCGGAGTAGTCGGTCACGCCGACGACGTCCAGGCCACCCAGCGACGTGGGCGCCGTCGACCGCAGGGACGCCATGATCTCCCCGATGCGCGAGAGGTCGTCCACGCGGGTCGACACCTGCCCGGAGGCGAACGCCCCGAACTCGGCGGCGAACGCGGCGAGCTGGTCGGCGATCGTCCTGCCGTCGGCGGCCAGCTCCACGGCGAGGTCGAGCAGCGCGAGGGCAGCCGAGATGCCGTCCTTGTCGCGCACGACGCCGGGGTCGACGAGGTACCCGAGCGCTTCCTCGTACCCGAACACCAGCCCGGGCACACGCGACACCCACTTGAAGCCGGTCAGCGTGTCCCGGTACCCGAGCCCGTGGCGCTCTGCCACGCGTGCGAGCGCGGGTGACGACACGATCGATGCGGCGAGCACGCCCGACCCGTCCGACGGACCCGCGGCCTGTGCACGAGCGGCGGCGCGCCAGCCGAGCAGCCACCCGACCTCGTTGCCCGAGAGCCGACGGAACGAGCCCTGGCCGTCCGGGATCGCGAGGGCGAGACGGTCGGCGTCCGGGTCGTTCGCGATGACCAGGTCCGCGCCGACCGCGACGCCCTGCGCGACCGACAGGTCCATCGCGCCCGGTTCCTCCGGGTTCGGGAAGGACACCGTCGGGAAGGCCCCGTCCGGCTCGATCTGCTCGGGCACGACGACCGGTTCGGCGAAGCCCGCCGCGGCGAACACGGCGCGCGCGGTCTCCCACCCGACCCCGTGCATGGCCGTGTAGACGACCTTCGGCTGCGCGTCGGCCGGGAGGGCCGGGGCCGGCACGGTCGCGGCCGTCGCCTCGACGTACGCCTCGACCAGGGCCGGGGTCGCCACCGTGTAGTCCGTCGCGCGCACGAGGTCGCGGACGTCGCCCGCCGCGACGGCGTCGATCGCCGCGGCGATCTCGCCGTCGACCGGCGGCACGATCTGCGAACCGTCGTCGTCGCCTCCGAGGTACACCTTGTAGCCGTTGTCGCGCGGCGGGTTGTGGCTCGCCGTCACCATCACGCCCGCCCCGACCCCGAGGTGGCGCACCGCGAACGCGAGCACCGGCGTGGGCAGCGCGGACGGCAGCAGGGTGACCTCGAGCCCGAGGCCGCGCATGACCTCGGCGGAGTCGCGGGCGAAGACGTCGGAGTTGACGCGGCCGTCGTACCCGATCACGACGCTGCGGTCGCGGCCGGTGTCGATGAGGAAGCGGGCGAGCCCCGCGGCGGCCTGCGTGACCACGACCCGGTTCATGCGCTGCGGCCCCGCACCGAGCTCGGCGCGGAGTCCCGCGGTGCCGAACGCGAGGCGCCCGGAGAAACGCTCGCGCAGCGAGTCCGCCGCGGCGGCGTCGCCGGACGAGGCGGACGCGACGAGCGCTTCCAGCTCGGCACGGGTCTCGCTGTCGGGGTCCTGCTCCGACCAGGACCTGGCGGCGGTGAGCACGGCCTCCAGACCGTCGGCGGCACCGCCGTCCGTCACGGGCTCGGTGCCCTCGCCGAGGTCGCCGTCCGCGATGGCACCGTCCGAGGCGCCCTCGTGCCGGGTCACAGCGCCGCCACCACGCGGGCGAGGAGGTCGGCGATGACCGGTTCCGCCTGCTTGCCGGCCTCGAGCACCTCGGTGTGCGAGAGCGGGGTCTTCTGGATGCCCGCGGCGAGGTTCGTGATGAGGGAGAAGCCCAGGACCTCCATGCCGGCCTGCCGGGCGGCGATGGCCTCGAGCGCGGTCGACATGCCGACGATGTGCCCGCCGATCGCCTTCGCCATCTGGACCTCGGCCGGGGTCTCGTAGTGGGGGCCGCGGAACTGCGTGTAGACGCCTTCGTCGAGGGTCGGGTCGATCGACTTCGCGATCTCCCGCAGCCGCGCCGAGTAGAGGTCGGTCAGGTCGACGAACGTCGCGCCCTCGAGGGGGCTGTCCGCGGTGAGGTTGATGTGGTCGCTGATGAGCACCGGGGTGCCGGGCTTCCAGTGCTCCTTGATGCCACCGGCGCCGTTCGTCAGCACCATGATCGAGGCACCGGTGGCCGCGGCGGTGCGGACGCTGTGCACGACGCGACGGACGCCGTGGTTCTCGTAGTAGTGCGTCCGCGCACCGATGACGAGTGCGTGGCGGCCGTCGCCGAGGCGGATCGACCGGACGGTGCCGGAGTGTCCGGGCACCGCCGAGGCGCTGAAGCCGGGGACCTCGGCCGCGGGGATCTCGGACACCGTCTCGCCGACGATGTCGGCGGCCTTGCCCCAGCCGGATCCCAGTGTCAGGGCGATGTCGTGCCGCTCGATGCCGGACCGGTCGGCGATGACGGCGGCGGCGTCGCGGGCGACCTCGAACGGGTCGGTGGCGGGGTCGTTCAGCGGGTTCTCCGTGCTCATGCCCCAACTCTAGAGGCAGTGTCGGGAGCCGCTCAGTGCTCCCCGAGCGCCCGGTCGACCGCCCCGGTGATCTCGCCCTGGTCGAAGTGGTTCCGGATCACGATGACCTCGGCGTAGGTGTCCCCGATCGCCTCGACGAACTCCGCGCTGGTGAGGATGACGTTCGCGTCCTCGGCCACGGCCCGCACCGACGCGATGTCGGCCGCCACGACGTCGGCAGCGAGCCCCAGGGCGTCGAGGGCCTTCTCCGCGTTCACCTTGAGGATCCCGCTCGACCCGATGCCCGCACCACAGATGGTCACGATCTTCACGCCGGTACCCCCATGATCGTCCGGACCTCGTCCGCCGAGGTCGCCGCCGCCAACCGGGCGGTGACCGTGTCGTCGTTGAACGTGTTCGCGATCTCGCCGATCGACTCGAGGTGCGTCCCCACCTCGGCCACCGCCAACCCGAGGACGACGGACACCGGGTCGTTGTGCGCGTGCCCGAACACCACCGGTTCACGGAGCGTCACGACCGCCAGGCCGTCGTGCCGCACGGACGGCCCGGGCCGGGCGTGCGCGAACGCGAGTCCGGGTGCGATGACGATGTAGGGACCGTGCTCGTGGACCAGGTCGATCATCGCGTCGGTGTAGGCCGGCGTGGCGGCGCCGGACGTCACGAGCGCACCGCCCGCGAGCCGGAGCGCGTCACGCCACGACGACGCGGTCGCCCCGAGCACGACGGCCTCGTCCGGCAGCGGTGGCAGGGGCATCGCCTAGGCCTCCTGGTGTCCGGCCGTGATCGTGGCGATGATCTCCTCGCGGTCCTCCAGCGGGAGGAACGAACCGAGCGCGGCGTTGATCTGGAACGCGGCGAGGTCGTCGAGGTCGTACCCGAAGGTGCCGGCGAGGAGCGCGAGCTCCTTCGACAGCGAGGTGCGGCTCATGAGGCGGTTGTCGGTGTTGACCGTCACGCGGAAGCCGAGCTGGTAGAGCACGTCGAACGGGTGGTCGGCGAGGTCGTCGCCCCACGCGGCGATCGCACCCGTCTGCAGGTTCGACTGCGGTGCGACCTCGAGCGGGATCTCGCGGTCGCGGACCCACGAGGCGACCTCGCCGAGCGACGCCAGGGTCGAGCCGTCGCCGGCGTCGGACAGGGAGATGTCCTCGAAGATGCGGACGCCGTGGCCGAGTCGGAGCGCACGGCCGTCCACCAGCGCCGAGCGGATCGAGGCGAGGCCGTCCGCCTCACCCGCGTGCACGGTCACCGGGAACAGCTCGGACGCGAGGTACTCGAACGCCGCGCGGTGGTTCGCGGGCGGGAAGCCGACCTCTGCCCCCGCGATGTCGAAGCCGACGACGCCGCGGTCGCGGTGCCGCACGGCGAGCTGCGCGATCTCGAGGGACCGGTCGGCGTGCCGCATCGCGGTGACCAGCTGCCCGATGCGGATCGAGCCGCCCGCGGCGTCGACGGCCTCGGTGATGCCCGCCTGGACCGCCTCGACCGTCTCGTCGAGCGTCAGCCCACCGCGCAGGTGCTGCTCCGGCGCCCACCGGATCTCGCCGTAGACGACACCGTCGGCGACGAGGTCCTCCACGAACTCCTTGGCGACGCGGTGGAGCTGCGGCGCGGTCTGCATCACCGAGACGGTGACGTCGAAGGTCTTCAGGTACTCGACGAGCGACCCGGAGTCCGCCTGGTCCGCGAACCACTGCCCGAGCGCGTCGGGGTCGGTGGTCGGCAGCTCGATGCCCGCCTCGTCCGCCAGCGCCACGATCGTCGCGGGACGCAGACCGCCGTCGAGGTGGTCGTGCAGGGAGACCTTCGGCAGGTCGTCGATGACCGCCCCGGCGTCGGGAAGGCGGTGGGTCGGGGCGTCGGCGCTCATGCGCTCCAGGCTATCGGTGGTCGCCGAATCCGCGCAGGAGCCTGTGGACAACGGGACCCCTGACGCACTGGAGGCTCCCCACAGCGCGGTGGGGAGCCTCCGTCCGGGCGGTGCGCGATCAGGCCGTGATGCGCTCGCGGACGATCGGCCCGCGCTGCTCGGCCGCCTCGCCGACCGCCCAAGCGCCCTCGAGCGACTCGAGCGCCCGTCCGAAGCGCGCGGGCTCGTCGGTGTGCAGCGTCCAGAGCGGCTGCCCCGCGGTCACGGTGTCGCCCGGCTTGACGTGCAACTCGATGCCCGCACCGGCCTGCACGGGGTCCTGTGCCCGGGCACGGCCGGCCCCGAGGCGCCACGCCGCGATGCCGAACGGCAGGGCGTCCTGCTGCACGAGCACGCCGGACTCCGTCGCGGTCACGACGTGCTGCTCACGGGCGACCGGCAGGGCCGCCGCCGGGTCACCGCCCTGTGCCTCGATCATCCGTCGCCAGGTGTCCATGGCTCGGCCGTCGGCCAGCGCCGCGGCGGGGTCGGCGTCGGGCAGACCGGCCAGGCGCAGCATCTCCTCTGCGAGCGAGACGGTGAGCGACACGACGTCGGCCGGTCCACCGCCGGCGAGGACCTCGACCGACTCGCGGACCTCGAGCGCGTTGCCGATGGTGAGGCCGAGCGGGACCTCCATGTCGGTGAGCAGCGCCGAGGTCGACACCCCGGCGTCGTTCCCCAGGTCGACCATCGTCTGCGCGAGCTCCCGCGACGCCTCGTAGGTGGGCATGAACGCACCGGAGCCGAACTTCACGTCGAGCACGAGCGCACCCGTGCCCTCGGCGATCTTCTTCGACATGATGCTCGACGCGATGAGCGGGATGCACTCGACGGTGCCGGTGATGTCACGGAGCGCGTAGAGCTTCTTGTCCGCCGGGGCCAGCCCGGAACCGGCGGCGCAGATGACCGCTCCGACGTCCGACAGCACCTGCATCATGCGGTCGTTCGAGATCGATGCCTGCCAACCGGCGATCGACTCGAGCTTGTCGAGCGTGCCGCCGGTGTGGCCGAGCCCGCGCCCGGACAGCTGCGGGACGGCCACGCCGAACGAGGCCACGAGCGGTGCGAGCGGCAGCGTGATCTTGTCACCGACCCCGCCGGTCGAGTGCTTGTCGACCGTCGTCTTGCCGAGAGAGCCGAACGACATCCGCTCCCCCGACGCGATCATCGCGAGCGTCAGGTCCTTGATCTCCCGCCGCTCCATGCCGTTGAGGAAGATCGCCATCGCCAGCGCCGCCATCTGTGGGTCCTCGACGTACCCGCGGGTGTAGGCGTCGACGAGCCAGTCGATCTCGGCGGTGGAGAGGGCGTCACCCGAGCGCTTCGTGCGGATGAGGTCGACGGTGTCGAACGGTTCGACGGCCATGTCAGTGCTCCTGCTGGTAGGTGGCGAGGGTGCGCGGGCCGAACGCGTCGGGCAGCACCTGGTCCATCGTCCGGATGCCCGAGACGGTCTCGAGGAGCATGCCCTCGGTCGAGTGCTCGAACAGCAGCTGCCGGCAACGCCCGCACGGCATGAGCGTCGCGCCGTCGCCGTCCACGCACGTGAAGGCGACGAGCTTGCCGCCGCCGGTCATGTGCAGCTGCGAGACGAGCGAGCACTCGGCGCACAGGGTGACCCCGTACGACGCGTTCTCGACGTTGCAGCCCGAGACGATGCGACCGTCGTCGGTGAGCGCCGCTGCGCCCACCGGGAACGACGAGTACGGCACGTACGCCCGTCGCATGGCGGCGGTCGCGGCGTCCCGCAGGGCGCTCCAGTCGACGTCGACGCTCGCGTCGGCCGCGAGGCCGGTGTCGGCCGGGAGGCTCGTGGCGGCGTCCGCCCCGGTGGTGTCGGTGACCACTCGGTCACCGGATCCGTTCGTGTGGGTCACGTGTGGTGCCTCCAGCCCGTCAGCTCTTGATGTACGGCTTGCCGGCGGCCGCCGGCCCGCGCGACTGCCCGACCAGGCCTGCGACGGCGAAGATCGTGACGACGTAGGGCAGCATGAGCAGGAACTCGCTCGGCACGGGCGAGTCGATCGCGCCGAGGATGTTCTGCAGGTTCGACGCGAAGCCGAACAGCAGCGCCGCGAGCGTCGCCCGGATCGGGTCCCAGCGACCGAAGATGACGGCGGCCAGGGCGATGTAGCCCGCGCCGGCGGTCATGTCCTTCGTGAACGGGCCGACCGCGTCAAGCGTGAAGTACGCACCGCCGAGACCGGCGATCGCGCCGGCGAGCGACACGTTCCAGAACCGCGTCCGGGCGACGTTGATGCCGACGGTGTCCGCGGCCTGCGGGTGCTCGCCGACCGCGCGGAGGCGCAGGCCCCAGCGGGTCTTGAACAGTGCGAAGGTGACGACCGCGACGGCGACGTAGGCCAGGTAGACGACGACCGTCTGCTCGAAGAACACCGGGCCGATGACCGGGATCTGGTGCAGGACCGGGATCTCGAGCTTCGGGAAGCGCACGCCGACGTTGAGCGTCTGCTCGTTCGGCGAGAGCACCTGCGAGTAGAGGAAGCCGGTCAGGCCGGAGATGAACGCGTTGATGACGACACCGACGATGACCTGGTCGACCAGGTACTTGATGCTGAACGCCGCGAGGACGAACGACACCAGGACGCCGGCGATCAACGCGCCGACGAGGCCGACCCACGCCGAGCCGGTGAGCGAGGCGATCATCGCGGAGGTGAACGCCCCGGCGAGGAACTGGCCCTCGATCGCGATGTTGACGACGCCGACGCGCTCGGAGATCACACCGCCGAGGGCACCGAACACGAGCGGGACGCTCAGGCCGAGGGCACCGACGAGCAGACCGGGGACCGGGATGGTGTCGCCGGCGGCCGACCACGTGAGGAAGCCGACGACGAAGACGACCGCGAACACCGCGGTCAGCCAGAGCGGGATCCGACGGGACGCGCGGACCTCGACGACGGCGTACACGGTGGCCAGGGCCAGCAGGACGATGACGACGATGCCGGTGCCGGTCGCGGGGAGCGGGACGTTCGGCAGCGCGAAGAAGTCGCCGCCGTTCGCCAGGCGGAACGTGGTGTCACCGGCGCGGTGCAGCACGCCGAAGAACAGCAGCGCGAGCAGGGTGAACACGCCGAAGCCGATCGGGGCCTTCCAGCTCCGGGTCGTCTCGATCGGACGGTCGGACAGCGCCGGTGCGGGCGCCGCGGTGGTGGTGGTGCTCATGCGGCGACCGCCTTCCGGGAGTTCTTCGCGGCACGACCGCGACGACGCGCACCCGGCTGCGGGATGCGGAAGATCGCACGGACGAGCGGCGGTGCGGCGATGAACAGGACGATGAGCGCCTGGATCACGCCGACGATGTCGATCGGGATGTCGTTCGCGGCCTGCATGGCGTAGCCGCCGTTCTTCAGCACGCCGAACAGGATCGCGGCCCAGAACACGCCCCACGGCTTCGAACGACCGAGGAGGGCGACCGTGATCGCGTCGAAGCCGATGCCGGCGTCGATGCCCGAGGTGAAGCCCGAGGTCACGGCGCCCTGCACCTGGTAGGCGCCGGCGATGCCGACGAGCGCCCCCGAGATGACCATCACCCAGATGGTGAGCGCGGGGACGCTCATGCCGGCGACGCGGGCGGCACGCGGGTTCTCACCGATCGTGCGGAACCGGAAGCCGAGCGAGGACTTGTTGACGAGCCACCACACCACGACCACGGCGACGAGCGCGACGACGAAGCCGAGGTCGATGCCGTACCGCGGGCCGAACAGCGCCGGGAACACCGCGCTCTCCTTCGTGGCGGGCGAGATCGGGTTCGAGCTCCCCGGGGCCTGCAGCAGGCCCGGGGTGCGGAGCAGGTAGCTGACCAGGTAGAGCGCGACGTAGTTGAGCATGATCGTCAGGACGACCTCGTTGGCACCGGTGCGGGCCTTGAGGACACCGACCAGGCCGCCCCAGACCGCACCGCCGACGATGCCGGCGACGACGGTGAGCGGGATGTGGATCGCGGCGGGACCGTCGAAGGAGAAGCCGACCCAGCCCGCGGCCGCGGCGCCGATGAGGATCTGCCCCTGACCGCCGATGTTGAACAGGCCGGCGCGGAACGACAGGGCGATGCCGAGACCGGCGGCGATCAGCGGGACGGAGTAGTCCACCGAGCGCGTGATCGGGGCGATCGCCTGGGCGAAGGAGCTCGCACCGAAGTTGACGACCGAGCCCTGGAAGAGCGACTTGTACGCCCCGCCGACCGCGGTGCCGACGGCCTGGAAGGTGTCGGTCGGGCGGGCGAAGAAGTACCCGGCTGCTGCGCGGACGTTCTCGTCGGTGACGGCGATCAGGATGCCGCAGGCGACGAGGGCGAGCACGACGGCCAGGACCGTGACGAGCACGGAGCCGTTGACGATGCTCTGCAGCGCGGTGCTCCAGCGGTCACCGCCGGCGGCCCGGCGCTCGGTGTCGTCGGCCGAGTCCGTCATGAGGTGCGGGGTGCCCTCGACGTCCTGCAGGCGGTCGTCGGTGGGCGCCTCGGTCGGGGTCGCCGACGTGCGGTCGTGCTCGGCCGGGGTGGCCGGCTGCGTGTTGTCTGGCGTGGGGGTGCTCACGCTGCCAGCTCCGTTCCTTCAGGGAGTTCTCCGGCCATCATGAGGCCGAGGACGTCGCGGGGGGTGTCCGCGGGGACGATGCCGACGATGCCGCCGCGGTACATGACCGCGATCCGGTCGGCGAGCGCCACGACCTCGTCGAGCTCCGTGGAGACGACGATGACCGGGACGCCGGTGTCGCGGGTGGCGACGATGCGCTTGTGCACGAACTCGATCGAACCGACGTCGATGCCGCGCGTGGGCTGCGCGGCGACGAACAGCCGCAGTTCGCGGCTGAGCTCGCGGGCGAGGACGATCTTCTGCTGGTTGCCGCCGGACAGCCGACCGGCCGCGGTGGTGCGGGACGGCGTGCGGATGTCGAACTCGGCGATCTTCTCGTCGGCGAACGCGTCGCGCTCGGCGGAGCGGATGGTGCCGGCACGCACGAACTCGTCGTGGTCGGCGCGGTCGAGCATGAGGTTCTCGGCGATCGTGAACTCCCCGACCAGGCCGTCCTCCTTGCGGTCCTCGGGTACGAAGCCCACGCCCGCGTCGAGGACCTGCTTCACCGTGCGGCCGGTGAGCTCCTTGCCGTCGAGCGTGATGCGGCCCGCGTGCACGGGCTCGAGTCCGATGATCGCCTCGGTGAGCTCGGTCTGCCCGTTGCCCTGCACGCCGGCGATGGCGAGGACCTCGCCACGGCGGACGGTGAACGAGACGTCGTCGACGAGCACGACACCGGACGGGTCGGTGACGGTCACGCCCTCGACGACGAGGGCGTCCTCGCCGCCGGACGCGGGCGTCTTGTCGACGACGAGCGAGACGGCTCGGCCGACCATGAGCGCGGCGAGTTCGTTGTTCGTCGCGGTCGGCGAGGCCTCGCCGACGACCTTGCCGAGGCGGATGACCGTGATCCGGTCGGCGACCTCGCGCACCTCGCGCAGCTTGTGCGTGATGAAGACGATGGCGGTGCCGGCCTCGCGGAGCTGGCGCATGATGCCCATCAGCTCGTCGGTCTCCTGCGGCGTCAGGACGGCCGTCGGCTCGTCGAACACGAGGACCTTCGCGTCGCGGGACAGTGCCTTGATGATCTCGACGCGCTGCTGCACGCCGACGGGCAGGTCCTCGATGCGGGCGTCGGGGTCGACGTCGAACCCGAAGCGGTCGCTGATCTCGCGGACCCGCTTGCGGGCACCGGCGAGGTCGAGGCGTCCGCCGAAGGTCGTCTGCTCCTGGCCGAGCATGACGTTCTCGGCGACCGTGAACACGGGCACGAGCATGAAGTGCTGGTGCACCATGCCGATGCCGGAGCGCATGGCGTCGCCGGGGCCGTCGAAGTCCTGGACGACGTCGTCCAGGAGGATCTCGCCCTCGTCCGCCTGGTACAGGCCGTAGAGCACGTTCATCAGGGTGGACTTGCCCGCACCGTTCTCGCCCAGGAGGCAGTGCACCTCACCGGGTTCGACCGTGAGGGAGATGTGGTCGTTCGCGACCAGGGGGCCGAACCGCTTCGTGATCCCGCGGAGCTCGAGCTTCATGTTGTCTACTGCGTTCCTGTTGGTCAACGCGCCACCCGTCGGTGGACGCGCGGAAACGCGGGCGGAGGATCGATCCCCCGCCCGCGTTCACCCGACTACTTGTTCGACTGCGTCTCGACCTTGATCGAGCCGTCGATGATGCCCGACTTGATCGTGTCGAGCTCGTCCTGCAGACCCGAGTCGACCTTGGACTCGTAGTCGTGGAACGGCGCGATGCCGACGCCGTCGTTCTTCAGGGTGCCGACGTACGGCTCCTTCGAGAACTTGTCGTCCGCCGCCTGCTCGACGACGTCCTTGACCGCCGGGCGCATGCCCTTCATCACCGAGGTGAAGGCGATGTCCTTGTAGCGGGGGTCGGCCTCGTACAGGTCGCTGTCCGCACCGATCAGGACCGAACCGTTGTTCGCGTCCTTGATCGCCTCGGCAGCCGACTGGTAGATCGGACCACCGACGGGCAGGATCACGTCGGCGTCCTGGTCGAGCAGCGTCTGCGCGACCGACTTGGCCTGCGTGCCCGCCTCGAAGCCACCGGTGAAGGAGCCCTTGCCGGTCTCGACGTTCCAGCCGACGACCTTGACGTCCTTCTTCTTCTGCTCGTTGTAGTACGCGACGCCGTCCGCGAACCCGTCCATGAAGATGGTGACGGTCGGGATCTGCATGCCGCCGAAGGTGCCGACGACGCCGGTCTTCGAGTACGACGCCGCGGCGTAGCCGGCGAGGAAGGCCGCCTGCGAGGTGTCGAACGTGATCGGCTTGACGTTCTTGGCGTCGATCGAGTTGTCGTCGATGATCGCGAACTCGGTGTCGGGGTTCGCCGCGGCCTGCTTCTTCGTGGCGTCCGCCAGGTTGAAGCCGACCGTGATGATCATGTTGCAGTTCTGGTTGATGAGCTGCTCGATGTTCGAGTCGTAGACCGTGGCGTCCTTGGACTCGGCCTTGTTCGTGTCCGCGCCGAGCTCCTTCGCCGCGTCGAGCATGCCCTCGTAGCCGAGCTGGTTGAAGGACTTGTCGTCGAAGCCACCGGCGTCGGAGACCATGCAGGGGCGGAAGTCGGTCTTCTTCGCCGAGGCGGTTTCGGACGGGGCGGCCGAGCAGCCGGCCAGGACGGCCATGGTGCCGACGAGCGCGAGGCCGCTGAGCACGACCTGACGGGTACGAGATGTCACGGGTTGGTTCCTCCGGGGGGCGGTGCCCGGACCACGTGCGTTCCGGGCGATCGTGGCGACAGTACACGACCGTCGGGCCGGTACAGAACGCCCCTGAGGGACTGCTGGGATCAGTTACCCGATCGCGACCCCGACGAAACGCGCCCGTAACGCCGTCGTCCCCCGGAGGCCCGGTCCGGGGGACGATCCGACGATTTCGTGGTGGAGCGCTACAGCCGGCGACACCTGCCGTCGATCGTGCACGGAAGCACCAGACGCCGATGATGCATCACTCGTCGGCCTGCTGCTCCACGATGCGGTCGGCGTCGCCGGGGAAGCACAGGGACACTGCTTGGACCGTGTAGTTCCCGGGGTAGACGTACGCGCTGATGGAAGCAATCTGTCCGCCCCCGCTCCCGAACACCGCCGGTCCGTCGCTCGAACCACGGACGACGACCTGCAGCCCCTGCCCACGCCAGTGGTCCGCGATCCGGGCGCCGTCCTCGGACGGGTTGCCCGCCAGCGTGCTCCCCGTGAGGTACCGCCACTGCGCACCCTGCTCGCCGTCGGACAGGACGCAGTCCTCGGGGTAGTCAGGTCCGGTCCGCGCCTCCCAGTGTCCGCCGAGGAGTCGGGTTGCGTCGTCGACGGCGTCGATCATCTGCTGTTTTGCGGTCTCAGCATCCATGTCCGGTTCCGTTCGTTGGTTCGATGCTCTGTCCGGCGCTCTGAACACACAGCCGGTCAGCAGTCCAGCGAGTGCGAGCAGGACGACGATGCCCAGAACGTGGCGGCGCGCCGTCTTCGAGGTGGTGCCGATCATCGTTCTCCGATCAGGGAGTGGAAACGCTCGTAGAGTTCTCGGTCTCGCGCAGTAGGTGCCTTGGGGAGGAAAGGCGTTGCCGCATCTCCGCGGCCGGTCGTCACTCGACCGACGTTGTACACGGATTCCGTCTGCGCATCGAGGTAGCCGGCCCTGTCCCCGGTCAATGGGTCGTGGTTGAGGACAGGTCGCTGCTCCGCAACCCCCGCCGGATTGGTGTCCGTGCCGAATGTAGTCGCGCCGAACACCCGAGTCGCGGGATCAACGTGGTGTCCAGGAGCTTGCCTGCCGAGCGCCGCCAACTGATCTCCCTGTCCGGCCTCGTCGAAGACCACGTTCCGTGCCTGACCGACGAAGACATGTTCAGCGTGCAACTTGCCGGCCGAATCGACCTGGTTGGGCAGCCCAGCCGAGCCCAGCAAGACGAATCGGTCCACGTGCGCCCCCGTCTCGGACAACGCGACCGCTGCAGTGGTGGTGCCGTACGAGTGCGCCACCACATTGGTCGTCGGCATGTTTTCGGAGCGAACCGCTCCGAGACCCTCGATTGAGTCGGCGAGCTTGCGACCGCCGGTCTCGGCCTTCGCCATGCCGAGAACGGTCGCCGGACTGGGCGTCTCGTACCCGATCCAGGCGATCACGGCCCGTCGAGAATCCGCAGCCTCTCGTCCTTGTTCGTCGTAGATGTTCTGGGCAGCTCGTGACCAGCTGCTCATGTCCGATGTCCCCGTATCCATGCCTGGCACTGCCCAAGTCACGTTGGCGGCGGTGTCGAGATCACCGATCGACACAGCCGCGAGTGGGGGACGGTCGGCGGTCAGCGCGGTCAGGAAGCGTTGTCCTTCGCTCGCGTCCGTGACCTTCAACGCAGCGTTGATGTTCCGCAGGGCCTTGCGGTCCGCGTACAGCGCCGTGAGCTCCCGCGACAACGCCCGAGAGCCGTCACCCGCCGATGCCACTGTCCCCTCCAGCTGCTCGATCTGGCGCTCCACATCGCCGAGTCGCTGGTTCAGCACGAGGGTATTCGCCGTGCTCCTGGCCCAGTACGGGACGCCCTCGAGGTTGCCGAGTCGCGCGAGCACGTCCGTCGGCAGGCCGTCGAACACGCCGGCGTCGGCCACCGTCAGCCCGAGCGCGGCCCAGCGCTCCGCGACCTCCGCCGGCATGAGGTCGTCCGCGAACAGCCGCTGAAGGGCAGGCGCCGCCTGTCCGGTCGCCGCGATGTCGAGAGCGACGTTCGACAGCGATCCACTGCCGCCGGCGGCTTCGAAGGCTTCCGCGATCCTGCCGATCCAGCTCCGGTCCTCGTCGTTCTCACGAACGTAGCGCTCGAAGCCCGCTGGCATGCTCGCGCGGTCGACGGTGACCCCGCCGCAGGAGTCCCGGAAGGAGGACCAGGCCGATCCCACGCGCGTGGACTCCGCTGACGCGGTGGAGTCCAGCCCTGAGGTCGTCGTGACGAAGGCCCGGAGAGCGCTCGGGTCGGCAGAACTCCTTCCACGGCTCGCCCCGTCGCCGTAGCGCGCGCGCTCGCGACCTCGGAACTCGGCGTCGACCACGGGCCTCGGCTCGGGTTCGGTCGACGGCTCGGGATCGGTGAAGCCCTCCCAGGCATCGAGCACCGATCGCCCGGCAGCACCGGCGATGGCTTGGGCAACGGATGCTGCCCGCTTCCGGTCGGCGTCGCGTGCCTTCCACTCGGCACGGGCACGCTGTCGCGCCCGTTCACGCTCAGCGGCGGCGACTGCGGCGTCGATCTGTTCCGCGAGGTCGACCAGCACGCCCGCCAGACGCGCCCGGTCCTCGGCCTCGATCACCGCGGCACTCCGGAACCGCTCGGCGTACGAGCCCTCGAAGTCGTCGAGCGCCGCTTCGACCGCTCCGGAGCGAGCGCCAGCCTGCCCGCGGAGCGTCTCGGCCGCCCGACGCGCCACTCGCGCCGCCGACCTCGCTTCGTCCGCGTCGAACGCGATGTCCCCCATCAGCACTCCCCCGAGTCAGCCCGGTCCCCATGACCGGAACATCACCGTACACCAGGTCCGCGGGACCTCAGAGCACGTCCCCCCGACCACTCAGCTTCAGCGCGTCCACCACGCCCTTCACCCGCTGCGCGTTCTCGCTCGTGGTCACGAGCAGCGCGTCCGGGGTGTCGACGACGACGATGTCCTCGACGCCGATGAGCGAGATGAGTCGCTGGCTGTGCGCCACGACGATGCCGCTCGACGAGTCGGCGAGGATGCGCGCGCCGTCGCCGAGCACGGCGAGGTTGTTCGCCCGCCCGCCGGACTGCAGCTTCGCGAGCGAGGCGAAGTCGCCCACGTCGTCCCAGTCGAAGTCGCCGGGCACGATGGCCATGCGACCGGCCGCCGCGGCCGGCTCGGCGACCGTGTAGTCGATCGCGATCTTCTCGAGCCCCGGCCACACGGCGTCCACCACGGCACCGCGCGACGAGGTGTCCCACGCGGCGGCGAGCTCCTCGATGCCGGCGAGCAGCTCGGGCTTCGTGCGGCCGATCTCGGCGAGCAGCACGTCGGCCCGTGCGATGAACATGCCGGCGTTCCAGAGGTACGACCCGTCGTCCAGGTACCGACGCGCGGTGTCCAGGTCGGGCTTCTCGACGAAGGACTTCACCGCGTGCACGGTCGAAGTTCCCTCGACGTCGAGCGCCGCTTCGTCGGCGTGGATGTAGCCGAACCCGATCGCGGGCTCGGTCGGGGTGATCCCGATCGTCGTGACGTACCCGGCCCGTGCCGCGGCGACGGCGTCGCGCACCGACCGCCGGAAGCCACGGGCGTCGCCGATGACGTGGTCGGCGGCGAACGAGCCGATCACCACGTCGGGTTCACGACGACGGAGGATCGCCGCGGCCAGGCCGATCGCGGCCGTGGAGTCCTTCGGCTCGCTCTCGAGCACGACGTTGTGGTCGGCGACGCCGGGCAGCTGCGCCTCGACGGCGGCTCGGTGCGCCCGACCGGTGACGACCATGATCCGCTGGTCCCCGGCGAGCGGTGCGAGCCGGTCCCAGGTCTGCCGCAGGAGCGAGGTGCCGGAACCGGTCAGGTCGTGCAGGAACTTCGGCGCGTCGGCGCGCGAGAGCGGCCAGAGCCGGGAGCCGATGCCGCCGGCCGGGATGATCGCGTAGAAGTCCTCGAGTGCGTCTGCCACCCGCTCACCGTACCGGTGCGCCCGGACGCGACCTGGATGTCACCCGGACGGTCTCCGCACGCGGCCTGCCGGAGCCGCCACGGCGGTCCGGCCCGCGCCGCGACGGATCGGACCCGACCGCGGTGGCCACACCGGGCCTCCCGGCCGCCTGTTCACCCCCTGCGCGCCGCCCGTTCACCCGGAGCGCCCCGGCCGGTCACGACCCGCGCGGAGCATGGGACGCACCATGAGCGCACGCAGCGTGGAGCGCGGCACGTCCCAGCGGACCGTCGCCGTCGTGACCGAGAGCTTCCTGCCCACCCTCAACGGCGTGACCACCAGCGTCCTCGCGGTCCTCGACCACCTGGAGCGCCGCGGCCACCGCGCGGTCGTCATCGCGCCGGACACCCCCGGCCTCGCCCAGTTCCGGTCGAAGACGCAGGTCGAGCGGTACCGGTCCTTCGACGTGCACCGGGTGCCGGCCGTGGCGTACCGTCAGTTCCCGGTCGCGCTCCCCCACCCTGTGCTCGACACGATCCTCGCCGCCTCCGGCGCTGACGTGCTGCACGCGGCGAGCCCGTTCCTGCTGGGCGGTCGCGCGATCACGGCGGCCGGGAGGCTCGGCATCCCCTCCGTCGCCGTCTTCCAGACCGACGTGGCCGGGTTCGCCCGCCGCAACGGCCTGACCGCGACCGTCCCGCTGGTCAGGAGGATCCTGGGGCGCATCCACGCCGGGGCGTCGCTCACGCTCGCCCCGTCGAGCGCGACCGCCGCGATGCTGGCGGAGGACGGCGTGCCGCGCGTCGCCCGCTGGGGGCGCGGCGTGGACACCGTGCTCTTCCATCCGGACCGTCGTCGTTCCGCGCACGTCCGTGCCGCACGACGGAGGATCGCACCCGGCGGCGAGACGATCGTCGGGTACGTCGGGCGGCTCGCGCCGGAGAAGGAGGTCGAGCGGCTCGCCGAGCTCGGCGGCGTCCCCGGCCTCCGGCTCGTGGTGGCCGGCGGCGGGCCGTCGCGGGCGACCCTCGAGCGTCGGCTGCGGCACCTCGACGTCACGTTCACCGGACCGCTGCGCGGCGATGCCCTGGCTGACGCGTACGCGATGCTCGACGTCTTCGTGCACACCGGTCCGGCAGAGACCTTCGGTCAGACCCTGCAGGAGGCGCACGCGAGCGGCCTGCCCGTCGTCGCCCCTGCTGCCGGCGGCCCCGTGGACCTCGTCGCCCCGGGGCTCGACGGCGAACTCTACGACCCCGACGTGCCGCAGGCGCTCCGTCGTGCCGTGCTCGGACTCGTCCAGGACCCGGCTGCGGCCTCCCGGATGGGCTCGGCAGGACGGCTCCGGGTCGAGGGCACGACGTGGGAGGCGGTGGGCGACCAGCTCCTGGCGCACCACGACACGGCCCGCACGATCGGCGCTGTGCCGGCCGCTCCTCGCAGCCTCCGTGTCGGGTGGGACGAGAACGTCAGCGCGCGCGCATAGGATGGGACGTGTTCCACACGAACACGAACGGCAAGGGCTCGCCGATCGGGCGAGCCCGTCCTATGGGAGGGCGAGCTCATGGCCGAGCAGACCGCAGGCGGGACGACGGTGGTCGAACCCGAGGTGACGATCGAGGCGCCCCGCGCCTCTCGGAGGCTCGAGGGGACCCTGTACCGCGGCTCCACGGGCATGTGGTCGTGGGTGCTGCACCGCATCACCGGTGTGGCGATCTACTTCTTCCTGCTCGTGCACATCCTCGACACGGCGCTCGTCCGGCTGTCGCCGGAGGCCTACAACGCCGTGATCGGCACGTACAAGACGCCGCTGATGAACCTCGGTGAGATCGCACTCGTCATGGCGATCGTGTTCCACGCGCTCAACGGGCTGCGGATCATCCTGGTCGACTTCTGGTCGAAGGGTCCGAAGTACCAGCGCACCATGTTCTGGGTCGTCCTGGTCGTGTGGGCCGTCCTGATCGCGGGCTTCCTGCCCCGTCAGCTCATGAACCTCGTCGCGGACTTCCAGTAGGCGAAGGGACGCCACCAATCATGACCACACAGATCGTCGAGCCGCCTCGTTCGGCCGCAGCAGCCCGCCGCACCACCAACTGGGAGAAGTGGGGGTGGATCTACATGCGCGCCTCGGGCGTCCTGCTCGTCGTGCTCATCTTCGGGCACCTCTTCGTCAACATGGTCGCCGGCGAGGGCGTCAAGCAGATCGACTTCGCCTTCGTCGCCGGCAAGTGGGCCAACCCGTTCTGGCAGGTCTGGGACTCGTTGATGCTCGTCCTCGCGCTGATCCACGGCTCGAACGGCATGCGGACGATCATCAACGACTACGTCGCGAAGCCCGGCATCCGGAAGACCCTGCTGCTCGCGGTGCTCATCGCCTGCGTCGCGCTGATCGTGCTCGGCCTGCTCGTCTGCTGGACGTTCGACCCGTGCCCCGCCGGCGCCGCCGCTGCCGACCTGCCGTCGTTCTGCCCGGCGCAGTAGCGACCGCGCCGTCCGCACCGCCTCGAGACCCCACGAGCACGCCGCGAGCACCCCTGCCGGCGCGCTGACCCATCCTGAAAGGCCCCAGTGACCGAGACCACCGTCCACCACCACCAGCACGACATCGTCATCATCGGCGCAGGCGGTGCCGGCATGCGTGCCGCCATCGAAGCCGGGCCGAAGGCGAAGACGGCCGTCATCTCGAAGCTGTACCCGACGCGCTCCCACACCGGTGCGGCGCAGGGCGGCATGGCTGCGGCCCTGGCGAACGTCGAGGAGGACTCGTGGGAGTGGCACACCTTCGACACGATCAAGGGCGGTGACTACCTGGTCGACCAGGACGCCGCGGAGATCCTGGCGAAGGAGGCGATCGACGCCGTCATCGACCTCGAGAACATGGGCCTGCCGTTCAACCGCACGCCCGAGGGCAAGATCGACCAGCGACGCTTCGGCGGGCACACCCGCGACCACGGCAAGTCACCCGTCCGCCGAGCCTGCTACGCCGCGGACCGCACGGGCCACATGATCCTGCAGACGCTCTTCCAGAACTGCGTCAAGCTCGGCGTCGAGTTCCACAACGAGTTCTACGCGCTCGACCTCGTCATGGTGGACGTGACGGGCGACGACGGGGTCACCCGCCAGCAGCCCGCCGGCGTCGTGGCCTACGAGCTCGCGACCGGTGAGCTGCACGTCTTCCACGCCAAGGCCGTGATCTTCGCGACCGGCGGCTTCGGCAAGATGTACAAGACCACCTCGAACGCCCACACGCTGACCGGCGACGGCGTCGGGATCGTCTGGCGCCAGGGCCTGCCGCTCGAGGACATGGAGTTCTTCCAGTTCCACCCGACCGGCCTGGCGGGCCTCGGCATCCTGCTCACCGAGGGCGCCCGCGGCGAGGGCGCCATCCTCCGCAACGCCTCGGGCGAGCGCTTCATGGAGCGCTACGCGCCGACCATCAAGGACCTCGCGCCCCGTGACATCGTCGCCCGGTGCATGGTGCAGGAGGTCGCGGAGGGCCGGGGTGCCGGGCCGAACAAGGACTACGTCCTGCTCGACTGCACGCACCTCGGTGCCGAGGTGCTCGAGACGAAGCTCCCGGACATCACCGAGTTCGCCCGCACCTACCTCGGCGTCGACCCGGTCGTCGAGCCGGTGCCCGTGATGCCGACCGCGCACTACGCGATGGGCGGCATCCCGACGAACACCAACGCCGAGGTGCTGTACGACAACACCACCGTCGTACCCGGCCTGTACGCCGCCGGCGAGTGCGCCTGCGTGTCGGTGCACGGCTCGAACCGCCTCGGCACGAACTCGCTGCTCGACATCAACGTCTTCGGCAAGCGCTCCGGCAACAACGCCGCCGAGTGGGTGCAGACCGCGGAGTTCCTGCCGCTCCCCGAGGACCCGGCCGCCGGTGTCCGCGGCATGCTCGATCAGCTCCGCGCCTCGACCGGCACCGAGCGCATCGCGGTCCTCCGCAAGGAGCTGCAGGACGAGATGGACAAGAACGCGCAGGTGTTCCGCACCGACGAGTCGCTCGGCAAGATGACCGAGACGATCCACACCCTGCGCGAGCGGTTCCGCAACGTCGCCGTGCAGGACAAGGGCAAGCGCTTCAACACCGACCTGCTCGAGGCCGTCGAGCTCGGCTTCCTGCTCGACCTGGCCGAGGTGGTCGTCTTCTCCGCGCGGAACCGCAAGGAGAGCCGCGGCGGCCACATGCGCGACGACTACCCGAAGCGCGACGACGAGAACTACATGCAGCACACCATGGCGTACCTGACGGGCGACCCGCACTCGTCACTCGCCGACGACCACATCACGCTCGACTGGAAGCCCGTCGTCGTGACGCGGTACGAGCCGATGGAGAGGAAGTACTGATGACCGACACCCTGGTCTCCGACAGCCCGCGCACCGACACCGTGCAGAGCGCTCCTCCCGGATCGTTCCCCGTCACGATCATCGTCCGTCGGTTCGACCCGGACGTCGACGACGAGCCGCGCTGGCAGGACTTCGACGTGATGATGCTCCCGACGGACCGCATCCTCGACGCCCTGCACCAGATCAAGTGGGAGCAGGACGGTTCGCTGACCTTCCGCCGCTCCTGCGCGCACGGCGTGTGCGGCTCGGACGCGATGCGCATCAACGGCCGCAACAGGCTCGCCTGCAAGACCCTGATCAAGGACCTCGACGTGTCGAAGCCGATCTACGTCGAGGCGATCAAGGGCCTGCCGCTCGAGAAGGACCTGGTCGTGGACATGGAGCCGTTCTTCCAGTCCTACCGCGAGGTCCAGCCGTTCCTGCAGGCCTCGAGCAAGCCGGAGAAGGGCAAGGAGCGCGTGCAGTCCGTCGCCGACCGCGCCCGCTTCGACGACACCACGAAGTGCATCCTGTGTGCCGCGTGCACCTCGTCGTGCCCGGTGTTCTGGACCGACGGCCAGTACTTCGGCCCGGCCGCGATCGTGAACGCGCACCGCTTCATCTTCGACTCGCGCGACGACTCGGCGAACGTGCGCCTCGACATCCTCAACGACAAGGAGGGCGTGTGGCGCTGCCGCACGACCTTCAACTGCACCGACGCGTGCCCCCGTGGCATCCAGGTGACGAAGGCGATCTCCGAGGTCAAGCAGGCGATCATGCGCGGCGGCGTGTGACGCATCGTCGCACCGGGGGCACGGCGGTGTCTCGGCGAACGGCATGCATGCGGCCGGTAGGCTCGCGCGCATGACGTTCGCGGAGACCCGCCCCATCCTCGACCAGCTC
Source organism: Curtobacterium sp. MCSS17_007 (assembly GCF_003234175.2). Classification (NCBI taxonomy): domain Bacteria; kingdom Bacillati; phylum Actinomycetota; class Actinomycetes; order Micrococcales; family Microbacteriaceae; genus Curtobacterium; species Curtobacterium sp. MCSS17_007. Next base: position 2,198,813 of record NZ_CP126257.1, read on the forward strand.
GGCTACACGATCCGCTACGTGCAGCTCCCCGGAGAGGCGCTCACCGAGCCGCCGGTGGAGGGTGCACTCCGTGTCGTCCCGACCGAGACGCACGGCGACTTCGCGCTCGAGGTCGTCGACTACGGCACGGCACGTCGCCTGGCCACCGCCCGTGGCGAGGAGGACGCGGTGGAGATGCTCCGCCGGTTCCTCAACCGGGCGTTCCCCGCACCGCGCGACATGCCGCGGTACGAGCTCGACGGGCTCCGTGACCGCGCGGCGTCGACGTACCCGCAGCTGGCGCAGCAGGTCGGGCAGGCCGGCCCCGACGGCCTCACGATCCAGATCCCGGCCGGCGTGCCCGTCGACCGCGTGGGCGGCCCGGACGGGTACCTGCTGCACCCGCTCGACACCCCGCTCGCCCAGCGGTCGCTGCCGCCGCACGTGGCTGCGGCCCCAGAGGTGCACCGCTACGTCGTCGACCGCCCGTTCCTGGTCACCGTGACGTTCGTGCAGCCCTGGTTCGACCAGCCGGGAGGCGCGCTCCGGTTCGCGACGGCCGACCGGTCCGTCACGGTGCGCGACCTGGTCGTGGACGGTTCGCTGGTCCGCCTCCGGGTGGTCTGAGCCTCCGCCCGCTCCCCTGGCACGACGAAACGGCCCACCCCTGACGGGGCGGGCCGCTTCGTCGTGACGGGGCCGATCAGGCCTGCGGGCGGGGTACGTCCGGCTGGTCGTACTGCGCGCCGTTGGGGTTCGGCTCGAGGCACCCGAAGACGATCCCCGCGACCCCTGCCGCGAAGGAGATCAGCCAGAAGGGCCCGGCGAGACCGGCGTCGTGCACGCGGCGCCACCCGAGTGCGAGGGACGGGATGAACGTCGCGAGTCCCCACAGGCCGAGCAGACCGGCGAAGAGGACCGCGAGCCCGGGGAAGCCGCCGGTCGTGGTCGTCGTGCCGTACTCGTCCGTCGTGGTGGCACCGGCGGCCCAGACGAGGATCGAGGCGATGTAACCGCCGAACAGGACCGTCACGACGATGGCGTTCGCCAGGTACCACCACCAGAACTCGCTGCGGCTCGCGCGTCCGTCGAAGCGGGCGTACTTCTTCCAGAACCGGGCGAAGGCGTCGAGGAAGCCGGCGCCGTACCAGGGTGCCCAGAGCGGCGGGGCGCCACTGGCGTCCGTCGGGATCGGTGCCTGTTGCTGGTACTGCGGGTACGGCTGTCCGTACGGCTGCGGCGGCTGCTGGCCGTACGGCTGCTGCGGCTGCTGTCCGCGCTGCTGGTCGTCGCTCATCGAGTGCCCTCCGGTCGGTCGTAGCGTGCGCCCTGCGGGTTCGACGGCAGGAGCCCGAAGACGATCCCGGCGATACCGACGAACACCGCGATGATCCACAGCGCCCCGGGCAGGTTCGCGTCGTGCAGGCGGCGCCACCCGAGCGCCAACGACGGCACGATCGTCGCGAGCCACCAGATCGCCGGCAGGGTCAGCAGCACCCAGAACAGCGGCGACGGCGGGTTCGACACCTGGTACTCGACGCCGCTCAGGTCGACTGTCGTGTACTCGATCGTCGCGAAGCGGTACACGAAGGGGATGGTGGCGAGCACCAGTCCCACGACGGTGACGACGAGGTAGGCCCACCAGAACTCACTGCGGCTCGCTCGCCCGGAGAAGGTCGCGTACTTCCCGAAGAAGCGGCCGAGCGCCTGCCCGAAGGAGGCGCCGTAGCGCGGCGCCCACCGCGGCGGTTCTCCGCCCGCTGTCGGGCACGGCTGCTGCGGCGGCGGCGCGCTCGGGTACGGCTGGTCGGACGTCATGTGGTCGCTCACGTGTTCCCCCTCGTGGTGTCGGTCGTGCGACGTACCCCACGAGTCAACCAGAAGTGGCCGTCACGGCACGAGCGCGAGCTTCCCACCGGGGTGCTGCGACTCGAGCAGCTCCGCCGCGGCCTTCGCCTCGGCCAGGGGGAACGTCCGGGCCACCGGCACCTCGAGCTCGCCCGCCGCGGCGAGGTCGACCAGCCGCTGCCGCACCGAGTCGCGGAACGCCTTGCTCTCCGGCTGGTTGCCGCCGACCGCGGGGAAGCCGTCCTGCTGCGCGCGGCCGAAGGCCGCGATCGTCACGATGCGGGAGCGGTCGGCCACGAGTGCCAGCGAGACGTCGACCGCCTCGTCCGTACCGACGCAGTCGAGGGCCACGTCGATTCCGGAGGGTGCGAGGTCACGGATGCGCGCCTCCAGGCCGTCGCCGTACGCCACCCACTCGCCGCCGAAGCGACGGACGGTGTCGGCGTTGCGCTCGGAGGCAGTGCCGATCACGCGGGTGCCGAGCGGGCGGAGGAGCTGCAGGACCGCGACGCCGACGGCACCGGACGCGCCGTGCACCAGGACCGTGTCGCGTCCCTCGGCGCGGGTGACGCGGATCATGTCGGCTGCGGTCGTCCCGGCCAGCAGCAGGTTCGCCGCCTGGGGGTGATCGAGCAACGCGGGCTTGGCGAAGACGTCGGCAGCGGGGACGGTGATGCGTTCCGCCCAGCCGCCCTCGACGCGGAAGGCGAGGACCTCGTCGCCGACCGCTCCCCCGCCGGACGCGATCTCGGTGTCGGGGCCGATCGCGCTGAGGACGCCGGAGACCTCGTACCCGACCGGGATCGGCAGGTCGGACGGATCGCCCTGCCGGGTGTGCTTCGTGTCGGCGGGGTTCATGCCCGCCGCCCGGACGTCGATGGTGACCTCGCCGGTGCCGGGGGCGGGCACCTCGGTGTCGACGTGCTCGAGGACCTCGCTGCCGCCGAACTCGGGGGCGACCCAGTGCTTCGTCATGGGGTGGACGGTACGCCGCTCAGTCGAGGTCGCTCCAGGAGTGCACGCCGGCGAACCGGACGGCCTCGCTGCGGGTCATCGGGTGGCCGAACTCGGCGCCCGGGCGGACGCTCCAGCCAGCTCCGTTCCACACCTCCGTCACCGCGTCGTTCTCGACGGGGAAGCGGCGAGCGACGCGAGGGCCCGCAGGCACCACGGTCAGGCCGTACTCGACCGCGGCCAGGGCGACCTCGACGTCGACGGAGGCGACCGTCTCGTCGGACAGTCTCGGAGCCGGCCCTTCGAAGAGCGGCCAGAGGGCCTCGTACCGGTCGTCGACGCGCAGCCCGGACGACCAGCTGTCCATGTGTGTCCCGTGCACGGCCTCCCGGACCGGCTGCCAGCACGCCTCGGGCAGGTCGCCCTGCCGGACCAGTCGACGGAACTCGGAGCAGACGACGGCGCTCTGGGCGTCGTCCCGGAAGCCTCCGCGGCCGCGAGAGAAGGCGCGGATCAACGCCGTCGTCCCCAGCGTCACGCCGACCGGACCTCCGACGGCGAACGCTCCGTCGCGCCCGCGAAGCGTGTCGCCGAGGACGTTCACCGGGACGTCACGCAACCAGGTGAGTCGGACAAGGGAGGAGAAGTCGAACGATCGACCTGGTGCGCGAGCGACAGAACGGACGGAGTGAGAGGCTCCGTCCACATCGGACTGCCACTCGAACTCGGTGACGAGACCTCGAGAGCGATCCAGTACGCCTCGTGGCAGGGAGACGGCGGACAGCTGGTGCGGCCCGGGGATCCTGATGCCGGACGAGCGCTCGAGGACGACGACGAGCCGCTCCGCATCCTCGACGTGCGACGTGGAAGCGATCAGGTGCTCGGACGCGCGTTGACGGCAGATGACATCGAACGAGTTGCCCCGCTGGACGATCCGGCTGGCGGTCTCGTGGTCGCCGTACTCGAACAGTGTTCCGTGGGCCCTGCGGATGCCGTCGAGGGTGGCCGGCGCATCGGGCCGGTTGCCGACGAGCCGCCCGAGCGCGACAGCGTGCGGCACATCGTCCTCCGCGGTTCCGACGTCCCCGGCAGCCAGTTCGAGCGCTTGCACGGGGTCTGGCTGCAGCGCAGACCACGGGATGGCGTCGAGTTCGACTCGTGCCACCCTCGCGAAGGCCAGGGAGCGCCGAGCGTCATCGACTCGAGGAAGACCTGTCTGAGTGCGGACCTCGAACGCGAGCTGCAGGGCCACCCAGCGCGCCGCGTCCTCCGGATCGTCGAAGGTCGTGCCCGTGAAGCTGACCTCACCTCGAGAGAACCGTCGTTCGCTGACTCCCTGCGGCGAGACGTCGTAACGGAAGCGGATCTCGAGGTCCCCGTACTCGAAGCGGTCGGATCGTGCTGTCGTGTCGGAGTACCCAGCGCGTTCAGCAAGGCGTCGAAGGACGACGAGGCTGCGCTGATCGAAACCGGGGCGGGGGCAGATGCCGTCCTCGGACACCGGGGTGTTCACGCTGTTCGACCCTCGCTCGGCGGATCGGGGACGCTGACTCCTGCGAGGACTGCCCGAACCTCGGCCACTGCGGTCGAAGCATCGAGCGCGTCATCCGCCGCGAGCAACGTGCCACGATGCAGCGACGACCTGGTCACTCCCGAGTTCGTCGCGGGCACGACTCCGAGCCGCTCCGAGACCCAGGTCCGCTGCCCGAGCACGGGACCGAACCGGCCCGCGTCCTCCACCGCCCGTGCAGCAGCTCGATCGAAGGCTCCAGCGGAGTCCGGGTCCCACGCACGCACGATCGTCACCAGCACCTCCTCGATGAGTTCGACATCCGGCGCTCTCCGCTCGCCCCCCGCGACGGGCCCGACGACGCTCACCGACACGGCGTTCGCCGGTCGGCGACGCCGCGGGACGGATGCTCCGACCTTCAGGCTCAACGAGACGAAGCCGCGCTCCGCTCGACGGTTCATGATCACGTTGTAGCGTGGTCCGGCCACGCGGTTCCGTCGTCCCCGCGTTCGACACCATGCTCGAGCAGTTCCTGCACGACGCCGGGGTCGTACTCGCGGGTCGTGCCGACGCCGTCCACCTCCCAGGGCTCCCCAGCGCCGAGGACAGCGTCGACTCCGCGCAGCTGGGCCAGCAGCGAGTTGCTCAGATCGTCCGAGGACGAGGGTCGGCCGTTCCACTCTGCGCGGAGCAGTACGCGCTCTCCGCAGACCCACTCCGGGTACCGCATCAACTCTCCCCCACTCCGTTGCTCGCCAGTGCGCAACTCGGAAGATCACGACGTTGCACGCTTGGACAGCAGCATCGCACAGGTGTTCGCGCAGCGGGGGTGGCGGCGACACGCGTCGGTCGGGTGTGCGGATCCCCACACCCCGGTTCCCACCCTGCGCGGAGCCGATTGCTACGCTCACGAGGTGACGTTCCAGCGACTCCGCTCCGATCTCCACGAACGGGGCTTCGGCCCGGAACTCGTCGTACTCCCCGGAGATCCTCCCACCGGGCCACTCGTCGAGGGCGAGCTGCGTGTGGTGGAGATCGACGGCGGGTACCAGCTCCACTGCATCGACTACGGGCAGGCTCGGATCGTTGCGACGGCGCCTGATGCCGCGAGCATCTCCTCGGCGCTCCTGTCCTTCCTGGACCGTCCCGTTCCCGGCCCGATGGAGATGGCTCAGCCCGAGGTGGACGCTGTCCAGTCCAGGCTCGCTCCGTACTACCCGGAGCTCCGCGGCCAGATCGCGGCTCGCGGCGGAATCAGTCTCATCCAGCTCCCGCCCGGCATCCTCGTCGACCGCGTCGGTGCCGTGGACGGTTGGTTGCTGAACCAACTCAACTCGTCATTCGAGTCGCGTTCCCTGCCGCCGACGGCGCTCCGACAGCCGTCCGGCGTCCACCAGTTCGTGACCGAGGCGACCGTGCTCGTCGAGGCGTCCGTCGTGCAGCCGTGGTTCGGGCAGCCCGGCGGTGCGATCCGGTACACGATCGCGGACACGTCGCTGACCGTCCGGGACCTCCTCGTGGAGGGCTCGCTCCGGCGCATCACCGTGCCGGTGCGTGCAGCCGCAGGCTGAAGGCGTGGTACTCCCGTAGCTGCTCGGGCGACAGACGACGTTCTCGGACGAGACTGTCGAGGGCAACATCTCCAGAGTCGGCGATGACATCGATGTACTGAGCCAGGACGCTGTGGTGTCGGGCCGGGCTCCCGACGCCCCCGGTCTCCGGTACCGGTCACGTGAGGCCGGTCACCTCGGCAGGGCGTGCGTCCCGCTCTGCCCGCACGATCACCCAGTCGCCGTGGACCCGGTTCGGTTGAGTCACCGTCGTTGATCCAGCTCGTTGATGACACACGCGGCGTGGACATCACCGTGAGGCTGACCGAACACAGCACCCGGGCGAGCGTCCAGATTGCCCCGACATCGCCTCCTGTGCGGATCCGAGCCACAGCGCGCTCGTCGCTCGATCGAAGGAGATCCTGCCGCACCGTACCGACGAGGGACCCAGAGGAGCGTGTCCGATCATGCAGCGCGGATGATCTCGGTGACCTCGTTGGCCTCGAGAGTCGCCCACACCTCACGCACTGCCGTTTCGGAGTCCAGGGCGTCGTCGGCTGTGAGGTAGCTGCCTCCGTCCGCTCGCTCGACCCGCACTCCAGACGTCGACGTCTCGACGGTCCCAAGCCGATCCGAAACCCAGGTGCGCTGCCCGATCACCGGTGCGAACTTGCCTCGTCCTTCGGAGGCGATTGCTCCAGCGTCGTCGGACACCGCTGCGGAGTCGGGGTTCCAAGCTCGAGCGAGTCCGCGGAGGACACCCTCGGCGAGATCTGCGTCGATCGACAGACGGTTCGCTTCCCGCAGCGGCCCAGCGATGGTGATCTGAACCCCGTTCGCCGGCATGCGACGGACGATCTTCGCGGACCCGACCCGGAAGCGGATCGAGATGAACCCTGCGCTCCCCTCTCGCGCGAGACCGAGCACGTAGCCGCGCAGTGGGAACTCGAGGCCCTCGGCGTCCCGGAAAGCGTGGGCGGACAGGATGGGCGTGAGTGACGAAGGGTCGGTGGACACGACGCGGTCGTCTTCCTCGACGAGCGCCCATCGGCCACCGGCTCCGAGGAGTTCGTCGTAGGCAGCGACCTGGACAGCGATGCGCTCTGCCAGTGCTGCGGGCTCCTCTCCACGCGCATCCCACACGGCTCGAGCCGTCACCTGAGTCGTCCGTGACCAAGACGGGAAGGGCATGGACCGGCTACTCCGTTCTCATCGGCGCAAAGATGACCGTCAGATCATCTCCCTGGGCTCCCGCTCCGCGAAGCAAGCGACGGACAGTGTCCGCGGCGTACGGATCAGACACGTGCCATGCTCGACGAGCGCTGTCCGAAAGCGCTGCGAGCTGAACTTCAGCCTGCTCGATCATCCTCGAGATCCGCTTGCTTCAGCCGGGATCGGCTTGGTGCGCCAACGCGATCGCTCGGCTGGACACCTTGGCATCGAGGAAGACCTCCTGCGGCGGATGACCCTGCTTGGTCATGTCATCGATCCCACCCTCGCGCCGTCTTCGGCGAACTGACGGCACTCCGGCATTCTGCCGTCCGCTCGACGCCTGCAACATGCGCCTGGTAGTCGGCCCGAGACGACTCGGGTCACGCGGACGCCGGACGTGTTCAGCTCACCTTGCGCCGAACGGAGTCGCACTACTTACTGCCTACCAACCGTCCCGGGTCGACGGAGTCGACCACCGCCAGGACTTCGGGCAGGGAACGACTCCGCACCCATGCAAGCTGACAGACGAGCGTTGAGGCCTCGTCGGAGAGCGCCCGCGCAACGTGATCTACGCCCCCGTTGTCCCATCGCAGGACCTTCCCGGGGTAGTCCTCGAGGACGACCACCCCATCGGGAACAGTCGCCAGACCGTCGAACCACAGGGCGGGATTACGCCGTGCCCCTTCCCAGAGCAGCACGAATCGCTCCGCATCGTCGAGCCGACTGAACTCGGCAAGCGCCCAGGAGCTGCCCCTGTCGCGGGTTTCGAAGGCAAACCCCGAACCGGTGACCGCAATACGGAAGGTCGTCTCCAGCGTGCCGTACTCGAAGAGGACGGAGTTCCCTCGTCTCACTCCCGGAGCGGAGGACAGATCGGGCGGTTCGTTGCCCACGAATTCGCCAAGGAGGTCAGCATCCTCTTGCTCGAGGTCGTCGTGATCAGTCAAGAGTGAACGCCGTTCTCTTCAACATCGGCAAGACACCGGCCCCCGGGTTGCCCTTGAGCATCAAGTCGGCCCCGACCGGTTTTCCGAATCGATCCATGACCTGGACCTGCAGCCCCCCACCGGGCTGGCCGAAGGCCGCATCGATCCGGCTCACCTGAACCTTGTATCCGTTGGTCTTCATCGCGTCCGTGTCCATCTCGAAGACGGAGTACGGATCTCTGAGGTTCGTCGGAGGAAGACCTCGCTGTTCGAATGACGTTCCCGGGAACGAGAAGTACGTCCCGGTGTCTCTGCCCATTCGGTCGATGGTCGTCGAGTAGTACTGGCCGAAAACGGTCGGGTCCTTGAACTCGATCCGCGACCCCGAGACTGCGCCGTCATTCCCCGGGTAACGGGGCGTGTCGTCTGGTTTGATGTAGCGCTCGACGTAGTCCTGACGAGTCAGCGGAGTTCCGTCCGCATGGTGGCCGTAGTACCCGTCGGGGCCCGACCCGGTCGTCACGAGCTGTTCGGTTGCCGGGTTCACGTGACCGTCACCGCCGTGCGGGGCCACGTACAACGGGTCGCCCGGCGCAGCGTAGTTCGGGTTGAAGGCGCCGTGGTCGAGGCGCGGCTTGCCGTAGTCGGAATCGATCGGGGAGCCGCTGTGCCCGACGTCGCGAACGCCGACGGGGAGATCAGCGCCGGGGCGCGTCAGGTCGTCCGTGAGCGTCGTACCGCCGGGCCCGGCGTGGTTCGCGACGCCGTCGCCGTACGGCACCTTGCCGAACGACTCGGTCGGATCGACCTGGTGTCCGCGATCAGGCATCCCCCCAGCGGTCTCGCCGCCGGCATCGGTCCCGTGCCCACCGCCGCCGGACGATCCCCCGGACCCGCCCGTCGGCACACCGGTCCCGTGACCACCGCCACCGCTCGACCCCGCCTCGGAACCGCCCCCGTGCACGGTGGTGCTCTCCCCGTGGCCGCCACCGACCATCGCCGGCTCACGCTCGGGCGTCGGCGCGTTCGACTCCGCCCCCTCCGTGTGCGCGCGGGCGCTCGCGTTCGCCTGCGCCTGCACGTGCGCATCGGCCGCCGCGTCCGCCGCCCCCTCGCTCCGCGCCGCAGGCCCGTCGACCGTGCTGTCCGCATCGGCGTGTGACCCGTGCCGCCACTCGTTGAGGTCGATTCTGAACTCCGCGATCCTCGTCCTGAAGGTGTCGGGGAGGTGCTCGAAGCCGTTCGTCAGCACACCCTTGAGGTCGCCGAGGTTCGGCAGGACCTTGGTCAGACCCCTCGACGCCCAGGCTCCGGCGTCCACGAGGTCCAGGGCCTTCCCCGCCTTGCTGATCGCCGAGGCGACCTCGCCGGTCCGCCCGACCGCCCCCACCTTGCTCGCGACGCCGAAGAACGGGATGACGATCGACACGACGTTCCAGCCGCTCTCACCGAGCGCCGTCCCGGGGTCGTCGGCCCACTTGTCCCACGCCAGGGTGCCCTTGAGCAGCCCGCCCCACCCGGCCTTCGCGGCGTCGCCGTTCCACCACTCGTTCGACTCCTTGTCGTACCCGATCAAGGAGCCGAGACTCTTCCAGGTGTCGACGAAGTTGTCGCCGCTCCACTTCCAGTCGCGGAAGCCGATCAGTTCGCCGATGCCGCCGAGGGTCCCGACGATGACGCCGTCCCAGACGACACCCTTCACCAGGTGCGGCAGGAACCACGTCGTCTTCTCGGCGCACGACTCGTTGCGCGACTCAGCGGTGCCCCACGGCAACTGCGTGCCCATCGGGAGTTCGTCGTAGCCGTAGCCGAGCGCGTCGTCGCCGGACCCGGTGATGGCGTGCAGTGCCGGCAGGCCGCTCAGCGAACGGATGGCGTTCGCGCACTTGCGCTCGGCGGCCTGGTACTCGACGACGCGGTTCGCGACGCCGTTGATGATGTCGTTGTTCTCGCCGTTGAGGGTCTCGTCCTGGTCCCAGCTCTCGGTCTGCGTGACCGGGCCGTCCATCGTCTGGATGGTCTGCGGCTGGAACGCGGCGACGTCCCGCTGCAGCTGCTCGGCCCGCGTGACGTAGGCCTTGAGCGCAGCGACGATCGGGGTGGCTTCCTCGACGAATGTGTCGAGCGCCTTCGCGGCGGAGTCGAGGTCGTCGCCGAACGTCGTGCCCTGCGGCCCGATCGGCGTCATGACGTCGAAGAGCTCCTGGTCGCTCGGCCCTTCGTACGAGCCGGAGATCGCGCTCCACGCGGTGACGATGTCGGCGGTGCCGTCCCGGACCGCGGACGCGACCGACCGCAGCGAGGTCGCACCGGCGGTGATGCCCTCGAGCTGCACGTCGGTGTACGGGATCTCCCCGCTCTTGACGACGGCGTTCACCGGTCGAACATCCCGTCGAACGCGGTGAAGTTCCCGTCCTTCGACGCGGCGATCGCGTTCGCCTGCGCGGTCGAAGCCCCCATCTCGTCATCCCCCTCGACGATGGCGCGGGTCGCGCCCGCGGCGCCGTACAGCGACGCCTGGATCCGGTCCTGGATCCCCGTCAGCATGTCCTGCCGGTGTTCGAAGAACCCGGCGAGCGCCTCGCCGATGACCTGTGACTGCGCAGCGGTCGCCGCGTCCTGCACCACGGTGGCGACGCCCTGGACGGACCCGTCCTCGGATCCGCCCAGGGCGTCGTTCATCGTCGTGGTCCTGGACGCGACGTCCTGCAGCACGGCCTCGACCCCCGCGGGATCGACCCGCCAGCCGTCGACCACGTCAGCCGATGTTGCCGACGGCCGACTTCGCCTTGCTGATCGCTGCCTGCGCCGACTCGTCGTTCGACTGCAGCGAGGAGCGCAGCGTGGCGATGATCTGCTTGACCTCGCCCGCGACGGTGTTCCACCGCTGCTCCTTGGCGTGGTACTCGTCGGAGACGCCGTCGGCCTGGTAGTCGGCCATCGCTGCCTTGACGTCGGAGTCACGCTGCGCGATGAGCGCCTCGAGCTGCGCCGCCACGGCGTTGAAGTTGTCCTGCGCGTTCTGCGACGCCGCGACGTCGTAGTCGCGACGGTCTGCCTGGTTGCCACCGCTCATGGTGTGTGCTCCCTCTCCCCGGAGTTCCGTCAGGCGCGGCCGCTGAAGCGGGCCGCGTCGAAGTTCGAGCTGCCCTCGAGCGAGCTCGTGGACTGCGCCATGTCCTGGTCGCCCTCCTGGAACGAGCGGTCCATGCCCGAGATGCCCTGGAGCACGCTCGCGAGCGCACCGTTCAGCTCGTTGGCGATGGTGTCCGTCTCGGACTTGAAGCGGTCGAACGCGGCACGTCCGGCGCCGTTGAACCGTCCCTGGAGCGGCTCGGCCGAGTCGGCCAGCTTGCGGACCAGGGTCCCCAGGTCACCGGAAGCGCCGGACGTCTGCTTGGTCAGGTTGGTGAGGACCTGTGCCCCCATTGCGAACTTCATCGCTCATCCTCTCTGTCCTTCCCCCCACCCCTGTACGGGTGACAGCGAACGTGTGCAGCCTAGACCACCGCGCGCGACCCGTCACGTCCCCCGTCTGACATGATCGGTGGTGCCGACGGGAGGTGAGGCATGTCGTCGATCGTGGTCGAGACCGTGGTCCCCGTGATGACCTGTGGTCACTGCGGGGCGCCGTCGACGCAGGGGCAGCGGTTCTGCACGGACTGCGGCACACTGCTCGGCCGTACCGTCGCCGCGTCGGAGTACGACGCCCTGCGCGACGTCGCCGTCGCCCGCGCGGGCACCGTCGCGGTCGCACGACTGGTCGACGTCGTCGTCTGCCTGCTCGGTGGCGCCGCGGGCGCCGCCCTCCTCTTCCTCGCCCACACGGCGGTCCCGTCGTCCGACGCGGTCGGCACCACGATCGCCGGAGCGCTGCTCGGCGTCGTCGTGACGGCCGCGATCGTGGTGGCCCGCGCCTCCAGGACGGGTCGTGGTCCCGGCGGCGTCCTCCTCGCCACCCGCGTCGTCGACGTGGACGACGCGCTGCCCGCCGGGCCGTTCCGCCAGCTGACCCGCATCGGTCGCGGCGCACGCCGCGCGTCCGGCTCCGGCCCCTGGGCCGCCGCGACCGGCACGCTCACCGCCGCCCTCCGGCTCGGCCGCGAGCCGCTCTCGCCGGCACTGCCGCCCCTCGGGACGGCGTTCGGTGCGGCAGCGTCCGCGGGCGTGCGTCCGGGCTCCGCACCGGCGCGCGACCAGCCTGGAGGCCCGGTGCCGGTCGGCCTCGACGCCACGCGACGGTCGGTGGGCGCGTACACGGCCCTCGCCGGCTTCGACGCGGTGCCCGCACCGGCTGCACCGGCTGCACCGGCCGCGCTGCCCCTCGACGAGTCGATCCCGGCGGACGCCGTCGTGCTCCGCTTCGAGCAGGGTGCCGTCCACTGGTTCCACGGGACATGCGTCGTCGGACGCAACCCCGAGGCGGAACCCGGCGTCGCAACGGTCGCGGTACCCGACCTGTCCCGGACGCTGTCGAAGACCCACGTCGCGCTCGTGCAGGCCGCCGGCGCGGTCGTGCTCCGCGACCTCGGTTCGACGAACGGCACGACCGTGGTGCGTCCCGACGGCTCCTTCGAGGTCCTCGTCTCCGGCGTGGACCTCGTGGTGGACGGCGGCTCGACCGTCCGCATCGGTGACCACGCCTTCTCGGTCGTCCGCACCGGAGCGGCGTCGTGAGCCCGTCCGCGGCCCGGCGGACGGACCCGACGGACGACCGTCCGCCGGCGCGGCACCCGCTCCTCGACTCCGTCGGTGACGGCAGCGTGCGCATCGAGAGCCGGGCTGCCGTCGTGCGGCTCGGGCGGGCGCAGGCCGACCTGCTCGGACGCGCCGCGGACGTCGGAGCGCGGCCGATCCTCGTGACCGACGGCCTGTCCGTCGTGACCGAGGCCTTCCGGCAGGCGCTGCTCGACGCGGGCGGCGCATGGGTCGTCCGCGGTGACGACGGCCTGCGGAACGGGCTCGACGGCCGTCGACTCGACGCGTTCCCGGACGCCGTGCTGACCGGGCCGCCGCGGTCGGTCGACGAGGTCGCGGTCAGCTTCCTCCGCCCGGTCGCGCCGACCGCCGACCAGGTCGTGGTCTCGGTGTCGGTGCGACACCGTGCCGCCGCGGAGACCGTGCTCGGCACGACGTCCGAGCTGCTCGCCACCGAGCTCGCCGGCGCGGCGCCCACGGGCTGGGGCACGCACGAGCCCGCCGGGCGCCCGTGGGACCGTCGCACGCTGACCGAGGCCGCGCGGGACCGCATGCCGGACCCGACCCGGTTCGTCGTCGTGGGATCGGCGGCGGCTCCCGTCGCGTTCACCGTCACCGCCCAGCGCACCGACCAGGGGGTCGAGGAACTCACCACGGGACTGCTCTCGGTGGGCGCGCCGGGGGACGCGGCCGCCACCGCCCGGGTCGAGGCCGTGCCGCAGGTGCTCGGACGGCTCGCCGCCACCCAGCTCCCGCTCTTCGCGCTGGTCCTGCGTCGGCCGGGTCGCGCCGACCTCGCGCAGGCGCCGCGCATGCCGTTCCCGCCCGTCCCGGTGGCCGTGCTCCTCGGGGCGCCCGCCGTCCGGCAGCTCGGGCTGGACCCCGCGGTGATGCGCGACCGCTTCGGCGCCGTCGTCGCGGGGAAGCCGCGGATCCCGGCACTCGTGCTGCCGTTCGGTCGTCACCGCGACCGCAGCCCGGTCGAGGAGCTCCGCGACCTGGTCGAGCACGTCGGGCAGGACCGGGTGGCGGAAGCGGTGGGGATGGACGAGTCGACGAGGGAACAGGTGCGGCGTGCCACGGAACAGTGACTCGATCCTGCTCGAGAGCGTCTCGACGCACCGGCGACGGCTCCGACAGGCGTTCGTCCTCGGGCGCCTGGCCGACCGGCGGCTCGTGAACGACAACGTCAAGCGCCTCATCGGCAGCGTCGTGCTCGCGGCGGTCGTCGGGGTGGGCTGCCTCGGGTACTCGTTCGTCACGAACGCGCTCGCCCAGCAGGCCGCGCAGCAGCAGCAGCAGCAGCAACAGGAGACGAAGTGACCGACTTCACCCGTGTGACGGTGGTCGGCGCCGGCCGTCGTGCCGACGTCGTCGTGGCGTCCGACGAGCCGTTCGCCGGACTCCTCCCCCGGTTCGTCGACATCCTCGACGAGCCGATCGCCGACTCCGCGCACCCGATCGCCCTCGTGCGGGTCACCGGCGAGGAGGTCTCGCTCGCGGACGACGCCGCTACGCAGGAGATCGGCGACGGCGAGGTCCTGCACCTCGTCCGGCGCGCCGACGCCCCGCCGCCGCCCGAGGTCTCGGACGTGACCGACACGGTGGCCGACACCCTCGGCAGGCGGCACGACGGCTGGGGCACGGCCGCGCGCCAGGCCGTCGCCGCCACGGTGGTCGGCACGACCGCGTCCGTCACGGGGACCCTCGTGGTGGCGACGTCCACCGTCGCCTCGGTCCGCGCCGCCTTCGCGGACGACGCCGCCACGGTCCACCCCGCGCTCGTGCCGGGCGTGCTGGTCGGCAGCGGGGTCGTCCTCGCCGTCGCCGCGCTCGTCGCCGGTCGCGCCGGTGCCCGGTGGACCGGGATCGTCCTCACGGCGGCGGCGACGGGGCTCGCCCTGCCGATCGGCCTCGTGCTCGGGCCGCTCGTCGCCTCCGACGGTACGACGCCCGCCATGACCGCCGGGGTGGTGCTCGTCTGGGCGTGGATCGCACTCGGCCTCGGGCTCGGCGTCGGCGGGCGGACCCGGACGGTCGGCGTGGCCGCCGTCGTCGGCGTCGTGCTGCCCCTGCTCGGCATGGTGACCTGGGCCACCCCCGCGCCGACCGCCGCCGGGTGGGGCGTGGTGGCAGTGGCCGCGATCGCGGTGTGCGGTCTCCTGCCGTCCGTCGCGATGTCGACCGCGGGCCTCACCGGCCTGGACGACCAGGTCAGCGGCGGCGAGCCCGTCGCGCGCGGACGTGTGCTCACCGCCCTCGACGACGCGTACCGGGCACTCGACTGGACGACCGCGGCGGTCGCGGCCCCGATCGCACTCGCCGGGGCCGCCCTCGTCGCCGACGACGACCCCTGGGCGATCGGCCTCGGTGCCGCGACGGTCGTGGTCGCGGCACTCCGCACCCGCGCCTTCCCGCTGGCGGTGCAGGGCGTCCTGCTCTGGTCGGCCGTGGTGGTCGCCGTGGTGCTCGGTCTGGTCGGACACGCCGCCACGGCTCCCGCCACGGTGCTCGGTGCGACGGCGGGCATCGGCGTCCTCGCAGCCCTGCTGGCCGGGGTGCGTCCGGCGGCGCACGGGCGTGCCCGGCTCCGCTCGCTCGGCAACGTGCTCGAGACCGTCTCGGTGGTCGTGATGCTCCCGCTGCTGCTCGGTACCTTCGGCCTCTTCGCCGCGCTCCTGGAGACCTTCTGACCATGCGACTCCTCGACGACGTGGTCCCTGCGATCGGACGGGCGTTCTTCGGCAGCGTGGTGAGCGGTGCGCGCGAACTCGACGACGCGCACCGGGCGATCCGGCAGGGCGTCCCGACGAGTCGGCGGATCGCCTTCGCGTCGCTCCGGGGCGGGACCGGCTGCTCGACCACGGCGGCCGCGGTCGCCACCGTCCTCGCCCGACGGCGGACCGGTCGGGTGCTCGGCGTCGACGGCGCTGCCGGTGCACGGTCGTTCGCGGCGCTGGCGGGTGCTGACCACAGCGGCCCGACCCCGCCGTCCGACCGGCGCTCGGCCGCTCGGACGTCCTGGGACGCCGCCGACGGTCTGGCGTCCACACCTTCGGGGCTCGGCGTGCTCCGGATCGGCGACCCGCAGCAGCCCACCCGTCGAGCCGCGCCTGCCGAATGGGCGGAAGCGGTCGACCCGATCGCCAGGTTCTTCGACGTCGTCGTCGGCGACTGGGGGGCTCGCAGTCCCTTCGTCGACCTCGGCGCCGTCGCCGCGGACGCCCACGTCGTCGCCCTCGTGACCGGGGCCGACCGATCCGGGATCGAGGAGGGCATCGCACACGCCGACGCCCTCCGCCGCCACGCTCCCGACATCCGCGCCGTCGTGGTGGCGGTCGACACCGTCGGCACCGGACTCCGTGCTGCGCGGGTCGCAGCGGACTGGCCCGAGCAGGCCGTCCTCGCGGTACCGAACGACCGGACGACGGCCGCACCGGGCGTCCGATCGACCGCGTCCCGCACCGCCCTCGTCCACCTGACCGCAGCCCTGGTCGACGCCGCCGTCGGCCGCCGAGGGCCGGAGGCAGACCGGTGAACCGCATCGTGCACCGACCCGCGCGGGTCTCGACGCCGCTCGTCCGACCGGAGCCGGAGCAGCTCGCACCTCCGCCGCAGCTGCCGGAGGGACCGAGCGGCGGGCTCCCCCTGCAGTCGCTCCTGCCGGTCGTGGGCGCGGTCTCATCGGTCGTGATGATGGTCGTGCTCCGCGGGAACAACCCCGTGCTCATGGTCGTCGCGGCCCTGGTCTTCGTGGTCGCCCTGGTCGGCGGGCTCGGCATGGCGTTCACGCAGCGGGGCAACGCCGTCCGCAACCGCCGGACCCAGCGGGAGCGGTACCTCGACTACCTCGAGGAGCTCCGCGGCGACCTGCGTGCCCGGACGACCGCGATCCGCGAGCGGGCCGAGCACGTCGACCCGTCCCCGGACACGCTCCCTCGGCTGGTCGGGGACCCCGCACGGCTCTGGGAACGCCGCCGGTCGCACGGGGACTTCCTCCGGGTGCGCGTCGGCTCGGGTGACGTGGACTGGCTCGACCTCACCGTGCCGCCGGACCAGAACCCGGTCCAACCCCTCGACCCGCTGATGCTCGCCGAGCTCGAACAGGTCGCGGAGCACTACGGCACGGTCCACGCGATGCCGATATCGATCCGGCTCGACGACGCGGGGGACGTCTCGGTCGTCGGCGACCGCGATGCCGTGCTCGCGGTCGCCCGGGCCCTGGTCGCCCAGCTCGCCGCGCTCCACGCCCCCGAGGACCTGCAGCTCGCGGCGGCGTTCCCCGCCGACCGCGCCGCCGACTGGGAGTGGTTCGACCTGCTGCCGCACGTGCGGATGGACCGGACCTTCGACGGTCCGCTCCGGGCACGCCGCGTCGCCGAGGACGTCCACGCGCTGGCCCGGACCCTCGCCGCCGAGCTCGGCGAGCGTGCTCGGACCGCTGCGACCTGGCGACGTTCGGGCGACTCCGGGAAGCGGAGCGACCTCGCCCGACTGGTCGTCCTCGCCGACGAGCACGGCGCTGTCGCCGTCCCGCTCGCGCTGCCCGAGGGCGAGACCCGCCCCGAGGACCTCCGCATCACCGTCGTCCACCTGGTGGCGGACCGACTGCACGAGCCGTCAGACGTCCGCGTGCGCGTCACGGCGCGGACCGAGACGACCGACGCCCAGGGTGTGCCCCCGAGGACCACGCTCGAGGTCGTCGACGCCCGCGACGTCGAGGAGGGCGAGCCCGCGCCCGTCCAGACGGCGGTGTGCGATCCGGTCGCGCCGACGCTCGTCACGGCCGTCGCCCGGGCACTCGCGCCGCTCCGGCTGTCCGCGGACGCCGAGGAGCGCACCGAGTCGTCGACCGCGATCGGCGTCACCGACCTCCTCGGTGTCGACGACGTCACGACGATCGACCCGGACCGGACGTGGCGACCGCGGGCTCCCCGGGACTTCCTCCGCGTGCCGATCGGGGTCGACGACTTCGGCGCTCCCCTGTTGCTCGACCTCAAGGAGTCCGCGCAGCTCGGCATGGGTCCGCACGGCATCTGCATCGGTGCGACCGGTTCCGGCAAGAGCGAGATGCTGCGCACGCTCGTCCTCGGGCTCGCGGTCTCGCACCCGCCCGAGGACCTCGCGATGATCCTCGTCGACTACAAGGGCGGTGCGGCGTTCGCGCCGTTCGCACGCCTGCCGCACGTCGCCGGGCTCATCGACAACCTCGCGGACGACCCGCAGCTCACCCGACGTGCCCGTGCCTCCATCGCCGGCGAGGTCCGCCGCCGACAGGAGATGCTCCGCGACGCCGGGGCGGCACCGTCGATCACGCACTACCGCGAGCTGCGGACGCACCGACCGGAACTGCCGCCGATGCCGCACCTCGTGCTGGTCATCGACGAGTTCGGGGAGCTCCTGACGGCCGAGCCCGAGTTCGTCGACCTGCTGCTCATGATCGGCCGGATCGGACGGTCGATCGGCGTGCACCTGCTGCTCTCCAGCCAGCGGATCGAGGCCGGCAAGCTCCGCGGTCTGGACACCTACCTGTCGTACCGGCTCGGGCTCCGCACCTTCTCGGAGGCCGAGAGCCAGGTCGTCCTCGACACCGGCGACGCGTTCCACCTGCCGGCGGTCCCGGGCTACGGGTACCTCAAGGTCGACACGAGCGTCTACACGCGGTTCCGTTCCGGCTACGTGTCGGGCCCGGTGGAGGACGCCGCCCCGGCGGCCGTCGCAGCCGCCGCGAGCACGGACGCGGCGCCGGAGCCGTTCGAGCTCCCGGTGTACAACACGCTCGCGACCGAGGACGACGACCCGGGCGAGGCCCAGCTCGCGACGCCCGACGTCGGACGCAGCGTCGTGGACGAGGCCGTCGAACGGCTCGGCCGTGGCGACCGGGCCACGACACCGGTCTGGCTGCCGCCGCTCCCGACGCGGTTGGCGCTCGGCGCGGTGCTCGACCCCGACCGGGCACCGGACCCCGCGGGCATCACCGTGCCGATCGGGCTGCTCGACGACCCGGCCCGCCAGCGCCAGCGGCCGTGGTCGCTCGACCTCACGCAGGGCGGCGGACACGTCGCCGTCATCGGCGCCCCCGGATCCGGCCGCACGACCTTCCTGCGGACCGTCGCCGCGTCGATCGCGCTCACGACGACCCCACGGCAGGTGAGCGTGTACGGCATGGACCTCGCCGGCGGGGGCCTCGGCCGGATCGAGGGCTTCCCGCACGTGGGCGGCGTCGCGACCCGTGCGGTCCGGAACCGGCTGCTGCGCCTCGTGGAGGAGCTCCAGGCGATGATCCGTCTGCGCGAGCGGGTGTTCCGCGACCACGGCATCGACTCGCTCGCCGAGCTGCGCGTCCGGCACGCCGCCGGACGGATCCCCGAGCTCGGGTCCGCGGACGTCGTGCTGCTCGTCGACGGCTTCGGGGTGATGCGGACGGAGTTCGAGGAGCTCGAGGACGCCTTCGGCGACCTGCTCCAGCGCGGCGGCAGCTTCGGCATCCACGTGGTCGTGGCGCTGACCCGCTGGAACGAGCTCCGGCTCGCGAACCAGCCGCTCATCGGACAGCGCTTCGAGCTGCGCCTCAACGACCCGGCGGACTCGACCATCGCACGCGCGGCGGCGGCGACGCTCAAGGCCGGCGAGCCCGGCCGTGTCCTGACCGGTGACGAGCTCTTCGGCCAGGTCGCCCTGCCCGTGCTCGACGACGTGGACGACGGGGCCGTCGGCGACGAGCTCGCCGCGCTCGCACAGCGGGTCGCGGACAGCTGGGGCGGTCCGGCCGCCGCGCCGATCCGGCTGCTCCCCGAGTCGTTCGACCCGGCCGAGCTGCCGGACGCGCTCGCGACACCGGCGACGGTGCCGTTCGCGCTCCGTCAGGACACCATGGACTTCGTGGCGTTCGACCCCGCCGTCGACCAGCACCTCCTCGTGTTCGGCGACACGGCGAGCGGGAAGACCGCACTGCTGCGCGGACTCGCGGCCGGCTTCGTCGAGCGCTCGACGCCGGACGAACTCGTCCTGGCGTTCCTGGACGTCCGTGGCGGTGCGGCGGCCGGCACCCCCGACGAGTTCCTCGGCGGGCACGCCACGAACGGGCGGGACGCCCGGGGTCTGGCGGCAGCGATCGCGACGGAACTGGAACAGCGCGCGGCCGGCACCTCGACCGGCCCCCGCCCCCGCATCGTCGTGCTCGTCGACGACTACGACATCGTCGCCTCGGCGGGGACCGACCCGCTCGCACCGCTCATGCCGTACCTGCCGTCGGCGCGTGACCTCGGCCTGCACGTGGTGCTCACCCGGCCCGTCGCCGGAGCCGCACGTGCGATGTACGACACCGTGATCCAGTCGCTGCGGGACTCCGGGGCGACGGGCCTCGTCCTCAGCGGCGAACGCTCCGAGGGACAGGTCTTCCCGAAGGTGTACGCCGAGCAGTTCCCGCCCGGCCGCGGCCGCCTGGTGCGCCGCGGCACCCCGCCACGCATCGTGCAGGTCGCCCACTTCCCCGCGGCGCACGTCCCGGCCCCGGCCCAGGCGGATCCGGCAGGCCAGACGACCGTCCTCGACCCGAAGGGAGCCGTCGGTGCCCCGTGAGCTGCTGATCCTCTCGAGAACCGCCCCGGAGCTCTCCGTCTTCGTCGGGGCCGGTGCGGACATCGCGCCCGAGCTCCGCGTCCGGACGCTCGACGGCGGCGCGGTGACCGAGATCGTGGACCGCCGCGGTCGGGCAGTCCTCAGCGTCCAGGTCCCGGAACTCGTCGAGAACCCCGCCGAGGTCGCGCGACTCGCGGCCTGGTCAACCCTGTCAGCTCCTGTGTGGTGGACCGACGCCTGGGCACCGTGGGGCGAGCAGGGCGACGTCGGGGTCGCGATCGCACGGGCCTTCGCCGAGGCCAGCGGAGCCGAGATCCGCGTGGAGGACGGCTCGTGAGCACCCTGCCGCCGAGCTCCGCGCCGCTCCCCCCGATGCCGGGTCCGCGTCGGTCCGCGGCCCGGCGCGCTCGGTCCGTCCTCGTCGCCGGGGTCGCCGGCGGGACCGGGACGACCACGGTCGCGGCGCTGCTCGTCGATGCGGTCGGCGGCCGGCTCGGCGTCGTGGTGCAGGCGACGGACCACTCCGGCGGCGAGCTCGCCGCCCGGCTGCCGTCGCTCGGGCCGGCCACCTCGCGCGTGACGGTGCACGACGCCGGGGCCCACGTTGGTCCGGCCGCCGCGCTCGCGGCGACGCCGGAGAGCTCCCTGGTGGTCGTGGGGCGTGCCACCCCGGACGGTGCCGCGGACGTCCGGGCCGCACTCACCGAGATCGCGGCCGAGCCGGACCCGACGCTGCTCGGACGCGCGGTGGTGGTGCTCGTCGATCGGGCTCCGAAGCCGGCGACGATCGACCTGCGGCCGGTGCGCGAAACGGGGGTCGCAGGGGTGCTCGTGCTCCGCTCGGACCGCGCGCTCGCCCGACCGGGCCGCATCGACACCACCCGACTCAGTCGCCCCACCATCGCGACGGTGTCGGAGCTCCTGTCCGCCCTCCGCTGGTAGCGACCGGTCGCGTCGTCCCGCAGCCGCGACGGGGACCGCGACCCCGACGGCGTGCCGCGACCCCGGACGGACTGGAGGCGCGGTGCCAGCCGGCACCGCGCCTCCAGGACGTCGTGTGGTCGCGTCAGCCGCGCGCAGACCGCACCCGGTCGGCGAACGCCGCGTGCAGCGGGTGCTCGGCGTCGAGCCCGGTGATCTCGGTCGCCACGTCGGCGTCCGACCGGTCCGAGCGCAGCAGCTCCTGCAGCTCGACGCTCTGCTCGTCGTCCGCGACGTCGAACCGCAGGGCGGCACCCATCGCGTCGAGCAGCGCCGTCGGCTCGGTGCCGTCCTCGGCGAGGGCGGCGGCCGGCGAGACGAAGCGCTCGTCGCGCGAGAGCTTGCGGAGCGGCTGCCGACCGACGCGGGTGACCGTGTCGGGCAGGTGCGGGTTCTCGAACCGACCGACGATGGCCTGCACGTAGGAGCGGTGCACCTCGGGGTCGAGCTCGTGACGACGGACCAGCAGGTCACTGGTCTCGGCGAGCACCGACTCGAGCTCGGAGCGGACGGCCGGGATCGCGATGGCGTCCGAGATCTTGTCGGCGCCGGCGAGGAACCCGTGGTACGCGACGGTCGCGTGCCCGGTGTTCACCGTGAACAGCTTGCGCTCGATCGAGGCGGCGAGCCCGTCGACGTAGTGCGCGCCGGGGATCTCCGGCTCGTTCCCGCCGAACGGGGTGCGGTCGATCGCCCACTCGTAGTAGGTCTCGACCGTGACGTCGAGGCCGGCGCCCTCGGGCTGTGCCGGGACGATCCGGTCGACAGCGGTGTTCGCGAACACGGCCTTGGCCAGGGCCTCGTCGCGCGACTCGGCGGGGAGCGCCTCGACGATGAACTCCCGAAGCCGGTCGGTCGCGTTGATCGCGTTCTCGCACGCCATGACCGCGAGCGGCGCGGCGTCGGCGGCGCGCTGCTGGAGCGCCTTCGCGATGACCGGGGCGATGAACTTCAGGACGGTCGGGCCGACCGCACAGGTGACGACGTCAGCGGCGGCGACCTCGGCGATGACGCCGGCCTCGTCCTGCGCGCTGTTCACGGCGCGGAAGCCGGTGACCTCGTGGTCTCGCGCACCCTGCCCGACCTCGTGCACGGTGTACGAGTCGGCGGCGGCGAGTGCGTCGATGAGCGGTGCGGCGACGTCGGCGAAGACGACCTCGTAGCCCGCCTCGTGGAGCAGGAGCCCGACGAAGCCGCGCCCGATGTTGCCGGCGCCGAAGTGGACGGCGGTCGCGGTCACTCGTTGACCTCGCCGAGGATCGACAGGATCGCGGCGGTGTCCGGCGCGTCCGTGAGCTTCTGGACCTCGTCCTCGTCGGAGAACACGATCGCGATCTTCGACAGGATGTCGAGGTGCTCGTTGTTCACGCCGGCGATGCCGACGACGAAGCGCACGGGGTTGCCGTCCCAGTCGATCGGGGTGGCGTACCGGATGAACGACAGCGCCGAGGACTTGATGGCGTCCTTGGCGTCGTTGGTGCCGTGCGGGATGGCGAGGAAGTTCCCCATGTAGGTCGAGACGCTCTTCTCGCGCTCGAGCATCGCCGGGTAGTAGTCCGCCGTGACCGCGCCCGCAGCCTCGAGGATCTCGGCCGCCTCCTTCATCGCCTCCGACTTGGTCGGGGCGGTGTCCTCGGTGTGGATGCGGATCTGGCTCTCCTGCAGGACGGGCATCGGGGTTCTCCTTGTTCTCGACGGACGTGGTGGAGGGGACGGGTTCGCACCCGTCCCCTCCGATACTGCACTTCGTTACTGGTTCTTGAGCTGGTCGACGACCTGGTCGTACTGCGGCGCGTTCATGAAGTTGCCGACCGACACGTGCTGCGCGTTCGGGTTCTTCTGCTTGGCGCGGTCCGTCAGCTCCTCCTGCGTGATGATCAGGTCCTCGGTGCCGTCGAGGTTCGCGATCGCCTTGTTGACGACCGTGACGCCCTCGATGCCCGCCTTCTTCACCTTGTTGCGCAGGACGCTGGCGCCCATGGCGCTCGATCCCATGCCGGCGTCGCAGGCGAACACGACGCTCTCGACGCGGGTCGCCGTCGCGGTGGACGCCGAGCCGACGCCGCCGAGCGAGGCCTCGGCCTCCTCCTCGTTGGCCGGCGCGTTGTTGCCGAGCAGACCCGAGGTCGCGGCGTTGGCCTCGCGGCCCTTGTTGGCCTGGAGCTTGGCCATCGCCGCGGTCATGTCACCGCCACCGTTCGCCAGGTCACGCTTGCGGCTGGCGAGCAGGAAGAAGGACGCCACCGCGAACGAGACCGCCGCGGACAGGACGACCGACAGGATGACGCCGAGGAAGCTGTCCTTCGCCGTGGCGGTCAGGACGGCGAAGATCGACCCGGGCGACGCCGGGGCGACGAGGCCGGACTGGAAGGCGACGTTCGTCGCGACACCGGTCGCGCCACCGAGGATGACGGCGAGGAACAGGACCGGCTTCTGCAGCACGTACGGGAAGTAGATCTCGTGGATGCCGCCGAGGAACTGGATGAGGATGGCGCCCGGCGCGGTCGAGCGGGCGATGCCGACGCCGAAGAAGGTGAAGGCGAGGAGGACGCCGAGACCTGGGCCGGGGTTCGCCTCGAGGAGGAACAGGATGCTCTTGCCGGACTCCTGGACCTGCTGCGCGCCGAGCTGCGAGAGCACGCCGTGGTTGATGGCGTTGTTGAGGAAGAAGACCTTGGCCGGCTCGATGATGACGCTGGCGAGCGGCAGGAGCGAGCTGTCGACCAGGAACTTCACCGCCGCGCCGAGGCCCTCGGCGATGAGCTTGAACAGCGGCGCGAGCCAGAAGAAGCCGATGAGCGCGAGCACGAAGCCGAGGATGCCGGCCGCGTAGTTGTTCACGAGCATCTCGAACCCGGGCTTGATCTTGCCGTCCCAGATCTTGTCGACCTGCTTGATGAGCCAGGCACCGAGCGGACCGCAGATCATCGCGCCGAGGATCATGATCGTTCCGTTGGCGCCCACGATGACACCCATCGCCATGATCGCGCCGACGACGGCTCCGCGGGTGTCGTAGATCATCCGGCCGCCCTGGAAGGCGATCGCGAGCGGGATGAGGTAGGTCAGGATCGGGCCGACGAGACCGATGTTGGCCACGCCGTCGGTCTCACCGAAGCCGCCGAGGACGCCCACGGGCGTCCACCCGGTCTCGATGAAGAACGCGGTGATGAGGCCCCACGCGATGAAGATCGCGATGTTCGGCATGACCATGCCGGAGAGGAACGTGCCGAACTTCTGGACGGCGACGCGTGCGCCGCCCCGCGACTTCGCGGGGGCGTCGGGCGCTGCAACGGACGACGTTGTCATGTGCCTGGCTTTCTGTGAGGGGTGCTGCTGCGGTGTGAAGGGGTGCTGGGTGCTGCGGGTGTTGCGTGGGGTGGAGCGGTCGGGTCAGACGGCGTGCGCGGCGGCCGCGGCGGACTTGGCCGCCGCCGCGGTGCTCGCGGCGAGGGCCGCCTTCGCCATCTCGCGGGCCTGCTCGAGCGTGTGCTTGCCGAGTTCGGCGCGCACGTCGGCCAGGGCCGCGGGGGTCATGGACAGGGTGGTGGCGCCGAGGCCGACGAGCACGACGGCGAGCAGCGGGTCGGCCGCGGCCTCGCCGCAGATGCCCACGGCCTTGCCCGCGTCGGCGCCGGCCGCACCGAGCTGTGCGACGAGGCGCAGGACGGCGGGGTGCCACGGGTCCTGGTAGGACGCGACGGTGCCGAGCATGCGGTCGGCGGCCATCGTGTACTGGGTCAGGTCATTCGTGCCGATCGACACGAAGTCGGCGTTCGCGAAGACCTGCTCGGCCATGAGCGCGAGGGACGGCACCTCGGCCATCACGCCGGCGGTGCGGATGCCGAGCTCGCGGGCCAGGTCGACGAAGTACTCGGTCTCCTCGGCGTCCGCGACCATCGGTGCCATCACCCAGAGGTCGGCCTCGGTGGCGGCGTCGGCCTGGGCGAGCGCGGTGAGCTGGTCACGGAGGACCTCCTCGTGGTTCCGCAGGGCACGCAGTCCGCGACGGCCGAGCGCCGGGTTCTCCTCGTCCTTGTCGGTGAGGAACGGCAGGGGCTTGTCGGCGCCGGCGTCCAGCGCGCGGACGACGACCTTCTTGCCGGGGAACGCCTCGAGCAGCTGGCGGTACGACTCGGTCTGCTGCTCGACGGTCGGCGCCTTCGGCGAGTCGAGGAAGAGGAACTCGGTGCGGAAGAGCCCCACGCCCTCCGCACCGAGAGCAACGGCGCCCGCGGCGTCGGCCGGGCTGCCGAGGTTCGCGAGCAGCGGGACGGTGTGGCCGTCGGCGAGCGCACCGGCGGTGAGCGGTGCGGCAGCGGCGGCGAGGCGGTCCGCGATGCGCTGGTCGACCTCGGCCACGAGCTCGGTCGACGGTTCGGTGACGACGGTGCCGGCCGCGGCGTCGACGACGACGTGCGTACCGTCGGTGAGCGCGTCGGCCCCGGTGACGCCGACGATCGCCGTGATGCCCTTGGCGCGGGCGAGGATCGCGGTGTGCGAGGTCGGACCACCGTCGCGGGTGACGAGGGCGAGCACCTTGTCGAGGTCGAGCAGGGCGGTGTCGGCCGGTGCGAGGTCACGGGCGACGAGCACGAAGGGGGTGTCGGACCCGGGGACGCCGGGTGCGGACACGCCGCGGAGCTTCGCGATGATGCGCTGTGCCACGTCGTCGAGGTCGGCGGCGCGCTCCCCCATGTAGCCGCCCATGCCGACGAGCAGGTCGCGGAACTGACCGAACGCCTCGAACACCGCACGCTCGGCGTTGGTGCCGCCGTCGATGCGGGCGTGCACGTCATCGAGGAGCGTCGGGTCCTGCGCCATGAGCGCCTGCGCCTCGAGCACGGCCTGGGCGTCGCCGCCGGCGAGCTGTCCGCGCTTGTTGAGGTCCTCGGCCACGGCTGCCAGCGCCTCGGCGACGGCGTGCTTCGCGTCGTCCGCCGTGCCGGTCAGCCTGTCCTTCGACGGTTCGCCGAGCGGATCCGCCATGCGGAGCACGGGGCCGTGGGCGACGCCGCGGCCGACGCCGGTGCCGAGCAGTTCGGACATTCGAGACTCCTTCATCTCCACGCGCTCACGGTGGGGGTGGTTCGTTCGGTGCGCAGCGGCACGAACGGACCACGCCCGTGCGGCTTGGCAGCACACTACCCCGATCCGCGTTGACAAACAAACACATCCGGGGATAAAAATGCAGAAACAGATGCCCGTTTGCGTCTGGCGGACGAAGCGATCCGGACGGATCCGCCGCTGATCTGCCCGAGCATGCCCGTTCTGTTCCGAGCACGCCGATCGACCGAGACGACGAGGTCCATGTACGCACCAGAGCGCCACCAGCGCATCGTCGAGCGCGCCCGGTCGCAGGGGCGCGTCGACGTCAAGGACCTCGCCGAGCTGCTCGAGGTCACCCCGGAGACCATCCGCCGCGACCTGACGAGCCTCGAGCGCCGTGGTCTGGTCCGACGAGCACACGGTGGCGCGATCCCGGTCGAGCGGATCACCCTGCACCCGGGCGTCGGCGATCGCGGCGGCATCAACCAGGCCGAGAAGATGGTGATCGCCGAGGCCGCCCTCGCGGAGCTCCCGGAGAACGGATCGGTGATGATCGACGCCGGCACCTCGACGATCTGCCTGGCGGAGATGCTCCCCACCGACCGCGGGCTCACCGTCGTCACGCACTCGCTGCCCGTCGCGATGGCGGTCGCGAACCGCTCGGGGATCGACCTGCACCTGCTCGGCGGGAACATCCGCAGCGACTCGCTCGCCGGCGTCGGCACGTGGACGCACCAGCTCATCGGCATGGTGAGCGTCGACGTGGCCTTCATCAGCATCAACGGCATCACGCCCGAGCGCGGCCTGACCACGCACAACATGGCCGAGGCCGCCGTGAAGAGCGCGATGATCAAGTCGGCCCGGCGGAGCATCCTGCTGGCCGACCACACGAAGTTCGGCCGCGAGGAGTTCGGCCGCGTCGCGCCGCTCGCCGCGATCGACACGATCATCACCGACCCCGGCGTGAACGCCGACCTCGTGCGCGAGGTCGAGGCCGCCGGCACCGAGGTCCTCTGGCCCGGTCGCGACTGACCGGCGTCGGTCCCCCGGAACCGCCCACCACGCGCTCGCTAGCATGAGCGCACCACCCGTCGACAGGAGTCCATCGATGTCCGAAGCCACCCGCACCGTCACCGTCGCCAGCGCGTCCGGCCTGCACGCCCGCCCCGCGTCCCTCTTCGTCCAGACCGTCACCGCGTCCGGTCACCAGGTGACGATCGCCAAGGGCGACAAGTCCGGCAACGCGGGCAGCATCCTCGCGCTCCTCGGCCTGGGCATCGAGAACGGCGACGAGGTCACCCTGACGGTCACCGGTGACGACGCCGAGGCGACGGCCGACAGCCTGGTCGAGTTCCTGCAGACGGACCACGACGCGGCCTGATCGCGCAGGTCGCGCACGCGACCACACGACGGACGGGAGGCCCGTGGCTGCGCAGCCACGGGCCTCCCGTCCGTCCGTGCGCGCACCCACGGCCGTCGTGGAGCAGGAATCGTCGTGTCGCCCGCCCGCACCCGACAGCTGCTGCTCCACCCGACTCGGTCCGACCCGGCACGACGACCGGCGGCCGGAGCCGTCGTCGCGCGTCGGTAGGGTGGTCGGCATGACACGCCTGCGCCTCGCATCCGTCAACGTGAACGGCGTCCGCGCCGCGTTCCGGAAGGGCATGGGCGACTGGCTCGACACCCGCGACGTCGACGTCCTGGCCCTGCAGGAGGTCCGCGCCTCGAGCGACGACCTGGCCGGGCTGCTCGGCGACGAGTGGGACATCGTGCACGACCCCGCCACGGCGAAGGGTCGCGCGGGGGTCGCCATCGCCTCACGGCACCGTGCGCACATCCACCGCGTCGAGCTCGGCCCGACGGACTTCGACTCGGCCGGGCGCTGGATCGAGGCCGACTACGAGCTCGACGGCACCACCGTCACGGTCGTGTCCTGCTACGTCCACTCGGGCGAGGTGGACACCCCGAAGCAGGACGAGAAGTGGAAGTTCCTCGACGCGATGTCCGAGCGACTGCCCGCCCTGCGCGCGCACAACCCGCTCGCGGTCGTCGTCGGCGACCTCAACGTCGGGCACGACCAGCGCGACATCAAGAACTGGAAGGGCAACGTCAAGCGCGCCGGCTTCCTGCCGCGTGAGCGTGCCTACTTCTCGCGGTTCTTCGGCGCCGAGGGCGAGCAGGTCGAGGGTGCGGACGGGTCGACCGGGCCGGGCCTCGGCTGGGTCGACGTCGGACGCGAGCAGGCCGGCGACGTCGACGGGCCCTACACGTGGTGGTCGTGGCGTGGACAGGCGTTCGACAACGACAGCGGCTGGCGCATCGACTACCAGGTGGCCACACCCGACCTCGCCGCGAAGGTCACGAGCTACACGGTCGACCGCGCCGCGGCGTACGACCAGCGATGGTCCGACCACGCCCCCGTGGTCGTCGACTACGAACTCTGACCTCCTCCCCCTCCACGCAGTACAGGAACACCACCATGACCAAGACGCGCATCTTCTCGGGCATCCAGCCCTCGGCCGGGTCCCTCCACCTCGGCAACTACGTCGGGGCGCTCATGCAGTGGCGCGACCTGCAGGACGACCACGACGCCATCTACTGCGTCGTCGACATGCACGCGATCACGTCCCCGCAGGACCCGGCCGAGCTCCGCGCGAGCACCCGGGCGACCGCGGCGCAGTACATCGCCTCCGGGATCGACCCCACCAAGTCGACCCTGTTCGTGCAGTCGCACGTGCCGGCCCACGCCGAGCTCGCCTGGGTGCTCAACACGCTGACCGGCTTCGGCGAGGCGAGCCGGATGACCCAGTTCAAGGACAAGTCCGCGCGCCAGGGTGCCGAGGCCGCGTCGGTCGGGCTCTTCACGTACCCGATCCTGATGGCGGCGGACATCCTGCTCTACGACACCGCCGTCGTGCCGGTCGGCGACGACCAGCGCCAGCACGTCGAGCTGACGCGAGACCTGGCGACCCGGTTCAACTCACGCTTCGGCGACACCTTCGTCGTGCCGAAGGCTCAGATCGGC
Source organism: Curtobacterium sp. MCSS17_007 (assembly GCF_003234175.2). Lineage (NCBI taxonomy): Bacteria > Bacillati > Actinomycetota > Actinomycetes > Micrococcales > Microbacteriaceae > Curtobacterium > Curtobacterium sp. MCSS17_007. Next base: position 2,228,123 of record NZ_CP126257.1, read on the forward strand.
ACCGAGACCGCACGCATCTACGACCTGCAGGACCCGACGAGCAAGATGAGCAAGTCCGCGGCGTCGGACAACGGCCTCATCCGCCTGCTCGACGACCCGAAGCGCACCGCGAAGAAGATCCGCTCGGCCGTCACCGACACCGAGCGCGAGATCCGGGCAGATCGCCAGGAGAAGCCCGGTGTGACGAACCTGCTCGCGATCCTGTCGGCGTTCACGCGGACCCCGGTCGCGTCGCTCGAGGAGCAGTTCGTCGGCAAGGGCTACGGCGATCTCAAGGGTGCCGTGGCCGATGCCGTCGTCGCCGAGCTCGAGCCCGTGCGCGCCCGGACGCTCGAGCTGCTCGACGACCCGGCTGAGCTCGACCGGCTGCTCGCGGTCGGGGCCGAGCGTGCCGAGTCGATCGCGCAGGCCACGCTCGCCCGCGTGTACGACCGCATCGGCTTCGTGCCCCGCTCGCGCGGCTGACGATGCTCCCCGTCACGCTGTCGTCGGACCGGGTACGGCTCGAGGTACCCACCCGGTCCGACACGGCGGCCATCACGCAGGGCTGCCAGGACCCGGCAGTCGTGCGCTGGACCACGGTCCCGACGCCGTACACCGAGCGCGACGCCCGGACCTTCGTCGACGCGCTGGTCGGGCCGGGCTGGGCGTCCGACCGTGAGTACACGTGGGGCATCCGGCGTGCGGGGTCGACGTGGCTCGAGGGCGTGGTGTCGTTCCGCACCGAGCACCGCGACCTCGGGTTCTGGCTCGCTCCCTCGGCCCGGGGTGCGGGGCTCATGCACGCGGCCGTCGAGCTCGTGGTCGGGTGGGCGTTCTCCCAGGGAGCGCCGGACGTCTACTGGGAGTGCTACGAGGGCAACGTCGGCTCCGCCTCGGTGGCCCGCGCGAGCGGCTTCTCCTTCACCGGCACCGGGACCGCCCGGATCCCCGACCGGGACGGCGGGCCGACGACGGCGTGGACCGGACTCCGGCGCGCCGACGGCCTCCCTGCGTCCGACCTGCCCTGGCCGGCGGCGTCGTTCGCTGTCAGGGGACAAGAAGGTGACGCGTCACCGAATCCTCGTCGGTAGTGTCGGAGCGTGACCACCACGCCCGCCCCTGCGGCCCGCCCGGAAGAGTTCCGCGCCATGCGCCGCGCGCTCGAGCTCGCCGCGCTCGGGCCGGCCGTCGGCGACCACGCCCGCGTGGGCGCGGTCCTGCTCTCGCCCGCCGGTGACGTCCTCGCCGAGGGCTGGCACAAGGGCGCCGGCACCCCGCACGCCGAGGTCGACGCGATGGCGAAGGTCCCCGCCGAGCACCTCCGCGGGGCGACCGCCGTCGTGACCCTCGAACCCTGCAACCACGTCGGCCGCACCGGTCCCTGCGCGGTCGCCCTCGTCGAGGCCGGAGTCGGCCGGGTCGTCTACGCGGTCGACGACCCCGGCGAGCACGCGCACGGCGGTGCCGACCGGCTCCGGGCCGCCGGCGTCGAGGTCGTGTCCGGCGTTCTCGCCGACGACGCGGAGGCCTTCCTCGAGCGGTGGCTGCTGTCGGTCCGCGCCGGTCGCCCCTGGGTGACGGTGAAGTGGGCGTCGAGCCTCGACGGTCGAGTTGCCGCCGCCGACGGCACGAGCAAGTGGATCACCGGCACCGCCGCACGCCAGCACGTCCACGAGCAGCGCGCAGCACACGACGCGATCCTGGTCGGCACCGGCACCGTGTTCGCCGACGATCCGAGCCTGACCGCGCGCGGTGACGCCGGTGAGCTCCTCCCCGACCAGCCGCTCCCCGTGGTGGTCGGGGACCGCCCGGTGCCGGACGACGCTGCCGTCCGACAGCACCCGCGCGGTCTGCTGACCCTGCCCGGGCACGACCTCGACGCCTCGCTGCGCTCCCTGCGCGACCACGGCGTCCACTCCGTCCTCGTCGAGGGTGGCCCCACCGTCGCCTCCGCGCTCGTCGCCGCCGGGCTCGTCGACGAGGTGCTCGTGTACCTCGCCCCCGTGCTGCTCGGCGGTCCTCGTGTCGCCATCGGGGACGTCGGCGTGGGAAGCATCGGCGAACGCCACCAGTTGGACGTAACATCGACCACCAGCCTGGGCCCCGACCTCCTGGTCCGCGCGCGACCCCACCGCGTCCGAGCCCGCACGGCCCGTCCCGCCGACACCGCCACGGACACGGCGGCGGACACGGGGACCGACCAGGCACAGAACGACCGGAGCACCCCATGACCGACGCACTCACCTCCCCCACCCCGGGCAGCCCGGTCCAGTTCGAGGTCGCGACGAACGTCCCGACCACCCACGGCACCTTCGAGATGCGTGCGTACCGCGACCTCGTCACGAGCGCCGAGCACGTCGCGATCATCGGCAGGCTGCCGGACGGCTCGATGCCCGGGGACGACGCCCTCGTGCGCGTGCACTCCGAGTGCCTGACGGGCGAGGCCTTCGGCTCCCTGAAGTGCGAGTGCGGCCCGCAGCTCGACGCCGCGCTCGACACCATCGCCGCCGAGGGCGGGGTCGTCGTGTACCTGCGCGGCCAGGAGGGCCGTGGCATCGGTCTGATCAACAAGCTCAAGGCGTACCGCCTGCAGGAGGACGGGCTCGACACCCTCGACGCGAACCTCGCGCTCGGGCTGCCGGCCGACTCCCGCGAGTACGGCGGCGCCGCCGGCATCCTCACCGACCTCGGCATCTCGCGGGTGCGCCTGCTCTCGAACAACCCGGAGAAGCGCCGCCAGCTCGAGGAGCACGGCATCGAGGTGTCGTCGCTCGTGCCGCTCGTCGTGGGCATCTCCGCACAGAACGCCGGGTACCTCGACACCAAGCGCGACCGCATGGGGCACCAGCTGCCGGCGCACCTCGAGGCCGGCGCGACCAGCTGACCGTCGGTCCGCGGCGCGCGGACGCTGCCACGCACCTCCCGGCTGATTTCCAGCTGAGCGACGGGTGTCGTAAGCTGTGGGCTCCGTCACGAGCGGTCCACCACCCACCGAACGCACCCGGTCCGCGTGCGCGCCACCAAGCGCGACCGACCGGTGTCCGCAGCTTCGGCACGCCGCCGCGCTCGATGAGAGCGCTCCCTCCGGAGTCCCCCGTACATGACCGCCGCACCGGCACCAACCGCCACGTCCCCCGACTCGAAGCCCACCGGCAACCCGCGCTCCCGCGTGATCGTCGCCAGCCTCGTCGGGACCTCGATCGAGTTCTACGACTTCTACGTCTACGCGACCGCCGCCGTCCTCGTCTTCCCCACGCTGTTCTTCCCGAACGAGGACCCGACGGCCTCGCAGCTGTCCTCGTTCGTCACGTTCGCCCTCGCCTTCTTCGCGCGACCGGTCGGCTCGATCGTCTTCGGGCACTTCGGCGACCGCGTCGGCCGCAAGGCCACCCTCGTCGCGTCGCTGCTCGTGATGGGGACCGCGACGTTCCTCATCGGCTGCCTGCCGACCTTCGCGTCGATCGGCATCTGGGCGCCGGTCCTCCTCGCCGTCATGCGCTTCGCCCAGGGCGTCGGGCTCGGTGGTGAGTGGTCCGGAGCGGCGCTCCTGGCGACGGAGAACGCCCCGAAGGGCAAGCGCGGCGTCTTCGGCTCGATGCCGCAGCTCGGCGCCCCGATCGGCTTCCTGCTCGCGAACGGCCTGTTCATCGCGATCAACGCCGCGATGCCCGCCGGTGCGGACGGCACCCCGAACGCCGACTTCCAGGCGTGGGGCTGGCGCATCCCGTTCCTGCTCTCCGCCGTGCTCGTGCTCGTCGGGCTCTACGTGCGCTTCAAGCTCGTCGAGTCGACGGTGTTCCGCGGCGTGCAGGAGTCCGGCGCGGTCGCCAAGGTGCCGCTCGGCCGGGTGTTCCGCACCTCGTGGAAGGCGCTCATCGTCGGCACCTTCGGCATGGTCGCGACCTACGTGCTCTTCTACTTCATGACCACCTTCACGCTGTCCTACGGCACGACCGGGGCCGAGGCCGGTCCGCTCGTGCCGAAGGTCGGGCTCGGCTACAGCCGCGGTGAGTTCCTCACGCTGCTCATGATCGGTGTCGTGTTCTTCGGCATCTTCACGCCGATCGCCGGCTGGCTCGCGGACAGGTACGGCCGCCGTCGCACCCTCATCCCGACCACGATCGGCATCGCCCTGTTCGGTCTGACGTTCCAGTTCTGGTTCGCCGCGTCGACCGGTCCGATCACCGTCGTGACGTTCCTGATCGTCGGGTTGTCGCTCATGGGCCTCACCTTCGGGCCGATGGGGGCGCTGCTGCCCGAGCTGTTCCCGACGAACGTCCGGTACACCGGGTCCGCGATCGCCTACAACGTCGCATCGATCCTCGGCGCGTCGCTCGCGCCGACCATCGCGCTCGCGCTGTGGCAGCCGGACGGCACGATCTTCCTGGTCGGGCTCTACCTGACGATCGCCGCCGTGGTGACCTTCGTCGCGCTGCTGTTCGTGCGCGAGACCAAGGGCGCCGGGCTCGACGAGGCCGACGTCGCCGGCTCGCCGGACGCGGCTCCGGCAGACGTACGGGCGTGACCTGCGCGTCCTGACGTGACCACCTGACGGACGGGAGGCGCGGTGCCGGTCCGGCACCGCGCCTCCCGTCCGTCGCGTGCGCGCTGCGCACCGCGCACCCACGCGACGGTGCGAAGATGGACGACGGCCGCCAGCACACCCCGCACGGGCGGCAGGAACCAGGAACGATGAGCCTCTTCTCCGCACGCCGCAAGCCGTCCGAGGGTCCCCGCGCGAGCTTCGGTCGCCTGCTGACCTACCTGTTCGAGAACAAGCCCGCGATGGCCGTGATCATCGTGCTGAGCGTGCTCGGCGCCGCGGCGTCGCTCGCCCAGCCGCTGCTCGTGAACCAGGTCGTCACCGCCGTCCAGCACGGCGAGACGCTCTCGATCCTCGTCTGGGCGCTCGTCGGGCTCGTCATCGTGTCGGGGCTCCTCAACGGCATCCAGCACTTCCTGCTCCAGCGCGCCGGTGAGGGGGTCGTCCTCTCCACCCGCCGGAAGCTCATCGCCCGGATCCTCAACCTGCCGATCTCGGAGTTCGACACCCGCCGCACCGGTGACCTCGTGTCCCGCGTCGGCAGCGACACCACGCTCCTGCGGGCAGTGCTCACGCAGGGGTTGATCGAGTCGATCGGCGGCGCGCTCACCTTCGTCGGCGCGATCATCGCCATGGCCGTCATCGACCCGCTGCTGCTCGGCATCACCGTCCTCATCGTGCTCGTCGCGATCGTCGTCGTCGGCGGGCTCAGCCGCCGCATCCGCATCGCGTCGAAGCGCGCGCAGGAGAAGGTCGGCGACCTCACCGCCGCGGTCGAGCGGGGCATCGGCGCCGTCCGCACGATCCGCGCCGCCGGCGCCACCGACCGCGAGGTCGCCGAGGTCGACGGGCACGCCACCGAGGCCTACCGTCGCGGGCTCGACATCGCGAAGATGTCCGCGTTCGTCGTCCCCGTGGCGAGCATCGTCATGCAGGTCGCGTTCATCGCCGTGCTCGGCGTCGGCGGGGCGCAGGTGGCCGCCGGGCAGATCACCATCGCGACGCTCATCACCTTCATCCTGCTGCTCTTCATGATGGTCATGCCGCTCGGTCAGGCGCTCGGCGCAGCCGTCGCCGTCGCACAGGCACTCGGCGCCCTCGGCCGCATCGAGGAGATCCTGCACCTGCCGACCGAGGACCAGGACGACGCCGCCGTCCGGGTCGCAGCGGCGACCGAGACCGACGACGCGATCGCGTTCGAGCACGTCACGTTCCGGTACGCGCGGACCGCGGACGCGTCCGGCGCGGACGGGGCGGCGGCTGCACCGGCTCCGTCCGCTCGGTCTGGAGGCGCGGCAGACGCCGACGCGACGGGCTCGGCCGACGACGTGGTGCTGGACGACGTGTCCTTCCGGGTGCCCCGCGGCTCGCGGGTCGCGCTGGTCGGCCCCTCGGGTGCCGGCAAGTCCACCACGCTGGCGCTCATCGAGCGCTTCTACGACCCGACGTCGGGCGTGATCCGCCTGGGCGGCGTCGACGTCCGCGGGCTCGACCGCGCGGAGCTCCGCGCACAGATCGGGTACGTCGAGCAGGACGCCCCCGTGCTCGCCGGCACCATCCGGGCGAACCTGCTGCTCGGCTCCCCCGACGCGTCCGAGGCGGAGTGCGTCCGCGTGCTCGAGGCCGTCAACCTGGGCGACGTGCTGCACCGTGACCCCCGAGGCCTCGACGCCCAGGTCGGCGAGGACGGCGTCATGCTCTCCGGTGGTGAGCGGCAGCGGCTCGCGATCGCCCGGGCCCTGCTCGCCGCTCCCCCGATCCTGCTGCTCGACGAGTCGACCTCGTCGCTCGACGGAGTGAACGAGCAGAAGATGCGCCTCGCGATCGACGCCGTCGCCGCGGACCGGACGCTGCTCGTCATCGCGCACCGGCTGTCGACCGTCGTCGACTCGGACGTCATCGTGGTGCTCGAGCACGGCCGGGTCGTCGGCACGGGCACCCACTCGGAGCTCGTGCAGTCCACGCCGCTCTACCGCGACCTGGCGAAGCACCAGCTGCTGGTCTGAACGCCGGCCGGCGCCCGCCGCGGAGGAGGACGGAGGGGTCAGGCGGCGAACGGGTCCGGGGTCAGGACGTAGACCGACTCCAGGTACTCCTCGAGGCCCTCGTGCGACCCCTCGCGGCCGAGCCCGGACGCCTTGACGCCGCCGAACGGGAACGCCGCGTTCGACACGACGCCCGTGTTCAGGCCGAGTATGCCCGTCTCGAGCCGCTCTGCCAGGCGCTGACCGCGACGGAAGTCGGTCGTGAACGCGTAGGCGACGAGCCCGTACTCGGTGTCGTTCGCGAGGCGGATGCCCTCCTCCTCGGTGGAGAAGCGGGTGATCGACACCACCGGACCGAAGATCTCCGTGGTCAGGATCTCGGACCCCGGCTGCACCTCGTCGAGCACCGTGGGCGCGTAGAAGGTGCCCGGGCGGTCCACCCGCTGCCCGCCGGTGACCAGGCGGGCGCCCCGCTCCACGGCGTCGTCGACGAGCCCTGCAGCCTTGTCCACCGCTCGGTCGTCGATGAGCGGACCGAGCGTCGTGGCGTCCTCGGTGCCACGGCCGACACGGAGCTCCTCGACCTTCGCGCTGAGCGCCGCCGTGAACGCGTCCGCGATCCCCTCCTGCACGAAGAAGCGGTTCGCCGCCGTGCAGGCCTCGCCGACGTTCCGGAACTTCGCCTGCATCGCCGCGGCGACGGCCTCGTCGAGGTCGGCGTCGTCGAACACGAGCAGCGGGGCGTTCCCGCCGAGCTCCATGCTCGTCTTGAGGACGTTGTCCGCCGCCTGCTTGAGGAGGGCCGAGCCGACCGGGGTCGACCCCGTGAACGTGAGCTTGCGCAGCCGGCGGTCGGCGATGATCGGCTCCGACAGGGCCTTGGCGTCCGACGATGCCACGACGTTGAGCACGCCGTCGGGCAGCCCCGCGCGGCGGAACAGCTCGACGAGGAACAGCGTCGTGAGCGGCGTCAGGTCCGCGGGCTTCAGCACCACGGTGCAGCCGGCCGCGAGCGCCGGGCCGATCTTGCGCGTCGCCATCGCGAGCGGGAAGTTCCACGGCGTGATCGCGTACACGGGTCCGACCGGACGGCGGAGCACGATGCCGCGGCCGGTGCCCTCGGGGTTCGTGCGGTAGTCGCCCGAGATGCGGACGGCCTCCTCCGAGAACCACCGCAGGAACTCGCCGCCGTAGGCGACCTCGCCCCGGGACTCGGCGAGCGGCTTGCCCATCTCGAGCGTCATCAGTGCCGCGAGGTCGTCCTCGTGCTCGTGCACCAGGTCGAACGCACGGCGCAGGACGTCCGACCGTTCCCGCGGGGCGGTCGACGCCCACCCCTCCTGCGCGGCCACGGCGGCGTCGAGGGCCGCGACGCCGTCCTCGGGCGTGGCGTCGGCGACCTCGGCGAGGACGTCACCCGTGCTCGGGTCCCGCACCGGGAAGGTCCCCCCGGCGCTCGCGGCACGCCACGAGCCGCCGATGAAGAGTCCGGTGGGGACCTCGGCGACGGAGACGTGCTCGTCGGCGACGGTCGTGGTCAGCCCGGTCGTGGTGGTGGTGGGGGTGGTGGTCACAGTACTGCTCCTCCGGGGTTCGCGAGCCCCTCGTCCATGTCGCTGTGGTCGACGTGCCCGCCGACCGCGCTGATCTCGTCCAGGGCACGTGCGCTGCGGTCCGGGTCGACGCCCGCCACAAGGTCCTCGTACACGGCGACGTCGTACCCGGCGGCGCGGGCGTCGAGCGCCGAGGCGCGCACGCAGTGGTCGGTGGCGATGCCGACGATGTCGACCGTCGTCACCCGGCGCTCCGCGAGCAGGTCCGGCAGGGACGTCCCGTCGTCGGTGCTCGCCTGGAACGCCGAGTAGTCCGGACGGCCGCGCCCCTTGTACACGTGCACGTCGACGACGCTCGTGTCGAGGTCCGGGTGGTACGCCGCACCGGGGGTCCCGCCGACGCAGTGCACCGGCCACGTGTCGACGAAGTCCGGTCCCTCGGGACCGGCGAAGTGTCCGCCGTTGTCGTCGTCGCCGTGGTGCCAGTCCCGGGAGCCGACGATGAGGTCGTACTCGTCCGCGTGCCGACGGAGGAACGCGCTGATGCGCCCCGCGAGGGCCGCACCACCGGTCACGCCGAGCGCTCCGCCCTCCGTGAAGTCGTTCTGGACGTCGACGACGAGCAATGCCCTGGCCATGCGTCCATCCTGCACCCCGCACCCTGCGGCGGCGTGGACGTCAGGACGAGGTGAGGCTCCCGCCGCACCGGTACGCCGCGGCGGTCACCGCGTCCAGCGCGGGCAGCGCGGCCGCCCGCGGGGACCCGATCGCGTAGAACGCGAACGTCAGGCGCTTGCCGTCCGCCGCGTCGATGTACCCGCCCAGCGTGTTGGCACTGTCGATCCACCCGGTCTTCGCGTGCACCTTGCCCCGCGCGACCGCGTTCGCTCCGGTGAACCGGCTGGCGAGGGTTCCGGAGACCCCGGCGACCGGCAGCGCCCCGGAGAGCGCACCGAGTCCCTTCGTCCCGGCTGCGACCTGCACCATGAGGTGGGCGACGAACGACGGCGAGACGGCGTTCGCGGCGCTCTCCCCCGAACCGTCCTTGATGACGATGCCGGCCGGGTCGACCCCGTACCCGGCGAGTGCCGCACGGTAGACGTCGCTGAGGGACGCGGCGGAGCCCCCGGCACCGGACTCCTTCGAGGAGACCCGGGCGAGCATCTCGGCCAGCGTGTTGTCCGAGTTCGGGATCATCTGCCCGATGAGCGTCGAGACCGGCTGCGACGACACCGACGCGATCGTGTCCGTGCCCGTCGTCGCACGCTGCACGACCTGCGCGTCCGCGGCGCCGACCACCCCGGCGGACGCCAGTGCCGTGCGGAACGCCGCTCCGGCACGGCCGACCGGGTCGGTCGAACGCGGGGAGGTCGCCGCCGCCGGGTTCGCCCGGTCGCCGTCGACCATCAGTGCGGTCACCCGCGGCTGGTAGCCGATCGTCCGCTCGCTCTCGGGCCACGTCGGGTCCCACGCGTCGGTGTCCTCCCAGTAGCTGTCGTCGGCGACGATCGTGGTGACGGGTGCGTCGCCCAGCCGCGCCTTCACCTGCTGCGCGAGCTGCGCCAGGGTGGGTGCCCCCGGGTAGACGGTACCGTTGCCCGCCGAGAGCGTGGCGTCACCGTGTCCGACGAGGGCGATCGTGCCGTCGGACTCCCGCGTCACCGTGGTCGGGATGCGGTGGTCGCCACCGAGCACGGCCAGGGCGGTGGCGCTCGTCAACGTCTTCATCACGCTGCCGGTCTGTGCCGGCACGTCACCCTTGCGCGAGAACAGGGTCTCCCCGGTCGCCGCGTCCATCACGAAGCCCTCGAAGGAGCCGAGCCCCGCGGCCGAGGCCTCGGCGTCGATCGTGCAGGTCCGGAGCGCACTGGGTCCGGCGGGGTCGTCCGGCACGGCGCGCGCGTCCGACGTCGGCTCGGCGGTGGGTGTGCGTTCGGGCGTCGGCGCCGCCGTCGCCGGCTTCCCACTGGACGAGGGCGCTGCCGCCGTCGGCCGGACCGGCATGGTGGCGGCAGCGACGGCGACGGTGGCGCCCGACCCGAGCACCAGGACCCCGACGAGCCCGCCCGCGATCCAGGGGACCGGCCGGCGGGCCGCCGAACGGCGCGCGGCGGCGACGCGGCCACGGAGGCGGGCCGACAGGGACGTCTTCTGGGGCGGGGTGGGCTGGTCGGACATCGCGACCGATCCTACGTGGCTGCGGGAGGTGCCTCCAGACCGGATCCGCCCCTCCTGGCGGAACGGGTGGAACCGTCAGTCCACCGGGCCCCTGGCCGGGTCCTGGTCCTGGTCGGCGGCGTAGCGGACACCGACCTGGCGGCGGGCCTCGTCCATGACCGCCATCACGGCGACGGTCTCCTCGGGGTCCATCGCACCGCCCTCGTGCGTCCCGGACGCGATCATCGCCTCGAACGCGCGGACCTCGTGCGCGTAGCCGGTGCGCTCCTCGCGCGAGTCGAACTCCTCGACGACGACGCCGTCCCGATCGCGCAGCCGCCAGGTGGTCGGCGTGTACCACGTGGCATCGAGGTCGATGCGCCCGTCCTCGCCGATGATCGACGCGGTGTTCGGGCTGCGGAGGTCGAGGCCGAAGTGCACGACGGACTGGGTGCCGCCCTCGTGGGTGAGCAGGATCCCCATCTGCGTGTCGACGCCCTGGTCGCTCAGGGTGCCGGCTGCCGCCACGGCGGTCGGGGTACCGAGGACGTCGACGGCGAAGGAGATCGGGTAGACACCGAGGTCGAGGATCGCGCCACCACCGAGCGCGGGGTCGTTGAGGCGGTGCTGTGGGTCCGTCGACAGGGCCTGGTGGTGCGTCGCCTCGACCACACGCGGCCGGCCGATGCGCCCCTCGGCGATGAGCTCGCGGATCATGACCGACTGCGGCAGGAAGCGGGTCCACATCGCCTCCATGACGGCGACGTCGGCGCGACGTGCGGCGTCCACGACGCGGCGCGCCTCGGCTGCGGTGATCGTGAAGGCCTTCTCGACGAGCACGTGCTTCCCGGCGGCGATCGCGAGCAGGGCGTCCTCCGCGTGGCGGGAGTGCGGGGTCGCGACGTAGACGGCATCGACGCCGTCGTCGGCCACCAGGTCCGCGTAGGACCCGTGCGCCCGGGCGATGCCGTGCTCGGTGGCGAAGGCCTCGGCGCTCTCCCGTGTGCGGCTGCCGACCGCGACGAACTCGATGCCAGTGGCGGAGCAGTCCGTCACGAACGAGTGGGCGATGCCGCCCGTACCGATGACTCCCCAGCGAACCGTCATGGCTCCTGTCTACCAGGCGGGTCACCGGGTCCGCGGGGACCGTTTCCGCCGGGCCACCGGAGCACCCGCAGCGAGCCGTCCCCGGCGTGCGTGCGCCGTCCCGGAGGCTCGTGCCGTCCCGCGGGCCGGGGCCCGGCGCAGTCGCCGCGCGAACGACGGAACCCCCGGTCGGACAGTGTCCGACCGGGGGTTCCGGTGTCGAGCCGCCTGTCGGAATCGAACCGACGACCTATTCATTACGAGTGAATCGCTCTGCCGACTGAGCTAAGGCGGCGGACGCTCCGTTGCCGGAGCGGCACGGGAGACGACTATACAGGTTCAGACGAGGGAACGCGAAACGAGCGTGCCGAGCTCGTCGAAGGACCGCTGCAGCTCCTCCACGAGGTGCGTCTCGGTGGCGCCGTCCGACCACTCCCACCACGCGTGGCGCAACGCCGCGAGCGCCACCACCGAGGCCAGTCGTGCCCGGCGCCGGAGCGCGTCCGGGTCCTCCGCCAGGTCCGGATCGGTCGCCGCCGACCGCGCCGCGACGGCCTCCTCGATCTCGGCCTGGAACTCCTTCATCGACGCCATCCGCCTGCTGAACAACTCGGGCGCGGCGCGGAGCACCTGCTGCCGTTCGACGAGCAGTCCCCGCTCGTCGACGAGCTCGGCCGTCGCGTGCACGAGCAGAGCGCCGAGGTCCGCCAGCAGCTCGCCGCTCGGGCCTCCGGCGCGGAAGACGTCGAGCGCCGGTCCGGTCGGCAGGGTCGGGTCGTCGCCGAGCAGTGCCTGCTCCTTGCTCGGGAAGTAGTTGAAGAACGTACGCGGGGACACGTCGGCGCGGCGCGCGATCTCGTCGACGGTCACCGAGGGCCAGCCGGACTCCACAGCGATCCGCAGTGCTGCCTGCTGGATCGCGAGACGGGTGGCACGGCGCTTCCGTTCGCGCAGACCGGGTTCGACGTCGGGCATGCCGCGATCTTCTCACGGCCGCCCGAAGGGGCGGCTGCGGGTGTGCGCAGGGTCCGAGCGCGGCCGCAAGGACGGTCGGCGAGGCGCGCCTCCGGCCGCCGGACGGGAGGCACGTGGCGACGGGACCACGCGCTTCCGCCCCGTCGGCGACGGCGCGTCGCGCCGGCGTCAGCGCGTCGCGCCGACGACAGCGCGTCGCGCCGACGACAGCGCGTCGCGCCGACGACAGCGCGTCGCGCCGACGACAGCGCGTCGCGCCGACGTCAGCGCGTCGCGCGGGCGATGGTGACGAGCAGCGCCTCGAGCGCCAGCAGTGCCGCGACGTTCGCCGCGATCCGCTGGCGTGCGAGCGCGACGGCGTCGAGCACCTCGAGCGCCGCGGCCGGCGGCACGACCTCGAGCGTGCGGTCGAGCTGCTCGCGCATCGCCAGGTTCACGGGTTCGGCGGGCGCTCCGAGTCCGAGCAGCAGCAGGTCCCGGTAGAGCGAGGACACGTCCACGAGGATGCGGTCGAGCCCGTCGCGCAGGCTGCGGGTGGCACGGCGCTTCTGGTCTTCCTCGAGCGCGCGCAACTGTGAGCGGAGCGCGGGCGGCACGGTCCCGCCGGGTTCGACGCCGAGCGACCGGAGCGCCGCGTCCCGTTCCTCGCTGTCACGCTGCTGCGTGATGGCCTTCGCGTCCTCGTCCGCGACGGCCAGCAGTTCGGCGGCCGCCATCACGGCGTCGCCGACCGACCGGACACCGAGCACCGTCTCCAGCGTCCGACGTCGGCGGTCACGGGCGTCCTCGCTCGTCGCGAGGCGCTGCGCCATGCCGATGTGGCTCTGCGCCTGTCGGGCGGCGTCGGTCGCGAGGGCACGATCCACCCCGGTGCGGGCGACGATGAGGTCGGCAACCGACTCGATGCCCGGCACCCGCAGGCGGACCGAGCGGACGCGTGAGCGGATGGTGGGCAGCAGGTCGGCCTCACTCGGGGCGCAGAGGATCCACACCGTGCGCTCGGGCGGCTCCTCGAGCGCCTTGAGCAGCAGGTTGGAGGTGCGCTCGGTCATGCGGTCGGCGTCCTCGATGATGACCACGCGGTAGCGCCCGACCGACGGCGAGTAGTGGGACGAGGTGACCAGCTGGCGGATCTCGTCGATGGTGATGATCACGCGCTGGGTGGTCAGGACGGAGACGTCCGGATGGGTGCGCGCGGTGATCTGCTGCAGGGTGTGGTCGTCGTCCGGGCCGGCGCCGACGAGTGCTGCGGCGAAGGCGGCGGCGACGTTCGACCTGCCGGACCCGGGCGGTCCGGTGATGAGCCACGAGTGCGTCATCCCGCCGGTGCCGTCGGGCGCCTCGGCCGCACTGCGCAGGGCCGCGACCGCTTCCTCTTGACCGGTCAGGCCGTCCCACACGCTCACGGGGTCATCCTGTCAGCCGCCACCGTCACGCGGCGCCGTCGTCGATGCCGACGAGCGGACCCACCGCTGCGCGGATCGCGGACTGCACGGTGCCGGCTGAGGAGGACGCATCGACGACCAGGAACCGCTCGGGTTCCGCCGCCGCTGCGTCGAGGAACGCCCGGCGCACGGTCTCGTGGAACGTCGCCGCTTCCGACTCGAGCCGGTCGAAGGTGTCTCCGCGCGCCGCGGCGACCCGGGCGCGTCCGACCGTGACGTCGAGGTCGAGCAGCACGGTGAGGTCGGGTACGAGCCCGTCTGCCGCCCAGTCCGACACCGAGCGGACGCGGTCGGCGCCGAGGCCCCTGGCGACCCCCTGGTACGCCACGGACGAGTCGATGTACCGGTCCTGCAGCACGACCTCGCCGCGGTCGAGCGCCGGTCGCACGACCGTCTCGACGTGGTGGGCGCGGTCGGCCGCGTAGAGCAGCGCCTCGGCACGCGGCGCCACGTGGCCCCGCTCGTGCAGCACCATCTCGCGGATGCGCTGCCCGAGGTCCGTGCCGCCGGGCTCGCGCGTCCGGACGACCGTCCGACCGTGCTCCTCGAGCCATACGGTGAGGAGTTCGGCCTGCGTCGTCTTGCCCGCGCCGTCCCCGCCCTCGAGGGTGATGAACCGCCCGGTCACTTCTTCTTGGCCGCGGTCTTCCGAGCCGGCGCCTTCTTCTTGACCGGCCCCTTGGCGCGCTTGTCCGCGAGGAGCTGGACGGCCCGCGCGTGGTCGACCGATTCGACGTCCTCGCCGCGCGGGATCGTTGCGTTCGTCTCACCGTCGGTCACGTACGGACCGAAGCGGCCGTCCTTCACCTTGATCGGCTTGCCCGACACCGGATCCGCCTCGAACTCCTTCAGGGCGGCGCTGGCCGCCCGACGGCCGCCGTACTTCGGCTGCGAGAACAGTTCGAGTGCGCCGGGCAGGTCGATGTCGAAGATCGCGTCCTCGCTCGGCAGGGTCCGCGTGTCCGTGCCCTTCTTGATGTACGGACCGTAGCGACCGTTCTGCGCCGTGATGTCCTCGCCGGACTCCGGGTCCTTGCCGACGACACGCGGCAGGTCGAGGAGCTTCAGCGCGGTCTCCAGGTCCACCGTCTGCGGGTCCATCGACTTGAACAGGGACGCGGTGCGCTCCTTCGGCGCGGCGGCCTTCTTCGTCGTCTTCTTCGCGGGTGTCTTCGCGCCCTTGGCCGTCGTCGTGGACGGCTCGGCAGCGGCGGGCGCCGCGGGCTCGACGACCTCGCCCGTCGACGGATCGACCGTCGGCTCCGGCTCCGGGGCCCGCTCGGTCACGTAGGGACCGAAGCGGCCGTCCTTCGCCAGGACCTCCTTGCCCGTCTCCGGGTTGATCCCGACGACGCGGTCACCGACGACCGGCGCGTCGACGAGTTCCTGCGCCTTCTCGGCGGTGAGTTCGTCGGGCGCCAGGTCCTCGGGGACGTTGACGCGACGCGGCTTCTCCGGGTCGTCGCTCGGCACCTCGATGTAGGGCCCGTAGCGACCGATGCGCAGGGTGAGCCCCGGTGCGAGCTCGACCGAGTTGATGTCGCGGGCGTCGATCTCGCCGAGGTTGTCGATCACCGTCCGCAGGCCACGCTGGTCGCCGCCGCCGAAGTAGAACTCCTTGAGCCAGTCGACCCGGTCCTCGTCACCGCTCGCGATGCGGTCGAGGTCCTCTTCCATGCCGGCGGTGAAGTCGTACTGCACGAGGTCGGCGAAGTGGTCCTCGAGCAGACGGACCACGCTGAACGCGATCCAGTTCGGCACGAGGGCGCTCCCCCGCTGGCTGACGTACCCGCGGTCCATGATCGTCGAGATGATCGCCGCGTAGGTCGACGGACGACCGATGCCGAGCTCCTCGAGCGTCTTGACGAGGCTGGCCTCGGTGTAGCGCGGCGGAGCCGACGTGTCGTGGCCCTTCGCCTCGACCTCGCTGACGCCGAGGTGGTCGCCCTCGGACATCTGCGGGAGCTTGGCGTCGTTCTCGCCGGCGCCGTGGCGCTCCTCGTCGCGGCCTTCCTCGTACGCGTTGAGGAACCCGCGGAAGGTGATCACCGTGCCCGACGCGGTGAACTCCGCGTCGGTCCCGTTCGCGGTCGAGGCGATGCCCGCGACCGGCTCCGGGGAGGTGATCCCGAGGACGACCGACGCGGTCGAACCCTTCGCGTCCGCCATCTGGGACGCAACGGTGCGCTTCCAGATCAGGTCGTAGAGCTTCCAGTCGTTGCCCCGCAGCACGCCGTCCATCTCGGAGGGGGTGCGGAAGGTGTCACCCGCGGGACGGATCGCCTCGTGGGCCTCCTGCGCGTTCTTGCTCTTGCCCGCGTAGCTGCGTGGCTTGTCCGGGATCGTCTCCGAGCCGTACAGCGACGACGCCTGCTTGCGTGCGGCGGTCACCGCCTGCTGCGACAGGGACGACGAGTCCGTACGCATGTAGGTGATGTGGCCGTTCTCGTAGAGCGACTGGGCGACGCTCATCGTCTGGCGCGCGGAGAAGCGGAGCTTGCGCGCGGCCTCCTGCTGCAGGGTCGACGTGGTGAACGGTGCCGCCGGGCGGCGGGTGTACGGCTTCGACTCGACACTGCGCACGACGGCGTCGCCGGAGCCCTCGAGCACCGCGGTGAGTGCGGCCGCCGAGGCCTCGTCCAGCCGGACGGCGTCGCCCTTGAGCGCGCCGCGGTCGTCGAAGTCGCGGCCGGAGGCGACACGGGTGCCCTGCAGGCGCGCCAGTCGGGCCGTGAACGCCGCGTCGCCGACCTTCTCGAACCGCGCGGTCAGGTCCCAGTAGTTCGCGGAAACGAACGCCAGGCGCTCACGCTCGCGGTCGACGACGAGACGGGTCGCGGCGGACTGCACGCGGCCTGCGGACAGCCCCGGGCCGACCTTGCGCCAGAGCACCGGCGAGACCTCGTACCCGTACAGGCGGTCGAGGATGCGCCGGGTCTCCTGCGCGTCGACGAGCGCCGTGTCGAGCTCACGGGTGGCCTCCTGCGCGCGCTGGATGGCCTCCTTCGTGATCTCGTGGAACACCATGCGCTTGACGGGCACCTTCGGCTTGAGGACCTGGAGCAGGTGCCACGCGATGGCCTCGCCCTCGCGGTCTTCATCGGTTGCGAGGTAGAGCTCGTCGGCGTCCTTGAGCGCCCGCTTCAGCTCGGTGACCGTCTTCTTCTTCGCGTCGGAGACGACGTAGTAGGGCTCGAAGCCGTTGTCGACGTCGACCGAGAACTTGCCGAGCGAGCCCTTCTTGAGCTCGGCGGGCAGGTTCTTGGGCTCGACGAGGTCGCGGATGTGTCCGACGGACGCCTGGACCTCGTACCCGTCGCCGAGGTATTGCGCGATCGTCTTCGCCTTCGCAGGGCTCTCGACGATCACGAGCTTCTTCGTGCCTGGCACGTGACTCCTTGATCGATGGTGCGTGCCGGCCCTGGACCGCAGCGGTGTCCGGGTCGACCGGGACAACGGTGACCGGGGGCCGACGTGCACACCATACACACACTGTTCGCACGACCCGGCTGCGGGACCGGCGACCGCGACTGCGCTCACGGCGAACGGTCGCGACCCGGCGACCACCCGTACCCGGGCGGTCACCCCCGCGGTCGCACAGGCGGCGAGCACGGTGCCGTTCGCCGTGGCGACCCGAGCTGCCAGGGGGCACGGATCGCCCGCGACACGTCCGACCAGGACCGCCGCGGCCGCGAGGGCGGCGGCGTCGGCCGAGGTCCGGGCGCGTGCGTCGAGCACGCGCGTACGCGCTCCGCCGAGCGCGGTGGTCCCGACGACGAGCGCGACGGCGACGACCGCGACGAGGAGGACCGTCGCCGATCCTCGCTCGTCGCCCGCCGCGGCCGGGAGCGCCCTGGCCACCGGGCTCACCGGCCGCCCTCGGCCGCGCACCCGGTCGCCCGGAGCGGCAGGAGTGCGAACGGTCCGGGAGCCGAGCCCTGGACCACGACGCAGACCAGGCCGCCGCCGCGCCGCACGGTGGTCGACGCGCCGGGAGCGCCGCCTGCGAGGGCCGCGGCAGCCGCAGGGGCGTCGTCACGGCCGAGGGCCCGAGCCGTGACCGCCGCGACCGACTGGAACCGCCCGACGCGGTCGACGAGCACGACCCCGGCCACCAGCGACACGAGCACGAGCACCACGACGGGCAGCGCGACCGCGAACTCGACGCTCACGCTGCCCTCGTCCGCCGCGCCCCGGCCCGGCGTCGCCCCGGTCACCGCGTCCCCTGGCAGCGCGCCACCCGTCGCCGTGCTCACGGGACGAGCGCTCCGCGGACGAGGTCGGTCAGGATCTGCTGGACCTCTCCCGAGCGCATCACCGCGACGAGGACGCCGGCGAAGGCGACCGCCGCCAGGATGACGACCGCGTACTCCGCCGTCGCCGAGCCGCGGTCGTCGATCGATCGGCGCAGCACTCGTACCACCCGTGTCCGTCGCCGAGGAGTCGTACTGTCGGTCATGGTCGTTCCCCTTCCTCTGTGGTGCTCCCACGATCGCCGACCCGGCCGCGCCGGTGCCCCGTCCCGGTGCGATCTGTGGACGGCTCAGCGGAGACCACCGACGGTGGAGGACAGGACTCCGACCACGACGGGCACGACCCCGACCAGGACGAACGCCGGCAGCACGCACACCCCGAGCGGCAGCACGAGACGCACGGCCAGACGCTCCGCCGCGGCCAGTCCCGCCGCCGCCGCGTCGTCACGGACGTCCTCCGCGGCCGCCCGGAGCATGGCGGCTGCCGGCACGCCGGCCCGGCGAGCCAGGTCCAGCACAGCACGCACCCGTTCGGCCTCCGCCGCCTCCCGGGAGTCGTCCTGCGGACGCCCGGTCACGGCGAGCGCCGCGTGCACGGTCTGCTCGGCAGCGGACCACGGGCCTCCGCCGGACAGCGCGACCGCCCACGCGTCGAGGACGATGCCCGGCACGTGCCCGTCCGGCGTCGCACTGCGGACGAGTCGTCGCGCCCACCGCTGCCCGGCGACCACCAGGCCCACCGCGAGGATGCAGCACACCCAGCCCAGCGGACGGGTGAGGAGCACCCCGAGGGCGTCCGGGCCCCACGTCGACCCCAGCCCGAGCCCGAAGACCGGCAACGCGAGCACCACCCGCGCGCTCGTCCGTGGTCCGGCGAGGGCGACCCGGACCGCCCGGTCCGCCGCGGCGCTCCGCCGCATCGCCGACGCCAGCGACCGCAGGGCGACCGCGGAGGGGGCCCCGGTCCGGTCCGCGACGTCGAGCACCGCCCGCACGTCACACCACGCCGGCGTGTCCGCGTCCGGCCGGCCACCGACGAGCATCCAGGCCCGCGGTGACGGCACCCCGGACGCGACGAGCACCGCCACCTGTTCGAGCGTGCGCGCGACCGCCACCGGGTCGCGCTGTGCCGCAGGTCCGCGGGTCACGCGTCGGCGGTCCCGCCGACCGGCCGGACCTCGAGCCGCCCGTCCCGGTCGACCGCGAAGGCCCCGACGGCGACGACGCCCCGCCACGACGACCTGCGCTCGACGTGCACGACGAGGTCCACGGCGCTGACGACCTGACGGGCGAGTGCCTGCGGTCCGAGTCCGGCGAGCGCACCGAGTGCCTCGAGACGCGCCGCGACGTCGAGCACGCCGTTGGCGTGCAGGGTCCCGGCGCCGGCGTGCCCCGTGTTCAGCGCACCGAGGAGCTCACGGACCTCGGCGCCACGGCACTCCCCCACGACCAGGCGGTCCGGTCGCATGCGCAGGGCTTCGCGCACGAGGCGGTCGAGGGCGATGGCTCCGGCCCCCTCGGTGTTCGCCTGGCGCGCCTCGAGCGTGACGACGTGGGGGTGCTCCACGCGGAGCTCGGCGACGTCCTCGACGGTGATGATGCGCTCGTCGTGCGGCACGCTCCCGAGGACGGCCGCGAGCACGGTGGTCTTGCCGCTCCCCGTCGCGCCGGTGACCAGGACGTTCCGCCGCTCCTCCACCGCACGGTCGAGGACGGTGCGGGGGACGGACCGGAAGGCGCCCAGCCGCTCGAGCTCGGCGAGGGTCGGTCGCTCGGGTCGGGGCAGGCGGATGGACAGCGCCGTGCCACCGACCGAGACCGGTGCGAGGACGACGTGCACCCGGACGCCGTCACCGTGTCGGACGTCCGCGCAGGGTGTGGTCTCGTCGACGTGCCGCCCACCCACGGCGACGAGTTCCGACGCGAGCGCACGCACCCGCCGTTCGGACAGCTCGGGACGCACCCGCTCGAGCCCCCGCCCCCGGTCGACCCACGTGCCGCGTCCACCGAGCACCAGGACGTCGGTGGTGGCAGCGTCACCGACGAGCCCCGCGAGCTCCTCGAAGGCGGCTACGTCGAGCGTCCGCCGTCGGCGGGAGCGGGCGGCGCCGGGCAGGAACGGGACCGCGGAGGGGTCGGCCGCCCAGCCGCGGTCCCCCAGGTCCCGCTCGGTCGCAGGGACCTCGGCTCGGTGTCGGTGCATGCCGGCGACGGTAGGACGTCCGACCGCTTCGTCCGCAGGAGTTCGTACGTCCTGTGGACCAGCCCCGGACTCCGCCGGCGTCGGACTCTTTTGTACCCCGGAACGCAAAGCCGTACCCCGTTCGGCTCCTGTGATGCGCGCCCAGACCACGTCGTCGGCAGGCCTCGTGTCCGCTCGACGCGGGCACGCTCACGGGTGGGCGGGCCGACGGGACCGTGCAGCGAAGGCGTGGACAGTTCTGTCCACCGTTCGGCACCAGGACGCGGATCGTCCGACCGCCGCGACGCCCGCTACCCGACGGTCGTCGCACAAAAAGAAGAGGCGGCACCGGTTGGGGGGAACTGGTGCCGCCTGACATCGGAGGATTGGGGGGAATCCGACCCGGTGCCGCCGGAAACGAGTCCGGCAGGAACCACTGTACCCCATGAACACCCCAGCTCGGCAACCCCCTGCCGCGGGATCGCCCGTCACGGTGGCACCGGGGCCGCGGGCGGTGGCGGACCGAGGGGTAGTCTCCGACTGCACCCCAGCCGCAACGATGCGAGAGGACACCGATGTCCACACCGACCCAGGCCGACGAACGCCACGAGGACGGCCCGACCTTCGCTCCCCCGGCGGACTTCGTCGCGGACGCCGTCGCGCACGAGGACCTGCACGAGGCCGCCACCGCCGACCGCGAGGCGTTCTGGGCGGACCAGGCCAGGACCCTCCTCGACTGGCGCACCCCGTTCACCCGCACGCTGGACTGGTCGGGCGCGCCGTTCGCGAAGTGGTTCGACGACGGCGAGCTCAACGTCGCCGACAACTGCCTCGACCGGCACGTCCGTGCGGGCAACGGCGACCGGGTCGCGATCCACTTCGAGGGCGCTCCGGGTGACACCCGCCGGATCACCTACGCGGAACTCACCGCCGAGGTGCAGCGCGCCGCGAACATGCTCACCGACCTCGGGGTGGGGCAGGGCGACCGCGTCGTCGTCTACATGCCCCTCGTTCCCGAGGCCGTCGTCACGATGCTCGCGGTCGCGCGCATCGGCGCCGTGCACTCGGTCGTGTTCGGCGGCTTCAGCGCCGAGAGCCTCCGCGCCCGGATCGAGGACGCCGGCGCGAAGCTCGTCGTCACCGCGGACGGCGGATGGCGACGCGGAGCGGTCTCGCCGCTCAAGCCCGCGGTCGACGAGGCCCTGACCGGCGAGGGCACCGACACCGTCGAGCGCGTGCTCGTCGTCAAGCGCGGCGGCAACGACATCGCCTGGAACGACCGCGACCTGTGGTGGCACGACGAAATGGCGAAGGCCGCGCCCGAGCACGAGGCGCAGGCGTTCCCCGCCGAGACCCCCCTGTTCATCCTCTACACCTCGGGCACGACCGGGAAGCCGAAGGGCATCGTGCACACGTCCGGCGGGTACCTGACGCAGGCCGCCTACACGCACCGGAACGTCTTCGACATGCACCCGGAGAAGGACGTCTACTGGTGCACCGCCGACATCGGTTGGATCACCGGGCACTCGTACGTCGTCTACGGCCCGCTCGCGAACGGGGTGACCCAGGTGCTGTACGAGGGCACCCCGGACGAGCCGAGGCCCGGTCGCTGGTGGGACATCGTCGACACGTACGGGGTCACCGTCCTCTACACCGCGCCGACCGCGGTCCGCGCAGCGATGAAGGCCGGTCGGCAGATCCCGGAGGCGCGGAGCCTCGAGAGCCTCCGGCTGCTCGGCAGCGTCGGCGAGCCGATCAATCCCGAGGCGTGGCAGTGGTACCGGCAGGTCATCGGTCACGACCGCACGCCGATCGTCGACACCTGGTGGCAGACCGAGACCGGCGCGATCATGATCTCGGCGCTGCCCGGCGTCACCAAGCTCAAGCCCGGCGCCGCGCAGACCCCGCTGCCGGGCATCGTCGCCGAGATCGTCGACGAGGAGGGCCACCGCGCCGACCCGGGCGAGAGCGGCTACCTGACGATCACGGAGCCGTGGCCGTCGATGGCCCGCGGCATCTGGAACGACCCCGACCGGTTCGTCGAGACGTACTGGAGCCGCTTCCCCGGCCGCTACTTCGCCGGTGACGGCGCGCGGCTCGACGGGCAGGGCGACATCTGGGTGCAGGGCCGCGTCGACGACGTCATGAACGTCTCCGGCCACCGGCTCTCCACCGCGGAGATCGAGTCCGCACTGGTCGGGCACGAGGGCGTCGCCGAGGCCGCCGTCGTCGGCGCCGCCGACGAGACGACCGGGCAGGCGGTCGTCGCGTTCGTCATCCTGACCGCCGAGGCGGCCGAGGGTGTCGACCGCGACGCGGTCGCGACGGAACTGCGCAACTGGGTCGGCGCGCGCATCGGTGCGATCGCGAAGCCCCGGCAGGTCGTCGTGGTGCCGGAGCTGCCGAAGACGCGCTCGGGCAAGATCATGCGCCGTCTGCTCCGCGACGCGGCCGAGGGCCGCCGCATCGGTGACACGACCACGCTGGCCGACCCGACCATCATGGCGACCATCGCGGATCTCATGTAGCGGGAACGACGCGAGCCGCGCCTCCCGTCCGGTCGGGAGGCGCGGCTCGCGTCACGTGCGTCGCTGACGGTCCGTCAGTCGGCCAGTTCCACCACCAGCTCGACCTCGACCGGCGCGTCCAGCGGGAGCACGGCCACGCCCACCGCGCTGCGCGCGTGGACACCGGCGTCCCCGAAGACCTCGCCGACCAGGGTCGACGCCCCGTTGGCGACGGCCGGCTGGCCGGTGAACGACGGGTCCGAGGCGACGAACACCGTCACCTTGACGACCCGGGCGACGCGGTCCAGGGACCCGGCGACGGACTGCACGGCCGCGAGGGCGTTCAGCGCGGCGACGCGCGCCTCGGTGGTGGCGGTCTCGGCGTCGACCCCGCCCCCGACCTTGCCCGTGACCGGCAGCGCGCCGTCGACGAAGGGCAGCTGCCCGGCCGTGTACACGTACTGCCCGGTGACGACGGCGGGCACGTAGGCGGCGACGGGGGCCGCGACCGCGGGGATGGTCAGCCCGAGCTCGGCGAGTCGGTCGGCGACGGTCACGCGTCGGCCTTCGGCCGCTTCAGGTAGGCGACGAGCCCACCCTCGGGACCGGTGACGACCTGGACCAGCTCCCACCCCTCGTCCCCGTGGGCGTTGAGGATGGCGGCGGTGTTGTGGATCATCAGCGGCGTGGTGAAGTACTCCCAGCGAGTCATGCGGTTCCTTGCCAGCCTTTCAGTCGTGGGCGTCGTTTAGGCTGCATCCTATGTCTGCCCAGAAGTCTGCCTCGCGGACCAAGCCCGTCTCCGCGATCGGCGCCTTCGTCGGTTTCGTCGGGTTCAGCGCGCTCGCCGGTCTGCTGGTGACGATCGGGGTCACCCCGGCGATCGCCGTCGCCGGCGTCACCACGACCTCCACGATCGGCGTGTTCGAGTCACTGCCGGAGTACATCGAGATCGGTGACCTCCCGCAGCGCAACGAGATCTACGCGTACAGCAACGGGCAGCCGGTCCAGCTCGCGACGGTCTACGACCAGAACCGCGAGGAGCTCCAGTACGACCAGATCAGCGACCAGCTGAAGAACGCGGCGATCGACGGCGAGGACAAGCGCTTCTGGGACCACGGCGGCGTCGACATGACCTCGCTCGTCCGCGCTGGCGTCGGCAGCATCGCCGGCGGGCTCGGTGAGTCCGGCGGCGGGTCGACCCTGACGATGCAGCTCGTGCGCAACATCAAGATGCAGCAGGCCCTCGAGCTGCCGACCGAAGAAGAGCGCCAGAAGGCGTACAACGACGCCGTCGAGCAGACCATCCCCCGCAAGCTCGAGGAGATGAAGCTCGCCATCGGCCTGGCGAAGAAGTACTCGCACAAGGAGATCCTGACCGGGTACCTCAACATCGCCTACTTCGGGGACCAGACGTACGGCGTGCAGGCCGCTGCACAGCACTACTTCAACAAGTCGGCGACCGATCTCACGCCGGCCGAGGCCGCCTCGATCCTGGCCATCGTGCAGTCGCCCAACACGCGCAACCTGGCGAAGGCCGAGAACTACGACGCCAACAAGGCCCGCCGCGACGTCATCCTCAAGTCGATGTACGCGCAGAAGCACCTGACGAAGGAGGAGTTCGACCAGGCGATCGCGTCGAACCCCGCGGACTACGTGCACCTGACCGAGCCGAGCCAGGGCTGCAAGTCGGCGGCCGGCAACGGTTCGCAGTTCTTCTGCGACTACGCCGTCAAGGTGGTCAAGCAGATGTCGCAGCTGGGCGGGACCCAGAAGGAGCGCGACCAGGCCTGGCGCAACGGCGGGTACAAGATCCAGACCACCCTCGACATCGACCTGAACGGGCAGCAGAAGGACCTGCTGAACAAGTACGATCCGAACACCGAGTCGCGGCTGCAGCTCGGCGGTGCGCTCAACTCGGTGGAGGCGTCCACGGGCCGCATCCTGACGATGGCCCAGAACAAGGACTACGACCAGTCCCTGCAGTCGCCGCCGACCGCGACCTCGATCAACTACAGCGTCGACAAGGAGTACGGGGGCTCCATCGGCTTCCAGGTCGGTTCGACGTACAAGGTGTTCACGCTGCTCGACTGGCTGAAGGCCGGCCACGGGCTGAACGAGACCGTCAACGGGACGCCACACAACACGTCGCGGTGGACCCAGTGCGGTTCGACGATCACCTCGCCGTGGGCGCCGAAGAACGACTCCGCCGGTGAGCGTGGTCAGTTCACGGTGGCCCGCGCGACGGCCCTGTCGGTGAACGCCGCGTTCGCCTCGATGGCCGCGAAGCTCGACCTCTGCGACATCCGCCAGACCGCCATGGACCTGGGCGTGCACTCCGCGGACGAGAAGACCGAGCTGAACGCCTACCCGTCGTCGATCCTCGGCACCAACAACATCGCCCCGCTGACCATGGCGTCGGCGTACGCGACCATCGCCAACGGCGGGACCTACTGCTCCCCGATCGCGATCGACCAGGTCACCGACGCCACCGGGAAGCAGCTCGGCGGGCAGCCCAAGCAGTGCAAGCAGGTCCTCGACCCGAGCGTCGCCGCGACTGCCGCCTTCGCGATGCGCGGCACGATCCAGTCCGGCACCGCCGTCGGTGCGCAGACCCCGGACGGCACGCAGCTGTTCGCCAAGACCGGCACGACGGACAACGCCGAGCAGATCTGGCTCGTGGGCGCGAGCTCGAAGGTCGCGACCGCCTACTGGCAGGGCAACACCGACGGCGCGAAGACCAGCCTGCGGAAGTACAGCAGCGGAGCGGGCTACGGCACCTACGCGACGCAGCGTGCACACGTCTGGCAGCAGGCGATGATCCCGATCAACCAGCGGCACCCGGCCGACCCGTTCCCGACGCCGTCGCAGACCGCCCTGCGCGGGAACAGCGTCGCCGTGCCCGACGTCACCGGCAAGACCGCCGACGACGCTCGAGCCACCCTCGCCGGCGCTGGCTTCACGTACGTCGACGGCGGCACGCAGGCCGGCGGCGGCACCCCCGGGACGGTCTCGTCCACGTCCCCGTCAGCGGGTTCGCTCCTGTCGACCGGCTCGAGCGTGACGGTGTTCACGACCGACGGCAGCCAGACGACGGTCCCGCAGATCACCGGCAAGAGCGTCGGTGACGCCAAGAACGCCCTGCAGGGGGCCGGGATCACGAAGGTCGCACTGGCCGGAGACTACGCCAAGGGTGACGGCGGCAACCAGTGCACGGTCGCCTCGGTCGACCCTGGTGAGGGCACCGCGATCGGCAAGGACGCGACCGTCACGGTGCAGTTGTTCGGCGACAAGGACGGCAAGGCACCGAAGGACTGCAAGTGAGCCGCGGCCGCGGCGCGCTGGGAGTGATCGCGGCGGGCGCGGCCGTCGGAGCGGCGACGGCGGCGTGGGGTTCCCTCGTCGAGCGTCGCCGCTTCGGCATCCGCTGGGAGACGATCCCGGTGCTGCCGGAGGGCTCGCGGGACGTGACCGTCCTGCACCTCTCAGACATCCACATGGCCCCGTGGCAGGCCGACAAGCAGCAGTGGCTCCGCGACCTGAGCCTGGTCGAGCCCGACTTCGTCGTGAACACCGGCGACAACCTCGGACACGCCACGGCCAACGCGGCGGTCGAGTACGCGCTCGAGCCGTTCCGCGGCATCCCGGGCGCCTTCGCGCACGGCTCGAACGACTTCTACGGCCCCTCGCCACGGAATCCGTTCAAGTACTTCACCGGTCCGAGCGCGCACCACACCGGGCACCGTCAGGTCGAACTCGACATCGATCGACAGACCGCGTTCTTCGAGTCCCTCGGCTGGCTCGACGTCAACGACCAGGCCCACGCGATCGAGCTCCGCGGATCGCGCTTCGAGCTCTTCGGCACCTCGGACGCCCACCGCGACTGGGACCGCCTGGACCTGCTGCCGACGAACGTCGACGAGATGCGCAGCGCCGTTCCGTGGACCGAGGACGAGGACGGCCCCACGCCGGTCGCCATCGGGATCACGCACGCTCCGTACCGCCGGGTCCTCGACGCCTTCGTCGACCAGGGTGCGGACATCGTCTTCGCCGGGCACACGCACGGCGGTCAGGTGCAGGTGCCCGGCGTGGGCGCGCTCGTCACCAACTCGGACCTCCCCCGCCGGTACGTCAGCGGGCTGCACCGGTGGCAGCACCGCGGACACTGGTCGTGGCTCGAGGTCTCGGCGGGCATCGGGACGTCGATCTACGCGCCGGTGCGGTTCTCCTGCCGGCCGGAGGCCGTCGTCGTGACCTTCACCGCGAAGACCTCCTGACCGAGCTGCACCACGACGCGCCCGGGTGTTCCGCGGATGGTCGTGAGCACCCCCGAACGTCCGGTAGACTTTCCTGGTCGCTCCGGTTCGGAGTGACCACACCGCGGGGTGTGGCGCAGCTTGGTAGCGCGCCTCGTTCGGGACGAGGAGGTCGCAGGTTCAAATCCTGTCACCCCGACACTGTGTTGAGACAGTGACGAAGCCCGGGTCCTCGGACCCGGGCTTCGTTTTTCCCTCCGCAGTCAGCGTGCGCCCGTGTGTCCACGGGCACACCAGCACGAGCGATCGCCCCTGCACGGCCGCGCCCCCACTACGCTCGCAGACGTCATGACGATCCCTGCCCCGCTCGCCGACGTCCTCGCGGAGATCGGTGACCGCTTCCCCGAGCTCGCGGACGATCCGGTCCTCGCACGGAGCCTCCTCGAGAACGTCACGTCGATGATCGCCGACGCGCACGAGCGCTACGCCGCCGGTGCAGCCGACGGCAGCATCGTCAGCGACCGGTACCTCGATCCGGACCACCTGGCCACCGGTGCCCTCCACGCGGAACACGCCCAACACCCGGCAGGCGCCATGCTCGCCGCGGAGATGCTGTTCGACGCCTACCTTCCCGTGTTCGTCGACGAGGTCGGAGCCAGCACGACAGAGCAGGTCCTCCGCGCCGCCCGCGCGCTCCACGCCGGGGTGTGGAGCCGGTTCCCGGCCGGCGCGATCGCCTACACCGAGGCGCTCCGGCAACGGGTCACGACGACGAACCTCGACTCGCGGGCGCAGATCGCACGCGACCTGCACGACCGTGTGGCGCACGGGGTCCTCGCCGGCCTGCAGCGGCTCGACCTCGTCCTGCTCACCGATCCCCCGCCAGCGGAACGGACGGACCAGCTGGAGGCCGCCGGGCGCCTGCTCCGTGCCGCGCTGACCGACGTGCAGGACCTCGCCGTCTCCCTGCACGCCCGCGTCGGCGACGACCGGCTCGACGACGCGCTGCGGCGGCACGTGGACGACCTGTTCCCCGGCGACGACCGACTGACCATCACGACGACGGGGACCCCCGGCGTGCTGCCGAACTGGAAGGCAGAGGAGGCGCTCACCATCCTGCTGGAAGCGCTCACCAACCGCAGGAAGCACGCCCCCGGTTCGACCGCGGTCGTGACCGTCGAGTGGACCACGGCCGCCGTGGTCGCCGTCGTGCGTGACGACGGGCCGGGCTTCACCCCGGGCGCGGACGCCGACGGACGACTCGGGCAGCGCACCATGCGCGAACGGGCCGGGATCCTCGGCGCGCGGCTCGACGTCGAGAGCGCACCGGGTGCCGGCACCACCGTCCGTCTGACCGTCCCGAGGGGCTCCCTGTGACCACCATCACCCACGTCGCACTCGTCGACGACCACCGGCTCTTCCGCGAGGGGCTCGCGACGATCCTGTCCGCCGTGCCCACCATCCGGGTGGTCGCCCACGGTGAGCGCCCGTCGGACGTGCTCGACTCCCCCGAGGCGGCCGCGATCGACGTGCTCCTCCTCGACGTCGAGCTCGACGGGCCGCCGGCGCGCACCACCATCGCGACCGTTCGGCGCAGCCACCCGCGCATCAGCGTCGTCGTGCTCACGATGCACCGCGACGCCGTCCTCCGCCGGGCACTGCTCGACGCGGGAGCCGTCGACTTCGTCACCAAGGACACCCCCAGCCGCGAACTCGTCGACCGGATCGTCCGAGCGACCCGCACCGGCGCGGCCCCGGTGACGTTCCCGGTGGACCTCGTCACGGACGCACGCGCCGGGTCACCGCTCAGCGACCGGGAACTCGAGGTGCTCCGACTCGTGGCCGCAGCCCGGTCGAACGCCGAGATCGCCACCGAGCTCGGGCTGGCGGTCGGCACGGTGAAGCGCCACGTCTACAACGTCTACCGCAAGCTCGACGTCGGGACACGCGTCGCCGCCATCACCGCCGCCACCCGCCTCGGCCTGCTCGCCTGACGCCGGTACGGTCGGGCGCTAGACCGTCGCGCCGGCCGGGACGAGCCGTCCCTCGGCCTGCAGCGACGCCACCACGTCGAGCGCCTGGTGCCGGTAGCGGGCCTGCGCAGCGCCCGGAGCGACGATGACGCCGTCGGCCCCGGTCGACGCGACCAGCTCGTTGAGCTTCGTCGCGACCTGCTCACGCGACCCGTAGGCCTGCCGCTCCGTGCGCGCGGCGATGAAGCGACGCTCGAGGTCGGAGAACTCGTACGCGCGGGCCTCGTCCATCGACACCGGCTCGGGCTTCGCCCCCTGCCGCATCCGGATGAACGAGATCATCCCGGGAGCGCTCTGCTCCTCGACGACCGCCGGGTCCTCGTCAGTGACGACCTGCACGCCGATCAGCGCGTTCGGCGTCTGCCGGAACCTCGACGGCCGGAACGAGTCCCGGTAGAGCGCGAGCGCCGCCTCGGTGTTGTCCGACGCGAAGTGGTGCGCGAAGGCGAACGACACCCCGAGCGCACCCGCCACCTGGGCGCTGTAGCCCGAGGACCCGAGCAGCCAGAACTCCGGGACGTCGCCGTAGCCGGGCACGGCGCGGATGCGCGAGAGCGGGTTCCCCTCGTCCATCCCGGTGAAGAACCCGATCAGGTCGGCGAGCTGCTGCGGGAAGTCGTCGACGTCGAGACGGTCCGTGCGCCGCAGGGCCATCGCGGTCGCGCCGTCGGTGCCGGGTGCCCGTCCGATGCCGAGGTCGACACGGTCCCCGTACAGCGCCCGCAGCGTGCCGAACTGCTCGGCGACGACGAGCGGCGCATGGTTCGGCAGCATCACGCCGCCGGAGCCGATGCGGATGCGCGAGGTCGCAGCGCCGACCGCGCTGAGCAGCACCGCCGGCGCGGACGAGGTGATGCCCGGCATGCCGTGGTGCTCCGCGACCCAGATCCGCTCGTAGCCGAGCCGCTCGGCGTGCACCGCCATGTCGATCGACCCCTGCAGGGCCTCGGTGTTCGACTGACCGTACTCGCGGGTGGCCAGGTCGAGGACGGACAGGTGCACGGTGGCGTCGCTCATGCCGACGACAACCGTTGCCGACGTGCGCGCATTCCGCACCACGGACGGACGGGAGGCACGTGGCGGCGCGGCCCCGCGCCTCCCGTCCCTCGGTGGGTCACCCGACGGACGTGGACCGGTCAGTGCGCGAGCTCGCCGTCCAGGCGTCCGCCGGACTCGCTCAGGTAGCAGTTCGCGCAGAGCGACTCGTAGGTGACGTCGAGGCCGTCGATCGCGACCTGCGACCCGTCGAACACGAAGCGTCCGTCGACCTTGCGCGCGTTGAAGACCGCCTTGCGTCCGCACCGGCAGATGGTCTTGAGTTCCTCGAGTGAGTGCGCGACCTCGAGGAGCCGTGCGCTGCCGGGGAACGCCTCGGTCCGGAAGTCGGTGCGGATGCCGTACGCGAGCACCGGGACCTCGTCGAGCACCGCGACCCGGAGCAGGTCGTCGACCTGCTTCGGCGTGAGGAACTGCGCCTCGTCGACGAGCACGCAGCTCACCGGGCGCACCATGCCGTCGAGACGGTCGGACGCCGGGTCCGTGGCACCGGCGTCGGCCACCGCGGCACGGACGTCGTCGTGCGGGGCGAACACGACGTCGACCTCGCGGGTCACCCCGAGCCGGGAGACGATCTCACGGTCGCCCTTGGTGTCCACGGACGGCTTGGCCAGGAGCACGCGCTGTCCGCGTTCCTCGTAGTTGTACGCCGCCTGCAGGAGCCCGGTGCTCTTGCCGCTGTTCATCGCGCCGTACCGGAAGTAGAGCTTCGCCACTACGCGAGGAACCCGTCCTCGGCGGCACGGCGGATGAGGTCCGACTTCTTCGACGCGGGGCGACCGACCTTGCTGTACTTCTCGCGGACACGTCGCAGGTAGGTCTTCGCCGTCTCGTACTGCACGTTCATCTGCGCGGCCACCTCGTTGGTCGAGTAGCCGGACACGTAGAGGCGCAGCGCCTCTTCCTCGCCCGCGCTGAGCTTCGGACGCTGGTGTGCGTTCGCGCCCGTCGGCAGCGGTCGCCAGTCGCGCTGCGGCGGTGTCTCGCGCGAGACGCCCATGACCTCGCGCGCCACGTCCATGACCTCGCGCATGGGCAGGGACTTCGACAGGAACGCCGCCGCGCCGGCTGCGAGGGCGCGGTCGCGGGACTCACGACTGTCGACGCTCGAGAGCACGATGACCTTCGCGCCGGCGGCCCGGCAGGTCCGCACGCGAGCCTCGATCGACACGGGCTCCTTGAGCTGGAAGTCGAGGAACACGAGGTCCGTCGGGAAGTTCTCGCTGTGCACCATCTCGAGCCACGTGTGCGCGGTGAGGGCGAGGTCGAAGTCGAAGGCGTTCACGGCGATCCAGCTCGACAGGCTGTCGAGCAGCACTTCGTGGTCGTCGAGGATCGCCAGCCGCACGCGTCGTGTTCCGGGCTGCGGGAGCGGGGGCACGCCCTCCGTGGTCCGGTTCGGGTCAGTGCTGGTCATAGGAGAACCTTAGTGCGAGGGACGATGGTCGGACGGCGACGTCGAGGTCGGGGAAGGTGACGCGGAGCACCGCGAAGTAGGGGTCGAAGGTGCGGTGGATGCCCGTGTCCGAGTCGTCCACCGCCAGCTCCATCCGCACGGCGACACGATCGGAGGGTGCGCCGAGTCCCTCCGCGCGGCGGACCACGGCGTGGAACCCGGCCGGGTCGACGGTGGCGGCGCCGAGGGCGGCCCGCACGAACGTCCGCACCACGGTCCGCTGCTCGGCGTCGAGCGTCGCGATGAGGCCGTCGGGATCGTCCACCGACTCGGCGGAGCCGCCCTCGACGACGACCGCGTACTCGAACCACGTCCGGTCGGCGTCCGCGACCATGGCCCGTCGGATGCCGTCCGCGATCGCCCGGGCACGGTCCCGGTCCGCGTCGGTGATGACCTCACGGGTCCGGAGCTCGGCGAAGAACGGCGCGACGTCGCGGGCGAGGATCACGGAGCGGTCCTGCTGCACGCTGGCGGCGATGCCGTCACGTTCGGCCCGCGCGACGGAGTACGAGCCGGCTCGTATCTGCACCCGTTCCGCGAGCCCGGCGAAGGTCCACGCGAACACGACCGACGCAGCGGTGAGCACGAGCGTCGGAGCCGCGCCCAGGAACGCCGCGACGGCGACGGGCACCTGGTGCGGGAAGACGGAGGCTGCGACGCCCCACGTGACCGCGTCGACGACTGCGAGCACCGCACCGCCGACGGCCAGGTCGCGCCACGGCCGGTACGGCGC
Organism: Curtobacterium sp. MCSS17_007; assembly: GCF_003234175.2. Taxonomy (NCBI): domain Bacteria; kingdom Bacillati; phylum Actinomycetota; class Actinomycetes; order Micrococcales; family Microbacteriaceae; genus Curtobacterium; species Curtobacterium sp. MCSS17_007. The sequence goes on from NZ_CP126257.1 coordinate 2,260,325, forward strand.
GACCATCACGACGCCGGTCGCGGTGAGCAGGCACATGAAGTCGTTGAGGGCGTTCCGGTCCGGCCCCCACTGGGCAGCGACGCTCGTCACCGAGGCCGTCGCGAGCAGGACCACGTGCAGCACGTACGCCCACCGCGGGAAGGGCGCGCGGAACGGCGACGACGCGGCCACCACCACGGCACCGGACGCCGCGAGGAGCAGCACCGTCAGGGCACTGAGGGTCGGGGACCCGGGGACGTCACGGTCGAACACCGACACCAGGAGCGCCCACAGGACACCGGCGGCGCCGAGCACGACGGCGAGCGGCCGGGATCCCATCGCCCCGAGCGGGTCGTACTGCTGTGCCGTCCGCGAACCCCTCACCGCAGCGCGCACCGCGTCCACCCGGCTCACCGGGTGGCCCCCCGGTCGGACTCCCCCGTGACGGCGTAGGACCCGGCGTCGTCGGCCGGGCTCCGGACGGGCTCGTAGGGGACCGTCATCATGACGCTGGTCCCCGAGCCCGGGGAGGACCAGACCTGGACGTCACCACCGACGCGGCCGATGCGCTCGCGCACCGACCCGCGCAGACCCATCCGGTCGGCGCCCGTGTCCTGCTCGTCGAACCCGCGCCCGTCGTCCACGACCATCACCGTGCACGATGCACCGTCGTCGAACACGCTGACCTCGGCCGCGTCGGTGCCCGCGTGCTTCCGGACGTTCGCGAGGCACTGCCCCACGGCACGGAGCAGCGCGGTCATGGCGGACGCGTCGAGGCGCGAGAGGACGGCCGGGTCGCCGGTGACGACGACGTCGAGCCCCGCCGCGCGGTGTTCGTCGACCATCGTGTCGAACGCGGCGACCGCACCGTCCGGGTCGGACCCGGCCGTGGACCCCTGCGGCGCGAGCCACTGCTTGCCGGTGAGCATCGCCACGTCGGCCTCGACCGTCCGGGCGAGCTGCGCGTCCATCGGCCCGTCGGGGGCCAACGCGATGGCCCCGAGGTGGTTGAGCACGGTGTCGTGCAGGATCGCCGCCGCCTCGGCCTCGACCCCGGCGCGGTAGGCGGAGACGTGCTCCTCGCGCGCGGAGCGCAGCAGCTCGGGCTGGACCCGCTCGGACCGGGCCGTGTTGCGGCTGGTGAACAGCACGAGGGCGACCACGAACCCGAGGGTGATCCACGCCAGGACGAGCGGCCGTGGCGGCCCCCCGGCCTGCAGGACCGCGACGGAGGTGGCCAGACGCCCGACCAGGAACCCGCCGACCGACCACAGCACGACGCGACCGGCCACCGCACCGGCGCCGCCGACGAGCACGAGCGGGATCACCGCGAGCGAGAGGAGGTAGCTCGTCACCCAACCGGCCGGCACCTCGCGCTGCACGACCACGGTGAACCACCAGGCGCACACGCCGCCCGTCAGCAGGAACGCGACCGCTGACCGCCAGGTGCCGAACTGCACGTGCACGCCGATCATGGCGAGCATCGGCAACAGCGCGAGCACCGCGCCGGCGACACGGACCTCCGGCTCAGCGAGCCGGTAGAGCAGCAGGGTGACGGCCGCGGCGACGACCGAGCCGACCGCCGCCGCGTGGAAGGCGCGCACGGTCGACCACGCGTTCACTCGCGGAGCGAGGTGCGTGGGGATACCGAGCACGGGTCGAGGGTCCTTCCGGGAGTGGTCCGGCCGCTGGTCCTCACGACCACCACGGGGCGGTCGTGTACCCCGAAACGAGCACGGCCCGGCGACCTGCTCGATGGTACCGCCGATCGCCGACACAGGGTGTCCCCCGAACGCGGAAGGTGGACTCTCGTCAGAACAGCGTCGGGCTGCCCCTGCCGGCACTGGCACCGGCGCCGACGACCGCTGACCGGCGGTCCCAGTCGGGGTCGGCACGCTTGAGCGGAGAACTGGCCGGTCGGGACTGCTCGTCGAGCGACGCGGGCACGCGGCGCCCGTTGGAGATCCCCGGCCGCGACGGCGTCGGCGGGACCGCTGGTGCGCACTCCGGGACGAGGTCGGCCTGCCGGTCGCTGAAGCCCATCGAACCGGTGGTCGGGTCGACCCGGCCGACCGCGAGCCCGTGCGCCCGCAGGATCGGCCGGACGCGGTCCGCCAGCCAGCGTCGGTAGTCCGCCGGTGCGTACGTGTCGTCGAGGTACATCGAGCGGTACCGGGCGACCAGGTCGGGCCGCGTCTGCTGCAACCACGAGAACCACCACGGCTTCACACCGGGCCGCAGGTGCAACGCCGAGTACATGACGCTCGACGCCCCGGCCGCGGCAGCGCGCCCGACCGCATCGTCGAGGTGCGCACGCGTGTCGGTGATGAACGGCAGCACGGGCATGAGGAACACGGAGCACTCGAGGCCGGCGTCGCGGATCGCCCGGACCGTCGCCAGACGCGCGGCCGTCGTCGGCGTACCCGGCTCCACCTGCTGCTGCAGCGCGTCGTCGTACACCGCGATGGACATCGCCAGGTCGACCGGCACCGACCGTGCCGCCTCGACCAACAACGGCAGGTCACGTCGGAGCAACGTGCCCTTGGTGAGGACGCTGAAGGGCGTGCCGGACTCGGCCAGGGCGCGGATCACGCCCGGCATCAGCCGGTACCGCCCCTCGGCGCGCTGGTACGGGTCGGTGTTCGTGCCGAGCGCCACCGGGTGACGGTCCCAACTCGGGCGACGCAGCTCGCGGCGCAGGACGTCGGCGACGTTCGTCTTCACGACGATCTGCTGGTCGAAGTCGGCCCCACCGTCGAACTCGAGGTACGTGTGCGTCGGCCGCGCGAAGCAGTACACGCACGCGTGGCTGCACCCGCGGTAGGGATTGATCGTCCACCCGTAGGTGCCACTGCCGTCCGCCGCGGGCACCCGGTTGAGGGCGCTCCTGGCCAGGACCTCGTGGAAGGTCACCCCGGCGAACTCCGGCGTGGTCACGCTGCGGACGAGTCCGCTGTTCGACTCGAGTCCCGGGAGCGCGTCCGCGCGCTCCGCACCGATCGCCTGCCCGCTCCACCGCATGCCGTCATTCGAACACACGTTCGATTCCGGTGCAAGCCAGGGCGGGTGTCAGTGGTGCAGCCCCAGCACCTTCGCGGTGTGCTCGAGCGTCTCGTCCGCGAGCCGGGGGTCGCTCCCGAGGTCCTTGCCGTAGGTCGGGACCATCGTGCGGACCATCGGCGCCCACGCGTCCCACCGGTCCGGGAAGCAGCGCTGCAGCATCGTGAGCATGATCGGCACCGCGGTGGACGCCCCCGGGCTGGCGCCGAGCAGGCCCGCGATCGAGCCGTCGGCAGAGGTGATGACCTCGGTGCCGAACTGCAGCACGCCGCCCTTCTCCGGGTCCGGCTTGATCACCTGCACGCGCTGCCCGGCGGTGATGCGGTGCCAGTTCTCCGGCTCCGCCGCCGGCATGAAGTCCCGCAGCGCATCGAACTTGGTCTGCTTCGACGCGAGGAGCTGTCCGACGAGGTACCGGACCAGGTCGAAGTTCGAGAACGCCACGCTCAACATCGGCCGGAGGTTGTGCGGCCGGATCGAGCGGAAGAGGTCGAGCAACGACCCCTGCTTGAGGAACTTCGGGCTGAACCCGGCGTACGGGCCGAACATCAGCGAGGCCTTGCCGTCGACGATGCGGGTGTCGAGGTGCGGGACCGACATCGGCGGGGCGCCGACGCTCGCCTTGCCGTAGACCTTGGCCGCGTGCTTCTGCACGACCTCGGGGTCGTCGGTGCGGAGGAACTCCCCCGACACCGGGAAGCCCCCGTACCCGCGGATCTCCGGGATGCCCGACTTCTGCAGCAGGTGCAGGGCCCCGCCGCCCGCGCCGACGAACACGAACTTCGCCGCGATGCGCTGCGTCGAGCGGCCGACCTCGTTCCGGACGTCGAGGACCCATCCCTCGGAGACCTTCGAGCGCGAGATCTTCTGCACCTGGTGCGACGGCTCGAACTCCACGCCGGCGATCTCGAGTTCGTCGAACAGCTGCCGCGTGAGCGAACCGAAGTCGACGTCGGACCCGGCTGCCGAGTACGTCGCCGCGATCGGCTGGTCCTTCTTGCGCCCGGGGATGAGCGCGGGTGCCCACCGGCGGATCTGCGCCGGGTCGTCGGAGTACTCGATGCCGGCGAACAGCGGGTGGTCCTTGAGCGCCTCGTAGCGCTTCCGCATGTACTCGACGTTGTCCGCACCCCAGACGAACGAGATGTGCGGGGTCGGGTTGATGAAGTTCGACGGCTGCGGCAGGGCGCCCGTCTCGACCAGGTGCGCCCAGAACTGCCGCGAGACCTGGAACTGCTCGTTGACCGTGACGGCCTTGGCGATGTCGACGCGTCCGTCGGGCATCTCGGGCGTGTAGTTCAGTTCGCACAGCGCGGAGTGGCCGGTGCCGGCGTTGTTCCACGGGTTCGAGGACTCCTGCGCGACGGACCCGAGCCGCTCGTACACGCGGATCTTCCAGGTGGGTTCGAGGCGGTGGATGATGGCGCCGAGGGTGGCGCTCATGATCCCTCCCCCGACCAGGACGACGTCGATCGGATCCACCTGCTTCACTGCCACGCGACGATCCTACAAGCGCGCGCTGACAGGGTGGACACACGACGGACGGGAGGCCCGTGGCGGTCTCGCCACGGGCCTCCCGTCCGTCGTGTGTCGCGTCGGCGACGGGATCGCTACGCCGCGACCGCGCGTCGTTCGAGGATCGTCTCGGCGATCTGCACCGCGTTGAGCGCGGCGCCCTTCCGCAGGTTGTCGTTGCTCACGAACAGGACCAGACCGTGCCCCTCGGGCGCGGACTGGTCGGCGCGGATGCGGCCGACGAAGGACGGGTCCTGGCCCGCGGCCTGCAGTGGCGTCGGCACCTCGGAGAGCTCGACACCCGGCGCGGATGCGAGGATCTCGGTCGCGCGCTCCGGCGACAGCGGACGGGCGAACTCGGCGTGCACCGAGATCGAGTGCCCGGTGAAGACGGGGACGCGCACGCAGGTGCCGGCGACGAGCAGGTCGGGCAGCTCGAGGATCTTGCGGCTCTCGTTGCGGAGCTTCTTCTCCTCGTCGGTCTCCCCCAGGCCGTCCTCGACGATGCTGCCCGCGAGCGGCACCACGTCGAACGCGATCGGGCGGACGTACTTCACCGGTTCCGGGAACGTCACCGCCGAACCGTCGTGCGTGAGCGCCGCGGTGTCCTGCTCGAGCGCCGCTCGGGCCTGGCCGAGCAGCTCTTCGACGCCGGCGAGCCCGGAGCCCGAGACCGCCTGGTAGGTCGTGGCGACGAGACGGCGCAGCCCGGCCTCGGTGTCGAGCACCTTGAGGACCGGCATGATCGCCATCGTCGTGCAGTTCGGGTTCGCGATGATGCCCTTCGGGGCGTCGTCGATCGCGTGCGGGTTGACCTCGCTCACGACCAGCGGCACGTCGGGGTCCATGCGCCAGGCGCTCGAGTTGTCCACCACGATCGCACCGGCCGCGGCGAAGCGCGGTGCCAGTGCGCGCGACGCGGTCGCACCGGCGGAGAACAGCGCGATGTCGATGCCCGACGGGTCGGCGGTCTCGGAGTCCTCGACCACGATCTCCTCGCCGCGGAACGGCAGGGTGGTGCCGGCGGACCGGGCGCTGGCGAAGAACCGGACCCGGTCGGCCGGGAACGCGCGGTCCTCGAGGAGACGGCGCATCACGGCGCCGACCTGGCCGGTGGCGCCGACGACGGCGACGGTGGTGCTCATGTGGTGCTCCTGCTCCTGGGTCGTGTCGGTGCCGCGCTCAGCGCCCGGTGCCCGCGTAGACGACGGCTTCCTGGTCGGCGTCCAGCCCGAAGGCCTTGTGCACGACGCGCATCGCCTCGTTGAGGGTGTCGGCCCGGGTGACGACCGAGATCCGGATCTCCGAGGTGGAGATCATCTCGATGTTGATCGACGCCTCGTGCAGCGCGCGGAACAGCGCGGCGGAGACACCGGCGTTCGTGCGCATGCCGGCACCGACCAGGGCGAGCTTGCCGATCTGGTCGTCGTACTGGATGCCCTCGTACCCGATGTCGGCCTTCGCGACCTCGAGCGCGGTCAGGACGCCCTGACCCTGGTCCTTCGGCAGCGTGAAGGAGATGTCCGTGCGACCGGTCACGGCCTCGGACACGTTCTGCACGATCATGTCGATGTTCGCGCCGGCGCGCGCCACGATCGTGAAGATCTCGGCGGCCTTGCCCGGGGTGTCGGGCACGCCGACGACGGTGATCTTGCCCTCGGAGAGGTCTCCGGCGATGCCGGTGATGATCGGTTCTTCCACGGTTTCCCCCTCTGCAGGGTTGTAGACGATGGTGCCCTCGGCGTTGCTGAACGAGGAGCGGACGTGCAGGGTGACGCCGTGCCGACGGGCGTACTCGACGGCACGGATGTACAGGACCTTGGCGCCGGACGCGGCGAGCTCGAGCATCTCCTCGCTCGTGATCCGGTCGACCTTCTTCGCCTTGGGCACCACACGGGGGTCCGCGGTGAAGATGCCGTCGACGTCGGTGTAGATCTCGCAGACGTCGGCGTCGAGGGCCGCGGCGAGGGCGACGGCGGTCGTGTCCGACCCACCGCGACCGAGCGTGGTGATCTCGCCGGTCGTCCGGTTGAAGCCCTGGAAGCCGGCGACGATCGCGACGTGTCCGGCGTCGAGCGCCTCACGCACGCGCTTCGGGGTGACGTCGACGATGCGGGCCTTGCCGTGCTGGGCGTCGGTCAGCATGCCGGCTTGGCTGCCCGTGTACGACGACGCCTCGACGCCGAGGCTCTTGATCGCCATCGCGAGCAGCGCCATCGAGATGCGTTCCCCCGCGGTGAGCAGCATGTCGAGCTCACGACCTGCGGGGATCGGCGTCACGGAGTGCGCGAGGTCGACGAGTTCGTCGGTGGTGTCGCCCATCGCCGAGACGGCCACGACCACGTCGTTGCCGGCCTTCTTCGTCTGGACGATCCGCTTCGCCACGCGCTTGATGCTCTCGGCGTCCGCGACGGACGATCCACCGAACTTCTGCACGATCAGGGCCACTGGCTGGTACTCCCGGGGACGACGGTTCCGCGACGGTCGCGCGGTCCGTCAATCGTAGAGGGTGTTCCGCGGATGTTGCGTGCGAGCGGGCGGCGACGCAACGATCCTGCGCGGGACGGCCTCAGTTCCCGACGACGCGACGGCCCTCGAAGGCCCGGCCGAGCGTGACCTCGTCTGCGTACTCCAGGTCGCCACCGACCGGCAAGCCGGACGCGAGGCGCGTGGTGCGGATGCCCATCGGGACGAGCAGACGGCTGAGGTAGGTCGCGGTCGCCTCGCCCTCGAGGTTCGGGTCGGTCGCGATGATCACCTCGTCCACGGTGCCGTCGGCCAGGCGCGTCATGAGCTGCTGGATCCGCAGGTCGTCCGGGCCGACGCCGTCGATCGGGCTGATCGCACCGCCGAGCACGTGGTAGAGGCCGCGGAACTCGCGCGTGCGCTCGATGGCGGCGACGTCCTTCGCCTCCTCCACGACGCAGATCACCGACGGCGACCGACGGGGATCACGGCAGATGCTGCACCGCACGTTCTCGGTGACGTTGCCGCAGACCTCGCAGAAGCGGACCTTCTCCTTGACCTCGGCCAGGAGCTCGGACAGCCGTGCCGGGTCGAACGACTCGGTCTGCAGGATGTGGAACGCGATGCGCTGCGCCGACTTGGGGCCGATGCCCGGCAGACGACCGAACTCGTCGATCAGGTCCTGGACGATGCCGTCGTACATCAGGCGCCTTCCTCGTGCAGGGCGGTCTCCTCGATGAACTGGGCACCGAGGATCTCACGGACGACGGCCTCGCCGTAGCGGCCGGCGACGGGGGTGCGGCGCACCTGGGGCGGCGCGGCGTGCTGCCGGGGCGGAGCAGACGGTGCCTGCGCCGGAGGCGACTGGGTCCGCGCCGGAGGTGCCTGGGTCGGTGCGCCACCGGTGGCGGGGCCGTCCGCCGGCGATCGGCGAGGCTGGGACTGCCCTGCCCCCGGGTCGGGGAACGGCGCACCGTCGTCGTAGGGGTCGTCGTCGAGGGGGTAGTCGTCGACGGGGACGTCCGGGTTGCCGGCCGGTGCGGGAGCGGACGGCGCCGTGGCGGGAGTCTGGGTGCTCTGGCCCCGCGCCTGTCCGGAGTCGGGCGACGTCGGCTGCGTGCCGGTCGGCACCGACGGGGCGCCGGCTACACCCGGTGCAGACTGCTGGCGTTCCGCCGCGCTCCCGAGGGCTGAGGCCGGGCGGAGCTGCGCGGCGAGCGCGGCGTCCGCGACCGGGTCGGAGACCGGCGTGACGGGAACGACCGGCTCGCCGGTGTCCGTGGTACCGAACGGGGCCGACCAGCTGGGTTCGAGGTGTTCGGGGACGGCACCGGCGGTCGGGTCGGTCGCGGGGATCGCAGCGACGACCCAGTCGGTGACCGGTCCGCTCGGTCCCGCCGTCGCCTGCTGCTGCGGAGCCGCCTGCTGCTGCGGAGCGGGCTGCTGCTGCGCGCGCTGCTGTTGCTGGGTCTGCTGCTCCGGGGTCTCGCGCTGCGCCGGAGCCGCTGCACCCTGGTGCTGCTCGGTCGGCGCCTGCTGCTGCGGTGCCGACCGTTCCTGCGGAGTCGACTGCCGTGCCGCCGGAGCGGACGACGGCTGCGGCGTGTTCCGCTGCTGCTGCGCCGGCGGCTGCTGCTGCGCCGGCGTCGGCTGCTGCGGCGACGCGTGCTGCTGCTGCGACTGCTGCCGTTCGCCCTGCCGCTGCGGACCGCCCACCTGCGGTGTCGCGCCGGAGCGTCCCGGCACCGAACCCGCAGGCTGCTGCGGCGCGCCGTCACCTCCGGAGCCGCCACCGGGCCGCTGCTGCCCGGGCCCGCGCGCGACGAACTTCACCCGGAGGCCGAGCACGTCGATGATCGCCGAGCGGAGCAGTTCGCTCACGCTCGTCGTCGGGTCGGACATCTCCTTGAACGACGCCACGTCCTGGTGGCTCGGGAAGGTGAGGGTCAGGACGTCCTCGCGGAGTGCCGTCACCTGCGCCGTGACGACGACCGACCAGGCGGACCGCCGGGCACGCTGCACGTGCTCGACGACCTGCGGCCAGGCGTCACGGAGTTGCTGGAAGCCGACGGCGGCGACGGGGCGCACGACCGCTTCGTCCCCCACGGCCGTGCCCTGACCGGTCGACGATCCGTTCGCGGTGCCCGAGGGCTCGTGGGCAGCCGGGGTGGTGGGCCGCTCCTGCACCGGTCGGTCCGGCGCAGCGGGGGTACCGGTGCCGCTCGGGGCGACGGCCGCCCAGGACGCCGCAGCGTCACGGACGGCGGCGCCGGGATCGGGCTGCGGGGCGGAGGGCTTCGACGACGACGAGGGTGCTGCCGAGGCCGACGGAGCCGGTCGCGACGCCACGGGCCCGGCGGCCGTCGGGCTGGACGGCGTCGTCGACGGGGCCGTGGCCTGCCCGCTGGTCGGCTGCGCCGGGACGGTCGACACGGCGGCAGGACGCGCTGCCACCGCCGGCGCCGGAGCGGACTCGGTCGGGACCGCGGCCTGGTGCCCGCCGGCGTCCCCCACGCCGACACGACGCTCGAGGCGCTCCACACGAGCGAGCGCGCCACGCTGCGTGTCGTCCGCCTCGGGGACGAGCATGCGGGCGGTCATCAACTCGAGGTGCAGCCGGGGCGAGGTGGCGCCGGTCATCTCGGTGAGCGCCCGGTTGGCGATGTCGGCGGAGCGCGAGAGCGCTGTCGCACCGAAGACGCCCGCCTGGCGGGTCATGGTGTCGAGCTCCTCCGGCGAGACACCGCGCAGCACCGCCGCAGCGCTCTCGTTCGTGGCCGCCACGACGATGAGGTCGCGCAGGCGTTCGAGGAGGTCCTCGACGAAGCGCCTCGGGTCCTGTCCGGTCTGCACGACGCGGTCGATCGCGGCGAAGGCCGACGCCGGGTCGGCCACGGCCAGCGCGTCGACCACGTCGTCGAGGAGGGCGGCGTCCGTGTACCCGAGCAGGGCGACCGCACGCTCGTAGGCGATCGCACCGTCCTCGCTGCCGGCCATGAGCTGGTCGAGCAGCGACAGCGTGTCGCGCACCGATCCCCCGCCGGCACGGACGACGAGCGGGAGCACACCGGGTGCGACCGACACGGACTCCTGCTGGCACAGCTGCTCGACGTACTCGAGCATGGTCGCTGGTGGGACCAGACGGAACGGGTAGTGGTGGGTCCGGGACCGGATCGTGCCGATGACCTTCTCCGGCTCGGTGGTCGCGAAGATGAACTTCACGTGCTCCGGCGGCTCCTCGACCAGCTTGAGCAGCGCGTTGAAGCCCTGCGGCGTCACCATGTGCGCCTCGTCGAGGATGAAGATCTTGTAGCGGTCGCGGGCCGGTGCGAAGACGGCGCGGTCGCGCAGGTCACGCGCGTCGTCGACGCCGTTGTGGCTCGCGGCGTCGATCTCGATGACGTCGAGGGAGCCGCCACCCCCGCGAGCGAGTTCGACACAGCTCGGGCAGACGCCGCACGGCGTGTCCGTCGGCCCCTCGGCACAGTTCAGGCAGCGCGCGAGGATGCGGGCCGACGTCGTCTTGCCACAGCCCCGCGGGCCGCTGAAGAGGTACGCGTGGTTGACGCGGTTCGTCCGCAGGGCTGTCCGCAGCGGGTCGGTGACCTGCGACTGTCCGATCAGCTCGGCGAAGTTCTCGGGCCGGTAACGGCGATACAGGGCGGTGACCACGCGACAAGGGTAGCCGGGACGGCCGACAGCACAGGCCCTCCGCGACCACCTGTGGAGGCGCGACGGCACGGGCGGTGGCACCGCGCCTCCCGACCGGTTGCGGACCACGTGAGCGGACCGCTCGCGCCCCGTGCGGCATCGGGCCCTGAGAACGAAGAAGACTCCTCACGCACCCGCCAGAGCCCGGTTACCCTTGCTGCGTTTCCGCCCTGGGGGAGTTGGCCTGGATGGCGTCACGTGAGGAGCCTCCGAAAGTCTACCGGATCCCGCGGGCAGAATCGGACGCATGAAGATCGCCATCGCCGGAGGCCACGGCCAGATCGCCCTGCTCCTCGCCCGACTCGTCACCGACGCGGGCCACGACGCCGTCGCGATCATCCGCAACCCCGCCCACGTGACCGACGTCGAGCAGCAGGGCGCGACGGCGCTCGTGGCGGACCTGGAGCAGCTCGACGACGACGAGCTCGGACTGCGCCTGCGCGGCGTCGACGCGGTGGTCTTCGCCGCCGGAGCCGGCCCGAACAGCGGTGCCGAGCGCAAGCTCAGCGTCGACCGGGACGCCGCGATCCTGCTCGCGAACGCCGCTGAGCGGGTCGGCATCCAGCGGTACGTGATGATCTCCGCGATGGCGGCGGACACGTACGACCCCGAACGCGCCGAGGTCCCCGCGAAGACCGAGGCGGACGTGTTCCAGGTCTACCTGCGCGCGAAGGCCGAGGCGGACGCGAACATCCGCATGCGCAACCTCCGCTGGACGATCATCCGTCCCGGGGCCCTGCTCGACACGCCCCCGCAGGGCACGGTGCACGTCGGCCGGACGGTCCCCCGCGGGTCGATCCCCCGCGCGGACGTCGCCGCCCTCGTCCTGCACGCACTGCTCGACGACACGGCCGTCGGGGTGCAGTTCGAGGTGACGAGCGGCAACACGCCCATCCCCGCGGCGCTGCACGCCCTGAGCTGAGCTGAGCCGAGCCGGGCGAGGCGTCCCGACTCCTGCCCCGTGCGTCCGCAGGAACCGCGAGACACCTGCGTGCCAGCGAGACGCCGCCGGAAGTGGCGGCGTCTCGGGCACCCGGCGGCGTCTCAGGCGCCCGGCGGCGTCTCGCGGACTCCGGGGCGCCACCGGGCACCCGGCGACGCGCGGCGGCGGCGGACTACAGCGCCACGTCCGCCGACTGCCGCGCGATCTCGAGCTCCTCGTTCGTCGGGACGACGAGCACCGCGACACGTGACGAGTCCGTCGAGATGAGCCGCGCCTCCTTCGAGTGGAGCTCGTTCCGGTCGGCGTCGACCTCGATGCCCAGGTGTTCGAGCCCCGCGAGCACACGGCGCCGCAGCAGCGCGTTGTTCTCCCCCACGCCGGCGGTGAAGACGACGGCGTCGAGCCCGCCGAGCTGTGCCGTGTACGCCCCGACGTAGCGTCGGATCCGGTGCCGGTACACGGCGAGCGCCGCCTCCGCCTCCTCGTCGCCACGGAGTGCCGCGTCCTGCACGTCGCGCATGTCACCGTTGCCGGTCAGCCCGAGGAGCCCGGACTCCTTGTTGAGCATCGTGTCGAGTTCGTCGAACGACATGCCGGCCTCGCGGTGCAGGTGGACGAGCACGGCCGGGTCGAGGTCCCCGGACCGCGTGCCCATCACGAGCCCCTCGAGCGGCGTGAGCCCCATCGACGTCTCGATCGAGCGCCCGCCGTCGATCGCTGCGGCCGACGCCCCGTTGCCGAGGTGCAGCACGATCGTCTTCAGGTCGGACAGCGGGCGGCCGAGGAACTCCGCGGTCTGCTCGGACACGTACTTGTGGCTCGTGCCGTGCATCCCGTAGCGGCGGATCCGGTACTGCTCGGCGAGGTCGGCGGGGATCGCGTAGGTGTAGGCGTGCGGCGGCATCGTCTGGTGGAAGGCGGTGTCGAAGACGGCGACGTGCGGCACGTCCGAGAAGACCTGCTTCGCCGCGCGGATGCCCTCGAGGTTCGCCGGGTTGTGCAGCGGTGCGAGGCTGTTCAGGTCCTCGATCTGCTGCTCGACCTCGTCGGTGACGATGGTCGCCCGGTCGAACGTGGTCCCCCCGTGCACGACCCGGTGTCCGACCACGGCCGGCGGGTGCTCCTCGAACGAGGGTCCGACCTTCGCGAAGGCATCGATCATCGCCTGGAACCCGGCCGCGTGGTCCGGCACCGATGCGGAGTCGTTCGAGGACGACTCCCCCGTCACCGCGTTGGTGTGCTTCCAGGCACCGGCCGACTCCCCGATGCGCTCCACGAGTCCCGACGCGAGCGTGCGCTCGCCCTCGAGCTCGATGAGCTGGTACTTGAACGAACTCGATCCGGAGTTCACGACGAGGGCTGCGGTCACGGGGAGGTCACTTTCTGTGTCGGTCGGGAGGCGCGGTGCGGCCGGGTCGGCAGACCCGCGTCGGTCAGGCGGCGTCGGTCGCGGTGCCGGCCTGGATGGCCGTGATCGCGACGGTGTTCACGATGTCGCTGACGAGGGCACCACGGGACAGGTCGTTGATCGGCTTGCGCAGCCCCTGGAGGACCGGGCCGATGGCGACCGCACCGGCGGACCGCTGCACGGCCTTGTAGGTGTTGTTCCCGGTGTTGAGGTCCGGGAAGATGAAGACCGTCGCGCGACCGGCCACCGGCGAGTCCGGCATCTTGGTGCGGGCGACCGTGGGGTCGGCGGCGGCGTCGTACTGGATCGGACCCTCGACGAGCAGGTCCGGGCGACGCTCGCGGACGACGGCCGTGCCGGCACGCACCTTGTCGACGTCAGCACCGGTGCCGCTGTCACCCGTCGAGTAGCTGAGCATCGCGACCCGGGGGTCGATCCCGAACTGCGTCGCGGTCTCGGCGGACGAGATCGCGATGTCCGCGAGCTGCTCGCTCGTCGGGTCCGGGATCACCGCGCAGTCGCCGTAGACGAGCACCCGGTCGGCCAGCGCCATGAGGAACACGCTCGACACGATCGACGTGTCGGGCCGGGTCTTGATGATCTCGAACGACGGTCGGATGGTGTGCGCCGTGGTGTGCTTCGCACCGGAGACCATGCCGTCCGCCAGGCCGAGCTGGACCATGAGGGTGCCGAAGTACGAGACGTCGGTGACGGTGTCACGAGCGAGCTCGATCGACATGCCCTTGTGCGCCCGGAGTCGCGTGTACTCCTCGGCGAAGCGCTCCCGGAGCTCCGGGTCGAAGGGACTGACGAGCTGCGCGCCCTCGAGGTCGAGGCCGAGCTCGGTCGCCCGGGCACGGATGGCCCCGGGCTCGCCGAGGATCGTCAGCTCGCATACCTGCCGCGCCAGGAGCGTCGACGCGGCGTGCAGGATGCGGTCGTCGTCGCCCTCGGGCAGGACGATGCGCTTGCCGTACCCGCGGGCCCGGTCGAGCAGCCCGTGCTCGAACATGAGCGGCGTGACGACCCCCGACGGCGTGAGCTGCAGGCGGTCGCGCAGGGCGTCGGCGTCGACGTGCTGCTCGAACAGGGCCAGCGCCAGGTCGGCCTTGCGCGGTGAGTCGGCCGCCAGCCGACCCCGGGTGTGCGTGATCCGGAGCGCGGTGTCGTACGTGCCGAGCTCGTTCCGGGCGATCGGCAGCGAGCTCGACAGGCCGTCGAGGAGGCGCGTGATCTGCGGGGACGTCTCGAACCCGCCGTTGAGGATCACGCCGGCGAGGCTCGGGAAGGTCTCGGACTGGTTCGCGAGCACGGTGGCGAGCAGGACGTCGCTGCGGTCCCCCGGCACGACGACGATGCCGCCCTCGATGAGCCGGGGAAGCACGTTCTCCATGCTCATGCCGGCGACGACCGTGCCCAGGGCCTCTCGGTCGAGCAGTGCCTCGTCCCCGCGGACGAGCGTCGCCCCCGTCGCCTCGAGCAGCGCCCGGACGGTCGGGGCCACGAGCACCCGGTCCTCCGGGATCGCCCACACCGGGGTGTCGGGGTGGTCGTCGCGCACGGCGCGCTCGACGCTCGCGACGATCGCCGCGAGGGCGTCCGGGTCGGCCCGGTTCACCACGACCCCGAGCAGCTGCGCGTGCGCGGCACGGAGCTCGCTCGTCGTGACGTCGGCGACCTGTGCCATCGCGTCCGGCGTCCGGGCACCCCGCTCAGCCGAGTCGCGTCCACCCAGCACGAGCAGCACGGGCGCACCGAGGTTCGCGGCGACCTTCGCGTTGAAGGAGAGCTCGGTGGGGCTGCCGACGTCCGTGTAGTCCGACCCGAGCACCACGACCGCGTCGCACTGCCGCTCGACCTGCGCGAAGCGGTTGAGGATCGTGCCGAGGGCCGCGTCCGGGTCGGCGTGCACGTCGTCGTAGGTGACGCCGACGGCCTCGTCGTAGGACAGTCCGACCGCGCTGTGCTGCAGGAGGAGCTCGAGCACGTAGTCGGGCTCGGCGACCGACCGGGCGACCGGACGGAACACGCCGACGCGTCCGACGGACCGCGCGAGGGTCTCGAGGACACCGAGGGCGACGGTGCTCTTGCCCGTGTGTCCTTCTGCTGACGTGATGTAGATGCGGGTCGACACGCCTCCAGGCTAGTCGCGCGGGCACCGTGCGCTCTGGGAGCCGCCGGGGCTGTGGAGGGAGGTGGTCGTCACCACCCTCGCGAACCTGTACCATTGGGTGTCGTCGCGAGACGACACCGGGAGAATTCGCCTAGTGGCCTATGGCGCACGCTTGGAAAGCGTGTTGGGTGCAAGCCCTCGGGGGTTCGAATCCCCCATTCTCCGCCAGTACGAACACGAGCAGTACGAGCACCACACGCACAGCAGGCGCGATCACCAGGGTGATCGCGCCTGCTGTGCGTTCCGGCAGGTCCCCCACGCGCGGGACACCGGCGCACCCCGCCCGGACCGGTCTGGCCGGAACACGCCGATCCGGGGTGGAACGGGCTGTCCTCCTGCCCGTCACACCCCCTAGTCTGTGCAGACGGACGACCCCGGGACGGGTCGACCACGGTGCAGCGGGCGGCAGGGGCGTCGCCCGCGGGGCGGGCCTCGGCCTGCCCCGTGCGCGCCCGAGGGGTGAGGAGACCCACGTGGGGGAAGCGACGATGCCAGCCGCCCGACGACTGCGGACACCGGTGTTCGACGTGTTCCTGCGCCCGCGTCGCTCGCTCGTCCGCTCCACGGTGCTCAGCGTCGTGTGCTCCGCCGTGCCGCTCGCCGTCGCCCTGGTCTGGGTCTCGCTCCCGGTGCGCTGGTGGACCCTGGTCGCCTCGCTCGTCGTCGTGGCGGCCGTCCTGGTCGGGGTGCTCTTCGTCCGTCTCGGTCAGGCGTTCCTCGGCATCGACGCCGACTCGGTGGTGCTCAACGCCGTGCTCACCCCGAACCGCCGGATCGCCCGCGAGCGGGTGCGTCGGATCGTGGTCGCGCCGACCTACGGCACCTCGCCGGACCGCACGACGCGTGAGCTCCTCGCCTTCGACGCGGACGGGACGCACTTGTTCCGGATGCGTGCGGACGTCTGGGGCGACGCCGCCCTCGACCGTGTGCTCGACACCCTCGACGTCCCGGTCGAGCACGAACGCCGCCCCGTCCACGTGCGCGAGGCGTCGCGGCGCTGGCCCGGGAGCCGCACCTGGTACGAGCGACGCAGCGGTGTGCTCGCGGTCGTCGCGGCCGCGGTGTGCATCGTGGTGGGTCTCGTCGCGGTCGAGACCGTCGACCTCCTGACCCGCTGACGGTCCGCTGACCGTCCGGCGACGACCCGCCGGGTGCCGGGACCGGGACGACGTCCGGCGCGGTGACCTCACCGACGTCGGCGGAGCGTCGAGAAGATGCCGCGCACGACCTCCTTCGCGATGGTCCGCCCGAGGCCCGGGCCGAGCAGGTCCCCGAGCGCGTCGTCGGCCGGGCGGGGACGACGGCGGGACGACGAACCCGACGACGTCGAGCGCGAGGACGTCGACCGCGACCGACGCTCCGCCGCCGCCCGTTCAGCCCGCTCGAACTCGCGCTGTGCCCGCTCGTACGCCGCCTGCGCCGCCGCACGTTCGCGTTCGTCGTGCGCCGTCTGCGCCGCCGACTCCTCCGCGGCAGCGGCAGCGGCGCGCGCCGCCTCCGCCTCCGCCTCGACCTGCGCCCGGGCGGCCGCCGCCTGCGCAGCGGCGGACTCCAGGCGCGCCGCGAGGACCTCGCGCGCCGACTCGGGGTCGACGGCCGTGCCGTACCGGGCGAGGAGCGGGGACGAGGCGACCCGTGCCTCCAGTCCGGCCGCCGGCAACGGTTCCATCGATCCCTGGGGCGCGCGCAGCCGGGTCCACGCGACCGGTGTCGGCGCGCCGTCCTCGTTCATCACCGTGACGATCGCCTCGCCGGTCGCCAGCGAGGTCAGCACCTCGGCGAGGTCGTAGTCACTGGTCGGGTACGTCGACACCGTCGCCCGGAGCGCCTTCGCGTCGTCGGGGGTGTGCGCCCGGAGCTGGTGCTGCACCCGGGAGCCGAGCTGTGCCAGCACGTCGTCCGGCACGTCCTTCGGCGTCTGCGTCACGAAGACGATGCCGACGCCCTTCGACCGGATGAGCCGCACGGTCCGCACGATCTGCGCCGTGAAGTCCTTCGACGCGCCCGCGAACAGCAGGTGCGCCTCGTCGAAGAAGAACACCAGCCTCGGCCGGTCGGTGTCGCCGACCTCGGGCAGCTCGTTGAACAGGTCCGCCAGCAGCCACATGAGGAAGGTCGAGAACACCTCGGGCCGGTCCTGCACCCCGGGGACCTCGAGCAGGCTGACGATGCCGCGGCCGTCCGGCGCGGTGCGCAGGAACTCCTGCGTGTCGATCTCGGGGGCGCCGAAGAACCGGTCGGCTCCGGCGTCGGCGAAGGTCACCAGCTCACGGAGGATGACGCCGGCGGTCTGCTTCGACAGCCCGCCGAGCTCGGCGAGCTCGGCCTTGCCCTGGTCGCTGACGAGGAACGTGAGCACGGCCCGGAGGTCGGACAGGTCGACGAGCGGCAGCCCGGCGCGTTCGGCGTGGTGGAACACGAGCCCGAGCGACGACTCCTGGGTCTCGTTGAGGCCGAGCACCTTCGACAGCAGGAGCGGCCCGAAGCCGGACACCGTCGCACGGATCGGGACCCCGGTCCCCTGACCACCGAGCGAGTAGAACTCGACGGGGCTCGCCAGGCCCTGCCAGCGCTGCCCGATCGCGACGGTGCGCGCGAGCAGCCGTTCGCTCGGCTGGCCGGGCGCGGCGATCCCGGACAGGTCGCCCTTGACGTCGGCGGCGAAGACCGGGACGCCACTGGCGGCGGCCTGCTCGGCGAGGAGCTGCAGGGTGCGGGTCTTGCCCGTCCCCGTCGCGCCCGCGACCAGGCCGTGGCGGTTCAGCATCCCGAGCGGGATGCGGACCTGCACGTCGGGCCGGGGTCCGCCGTTCACGAGGGCCCCGAGTTCGAGCGCGGTGCCCGCCACGGCGTAGCCGGCCCGGACGGCGGCGACGGCGTCGGGACCGAGCGGGCCGGGAGGCTCGGTGCCCGTCGCCGACGTCGCGGTGCCGCCCGGTGTGGTCGCGCCCGGCTCGGTGGTGGCGTGCGGCGCGGCACCGGCGGGGTCCGGTGCGGGCGCCGCGGAGCCGTCGCCGGCGGGGAGCGGTTCCGTGCCCGCCCGCGGCGCGGCGCCGGTCGGTGCCGCTGCCGACGCCGCCTGCCCGGCGGCCCGCTCGACCGCGGCGGCGAGCTCCTCCGCACGCCGGGCGGCCGCGTCGGCGAGCCGGCGCGCCCCCTCGGCGGCGGCCTGCGCCGCCGCTGCTGCCGCCCGGGCCTGCTCCACCACGTCGCTCATGCCCGCAGCCTACGGACGAGCACGGCACGGCGGACGCGGTAGGGCCGAACGCAGCGGGGCGAACGCGGCGGGGCGAGCGCGGCGGCGCGAACGTGTCAGTGCGAGAGCGCCGGCACCGTCCGCGGGCGGACGACCACCCAGAGCACGAGGACGGCGACCGCCGAGGTGCACGTCATGACCCCGGCCATCGGCGTGGCCGCGTCGATGCCGAGCCAACCGACGATCGGCGAGACGAGACCGGCGACACCGAAGTTCAGCGCACCGAGGAGCGACGCCGCGGTGCCGGCCTCCTTCCCGTGGGCCGCGAGACCGATCACCTGCACGAGCGGGAACGTGAACCCGCACGCAGCGATGAAGAACCACAGCGGCACGAGGACCCCGACGAGCCCGGCACCGAGCTGGTCGAGCACGACGATCGCCACGGCCGCGACGAACAGGGTCGCCGTCGCACACGCCAGGATCCACTGGGGACCGACCCGCTGCGCCAGCCGTGAGGACACCTGCACGCCGACGACGACGCCGATCGAGTTCACGGCGAAGAGCAGTCCGTACTGCTGTGCGTCGAGGCCGTAGACGGTCTGGAACAGGAACGGCGACGCGCTGAGGTACGAGAACAGACCACTGAACACCATCGCGCCGATCAGCGCGACGCCGACGAAGATCCGGTCGGACAGCAGCGCCTTGTACCGCTGCCCGATGGTGGAGTGCCCGGCCTCGCGGCGGCGCTCCGGCGGCAGGGTCTCGACGATGAGGATCGACGATGCGATGACGACCGCCGCGCCGTAGCAGGCGAGGAACACGAAGACGCCGCGCCAGCTCACGAACTGGAGCATCTGCGATCCGATGAGCGGCGCGAGGATCGGCGCCAGGCCGTTGACCATCGCCAGGCGGGACAGCATCCGCACGAGCGGCTTCCCGCCGAACAGGTCGCGCACGGTCGCCATCGCGACGACACCACCGGCCGCGGCGCCCATGCCCTGGAGCACGCGGAAGAGGGCGAGCACCTCGACGTTCGGCGCGAGCGCGGCACCCACCGAGGCGGCGACGTGCACCGAGGTCGCGATGATGAGCGGCAGTCGGCGCCCGACCTTGTCGCTCCACGGCCCCACGAGCAGCTGCCCGACCGCGAAGCCGAGCGTCGTCGCCGTGAGCGTCAGCTGGACGGCGCCCTCGCTGATCCCGAACTCGTGCTCGAGCGACGGGAACGCCGGCAGGTAGAGGTCGATGGTGAACGGTCCGAGCGCGGTGAGCGCGCCGAGCACGAAGACGTAGACGAGGCGCTGCCCACGGGTGAGCGAGTCACCGGGGTGCAGCACGACGCGGAGCGAGCCGGTGGTGGCGGGCGCGGTCACAGGTGGTCCTTCACGGGGAGAGACGGGGCGGAGGGTGCCGTACCGGCCGGCACGGAGCCCGACGGGACGAGCTGGGCGGGACGAGCCGGGCGGGCCGAGGAACCGACCGGGGCGGCCGGGCAGGACCCTCGGCGGGGTCCGGACGGGGTGCTGATCGCGGACGCCGGAGGTGATCCGTCGTGTCGAATCGAATCGATTCGGCCGCGGAACCATCCTACGGGCTGCGTGAGCGCTCTCGGAACGACCGGGCGCGATCCGCCCCGTCACACTGCGCGCAGTGTCCCGTCCGCGCGGTCGCCATGCGGTAGCGTCGGACTGCTCGGGGCCGCGGGACGCGGACGGAACGAAGAGGGGGTGGTGTCGTGGTCGACGCCCGGATCCTGCACACCACGGCAGCGCTGCGCGAGGCGATCCTCCGGCTCGCCGCCGACCGGCCCGTGTCGGAGATCACGGTCGCCGACGTCACACGGGCCGCCGGGATCAACCGCGCGACCTTCTACTCCCACGCGGTCTCACCCGGGTCGCTGCTCGCCGACGTGCTCACCCCGGAGCTCGACCGCATCCGCGAGGACGACGTCGAGGCCCGCCGGACCGCTTCCGCGCGCGGTGCCGGTCCGGACGAGCTCGCCGCGATCACCCGTCGGGGCATCGACGCCGTCGTGGAGCACGTCGTGGCGCACCGCGACATCTACGCCCGGGGGCTGCCGGACACCGAGGACGCCGCGCTGCACCGCATGCTCGTCGAGCACTTCACCGTCTCGAGCACACAGCACATCCGCGAACTCGACGCCGAGACGCGTCCGCCGCTGCTCGACGACGTCGCAGCCGGTTTCGTCGCCCAGGGCTTCGTCGGTGCGATCGAGGCTTGGCTGGCGGGCCCGCGGCGCTCGCGGAAGTCCCTGGTCGAGACGATCACGTCGTCCTTCCCGGCGTGGTGGCACTGACCGGGTGACCCCGACCGGCGCCGCGGGCAGCGCACCGATCAGTCGTCGACGTCAGGCCGCTCGCCGCGCTGCAGGGAACGCACCACCT
The DNA here is from genome assembly GCF_003234175.2 of Curtobacterium sp. MCSS17_007. NCBI lineage: Bacteria > Bacillati > Actinomycetota > Actinomycetes > Micrococcales > Microbacteriaceae > Curtobacterium > Curtobacterium sp. MCSS17_007. Next base: position 2,281,181 of record NZ_CP126257.1, read on the forward strand.
CGACCGCCGACCGCGCGGTGACCTCCGGGTCGTCCGAGGCGCGGACACGGTGGTCGGCGGAGACCCCGTCGCCCCCGGTACCGCTCGCCGGCACCGTGTCACCGAGCGAGACGACCACCACCCCGGCGTCGTGCGCGGTCTGGACGGCCTCCCGCAGCGCGTCCGCGTCGACCGCACGCACCAGCAGCGCCTTGGCCCCGTCGCGCACGAGTCCGTCCACCGCGCGTCGCTGCGCGACCGCGGCCCCCTCGGATGGAGCCACGCGGACCTCCGCACGGAACCCCGCGTCGTCGAGGCCGTCGCGCAGGTCCACCGCGAGCTCGTCGTCACCGGCCGGGAGCACCACGCCGACCACGGCGTTCCGGTCGAAGCCGCCGTCCGAGCTCGTCAGGTCGGTGCTCCTGACCGGCGTCGGCGCAGCGGTCGTCGCGCCCTGACACCCGGTCAGGGCGAGGGACAGGCCCACCAGGACGGCCACGACGGTGATGCGCACTCGGTGTCCTCCACTCGGTCGACTGCCACGCTACCGCCCCGGACGGTCCGTGTCGGCGCGGCCTCAGGCAGGACCGCCCGCCGGTGCGGGTGGGACGGGACCGAGCCGACGGACGGCCACCGCGCCCACGAGCGCGATGCCCGTCATCGCGACGAACACGAGCGGGAACGACCAGGCGCCGTCCGCTCCCCCGCTGCCGACGAACAGCAGACCGGTGACCGCGAGGCCGACGACGCTGCCCGCGGCATCGGCGATCGTGAGCGCCGAGCTCGCGAACCCGTCGTCGCCCTCGCCCGAGAACCGCAGCGTCAGCATCGACAGCCGCGGGTACATGCCGCCCATGCCGGCGCCCCCGACGAACCAGCCCGCCACCAGCACCGTCCACGGCAGGCCCCAGACCGCGACCGCGAGCGCCGTGAGCAGGCTGACCAGCACGAGCGCCAGGCCGATCCGGAACGTCCTGGCCGCCGTGAGCCGGTCCTCGCCCAGGCGGCCGTGCAGCCAGCTCGCGCCGGCCCAGCTGAGCGACGCGACGGTGAGCGCGAGGCCCGCTGCCGATGCGGACAGTCCGTGCCGGGACTGCAGCAGGAAGGGCACGTACGCCTCGCTCCCGAAGAACGCGGCGGCGACGAGACCGCGGAGGAGCACCACCGACGGCAGACCCGGCGCCGCGTGGAACGTCCCCGCCGGCAGGAGCGGGCGGAGCGCGGCCCAGGCCCCGACGACCCCGACGGCGACGGCGAGGACACGCGCCCCGACGCCCAGGTCCGGTGCCACGTTGAGCAGCAGGATCGCCAGGGCGGCCGCGACCGACCAGACGATCCGGCCCCGCTGCCACGCGGGTCGGCGCTCCGCGGGCGGCGCGTGCAGCCGGGACAGCGTCGGGACGAGCAGGGCGAAGGCGACCACAGCGATCACCAGGGCCCCGGCGAAGACCCAGTGCCACCCCCAGACCTCGGTGACGATCCCGGCGAGCGCCGGGCCGACGAGCGCGGGGACCACCCACGCGGCGGCGAACCCGGCGAACACGGGCCCGTGCAGCTCCGGGGGGAAGATCCGGGCCACGAGCACGTAGAGGACCACGTCGATCGCCCCCGCGCCGAAGCCCTCGACCAGGCGGCCGGTCAGGAAGACCTCCATGGTCGGCGCGGTCATCACCAGGGCGGTCCCGACCGCGAACAGCGCGGCGGAGACCCACGCCACGACCCGGCCGCCCGAGCGGTCCGTCCAGGTGCCCGCGAGCACCATGCCGGGGACGCCGGCGGCGAGCGGCGCGGCGAACGCGAGTGCGTAGAGCGTCTGGCCGTCGAGGTCGCGACTGATCTCCGGCATGACCGTGGTCATCGCCAGGTTCTGGAAGGCGGCGACCCCGACGATGGCGACCATGCCGAGTGTCGCGAGCGCGTACCGTCCGCTGAGGATCCCCGACCTCGTCGCCACGCTGCTCACCGGACCAGCCTAGGGGCGCGCCCCGACGATCCGTCCGGTCCGCACGACGGACGGGAGGCTCCCCACCGGTCCGGTGGGGAGCCTCCCGTCCGTCACGTCCCGCGTCAGCGCGCCGGGTCAGCGGGTCGCACTCAGCGCGACAGTGCCTGCAGGACGTCCGCGACCAGGTCGCCGGCGTCCTCGATGCCCACCGACAGGCGCACCACGTTCTCCGGCACCGCCAGTTCCGTGCCCTGCACCGACGCGTGCGTCATCTCGCTCGGGTACCCGATGAGCGACTCGACGCCGCCCAGGGACTCAGCGAGCGTGAAGACCTCGGTCGACTCGACGAAGCGCTTCGCGGCCTCGGGGCCGCCGGACAGCGCGACCGACAGCATGCCGCCGAATCCGCGCATCTGCTTCGCCGCGACCTCGTGGCCGGGGTGGTCGGCGAGCCCGGGGTAGTAGACGCGCTCCACGCCGGGGGCGGACACCAGCGCCTCGGCGACCGCCTGCGCGTTCGTGGAGTGCCGCTCCATGCGGACGGGCAGTGTCTTGATCCCGCGGGTCGTCAGGAAGGCGTCGAACGGCGAGGCGATCGCGCCCGCACCGAACTGCAGGAAGCCGACCTGCTCCGCGAACGCCTCGTCGCGGAGCACGACCGCGCCACCGACGACGTCGGAGTGTCCGCCGAGGTACTTCGTGGTCGAGTACGACACCGCGTCCGCGCCGAGGGAGAGCGGCTGCTGCAGGTACGGCGACGCGAAGGTGTTGTCGACGACCACCAGCGCGCCGGCCGCGTGCCCGACCTCGGACAGCAGTGCGATGTCCGCGATCTTCATGAGCGGGTTCGTCGGGGTCTCGACCCAGAGGACCGTCTTCGCCGGTGCGCCCTCGAGCGCGGCACGGACCCGGTCGACGTCGCTCATGTCGACGACCACGAGCTCCACGCCCCACGGCACGTGCAGGCGGTTCACCAGGCGGTGCGTGCCGCCGTACACGTCGTTGCCCATGACGACGCGGGCGCCGGGCTCGAGGTACGCGCGGAGCAGGGCGTCCTCGGCGGCCAGGCCCGACGCGAACGAGTACGCCGCGACGCCGCCGTCGAGGTCCGCGAGCAGGGTCTGCAGCGCGTCGCGCGTCGGGTTGCCGCCGCGGGAGTACTCGTAGCCGTTGCGCATGTTCCCGACGCCGTCCTGCACGTAGGTGGAGGTGACGTGGATGGGCGGGATGACGGCACCGGTCGTGGCGTCGGGGTCCTGGCCGGCGTGGACGGCGCGGGTGGCGAACTCGGTCATGCGTTCTGGTTCCTTGCGGGTCAGTCGGACAGGGAGGTGAGGAGATCGTGGCGGGTGAGCACCGTCACGGGCTTGCCGTCGTCGACGACGAGCAGCGCGTCCACGGTCTCGAGGGCACGACGGGCCGCCGCGAGCGACTCGCCGACCCCGATGAGCGGCAGCGGGTCGCCGACGAACCCGCTCACCGCGTCGGTCATCGCGGCAGCACCGGTGAAGACCTGCTCGAGCAGGTCCTTCTCGGCCACGGCGCCGACGACCTCGCCGATCACGACGGGCGGCTCGGCGGTGAGCACGGGCATCTGCGAGACGCCGTAGGTCGACATGATCTCGACGACGTCGCGCACCGTGTCCGACGGGTGCGCGTGCACGAGGTCGGGCAGCCGGCCGTCCTTGCCCGCGACGACCGAGCCGACCGTGCGGTCGTCGTCGGTCTCGGCGAAGCCGTAGGAGCGCATCCACCGGTCGTTGAAGATCTTGCCGAGGTACCCGCGGCCGCCGTCGGGCAGCAGCACCACGACGACGTCGTCCTCGGTCAGGTCGCGCGCGGCACGCAGGGCGGCGACGACCGCCATGCCGCTGGACCCACCGACGAGCAGGCCCTCCTCGCGCGCCAGGCGCCGGGTCATCGCGAACGACTCGGCGTCGGAGACGGCGATGATCTCGTCGGGGACGCCGGCGTCGTACGCGCCGGGCCAGAAGTCCTCGCCCACGCCCTCGACCAGGTAGGGACGACCCGTGCCGCCCGAGTAGACGGAGCCCTCGGGGTCGGCACCGACGATCCGGACGCGACCGTCGGACGCCTCCTTCAGGTAGCGGCCGGTACCGGAGATGGTCCCGCCCGTGCCGACGCCCGCCACGAAGTGGGTGATCTGCCCCTCGGTGTCACGCCAGATCTCCGGACCGGTGGTCTCGTAGTGGCTGCGCGGGCCGTTCGGGTTCGCGTACTGGTTCGGCTTGTACGCGCCCGGGATCTCGCGCACGAGACGGTCCGACACCGAGTAGTACGACTCCGGGTGCTCCGGCGGCACGGCCGTCGGCGTCACGACGATCTCGGCGCCGTACGCGGTGAGCACGTTCCGCTTGTCCTCGCCGACCTTGTCCGGCAGCACGAACACGCACCGGTAGCCGCGCTGCTGGGCGACCAGGGCGAGCCCGACACCGGTGTTGCCCGAGGTCGGCTCCACGATCGTGCCGCCGGGGCGCAGGTCGCCCGAGGCCTCGGCCGCGTCGATGATCCGCGTCGCGATGCGGTCCTTCGACGAGCCGCCCGGGTTCAGGTACTCGACCTTGACGAGCACGGTCGCCCGGATGCCCTCGGTGACGCGGTTCAGCCGGACGAGCGGGGTGTCGCCGACCAGGTCGACGACGGAGTTCGCGTATCGCACGCGGCAGAGTCTAGGTGGCCGGGCCACCCGTCGGCTGGGATGCGACGAACGAGGTCGTCGGAGTGTTCTGCTGGCGGTACAGCGCCGCGTAGGTGCCGTCGCGTTCGAGGAGTTCGTCGTGCGTGCCCTGCTCCACGATCCGGCCGTGGTCGAGGACGAAGATGACGTCGGCGTCGCGGACCGTCGACAGTCGGTGCGCGATCGAGATCGTCGTCCGACCGGCGGCCGCGGCGTCGAGTGCGGTCTGCACGACGTGCTCCGAGATCGAGTCGAGCGCGCTCGTGGCCTCGTCGAGCACGAGCACCGGCGGGTCCTTGAGCAGCACGCGGGCGATCGCGATCCGCTGCTTCTCGCCGCCGGAGAGCCGGTACCCCCGCTCGCCCACGACCGTGTCGTAGCCGTCCGGGAACGACGCGATCGTGTCGTGGATGTTCGCGGCGCGGGCGGCGCGCTCGACCTCCTCGTCGGTGGCGTCGGGCTTCGCGTACCGCAGGTTGTCGCCGATGGAGGCGTGGAAGAGGTACGTCTCCTGGCTGACGATCCCGACGTGGCGCACGAGGTCCTCGTGCTCGATGTCGCGCACGTCGGCCCCGGCGAACCGGACGGATCCCGCCGTCGCCTCGTACAGGCGCGGCACCAGGTAGGAGATCGTCGTCTTCCCCGCGCCCGACGGACCGACGAAGGCCGCGAACCGGCCGGGCTGCAGCTCGAAGGAGACACCTCGCAGGGTCGGCTTGTCGGGCTCGCCGTCGGGGTAGGTGAAGGTCACGTCCTCGAACGCCACGTGCCCGACGCGCGACTCGTCGACGGGCCGGGCGTCCGGAGCGTCCGTGATGGCGGGGCGCAGGTCGAGGTACTCGAAGATGCGGGCGAAGAGCGCGCCCGAGGTCTGTAGGTCGAGCACCACACGCAGCAACCCGACGGTCGGGAAGAGCAACCGCGACTGCACGGTGGTGAACGCGACGATGGTGCCGGCGGTGATCGGGACGTCGCCGATGATGAGGTACGCGGCGACCACGTAGATGACCGCCGGGATGATCGACAGGAACACCTGCACGATGGCGAAGAACCACTGCCCCGACATCTGCTGGCGCACCTGCAGCCGGATCTGGTTGCGGTTCTCGTCCGCGTAGCGCTGCGTCTCGCTGCGCTGCTGGTTGAAGCTCTTGGCGAGCAGGATGCCGGAGACGCTCAGGGCCTCCTGGGTGATCGCCGTCATGTCCGACAGCGACTCCTGGGTCTGCGCGGCGATCCGGGCGCGCACCTGGCCGACCCGGCGCTGGGCGATGACGAGCAGCGGGAGCAGGACGACGGCCACCAGGGTCATCTGCCAGCTGAGCAGCAGCATCGCGACCACCGCGGCGATCACGGTCACGGTGTTGCCGAGCACCGACGAGATCGTGTTGTTCAGCACGCTCGCCACGCCGCCGACGTCGTTCTGCAACCGCGACTGGATCACGCCGGTCTTCGTCCGCGTGAAGAAGGCGAGCTCCATGCGCTGCAGGTGCGCGAAGAGGCGCATGCGCATCGCGCCCATCACCTTGTTGCCGACGGTCGCGGTCAGCCAGGTCTGCCAGATGCCGATCCCGGCGCTCGCGATCCAGAGCGCGATCATCCCGCCGACGAGCTCGAGGAGCACCGGCACGTCCGGACGGCCGGACGGCGGGAAGAGCCCCCGGTCGAAGGCCTGCTGGGTCAGGAGCGGCGGGATGACGGAGATCGCGGCGCCGAGGAGCACGAGCACGACGGTGAGCACGATGGCGCGGCGGTGGGGCACGAAGAGCCCGGCGATCCGTCGGAGCAGGTGCGGGATGCGCGGTGCCTCGGCGTTGGCGGCCCTCTGCGCCGCCACGTCCCCGCTGGAGATGCGCCCGCCGCCGCGGGGACCGCCCGGACGCATCCCGTGGCCCATGCTCATGGGACCAACGTATCCCGGGCGCACCTGCCGGGCAGCGGTCGTCAGCCGTCGGCGTATTTGACCCCGTTCAGGGGGCGTGCGACCATCGTCCGTCCCCTTCCCTGCGCCCACACCGAGGTCCCATGACGTCCGCGCCCTCCCGCCCCACGTCCCTCCGCCACCAGCTCGCGCGCCGCAAGCCGATCGAGCAGCTGCAGGCCGAGGCCGCCGCCGGGGTGAACGGCGAGCCGCTCCGACGCTCGCTCGGGGTGTGGCACCTGACGATGATCAGCGTGGGCGCGACGCTCGGCACGGGCATCCTCGTCGTCCTGGGCACGGCGGTCCCGCTCGCCGGGCCGGCGGTCTGGATCTCGTTCGTCCTCGCCGGGGTCGCCGCCCTGCTGTCCGCACTGTCGTACGCCGAGATGGCGGGTGCCGTGCCGACGTCGGGGTCCAGCTACTCGTACACGTACGCGACCATGGGCGAGGGCATCGCCTGGGTGTGCGGCTGGTGCCTGGTGCTCGAGTACGCGGTGTCCGTCGCCGCCGTCGCGGTCGGCGCGAGCGAGTACGTCGACGAGACGCTGCGGGTCTTCGGGCTGCACCTGCCGGCCGTGATCGCCGCTCCCCCGGGCGACGGCGGCCTCGTGAACCTGCCGGCGGCGGTCCTCGTGCTGCTGGCGACGGCCGTCCTGCTGCCCGGCGCCCGCGAGAGTGCCTGGGCGAACACGCTCATGGTCGTCGTGAAGATCGCACTGCTGGTGTTCTTCGTGGTCGTCGCCTTCACCGCGTTCTCGTCGCAGAACTTCGCGCCGCTCGCGCCGATGGGTGCCGCGGGAGTGACGGCCGCGGCTTCGCGCCTGTTCTTCTCGTACATCGGCTTCGACGCCGCGTCGACGGCAGGCGAGGAGGCGAAGGACCCGCGCCGTGACCTGCCCCGCGCCATCATCGCCTCCATCGCGATCGTCACGACGCTGTACATCCTGGTCGCCGTCGCCGCGATCGGTGCCCGCCCGTGGACGTCGTTCTCCTCCGACGAGGCCTCCCTGGTCCGCATCGTCGTCGAGGTCACCGGCCAGCCCGTCGTCGCCCTCGTCTTCTCGATCGGTGCCGTGATCGCCATCGCGAGCGTCGTGCTCACGGTGCTCTACGGCCAGACCCGCATCCTGCTGACCATGGCTCGCGACGGCATGGTGCCCCCGGTCTTCGGCAGTGTCTCGCACCGCACCGGCACCCCGGTCGCGAACACGCTCATCGTGGGGGTCGTCGTCGCCGTCGCGGCCGCACTGGTGCCGCTCGGCGAACTCGCCGACGCGACGAGCATCGGCACGCTCGTGGCGTTCGCACTCGTCAACGTCTCCGTGATGGTCCTCCGCCGCACCCGGCCCGACCTCGAGCGCTCGTACCGCGTCCCGCTCTTCCCGGTCGTCCCGGTGCTCGGCACACTGTGCTGCGTCCTGCTCGCGGTGTTCCTGGGCGCCGGAACCTGGATCGCCTTCGGCCTGTGGATGGTCGCCGGAGCCGTGCTGTACCTGGCCTACGGCCGCCGCCGCAGCACGCTGCGCTGACGCACGCGGCGGCGCCCGCCTGGTTCGTTCCGCCAAAGCGACAGACTGCCGCAACCCCTCGGGCGCACACTGTCGCTTTCGCGTTGCACTCAGTCGCGTACCGCTGAGCGCGCACCGCCCCGCGAGCCGCTCACCGGCACCGCACGCCGTGCATCCGGAAGAGCGCGCGCAAGCGCTCGGGATCGACGAGGTGCCACCACCGCGGACGGACGACGGTCCGGACCTCGGGGCGTGCGCGGAGACGGTCCTCGCGGATCTTCTCCGCCCACACGACGTCGGATGCACTCCTGCCCTGCAGCATGTCCGGATCGTCGTACTTCTGGCGGCCGTCGAACTCGACGACGACGCCCTCGTCCGGCAGCCAGAAGTCGACGCGGTCGATCGTCCCGTCGGGAGCAACGAAGACGTGCTGCGGAACGAGCCCCCGCAGACCGAGCTGTCCCGCGCGCGCGGCGAACCACGACTCGCCCACGGACTCGTGCCGGGCGTCGCACCGACGCAGCGCCTGCTCGACGCGCGCAGCTCCCCACGGTCCGGCGTCGGCTGCGCGGGCACGGAGCTCTTCCTCCGGGACACCGGAACGGAGCGCGTGATCGAGCGAGACGACCGCGGTGCAGAGCGACCCGCGACGAGCGAGTCCGACGACGGTCTGCGCGAGCTCGGTCACGCCGACGCCGTGGAACTCGATCCCGGACCGCACCGGGTGCTCGGCGTGCATCGTCAGACCGACACGACGGCGGTCGGCATCGAGGTCCGGCGCGAACACGTGCGCCTGCGCGGGCCACGGCTCGATCCTCGGGACGCCCAGCACCGCGCCGGCGGAGTCGAGCGCCCACATGCTGCCCGCTCGCACCAGTGGGAGGACGGCGCGCATCCGAACGAGGTGCCGCGCACGCTCGTCGAGAGCAGCCCACGCCGCGGCCTCGACGTACACGCCGTGACGCACCCGGACGACCTCACCGGCGCGGTGGCGACGTTGCAGATCGCGAGCGTTCGCGCGGTCGAGCACATCGGTGCGCAGGACGGGGACGGCGTTCGACGGATGCATGGCGCAACCTTGTCGCCCTGACGGCGTCGATCAGGCTGGTCGAGCCGATCTGTGGACAGTTCCCGCGCCTCCCGACCGCCTGCCGGTGCACTCCCGCTGCCCGTCACCACCACGAAAGCGTCAGATCACCGCGGACAGTCGGGCGCACTCTGTCGCTTTCGCGGGATCTCCGCCCGAGCGACAGTGCAGCGGCAACGGCAGCGACAGCGGCAGCGGCAACGGGCCGGCGCAGCCGCGCCCCGCGCACGACGAAGGCCGCCGCCCCGAGGGGGCAGCGGCCTCCGTGAAGAGCCGTAAGGGGTACTTACGCGAGCTCGATCGTGGCGCCGGCGGCCTCGAGGGCCTCCTTCGCCTTGTCGGCCGTCTCCTTGTTGACACCCTCGAGGATCTTGGCGTCGGCGGTCTCGACGAGCGCCTTGGCCTCGCCCAGGCCGAGCGACGTGAGGCCACGGACCTCCTTGATGACCTGGATCTTCTTGTCACCGGCCGACTTGAGGACGACGTCGAACTCCGACTTCTCCTCGACCTCCTCGGCGGGGGCAGCAGCGCCACCGGCCGCGGCGACCGCGACGGGGGCAGCAGCGGTGACCTCGAAGACCTCCTCGAACTTCTTCACGAAGTCCGAGAGCTCGATGAGCGTGAGCTCCTTGAAGGCCTCGATGAGCTCGTCCTGCGAAAGCTTCGCCATGATTTTCTCCTACTACTAGCTAGTACGTGTGGTTGATGAACGCGTGCCTGGTCAGGCCGCGGACTCCTGCTTCTCGCGGAGGGCGTCCACGGTGCGGACGGCCTGCGAGAGGGGTGCCTGGAACAGGTACGCAGCACCGAACAGCGAGGCCTTGAAGGCGCCGGCGAGCTTGCCGAGCAGGACTTCACGGGACTCGAGGTCGGCGAGCTTGTCCACCTCGGTCGCGGTGAGCGGGTTACCGTCGAAGTAACCGCCCTTCACCACGAGCTGGGGGTTCGCCTTGGCGAATGCACGCAGCGACTTCGCGACGGCGACGGTGTCACCGTGGACGAAGGCGAGAGCGGACGGACCGGCGAGCTCGTCGTCGAACGACGTGATGCCGGCGTTGTTCGCCGCGATCCTGGTCAGCGTGTTCTTCACCACGGCGTACGTGGCGTGCTCACGGATCGAGTTGCGGAGCTCCTTGAGCTGCGCGACCGTGAGACCGCGGTACTCGGTGAGCAGAACGGCGTTCGAGCTCTGGAATGCTTCCGTGAGCTCGGCGACCGCAGCTTCCTTGTTCGCCATGGTTCTCCTTGGGGTTCTTGCCGGCTAGCCCCTGGTCACCACACGAAAAAAGCTCCGGCGCAGAGGCTCGGAGCTGCTCCCCCACGATCGGGAGGAGTGGATCTGAACACCTGCGCTGGCTGCCCCACGAGTGAGGACCTTCGGTCTGTACGCGAGCGCACAGACGACCGGCGGTCTTTGGCTTCGAAGAAGGTACCACACGATCGGACGGCGACCAAGCGCCGGTCGGGAGGCGCGGGGCGGCACCGCCGCGCGCCTCCCGTCCATCAGACGGTCGGGTCGGCGCCCGTGACCGGTCGCTCGATCGGTCCGACCGATCGCGTGGCCGGCAGGTGCACCGTGAAGACGGTGTCGCCGGGCACGCTCGCGACCTCGACACTGCCACCGTGCGCCTGCACGACCGCGTCCACGATCGCCAGCCCCAGGCCCGTCGACCCAGCGCTCCGCGACCGCGAGCTGTCGGCTCGGGCGAACCGCTCGAACAGCTTCGGCAGGAACTCCGGATCGATGCCCTGTCCGTCGTCACGCACGGTCAGGTCGACGCCGCCGGGCACCCGGGCGATGCCCACCGTGATGCGCGTGCCCTCCGGCGTGTGGGTCCTGGCGTTCGTGACGAGGTTGACGATCACCTGGTGCAGGCGGGCCGCGTCGCCTGTGACCTCCACCGGTTCCTCGGGCAGGTCGACGGCGATCACGTGGTCGGGTGAGGCGGCGTGGGCGTCGTTCACTGCGTCGAGCACCAGCCCGGTGAGGTCGACGTCGGCGAACTGGATCTCCCGGCCCTCGTCCAGGCGGGCGAGCAGGAGCAGGTCCTCGACCATGCTGGTCATGCGCTTCGACTCCGACTCGATGCGGCTCATCGCGTACACGACGTCCTGGGGCAGGTCGGCGCCCATCCGCCGGGTGAGTTCGGCGTACCCGCGGACCGACGCGAGCGGGGTGCGGAGCTCGTGCGACGCGTCGGCGACGAACTGCCGGACCTTCTGCTCCGAGCGCTCGCGGGCCTGCATGGCGCCCGCGATGTGCCCGAGCATGCGGTTGAACGCGGCGCCGACCCGTCCGACCTCGGTGCGCGGATCGGTGTCGGGCACTCGGACGCCGTCGAGTGCGTCGCTCCGCTCGAGGGGCATCCGGGCCACGGACGATGCGGTCTCGGCGACCCGCTCGAGCGGGCGGAGCGACCGGCGGACGACGACCGCGGCGAGCGCGATGGCGACCAGGAGGGCGAGCACCGTGACGACCAGCACGACCGCGAACAGCTTCCAGACGCTCTCGTAGACCGGTGTCATCGGCAGCCCGACCACGAGCACGGCGGGCCCGAGCGGTACCGCGGTGACGCGGTACCGTCCGAGGTCGTCGCCGAGGTCGACGGTGTGCGCGTCGCCGTCGACCGTCAGGTCGCCCAGCGGCCGGACCGCCGAGGCAGTGAGCCGGTCGACGTCACCGGCGTTGTCGAGGACGCTCCCGACGACGGCGTTGCCGTTGAGGAAGTAGACGGTGAGCGTCCCGGCGGACTGCCCGCTCGGTCGACCGATCTCCAGGCCGGGACCACCCGGCCCCTGCTGTTCGACCGATCGCTGGGCGCGCGTCGTCGCGAAGGAGAGCTGCTCGTCGATCGCCGCGCGCTGGATGGAGAACAGCGCGATGATGCTGCCCGCGCCGATCACCGCGCTGACGGCGACGACCAGCGCCACGATGCTCAGGACGAGCCGTCGACGGAGCGTCACGAGGTCGGCTTGATGACGTACCCGACGCCGCGCACCGTGTGGATCATCGGGGTCTCGCCGGCATCGATCTTCTTGCGCAGGTAGGAGATGTAGATCTCGACGACGCTCGACTTGCCACCGAAGTCGTAGGACCAGACGCGGTCGAGGATCTGCGCCTTGGAGAGCACCCGCCGGGGGTTGCGCATGAGGAAGCGGAGCAACTCGAACTCGGTCGCGGTCAGCTCGATCGGCCGGCCGGCCCGCGACACCTCGTACGACTCCTCGTCGAGCACGAGGTCGCCGACGACGATGCGGGAGTCGCCGGCCTCGGAGATCGAGATCTGGGAGCGGCGGATGAGGCCGCGGAGGCGCGCCACGACCTCCTCCAGCGAGAACGGCTTCGTGACGTAGTCGTCGCCGCCCGCGGTCAGCCCGGTGACCCGGTCCTCGACGGAGTCCTTCGCGGTGAGGAACAGCACCGGGGTGTCGTCGTTGTTCTGGCGGAGCCGTCCGAGCACCTGCAGCCCGTCGAGGTCCGGCATCATCACGTCGAGCACCATGGCGTCGGGCTTCCACTCGCGTGCCGTGGTCAGCGCCTCCTGCCCGCCGTTCGCGCTCTTCACGTCCCAACCCTCGTAGCGGAGCGCCATCGAGAGCAGGTCGGTGAGGCTGGCCTCGTCGTCGACGACGAGGATGCGCAACGGGGTGCCGTCGGCGCGGGTGAGACGAGGAGCTGCGGCGGGCTGGGAGACGGTCACGTTCCGAGGATCGGAGAGGTTCCTATGAGCCGTCTGAGGAGCAGCCCTCGGCGCCCTGTGGATCACCGGGGGTCCCGCCGCGGCCCTCCCGCGCACCGGCAGGCCGAGTCCGACCCGCACCCGCACCCGCACCCGCGCCCGCGCCCGAGCCAGAGCCGGGTCTCGCGCGGTCGCCGTCGTGCCTCCGGGCAGCCGTCAGCCGCCCACCGGGTAGTCGCAGTACGCGAACCACGCCGAGTCCGGGGACCACGGCGGCACGTTGACGGTGCCCTGCCCGCCGTCGAGCGTGACGAGCGTCTCCGGCACGACGGCGATGCGGGCCCCGCGGGTCAGGGACCCGGGGAGCAGGCGGAGCTCCACGCGGTGGTCGGCGGGGTGGCCCTGCACGCCGGGCTCGTACGACAGGTAGAGCAGGTGCGTGCCGTCCGGCGACAGGTGCGGGAACCAGTTCACCCGCTCGTCGCCGGTGATGGACACGGGCGACGACCCCTCGTCGAGGCGGAGTGCGGCGAGCTGCGCGGTGCCCGGGGTGAACCGCTCCGTGTTGAACAGCACCGTGCGGCCGTCCGGGCTGATCGCGCAGCCGTCGTCCGGGTGCGCGTCGCGCGTCAGGAAGGTCGTGTCGCCCGACGACGGGTCGACGAGGGCGACGTCGGTGGTCCAGACGCCCTCCGGGGTGCGCTCCCCCACGATCGCGGCGAGCGCCGATCCATCCGGTGCGATCCCGTGCAGGTAGTACTTGCGGACGACCGGCAGCACCGCGGTGGTGTCGGTGATGCGGGCCGCCGAGCCGCCCTCGGGCAGCGGGACGCGGTAGAGCTCGCCGTCGCGGGCGCTCACCACGACCGAGTCTGCGGTGGGGTCGAGCACGTGGTCGTTGTTGATCTCGTCGACACCGGGCATCGGCACGCGGACGAGGGCGGTCTCGTCGAGCACGCCGTCCTCGCCGGGCGCCGGGAGCGGCAGCAGCCACAGGTCCCCGTCGCCGTTCAGCACGAGCGTGCCGTCGTCGAGGACGTTCGGCGCCTCGACGAGCAGCGTCCGCGACTCGAACACGAGCCGACTCGTGCGCGCGTCCACGTCGTACACGTGCACCCGGCTGGTCTGCCCCGGCAGCAGCTGCCGTCCGCGGTTCTCGCTCATGTGTCCATCCTGTCTGATGCGCGAAAGCGACAGATTGCTAGCGATGGTTGCCGGCAATCTGTCGCTTCCGCGGAACCGATCGAGCCCGAGCCCGAGCCGCGAGCCCGAGCCCGAGCCCGAGCCGCGAGCCCGAGCCCGAACCGCGAGCCCGAGCCCGGGCCCGAGCCCGAGCCCGAGCCGCGCCTACTTCACCGCACCTGCGGTGAGGCCGGCCACGAACTGGCGCTGCACGATGAGGAACGCCAGCACCACGGGGATCGACACCACGAGGGACGCCGCCATGACCTGGTTCCAGTACACGTTGGTCTGCGTCGAGTACTGCTGCAGACCGACCGCCAGGGTCGAGCCGAGACCGTTCGTCATGACCGACGCGAAGAGGACCTCGCCCCAGGCCGTCATGAACGAGTAGATGCCGACCGCCACGAGCCCCGGACGGGCCGACGGCAGGATGACCCGGAACAGGGCGCCCATCGGGCCGGAGCCGTCGACCATCGCGGCCTCGTCGAGCTCACGCGGGATGGTCTCGAAGTAGCCCGCGAGCATCCAGATCGAGAACGGGAGCGTGAAGGTCAGGTACGTGATGATGAGGCCGAGCCACGACCCGACGAGCTGGACGCCGATCGCGTTCCCGAGGTTCGTGAAGATGAGGAACAGCGGGAGCAGGAACAGCACGCCCGGGAACATCTGCGTCGACAGCACGGCGGTCGTGAAGGCGCTCTTGCCCTTGAAGTTCCAGCGCGAGACGCCGTAGGCGGCGAACGTCGCGATGATGAGCGAGAACACCGTGGCGACCGTGCAGACCACCAGGGAGTTGATGAAGTACCGGCCCAGCGGCACCGTCGACCACATGTCGATGAACGGCTGGATCGTGATGTTCGAGGGGATCCAGGTGAAGTTGTCCTGCACGTCACCGAGCGGCTTCATCGCCGTCGTGACCATGACGTAGAGCGGGACGACCGTGAACAGGGTCAGGACGACCAGGGTGACGATCTTGAAGGACTTGGCGCCGACTGTCTCACGCACGGACGGACCTCCGGTTGGTCACGGCCAGGTAGATGCCCGTGACGATGAGCAGGAAGATGAGGAGCAGGACGCTCATCGCGGCACCGGAGCCGAAGTTCCAGGTGATGAACGACGCGTTGTAGATGTGGAAGCTGAGCAGGTCGGCCGCCGGGGGCTGCGCGGTCGAGCCGAAGAGCACGAACGGCGTGTTGAAGTCGTTGAACGTCCAGAGGAACATCACGAGCACGAGCGTCACGTTCACCGGACGCACCATCGGCAGGGTGATCGACCGCCACTGGCGGAAGGGCTTCGCACCGTCGACGGACGCGGCCTCGTAGACGTCGTTCGGCACGGACTGCAGGCCGGCCATGAGCATGAGGAAGGCGAACGGCCAGGTCTTCCAGATCGCCACCACGACGACGGCGACGAAGGCGTTGTTGCCGATGAGCCAGAACGGTGCGCTCCCGCCGAACAGCCCGAGCTGGTCGACGAGCAGGTGGTTCAACGCCCCGGTGTCGCGCTGGAACATGAACTTCCACGTGATCACGCCCGCGTACATCGGCAGCGCGTACGGCACGAGGAACAGCGTGCGGAACAGGCCCCGGCCGGCGAACGGCTTCTGCAGCGCGACCGCGGCGGCCATGCCGAGGACCCACGACAGCCCGACCACGAGCACCGTGAAGGCGCAGGTGACGAGGAACGAGTTGAGGACGCCCTTGCCGATCGCCTGGTCGAAGTCGACGACGACCGAGTAGTTGCGGAACCCGGCGAAGGGCGCCGCACCCCAGTTCGCGATGAAGTACTTGGTGAGCTGGATGAACGAGATCCAGATGCCGACGAGCATCGGCACGATGTGGATGAGCAGCTCGAACAGGATGGCCGGCGCGACGAGCGCGTACGGCAGCCAGTGGCGCTTCGGCTTCCGACCCGGCTGGGGCCCCGACAGCGTCGGGGCCTTCGTGTGGGTCAGGTCGATGCGCTCGGAGTCGGGCAGGACCGAGGTGGACATGGGTGGTGGCCTTCCGGCGAGGATGGGATCGGGTGCTTCGTCCGTCCGACCGTGGCAGCGGCCGGGAGGAACGGCAGACGTGAGCCGATCGGCTCACCCCCGGCGCGTGGGCCGGGTGCGGGGCTGCTGGTGCGTCGGCGCGGACGGTGCGCGGCGGTGACCAGGCGAGGGGCGGAGGCCCGGACGCGTCCTGCGGACGCGACCCGGGCCTCCGGACGGATCAACCGGCGGCCTGGGACACCTGGTCCTGAGCCGTCTGCAGCGCCGACTTGATGTCGCTCTCGGACACCGTCGAGCCGGTGGCGATCTTGGCGAACATGTCGTTCATCGCCTTGCCGACCGTCGACTCGAACTGGTCCTCGGCGGGCACCAGCGGGAGCGGCTTCGCCTTGTTGTTGTAGATGTCGAGGAACGTCTTGGTCTGCTCGTCCGTCACGGAGTCAGCAGCCTCGGCGAGCACCGGCAGCGCCGAGTACGGCTTGTCCAGCGTCGTCTGCGTGTCCATGCTCGTCATGTACTTGACGAACTCCAGCGCGCCGTCCTTGTTCTTCGTGTTCTTGAAGATCGACAGGTTGATACCGGCCGGGAAGCTGGCGATCTCCTTGCCGCCCTCCGGCGCCGGCAGTGCGACCACGCCGTACTCGTCCGACTTCATGCCGAGGGACTCGATCGTCGCGTTCGCGTTGTTCTGGTTGAGGATGAACGCGGCCTTCTTCTTGGCGAAGTCGGTGGTCGACTGCGTTGCGTTGTCGTACTGCGCGTTCGAGGGGTTCGCGACCTTCGCGTCCTGCATGAGGTCCAGGTAGCGCTTGATGCCCTCGACGTTCGCCTTCGACGTGAAGGTCGGCTTGCCGTCCTCGTCGAACCACTCGCCCCCGTTCTGGGCCGAGTTGATGAACGCGAAGTGCGAGTTCTCCGTGTAGGAGCCGCCCGCGAGGCTGAAGCCGTACTTGCCGTCGGCGGTCAGCTTCTTCGCGTCCTCGACCATTTCCTCCCACGTGGTGGGGGGCGTGATGCCGGCGTCGGCGAGCATCTGCTTGTTGTAGTACAGGCCGTAGGCGAGACCGTAGAGCGGGACGCTCGTGACGGTCTCACCCGGGGCGCCGCCGGTGGAGAGCGCGACCTTGCCGAACTTGTCGGCGCCGCCGATGGCCTTCATCTCCGCGTCGCCGAACTCCTGGAAGGCGCCGGTGGCCTGGAGCGAGGTCGCCCAGGTGTTGCCGATGTTGACGACGTCAGGCCCCTGACCCGAGGTGACGGCGGTCTGGATCTTGTTCTGCAGGTCGTTCCAACCGATGACCTGGAGGTCCACCTTGATCCCGGTCTCCTCGGTGAACTTCTCGAGGACGGGGGTGAGCACCTCCTTGTCGTTCTGCAGGGACGTGCCCTGGTTCGACGCCCAGTACGTGAGCGTCTTCGAGTCGCCGGAGGAACCGGACGACCCGGAGGAGCAGGCCGTCAGGCCGGTCACGGTGAGTGCCGCGGCCGCGGTGATGGCCAGTGCGCGGATGGCAGTGCGCATGACTCTCTACTTTCTCGTCGTTGAGATGGTGCGAAGGGTGGTGCGTGTCGGGTGCTGCTGTGTCGGTGCGGGCCGACGTCGGCGCCGGCCCGCGGGCGGTGTCCGCCCCGTCCTGGTCAGGACAGGGTCGACTCCGCGGGGTCCCAGCCCTCGGGGAGGGT
This sequence comes from Curtobacterium sp. MCSS17_007, assembly GCF_003234175.2. Classification (NCBI taxonomy): domain Bacteria; kingdom Bacillati; phylum Actinomycetota; class Actinomycetes; order Micrococcales; family Microbacteriaceae; genus Curtobacterium; species Curtobacterium sp. MCSS17_007. The sequence continues at coordinate 2,298,854 of NZ_CP126257.1, forward strand.
CGGGGAGGGCTCGACGGTGCTCTCGACGAGCACCGTCTCACCACGTTCTGCTGCCTCGGCGATGGAGACCATGACGTCGAGGACGTGGAAGGCGAGGGCACCGGGGACCCGGTTGTCCTGGCCGGCGCGGAGCGAGCGGGCGAGGTCGACCACGCCCGTGCCGCGCGAGTAGGTGGAGCCGACGGCCGGGATGGTCTCCGGCTCCTCGGTGCCGTGGGCGTACAGCTGCGTGTCGCCGTCGAACTCGTTCGGGTCCGGGAAGACGACCGTGCCGGTCTCCCCCGCGATCTCGACGAAGCCGGTGCGGCCGCGGTCCGACTCGAAGGAGAAGACGCTCTGGGCGCTGCCACCGTCCTCGAACTGGATGAGCGCGGAGTGGTTCGTCGGCACGTCCACCGGGAACTCGGTGCCCGCCTTCGGACCGGACCCGATGGTGCGGGTCGCGCGCGACCTCGAGGCCGTGGCGGTGACCTTCGCGACCGGCCCGAACGCCTGCACGAGCGTCGTGATGTAGTACGGGCCGATGTCGAACAGCGGACCCGCACCGTACGCGAACAGGAACTCGGGGCTCGGGTGCCACGACTCCGGACCGGGGCTCTGGAAGAGCGTCAGTCCGTTCAGGGGCGTCCCGATCCGGCCCTCGCGGATGGTGCGCAGGGCGGTCTGCAGCCCGGCGCCGAGGAACGTGTCCGGCGCGACGCTGACGGTCCTGCCGGCCGCGGCGGCCGCGTCGCGGAGCTGCGCGGCGCTCTCCCGGTCGAGGGCGTAGGGCTTCTCACCCCAGACGTGCTTGCCGGCGGCGAGCGCCTGCAGGGCGACCTCGACGTGGGCGGCGGGGATCGTGAGGTTCACGACGATCTCGATGTCGTCGTCGGCGAGGAGCTGTTCGACGGACCCGGACCCGGCGACGCCCCACTTCTCGGCCTGGGCGGCGGCACGCGGCTCGTCGATGTCGGCGATGAAGCGGACGACGACGTCGGGGAACACCGTCAGGTTCGACAGGTACTGGTCGGAGATGACCCCGGCCCCGATGACGCCGACACCGACCGGGCCGGTCCTCGTCGTCCCGACGGCCTGCTGGTCCACTGCGGTGTCGGTCATGCACGTGCCCCCTGGAGGAACGTGTAGGAGTCGGCGACGGCCTGGAACACGTCGCCCTCGTGGTCGTCGAGCTCGACGACGTGCAGCGCGTCCGGCGCGGCGGCGACGATCTCGCGGATCGGCATGACCCCGTCACCGACGGCGACCTGCTGCTTGTCGTCGTGCGAGCCGTCGCCGTCCTTGACGTGCAGGAACTGCACCTTGTCGCCGTACTTGCCGATGATCGCCACCGGGTCGTCGCCGCCGACCCGCACCCAGTAGGTGTCGAGCTCGAGCACGACGTCGTCGGACAGGGCGTCGGCGAAGACCTCGTACGCGCTGACCCCGTCGATGCGGTTCGAGAACTCGAACGCGTGGTTGTGGTAGCCGAGCACGAGCCCGTGGTCCGCGGCCCGGGGGGCGAGGGCGCTCAGCTCGCGGGCGATGGCCTCGACGTCCTCGCGCGTCGTCCAGCGTGTCTCGTCGATGTGCGGGTCGATCAGCGTGCCCAGCCCGATGGTGGTGCTCGCGTGGAGGATGCGCTCGAGGTCCTGCTCGCCGGCGTCCAGGAGCCGCGCGTGGCCGCTGGGTGCCTGCAGGCCGGCGGCGGCCAGGGCGTCCCGGAGCTCCTCGGCGCGGTCGACGAAGCCGAAGGCCTCGACGTTCGTGTAGCCGATGGAGGCGATGCGCTGGAGCGTGCCGGGCAGGTCCGCCGAGAGGGCGTCCCGCACCGTGTAGAGCTGGACCGAGAGGGGTTGCGTCACCAGGTGTTCTCCTCGTCGAGATGGTGGATCGTCAGTGATCGAGCGTCACACTATGGCCGCTTCTGTCGGCGGTCAAGCAAAAGTTGCGACCTCCTCGACAATCTTCGTTGCGCGGTGCGTTCGATGTGTGCTTCACTCCCGACATGGTCGACTTCACCCGGACGGCAGCGTCGCCTCCGGTCGGGACGAGCGAGCTCTTCCAGATCCTCCGCGACGGCGTGCCGCGGACCCGGGCGGAGCTCGCCGCCCTGACAGGACTGGCACGCTCGACGATCGCCGTGCGCCTCGACGCCCTCATCGACGTGGGGCTCGTGGGTGCCGTCGAGACGGCTGCGTCGACCGGCGGTCGGCCGCCCGCGCAGGTTGCCCTCGTGCCCCGCGCCCGCCTCGTCATCGCGGCCGACCTCGGCGCATCGCACGGTCGCGTCGCCGTGACCGACCTGGTCGCGTCGCCCCTCGCCACGCGCGAGGCACGGATCGACATCGCCGCCGGCCCGGTCCCCACGCTGAGCTGGCTCGTCGAGACGATCGACGAACTGCTGGCCGAGGTGGGGCGCGTCCGCGAGGACGTCGTCGCGATCGGCATCGGCGTGCCCGGCCCGGTCGAGTTCTCGACGGGGCGCCCGGCGAACCCGCCGATCATGCCCGGGTGGGACGGCTTCGACGTGCCGGGGTGGCTGCGGGGGCACGTCGCCGCGCACGTGCTGCTCGACAACGACGTGAACATCGCGGCGCTCGGCGAACGCGAGCACGGGTGGCCGGACGTCGACCACCTGCTGTTCGTGAAGGTGGCGACGGGCATCGGCTCCGGCATCGTCTCCGACGGGCAGCTCCGTCGTGGGGCGCAGGGCACCGCGGGCGACATCGGGCACGTCCGGGTCTCCCGCGCGGGTGACGTCCCGTGCCACTGCGGCAACACCGGGTGCCTCGAGGCCGTCGCCTCCGGTCCCGCCATCGCCCGCGCACTGCGCGCGAAGGGCCACGACGTGCACACGAGCGGTGACGTCATCGACCTCGTGAACCGGTCCGAGCTCGACGCGATCGGAGCCGTCCGCCAGGCCGGGCGTGACATCGGTGAGGTCCTCGCCACCTGTGTCTCCCTGGTGAACCCCTCGGTGATCGCGCTCGGCGGATCGATCACGCGTGCCGGGGAGCACCTGCTCGCCGGGGTCCGCGAGGTCGTCTACGCCCGGTCGATGCCCCTCGCCACCGAGCACCTCGTCATCGCGCAGTCCCGTGCCGGGTCGCTCGCCGCACTCCAGGGCGCCGCGGCGCTCGCGATCGGGTACGCGCTCTCCCCCGCCGGCGTCGACGAGCTCGTCGCCTTCGCGGAGCACCGCGCGCTCGTCTCCTGAGCGCGGACACCGCGCGCGTCGGTTCGCGCCGTGTCGGCCCGCGGGGTGAGAATCGTCGGGTGACGATCGTGCAGCCCACCCTGTGGGGCGACCTGGACCCCGGCCTGGAGGAACGCCCCGCGTCCACCACGTCGGCTGCGTCCGGCACACGGTCGGCACCACCGGCACCGGTCACGGCACGCGGAGCGTCCCCCGCACACATGCCGGCCCGTGGCGCCTTCACCGCCCTCCGCGGCCACACCGAGCGCATCGTCGCGCACTCGTCCGACCGCGTCGCGTGGCTGCGCGCCCGAGCGATGGGCATCACCGCCACCGACGTCGCGCGGCTGGCCTCGCTCCGCGCCGTCGAGGCCGTCGTCGCCGACAAGCGCTACGGCTCCCGGTTCTCGGGCAACGCGTGGACCGAGCACGGCAAGGACCGCGAACCGGTCATCGCCGCCTGGGTCGCGGCGACGCACGGCATCGAGCCGTCCGCGCACCTGTTCCACGCCAGCACCAACCGCGCCCACCTGGCGACCCCGGACGGGGTCGGGTACGACGCGTCGCAGCGCCTCGTGCTCGCCGAGATCAAGACGACCGGCAAGGCCTGGCGGAGCATCCCCCGGCACTACCTGCGGCAGGTGTGGTGGCAGCAGTACGTGCTCGGCGCCGAGCGGACCCTGTTCGTCTGGGAACGGCACGACGACTTCGTGCCTGTGGCTGACGAGCCCGAGTGCCGGTGGGTCGACCGGGACGACGACCAGATCCGTGGTCTCGTGCAGCTCGCCGACCTCGTGCTCGACAAGCTGCGGGCGTTCCGGGTCTAGACCCCACCGGGCGCAGTCGGCTCGTCCCACCGCGAGGATGCCCATCAGCCCGGTGGAGACCGCGATGCCGAGGCAGGACAGCGCCACCACGCCGGAGCGCCCGGTCGGAGGACAGCAGCCAGTCGAGCACCGCGTACAGCGGGGCCGGCTCGACAGCCGGGAACGCAGAAGGACCCGCACCGATACGGTGCGGGTCCTTCGATCCGATCAGTGGATCAGATGGCGTTGACGTCGAGCGGGATGCCCGGTCCGAAGGTCGTCGAGACGGCGCCCTTCATGATGTAGCGACCCTTCGAGGCGGACGGCTTGAGGCGGACGATCTCCTCGAGCGCGGCCGAGATGTTCTCGTCGAGCTGCTCCGGCGTGAACGAGGCCTTGCCGACGACGAAGTGCACGTTGGCGTGCTTGTCGACGCGGAACTCGATCTTGCCGCCCTTGATGTCGTTGACGGCCTGCGCGACGTTCGGGGTCACGGTGCCGGTCTTCGGGTTGGGCATGAGGCCACGCGGGCCGAGCACCTTGCCGAGTCGACCGACCTTGCCCATGAGCTCCGGCGTGGCGACGGCGGAGTCGAACGCGGTGTAGCCCTCGGCCACCTTCGCGATGAGCTCGTCGCCACCGACCTCGTCGGCCCCGGCGGCGATGGCGGCCTCGGCCGCAGCGCCCACCGCGAAGACGATGACGCGGGCGGTCTTGCCCGTACCGTGCGGCAGGATGACGGTGCCGCGGACCATCTGGTCGGCCTTGCGCGGGTCGACGCCGAGCTTCAGCGCGACCTCGACCGTGGAGTCGGTCTTCGCCGAGCCGGTCTCCTTCGCGAGGGCGACTGCCTCGGTCGGGGTGTAGAACTTGTCGGCCTCGATCTTCGCGGCCGCGGCCTGGTAGGCCTTGGACTTCTTCGCCATGGTGTTCTCCTTGCAGAGCTACGTGGTTGACGAGCCGGCGAGGCTCTCCCACGGGGAGGGGTCGGGGTGTGTGGAGCGCTGAGGCTTACGCCTCGACCGTGATGCCCATCGAACGAGCGGTGCCGGCGATGATCTTCGCGGCCTGCTCGATGTCGTTGGCGTTCAGGTCGGCCTGCTTGGTCTCGGCGATCTGACGGACCTGGTCCATCGAGATCTTCGCGACCTTGACCGTGTGCGGGGTCGAGGACCCCTTCTGCACACCCGCGGCCTTCTTGATCAGCTCTGCGGCCGGCGGGGTCTTGAGGACGAACGTGAACGAACGGTCCTCGTAGACGGTGATCTCGACCGGCACGACGTTCCCGCGCTGCGACTCGGTCGCGGCGTTGTACGCCTTGCAGAACTCCATGATGTTCACGCCGTGCTGACCGAGCGCAGGACCGATCGGCGGGGCCGGGTTGGCGGCGCCCGCGTTGATCTGCAGCTTGATGAGGCCCGTGACCTTCTTCTTCGGTGCCATGTTGTGCTTCCTCCTGGAATCGAACGCACGGGGATCCGTGCACTCTCCCGCTGGCCCGGCGGATCCGGACCGCGGTGAAGCCCCGCATGCCTCAGCACGCGGGGCCAAACCTCAATAGTCTACCCGATCACCAGGACCGGGTCGACGGGTGGGGACGATCTAGAGCTTGGTGACCTGGTCGAAGCTCAGCTCGACCGGGGTCTCGCGCTCGAACAGCGAGACGAGGACGGTGAGCTTGCCGCTCTCCGGCTTGATCTCCGAGATCGAACCCGGCAGGCCCGCGAACGAGCCTTCCTTGATGGTGATGGTCTCCCCGATCTCGAAGTCGACCTCGGCCTGCGGCTGGGCCTGGGCGGCACCGCCGGACTTCGCGCCACCCTTGGCCGGAGCGGCCTCGGCGACCTGGACCAGGGACTTCAGCATGCCGAACGCCTCGTCGAACCGGAGCGGCGTCGGGTTGTGCGCGTTGCCGACGAAGCCCGTCACACCGGGGGTGTGCCGGACGACGGACCACGAGTCCTCGTTGAGGTCCATGCGGACGAGCACGTACGAGGGGATCCGGACGCGGGTGACCAGCTTGCGCTGCCCGTTCTTGATCTCGACGACGTCCTCCATCGGGACCTCGACCTGGTAGATGGAGTCCTCCATCGACATCGAGACCATGCGGTTCTCGATGTTCGACTTCACGCGGCGTTCGAAGCCCGCGTACGAGTGGATGACGTACCACTTGCCCGGCTTCATCCGCAGCTCGGCCTTGAACGCCTCGTACGGGTCGACCTCGGACTCCTCGGCCTCGGTGTCGTCCAGCGCCTCGTCCGCGGCGAGCGTCTCGTTCGCCTCGGCCGCGGTGGCCTCCTCGAGCTCGGACTCCTCCTCGTCCTCGACCGCCTCGACGGCGGCTTCGGCCTCGTCGGCGGAGTCGATCTCGAGCGCGTCGTCGACGACCGCGTCGGCCTCGGGGTCGCGGGACTCGGCCAGCGCGGCGAGGGCCTCGTCGATGGAGGCGTCGACCGTGCCGTCGTCCGGCTCGTCGCTCAGGCCGAGGGACTCGTCGTCCTCGTCCTCGACCGAGATGGCGCGCTCTTCGGCGGACTCGACCGAACGGCCCTCGCTCGTCTCGACGTCGCCTTCCTGGTTCTCCTCGACCTCGGAGGACTGCTCGGCAGCCGTGGCGAGGTCGATGTCGTCGCGGGAGTTGTCAGACACTGTCGATTCTTTCCGTTCGGTGGTGCGGATCGGGTGTTCGGTCGGAGCGGTACGCATCCGTCGCCGTCTCGGGGCGACCGTACTCCTGTCGGGATCCAGCCAGGTGCACGGACGCCTACCAGCCGTCACTCGGCCGGCCGAGGTCGGGTCAGACCGTGGGACCGTTGCCGAAGACGTACCCGACGCCGAGACCGAAGACGAAGTCGAGGATCGACACCAGGATCATCATCACGACGACGAAGACGAGCACGACACCGGTGTAGCTGAACAGCTCCTTGCGTGTCGGCGTGACGACCTTGCGGAGCTCGCCGATGACCTGGCGGATGAAGAGGGCGATGGCAGCGAACGGGCCACCGCGCTTGGCGCGGTCGGCCTTCGCCTTCGCGACGACGTCGTCCGTCGTCGTTTCCATGTCCTTGCTCGCCAACTTCACACCTTCCAGACTTGCAGGGCGGACAGGACTCGAACCTGCAACCTGCGGTTTTGGAGACCGCTGCTCTACCAATTGAGCCACCGCCCTAGGAGGGGTTGAACCCCCGGGCACGTTCCGTCACCGTTCCGTGCACCGGTGGTCGAGTGTACGGGAGTCCGTCACACGCTGTCCACTTGGCCGCCTCCCCGGCGTGCCGCGCCGGTAGGCTGGCGGCCGTGAGCACCGCAGCCCCCGGCCCCGAGTCCACCGCCCACGAGTCCGTCCAGCACGCCGTCGACGCGACCACCGACCGACCGCGCATCGCCTCGCGCATCGCCGCGATCGCCGAGTCGGCGACGCTCAAGGTCGATGCGAAGGCCAAGGCGCTCAAGGCCGCCGGCCGTCCGGTCATCTCCTTCGCCGCCGGCGAGCCGGACTTCGCGACGCCACGGCACGTCGTCGAGGCGGCCGTCCTCGCCGTCCAGGACCCCGCGAACCACCGCTACACGCCGGCCACCGGCCTCCCTGAGCTGAAGCGTGCGATCGCCGAGAAGACCGCCCGCGAGTCCGGCGTCGTCGTCGACCCGTCGCAGGTCATCGTCACGAACGGCGGCAAGCAAGCCGTCTACCAGGCGTTCCAGACGATCGTCGACGAGGGCGACGAGGTCCTGCTCCCCGCCCCGTACTGGACCACCTACCCGGAGGCGATCCGCCTGGCCGGTGGCACGCCGGTCGAGGTCTTCGCCGGCAGTGACCAGGACTACCTCGTCACGGTCGAGCAGCTGGAGGCCGCGCGCACGCCGCACACCAAGGCGCTCCTGTTCTGCTCGCCGTCGAACCCGACCGGCTCGGTGTACTCCGCCGAGCAGACGAAGGCGATCGGCGAGTGGGCGCTCGAGCACGGCATCTGGGTGATCAGCGACGAGATCTACCAGGACCTGGTCTACGACGACGTCCGGTTCACGGGCGTCCTCGAGGCGGTCCCGGCCCTCGCCGACACCACGATCCTGGTGAACGGTGTCGCCAAGACCTACGCGATGACCGGCTGGCGGGTCGGGTGGTTCATCGGGCCGGCTGACGCCGTCAAGGCCGCTTCCAACCTGCAGTCGCACCTGTCCTCGAACGTCGCGAACGTGTCACAGCGTGCCGCGATCGCCGCACTGACCGGCCCGCAGGAGCCCGTCGAGGCGATGCGCGAGGCGTTCGACCGTCGCCGTCGCACCATCGTCGAGGGGCTCAACGCGATCCCGGGCTTCGTCACGCCGACGCCGAAGGGCGCCTTCTACGTGTACCCGGACGTCACGGCGCTGCTCGGCCGCGAGTGGGCCGGCTCGACCCCCACGACGACGCTCGAACTCGCGGACCTGATCCTCGAGCACGCCGAGGTCGCGGTCGTCCCTGGCGAGGCGTTCGGCCCGTCCGGCTACATCCGGATGTCGTACGCGCTCGGCGACGACGACATCGCCGAGGGCGTCCGCCGCCTGGCGGAGTTCTTCTCCGCCTAGGCCACACCGCACCACGCGACGTGGGCGGTTCCTCGCGACGGTACGTCGCTGCGAGGAACCGCCCACGTCGCGTTCCGCGAGACCGCGTCGGCCGTCCGGGCGGGCCGGAGCACGTCCGGCGGTCAGCTCGCGGCGAGCAGGTCCCCGACCACCACCGGCTCCGGGACCAGCGCGACCCCGAAGCGGTTGAGGACGGTCACCTGCACGTAGCGCGCCAGCTCGGCGACCTGCGCCGCCGTCGCGCCACCGCGGTTCGTGAGCGCCAGGGTGTGCTTCGACGAGATCCCCGCGTGCGACCCGGGCACTGCGTACCCGCGGTGGACCCCGGCGTGCTCGATGAGCCAGGCTGCGCTGAGCTTCACGTCGTCGCCGGCCGGCCAGCGCGGGGCCTCGGTGGGCAACGTCTCGGCGAAGGCCGCCGACACGATGGGGTTCGTGAAGAACGACCCGGCGCTCCACGTGTCCGGGTCGTCGGCGTCGAGCACCATGCCCTTCGAGGACCGCAGGCCGAGCACCGTCGTCCGGATCGTCATCGGGTCGACCGGGGTGCCGAGGTCGACGCCGAGCGAGCCGGCGAGCTGGGCGTAGCGCACCGGGACCCCCTCGTCGACGGTCGTGCCGAGGCGGAACTCCACGGTGAGGACGACCCCCCGTCGCCCGTGCTTGAGCGTCGACGTCCGGTAGCCGAGCGCCAGCTCGGCCGCGCCGACCCACGTGCGCTCCCCCGTCGACGCGTCGAGGAACTCGATCCGGGTGAGCACGTCGGAGAGCTCGACCCCGTAGGCGCCGATGTTCTGCACGGGGGCGGCGCCGACGGTGCCCGGGATGCCGCTGAGCGCCTCCAGGCCGGTCCACCCGTTCTCGACGGTCGTCGCGACGAACCGGTCCCAGGGCTCGCCGGCCGCGACGCGGACGGTGACGCCGTCGGCGTCCGGCTCCGCGGCCAGCCCGTGCGTGCGCACGAGCACCACGGTGCCCGCGAAGCCCTCGTCGGCGACGAGCAGGTTGCTGCCACCCCCGACCACGAGCCACTCGTCGTCCTGCCACGCGGTGCGCGCGTGGGCGACGAGCTCGTCGGTGGTCTCCGCGGTCAGCAGCGTCGCAGCGGGGCCGCCCACGCGGAACGTGGTGAGGTCGGCCAGCCGCGTCCCCCCGGTCAGTGGAACACCACCGTGACCTGCGCCTTGCCGAGCACGGTCTGCCCGGCGGCCGTCACGGTGAGGTCGATGCGCTGCGGGCGACCCTCGCCGTCGACGGTGCCGACCTTGGCGACCACGCCGACGGTCGCACCCTGCTCCGGGTCGACCACCACGGGGCGGGTGAACCGGACGCCGTAGCGCTGGACCCAGCCGCGGTCGCCGAGCCACTCGGAGACGGGCTGGACCGCGAGGCCCATCGTGAGCATGCCGTGGGCGAGGACGCCGGGCAGCCCGACGGACGCGGCCACGTCGTCGCGGTAGTGGATCGGGTTGAAGTCCCCCGAGGCGCCGGCGTAGCGGACGAGCGAGTCGCGGGTCAGGTGGACCTCGCGCTCGGCGACGACGGTGCCGACCTCGAGTGCGGTGACGGGGGCGGTGGTCATGCGTCGTCTCCTCGGACCACGAGGGTGGAGGTCGCCGTGACGACGTGCTCCCCCGTGGCGTCGTTCATCGTGCTCTCGGCCGTCACCATCGCGTTGCCGCCGAGGGTCTTCACGCTCGTGACGGTGAGGGTGGCGGTGAGTTCGTCGCCGGCGACGATCGCCCGGTCGTAGGTGAAGGACTGCTCGCCGTGCACGACGCGGGAGAAGTCGATGCCGGCGTCGGGCTCGGCCAGGAGCTGCGCGAGCGTCGCCTCCTGCACGACGACCGCGAAGGTCGGCGGCGCGACGACGTCGGCGTACCCGGCGGCGCGGGCCGCCTCGGGCTCGTGGTGGATCGGGTTCGTCGCGAACACGGCGCGCGAGAACTCGCGCACCTTCTCACGACCGACCAGGTAGGGCGGGGCCGGCGGGAACGTCCTGCCGACGAGCTCGGGGTTCACAGACACGAGGGAGAGTCTACCGAGCACCCGCGACACGCCCCCTGTTCATGAGCTTGCATCGGCTATGATCACCGCACGGCGTCCGGGGGGACGCAGCGGGGACGACTCCGGGTTCGGGGAGGGACGCATGGAGCACACGACGGAGTACGCGGTGCACACGGGAGACCGGTGCACCGCCATGGAGGTCGCCGGAGCAGCACTCCGGGAGACCGGGCACCGGGTGGAGTCCACGGGTGGGACGATCACCGCGACGACCGGCAACCGGTTGTTGACGATCCTGCTCGGGGCACTGGTGCACCCGTCGCGCGAGTTCCGGCGCTACGAGGTCTCGACGACGGTCACGGGCACGTCCACCACCATCACGCTGCGGCATGCCCAGCACGGCGTGGCGGTGTCCGGCGGGAGCATCGGTGCCGGTAGGCGGCGGAGCGCGTGGCGGCAGGTCGAGGCGACGCTCGAGCGGGCGCTCCGCGCAGCGGGCGTGCTCACCGCTCCCCCGCGCTGAGGCGTCGGTCCGGTCGGCCGTCGGGGCGAGGGCGGCGCCGCGGGCGTCGCGCTGTGGCTCGAGCGCTGCCGATGCGCTGCGGTGTCGTGCTGCCGGCGCGCGCTGCCGGTGTCGTGCTGCGGCGCGCGCTGCCGGTGCCCCCCGGCAGAACGGGCGTACCGGGTGTGAACGGGCGTACCTGGTCGAGCGGAACCACCAGGCATGCCCGATCCCACCAGACACAGCACTCGTCATGGGAAAGAACCGTCGGACCGGACGCGCGGCGGAGCCCGGGAACGACGAAAGCCCGGCGAACTGGCCGCCGGGCCTGTGGTAGCGAGGACGGGACTTGAACCCGTGACCCCACGATTATGAGTCGTGTGCTCTAACCAACTGAGCTACCCCGCCAGAGATCCGGAGCGAGAACAGCTCCGGGTCGGAGCCCCGAGTCAGGATTGAACTGACGACCCCTTCCTTACCATGGAAGTGCTCTACCACTGAGCTATCGGGGCGAGTGCCGCTCGGCGGCACCACACGAGAATAGCAGACGCGCGACGGTGGTCAGGAACCGGACGTGACGCCCGGGCGTGCCGCCGCTCCCCCGCTAGTTCGCGTTGGCTCGCAGCCAGGTCAGCGGGTCCACCGGGACACCGTCGACGTGGATCTCCAGGTGCAGGTGCGGGCCCGTCGAGTTGCCGGTCGACCCGACCTCGCCGAGCTCGTCCCCGACGGCGACCTGCTGGCCCTTGACGACCTTGAAGGTGCCGTCCTTCATGTGGCCGTAGACGCTGGTGAACTGCTTGCCGTCGACGTCGTGCTGCACCCACACGTCGTTGCCGAAGCCGCCGTCATGCGCCTGGACCTTGATCACCGTGCCGGCCGCGACGGAACGGATCGGTGTGCCCTCGCCCGGAGCGAAGTCGACACCCATGTGGCTCGTCGAGCAGAACGAGCAGCCCGCGACCTGTCGGCCGCCGAAGCCCGAGGTGATCGGCACGCCGGTGAGGAACGGCCACTGGATCGAACCGTTCGGGTCGTTCGAGAACGACGACGCATCGACGTTCTTGTACTGCGTCGCCGACGTCACCGAGTACTGGTCACGCGCGGTCTCGGCATCACCGGCCGCCGCACCGACGCTGAGCGACTGCGCGGCTCCGGCGGCGGTCGTGCGGGCCGTGGTCGAGTCGGCCGTCGGGACCCAGAGCGCCTGCGCCGGGAGCGACGTCGACACGACGAGGCCGGCGGCGAAGAGGAGGGCGCCCACGGCGGTCACCCGGGAGGCGGCTCGTCGGAACGCGCTGCCGCGAACGGCCTGCTCGCGCCCGGCGGCAGGGGTCGTCGGGACGGCGGCAATGTGGCGGGTGGCGCGGTCGACGTGCACCGCGGGGGTGACGCGGCCGGTCCGACGCGCGGGCGGGACCTGCCCGAGCACCCGGCGGGGAACGGCAGTCGAGGGCGTCGGTGCGGGGGTCGCGTCGACGACGGGCGCGACGTCCGGGGACGCAGGAGCGGGCGGCGTCACGGCCCCGGCCGACGGAGCCGGCATGGCCGGGGAGACCGGAGCGAGGTCGATCGGCGAGACGGGGGCCGCGGGCGTCGACGGTGCGACGAGATCGTCGAACGAGGGCGACGCGAGTCCTGGCTCCCGGGAGTCGGACAGTCCTGCCACGGTGGACGACTGCGTCGCTGCCGCCCGACGCTCTGCCTCGATGCGGGCGCGTCGGGTCAGGTGCACGACCGGCTCGTGAGCGGTCGCGGGGTCGGTGCGGGAGGGCGTCTGCGTGGTCGTCCGGGAGGCGTGGGGCATGTGTTCGGAGCTGATCCTGATCGGGGCGCGGGGCGCTCGTTGGTAACGAGCAGGTAACGGGACTGCAGCACGCTAGCAGGGGGCGTGGCTCGTCGCCAGTCGGGTGCACGACCGTGCACCGACGCCGGGAGGCACGTGGCGCGTCGTCCGTGCACCGCGCAGCGGACGGTCAGGCGCCGAGCACGTCGTCCTCGAGCCGACGCACGAGCGACTCGAGCTCGTCGGCCACGGCGGGTGCGGCGAAGAGGAAGGAGCGGGTGCCGCCGGCCTCCCAGATGCGGACGGTCGCCCCGGCCTCCGCGGCGATGACCGCCCCTGCCGCCATGTCCCACGGGTTGATCCCGCGCTCGTAGTACGCGTCCACCGTCCCGGCACCCACGGCACAGCAGTCGAGCGATGCCGCTCCGGCCCGGCGCACGTCCCGCACCTCGCCGATCAGGCCGGCCAGCACCGCGACCTGCTCCCGGCGGCGGTCGGCGGTGTAGCCGAACCCGGTGGCGACGAGCGCCTCGCCGAGCGAGGCCGGCGCGGCGACCCCCAGCGGCACTCCGTCCCGCGTCGCTCCCTCGCCCGACACGGCCCGCCAGACGGTGCCGGTGGCGGGTGCGACGACCACGCCGGCGATCGCCTGCCAGGTCACGGGATCCGCACTCCCCCGGACGACGCCGATGCTCACGCCGTACTGCTCGCTGCCGTACAGGTAGTTGACGGTGCCGTCGATCGGGTCGACGACCCAGGTGACGCCCGTCGAACCGGCGTCCGACCCGGACTCCTCGCCGTGGAACGCGTCGTCCGGGCGCGCCTGGGCGATGCGCGTGCGGATGAGGTCCTCGACCTCCCGATCGGCCGCGGTGACGACGTCGACGATGCTCGACTTCCGGTCGGCCACCTCGACCCCCTCCGCGCGACGGCGGGCAGCGAGGGCCGCGGCCTCGCGGGCGACGGACTCGGCGAGGTCGGCGAACTGGGCGGGCGTGAGCGTCTCGGGCATGACCCCAGCCTGCCCGACGTGCGCGCTCAGCCGCACAGTGACGGCGCGCACCGAGGCCGGCTCGGACCGAGAACAGCCCGGAACGCGAACAGCCCCGTCCGGGAGGGACGGGGCTGTTCCGAGAACCGTGGCGAGTGAGGGATTCGAACCCCCGAAGGCTACGCCGGCTGATTTACAGTCAGATCCCTTTGGCCGCTTGGGTAACTCGCCATGTGCGCACCCGGCCGGTGTTGTCACCAACCGAAGGCGCGCTGAAGAGCATAGCGGATCTCGGAGGGTGCTCGTGACCACGCTGCGACCGCACGTTCCTCCACACGCACGCTCGTCCGTGCGTGCATCCCCCGCCGAGCTGCGGGCCGAACCGGGCCCGCCGTGCGCCGTTAGGCTGTCCCGCATGGCAGACAGTTCCTTCGACGTGGTCAGCAAGGTCGACAAGATGGAGGCGGAGAACGCCCTCAACCAGGCGGCCAAGGAGATCGAGCAGCGGTACGACTTCAAGGGCGCCGACGCGTCCATCGCCTTCAGCGGCGAGGACGTGCTCATCAAGGCGAACTCCGAGGAGCGCGCGAAGGCCGTCCTCGACGTGCTGCAGAGCAAGGCGATCAAGCGGAACATCTCCCTGAAGAGCCTCGACGCCGGCGACCCCTACCCCTCGGGCAAGGAGTACCGCATCGAGGTGAAGTTCAAGAACGGCATCGAGCAGGACGTCGCGAAGAAGATCGGCGCCTTCCTGCGCGCGAACGCGCCCAAGAGCGTCAAGAGCCAGATCCAGGGCGACGAGCTCCGGGTCTCGTCGAAGAGCCGTGACGACCTGCAGAACACGATCCAGCTCCTCAAGGGTGAAGAGTTCGACGTGCCGTTGCAGTTCATCAACTTCCGCTAGCGCCGCACGTCGTGGAGCACTGGCTCGGCGTCGCGATCACCGTTCTCCTGGTCCTGCTGGACCTGGCGATCCGTGTCTTCTCGATCATCTACGTCCCGTACAACCGGAAGCCGCAGACCGCGACCGCCTGGCTGCTCGCGATCTTCCTCATCCCGTACATCGGGTTCGTCGTCTTCCTGGTCATCGGGTCGACGAAGCTGCCGAGGTCGCGGCGCGAGAAGCAGACCGAGATCAACGCGTACATCCTCGAGCAGACCGAGGGCATCGAACGCGTGCGGCGCGACCACCCGTGGCCGCCGTGGCTCGAGAGCGTGACGACGCTCAACCGCGAGCTGGGCGCGATGCCCCTCGTCGGCGGCAACTCCGCCGAGCTCTACCCCGACTCGTACGAGTCGGTGCGGGAGATGACCCGCGAGATCGACCGGGCGCGGCGCTTCGTGCACGTCGAGTTCTACATCGCGACCCTCGACGACACCACGCGGCCGTACTTCGAGGCGCTCGCCCGGGCCCAGGCCCGCGGTGTCACGGTCCGGTTCCTGCTCGACCACTGGGCGAGCCGCGGGTACCCGGGCTACAAGGACACGCTCGCGTTCCTCGACCGGGCGAACATCGAGTGGCACCTCATGCTGCCGCTGCAGCCGCTGCAGGGGAAGTTCCAGCGCCCGGACCTGCGCAACCACCGGAAGATCATGGTGATCGACGGGTCGGTCGCCTTCACCGGCTCGCAGAACCTGATCGACCCGTCGTACGACCTGAAGGCGCACATCGAGAAGGGCATGGTCTACAAGGACCTGTTCGCCCGGTTCGAGGGACCGGTCGTCGCCGGCCTCAACGCCCTGTTCGTGACCGACTGGTACAGCGAGACCGACGAGCTGCTGCTCCGTGAGAGCGACCCGGTCCACCGCGCCGACCGCGGCGACGCGCTCGACTGCCAGGTCGTGCCGTCCGGTCCGGGCTTCGACGGCGAGAACAACCTGCGCCTGTTCAACGCGCTCCTCTACGCCGCGCAGGAGAAGGTCTCGATCACCTCGCCGTACTTCGTGCCCGACGACTCCATGCTCTACGCGATCACCACGACCGCGCAGCGCGGTGTCGCGGTCGAGCTGTTCGTCGGCGAGATGGGCGACCACGCGATGACGTGGCACGCACAACGCTCCTACTACGAGGAGCTCCTCCGCGCCGGCGTGAAGATCTGGCTGTACCGGGCTCCGACGATCCTGCACGCCAAGCACTTCACGATCGACGACGACGTCTCGGTGATCGGGTCGAGCAACATGGACATGCGGTCCTTCAGCCTGAACCTCGAGGTCTCCGTCATGGTCCGCGGCAAGCGGTTCGTCGACGCGCTGCGAGACGTGCAGGCGGCCTACAAGGACGCGTCCTTCGAGCTCACGCTCGACGCCTGGCTCGAACGGCCGCGGCGGTCGCAGGTCCTCGACAACGTCGCGCGCCTCACCGCCGCCCTGCAGTAGGGAACACCGGCCGGGAGGCCCGGCACGGCTCCTCCTGCGGGCTCGGTCGTCCGCGGTGCCGGTCAGTCACCGAGCGGCCGGCACCAGCCCGGTGAGCCGGGCGACCAGACGCTCGAGCGGCCCGCTCCCGAGGAACGTGCGCCACACCATCGCGAAGAGCACCGACCCGATGGCGAACCACGCCCACGCGGCGCCCGACTCCGGGTACTCCGGCAGCAGGGCGATCACCACGAGGTGGCCCGCGTAGACCGTCAACGGCATCGACCCCACGGCGGCGAGTGGGAAGGCGGACCTCGCGACCGTCCGGCCACGACCGTCGAACACCAGGGTGCAGAGGGCGATCACGGCCACCGCGACCCCGGCGGTCCCGACGACGTCGACGACCGACGACGAGTGGTCGCGCGGGGACAGCAGCAGCTGCGCGAGCGCCGCCGCTCCCCCGCTGCCGTCCGGCGCCCAAGGAACCCCGGGGAACGCCGCCAGCTCGGCGTCGGCCGGGACCGGTGCCAGGACGTTCCCGATCGCGTACGCGGCGAGGGCGACCAGCACGCCGGACGCGAGGAGCGCGACCTGCGTGCCCCGCCCCTCCTCCCACCGGCTCGGCCCGGACGCCGCTGGCGCGCCCGGGTACCGGCGGCCCGGCCCCAGTCCGGTCCTGGCGACCGCGAGACCGACCAGGACGTACGCCAGGAAGGTGACCACGGGGTAGACGAGTCCGAGCTGCACCTCCCACATGCCGGCGCCCGCGTACAGCGGTACCGAGGCGAGCGCGACGACCGGCGACAGGAGCGCGCACACCGCCGCGATCACGAGCAGCCACACCGGACGCAGTCGCAGGACGGGCAGGACGAGCAGGAAGAGCGCCCCGTACGTCGGGAGGATGACGTAGACCGGGGTGTCGAGTGCCATGAGCGCGAGACCGATGGCGACGACGGCGACCGCGCGCACCGCGAGCCGTGCGCGCACCCGACCGATCACCGGCGGCCCCGGCGGAGCGGTCCGCCCGCTCGTCAGGCCGATGGAGACACCCGCGAGCACGGCGAACAGCGTCGACGGGCGCCCGTGCGCAACCGCGGACCAGGTGGTCGGGTCGCCCCAGTCGAACTCGTCGGCGATACCGCCGATGTGCGCGGCCATCATGCCGAGCAGTGCGACTGCCCGGGCGACGTCGACCCCCTGCAGTCGACCCGGAGGAACGAGCACACCCCGCATCGCGGCGGGCGGCGCGGGGTGTGCGGCGGTCATCGCTGCGTGCTCAACCCGCGGCGGAGCCGGCGCGGCGCAGCGAGACGTCGACCATCTCGTCGCGTGGCACGACCTTGATGCGTTCGCGGCCCTCCACGGCGCCGAGGGCCTGCTCGTGCTCGTCGAGGGCGTGCCAACCGTCGAGGTCGGTGTAGTCCACGCCCCGCTCGCGGAGCAGTGCCGGCACCGCCTCCGGCGAGGGGTCCGCCGGGGTCCACCAGAACGCCTGGTCGTTCACGATGTGCTGGACGGTCTCCATCGCGTCGGACTTCGTGTGGCCGATGAGACCGACGGGTCCGCGCTTGATCCACCCGGTGGCGTAGACGCCGGGGAGCGGCGTGCCGTCCTCGTCGAGCACCTGGCCCTCGCGGTTCGGGATGACCCCGGTGCGCTCGTCGAAGGGCACGCCGGGCAGCGGCGAGCCGAAGTAGCCGACGGCGCGGTAGACGGCCTGCACCGGGACCTCGCGGAACTCCCCGGTCCCCTCGACCCCGCCCTCGCCGTTCGGCCGGGTCCGCTCGTACCGCAGGGCGGTGACGTGGCCGTCCGAGCCGACCAGCTCGACGGGCTTCGCGTAGAAGTGGAGGTGGAGACGACGGCTTGCCGTCCCGACCTCGCGCGTCCGCCACTGCTCGAGGACGCGGTTCATCACCATGACCTGCTTGTTCGTCTGGATCGCGGTGCGCGAGGCTTCGTCGTGGTCGAAGTCCTCGTCGTACACCACCATGTCGACGTCGCGGAGCTCGCCGAGCTCGCGGAGCTCCAGCGGCGTGAACTTCACCTGCGCGGGGCCGCGACGTCCGAAGACGTGGACGTCCGTGACCGGGGAGGCCTTGAGCCCCTCGTACACGTTCGCCGGGATCTCCGTCGGCAGCAGGTCGTCCGCGTGCTTCGCCAGGATGCGCGAGACGTCGAGGGCGACGTTGCCGTTGCCGATCACCGCAACGCTCGACGCCGTGAGCGGCCACGTGCGCGGGACGTCGGGGTGGCCGTCGAACCAGCTGACGAAGTCCGCCGCGCCGTACGAGCCGTCGAGGTCGATGCCCGGGATGTCGAGGTCGGCGTCCTTGATCGCTCCCGTGGAGAACAGCACGGCGTTGTAGTGCTGCTTGAGGTCGTCGAGCGTGATGTCCTCGCCGAAGCGCACGTTGCCGAACAGGCGCACCACACCCCGGTCGAGCACGTCACGCAGCGCGTTCACGATGCCCTTGATGCGGGGGTGGTCCGGGGCGACGCCGTACCGGACCAGGCCGTACGGTGCGGGCAGCTGCTCGAAGAGGTCGATCGACACGTCGTAGCCGTGGGCCTCGCGCAGCAGGATGTCGGCGGCGTAGATGCCGGCGGGGCCGGCGCCGACGATGGCGAGTCGGAGGGTGGGCACTGATGTCTCCAGTTCGTTCGGGCGGGGTGCTCCCGGTCGGTGGCGGTGGACCCCCGGGTCAGCGGCTGCGCTCGACGACGGACTCGGCGAAGCGGGTCAGTGCCCGCTTGACGGTGCCGTCGGGCAGCGGTTCCAGCGCGGCGACCGCTTCCTCGGCCCACCGGACGGCGACGGCGCGGGTGGCGGTCGTCGCCTCGTGCTCGCGCAGCGCGGCGACGGCTGACTGGTACGGAGCCGAGTCGACGGCGTCGTCCGGGGCGCCCTTCACGTCGAGCTCGATGCGGTCGAGCAGCGCCGCGGCGCCCTCGTCGCCGGCAGCCAGGCGGCGGAGCTGCAGGAGCGGGAGCGTGTCGACGCCCGCGCGCAGGTCGTTGCCGGCGATCTTGCCGGTTCGGTCCTTCGCCGGCGCGAGGTCGATCACGTCGTCGACGAGCTGGAAGGCGACGCCGACCTTCTCGCCGAAGGTGCCGACGGCGTCCAGGTAGGCCCGGTCCGCTCCGGAGAACATGACCCCGGCGCGCGCCGCGGTGGCGATGAGCGACCCGGTCTTGTCGCTGAGCACCTGGATGTAGTGCTCGACGGGGTCGTCGTCGGGCTGGGGGCCCGTCGTCTCGTGCAGCTGCCCCATGCACAGCCGCTGGAAGGTCTCGGCCTGCATGCGGATGCCCTCGGTGCCGAGGTCCGCGGTGATGAGGCTGGCCCGGGCGAACAGCAGGTCGCCGGTGAGGATGGCGACGTTGTTGCCGTAGGTCACGTGCGCGGCGGGCACTCCGCGACGCACGGGCGCCTCGTCCATGACGTCGTCGTGGTAGAGCGACGCCAGGTGGGTCGTCTCGATGCTCACCGCGGCCTTGACGACCGCGTCGGTCACCCCCTGGCCCAGCTGCGCGATGAGCAGGGTCAGCGTCGGGCGGATGCGCTTCCCACCCGCTGCGAGCAGGTACCTGCTCGTCGTGTCCGCGAGGGTGTCGGTGGAGCGCATGGCTTCTTCGAGCCCCTGCTCGACGAGCTCGAGCCCGTCGTCGACCGCGGTGATGAAGCGTCGCTCGGACGGCGTGGCGAACAGTCGCTCGCCGATGCCCAACGAGGCGCGGAGGCTCGGTGCGCGACGTGCGACCGGGACGCTCGGGTTCAAGTGCTGCTCCGTGTTCGGGGTCCGGGGACCGGTCAGGCGTCGGAGGGGTCGACGCTCGGCTGCTCGCCGGTGTGCTGGTGCTGACGGCGCGCCTTCGCCCGACGGGCGACGGACTCGCGGACGGTGCCGGCGACGGGCTTCCGGCCGCGGTGCAGCGCGACGATGCCGGCGGTCAGGTTGCGGTGGGCGACCATGGTGAAGCCGACGCCACGGAGCCACTGGCTGAGGACCTGCTGGTCCGGCCACGCCTCGATCGACTCGGCCAGGTACCGGTAGGCGGCGGGGTTGCTGCTCGACAGGCGCGCGATGCCCGGGAGCACGCGCTTGAGGTACGCGCCGTAGCCGAAGCGCAGGAGTGCCATCGGCGGCGTCGAGAACTCGCAGATGACCACGCGACCACCGGGCTTGAGCACCCGCAGCATCTCGGTGATCGCCTGCATCGGGTCGTTGACGTTGCGCAGCCCGAACGAGATCGTGACCGCGTCGAACGTGTCGTCGTCGAACGGCAGGTGCTCCGCGTCGCCCTCGACGAACGAGATCTCGGGGTGCCGCTCGCGGCCGACGGCGATCATGCCGGCGGACAGGTCGAGGGCCGTGACGTCCGCGCCCTTCTTCGCCAGCGCTGCCGCGCTGGTGCCCGTACCGGCGGCGATGTCCAGCACCTTCTCACCCGGCTGGGGGTCGACCGCACGGACCGTCGCGACGCGCCACAGCGGGGCGTTGCCCGCCGAGAGGATGTCGTTCGTGAGGTCGTACTTCGCGGCGACGTCGTCGAACATGGCCGCCACCTCGTCCGGCCGCTTGCTCAGGTCCGCTCTGCTCACCGCACCATCCTAGAGGGCACGGCTCGCAGCTGCCCGGACGCCCGGCGGAGGTCCGCGGACCGGCTGCGCGCGTACGATCAGTCCGTGACCCGAACCACCACGGCGGCGCCCTCGCTCACGGTCTCGACGAGGATCCTCGACGACCCGGGGGACGTCCTCCGGCACACGCTCCGGGACGCACCGCTGGCGTTCGTGCGGAACGGTGACGGGATCGTCGGCATCGGAGAAGCCGTGCGCTTCTCGTTCTCCGGCCCCGACCGGATGCGGCAGGCGTCCTCGGTGTGGCGCGACCTGGTCGGCGCCGCAACGGTGGACGACCCGGTGCAGCTGCGGGGCACGGGCCTGGTCGCCTTCGGCTCGTTCGCGTTCGCCGACGACTCCGCAGAGGAGAGCGTGCTGATCGTCCCGCGTGTGGTGATCGGCAAGCGGCGCGGCAAGGCGTGGTTGACCGCGGTGGACACGACGCCGGACCCGGCGCCGCTCGGGTTCTCGCGGACCTCGGTCCCCGTCCCGGCCGTGGGTGGTCACGTCTCCGTCCCCCTCGGCCCTGGGCAGATCGACGAACAGGCCTACGCCGCGGCCGTCGCGGACGCCGTGCGCCGGATCACTGCGGGGGACGCCGAGAAGGTCGTGCTCGCCCGTGACCTGGTCGGCACGCTCCCGCCCGGTGCTGACCGGCGCGCCGTGCTGCTCGACCTCGCCGCCGCGTACCCGCAGTGCGTCACCTTCGCCGTCGACGGCCTGGTCGGTGCGACACCGGAGACGCTCGCGCGCACCGACGGCACCGAGCTCTCCGCCCGGGTGCTCGCGGGCAGTGCCGCGCGGGGCACCGACCCCGTGTCCGACCGTGCCGCCGCCGAGGCCCTGGCGTCGAGCGCGAAGGACGTCGAGGAGCACGGCTTCGCGATCGCGAGCCTGCTCGCGGCGCTCCGCCCGATCGCGAGCGACCTGCGCGCCGACCCCGAACCCTTCCGCCTGCAGTTGCCCAACCTCTGGCACCTCGCCACCGACGTCCGCGCGACCCTGCCGGTCGGCACGACCTCCCTCGACGTCGCGGACGCACTGCACCCGACGGCTGCGGTCGCCGGCACGCCGACCGACGTCGCGGTGCGGCTCGTCGCCGAGCTCGAGGGCGTCGACCGCGGGCGGTACGCCGGTCCCGTCGGGTGGCTCGGCGCGAACGGGGACGGCGAGTGGATGCTCGCGCTGCGGAGCGCCCGGATCGACCCGGACGGCACCGTCCGCGCCTGGGCGGGCGCCGGCATCGTGGCCGGGTCCGACCCGGCGCGCGAGGTCGCCGAGACGGCCCTGAAGTTCCGACCCGTCCGCGACGCCCTGGCCTGACACGGTCGGGAGGCGCGGGACGGCCCCGCCTCGCGCCTCCCGCCCGACGGGTGCCCACGACGGGCACCCGCTCCGGTCAGTCGGCCAGCGGCACCTCGACGACGAGACGCTGCGCCGGGTCGGTGAGGACGGCCTCCAGGTCGCCCCAGGTCGCTGCGCGCCGGTACTCCCAGCCGAGCCCCGTGACGACCCGCTCGACGTCGACGTGCTGCGGTGTCGTCATCATCCGCCGCATGTCCGCGTCCGGTGTGGTCGCCGCGACCTCGAGACCGCGGAAGATCGCCCCGCCGACGTCGTTGCCCACGACGACCTGCACACGGTGCGTCGGCTCCTCGGTGCCCGTGACGAGCGCGCCGATGTCGTGCAGGAACGTGAGGTCCCCGACGAGCACCCGCGTCGTGCCGACCGAGTCCGCCGTGCGCTCGAGGGCCGCCGCGATGCCGAGCGCCGTCGAGACGGTCCCGTCGATCCCCGCGAGCCCGCGGTTCGCGTGCACCCGGAGCTTCTTGCCCGGCACGTGCGCGTCGGCGACGCGGATGAGCTGGGACGCGCCGAGCACGAGTCGGTCGTGCGGCCAGGTCGCGCCCCACACCGCGTCGACGAGCATGGTGCGGTCGACCGGTCGGCGTCGGAGCGCCACCTCGTCGCGCAGGTAGCGGTTGCGCTCGGCTCGGTCCCCCGAACGCTTGGCGTCGAGGTCCGGCCCGGCGTCGCCGTCGCCGAGGAGCGCGCGGCTCGTGGTCACCCAACGGCCGACCCACGCGCGGTGTGCCGGGGTGGTGCGGCCCGTCGCGCGGACGTCCGACACGAAGGCGGTGGCTGCGTCCGGACGGGAGGCACGGGCGGGGTCGTACGGGTCGGCTCCCGCACCGCGGACCACGACGGTCTCCACGCCGGCCCGCTGCAGGAGCGCGGGGACCTCGCGGCTGAGGGTCGGGTGTCCGAGCACGACGGCCCGGCGGACGGCGCCGCCGAGCTCCGGGTCGCGGAGCAGCTCGCGGTAGGCGACGACGAGGTTGCGGCCGAAGCGCGCACCGCTGGAGACCTCGGCCAGCAGTGGCGCGCCGAGCTCCCAGGCGATGCGCTCCGCGTCCGCGCCCGCGTCGTGCCCGGCGATGACGACCGTCGCGGGTTCGTCGTCGGGGGCGAGTTCGGCCACCGGCAGCCCGGTGTGCACGCGGCGCCGGGCGTGCTCGAGGTCCACCTCGTCGTCCGGCACCCCCGGCACGTCCTCGGCGCGGAGGCCGGCGGAGAGCGGTTCGCGGAACGCGACGTCCAGCTGC
Organism: Curtobacterium sp. MCSS17_007; assembly: GCF_003234175.2. NCBI lineage: Bacteria > Bacillati > Actinomycetota > Actinomycetes > Micrococcales > Microbacteriaceae > Curtobacterium > Curtobacterium sp. MCSS17_007. The sequence continues at coordinate 2,322,275 of NZ_CP126257.1, forward strand.
ACCGGACCGGGCTGTCCGGTGTGCCCGGCTGCGACGGCGACCGCCTCGCGCGCGAGCGAACGGACGGCGTCGACGTCGACCCCTGCCGAGGTCGGGGCCTGCACGTCGCGGACGAAGGCGACCGCCGGTCCGAAGAGCCCGGGCTGCACGGTCGTCTGGTTGCTGCCGATCCCCCGGAGCTCCTCCGGACGGTCCGCGCTGAGGACGATCACCGGCACGCCGGAGTGGTGTGCCTCGAGCACGGCCGGGTGCAGGTTCGCGACAGCGGTGCCCGACGTCGTGACGACCGCTGCGGGTCGACCGGACTCGACCGCCAGGCCGAGGGCGAAGAACCCGGCCGTCCGCTCGTCGAGCCGCACGTGCACGGTGACACCGCCCGCTCGTTCGAGGGCGACCGCCGCGAGTGCGAGCGCCTGCGAGCGGGAGCCGGGGCTCACCACCACGTCGGTCACCCCCGCCCGCGCGAGTTCGCGCAGGAGCGCGAGCGCGAAGTCGGTCGCGGGGCTGCCGGATCCGGTGGGACCGTCAGCGATCGGGGCGGCTGTCGTCGTCTCGTTCGTCTCGGAACTGGTCTTCGAGGTCTCGGAGGGTTGCGTCGTCCTGGTCCGTTCCGGTGCGGGGTGACCCGGCGGCACGGGGGCCGCCGAGGAAGTCCGGGTCGTCTTCGGGTCCACGGTACCGGGGCGTCGGTCCGGGGGTCGCGGGGGCCCGACCGAGCAGGAACCAGAGCGCCCCGCCGAGGACGGGCAGGACGACCACGAGGAGGATCCACCACCCGCGGCGCAGGGACCGGATCCGCTGGCGCGGCATGGTCGCGCAGTCGATGACCGCGTAGACCGTGAAGGCCACGGCGGCGACGGCGACGATCAACCACAGACGGACCATCCCCGGAGTCTAGGCAGCACTCCTGGGACCGACCTGCCCGTCAGCCGACACCACGGCGGTGTTCCGTAGAATCGTCGGGTGAAAGCGTGGCTCGTCTACACCCTTGCCCGACTCGGCATCTTCGCCGCGGCGCTGGCCGTCCTGCTCGTCATCGGACTGCGCTGGTACTGGGCGGCGATCGGCGCCGCCCTCATCGGCCTGCTCGTGTCCTACATCGCGCTGCCCGGCCTGCGCGGGCAGGTGACGTCCACCATCGCGTCGCGTCGCGGTCGTCCCGAGCGTGACGCGGACTCGGACTTCGAGGACGACTTCGTCGACGCCGCGGACACCGAGGCGGCAGGGTCGGGAGCCGCGGGCTCCGACGCAGCGGGCACCGACGTCGCGGGCACCGACGCCGCGCGCAGCGATGCCGACCGGCACCGCGCCCGTCGGGAGCGCGACGAGGAGTAGTCCCGGTCGGACGTCGGACGTCCGCTGGTCGCCGCCGCTCCTACGGCAGGAGGACCAGGGTCAGGCCGAGCACCACGCCGTAGGCGAGCGAGGCGAACGACGACAGCTGCAGCGCGGTGACGAGCTCGCGGGGCTTCCGTGAGGACACACCGATCGCGAGCGCCGGCAGCGCGAGCAACAGCGAGAAGTACGCGAAGCCGGTGCGGAAGTAGAGCAGCACGAACCAGAGCAGCACGACGTACGGCAGCATCAGGAACAGGCCGAACAGCACGCGGGCCACGGGACGTCCGACGACGACCGCCAGGGTCCGCTTGCCCGCCTGTCGGTCCTCGTCGACGTCGCGGATGTTGTTCACCATGAGGACGGCGCAGGCGAAGAAGCCGGCCGCGACCGCTGCTGCCCAGCCGCTCGCCGTCACCTCGCGGATCTGCACGTACTGGGTCCCGAGCACGGCGACCAGGCCGAAGAACACGAAGACGAAGACCTCGCCGAGCGCGTTGTAGCCGTAGGGCTTCTTCCCGCCGGTGTAGAACCAGGCGGCGACGATCGCTGCCGCCCCGACGAGCAGCAGCCACCACAGCCCGGTGAGCAGCACGATGACCAGCCCGGCGACGGCCGCGAGCCCGAAGAACGTCAGCGCGACGGTGAGCACGGTGCGCGGCTTCGCGAGCCCCGCACCCGTGAGCCGGGCCGGGCCGACGCGGAACTCGTCGGTGCCCCGGACGCCGTCCGAGTAGTCGTTGCTGTAGTTCACGCCGATCTGCAGGAACAGCGCGACCGCGAGGGCGAGGAGCGCGACCGCCAGGTGGTGGTCACGGCCGAGGTAGCTCCCGAAGTCGCCCGGTTCGCCGGAGTCGACGAACGCCACCCCGGTCCCGAGCACGACCGGGACGACGCCGAGCGTGAGGGTGCGGAGCCGGGCTCCGCCGATCCAGTCGCGAGCCGTCGCCCGCTGCTTCGTGCGCTGGGGTGCAGCGGCCTTCGCCGGGTTGCCGCTGCGTCCGCGTGCCGGGGTCGTGTTCTTCGTACGTGCCACGGCCGACCATCGTATCCGTGACGGCTACGGGGTCGGAGCACCCTCGGGGTCCGCGAGCGCTCGGACGGCACGGCGGTCGGGCTTGCCGGACGCGAGCATCGGCACCGCGTCCACGACCAGGACGTCCGCGGGACGCGCGGCCCGCCCGAGCGTGCGGGCGACGTGGGCGCGCACGGTGTCGAGGTCGAGCGGGTGCTCCGTGACGACGACCGGCACCTCGCCCCACTCCCCTGACGCCCGCCGGGTGACGACGGCGGCCTCCTGGCCGGCGAGTTCGCGGACGCGCCGTTCGACCGCGCCGAGCGGGACCTTCTCGCCGCCGGACACGATGACGTCGTCGAGGCGTCCGAGCACGCGCACCCGTCCGTCGTCGTCGATCACGGCCGCGTCGCCGGTCCGGTACCAGCGGTGCCCGTCCCGCTCCGTGAAGGTCGCTGCGGTGCGTTCCGGGTCGTCGAGGTAACCCTCGGCGAGCATCGGACCGGCGAGCTCGAGCGCGCCGTCGACGAGCGCGGTGCGGACGGTGCCGAACGGTGTGCCGTCGTACACGCACCCGCCGCTCGTCTCGCTCGCGCCGTAGGTCGTGACGATGCGGACCCCGGCGTCGAGCGCCCGCTGCCGGAGCGGGGCCGGCGTCGCCTGCCCACCGACGAGGACGGCGTCGAAGCGGGCCGCAGCCGCCGTGGCACGGGGGTCGGCGAGGACCCGCGCGAGCTGCACCGGCACGAGCGAGGTGTACCGGTGCGGGGCCTCGGGGCCGACGTCGAGCCGGTCGACCGCGTCCGCGAAGCTCCCGGCGTCGAAGTGGCCCGGCGCCAGGACGACGGGCGTCGTGCCGGCGGTGATCGAACGCGTCAGCACGTTGAGGCCCGCGATGTAGTGCGTCGGCAGCGCGAGGACCCAGCGTCCCGGGCCGCCGAGTGCCGCGTCGGCCGAGGCCGCGCCCGCGAGGAGCGCGTCCGAGGACAGCGCCACACGCTTCCCGGTGCCGGTCGAGCCGCTCGTCTCGACGACGACGGCGACCCGCTGGGCGACGTGCGACGGAGCCGGCGTCGGCAGCGCCGGTGCGTCCTCGGCGACGGGGAGGAGTGCGGGTCCGCCGGCGAGGGCAGCCTCCAGGCCGCGCAGCACGGCGACCGGGTCCGACGCACCCGCCGCGACGAGCGGCCGGCTCACGCGCGCCGACCCGGCGTCAGTAGTGCCACGGGAACGACGTCCACTCGGGCGCGCGCTTCTCGAGGAAGGAGTCGCGACCCTCCACGGCTTCGTCCGTGCCGTAGGCGAGGCGTGTCGCCTCGCCCGCGAAGACCTGCTGCCCGACCAGGCCGTCGTCCACCGCGTTGAACGCGTACTTCAGCATGCGGATCGCGGTCGGCGACTTGCCGAGGATCGTCTCGCCCCACCGGATCGCCTCGCGCTCGAGGTCCTCGTGCGGGACGACCTTGTTCACCGCGCCCATCTCGTACGCGCGCTGCGCCGAGTACTCCTCGGCCAGGAAGAACACCTCGCGTGCGAACTTCTGCCCGATCTGCTTCGCGTAGTAGGCGCTGCCGTACCCACCGTCGAACGAGCCGACGTCCGCGTCGGTCTGCTTGAACCGTCCGTGCTCGGCGCTCGCGATCGTGAGGTCGCAGATCGCGTGGAGGGAGTGTCCGCCGCCGGCGGCCCACCCGGGCACGACCGCGATGACGACCTTGGGCATCATGCGGATGAGGCGCTGCACCTCGAGGATGTGCAAGCGGCCCATCGACGCCTGGGCCGCGGCCGGGTCCACGCCCTCGGGCGGAGCGCCCTCGTCACCGACGTACTGGTAGCCGCTGCGGCCGCGGATCCGCTGGTCCCCGCCGGAGCAGAAGGCCCAGCCACCGTCCTTCGGGCTCGGACCGTTCCCCGTGAGCAGGACGACCCCGACGCGCGGGTCCTGGCGGGCGTCGTCGAGCGCGCGGTGGAGCTCGTCGACGGTGCGGGGGCGGAAGGCGTTGCGGACCTCGGGCCGGTCGAACGCGACCCGGACGATGCCCTGCGAGACGTGCTTGTGGTACGTGATGTCGGTGAAGTGCTCCGCGACCGGGGCGGCGGTCCAGACGTCGGGGTCGAACAGGTCGGAGACGGGAGCTGCCATGTCCCCACCGTATCGCCGGACACCCGTGCCGTCGGATCGGTCGACGCGCGGAGCCGCCCGGCTACATCCCCGAAAGCGCCTCGGGTGCGACGACCACGAGCAGCACGATCAGGATGACCGGGTTGGCGAAGAACGCCAGCACCACCCCGACCGCGCCGTACCAGCGGCCGAACGACCCGACCGCGGCGATGAAGCCGAGCACCGCCGCGATGAGCGTGAGGAAGACGACCACGAAGCAGATACCGAAGGCGAAGGTCGTGTCACCGCCCATGAAGACGGCGAACGCGCTGGCGTCCACGGCCGCGGAGACCACCGCCAGGCCGAGAGCGATCTTGCCGGTGATCGGGTTCTTCCGTCGTCGGGCGGTCTGCGCGAGGATCCGTGTGTCGACGGTGTTCCGCTGCATGAGCCGCTCGAAGTCCCCCGTCGACCGGGGGTCGGACCGGGCTGCGCCGCCGCGCGCCTCCGATGCCGTCGCGGGTGCAGCGGCGCGCTGCGCGGGAGCATGCTGGGCGGCCGGACGCTGGGTCGTCGGCCGCTGGGCGGTCGGACGCTGCGCCGGCTGGCGCTGCGGGGTCTGGCGCTGCGGGGTCTGGCGCTGCGGGGTCTGGCGCTGGGCGGCCGCCCGCTGCGCTGCTGCACGCTCGGCGGCGGCGCGTTGCGCTGCGGCGCGCTGCTGCGGATCCGACGCCACCGGCCCTCCCTCTCCTCGGTCGCTGCACGTTCGCGCCGCGTTGCTCCGCGGCCTCGTCGACCCTGGCCGACCGATGCATGCTAGTGGCCGGCCCTGGCGGTCGGCTCCGAGGAACCGGCGGGTGCGCTGGACGCGGGACAGCCCGACCGCCGCGGCCCGGTCGTCGGTGGTGCCGGTGCGGGAGGATGGGGTGTGCTCCCCGACCTCGCCGACCTCACCGCCGACGCCCACGTCGTCGCCCTCCCGATGCGGGTCCGGTTCCGTGGCATCACCGTCCGCGAGGCCCTCGTGCTCCGCGGACCGGCCGGCTGGACCGAGTTCTCGCCCTTCGTCGAGTACGACGACGCCGAAGCGGCCGCGTGGCTCCGCGCCGCGGTGGACTTCGGGTGGACCGAGCACGAGCCGGCGGCGGAGTCCGTCCCGGTGAACGCGACGGTCCCCGCGATCGCACCGGACGCCGTCGCGGACCTGCTCGCCCGCTTCCCGGGGTGCACGACCGCCAAGGTCAAGGTCGCCGAGCCCGGGACCACCGTCGAGGACGACGTCGCCCGGGTCGCCGAGGTCCGGCGGGTGATGGGTCCCGACGCGGCGGTGCGTGTCGACGCCAACGGCCTGTGGACCCTCGACCAGGCCACCGATGCGCTCGAGCGGCTCGCACGGTTCGACCTGCAGTACGCCGAGCAACCGTGCGGGACCGTTCCCGAGCTGGCGGCCCTGCGCACGCGGACCGCGGGGCTCGGAGTCGCCGTCGCCGCAGACGAGAGCGTCCGCAAGGCGTCGGACCCCCTCGCGGTCGCACGCGCCGGCGCAGCGGACGTGCTCGTCGTGAAGGCGCAGCCCCTCGGGGGCGTGACGGCAGCGCGAGCGGTGGTCGCCGAGGCCGGTCTGCCGTGCGTGGTCTCCAGCGCCCTGGACACGTCGGTGGGCCTCGGCATGGGGGCGTTCCTCGCGGCGGCGGCGATGAGCCCCGGCTACGCGGCCGGCCTCGGGACAGCCGCGATGTTCGGGTCGGACGTCACCGCCGCTCCCCTACTGCCGGCCGACGGCCGCGTGCCGGTCCGTCGGGTGGAGGTGTCGCAGGAGCTGCTGGAACGGAACGCCGCGTCACCACAGCGGACGGCATGGTGGCTCGCGCGGTTGGGACGCGTCCACGCCCTGCTCGCCGCCGCGTAGGCGGGCGGCGGCGTCGAGCGGCCAGGACATGCCGCTCACGTCCGCCGGACGGGCGCACTGTGTCGGCGCCGACCACGGAGCGTGAGGGATCAGGCCCACTCGCGGGTGGGAACAGGACGCGCGCGACCGGCACCGGAACGGACGGGAGGCGCGGTGCCGTCCGGCACCGCGCCTCCCGTCCGTCGAGTGGTCGCGTCAGCGACGCCCTGCCGCGCTCACAGACCCGAGTAGCTGTGCAGGCCCTTGAAGAACACGTTGACCACCGAGAAGTTGAACATCACGGCGGCGAAGCCGATGAGTGCCAGCCACGAGGACCGGGCACCGCGCCAGCCGCGGGTCGCACGAGCGTGGATGTACCCGGCGTAGACGACCCAGATGATGAAGGTCCAGACCTCCTTGGTGTCCCACCCCCAGTAGCGGCCCCATGCCCGCTCGGCCCAGATCGCGCCGGCGATGAGCGTGAAGGTCCAGAGCACGAAGCCGACGAGCAGCACGCGGTAGGTCAGCACCTCGAGCCGGTCGGCGTCGGGCAGGGTCTCCATGAAGCGGAGCTGCTTCGAGGCAGGCCGGCCCTGCCGGTGCGTCTGCACGAGCTGCGCGACGGCGAGGCCGGCACCGAGGGCGAAGAACCCCGTGCCCGCGATCGCGACGAACACGTGGATGACGAGCCAGTACGACTGCAGCGCGGGCTGCAGCGGCACCACGGGCACCCAGTAGTTCACGGTCGCGATGCCGAGCAGGATGATCGTCAGCCCGGTGATGAACACCCCGAGGAACTTCAGGTTCTGCCAGAACTGCACGAGCAGGAAGATCAGCGTGATGAGCGCCGTGCCCGTGAGCGAGAACTCGAACATGTTGCCCCACGGCACACGATCGGCGGCGATGCCGCGCAGCACCGTCGCACCGACGTGCAGCACGAGCGCCAGGATCGTCATCGCCATGCCGACACGCTCGAACTTCGTGCCGCCGCCGCCGGAGCGACCGGCGTCGGCGGTGACCTTCTCGAGCACGACCGTCCCGCCCTGCACCGTCGCGACGGTGCGCTCGGCGGGAGCCGCAGCGGCGCCGCCGGCAGCGGCCGTCACCTGGCCCGACCGCTTGGCCATGTCGAGTGCGAACGAGATGAACGCGATGACGTAGACCGCCATGGCCGAGTACGTCAGGACGACCGAGTAGGTCGCCAGGTTGGTCGTCATGTCGTTCACGCAGGAATCCTAACTCCGAGGTCCGACAGGTGCCGGCGGGCGATGTCGTCGACCGCGCGCTCGAGGTTGGGGTCCTCGCCGCGCGCCAGACCGGCGTACTCGAGGTCGTACTCGCCGTGCTCCGCACCCTTGCGCGGGACGGCCTTCACCCACACGCGGCGGCGCGGCACGAACAGCGACGTGAGCAGTCCGAGCACCGCGAGCACGGCGAACCCGGCGACGAACAGCTGCGACGGGTCGTGGTGCACGTCGAGCGAGACGTAGCGCTTCACGCCGTCGAAGCTGATCGAGCCCGTGCCGTCGGGCAGGGTCTTCGTCTCACCGGGCTTGAGCTCGATGCTCGCCGTCGTCGACTGCCGTCCCGCGATCTGCTCGAGGCCACTGGTGTCGAGCGAGTAGACGCTCTGCGGGACACCGCTGTCGAGCCCGAGGTCACCGCGGTAGACCTGCAGGGTCAGGAGCGGGTTCTGCGCGTCCGGGTAGGCGCTCGCGAACGCACCGGTCGAGAGCTTCGACGCCGTCGGGTAGAAGAACCCGACGAGCCCGAGCTGCGACGGCGAGGCGTCCGGCACCTTGATGACGCCGGTGGACGTGTAGTTCGCGTCCTCGGGCAGGAAGGGCACGACGTCCTGGAACGCCACGTTGCCCTTGCCGTCGCGGACCGTGACCTGCATGGCGTAGCCGTTGCCGAGGAGGTACACGTTCGTCCCGCCGACCGAGAGCGGGTCGTTCACACCGATCCGGCTCGTCTTCGCCGCCTGGCCCTTCTCCTGGCTGGTGACCGTCGCCGAGTAGTCGAGCGCCTGACCGAGTGCGTCGAGGTTCTTCTCCTCGTACGTGGTCGTGAACTTGTCGAGCCGCAGGTTGTAGCCCTGGAGGTCGGTCTGCCGGAACCAGCGTCCCGGGTTGAACGAGTCGTAGGAACCGAGGACGTTCGAGAACGTCTGGCCCTCGACCAGCAGTCGCTGCCCGGTGTAGCTGAACCCACCGCCGAGGCCGACCGCGACGAGGACACCGACGAGGGCCGCGTGGAAGACGAGGTTGCCGGTCTCGCGCAGGTACCCGCGCTCGGCACTGACCGAGTCCCCGAACCGCTCGACGCGGTAGCCGGACCGCTTGAGGAGCGCCGCCGCGCGGGTCACGGCGTCGTCGACGGACGGGAGGCTCGTGGTCGCGTCCGACTCGACGGGCACGGACCGGTAGCCGGCCAGCCGACCGAGGCGCACCGGTGTCTTCGGCGGGCGGGTGCGGAGCGCCTGCCAGTGGTGCTTCGTGCGCGGGACGATGCAGCCGATGAGCGACACGAAGAGCAGCAGGTAGATGGCCGAGAACCACACGGACGTGTAGGTGTCGAAGACCTGCAGCGCGTCGAGCACGGGGAACAGCTGCGGGTGGTCCGCCTTGTACTGCACGACACCGTTCGGGTCGGCCGTGCGCTGCGGCACGAGCGACCCGGGGATCGCGGCCAGCGCCAGCAGCATGAGGAGGAACAGCGCGGTGCGCATGCTCGTCAGCTGGCGCCAGAAGAAGCGCAGGTACCCGAGGAACCCGAGCCTCGGCTGCGTCACGCCGCCGTCGTCGGAGGCAGGGAGGGCGCTGTCGACGTGGTCCGACGGCCGCATCGGGTCGACGCCGGAGGTGGTGTCGTGCTCAGACCGCGGGGACAAAGCTCTGGATCACCGCCCCGAGGCTCGACATGACGGCCGACCAGATACCGGTGACCATGAGCAGACCGATGACGATCAGGATCGCTCCTCCGATGATGTTGACGGTGCGCATGTGGCGCTTCACGGCACGGATCGCACCGGTCGCCCAGCCGGCGCCGAGCGCGACGAGGACGAACGGGATCCCCAACCCGAGGCAGTAGGCGACGCCGAGCCACATGCCCTGCCAGGCACTGCCCGACTGGACGCTGAGCAGGTTGATCGCGGCGAGGGTCGGCCCGAGGCAGGGCGTCCAGCCGAGCCCGAACACGATGCCGAGCAGCGGTGCGCCGACGAGCCCGGTCGCCGGGGTCCACGACGGCTTGATCGTGCGCTGCAGGAACGTGAAGCGCCCGATGAACACCAGGCCCATGAGGATCACGACGATCCCGAGCACCTGCGTGATGAGGTCACGCCACCGCACGAGCCAGAAGCCGAGCGCGCCGAACACGGTCGTGTAGGCGACGAACACCGCCGTGAAGCCGAGCACGAACAGCACGACCCCGAGCACCACCCGGCCCCTGCGCTGCCCGCCCTCGGCGATCCCGCCGACGTAGCCCAGGTAGCCGGGCACGAGCGGGAGCACGCACGGGGACAGGAACGACACCAGTCCGGCCAGCGCTGCGACGGGCAGCGCCACCAGCATCTGGCCGCTCAGGATCGCGTCGGCGAAGGGGTTGCCGGGCACGGGTCAGGACGCCTTGCCGTCGAGCTCGTCGCGGACCAGGGTCTGCAGGATGCTCTTCCCGTCGACCGCACCGAGCACGCGGGCGGCCACACGGCCCTGCTTGTCGAGCACGATCGTGGCAGGGACCGCGTTCGGTGCGATCTGCCCCGAGAGCGCGAGCTGCACCGTGCCGTCTCGTGCGTCGAGCACCGTCGGGTACGGCACGTCGAAGGTGCGCTCGAAGGCGGCCGCCGTGCCCTCCTCGTCGCGGACGTTGACGCCGACGAAGGCCACGTCGTCGTCCGCGTACTCGTCGTGCACCTGGTTGAGGTACTTCGCCTCGGCACGGCACGGCGGGCACCCGGCGTACCAGAAGTTGAGGACCACGACCTTGCCGCGGAGCGCCTCCGCCGAGATCGTGTCGCCGTCGGTGTCCTTCGCCGTGAAGTCGACCGGGGCGCTGCGGTCGTCAGCAGCGACCTCGGTCACCGCCCCGTTGCCGGAGATGTAGTTCTGGGTGGTGCCACTGCCGTACTGGCGGGACAGGTCGTCGTTCGACGACGAGCACCCGGCGAGCGCCAGGGCTGCGATCACCGCCGATGCCACGGCGGCGGCGATCCGGCTGCGAGTGGACATCAGACTGCTCCTTCGTCGATCGCGGACGCCCGCAGGGACTGCGCGGGGTCCGCGTACCCGACCTCGGTGAAGCGACCGGACGAGGTGGCGGGCACACGCTCGAGGGTCGTGATGCTGGAGAGGTCGCACCGTCGCTTGCGCGGGTCGTGCCAGAGCGGCTCCCCCGCGAGCCGGCGGTGCACCATCCAGATGGGCAGCTGGTGGCTGACGAGGACGACGTCGCCGCCGTCGACGCTCTCCCACGCGGAGGTGACCGCGGCGAGCATCCGGTCGGCGATCGACTCGTACGCTTCGCCCCAGCTCGGTCGGAACGGGTTCGCGATCCACGGCCACTCGGCGGGCCGGCCGATCGAGCGCTTGGTGAAGCCCGGGCGCTGACCCTCGTACCGGTTCGTCGGCTCGATGAGGCGCTCGTCGAGCGAGACGTCGAGCCCGTACGCGGCGGCCCACGGTGCCGCGGACTCCTGCGTGCGCTGGAGCGGCGAGGCGACGATCCGCCGGACGTCGACCCCGGCGTCGTGCCAGGTGGTCGCGGACGCGGCTGCCATCTCGGCACCGAGATCGCTCAGGCCGAAGCCGGGCAGCCGACCGTAGAGCACTCGCCCCGGGTTGTGGACCTCGCCGTGCCGGACGAGGTGGATCCGTGTCGCGGGCATGGGTTCCAGTCTAGGTCGCTCCGCCGTCATCACCCGCCCCACAGGGGATTCACCGGATGTGCGACCGTTCAGCCCCGGTCGACCGGACTCGGACCGGCCGGCCCGTCAGCCCAGGCGCCCGGTGAGCCGGCCGTGCAGGGCGACCGAGCCCGTGTTGAGGTTCACCACCTCGACGGTCGAGCCGTGCCGCGCGTACCGCTGCTCCACGCCGTCGAGCGCCGCGACGGTGCTCGCGTCGAACACGTGCGCGTCGGACATGTCGACGATCACCCGTTCCGGGTCCTCGGCGTAGGAGAACCGCGTGACCAGGTCGTTCGACGACGCGAAGAACAGCGCGCCGCGGACGCGGTAGCGCACGGTGTGCTCGTCGACCGGCTCGCGGACCACGGAGACGACGTGCGCGGCGCGACGGGCGAACACGAGGGCGGCGACGACCACGCCCACCAGTACGCCCGTGGCGAGGTTGTCGGTCGCGACGACCACCACGACGGTGATGACCATGACCGCCGTCTCGCCGAGCGGCATCCGCCCGAGCGTGCGCGGTCGGACGCTGTGCCAGTCGAACGTGGCGACGCAGACCATGAGCATCACGGCGGTCAGGGCCGCCATCGGGATCTGGGCCACCAGGTCGTGGAGGACGATCGTGAGCACGAGCACCGAGGCGCCGGCGGCGAAGGTCGACACCCGGGTCCGTGCGCCCGCGGTCTTCACGTTGATGACCGTCTGCCCGATCATCGCGCACCCGCCGGTCCCGCCGAAGAACGCCGATGCGATGTTGGCGACGCCCTGCCCCCACGACTCACGCCAGGCACTGGACCGGGTCTCGGTGAGCGCGTCGACGAGCTGCGCGGTGAGCAGCGTCTCGATGAGCCCGACGATCGCGACACCGAACGCGTAGGGCGCGACGATCTGCAGGGTCTCGAGCGACAGCGGGACGGTGATGCCGCCGAAGCCGGGCAGCGCGGTCGGCAACGCCCCCTCGTCGCCGACGGTCGGGACGGCGACGCCGAAGACCATCGTGATCGCGGTGATCACCACGACCGCGATCAACGGAGCCGGGACGGCCTTCGTCAGGAAGGGGAAGGCGATGATGATGCCGACGCCGAGCGCCGTGAGCGGCCACACCACGAGCGGCACGTCGTCGCCGAACAGGTTCGGCAGCTGCGCGGTGAAGATGAGGATCGCGAGCGCGTTGACGAAGGCCACGTTGACGCTGCGCGGGATGAAGCGCATGAGCCGGGCGACGCCGAGGAAGCCGAGCACCAGCTGGAACACGCCGCCGAGCACCACCGCGGGGACGAGGTAGGCGACGCCGTGGTCACGCACGAGCGGGGCGATCACGAGCGCGACCGAGCCCGCTGCGGCGGAGATCATCGCGGGTCGACCGCCGACGATCGAGATCACCACCGCGATGACGACGCTCGAGAAGAGTCCGACGGCCGGGTCGACCCCGGCGACGACGGAGAAGGAGATCGCTTCGGGGATGAGGGCGAGTGCCGTGACCACACCGGCCAGGAGCTCACGGGTGAGGAGCCGGGGCGACCGGAGCGCGCTGAGGACGGTGGGCGCCGCGGGGGCGAGGGGTGCGAGGGACATCACCGGCAACACTACCCTGACGTGAGGGTAGGGTTGCGACGCACACCGAGCACCGAGCGACCTCGAGAGGCGGTCTGCCACCATGGCTTCCGTGCACGCGACCGACTCCACCACCCCGACGCCGGGTGACACCATGCACATCGGCGAGCTCGCCGAACGAGCGGGGATGTCCCTGCGGACGATCCGCCACTACGACGAGGTCGGGCTCCTCGTGCCGAGCGGCCGGACCGCCGGAGGGTTCCGCGTGTACACCGCACAGGACCTCGAACGCCTGCTCGTGATCCGCCGGATGAAGCCCCTCGGGTTCTCACTCGACGAGATGGCGGAGCTGCTGCGCGTCGTCGACGCCCTGGCCGACGCCGGCCCCGAGGACCAGGCGGCACTCGCGGCACGGCTCGACGCATCCCTCGACGACGCGCGCGCCCGGCACGCGAAGCTCGTCGAGCGCGCCGGCATGGCCGAGGAGTTCATCGGCACGCTCAGCACCCTGCGCGCTTCGCTCCCCTGACAGCACCAGACTCCGCACGGTCACCGATCGACCTGCAGTTCTCCTGCCTCGATGAGCCGTGCCCGCTCGCGCCGCACCGCCCGGAGCTCCTCGAGCCAGAGTTGCGTGTCGTCGTGGAGTCGGATGATCCGGCGGGCCTTCCGAGGGCGGAAGCGGTACCGCCGTCGGACCTGCTGCCGCCACCGCTCATCGTCGCGCTCGATGAACGCTTCCGTCGGGTCCTGTACTGCCACGTCTGTCTCCCTTCGTGATGAGCGTCAACACGATCCTGCCGACCGCGATGTCGTCGTCGCGGAGGATTGCATGTCGGACATCGCCTGCGCGCTGGCCCGACCGATCTCCGCACGCCCGACGTCTGCGTCGCTCGCGTGTTCCACCGTCCACACGGACCCCGCCCAGGCCCGGTCACGCTCCTCACGTGCCACGACCCGCCGCCACCGCAGCAGCGCCCAGACGCCGCCCACGGCCGCGCCCACCAGCGTCAGTGCCGACCCGACCAGCGCCGCCGCCACCGCCGCCACCGCGACGGGCGGCCAGGCCGCGAGCCCCGCTCCCGATGCCGCCATCCGGGACCCCTCTCGACTCGCGACCCGACCGCACGGACGACGCTACGGAGGTGCCGGAGGCGTGCCGCGCCTCCCGGCCGGAGCTGTGGAGAGAACGCGCCGCGACCCCATCTGTGGAGGAGGCCGTAGACTCGACGACCGTGATCGAACGCACCCGCATCGCCGACCTCGCCGCCCTCCCCGACGGCCCCGTTGCCGTCGCCGGCTGGGTGGAGACCGTCCGCGACCAGAAGAAGGTCCAGTTCGTCGTCCTCCGCGACGAGACCGGCGCCGCGCAGCTGGTGAACCCCGCCACGCGCGAGGCCGAGGACGGCGACGACGACGCCCGGGCCCGGCTCGCCATCACGAACGAGATCTCCGGCCTGGCGCACGGCACCTTCGTGCACGTCCGCGGCACCCTGAAGCACGACGAGCGCGTCAAGCTCGGCGGGCTCGAGGTCAAGGTCGGTTCGCTCGAGGTCGTCAGCGCGGCGATCCCGGAGACGCCCATCGCGGACGACTCGTCGCTCGACAAGCGCCTCGACTGGCGATTCCTCGACCTGCGCAACCGCAAGCAGAACCTCATCTTCCGCATCCAGACCACGCTGGAGCACGCGTTCCGTACCTACTGGGTCGAGCGCGACTACATCGAGATCCACACGCCGAAGCTCATGGCGTCGGCGTCCGAGTCGCGCGCCGAGCTGTTCCAGCTCGAGTACTTCGAGACCACCGCCTACCTGGCGCAGTCCCCGCAGAACTTCAAGCAGATGGCGCAGCCCGCCGGCTTCGGAGCGGTGTTCGAGATCGCGGACGCGTTCCGTGCGGACCCGTCCTTCACGAGCCGCCACGCCACCGAGTTCACGAGCGTCGACGCCGAGATCTCGTGGGTGGAGTCGCACGCCGACGTCATGGCGATGCACGAGGAGCTGCTCGTCGCGGGCTTCACCGCCGTCAAGGAGAAGTACGGCAAGGAGATCGAGGAGGTCTTCGGCTTCGAGTTCGTCGTGCCGACCGCCCCGTTCCCCCGCGTGACGCTGGCCGAGGCGCGGAAGATCGTCGCCGACAGCGGACACGACGTCGTGCGGGCGGACGGCGACCTCGACCCCGAGGGTGAGCGCCGCGTGAGCGCCTGGGCGAAGGAGACGCACGGCTCGGAGTTCGTGTTCGTCACCGACTACGACGCCTCGATCCGCCCGTACTACCACATGCGTCACGCCGACGACCCGTCGCTCACGAACAGCTACGACCTGCTGTTCAACGGCGCGGAGATCTCCACGGGTGCCCAGCGCGAGCACCGCGTCGACGTGCTCGAGGCGCAGGCCGTCGAGAAGGGCCTCGACCCCGAGGAGCTCGGCTGGTACCTCGACTTCTTCCGCTACGGCGTCCCGCCGCACGGCGGTTTCGGCATGGGCCTGGCCCGCGTGCTCATGCTCGCGCTGCACGAGCCGTCCATCCGCGAGGTCACGTACCTGTTCCGCGGTCCGACGCGCCTGACCCCGTAGTCACCAGCGCGGACACGACAGCGGCCACCCTCCGACAGGAGGGTGGCCGCTGTCGCGTGCGCGCCGGGAGGCGCTGCTCAGCGCTCCCAGTCGATGGCCGCCCGCCCCGTGACGAGTTCGCGGATCTCCGCTGCCGCCGCCTGGTGGTCGGGGTGGAACTGGTACTCGTCGAGACCGGCGAGGTCGTCGAACGTCGCGACGACGGCGACGTCCTGGTTCTTCCCCGGGTACGCGACGTTCTCGACGACCTCGAGGGACCGGACGGAGCCGATCGTGCCGACGAGCCCCGTCAGCAGTTCGCGGATGCGCTCGATCGTCGCGGCGCGGTCGAGGTCCTCCCGCACGGTCCAGGAGACGACGTGGTGGATCATGCGCGGGCCTCGGCCTTCTCTGCGTTCTCGATGGCACGGTGCAGCCGGTCGGCGTCCACGTGCCAGTTGCTGTGCACCCGTCCGTCGACGAGGACGACCGGGATGTCCTCGGCGTACTCCTCGCGCAGCGCGTCGTCGTCGAGGATCGACCGTTCCTCGAGCGTGACACCGGGGTGCGCCGCCACGACCTGCTCGACGACGGGTCGTGCGTCGTCGCAGAGGTGGCAGCCGGGCTTCGTCAGGAGGGTCACGGCGGGCATGCCCCCACCATAACCGGCCCGGGGAACACGAAAGCCCCGGCGGACCGGGGCTTCGGGTGCAAGTACTGGACTTACTTCTTGTTGCGACGCTGGTGACGCGTCTTGCGAAGGAGCTTGCGGTGCTTCTTCTTCGCCATGCGCTTGCGACGCTTCTTGATGACAGAACCCATAGTGGACCTCGCTCGGAACGATGCAGATGTGTGGACACCGGGCCCGAAGAGACCGCGGAAAATCAACCCGGCCGAGTCTAGCGGAGCGCAGCGGTCCTGTCGAACGAGCGCGGGCCGGACCGACCTCAGCCGACGTCGGCGACGCCGCCGCGCAGGAGTTCGGCGACGGCCGACTCCGGCACGCGGAAGGACCGGCCGAAGCGGATCGCGGGCAGTTCCCCGGCGTGCACCATGCGGTAGACGGTCATCTTCGAGACGCGCATCATCTCGGCGACCTCAGCGACGGTGAGGAAACGCACGTCGTCGAAACTGCCGGTCATGGTCCGCCTTCGGGTGGCCGTGCACGAGCACGGGGTCGGTGTGACCTGTGTGGTCAGGGTGAGCATAGGGGCGCGTGGGACCGCGTGTCCAGGAGACTCCGAGCCCGCGCTCGACCGTCCGCGTCAGTCGTCCTCGCCGCGGCGGGTGAAGCGCTTCCGGCTCCGGTCGACCACACGTTCCCAGCCCTGCTGCGCACCCGTGAACGCGGCGGTGGCGCGGTGCGAGGCCTCGGCCATGACACGCCCCAGCTCGGTGCCGACCTCGACGGTGGACCGTCCGGAGGTGCCGGTCCGGCGGAACGAGACCGGCTGTCCATCGAGGGTCCACGACGTCGTCGCCGGGGTGCCGTCCGCGTCGACCGCGCCCGTGAACGGGACGACCCACTCCTCGAGCCGGACGAGCGGCTCCGGGTCGAGCCGGTAGAAGCGGTGCTGGCCTTCCTCGCGACTGGAGACGAGACCGTGGTCGCGCAGGACCCGGAGGTGCTTCGACACGGTCGGCTGGCTCACGCCGATCTTCTCGACGAGCTGCCCGACGCTGAGTTCGCCGCCGGTGGCGTCCGACCCGTACGCCGTCAGCAGCGCCCCGAGCAGCTCGCGCCGGGTCGGGTCCGCCACGACGGTGAAGATGTCGGCCATGCGGCAAGGCTAGCCGGACCCGTACGCATGTACCATGACCGCTGACCTGCCCACGGCTCCGGAGGCACAGGATGCTCGACCGCACCGAGCCGCTCAACCGGCACACGCCGACGAGCGGCGCGAGACGGCGTCTCGACGGCGTGCTCGGCGTCCTCCGGTCGTCACCGTCCCGGCTCGCGATCCTGGTCTTCGTCGCGCTGATCCTCATCTTCACGACCCTGTTCATGACCCCGTGGGCGGCGGCGGACCGGACCCCGACGCACTTCGCGGACGCGCTGTTCACCGCGGCGTCGGTCGTCTGCGTGACGGGGCTGGCGACGGTCGACATGGCCACGCACTGGTCGGTCTTCGGCAAGGTGCTCATCGTCGTGGGGACCCAGATCGGCGCCGTCGGCGTCCTCACCTTCGCCTCGATCCTCGGCCTGGTCGTCACGCGGCGACTGGGGCTCCGCGCGAAGCTCATCGCCGCCGGCGACTCGAACCCGCTCCGCACGCACTCCGGGGCCGTGCCCGAGGGGCAGGCCGTGCGGCTCGGGGAGGTCGGCACGCTCCTGCTCACCGTGGCGGTGAGCACCCTGACGATCGAGGTCGCGATCGGTGTGCTCCTGCTGCCGTCGGTGCTCGCGGCGGGCTACCCCTTCTGGACCGCCGTCGGGGACGCCTTCTACTACTCGGCGATGGCCTTCACGAACACGGGGTTCTCCCCCAACGCCGAGGGGTTGGCCCCCTTCGCGAACGACTACTGGTTCCTGTCGCTCCTCATGGTCGCGGTGGTGGCGGGCTCGATCGGGTTCCCGGTGATCCGGGCCGTCACCAAGCAGTTCCGCACCCCGCGGCGGTGGCCGATCCACGTGAAGCTGACCCTGGCCACCAGCGCGGTGCTGCTCGTCCTCGGCGCGGTCGTCTACACGGCACTCGAGGCGTCGAACCCCCGCACGCTCGGGGACGCCGGCGCCGGACACACCGCGTTCCAGGCGCTGTTCTTCTCGACGATGACGCGATCCGGCGGGTTCGCCACGATCGACGTCGAGCAGATGCACGGCGCGAGCCTGCTCGTCACCGACATGCTCATGTTCATCGGTGGCGGCTCGGCGTCGACGGCCGGTGGCATCAAGGTGACGACATTGGCGGTGCTCTTCCTGGCCGCGGTCGCCGAGGCCCGCGGCCGCCAGGGCATGGAGGCGTTCGGCCGCCGCATCCCCGGCGACGTCCTGCGCGTCGCCGTCGCGGTCGTGCTCTGGGGAGCGACGATCGTCGCCGTCATGACGGTGGTCCTGCTGCAGATCACGGGCGACTCGCTCGACCGCGTGCTCTTCGAGGTCATCTCCGCCTTCGCGACCTGCGGTCTGAGCTCCGGGATCTCCGCCGAGCTCCCCGAGGCCGGCAAGTACGTCCTCGCCGCCACGATGTTCCTGGGCCGGGTCGGTACAGTGACCATCGCCGCCGCGCTGGCCGCCAGCCAGAGCCGGCAGTTGTTCCGCCGTCCCGAGGAGAGGCCGATCGTTGGCTGACCGCCGCCCCCGCGCCGACCGCCGCGCACCCCACCCCGTCACCGGGGCCGTCAGCCACGACGCGCCCGTGCTCGTCC
The DNA here is from genome assembly GCF_003234175.2 of Curtobacterium sp. MCSS17_007. Classification (NCBI taxonomy): domain Bacteria; kingdom Bacillati; phylum Actinomycetota; class Actinomycetes; order Micrococcales; family Microbacteriaceae; genus Curtobacterium; species Curtobacterium sp. MCSS17_007. The sequence goes on from NZ_CP126257.1 coordinate 2,341,001, forward strand.
TCGGCCTCGGCCGCTTCGGAGCCGCCACCGCCGGTCAGCTCGAGCGCCAGCACCGCGAGGTCCTGGTCGTCGACACCGACGCCGGCCTCGTGCAGAAGTGGTCCGACCGGGTCACCCACGCCGTGCAGGCGGACGCGACGGACATCGACGCCCTGCGGCAGATCGGCGCGCAGGACTTCGCGATCGCGGTCGTGGCCGTCGGCTCGCACCTGGAGTCGAGCGTGCTCATCACGTCGAACCTCGTCGACCTCGGCATCCCGCAGATCTGGGCGAAGGCCGTCAGCCGCTCGCACGGCACGATCCTGTCGCGCATCGGTGCGAACCACGTCGTGTACCCGGAGCGCGAAGCGGGTGAACGGACCGCGCACCTGGTCTCCGGTCGGATGCTCGACTTCATCGAGTTCGACGACGACTTCGCGGTCGTCAAGATGTTCCCGCCGCGGGCGGTGCGCGGCAAGGACCTGGCGACCACCGTCATCCGGACCCGGCACGGCCTCACGGTGCTCGGCATCAAGTCGCCGGGGAAGGCGTTCGTGCCGGCGACGCCGGACAGCGTCATCGGCGAGGACGACGTGATCATCGTCTCGGGGACCGAGACGGACCTGGAGCGGTTCGCCGCGCTCGAGTAGCGACCCGGCGGCGGACGGGAGGCCCGTGGCGACGCCGCCACGGGCCTCCCGTCCGGCTCCCGGTCACGGCCCCCGAGCCGGGTCAGGACGCGGCGATCTCCTCGGCCCGTGCGATGGCCGCGCGCGACGCGCGCGTGAAGATGCCGGCCAGGTCGGCCTCCTGCAGGACGGCGACCGCGCGCTCGGTCGTGCCCTTCGGGCTGGTGACGGCGCGGCGCAGGTCGGCGGGCTCCCGTCCGGACGCGGCGAGGAGCTCGACGGCTCCCCGCAGGGTCCCCTGCACCATCGTCGCGGCCTGCTCCGGGGTGAACCCGAGCGCCTCGGCGGCCTGCTGCCACTGCTCGACGAGCAGGAACACGTACGCGGGTCCGGAACCCGAGACGGCGGACAGCGCGTCCAGCTGCGGCTCCGGCACCTCGATGACCTGCCCTGACGCGGCGAAGACGCTCGACGCGAGCGCGACGGCATCGTCGTCGGCCGTGGACCCGGCGCTGACACCGGTGACCCCGTGGCCGACGCCGATCGGGGTGTTCGGCAACGCCCGCACGACACGGACGCCCGCGGGGACCCGCGCCTCCATCGAGGCGAGCGTGGTGCCGACGGCGACGCTCACGGCCACCGCGCCGGGGTGGAGCGAGGCGGCGACCTCGTCGAGGACCTCGCCGACCTGGTACGGCTTCACCCCGAGGACGACCAGGCCGGCGCCGCGGACGGCCGCCCGGTTGGCGTCCGGGTCGGTCTCCGTCGCCGACGCCTCCAGTCCGCGCTCGCGCCACGCCGCCGCAGAGGGCTCGGACCGGGTGGTGAGCGTCACGGTCGCCGGGTCGAGGCCCGCGGCGAGCAGCCCCTCGAGGACGCTGCCGGACATGGAGCCGACACCGAGCATGGCGGTGCGGGGCAGTGCGATCGTCATGCTCCCGACCCTACCCAGCGCCCGCGCCTAGGATCGCCGTCAGCGGGCCGCCCGGGACGGGCCCGGTGCACGGCAGGGAGAAGGGACACCCGTGAGCGCTTCCGGAGGCACGAAGGCGATCTTCGCCGCGCTGGCCGCCAACGTCGGCATCGCGATCGTGAAGTTCGTCGCGGCCGCGATCAGCGGGTCCGCGGCCATGCTCGCGGAGGGCGTGCACTCCCTCGCCGACTCGGCGAACCAGCTCCTGCTCCTGCTCGGCGGTCGCCGTGCCCGACGCGCGGCCGACCAGGAGCACCCGTTCGGCCACGGCCGCGAGCGGTACGTGTACGCGTTCGTCGTCTCGATCATCCTGTTCACCATCGGCGGCGTGTTCTCGTTGTACGAGGGCATCGAGAAGCTCGCCGACCCGCACCCGATCTCGAACTGGTGGCTCCCCGTCGCCGTGCTCGTCATCGCGATCGGGCTCGAGGGCTTCTCGCTCCGCACCGCCCTGCGCGAGGCCCGTCCGCACAGGGGCTCCCAGTCGTGGGTGCAGTTCGTCCGCCGGGCGAAGGCGCCGGAGCTCCCCGTCGTCATGCTCGAGGACACCGCCGCGCTGACCGGCCTCGTGTTCGCCCTGTTCGGCGTCGGTCTCACCGTGCTCACCGGCAACGGGGTGTTCGACGCGATCGGCACGATCCTCATCGCACTGCTGCTCATCGCGGTCGCCGTCGTGCTCGGCATCGAGACGAAGAGCCTGCTCGTCGGCGAGGGCGCGAGCGTCGCCGACGTCGAGCGGATCAAGGCCGCCGTGCTCGACGGTCCCGAGGTCGAGTCGATCGTGCACCTCAAGACGCTGTACCTCGGGCCGGACGAGCTGATGGTCGGCATGAAGGTCGCCGTCGACGGCGACCGCCGGCTCGGCGACGTGGCCGCTGGCATCGACACCGTCGAGCAGCGCATCCGCGCCGCCGTGCCGGTCGCCCGTGTGATCTACGTCGAGCCGGACGTCCTCCGGACCGGACCGCGTCCGCCGACCGAGGCGATCGTCATCCGCGCGGCCGACTGAGGCAGTCCTTGCTGGCGGCGCCTGCGCTGCTTCCGGCAGGCTCGGGAGCATGAACGCGCTCTTCTCGATCCTGCTCGTCCTGCACTTCCTCGGTCTCGCGGCGGTGATCGGCGCGTTCCTCGTCCAGGTGCGTCGCAAGGGCGGGTTCCAGACCGGGTGGATGGTCGTCGGGCTCGTCGTGCAGCTCGTCACCGGACTCGCCATGATGGGCATCATCGACGCGTCGAGCGACGGCGGTGCGAACCACGCGAAGCTCGGGGTGAAGCTGGTGGTCGCCGCGGTCGCCCTGGTCCTGGCCCTCGTCGCCCGGGCACGCCAGGGGCGGGCGGACGCCGGACAGGCGAAGCCGAAGGCCGCGCTGCCGTTCTTCCACTCGGCGGGTGCGCTCGCGATCGCCAACGTCCTGATCGCGGTGCTCTGGAAGTAGGTGTCGGACGCAGGGCCCGTCAGCGGCGCTCGCGGAAGAACGCGTCGAGCAGGTCCGCGCAGGCCTGTTCACGCACGCCACCGACCACCTCGGACCGGTGCGGGAGCCGACGGTCCCTGGCGATGTCGTAGACGCTGCCGCTCGCCCCGGCCTTCGGGTCCCACGCCCCGAACACGATCCGCGGCACACGGGCCGCGAGCGCGGCGCCGGCACACATCGGGCAGGGCTCGAGCGTCACGACGAGGGTGTGCTCGGCGAGGTGCCAGTCCCCCGCCACCGCCGCCGCCGCCCGCAGCGCGAGCACCTCGGCGTGCGCCGTCGGGTCCTGCCGGGCCTCGCGCTCGTTCCGCCCCACCGCGACGACCGCTCCCGTGGCGTCGAGCACGACGGCGCCGACCGGGACGTCCCCGGTCGCGAGGCAGGCACGGGCCTCGGCCAGGGCGATGTCCATCGCCGCGGCGAACGGGCGACCTGCTGGGTGTTCCACGCGTCGATCCTGCCCCATCGGCACGGTACGCTCGATCCCATGCGAGTCCACGTCGCCGACCACCCGCTCATCACCCACAAGCTCTCGGTGCTCCGCGACCGGACCACACCCTCCCCGACCTTCCGCGCACTGACGGAGGAGCTCGTCACGCTCCTCGCGTACGAGGCCACGCGGGGCGTCCGGGTCACGGCCACGCCGATCGACACCCCCGTCGCCCACACCATGGGTGTCGCGATCGCGAAGCCCCGTCCCCTCGTCGTGCCGATCCTGCGCGCCGGCCTCGGCATGCTCGAGGGCATGGTCAAGCTCGTCCCGACCGCCGAGGTCGGGTTCCTCGGCATGGCCCGCAACGAGGACACGCTCGAGCCGCAGACCTACGCCGAGCGCCTGCCCGACGACCTGTCCGGGCGCCAGTGCTTCGTGCTCGACCCGATGCTCGCGACCGGCGGGACGCTGGCGGCCGCCATCGACTTCCTGTTCGCCCGCGGCGCGGAGGAGGTCACCTGCGTGTGCATCCTCGGCGCTCCCGAGGGCCTCGCCGCGGTCGAGCAGGCCGTCGGCGACCGCAACGTGAGCATCGTCCTCGGCGCCCTCGACGAGAAGCTCGACGAGAACGGCTACATCGTCCCGGGCCTCGGCGACGCCGGCGACCGCCTGTACGGCCTGGCCGAGTAGCGCCCGCTCCCCCGACGCCCCCGTCGACACGGCTCCGCCCCTCGTGGCGGGCCGGTCGGCGGGGGCGTCTCTCGTCCGCGGCGGTCGCGTCGAGACGCCGGCGTCGCCGCGAGACGCGGCGGCGTCGTCGAGACGCCGCCGCGTCCGGTGGCGTCTCGCGCGAGCGGCGGCGTCCGGCACGCACGCCGGCGTCTCGCGCACCGCGTCCGCTCCGCACGACGGCGGACGGGAGGCGCGTGGCGGGGCCGCAGCGCGCCTCCCGTCCGGTCGTCGGTCCGGTCGGCGCACCGTCTGTCCACTCCGGTCACCGTCCGGGCGGACGGTTGACAGCGCCTTGGTATACCGCCGATACTCGTCCCATGACTGCAACCGTGTCCACCCGAGTCCTCTGCGAGGCCCTGGGGACCGCCGGCATGATCATGCCGGCGACGGCGGTCATGCGTTGTCGAATGTGTGCCTGATCGGTACCCGTTCCAGCCGGATCCCCCGCGACACCACCCCGGTCGCGCGCGTGTGATCCCCGGGTGACGCCACCTCGACGACGCGCAGGCACTGCGAGCGCACGAGGCACCGTCCCCCGCACCTCCCGGGAGGCCCCGGTCCACCGCAGGACCGCTGGGCGACACGGCGATCCGCCGTACCCGGACCGACGCATTCGACACCGCCGCGGTGCACCACACCGCAGCCACCCGCCCGGAGAACCGCCATGTCGCTCACCATCGCCCAGCCCCGCACCGCCCTCCGCACCGCCGCCGCGTCGACCGACCTCGGGACCGTGACCCCGATCCGTCCGCGCCGGCAGCCGGTCGCCCCGCCGGTCCCGAGCGGCATCCCGACCAGCCCCGTCGTCGCGCCGCAGCGCAACCGGGCGCTGCCGGAGGGCACCGAGGCCCGCGGGTTCGCGCTCTACGTCGGGATCGACGAGGCGGCCGCTGCCGCCGCCGGGACGACCCTCGCCGCGGTCGTCGAGCAGCTCAAGGCCCTCACCGCGCAGCTCGTCCCGTCGTCCGAGACCTACGCCGCGGTCGCCGTCGCCGCCGAGGGGTCCGGTGGCCGCGACGTCGACGTCGTGCGCCTCGCACTGCAGGACCGATCCGCCGTGGCGGCGCGGAAGCAGGCGGAGAAGCCCGAGCCCGAGGAGACCGGGGTCGTCATCGACATCTCCCGGAAGCGTGTCACGCTCGACGGCGAGGCCGCTCCCCTGACCTACAAGGAGTTCGAGCTCCTCCAGTTCCTCGTCCTCCGCGAGGGACAGACCGTCGATCGTGCTGCGATCATCGACGGCCTGTGGTCGGACGGCGAGGACGAGACCCCGAACGAGCGCACCATCGACGTGCACGTGCGGCGCCTGCGGTCGAAGCTCGGTGCCTTCGAGGAGATCGTCCGGACGGTGCGCGGCGTCGGCTACCGGTTCGACCGCCACGCGGACGTCGCGGTGCGCTACGCGTCGACGCCGTCGCCCGACCTCTTCTGATCCACACCGGATCCGTTCGGCGAACTCGCAGCGAACGGTTGCGGGACACGCTGGCGCACCGTTACCTCGCCGTTATACAGTCGGTCGTGCAGGCAGTGTTTGCTGTGGCACCGTCTGCGGAATGTGATTGCAGGACACTCTTGGTGCAAGGGAGAAGGCCGGTCGCCCAGAAGGCGACCGGCCTTCGTCGTGCCGGGCGTCCCTCCCGGCGGGGTCCCACCACTGTCCCCCGCGACCCGCTCTCGCTGTCGCCCGGCGTCGGTAGTGTGGATCGACGCACGACCGGAGGGACGATGACCGTGGACGACGCACGCCGCAGCGACAAGGCGACCGCCGTCGCGGCCTGGGAGGCCCTGTTCCGGGCCCAGGTGACCGTGATGCGCGCACTCAACGCGGACTTCCCCGGTGGGGAGATCTCGTTCAACGAGTACGACGTCTGCTTCAACCTGTCGACGCAGCCCGGTCGTCGGTGCCGGATGCGCGACCTGACCGGCCACCTGCTCCTCACGCAGCCGAGTGTGAGCCGTCTCGTCGACCGCCTGGCGTCCCGTGGCCTCGTCGAGAAGCAGCCCGACCCCACCGACGCCCGCGGGGTCATCGTCGCGCTCACCGCGCACGGTTTCGACGTCTACCGCTCCGTCGCGGTGCAGCACGCACAGACGATCGCGGAGCAGGTCGGCGCCGGTCTCGACGACGACGAGCTCCGGACCCTCACCGAACTCTGCACGAAGCTCCGCGTCGCCGCCGGCGGCTCCGAGCGTCGCGACCGCGGTGCCGACCGGGTGTCGGCATGAGCGGCGCGGTCGTCTGGCTGCGCGAGGACCTGCGCCTCGGCGACAACCCGGCGCTCCGGGCTGCGATCGACCACGGTGGGCCGGTGACGGTGGTGGTCGTGCTCGACGAGGAGACACCGGGCATCCGTCCTGTCGGGGCCGCGAGCCGCTGGTGGCTGCACCACTCCCTGACGGCGCTCGACGCCGAGCTCCGGCACCGGCACTCGCGGCTCGTGCTGCGCCGCGGCAGTGCGGCGACGGTGATCCCCGAGCTCGTCGCGCAGGCCGGTGCCGACGCGGTGTACTGGAACCGTCGCTACGGCAGGGTCGAACGGGACCTCGACGCGAGCATCAAGAGCGCCCTGGTCGACGACGGCAAGGACGCCCACAGCTTCGCGGCCAACCTGCTCTGGGAACCGTGGACGGTGCTCACCGGTCAGGGCGAGCCGTTCAAGGTCTTCACGCCGTTCTGGCGCGCCGCCCAGGCGATGCCCGAACCGCGACACCCACTGCCACAGCCGCGGGACCTGCCGGCTCCCGCCCACGTGCCCTCGGACGACCTCGACGACTGGGCGCTGCTGCCCACGGCACCGGACTGGGCCGGCGGACTCCGCGACGCGTGGGAGCCGGGTGAGGCCGGTGCCCACCGCAAGCTCGAGCAGTTCGTGCACGACGCCCTCGAGGACTACGACCAGCGTGACGAACCGGCGATGGCCGCGACGAGCGACCTGTCGCCGCACCTCCGCTGGGGCGAGGTCAGCCCGTACCAGGTCTGGCACCGCCTGCACGGCGACCTGGAACCCGCCCAGCGCCGGCAGGCACCGGCGTTCCTGCGGCAGCTCGCCTGGCGCGAGTTCAACTGGAACGAGTACTTCCACTGCGACGACATCGCGACCGTGAACGTGCGGCGTGCGTTCGATGCGTTCCCCTGGCGCGACGTCGACGAGGACGAGCTCGACCGCTGGCGGCACGGCCGGACCGGCTACGACCTGGTCGACGCCGGCATGCGGGAGCTCTGGCACTCCGGCGCCATGCACAACCGCGTCCGGCTGGCAGCGGCGAGCTTCCTCGTGAAGAACCTGCTCGTCGACTGGCGCATCGGCGAGCAGTGGTTCTGGGACACACTGGTCGACGCCGACCCCGCGAACAACGCCGCGAACTGGCAGTGGGTGGCGGGGTCGGGCTTCGACGCCGCCCCGTACTTCCGCGTCTTCAACCCCGACCGCCAGCTCGAGCGGTTCGACCCGCACCGCGAGTACGTGCGGCGGTGGGTCCCCGCGGACGAGGACCGCCCGGAACCGATGGTCGACCTCCGGGCCTCGCGACAGCGAGCGCTCGACGCCTACGAGCAGATGCGCCGCGCGTGACCCCGTCGTCCGACGTCCTCGACGGGATCGACGCGCTCTTCCGCGACCGTGTCGCCGCGGGCACGACGCCGAGCAGCGTGTGGGGCGTCTTCGACCGCCAGGGCCTCGTAGCCTCGGGCGGTCACGGCGACCGGGGCGACGGGCAGGCCCCGGACGCCGACACCGTCTACCGCATCGCCTCGTGCACGAAGAGCGTGACCGCGGCGACGCTGCTCACCCTCGTGGCGGACGGGCTCGCCGACCTCGACGCACCGATCACCGACGCCGTCCCGGCCTTCGCCGCGGTCGACCTGCCGTCGTCGGACGCACCCGTCCCCACCCTGCGGATGCTCCTCACCATGTCCGGCGGCCTGCCCACGGACGACCCGTGGGCGGACCGGCAGGAGTCGATCGGCGACGACGACCTCGACGCGGTCCTGCGCGCCGGCCTGCTCTTCGACTCGGTGCCCGGCACACGCTTCGCCTACTCGAACACCGGCTACGCGCTGCTCGGTCGCGCGGTCGCCCGGGCGGCTGGCACGTCGTTCACCCGCGCGGCGACGGACCGTGTCCTCCGGCCGCTCGGGCTGACGGACACCGTCTTCAGCGCCGCCGAGGCCCGCGGCTGGGTCGTGACCGGTCAGCGGGACGACGACGGCGCCTGGACCCCGCAGCCGATGACCGGGCCCGGCGCCTTCTCGGCGATCGGCGGCCTGTTCTCCACGGTGCGCGACCTGTCGCGGTGGGCCCGGCACCTGGCGTCCGCCGCGTCCGACGCGCCGGAACCCGGCCCGCTCTCCCCCGCGGACCGGCGGACCATGCAGCAGGCGATGCGGGTCGTCCCGCCGGCGGTCGTCCCCGGGTCGGCACGTGTGACCGGCTACGGCTTCGGACTCTTCGTCGAGCAGGACGCCCGCTCCGGCGAGATCGTCTCGCACTCCGGTGGGTACCCCGGCTTCTCCGCGCACATGCGGTGGTCGACCGAGCTCGGGATCGGGGTGGTGGCGTTCGAGAACACCACCCAGGCGAAGGTCTCCGTCGCGGCCGACCGGGCGCTCGACGCGCTGCTCACCGAGGCGCTCGCCGACGGCGCGGCGGGGCCGGAGCAGACCCGCGACGGCGTGGGGTCGCGGTCGGCACCCGGCGTCCGCCGCACGGTCGAGGCTGCCCGGGCGGCGCGGTCTGCGGTCTCGGCGCTCCTGCGGGCCTGGGCGTCGCCCGACGTGGACGACCGCGAGGCCGCCGACCTCGCGTCGACGATCTGCACCCCGAACGTGCCACTCGACCGGCCGTGGGCGGCGCGCCGGCGTGCGGCGCTCGAGGCCGTGCGGGCGGTCGGCGCCGACCTCGGTGCCGAGCCGGTGGACGAGCAGTCCGCGGTGCCGTCGCAGCTGCGGTGGTGGCTGCCCGGCAGCGCCGGTCGCCTCCGCGTGGAGATCCGCCTGGCCCCGCTCGCCGCCGGTCGCGTGCAGACCCTGGTCGTGACGGCCGAGCCCGCCGAGCGCTGAACGGCGGGCTGTCGGCCGTGCCGCTAGACGGGTGGCCTGCCCCCGACGAACCCGAGCGCGCGGGCGGCGAGCCTCGCGCCCTCCTGTGCGGCGCAACCGACGCGCACCGGATCCGTGGCCCACGCGCGGAGGAACCCCGCCGCGAACGCGTCGCCCACGCCGATCGTGTCCACCGCGGTCGTCACCACCGCCGGCACGCGGAGCGGCGACCGCCCCGGCCGTCCGACGACCGCGCCGTCCACCCCGGTCGTCACGACCACGAGCGGGACGACGTCGGTCAACCGTCGCAGGGCCTCGGTCAGCCGCGTGGTCCCGGTCAGGGCGAGCGCCTCCGGCACGTTGGGGAAGAGGACGTCGACACCGGTGAGCGCCGCCGTCGCGGCACCGGACCCGATGGCCCGGACGACGGCCGCCGACGAGGGGTCGAGCGACACCCGCGCGCCACCCGTCCGCGCCCGTCCGACGAGTTCCGCGATCCGATCGGCCCCGCCGCCGAGCATCGCCGCGCCGGTGAGGTGCACGATGTCCGCTCGGTCGACGAGCTCGTCCGGCACGTCCTCCGCGCACAGCACACCGCTGGCCGCCGGGTCGGACATGGTCGTGCGACCCGCGTCGTTCTGGACCGACACGAGCGCACCGGTCGTGGTCCGGGCGTCGTACCGGAGGTGCGCACGCACGCCGGCGTCGGTCAGGGACCGCTCGTGCCGGTGGACGTCGTCGACCCCGACGCGGGCGACCAGGTCGACGTCGGCGCCGAGCCACCCGAGCCAGGTCGCGACGTTGCCGGCCGCGCCGACCGGCCGGTGGCGGATGACGGCTCCCGGGTCGTGGACACCCATCGCGGCGGCGGTGGTCCGGACGAGGACGCCGTCGAGGACGTCGCCGACGACCAGGAAGCGTTTCCCGACGCCGCGACGGCGCCCCGCGTCCTGCCGTCCTGCGCGCGGTGCTGCGGGGCCCGGAGGGGGCGGGACGGGCTCGGGAAGGGGTGACACGTCTCCCATCCTAGGCGGAATCGAGGATTGCTCCGCTTCACGGAGCGCCGCAGCGAAGTCCGTGAGACGGAAGACGCACGAGACGGCAACGGGGACGCGACGAGCAGGCAGCCCTCGTCACACCTATCCGCTAACATTCCAGATGATCGTGGTCACGCGGTCGCGGACCACCACTCGAACCATCGCCGGAGGGACCATGCCCAGGAGACCCGACCCGACCCTCAAGCCCGCGATCGTCGCCAAGGTCGCCGGACACCTCCGACACACGAAGCTCGAGGACGCGTCGGTCCGGAGCCTCGGACGCGTGCTCGGGACGAGCGCGTACCCGATCGTGTACCACTTCGGCACGCGCGAGGCACTGATCGACGCCGTCGTCGACCACCTGTCCGTCGACGAGGACCGCTCGCTCGCCCCGGACGCGGACCCGTGCTCGCTCACCGAGCACCTCGTCGCGGTGTTCGGCGGACTGGACTCCCCGGAGCGGGCACTGGCGGTCCGGCTCACGTTCGAACTCGGGTGTGTGGAGTCGCTGGACGGCCGGGACCGCCAGCAGCGTCTACACCGCAGACGCGTCGCCGAGCTCGCGGCCTGGTGTCGCGCGCACGGCCACTGCGACGTCGAGGCGGAGCGCACCGCGCGGGCCGCGGTCGAGTCCGCGCGGGGCGCCCAGTGGGGCGCGCTGGTCGACCCGGAGCACACCGACGTCGACGCCGCCATCCGGGCGATCGCGCGGGAGCTCGCGTCGAGCGCCCGTCTGGCGGCCGCCTGACCGCAGGGACCGCACGGACGACGGACGGGAGGCGCGCTGCCGACCGGCACCGCGCCTCCCGTCCGTCGGTCGGTCACTGTGGTGACCGCCCCGCACGTCAGAGCGTGACGAAGGACTGCGACTTGGCGTTCGCGAAGCGAGCGGCGACGTTCTCCCAGTCGACGATGTTCCACACGGCCTTGACGTAGTCCGCCTTGACGTTGAGGTAGTCGAGGTAGAAGGCGTGCTCCCACATGTCGAGCATGAAGATCGGGACGACACCGAGCGGCACGTTGGACTGCTGGTCGAACAGCTGGAAGGTGGTGAGCTTCTGGCCGACCTGGTCCCAGGCGAGCACCGACCAACCGGAGCCCTGGATGCCCGTGGCGACGGCGGAGAACTGTGCCTGGAACTTCTCGAACGAGCCGAAGAACTCGTCGATCGCCGCGGCGAGCTCGCCCTCCGGGACCTTCGTGTCCGGGCCGAGGTTGGTCCAGAAGATCGAGTGGTTCACGTGACCGCCGAGGTTGAACGCGAGGTCCTTCTCGAGCTTGTTCACGTTGGCGAGGTTGCCGGACTCACGGGCCTCGGCGAGCTGCTCGAGCGCCGTGTTCGCACCCGTGACGTAGGTCTGGTGGTGCTTGTCGTGGTGCAGCTGCATGATCTTGCCGCTGATGTGCGGCTCGAGCGCGGCGTAGTCGTACGGCAGCTCGGGCAGGGTGTACTCGGCCATTGCGAGGTCCTTTCGATCAGGGGTTGGCGGGGCGGGCTCCGCGGCTCAGGAGAGCCGGGAACGATCGGAGAGGGAGTGGAACTCCCGGTTGTGGTAGACGAGCGGTTCCCCGTGCTCCTGGCCGACGACGATGTCGAGGACCTCGGCCACGACGACCGTCGACGAACCGATCTCGGTCGTCGAGCGCGGTCGGCACCGCAGTGCGGTCGCGGCGGCGGGCAGGTAGCGCTCCCCCGTCGGCAGGGTCCCCCACATCGGGTCGTCCGCCGCCGGGCTGCCGGTGGCGGCGAACCGCTTGGCGAGGCCGACGCTCAGCGAGTCCACGAGGTGCACCACGAAGACGTCAGCCCCGAGCACGACGCCCGCGGAACCGGACTTGGTGGAGAGCGAGAACACGAGGACGGGCGGGTCCACCGCCACGCTCGCGACGCTCGAGGCGGTCAGGCCGGTGGGGCCGTCCGGGCCCTCGGCGGTGATGACCGCGACACCGGCCGGGTGTCCGCGGAAGGCGGCCTTGTAGGCGTCGGCGGTCGTGGCCGGGGCTTCGTCGGGCATGGCAGTCGTGGGGTTCCTCCGGGTGGGGTCGGCCGCGGCTGCGCGGCCACGTCCCAACGTAGGACCTCAACCGGGGTTCAGGTCAACGATTCCCAGGTTCGTCCGATCCCGGGCGCGCCGGGAGCGGTCGGTCGCGCCTGAGCATGACCACGGACGCCGCCGCGGCGACGAGCATGAGCACCGCGGCGACGGCTCCGGTGATCGTGACACCGGAGTCGAAGGCTGCACGGGCGCTCTCGAGCAGCGCCTGCCCGGCCGTGCCGCCGAGGTCAGCGGCCGCCGAGACCGCGCCGCCGAGGGTCTCCTGCGCCGCGGTGTGCGCTGCGCCGCCCAGCCCGTCCGGCACCACGACGTGCGACCGGTACGCGGTGGCCAGGATGGTCCCGAGCACCGCCGTGCCGAGCACGGCACCGATCTCGTACGCGGTCTCCGACACCGCGGACGCGGCACCGGCCTTGTCCGCGGGTGCGGTGGAGATGATGAGGTCGTTCGTGACGGTCTCGGACGCTCCGATCCCGATGCCGAGCAGCACGAAGGCGAACGCCAGCGCGACGATCGAGGCGTGGTGCCCGAGCACGGAGACCATGGCGTAGGACGCGGCCGAGAAGGTCAGGGAGACCGCCACCACCCAGCGCGGCGCGACCCGCGCGACGATCGGCACGACGACGAGCCCGGCCACGATGGTCAGGACCGATCCCGGCACGAGTACCAGGCCGGAGGCGAACGGGTCCAGCCCGGCGACGAGCTGCAGGTGCTGGGCGATGAAGAACAGGAACCCGGTGAGCGAGAACATCGCCGCCATGTTCATGAGGACGCTGCCCGTGAAGGCGGTGCTCCGGAACAGCCGCAGGTCGAGCATCGGGGTGCGCGACCGGAGCTGGCGACGGACGAACGCGATGCCGCAGAGGACGCCCACGGCGAGCATCGCGATCGCGAAGCCGCGCTCCTCCGGGTGCACGACCGACTTGATCGCCCAGGCCGTCGGGGCGAGGGTGCCGAGCGACAGGAGCATGCTCGGGACGTCGACCGGCCCGGGCTGCGGGTCGCGGGACTCCGGGACGAAGAAGGGGACGCCGACGAGCATGAGCACGAGGATCGGCACCGCGACGAGGAAGACCGCGCCCCAGTGGAAGTGCGCGAGCAGCACGCCGCCCACGAGGGGACCGAGGGCGTTGCCCGCTGCGAACATCGTCGACCAGACCGCGAGCGCGAAGCGGCGCTCCCCCGCGTCCACGAACACGTTCCGGATGATCGAGAGCGTCGCGGGCATGAGCATCGCGCCGAAGACGCCCATCACGGCGCGGGCGGCGACGAGCATCCAGGCCTCGGTCGCGAAGGCGGCGGCGACGGACAGGAGCGCGAAGCCGGTCGCGCCGATGACGAGGATCCGGCGTCGCCCGATGCGGTCGCCGATGCTGCCCATCACGACGAGCAGACCGGCGAGCACGAGCGGGTAGGCGTCGACGATCCAGAGCTGGGTCGTCGCGCTGGGGTCGAGGGCGCGCGCGATCGTGGGCAGCGCGAAGCTCAGCACGGTGTTGTCGACGGAGATGAGCAGCACCGGGAGCATCAGCACGGCGAGCGCCGCGAACCGTCGGGCGCGGCTGCCGGTGACGGCGGTGGCGACGGGGCTGGTGAGCAGAGCGGACACGGTGACTCCCTGGGGAACGAGCCGGACCAGGTCGACGGCGGACACTTCGATGGGGCAGACGAGACGGGACGCGGGATGGACACGCGCCCCGTCAGGACTCCGTAAGTGTACCGTCTGGACGGTCATGGTTGCAACTGCAATCAACGCGCGGACGGGAGGCCCGTGGCTGCGTCCCCACGAGCCTCCCGTCCGCCTGCCGGCCGCCCTCCCCACCGCGAGCGCTCAGGCGGACTCGCGCAGCAGCAGCCGGTGCCGGACCGTGCGCCGCACGGCTTCCCCCGAGCGCGGCAGCTCCCCCGCGAGCATGCCGAGCGCGAGGTCGAGCGCCTCGCGGGCCACGGCATCGAGGTCGACCGCGAGCGTCGTGAGCGTCGGCGCGACCAGCGTGCCGAGCGCGAGGCCGTCGACACCGACCACCCGGACGTCCCGCGGGACGTCCACCCCCGCACGGCGGCACGCGGCGAGCACGCCGAGCGCCATCAGGTCGTTGAAGGCCAGCACCGCGTCGACACGGCGGAAGCGCTCGAGCGCACGAGCGGCCATCGCCGCGCCGTGCTCGGACGTCGGGGCGTCGGCGACGGCGACCTCGGGCAGGTAGCCGCGGCGTCGCAGTGCGTCGAGCATGAGCCCACCGCGGCTGCTCGGGCGTCCGGTGTCCGACGCGTCGACGATCACCGGGTGGCGCACGCCCGTGCGCACCAGGTGGTCCGCGAGCTCCTCGATCGCCGCCGCGGGGTCGATGCGGACCGCACCGCGGAGGACCTCGCCGGCGGGGTCGAGCTCGACGACGGGCACCGGCCCGAGGCGCTCGATCCACTCGGGCGCCCGGGCACCGAGGTAGCCGACGACGACGTCGGTCTGCTGGCCGAGCGCCTGCACCGCACGGTCCGAGTCCCCCGCCAGGCCCACGTCGGCGAGCATCACGTCCCACCCCCGCGCCGCCGCGAGCCCGAGCACGGCGGCGGCGAGCTCGGGCGAGTAGGGGTTGCGCAGGTCGTTCACCACCAGCCCGAGCTGACGGTCCCCGCCCGTCACGAGCCCGCGCCCGAACCGGGACGGCCGGTAGTCGAGCGCGGCGGCCGCGGCGAGGACGCGTTCCTTCGTCGTCTCGCTGATCCCGTACAGACCGTTCATCGCGCGGGTCACCGTCTGGCGGGACACCCCGGCCGCCGCCGCGACGTCGTGGATCGTCGCGCGGCTCGCCGGGAGGCCGACGGTGCGTGGGGCCCGACGGAGCGACGCGGGCGCGACCGGACCGGCCCCGCCCGCGTCCTCCGTCGCGTCGGTCCCGGTCAGGCGCGCAGGTCCAGCCACGCCACCTGCTCCGGGCTGAGCTCGACCGACAGGCCCGTCATCGAGGACCGCGCCTCGGCGATGGTCCGCGGGCCGAACAGCGGGAAGGTCGGGAACGGCTGGTGCAGCACGTACGCCAGCGCGATCGCGGTCGCCGGGACGCCGTACCGCTCGCCGAGCTCCCGCGCGCGGCGGAGGCGCTCGAAGTTGGCGTCGGAGTAGTAGCAGCGCACGAGCTCGGCGTCGCTCGTGTCCTCCGGGGCGGCACGTCCGGTGAAGAACCCGCGGGCCTGCGACGACCACGGCAGCAGCGGGACCTGGCGTTCCTCGAGCCACCGCTTCGACGCCGGGTCGGTCGCGTGCTCGCACCCGTCCCACGGCACGTCGTACGCCTCGGCGAGCCCGAAGTGGTTGCTGAGGACCTCGAACCCGTGCCGACCGTTGGCGGCGGCGTACGCGTTGGCCTCGTCGAACCGTGCGGGGGTCCAGTTCGACCCGCCGAACACGCGGATGCGACCGGCGCGTCGGTGCTCGTCGAGCACGTCGACGAACTCGCCCACCGGTACGTCCGGGTTGTCGCGGTGCATCATGTAGACGTCCGCGTGGTCGGTGCCCTGCCGCTCGAGGCTCTCGAGCAGCTGCCGGGTGAGCGACTCGGGATCGCAGTACGGGGTGTGGGCGCCCTTCGTGATCACCACCACCTCGTCGCGGATCCCGCGGTTCTCGATCCACCTGCCGAGCCGCCCCTCGAGCACACCGCCGCCGTAGATGTACCCGGTGTCGAAGACGTTGCCGCCCTGCTCGACGAACATGTCGAAGAGCGCACTGGCGTGTGCGAGGTCGGGCTGGTTGTCGACGCCCATCACGAGGCGCGACATCCGCTTGCCGACGCCCGGGACCTCGCCGTACCGCATCGGGGCGTCGTCGCGCACGCGCAGCGGACGACCGCTCACCGTCGGGATGTCCGCCGTCTCGGCCTCGAACGGGTAGCGCAGCCCGATCGCCGCGCGCCAGCGGTCGAGGGTCCGGGCGGTGGCCAGCGTCTCGTCGAGCGTCATCTGTGCGGCCTCGACCCCACCCGAGGCCAGGGCCGCGGTCGTCGCGTCCGCCTCGAGCGCGTACGGCCGGGCCCCCGCGAACGAGAGCGTGCGCGGGTCGTCGTCGACGGTGTGCACCGTGATGGTCGGGTCGTCGGAGAGCGTCCAGGGATCGGTGAGCACGATCCGTCCGCGGGTGCCGTGCACCGTCACGGTGTTCTCGTCCTGCACGCGCACACCGGTCCGGACGCTGGCGGTGGTGCCGTCCCGGTAGGTCAGGCGCGCGACCGTCCACTCGTCGACGCCCGTCGGGCCGAGGGTGCCGGTGGCGGTGAGCTCCACCGGCTCGGCGACGGCCGTGCCCGTGGCGGCCTGGACCACCGCGGCCACCATCGTGACCGGGTAGCCACCGACGTCGAGGATGCCGCCACCCGCGGTCCCGACGTCGAACAGGCGCCCGGAGCGCTCGCCGGCGCGGAACGCGAACGAGGCGTCGACGTGGGTGACCTCGCCGACCGCGCCGTCGCGGACCAGGTCGAGCAGGGCCGCGGTCTGCGGGTGGAAGCGGTACATGTAGGCCTCGACCAGGGGCAGACCCGCCTGGCGCGCGGCGTCGACGAGCGCCATGGCGGTGCCGTGGTTCGGGGCGAGGGGCTTCTCGCAGAGCACCGCCTTGCCTGCGGAGAGGGCGCGGAGCACGAGGTCGGCGTGACCGGTGTGCACGGTCGAGACGTACACCGCGTCGACGGCGGCGTCGGCGAGCACCGCGTCGTACGCTCCGGCGCGGACGTCGGCGAAGCCGTGCTCGGCGGCTTCCCCGGCGAAGGCCTGCGCGCGTTCCGGAGACGAGCTGCCGACGGCCACGAGGGTGCCGGTGCTCGCCGGGAGCTGCGAGAGGAAGCGGCGGGCGATGCCGCCCGGGCCGAGGACGGCCCAGCCCGGGCCGGCCGTGCCGTCGGCGGCGGGGTCCCCGGAGGGCGTGGGCGAGGGGGTCGCGGTCTGCGCTGACATGCGGATCCTGTTCGTGTCGTGAACCTTCACGGTCACGGTGACGCTAGCCCCGCGGGTGCTGCGCGACAAGGCGTTCGTGAACGTTCACGGAACCGATCGGTCGTCACGGTCCGGACGGTTCCCTAGACTCGTCCGCATGGCAAGTGCCCGTGACCGTGTCCTGGACAGCTTCGTCGCGATCGTCTGCGAGGAGGGCGAGCGTCCGGCGACCCTCGACGCCGTCGCCGCACGGGCCGGTGTGTCCAAGGGCGGCCTGCTCTACCACTTCGGTTCGAAGGCCGCGCTCGTCGAGGGGCTGTGCGAGCGACTCTCGGACCTGTCGGCGATCGACGTCGACCGGATGCGCGAGGCCGAGGACGGCGCCGCGCGGTACTTCGTGCGGAACTGCCTGTACGTCGGCAGTGAGCTCGACCTGGCCCTGCTCGCGGCCAGTCGGCTGCAGCAGGCCGGGTACGAAGAGGCCGGCCGGACCCTCGACGAGACCGAGAACGCCTGGCTCGAGACCCTGGTCGACGCGCTCGGTGACGTCCCCACGGCGCAGGCGGTCAAGCTCCTGGGCGACGGGCTCTACCACCAGGCATCGCTCGGGGCGGCGATCGCCACCGACCTCCGTCCGAACCGGGGCACGGTCGACATGGACGCCCTGCTCGCGGTCGTCGACCGCCTCATCGCGACCCGACCGGGTGCTTAACCGACCGTCCGCGCGACGCGGGTGAACCGGTCCCGGCATTCCTGGGGATAGACTGGTCGCGATCCACCCGCTCGAACCGGAGGTACCACTGTGGGCCGCGTCATCGCCGCTTTCTTCTCGATCCTGCTGCTGCTGGTGTCGATGTACCTGTTCGGGTTCGCGTTCCAGGTGGAGTCGGGCCAGGCGTTCGTCTTCATGGGCGGCCTGCTCCTCATGACCATCTCGTTCTTCCTGCCGATCCACGTCTTCGGCAAGAAGTAACCCGCAGCCACACGACGACGGCCCCGTCCCTCCGCCAGGAGGCACGGGGCCGTCGTCGTCCGTGCACCGAGCGCCTCGGCCTGGGCGTCGAACCACGGAGCCGACATCGAGCCACCCCCCACAGCTGGTTCGATGCCGGTTCCGCGGCGCGACCCCACGCGAGCGGCATCAGGCGGACGGCGCCGGTTCCGCTGTCGGACCGGCCCCACGGCCGCTCCGCAGCTGACCGCGCCGAGCGAGGGCGCCCGCCACACCGGCGGCCAACCCCATCGGCAGCGCCGACCCGGTGACCACGAGGGGATCGCCGTACCCGCCCGACAGGAGGACCGCGACCACGGCGGTCGAGACGGTCGCGAGCACCGCGGCGGTCAGCGCGGTGCAGGCCACGTGCGCCCGGTCCGAACGCACGCGCCGGAGCCGGAGCCCGACGAGCCACGTCACCGGCAGCACCAGGACAGCAGCGACGAGGGCCGGGATCGCGGAGAGCACCGGCACCAGGACCACCCACGGGAGGGACGCGGTCGCGTCCGCCACGGTGACGTCACCCGGGAAGAGCGCGACGACGAGGCCGACGAGCGTCGGCAGGAGGCTGAGGGCCGGCAGCACGACGACGATCAGCCAGGCGAAGGCGCGTGCTTCGAGTGCGACCGAGTCGTCGAGGGTCCAGGTACGCCCCGGGGGCCGGGCCGACGACCCGGGTGCTGGCGCGACGGGGAACCCAACGAGGTCGGTCGGTCGCCCCTCGTCGTCGCTCATGCGTCCCGCCCGGCGACGATGCCCACGATGCGCACGACGGAACGCCGGAAGGGCCGGACGCGGAGCATCGGCAGCGCGAAGCGCAGGATCCCCAGCGCCGCGTCCACCAGGCGGTCGGTCCGGCGCTGACCCGGTGAGTCGTCGTACACCCAGAAGAGCGTGACGAGCAGGTAGGCGGTCCACAGCGCCCGCGGGAGGTCGGCGTGCAGCTCCTCGGGCACCCGTGTCCGGGCTTCCGAGACCGCGCGCTCGAAGAGTCCGAGGACGACGTCACGTGCAGGGGCCGACTCCGGGGAGAAGGGGTTGTTCGGTGAGCCCGGAGCGATGGCGGTGGTGAGGAACTGCGGTGCGATCGCGTGCCAGGCCGACAGGTTCGCCAGGCCGGTCCGGACCACGACACCGACGCGCTCGGTCAGGTCCTCGACGCCGTCGAGCGCGGGGCCGGCGAGGGCGACGTGCTCGTGCTGCACCTCGACGTAGAGCTCCTGGACGAGGTGGTCCTTCGTCGGGAAGTGGTAGTAGGCGTTCCCCACCGAGAGTCCCGCTGCAGCAGCGATCCCCCGCATGGTCGTCCCGTCGTAGCCCTGCTCGCGGAACGACCGCAGCGCCACCTCGCGGAGGCGCCCCCGCGTCCGGTCCCGCTTGCTGCCCGCCGTACCCGCATTTTCGAACATGTTCAAAAACTACACCGGGTGCTGACTCCTGTCCACGGACGACGAAGCGCCCCGCGCCACGAGTCCGTGGTGCGGGGCGCTGCGTCGTCCGGTCAGGCGAGCTGTCGGAGACTCCGGAGCGAGACCGCGGTGGCGATCGCCGCGTGCGCGGCCTCGGCGCCCTTGTCCTCCTTCGACCCGGGCAGTCCTGCCCGGTCGATCCCCTGCTGCTCGTCGTCGAGGGTCAGCACCCCGAAGCCGACGGGCTTGCCGGTCTCGATCGCGACCGTGGTGAGCCCGCTCGTGGCTGCGCTCGACACGTACTCGAAGTGCGGGGTCCCGCCGCGGATGATCACGCCGAGGGCGACCACCGCGTCGAAGCCTGACTCGAGAGCGGTCTTCGCGACGACCGGCAGCTCGAAGCTGCCCGGTACGGGGACGACCTGGGCCGTCGCGCCGAGGCGCTCGACCTCGCGCTGTGCCCCGGCGAGGAGGCCCCCGGCGATGGTCTCGTGCCACTGCCCGGTGACGATCGCCACCCGGACCCCCGTGCCGTCGACGTGGTCGCGCTCCGCGGCTCCTGCTCCGCTCATCGTGTCGTTCCTTCCGTGGGCGCGGACGTCGCCGCTGCCCGGTCGGCCGCGTCGAGCCACTCGACGAGTGCGGCGATGGTGATGACGGGCACGCCCTCGCGCGCCCCGAGTTCGACGAGGGCCGGCAGACGCATCATCTCGCCGTCCTCGCCGACGATCTCGCAGATCGCCGCGGCGGGACGGAGCCCGGCTGCGGTGACCAGTTCGATCGCGGCTTCGGTGTGCCCGGCGCGCTCACGGACGCCACCGGGACGTGCCCGCAGCGGGACGACGTGCCCCGGTCGGTGCAGGTCGTCGCGGACCGAGGTCGGGTCGGCGAGCACCCGCAGCGTCCGTGCCCGGTCGTGCGCGCTGATGCCGGTCGTCACACCGGTGGCGGCGTCGACGGTCACGGTGTAGGCCGTGCCGCGGACGTCCTCGTTCCGGGCGACCATCGGCGGCAGGTCGAGCGCGTCCGCGATCGCGGCGCTGACGGGGGCGCAGATGAAGCCCGACGAGTGCGCGACCGTCCACGCGACCCACTCCGGCGTCGCGAGCTCCGCGGCGAGGATCACGTCGCCCTCGTTCTCACGGTGCTCGTCGTCGGCGACGATGACCGGGCGCCCCGCGGCGATCGCGGCGACCGCGTCGTCGATGCTCGACAGGACCGGGCCGGCCGCCTGCTCGGCGTGCGGGGCCCCGACGGCGGTCACCGTGCCTCCAGGACGGGCGCCGTCGCGGCGTCGAGCCGCAGCATGCGGCGGACGTGCCGTGCGAGGACGTCGGTCTCGATGTTGACCCGGTCACCGGGGACGCGGGCGCCGAGCGTGGTGGCCTCGAGCGTCTCCGGGATCAGGCTCACCTCGAACCAGGCGTCGGCCGGCGGGGTGTGCTCGGACGAGACGGCGCTGACGGTGAGCGAGACGCCGTCGACCGCGACGGACCCCTTGTCGACCACCAACGGGCTGAGGTCCGGCGCGAGCGAGAACCGCACGCGCCGCCACCCGTCGCCGTCGGCGGTCTCGAGCACCGTGGCGGTGCCGTCGACGTGCCCCTGCACGATGTGGCCGCCGAGTCGGTCGCCGACGGAGGCCGCGCGCTCGAGGTTGAGCCGGTCCCCGACGACGAGCGTGCCGTGGGCGCTCATGTCGAGCGTCTGCTTCATCACGAACGCGGTGAAGGTCTCGTCGGTCTGCTCCACGACCGTCAGGCAGACGCCGCTCGTGGCGATGGAGTCGCCGTGCCGTGCGTCGGCGACGACCTTCGGGCCGCGCACGGTGAGCGCGACGGAGTCGCCGTGCTGCTCGACGGCGGTGACGGTGCCGAGTTCCTCGATGATGCCGGTGAACACTGGTGTCCTCTCAACGGGACTCCGGGGGTGCTCGACGATCGTCGGCATCGACGGACCGGGCGCACCCGGTCACGGGAGCGTCCTGCCCGCCAGCGCTTCCTCCCGTCCGGACTCTCACCGTCGGTCCCGGAATCCCACCGGGTCAGCATCGGTCGGGTTCGCACCCGTCGTCAGCTCGTGGACTGTCACCACCGGTTCGGACTTGCACCGACCCCGGAGCGCTTGCGTACCCCGAACGATACCCCACGCCCCCGACCGCCCGTCCGACGGCGTTGCGCCGTGTGACGGCCGTCGGCCCCACGACACGACGGCGGCAGCGCGAGACGCCGGCGGCACTGCCAGACACCGGCGGATCCGGCGGCGTCTCCCGTGACCGGAGGCGTCTCGGCGGGACACCGGCGTCGGGAGCTCCGCGCCCGGGAGCGGTCGGCGCGACGCCGACCCCGGGGCGGGAGGGTGTCCCCCGCTCAGCCGCGCCCGCGCACGAGCGACACCGCCTGCCGGAGCGAGAGGTCGGGCAGGTAGGCGCGCACGACCGCGACGCCGATCGCTGGGAGCGCCACCGGGTCCGGGTAGGCGAGCACGAGCGGGTGCAGCTCGGGCCCGAACTTCGCCTTGAAGCGCAGCAGCGACCGGAAGCCGTACACGGGCTCGAGGACCCCGCCGACCAGGTCGAGCAGGTCCTGCACGCCGTCGCCCGCCGGGCTGCCTCCCGCCGACTGCGCGAGCGGGGCGGCGGACAGGCTGAGCCGCTCCACGCCGTCCTCGCGCATCCGGTCCGCCGCGCTCGCGACGAGGAACTCCATCACACCGTTCGGCGCCGCGCTCGTGCGCCGCATCACGTCGAGGGTCCACCCGACGACGCGTCCGGCTCGGTGGCTCGGGAGCCAACTCGTCACGGCGAGCACCGTGCCCTCGGGGTCGAGCGCCACGAGGGTCCGGACGGCGGGGTCCCGCATCTCGTCGACGCCCCCGAGCGTGAAGCCCATCTCGGGCAGTTCTCGCTCGGAGACCCACTCCTCGGAGATCGCCTCGATCTGCCGGACCGTCGACGGCGGCAGGTCCTGCCACGACGACCACAGGGCGGTGATGCCCTCGCGTCCGGCCTTGTTCACGGCCGTGCGGACGTCCTGCTTCTTCTTGCCGCTCGTCGTCCAGGTGCGCGGGTCGAGGTCGGCGTCCTCCGCGACCGGCAGCGTGTCCCAGCCCTGCGCCGTGAGGGTCCCGGCAGCGTCCACCCCGATGCCGTAGAACACGGCCGTCCACCCGTTGTCGTCGCACCACCGCGCGAAGGCGGTCATGGCGGCGTGACGCGCGTCCGGCCACCCGAAGGGTCCGCCGACCGTGACCGCGACCCGCCCGTTCCGACGGAACGCGACGCCGGCCCGGCCGTCGTCGGCGAACCAGTAGGCGTTGCCCTGCCAGGTCGTCATCCACCCGAACGTGTCACCGCCCGCGGCCTCGAGCAGGGTGCGCGCACGGAGGCGGCTCTCGCGGAGGCCGTCGGCGTCGGCGTCCTGCTCGACCGCGCCCGTCGGACGGATCGCAGCGACCGCGACGACGAGCCACACGACCGGCCCCGCGGCGGCGAGGACGAACCGGAGCGCCGGGTCGAGCGCCGCGAGCCGGTCCCAGGCCAGCACCGGGGACAGCGGGCCGAGCGCGGCCACGACGAGTCGCCAGGCGTCGGGCACCGGGCGCGGCGAGGACGCTGCGGTCACGAGCAGGACCGTCGCGACCACCGCGAGGGTGACGAGCACGACCACGGAGAAGGTCACGACGCGGCGTCGGGACGGGAGCACGGTGAAGGCCCGGCGCAGGAGCACGAGCACGATCGCCGTCGCGAGCGGGACGACGATCGACGCGGCCACCGAGACCGTCACGACGAAACGGTTCTCGGCACCGTGCAGCTCGGCCGCACGTGCCGGCAGGACGCCGTAGGTCACCGCGGCGGCCGCGGCGAGCAGGACGTCGACCGTGACCGCGAGCCACACCGCGAACCGGCTGCCGCGGAACAGGCCGAGCCCCGCGACCACGAGCACCAGGAGGGGCGCGACCGCGAGCACGAGCGTCCAGGGGTCGGTGGCCCGGAAGGCCAGCAGGCCGCGCAGGCACTCCCCCGACGCGCCGTCCGCGTGGCATCCCCGGACCGAGGTGGCCGGCCCCGTCCCGACCACCGCGGCGAGCGGGGCGAGGAGGCCGACCCGGGCCCGCGAGACGAGCGCGATGAAGGGCCCGACCGCCGACACCAGGACGACCGTGCCGAGCAGCACCCGGGTCTCGCGGTGGGAGCTCCGGGTCCACCCGAGCCGAGCCGGACCGCTGCGGAGCAGGTCGCCGAGCACCCACCCGGCCGCCGCCGCGAGTGCCGCGGAGAGGTCCGAGGCGTGCCCGGCGTAGAGCAGCAGCGCGGCCACGACCGCGACGGCGTTGACCCGGATGCGCCGACGCCAGAGCGGGCCGGCGAAGGCGCTGGCGGTGACGATGGTCCCGACGAGCGCGGTCCACGGGTCGAAGCTGGTGGCGCGGCCGAGCAGGAGCCGACCGACCTCGTGGC
Source organism: Curtobacterium sp. MCSS17_007 (assembly GCF_003234175.2). Classification (NCBI taxonomy): domain Bacteria; kingdom Bacillati; phylum Actinomycetota; class Actinomycetes; order Micrococcales; family Microbacteriaceae; genus Curtobacterium; species Curtobacterium sp. MCSS17_007. The sequence continues at coordinate 2,365,145 of NZ_CP126257.1, forward strand.
CGTCCTGGTCCACGAAGGCCGTGAGCGAGCCGATCCCCGTCCCGACGACGGTGGTCGCGACGAACGCGAGCACCGTGCGTCGACCGCCCATCAGGCGCTCCGAGGCGCCCACCAGGACGACGACCCCTGCGATGGTGAGCACCAGCGCGAGCGCCCCGGTGGTGACCGCGAAGACCCGGAAGGGGCCGAAGTGGACCGCGTCGACCGAACCGGTCCTGCCCAGGACCCGGATGAGCAGCCCCGCGGTCGACGTGCCGAGCACCAGCACCGCGACGACCGCCGTGACCGGGTAGCGACGGAGCGCCCGGAGGCACCGCGACCAGAGCGCCGAGGTCCGGGTGGTGTCCTGACTGCTCACAGTGCGCCCTCCGTCTGCGGGAGCCCGAGGTGCGACAGGACCGTCGGCAGCCCGTTCGCGAGCACGTACCGCACGGTGTTCCAGTCGTGCGCGGAACCGGGCGAGACGATGACCTGTGTCTGCATGCCCGCGCGGACCGCGGCGGCGCGGAGTGCCTCGGTCGACGCCTTGTAGGGTGCGTCGTCCTGACCGTAGCCGAACACGGTGAGGTGGTCGCGGTAGGGCGCGTGTGCCGCCATGATCGCGCTCGGAGCCGCCGCTCGGTACGCGGACGTCGAGCCACCGAAGGCCAGCGCGGCGCTCTGCCGGGCCGACCCGGTGACGGGCGCGAGTTCGCTCGAGATCGCCAGCGCCGTCCCGAACACCTCGGGGTGCGCGGTCGAGAACTGCTCGGCGCAGGTGGCGCCCTGTGAGAACCCGAGGACGCCCCACGCACCCGGTCCGGTCGCGACGGGCAGGTGGTGGTCGATCCAGCGGACGGTGTCGGTCATGACGTAGGTGGCGCTGCGGCCGAGCCGCCGTGAGTCGACGCACATCGGGTTGCGGTTCGGCGCACCGAGCTGGTCGGGCGAGACCACGATCGGAGCGAGCCCGTCGTGCGCCGCCGCGTACCGGTCGAGGAACCCCCCGAGGTCACCGGTCTGGAACATGTCGGCCGGCTGTCCGGGCTGCCCGGACAGCGCGACGAGCACGGGCAGACGCGGTGGGTCGGCGACCCGTGCGGCCGGCGGCAGCCAGACGACGGCATCACGGGCGCGGAAGTGCGACACGGTCCCGGGGATGCGGACGCTGAGCGTCTCCCCCGTCCTGGGCATGTCGGCGGGTGCGTGCCAGTCGGCGACGCTGACGTCGCGCTCCGTCGAGTGGAGGGCCGGCAACACCCTCGTCGGGTACGGGTTCGTGGCCACGGCCTGCTCGACGTCCTTGTAGAAGCCGAAGTCGACGTTGACACCGAGACCGGCGGAGAGCACCACGGCACCGGCTGCGGCCACGGCGAGGACCCGTGCGAGCCACCCGCCCTGCACCAGGACCACGAGCAGGAGCGCGGCCGCCGCGAACGCGAAGGCGACCCACATCCTGGTCACCGGGGTGAACTGCACCCCGAAGTCGTCCTGCACGTCACCCGTCCACCACACGACGCCCAGCCCGACGAGCGCACCGACCACCGCCGCTCCGAGGCGGACCGCCGCACGGCGCAGGCGACGGCGCTCGTGCACCGGTCCGACGACGACCCACGCCGCCAGCACGGCGGCGAGGACGTACACGGGGACGAGCAGGCTCGCGCCCGTGATGGGGATGCGCAGGAGTTCGTGGAGCACGGGTTCATCGTGGCCCCGGAGCACCGCCGGACACCCTGACGTGCGCTTCCACTGCGCACAGGTTGGGCACCGATCGCTCCCAGGAAGGCACCAGCCGCCCTTCAGACGGGCCGGTGCCCGGGCACACGGGTCGGAGGGGCACCGCTGACGGTGCCCCTCCGACCCGTCGTGTCAGGCGATCCGCTTGCGGAGCGCCAGTGCGCCGGCCCCGAGGAGCAGGAGCAGCAGGGCGGTGCCCGCAGGCACCGTCTGCGACCCGGCACCGGTGTAGGCGAGCGCGGGCTGCGCGTCCGCGGTGGTCGCCGTGCTGGCGGCGGCGGGTGCCGTCACCGCCGGACGGGAGGCGCTGGTCGCGACGACCGCGCCGACCGTGGTCGATCCGGTGGTCGCCACCGGGACCGTGGTCACGCCCGGGTCCGTGGCACCGGGAGCGCCGTCACCGTCGGTGACGTCGACGGGCGTCGTCACCGGGTCGGTGCCGGGGGTCGTGCCCGGGTCGGTGCCGGGGTCCGTCCCCGGGGTCGTGCCGGGGTCCGTCCCCGGGTCCGTCCCCGGGTCCGTGCCGGGGTCGGTGCCCGGCGTCGTGCCGGCGCCGGGCGTGGTGGTGCTGGTGCCGTCACCGATGATGCCGATGCCGTTCCCGCCGATCGTGATCGGCAGGCTGATGACCGGGGTCACCTGCGTACCACCGGCCACCGAGTCGTCACCCGAGGTGGTACCTACCGCAGTCGGGGTCGAACCCGAACCCGTACCCGAGCCCGGGGTCGTGCCGGCACCGGGGGTGGTGGTGCTGGTGCCGTCACCGACGACACCGATGCCGTTCCCGCCCACGGTTACCGGGACCGAGACGACGGGAGCCACCTGCGTACCACCGAGCACGGAGTCGTCACCCGAGGTGGTGCCTCCAGCGGTCGGGGTCGAGCCCGAACCCGAACCCGAACCGGGGGTCGTGCTGGGGGTGGTGGTGCTGGTGCCGTCACCGATGATGCCGATGCCATTCCCACCGATCGTGATCGGCAGGCTGATGACCGGGGTCACCTGCGTACCACCGGCCACGGAGTCGTCACCCGAGGTGGTACCTCCCGCAGTCGGGGTCGAACCCGAACCCGTACCCGAGCCCGGGGTCGTGCCGGCACCGGGGGTGGTGGTGCTGGTGCCGTCACCGACGACACCGATGCCGTTCCCGCCCACGGTCACCGGGACCGAGACGACCGGAGCGACCTGCGTACCACCGAGCACGGAGTCGACACCCGAGGTCGTGCCGTCCGCGGTCGGGGTCGAACCCGAACCCGAACCCGGACCTGAACCGGTGGCCGGCGCCTGGCTCGTCGCCGAGCCGTCACCGAGCACGCCGATGCCGTTGCCGGTGACCGTCACCGGGACGGACACCACCGGGGCGACCTGCGTCCCGGCGGCCACGCCGTCCGACCCGGACGTGGACGGTGCCGACGTTGGCTCCGCCGTGGCCGGGGTGCCCGCCACAGGAGCCGACGCGGGTGCCGACGCGGCGTCCGCGTCCCCTGCGACGGCGATCGCGTTGCCCGCGGCCGTCACCGGGGCGGTGACGTCACCGACGACCTGGGTACCGGACGCGATGCCGTCGGTACCGGACGTCGACGGAGCAGCTGCGGTCGGGGCCGGGGCTGCCGCAGGAGCGGGAGCCGGCGCGGGAGCCGGCGCGGTCGCCTCGGCGTCACCGCCGACGGCCACCGCGTTGCCGGTCGCCTGCACGGGTGCCGTGACGACGGGCGCGACCTGGGTGCCGGACGCCACGCCGTCGGTGCCCGAGGTGACTGGTGCCGGAGCCGGAGCCGCCGGGGCGGGAGCGGTGGCCGGAGCCGGAGCCGGAGCCGCCGGGGCGGGAGCGGCCGGGGCCGGGGTGGTGGACTCGGCGTCGCCGAGCACCCCGAGGGCGTTCCCGGCGACGGACACCGGTGCGCTCACGGAGGGCACGACCTGCGTGCCGGACAGGATGCCGTCGGTGCCGGAGGTCGTCGCGGCGTTCGCGGCCGCTGTCCCTCCGAGCGTCAGGCCTCCGACGAAGAGGGTGAACCACAGCCCTCTGCAGACGTACTTGTTCATGGTCGTTCGTTCCTCACTGATCGAGATCTGTCGCCGACCGCGATCGCGGTCGGGTGGTGCGTGCCTGCCGTGGTGGACAGGCGCACCGATCTCAGTCAGGAGCGACGTCGTGGTCGCCGACGACCGACGCGGGGACAGCGTCGTCGGCGAGGGTGCCGCGCGACCCCGCGGCGAGGGAGAACCGGGCACCGGCTGCGCCGTCGATCCCGACGGGCGCTGCGCCCGCGGAACCGGAGGAGGCGCCGCCGGCGACACCGGAGGCTTCGGGGCCGAACGGCAGGCCGTGGTGGCCCTCACCGTCCGCCGGGACGAGCAGCGCGTGACCACCCAGCGTCGCTGCGGCCAGGAGCGGGGCGACGGGGCTCGCGGCAGCCACGACCTGCGCCACCGTGCCGTCGGCGCGGGCCGGGGCTGCGTCGAGCGTCCCGGACACGGGAGCCGCGGAGGCGCCCGGTCCGAGGAGCGGCGAGCCGGCAGCGTCCAGGGCCGCTCGGTCGGTCGTACCGGTCGCCGGTCCGGTCCCGACGGGCTCCGCAACCGGGCCGACCACCGGGGCCGGGGAGGTCCCGGGGAGGGGAGCCGTGCCTCCCGGCAGGAGGGGCGGCTCCGGCAGGACCGGCGTGCCGGGCAGCGGCAGGACCGGCGCGACCGGGAGCGGCAGGACCGGCGCGACCGGGAGCGGCAGGACCGGGAGCGGCAGCACCCCTTCGACGGGCGGGAGCACCTGCTCCACCGTCCCGGGGAGCGCGCCGACCGTCATCCCGACGCCGCCCACGACGTCGTCGACGACACCGGTCACCGGCGAGGTGACGGTGCCGACGGTGTCGTCACCGAGCAGGTCACGAGTCACCGGGAGCGAGCCGACCACGCGATCGACGCCGTCGACGACGCCCGTCACGGGACGCGCGTCGGTGATGGTCTGCACCGTGTCGGTGACGGGTCGGAGCGCGCCCGTCAGGGTGTCGGTGACCGGCCGGGAGGCGCTGCCCGCGTCGCCCGAGCCGCCGCCCGTCGCGGGGGTGGCCGGGGTCGGCACGGCGGCCGGGCGGGGTGCCTCGACGGGGGCCGCCTGCGGCGCAGCCGGCGCCGTCACGCTCGTGTGCGGGTCGCTCGGCGCGGCGGGCGCGGCGTGCTGCACCGGCGGCGCGGCCTGGACAGGTGCCGGAGCCGGTGCCGGGGCGGGAGCGGGGGCGGCCGGAGCGGGAGCGGCAGGCGCAGGAGCAGCGGGCTGGGGCTGCGGGACCGCGGTGCGCACGGGAGCCACGGCCGTGCCGAGGGTCTCCCCGACACCGCTCGCGACGCCCTGCACGCTCCCGCCGACGTCCTGCACGACCCCACCGACCAGACCGCGGTGCGCGGAGGCTTCCGCCGCGGCGGCCGGCCGGGCCCCGAGCAGCAGCGAGAGCAGCACGAGGGCAGCGGCGACCCCGACGCCGACGACGGCGTACCGGAGCAGCGCGCGCCAGGGGTCGCGCAACGGCTGGTCCATGCGCTCACCTCCTGATCTCGGCTGCGCACGTAGAGTGGTTGACCGGCAATGTACGCCGAACCGCTCCGGAACGCACCCCGTTCCTCGACGAACAGTCAGGAAACGCAAGACATGGTCTCGATCTTCAACGCCCCGACGCGCAATCTCGACATCGTGACACTGCACGAGATCCTCCGGCTCCGGCAGGACGTCTTCGTGGTCGAGCAGGAGTGCGCCTACCCCGACATCGACGGCCGTGACCTCGAGCCCGGCACGCTGCAGTTCTGGGCCGGGCGGGGCTCCGTCGACGCGACGCTCCGGCTGCTCCGCGAGGACGACGGCACCGAGCGCATCGGCCGGGTCGCGACCGCGCGCCACGCTCGCTCGCAGGGGCTCGGGGCGCAGCTGATGGAGGCGGCGATCGCCGAGTCGCGGTCGGGCTCGATCGCGATCAACGCCCAGGCCCACCTCGAGCAGTGGTACGCCCGGTTCGGCTTCGTGCGCTCGGGCGACGACTTCCTCGAGGACGCCATCCCGCACGTGCCGATGACCCGCACGCGCTAGGCGCGCGCGGGTCGGGCGTGCCAGTGGCGTCCGCGCGGGTCAGGCGCGCCAGCGCCGCAGCTCGTCGAACGACCGGCCCTGGTGTGCCCGATCGGCGACGAGCCGTTCGAACACGATGTTCGTCTGCGTGGTCGCGACGGCCGGGTCTCCGCTCAACTCGTCGGCCACGAAGTCGCGGAGCTGCTCCGTCGACGTGCACGCGATGTGCACGAGGAAGTCCTTGTCGCCCGCGAGGAACGACACGTCCTGCACGACCGGCACCCGGAGCAGCCGCTTCGCGAAGTCCCGCAACTCGTGCCGGGCCGCGGCGTGCACCCGCACGGAGACCATCGCCTCGATCGCGAACCCGAGCTTGGCGACGTCGACGTCCGCCCGGTACCCGCGGATGAGCCCGGCGTCCTCGAGTGCCCGCACGCGGGTCAGGCACGTCGAGGGCGCGACACCCACCGCCGCGGCGAGCCGGTTGTTCGGCATCCTGGCGTCGGCGGCGAGGGTCCAGAGGATGCGCTCGTCGACCTCGTCGAGGCGCGGAGCGGGGTCGGGGCGGCGAGCGGGACGGTCGGACACGCCCCGACGTTACCGCTGCACGACGCTCCCGCTACATCGCCAGGGTCATCCCGACCACGGCGACGGTCATCGCGAAGACCTCGCCGCTGCGGACCGCGCGACGGTCCTCCCGCGCCCACTCGTGGCGGAGCAGCCAGCCGCTGAACGCGCAGTACCCGATCACCCCGGCGCCGAGCACCGCGGACAGCGCGATGCCGTGTCCGGCGTGCCCGTCGGCGAGGCCGGTCGCGTGCCCCATGAGGAGCATCCCGGCCATCACGACGGACGACAGCGCACGATGGACGTCCATCGGCTCCGCACGGTGCCCGTCCGGTCGGCGGCGGCGCATCACCGGCAGCGGGGCCAGGAGCAGCAGCGCGGCAGCTGCGAGCAACGTCCACGAGGCACCCGCCTGCACTACCGGCATGAGCATCGCGACGAGCATCACGGTCGCGGGCACGATCACGCCGGGGCGCGGTCGGTAGCGGTCACCGACGATGCAGCACACCGAGGCGAACTGCGGCACGACGAGCATCGCGTCGGCGACGGTCTCGTGCACGGCGGTCATGGCGGACGACGTCCGGGAGGGACCGGGGTCAGTCCTGGGCGCGAGCGGCGGCCTTGTCGGCCCGCTCCTGCTTCACGCGGGCGTTCTCCGCGTGCACCTCGGCCTGGGTGGCACGCTCGCGGACGAGCCACTCCGGCATCTCCTGCAGCAGCGCCTTGATCTCGGCGGTGGTCAGCGGCTCGTCGACACCGGCACGGACGAGGCCCGAGATCGACACGCCCAGCTTCTGTGCCACCACGGGGCGCGGGTGGGGTCCGTCACGACGGAGGTCCTCGAGCCACGTCGGCGGCTGCGTGCGGAGCTCGTCGAAGGCGGTCCGCGTGACCGGCTCCGCACGGAACGACTCCGGGGCTGCCGCCAGCAGGATGCCGAGCTTCTTCGCAGCCGTCTCGGGCTTCATCGTCTGTTCCTGCGCCATGCGTACAAGGGTACGGCCCCTACACTCGGTTGCATGACCGCGGCCCTCACCATCGCCTTCGTCCCGGGGGTCTCCCCCGCGAAGTGGGTCCGGGTCTGGCGGGAACGCTTCCCGGACGCCGAGCTCGGCCTGCTGCCGATCGGCCCGGACGACGTCGACCAGGCACTCACCGGCGAGGCGCACATGGCCTTCGCCCGGATGCCGGTCGGCGCCCACCTCAACGCCATCCCCCTGTGGACCGAGACGGCCGTCGTGGCGATGCCGAGGGACGCTCCGCTCGCGGACGCCGACACGGTGACCGACGCGGACCTCTCGGACGTGCACGTCGTCGACGCCGGTCCGGTGCCGGCGGACGTGTCCGCTGCCCTCGACCTGGTCGAGGCGAACGTCGGTGTCGTCGTGCTGCCGCAGTCGTTGTTCCGCGCCGCGAGCCGCAAGGACCTGGTCGCGAAGCCCCTCGCGGGCGCTGCGGGCACCCGCATCGCGCTCGTCTGGCGCGACGCCGACGCGTCCGACACCACCGAGGAGTTCATCGGCGTCGTCCGCGGTCGCACCGCCAACAGCTCGCGGAACGCGGCGGAACGGCCAGGAGGCTCCGATCGCGCGGACGACGGCGACCCGCGTGGGTCCCGTGGTGGCTCCGGCGGCGCCGCGCGCTCCGGTGGCGGCAAGGCCTCGGCGAAGCAGCCGTCCGGCGGCAAGGCCGGGGGCAAGGGTGCTCGGAAGCCCCGCGGGTCCGGCCGTCCGGGTACGCAGCGGCTCGGGAACGGCAAGCCGAAGCGCGGGTCCAAGGGCAACCGGTGACCTGTACGCGACTCGTCCCGATGCCGGCGTCGGCGATCCCGGCGTGGCTCGAGCGCACCATGGCGGAGTACGTCGAGTCGCGCGTGCGCGCCGGCGAGACGCGCGAGCAGGCGGAAGCGAACAAGCAGCGGTCGCTCGACCAGTGGTTCCCGGACGGCGCTCCCCTGCCCGAGCACTTCGTGTGGGACCTGGTCGACGACGCGGACGCCGTCGTCGGGTACCTGTGGATCGGTCCGTTCAGCCCGGGCAGCGCCGAGTGGTGGGTGTTCGACGTCGAGGTCGCCGAGGAGCACCGACGCCGCGGTCACGCTCGACGCGCGATCGCGGCCGCGCACGACGTCGCGCGGGCGAACGGCGCAGCGAGCATCGGTCTGAACGTCTTCGGGTACAACACCGGCGCGCAGGACCTGTACGCCCAGCTCGGCTACCGGGTGACCGCGACGCAGATGCAGCTGCCGCTCGCCTGAGAGCGGTCGGCTCAGCTCCAGACGCCGGAGGTGCCGCGTCGGTGACTGCCGACGAGGTGGGTGTCGACGATGCCCAGCGCCTCCATCAGCGCGTGCATCGTCGTCGGCCCGACGAACGCGAACCCCCGCTCCCGGAGCGCCTTCGACAGGGCCACCGACTCCGGCGAGGTGGTCGGGACCGCTGCCGCGGTCCGTGGCGCGGGCGTCTCGGCGGGGCGGAACGACCAGACGAGGTCGGCCAGTCCACCGTCCGCCCGGAGCGCGACGGTCGCGGCCGCGTTCGTGATGGTCGCGCGGATCTTCGCCTGGTTCCGGACGATGCCGGCGTCACCCATCAGACGCGCGACGTCGTCCTCGCCGAACTGCGCGACGACGTCGGGGTCGAAGTCGGCGAAGGCCGCTCGGAAGGCCGGACGCTTCGCGAGGATCGTGCGCCACGACAGTCCGGACTGGAACGCCTCGAGCGAGAGCCGCTCGTACACCCCGCGTTCGTCGTGGACCGGCATGCCCCACTCGGTGTCGTAGTAGTCGCGCAGCAACGGGTCGGCGACAGCCCACAGCGGTCGGGCGAGGCCGTCGTCGCCCGTGACCAGGCCGTCGGTGGTGGTCGTCGGGTCGGTGCTCACGGGACCATCCTGGCCGAGGACACCGACAGCGCAGGTCACTCCCCCGACATCGCGGCCTGGTCCATCCAGACGATCTCCCACCGGTGTCCGTCCGGGTCGGTGAAGCTCCGCTGGTACATGACCCCGAGGTCCGTCTCCGGCCGGTCCTCGTCCCCACCGTTCATCACGGCGGCATCGACGATCCGGTGCACCTCGTCCTTCGACGCGGCACTGAGGGAGTTGATCACCTCGACCGTTCCCGGGCTGGCGATCGTCCCGTCGGTGAACTCCTGGAACTTCGCGTGCGTGAGGAGCATCACGTACACGGCGCTGCTCACGACGATGCAGGCGGCGGTCTCGTCGGTGAACTCCGGGTCCACCGTGTACCCGAGCGCCTCGTAGAAGCCGACCGCGCGGTCGAGGTCGGCGACCGGCAGGTTGATGAACACCATCTGTTCCACGGTGGTTCCCTTCGTCACCACCAACCTGGCCCTGGCGCCCGACGAGCGCAACCGTTCCGCCCCGCAACGAACCACGGAACCGACATCGAACCAGGGCTGGGCGCTGGTTCGATGTCGGTTCCGTGGTTCGACGCCGGGCGACTGCGCGCGACGCGTCAGACCAGCTCGCGGCCCTCGCCGGCTGCCTTCTGGTGCTCCTCGGCCTCGGCCTGGCCGACGATGTCCTCCGCGGGGACCGGGTTGAGCCGGTCCCAGAGGAAGAAGAGCAGACCGCCGACGAGCAGCGAGAGGCCGACCCACAGGTTGATGTGGATGCCGCCGGTCTTCTCCGGGTCGGTGTCCCAGTGGACGATGCCGACGATCGTGGTGATCACGCCGTAGAGCACGAACAGGCCGCCGAGGATGCGGCGCAGGTCGAGACGGCGGGTGGAGCGGACGAGGGCCGCCTGCTCCTCGGTGAGCTTCGTGGTGTCCTCACGCATGGGAGTACTCCTTCGGGTCCGGGCCTAGAGGAACGGCAGGTAGAGGGCGACGCAGAGCACGAGCGCGACGGTGCCGAGCAGCGCGGGCGAGCGGTACCAGGCGGTGTCCGTCGCGACGGCCCCGGCGGACATGTCGATCCTGCCGACGCCGTAGACCAGGCCGCCGAGCTCGGAGACGTCCTTCGGCTTCGTGGCGAGCGAGACGAGCACGCCCACGACGAGCACCGTGACGAACGAGATGATCGCGCCGTACATGGTCTCGGCGGTCGCCGTCGAGAACAGCGACGGGTTCACCAGGTAGGCGATCCAGGTGATCGTCGGCGTGACGATGCCGAGCACGTAGCCCCAGAGCGCGCCCTGGGTGGTCATCCGCTTCCACAGCAGGCCGAGGATGAAGACGCCGAACAGGGGTGCGTTGAAGAACGAGAACAGCGTCTGCATGTAGGTCATGATGTTGCCGGCCTGGGCGGCCAGGAACGCCGTGCCGATGCCGACGAGCACACCGACGACGGTGACCCAGCGGCCCGTCGTCAGGTAGTGCAGGTCGGGCATGTTCGGCTTGATGTAGCGCTGCCAGATGTCGTACGTGAAGACGGTGTTGAAGGACGACACGTTCGCCGCCATGCCCGCCATGAACGAGGCGAGGAGACCCGTCACCGCGATGCCGAGCACGCCGGTCGGCAGGTACATCTGGATGAGCTTCGGGATGGCGTCGTTGTAGGTCAGCTCCCCCGAGGCGAACTGGTTGCCGACGACCGCCGCCGCGATGAGGCCGGGCACGACGACGATGAACGGGATGAAGAGCTTCGGGATCGCCGCGATGAGCGGGGTGCGGCGGGCGGCGGACATGTTCTTCGCGGAGAACGCGCGCTGCACCTCGGTGAAGTTCGTCGTCCAGTACCCGAACGAGAGCACGAAGCCGAGGCCGAGCACGATCGCGAGCCAGTTCGCGCCGATCGGGTTCGTGACGTCGCCGATGCCCGTGCCGGCCCAGGTCTGCAGGTGCTGCACGCCCTGGGTCTGCTTGATCGCCTCGGTCAGACCACCCCATCCGCCGACGCGGTGCAGGCCGACGATCGTCAGCGGCACGAGACCGGCGATGATCACGAAGAACTGCATGACCTCGTTGTAGATCGCGCTGCTCAGGCCACCGAGCGTGATGTAGGCGAGGACGAAGGCCGCGGACACGAGGATGGCGAGCCACTCCGGCCAGCCGAGCATCGCCTCGATGACGATCGCCATCGCGTAGAGGTTGATGCCGGCGATGAGCACGTTCGACACCGCGAACGCGATCGCGTTCACCAGGTGCGGTGCCTTGCCGAACCGTCGGAGCATGAACTCAGGGACCGAGCGCACCTTCGAGCCGTAGTAGAAGGGCATCATCACGAGGCCGAGGAACACCATCGCCGGCACGGCGCCGATGAGGTAGTAGTGCAGCGTCGCCATGCCGATCTGCGCGCCGTTCGCCGCCATGCCGAGGATCTCGGTGGCGCCGAGGTTGGCGGACACGAAGGCCAGGCCGGTGATCCAGGCCGGCATCGAGCGGCCGGACAGGAAGAAGTCCATGCTCGTCCGGACCTGCTTGCGGGCGGTGAACCCGATGCCGATGACCACCGCGAAGTACACGATGATCATCAAGTAGTCGACCCAGCCCAGTTCGAGCCGGATCCCGTTGGTCGCCGCAGCGAGAACCATGCGATCTCCACATCAGTGTGTTGCAGTCGGCAACTGCGCCGACCCGGACGGGAACGTTACACCGCGATGTGACCGTTCACATAGCCGGCGCATGGATCCGTCGCGCTGCCCGACCGCTCGGTAGGCTCTCCCCATGAGCGAGCCGGTCACCGACACCACGACACGCCCGCGGCGGATCCTCGTCCTGAACGGGCCGAACCTCGACATCCTCGGACGCCGCGACCCGGCGCAGTACGGCACCGTGACGCTGGCCGAGCTCGAGGCGATCGTGCACACCGAGGCGGCCGTGCACGACCTCGAGGCGGACTTCCGGCAGACCAACCGCGAGGGCGAACTCGTGGAGTGGCTGCACGAGGCGCTCGACGACTTCGTCGGGGTCGTCATCAACCCCGCGGCGTACGCGCACACCTCGGTCGCGCTGCACGACGCGGTGGAGGCCCTGAGCGTCCCCGTGGTCGAGGTGCACCTGTCGAACACGTGGAGGCGCGAGCCGTTCCGCCACGTCGACCACGTCGCCACGGCGGCGACCGCGGTGATCGCGGGGGCCGGCGCCGACGGCTACCGCCTGGCGGTGGCGCACGTCGCGTCCCTGGTGGCCGACCCGACCGACTGACGGACGGGAGGCGCGGCGCACGTCCGCCCCGCGCCTCCCGTCCGGCCCCGTCCTGTCCGGTCCCGCCCACGCGGCTGACGACGCGCGGCGTGGCGTGCCCGGTCGCGCGGCCCCGACCGGCCTCGGTTCGGCCCGGGGCAGCGACTAGAAGTCGGCGGGACGCCGCACGTCGGGTGCGCCGACGGCCGCGAAGCCCCCGCGGACGATCGGGAGCGCCCGACGGACCGCCTGGTCGATGCGCAGCTCGAGGTCGACGCTCGCGATGTCGTAGCCGCCCTCCCGCTTCGTGAAGTCCCGCTCGTTGCCGAACACGCCGAGCGGCAGGGTCGTCGACTGGAAGAACCCGAACAGCGGACGCATCTGGTGCTCGACGAGCAGCGCGTGCCGGTCGCTGCCGCCGGTCGCCGTCAGGAGCACCGGGGTGTCGACGAGGTCGTACTGCCCGACCCAGTCGAAGAAGAGCTTGAAGGCGCCGGAGTACGCAGCCCGGAACGCGGGACTGCCGACGACCAGGACGTCGGCCGCCTCGACCGTCTCGAGGGCCTCCCGGGTCACGGGTGACATGGCCTCCCGCGAGGGTGCCGCCCCGAGGTCGGCCAGCAGCGGACCGATCTCGACGGTCCGGGTGCGGGCGTCGGGAAGGTCCTCGGCGAGCCGTGCCACGGTCGCCGCCACGAGGGTCGAGGTGCGTGAGGGGTCCGATGGGCTGCCGCTGACGCCGACGACGAGTGCTCCGTCCATGCGCTCGATGCTCACACGCCACCCGCGACCCTGCTCGGGTGTGACGTCTTGTGTCGTGTGCCAGCGGCCCGGCGTAGCCTCCGGTCGATGCAGACCTTCCTGCCGTACGCCGACTTCCGCGCCTCCGCCGAGGTGCTCGACGACAAGCGGCTGGGCAAGCAGCGCGTCGAGACGCTCCAGGTGATGCGGGCCCTGACCCTGCCGGACTACGGGTGGCAGCACCACCCTGTCGTCGCGATGTGGCGTGGGTACCGGCCCGCGCTCATGGCCTACCAGGACGCGACGTGCCGCGAGTGGCTCGAGCGCGGGCACGTCGACACCTGCCTCGAGAAGACGCTGCTCGACCTCGGCCGCGTACCGGAGGACCTGGCGGCGTACGAGCGCGGGGACTTCGCGGTCCCCGCGTGGAACGCCGACCCCGCGGTGCACCGGTCCCACCGGTCGAAGCTCGTGCAGAAGGCGCCGGAGCACTACCGGCCGCTCTTCCCCGACGTCCCCGACGACCTGGAGTACGTCTGGCCCGGTACGCCGGAACCCCCGGAGTCCGCGGCAGCGGTGGTGGCACCGCGGCCCGTCGTGGACTGACAGGGGGTGCGGCGCCGGTCAGGGTCCGGCGCCGCGTCCACGACGGGCGCGGCATCCGCACGGGGCACGACGACAGGGGATGTCGTGTCCCGTGCCGGACACGGTCAGGGGTCCGTGTCCGGTCGGGGCACCGCGGGTCCCGCGGGGGACGGGACCGTGGTGCCGGTCTCGGGTGGGTTCCTCAGGGTCGTCCGGTGTCCCCTCGGTACCGGTCCGTCTCGTCCGGCGCGGGCATCGGGCGACGGAGCGCCGCGGGTCGGACCGTCGGCAGCACGGCACTGGCGACGGTGGCGACGGCACCCACGGTCGCGATGACGCCCAGCGGGGCGGTACCGAGGTCGTGCTGCGCGGCGACGGCGAGCGCGACGACCGTGGCCGGTGCCGGGAGGAGCTGGACCGCCCGGAAGCGGTCCTCCCGCCGGACCCGAGTGGTGATCGCGTTCGCCATGCCTCCATGGTGACCGACGAGCACGGTCCACAGAAGGGGGGACACGACCCCAACTGTGGAGGAGAACGTCTAGTACACCCCTTGCGCGAGCGTCCGCACCGCGGCGACGGCGTCCGCCACCGCCCCGACCACGACGGGGACGTCGTCGTCCGACAGGTCGGCGTCGAACGTCAGCCGGAGGGCGGTCCGGGCGGTGTCCTCCGTCAGGCCGAGCGCGGTGAGGACGTGCGAGGCCTCGGTGCTGCCGGCGGCGCAGGCGCTCCCCGAGGACGAGACGACGTCGCGCTGCTCGAGTTCGAGCAGGACGGTCTCCCCGTTGACCGCAGGCGGACCGTCCGGCACCCGGGGGAAGCAGAACGACGCGTGTCCCGGGAGCCGGCGCTCGGCCGACCCGGTCAGCACCGCGCCGGGCACCGTCGTCAGGACGCCCTGCACGAGCGCGTCGCGCGTCACGGTGGCGCGAGCGGCCGCGACGTCCCGCTCGGCAGCGGCGAGCGTCACCGCGGTGGCGACGGCGACCGCGCCGGCGACGTCCTCGGTGCCCGACCGCCTCCCCCGCTCGTGGCCGCCGCCGTGCAGCAGCGGTTCGAGGGGCACGCCGCCACGGACCGCGAGCACGCCGGTCCCCTTCGGCGCGCCGAGCTTGTGCCCGGAGAACGACAACGCGTCGACCCCGAGCCGGTCGAGCCCCACGGGCAGCCACGGGGCGCTCTGCACGGCGTCGGTGTGGAAGCGTGCGCCGACACCGTGCGCGACGGCGGCCAGCTGCGGCAGGTCCTGGACGGTGCCGATCTCGTTGTCGGCGTGCGCGATCGACACCAGGCTCGTGTCCGGCCGCAGCGCCGCGGCGAGCGCGCCCGGTGCCACGAGCCCGTCACGGTCGACCGGCACGACCGTGACGGCGAAGCCGTGGTGGCGCTCGAGGTACCGGCAGCTCTCGAGGACGGCGTCGTGCTCGACGGCGCTCGTGACGACGTGGCGACCACGGGGCGCGGCGAGCGCGATGCCCTTGACGGCGGTGTTCGCGCCCTCGGTGCCCCCGGAGGTGAACACGACCTCGCCCGGTCGGCAGCCGAGGAACGTCGCGACCGCGGCGCGCGCCTCCGCCAGCCCGCGAGCGGCGGCTCCGCCCACGCCGTGCGTCGACGAGGGGTTGCCGAAGACACCCGTCAGGTACGGCCACATGGCCTCGAGCACCTCGCGGCGCACGGGTGTGGTGGCCGCGCGGTCCAGGTAGAACACGGCGCTCAGTCGGCGGCGGTCGCCACGTCGACGTCGAGCCCGAGGTCGAGCGCGCGGGCCGAGTGGGTCAGGGCACCGACGGAGACGACGTCGACACCCGTGCGGGCGATCCGTCCGACGGTCTCGAGCGACACCCCGCCGGAGGCCTCGACGACCGCGCGACCCGCGACGAGCCGGACACCCTCGACGAGCTGCTCCGGCGTGAAGTTGTCGAGCATGATCGTGTCGACGCCGGCCGCGACGACGGGGTCGACCTGGTCGATCCGGTCGACCTCGACCTCCAGGTGCACGGTGTGCCCGAGGCGGCGGCGGGCATCGCGGACGGCGTCACCGATCGAGGTGCCGCCGGCCAGCAGCACCGCGAGGTGGTTGTCCTTGGCGAGCACGGCGTCGGAGAGCGAGTTCCGGTGGTTGTGTCCGCCACCGCAGCGCACCGCGTACCGTTCGAGCGCCCGGAGGCCCGGGGTGGTCTTCCGGGTGTCGGCGATGCGGGTCCCGGTGCCGGCGACGGCCGCGACGTACTGCGCGGTGGCGGTCGCGACGCCCGACATCCGTTGCACCAGGTTGAGGCCGACCCGCTCGGCACGGAGCACCGACCGCGCGGGGCCGTGCACCGTCGCCAGGACCTGCCCCGCCTCGAACGCCGCGCCGTCGGACAGCTGCAGCTCGGTGTGGATGGACGGGTCGACGGCGTGCATCACCGCGGCGAACACCCCGCCCCCGGCGAGCACACCCGGTTCTCGCGCGGCGAGCACGGCGGCCGCGACGGCGTCGACGGGGATGAGGGTCTCGCTGGTGACGTCACCCCAGGGCGCGTCCTCCTCGAGCGCGGTCTCGACGATGCGGCGGAGGGCGTGGGGCGGGATCGAGCCGGGGTCGGACGGCGCGACGACGGTGGTCCCGGTCACGGGTTCGGTGGTGCTGGTCATGCGGGGACTCCCTGCGGGACGGTGGCTGCTGCGGTGTCGGCGGACGTGCTGGCGCCCGTGCGCGCGGCGCGCACCCAGGCGGTGCTGGGCGGTGCGGACGGGTCGGTGTCGGTGTGGTCGGTCCGGGCGTGCGCGCCCCGGGACTCCGTGCGGGCCTCGGCCGCGAGCACCGTCACCCGCGCCAGGTCGAGCAGCGCGCGGTCCTCGTGGTCGCGCACGGTCCACGGCGTGGGCGGACGGAGCGCTGCCAGCGCTCGCCGCGCCGCGGCGAGCCCCGTCGCGTCGCGGAGCAGTCCGACCCGCTCCGTCATCTCGGTCTGGACCGCCCGCCGGACGGCACCGGCGTCGGGACGGTCGTCCGTGCCTCCCGTCCGGCGCACCCCGTCCCGACCCTCGACGGCACTGTCCGGACGGGAGGCACGGCGCCCCGCCGCCTCGTGCGTCACCGGGGCGTCGGGGACCGCGTGCACCGGGAGGGCGGCGTCACCGCGGAGACGCGGGGTCGCGGGTCGGGGCGACCCGACGGCGTCCGCCGCGCGGACACCGAAGACGAGTCCCTCGAGCAGCGAGTTCGACGCGAGTCGGTTCGCGCCGTGGACGCCGGTGCAGGCGACCTCGCCCACGGCGAGGAGTCCGGGCAGGCTCGTCCGGCCCTCCGCGTCCGTGGCGATCCCGCCCATCGCGTAGTGGGCTGCCGGGGCGACGGGGACGCCCTCGCGCGTCCAGTCGAACCCCGCGGCCCGCGTGGCGCGGGTCAGGCCCGGGAAGCGTCCGACGAGGAACGTCGGGTCGAGGCCGGTGGCGTCGAGGAGGACGGGCTGCCCACCCTGGTCGCGCACCGCCGCGGCGATCCCTCGCGCGACGACGTCCCGCGGAGCGAGCTCGGCGTCCGGGTGCACCGCCTGCATGAACCGACGGCCGGAGGCGTCGCGCAGCACGGCGCCCTCGCCGCGGACCGCCTCGGAGACGAGGCCGCCGCCGGGCACGGCGAGCCGCGTGGGGTGGAACTGCACGAACTCCAGGTCGGCGAGGACGGCGCCCGCCCGCCACGCGGCCGCCACGCCGTCGCCGGTCGCGACCAGCGGGTTCGTCGTCTCACGGTAGAGGTGCCCGGATCCGCCGGACGCGAGCACGACCGTGTCGGCGTGGATCCGCTGCGGCTCGCCGAACAGGTCGAGCACGTCGACCCCGACGACGGCGCCGTCACGGACCACCAGGTCGGTGAGGCAGGTGCGCTCCAGCACCGTGACGCGCTGGCGGTGCAGCGCGTCCACGAGCGTCCGCTCGACGGCGGCACCGGTGGCGTCGCCCTCGGCGTGCAGGACGCGCCAGCGACCGTGCGCCGCCTCGCGCCCACGGGCCAGGTCGTCGCCGTGGCGCTCGAGTGCGGCGGCGTCCGTGCTCCGGTCGAACGGCACTCCGAGTGCCAGGAGGTCGTGGACGCGGGCCGGCCCGTCGGCGCAGAGCACGGCGACGGCCCTGGCATCGGCGGTGCCGGCAGCGGCGGTGTGGGTGTCGCGCTCGTGCAGCGCGACGGAGTCGTCGGCCCCGAGCGCGACGGCGATGCCGCCCTGGGCCGCGGCCGTCGCACCGTCCGCGAGCACCCCCTTCGTCACCAGGGTGACGTCGTGCCGCGCGCTCGCGCGGATCGCGGCGGTGAGGCCGGCGATGCCCGACCCGACGATGACGACGTGCACGCTGCGCTCCCTGCGGTCCGACCCGGTGTCCGTCAGCCCCGCGGCTTCGCGGCGAGCATGCGCTCGAGCGCGACCCGGGCGTCGGCCTGCACGTCCGCCGGCACGACGATCTCGTTGAGGACCTCGCCGCGGACGAGCGCTTCGAGCACCCAGGCGAGGTACCCGGGGTGGATCCGGTACATCGTCGAGCACGGGCAGACGACCGGGTCGAGGCAGGAGATCGTGTGCTGGGGGTACTCCGCGGCGAGCCGGTTGACCATGTTGATCTCGGTGCCGATGGCGAACGTGGTCGGTTCGGTGGCGGCCGCGACGGTCCGGCGGATGAGGTCGGTGCTGCCCGCGCCGTCCGCGGCGTCGACCACGGCCATCGGGCACTCGGGGTGGACGATCACCCGGACGCCGGGGTGCTCGCGTCGCGCCTGCTCGATCTGCTCCACCGTGAAGCGGCGGTGGACGGAGCAGAAGCCGTGCCAGAGCACCACGCGGGCCGCCTCGAGGTCCGCGACGGTGTTGCCGCCGAGGGGCTTCCGCGGGTTCCACATGGGCATCAGGTCGGTGCTGATCCCCATCGCCTTCGCCGTGTTCCGGCCGAGGTGCTGGTCGGGGAAGAAGAGGACGCGCTGCCCGCGCTCGAAGGCCCACTCGAGGACGGTCGCGGCGTTCGACGACGTGCAGACGATCCCGCCGTTCCGACCGCAGAACGCCTTGAGGTCGGCGGCGGAGTTCATGTAGGTGACCGGGATCACCGGCACGCGTCCGTCGGCGTCCGGCTCGGTGCCGTAGACCGCGGTCAGCTCGGCCCAGGCCGCCTCGACGCTGTCGATGTCGGCCATGTCGGCCATCGAGCAGCCGGCGGCGAGGTTCGGCAGGATCACGCGCTGGTCGTCGCGGGCCAGGATGTCGGCCGTCTCCGCCATGAAGTGCACACCGCAGAACACGATCGCCTCGGCGTCGGGCTTCGTCAGGGCGGCGTTCGCCAGCTGGAACGAGTCGCCGAGGAAGTCAGCGTGCCGCACGACCTCGTCGCGCTGGTAGAAGTGCCCGAGCACGACGACCCGGTCCCCCAGCGACGCCTTCGCCCGCTCGATCCGTTGGTGCAGCTCGTCGTCGGAGGCGTGCTTGTACTCGTCCGGGATCTGCCCCTGCCGCGGGGCGGTCGTCGGGATGACGTCGGTCATCGACGACCCGGGACCGTAGCCGGGCAGGGCGTCGACCTCCCACGTCGGCATCGCCAGGTCGGGGGTGCAGGTGCTGCCGGCGGCCCTGCCGTCGGAGATGCGGTCGATGGTGAGCGCGATGGACACGGTGGTTCCTATCGGGTCGGGGGCGTCGCGGGGACGGGAGCGGTCAGCGGCCCGTTGTCGGCGTACGCCAGGTCGGGGTTCGAGCGGTAGAGCCGGGCCGGACGGTGACGGTCACCGCTCGTCGTCTCGTCGGTGGGCAGCACGGCGTCGCCCTGTGCGACCTGGCGCCGGAAGTTCGCGGGGTCGAGCGTGCGTCCCAGCACGGCCTCGTAGACGCCGCGGAGTTCGGCGAGGGTGAACCGGTCCCCCAGGAACGCCTGCGCGATGCGGGAGTACGACACCTTGTTGCGCAGGCGCCAGAGTGCGTAGTCGACGATGCGGTCGTGGTCGAAGGCCAGGGGCGGGTGCTCGTCCGCCAGGAACCAGCGGACGTTCCAGTCGTCGGGGACCGAGTCCGCCTCGTCCGGGTGCACCAGCGCCCAGTACACGATCGACACGACGCGGGTCGGGGACCGGTCGACGTCACCGAACGCGTAGAGCTGCTCGAGGTAGCGCGGCTGGACGTTCGTGGTCTCGCGCAGTCGAGCGGCCGCGGAGTCCTCGAGCCCCTCGTCCGCCCCGACCCAGCCGCCCGGGAGCGCCAACGAGCCCTCGAACGGATCGGTCACCCGCCGCACGAGGGGCATCCACAGGGCCGGGGCGCCGGTGTCGGGGTGCGGGCGCAGCGCGACGATCACGGTGGAGGCCGCGACGCGGATGGGGGTGGGATCTGTTTGTGTCATCTTGACTCGAAGTGTTCGGGTTGCAATGACACTATCAGCGGTTTCACGAGACCGGAACAGTGCCGTAACCTCCCCCGCCCCGACCGTGCCTACATTGGCGGCATGACGACGGTGACGAGGGTGCACGCCGTGGTGTCGGGCTCCGTGCAGGGGGTCGGCTTCCGGTACTGGACCGCACGCAAGGCAGACGGGCTGGAGCTCGACGGGTACGCCAGGAACCTGTTCGACGGCACCGTCGAGGTCGAGGCGGAGGGGCCGTCCGAGTCGGTCGAGGCGCTCATGGCGTTCCTGCGCACCGGACCGCCGACCGCCACCGTGACCGACGTGACGCTCCGGAGCGTCGTGCCCCACGGCGACGGCGACGGGTTCGCGATCCTGCGGTGAGCACCCCGTTCACGAGGATGACACACGGAAGCGGAATACTCGGATCCGTTCAGGCGGTTGCCCTGTCTGCGCCGTCCGCGCCCCCTCGTAGTCCGCCGTCACTCCCCAGGAGCCCCGCATGACCCAGGCCGTCGATTCCGCCCCGCGCACCGGGAGCGTCTCGCAGCCCTCCGCCGGCGAGACCCGACTCGTGATCGGGCTGCTGCTCGTCTCGGCGTTCGTCGTCATCCTCAACGAGACGATCATGGGCGTCGCGCTGCCCCGGCTCATGGAGGACCTCGACATCTCCGCCGCCACCGGCCAGTGGCTGACCACGGGCTTCCTGCTCACCATGGCGGTGGTGATCCCGATCACCGGCTTCCTGCTCCAGCGCTTCAGCACGCGCCAGGTCTTCATCGCGGCGATGGCGCTGTTCAGCCTCGGCACGCTCGTCGCGCTCGCGGCGCCCGGCTTCCCCGTGCTGCTCGTCGGCCGCATCGTGCAGGCCAGCGGGACCGCGATCATGATGCCGCTGCTCATGACGACCGTCCTCAACCTGGTCGAGCCCGCCCACCGCGGTCGCATCATGGGCAACATCTCGATCGTCATCTCGGTGGCACCCGCCGTCGGCCCGACCATCTCCGGCCTGATCCTCAACGCGTTCTCGTGGCGCTGGCTGTTCGGGTTCGTGCTGCCGATCGCCGTCGCCGCGCTCGTGCTCGGCATGCTCAAGGTCCGCAACGTGACCACGCCCCGCCGCGCGCCGCTCGACGTCCTGTCGGTCGTGGTCTCCGCCGTGGCGTTCGGCGGGATCGTCTTCGGGCTCTCCAGCTTCGGCGAGGCCGGGTCGACCGGTCCGCTCGTTCCCGTCCTCGCGCTGGTCGTCGGCTTCGCGGCGCTGGCGTTCTTCGTCGTCCGGCAGACCCGCCTGCAGCGCACCGACAGCGCCCTGCTCGACCTGCGGACCTTCCGCACCAAGGGCTTCACGGTGCCGATCGTGGCGATGGGCCTGAGCTTCATGGCGATGTTCGGCACGCTGATCCTGCTGCCGATCTACCTCGAGCGCGTCCTCGGGCTCGAGGTCCTGACCGTCGGCCTCCTGCTGCTCCCGGGCGGCCTGATCATGGGGCTGCTCTCCCCCGTGGTCGGTCGCATCTACGACCGCCGAGGGCCGCGCGTGCTCCTCGTCCCCGGGTCGATCATCATCAGTGCCGTGCTCTGGGCGCTCTCCACCGTCGGTGTCGACACGAGCGTGTGGTTCGTCCTCGGTGCCCACGTCGTGCTGAGCGTCGGCCTCGCGCTGACCTTCACGCCGCTCTTCACCGCCGCGCTCGGTGGCCTGCCGCCGAAGCTCTACTCGCACGGCAGCGCGGTGCTCGGGACGGCGCAGCAGTTGGCCGGCGCCGCCGGGACGGCGCTCTTCGTCACGCTCCTGACGATCGGCGCCGCCACGGCGGGCGCCGACGCGGACGCAGCCGGCGTCGCCGCCGCGACCGCCTCCGGTGTGCAGACCGCGTTCCTCGTGGGCGGCGTCATCTCGCTGTTCGGCATCCTCACGTCCGCGTTCGTCCGCCGCCCGGAGACGCCCGAGGGCGCACCCGCCGGCGCCCCGGCGGTGCACTGACCCGGGCCGCCTCCCTCGTGCCGCCGGCGTCCCGGACCGGCGCGTCGGTGGCATCGTGGGGGCCATGGGGTCGACGGCGCGCGAACGCAACTGGTCCGGCACGGTCACCTACACGGCGGAGCGGGTGGTCCGCCCGCGGACCATCGACGAGGCCGCCGAGATCGTCGCCCGGGCACCGCGGGTGCACGGCATCGGCACCCGACACTCCTTCAACGACGTCGCGGACACGTCCGGTGTGCTGCTCGACCTGACCGGCGTCCCCAGCGACCTGGTCGTCGACCACGCAGCGGGCACCGCGACCATGGGCGCGGGCACCCGGTACGGACTCGTCGCCCCCGAGCTCGACGCTGCCGGGGTCGCCCTGCACAACACCGGATCGTTGCCGCACATCTCGATCGGCGGTGCGATCGCCACCGGGACGCACGGCTCGGGGACCAGGCTCGGCTCGCTCAGCACGGCGGTGCGGTCGTTCGAGCTGCTCGGCGCCGACGGAGCGCGGCGGGTGCTGCGGCGCGGCGACGACGACTTCGACGGGGCCGTCCTGCACCTCGGGCTGCTCGGGATCGTCACCCGCGTCGAACTCGACGTCGAGCCCAGCTACCGGATGCGGCAGGACACGTACGGTCCGATCCCTTGGGACCGCTTCGTCGCGAACGTCGCCGACGTGCACGCCGAGGCCTACTCGGTGTGCTCGTACACGGTCTTCGGGGACCGGGTCAGCGAGGTCCTCCTGAAGTCCCGGGTGCGCGACGGCGCCGACGACGTGTCCGTGCCCGACGCCGTGCTCGGCGCACCGCGGCTGCCCGGGCGACCGGCCGACGGGCACCACACCGCGCGGGACGGCTCCGTCGGTCCCTGGTGGGACCGGTTGCCGCACTTCCCGATCGACGCGGTGCCCAGCGTCGGGTCCGAGGTGCAGAGCGAGCACTTCGTCCCGCTGCGGCACGCCGCCGCCGCGCTCGAGGCCGTGCGGGGACTCGCGGACCGCATCCAGCCGCACCTGCACGTGTGCGAGCTCCGCACGATGGCCGCCGATCCGTTCTGGCTGAGCCCGACGCAGGGCGAGGACGTCCTGTGCATCGCGTTCACCTGGCGGAAGCACCCGGACGCCGTCGCGGCGCTGCTCCCGGACCTCGAGGCACGACTGGCCCGGCTGGACGGGCGGCCGCACTGGGGCAAGACGAGCTCGCTCGACGTCGACGCGCTCGAGGCCCTCTGGCCGCGGCTGCCGGACTTCCGCAGGCTGGTGGCGGCGGCCGACCCGGAACGGCGGTTCGCGTCCGTGTTCGGTGAGCGGGTGCTGCGGACCTGAACCGCGCCTCCAGGCCGGACCCGCCCGCCACGCGGGTCACGCGAGCGGTGTGACCGTCTTCGTCTCCCCGTCCCAGTGCCGGACCCCGCCGACGGTCAGGGTCTCCGGCAGCGGGGTCGCCCGGAGCGTGGCGACGGCGGCGGGGAGGTCCTCGTCGCGGACCCGACGGGCCAAGCTGACGTGCGGGGACCACGCGCCCGACTGCGACGTCTCGACGACGTCGGGCGTCGTCCGGAGCACGGCGGTGTGGAAGGCCGCGAGGACCGGGTCCACGACGACGGCCCGGACGAGCACGGACCGTGCGGCGCCGGCGGGGAACAGCAGGAGGCCGCCGAGCCGGAGCGTCATCGGCACCGGCGCGTCGAAGCCCGCCGGTACGGGCAGCGCATCGCCGGCAGCGAGCGTGACGTGCGGGTCGTTCGTCCCCGACCGGCCGAGGCTCGGCAGGTCGGCGGCGGTCAGGGCGTCCCACGCCGCGCGCACGGCCGCGTCGGAGTCGGGGTCGAGGACGAGTTCGATGCTGCGCACGGTCCGAGTCAACCAACCGGTGCTGCACCCTGCGGCTCTCCGGACACGGCCTGTGGACGGATCGCCCCGATGTAACACGGCGGAACGGATTGGTCACGACGAGCAGTCGGCCGTCACACTCGAACCCGTGCCGCGACGTTCCGCGGCCGTCACAGCACCGCCCGTGCACGCCGCCGTCCGGGCTCGCCCCGCCCGTCCGGGCACGTCCCCACGAGGAGCACCCCATGTCCGCAGCACCCGTCCTGCCCCAGAAGCCGAAGGGCAAGCGCCCCGTCGGCTGGATCATCGCCGCCGCGGTCGTCGTGGTCGCGATCGTCGTCGCCGTCGTCGTGGCCGCCGTCCGCTCCGGCGGGCCCGACGGCGCTGCCTCCGGCGGCGGTGCCGAGAAGACCGTGACGATCGGCGTCGCCGACAAGTCGCTCGGCTACTGGAGCACCTACACGAAGCTCGCGAAGGACGAGCTCGGGGTGACGGTCGAGCTGACGAACTTCTCGGACTACTCGCTGCCGAACCCCGCGCTCAAGGACGGCCAGCTGGACATCAACCAGTTCCAGCACATCCAGTACCTGGCGGACTACAACGTCACGTCGAACGACGACCTGCAGCCGATCGGCTCGACCGCCGTCTACCCGCTGCCGCTCTACTCGACGGAGTACGACGAGACCAGCGAGCTGCCGGCGGACGCGAAGGTCGCCATCCCGAACGACTCGATCAACCAGGCCCGCGCGCTGCTCATCCTGCAGGCCGCGGAGCTGCTCGAGCTCAAGGACGGTGGCTCGGCCTTCTCGACCACGACCGACATCGAGTCCTCGAAGGTCGACGTCCAGCCCCTCGACGCCTCGCAGACCGCGAACGCGCTCCAGCAGGGCTCCGTCGCCGCCGCCGTGGTGAACAACAACTTCGCCACCGCTGCGAAGCTCCCGACCAGCGACATCATCTACCAGGACGACCCCGCGAGCGCGAGCGCCGCCCCCTACGTGAACGTCTTCGCGGTGCGTGACGCCGACAAGGACAACGAGACCTACCTGGACCTGGCGAAGCTCTTCCAGGACCCCGCCGTGCAGAAGGCCTTCGCGCAGGACCTGCCCGAGGCCGTCGCCCGTGACGAGAGCGCGGAGAAGCTGCAGGACGAGCTCGCGAAGGTCGAGCAGGACGCGAAGGCGGCCAAGCAGTAGTGCCGGCACTCGTCGAACTCCGCGGCGTCTCGAAGCACTACCGCCGCGCCGACACCGGCGACACCGTGGTGGCCGTCGAGGACGTCTCCCTGGACGTGCACCAGGGTGAGGTCCTCGGCGTCATCGGGTACTCCGGTGCCGGCAAGTCCACCCTCGTCCGCCTCGTCAACGCGCTCGAGCTGCCCTCGTCGGGCAGCGTCACCGTGGGCGGGCAGGAGCTGACGGCGATCCCCGAGCGGGACCGCCGTCTGGCGCGTCGGAAGATCGGCATGATCTTCCAGCAGTTCAACCTGTTCCGCTCCCGGACGATCGCCGGCAACGTCGCGTACCCGCTCAAGGTCGCCGGTGTCGCGAAGGACGAGCGTGACCGTCGCGTCGCCGAGCTCCTCGACTTCGTCGGTCTGCTCGACCGCGCCCACGCGTACCCGGAACAGCTCTCCGGCGGGCAGAAGCAGCGCGTCGGCATCGCCCGGGCGCTCGCGGGCAACCCCGAGCTGCTCCTCGCCGACGAGGCCACGAGTGCCCTCGACCCGGAGACCACCGCCGAGGTCCTCGGACTCCTGCGCCGGGTCAACCGGGAACTCGGCGTGACGATCATCGTCATCACGCACGAGATGGACGCCGTGCGGCAGATCGCCGACCGCGTCGCCGTGATGGAGCAGGGCCGCGTGGTCGAGGTCGGGGACGTCTACGACGTCTTCGCCTCGCCGCAGACAGGTGCCGCGCAGCGCTTCGTGCGCACCGCGCTGCACGACCGCCCCTCCGCCGAGCAGCTCGCGCGCCTGCGTGAGCACCACCGCGGTCGGCTCGTGACCGTGCAGATCACCGACGAGGTCGGCCTGCAGAACCGGATCGACGCCGCGTTCCGCACGGCGGGTGTCTCCGCCGAGCTCGTGTTCGGCGGGGTCGGCGAGATCCGCGAGCGGCGCATCGGATCGCTCACGTACGAGCTCACGGCGGACGACCCCGCCGCCGTCGACCGGGCGCTCGGTGCCCTGCGCGACGGGCGGATCACCGTCGACGAGGAGGCAACAGCGTGAACGGCAACGGCTTCCAGAGCGTGATCGACACGTCCGACGTGTTCTTCGCAGCGATCCGGGACACCCTGGTGATGACGGTGGTCTCCCTCGTCGTCGCCGGCGTCATCGGCCTCGCGCTCGGCCTCGTCCTGTACGCGACGCGGCCGGGCAACCTGCTCGGCAACCGCGCCGTGTACACGATCGTCAACGTGGTCGTGAACATCGTGCGCCCGATCCCGTTCGTGATCTTCCTCGCGGCCATCGCACCCCTGTCGCGGGTCGCGGTGCAGACGACGATCGGCGTGCCGGCGGTGACCTTCGCGATCTCGCTCGCGGCGTCGTTCGCGGTGTCCCGGATCGTCGAGCAGAACCTGCTCGCGGTCGACCCGGGCGTCGTCGAGGCGGCTCGGGCGTCGGGCGCGCACCCGATCTCGATCCTGCTGACGGTGCTCATCCCCGAGGGCGTCGGACCGCTCATCCTCGGTTACACGTTCATCTTCGTGGGCATCGTCGACATGACCGCGCAGGGAGCCCTCATCGGCGGTGGTGGCCTCGGTGAGTACGCGATCGTGTACGGATCGCAGCGCTACGACTGGTGGATCGTCTACGTGTCGGTGGCGGCCATCGTGGTGATCGTCCAGCTCGGGCAGTTCGTCGGCAACCGTCTGGCGCGGGCGACGCTGCGGCGCTGACCCGCCGCGACAGGAACGCGACCGACGACGGACGGGAGGCGCGGTGCCGACTGGCACCGCGCCTCCCGTCCGTCGTGTGGGTCACGGTGCTTCGTGTCGTCGCGTCCCGTCTCCGGCTCCGGTCGCGCCGAGGTCGGCTCTGGTCGTACGACTTGCCGCTCATGATCGCTCGGGACGGCATGTCGTGCGACTAGGACGGTTTGCCGACGGCATGTCGTGCGACCAGGACGGTGGGCCGCCGCACGTCGTGGGACCAGGATGTCGGGCGCGCCGCCTCCGCGACTCGGCGGCGTCAAGCGGCGGGGGCCTCCGGGACCTCGACGGCCGCGGTCGCGACGCCGGGGTGCTCGTAGTGCGCGCGCACCAGGATCGGCCGGTGGTCGGAGATGCCCGCGGGCAGCGTCTCGACACCGGCGATGTGCAGCCCGACGCTCGTCGCGAAGTCGAAGTGGCCCGTGAACTTGCGGTACCGCAGGTAGGTCGGCTGGTCGGAGAGCGACAGCGCGAAGCCGTGCTGCTCGATCTTCCGGCGCAGGTTCGTCTGGAACCACGGGTAGTTGAAGTCACCGACCATGATGGCCGGGGCCTCGGCGGAGAGGTCGCGCACGAACTGGTGCGCGGCCTCGATCTGCTTGCGGCGCAGCGAGTTCGTGGCGGTGAGCGGTGAGGCGTGGAACGAGGCCACGATGACCTCGGCGTCGGCCTCGGTGTCACGCAGGTGCATGGCGATGAGCCGCTCGTGTGCGGGAGCGAGGACGCGGTCGTGCAGGGACTTCTGCAGCGAGTGGATGCTGAAGTCCTGCAGCTCGAACCGGTCGTCGCGCTTGTAGATCGCGAGACCGAGCCGGTTCGCCTTCGTCGAGGCGGCGAGGGAGAGCCCCGCGACGCTCGGCGCGAGGTCGTTGCTGTCGCACTCCTGCACGCAGATGACGTCGGCCTGCGAGGCCTCGGCGAGAGCGGCGAGCTCGCTGTTCGCGGTGTGCTCGCGGAGGTTGTAGCTGACGACGCGCAGCTCGGTGGGCTGCACGGCGGTCTCGCCCGCGATCGTCCCCTGGTGCTGTGGCCCGGCCATGCTGCCTTCCGTCCTGGGTGTCTCGGTCACCCTGCCGCGGCAACCGTACTCGGCTGTCGCCGACAGTTGCTGTGACCGTAGCGCACCGCAGGTTTCGTGCGCGTGACCGTGCCGGGAACGGATGTCATCGGGCGCGCACGCGACGCCGACGCACGGCATCCACCGCCGTCAGGCGCGCACACGACGTGCCGGCCGCACGGTGTCCCCCGCCGTCCGGCTCATCAGCACGCCCTCGACGCACGCGACGACGAGCAGTGCGGCGATCACCCAGAACGCCACGTCGTACGGCCCGGACCCGCCGAGCCCCGCTGCAGCCCGGATCGCGACGGCGGCGACGGCGACGCCGAACCCGGCCGCGACCTGCTGCAGGGTCGAGGACAGCGTGTTGGCGGGGGTCATGTCGGCCTGCTCGACGTCCGCGAAGGCGATGGTGTTGTACGCGGTGAACCCGACCGACCGTGCGGCGCCGCTCACCACGAGGAGCACGGCGAGCAGCCAGAAGGGCGTGTCCTCGGTCAGGAACACCATCGCGACGACGCTCAGCGCCGCGATCGCGCTCGAGACCACGATCACCGGCCGGTAGCCGAACCACCGGAGGAACGGTGTCGTCATGGGCTTGATGCCGAGGTTGCCGACGAAGACCCAGAGCACCGCCGAGCCCGCGAGGACGGCACTCCACCCCCAGGCGTCCTGGAACAGCAGCGGCAGCACGAAGGGCACCGCCGACACGGCGAGCCGGAACAGGCTGCCGCCCGCGTGCGAGACCCGGAAGGTCTCGAGGCGGAACGACCCGAGACCCATGATCGGGTGCGCGGCGCGGCGGAAGTGCCGCACGGCGAGCCAGCAGCACACGGCGCCGAGGACACCCGACACGAGCACCGCGACGAGCGGGATCGTGTCGAGCGCCAGCAGCGAGGCCATCCCCACGAGGGACCCGAGCCCGACGCAGGCGAGCAGCGACCCGGGCCAGTCGAACGGCACCCGATCGGGCGCGCGCTCCTGCGGCACGAGCACGAGCGCCGCGACGAAGGCGACGATCCCGAGGGGGATGTTGACCAGGAAGATCCAGTGCCAGCTCAACGTGTCGACGAGGACCCCGCCGACGAACGGCGCGATGATCGGCGCCGCGAGCGCCGGCCAGGTCAGGATGGCGATCGCGGTGACGAGCTGCTCGCGTCCGGCGCCGCGGAGCACGACGAGGCGCCCGACCGGCACCATGAGCGCTCCCCCGAGACCCTGCACGATGCGCCAGAGCGTCAGCTCGACGAGCCCGGTCGAGGCGGCGCACAGCGCCGACGCCACCGTGAAGAGGGCGATCGCACCGGCGAACACCGTGCGCGAGCCGACGCGGTCGGTGAGCCAGCCGCTGACCGGGATGAACACCGCGAGCGTCACGAGGTACGCGGTGATCGCGACGCCGATCGCCGCCGAGTCGACCCCGAGGTCCCGTCCCATGGCCGGGGCCGCCGTCGCCAGGATGGTGCCGTCCAGGAGCTCCATGAAGAAGGTGCCCGCGACGAGCACGGCCACCGCCGTGCTCCCCCGCCGTCGTGTCGTCGTCATCGTCGTCATCTCACGTCGAATGCTATGCCCGCTCGGTTTCCGCGCCGCCGACGCCGGAGGCGGGCCGCGTCACGCGTCCAGACCCGGACCCCACCGGCGACGAGGTGAGCCTCCGCTCAGGCACCGCGAGGTCGCGCCGGCTGCCGGGAGGCACGTCCCGCCCCCGCCACGACGGCCGACCACCCGACGGGGCCGGGTCGGTCCGCGCACGGGGGGACGAGCCTTCCGTGCCGGTGCGCCGGATGCCAGGATCGGCTGGGTACCCTCGCAGGGTGTCCCCCATC
Source organism: Curtobacterium sp. MCSS17_007 (assembly GCF_003234175.2). Classification (NCBI taxonomy): domain Bacteria; kingdom Bacillati; phylum Actinomycetota; class Actinomycetes; order Micrococcales; family Microbacteriaceae; genus Curtobacterium; species Curtobacterium sp. MCSS17_007. The sequence continues at coordinate 2,394,895 of NZ_CP126257.1, forward strand.
AGCCCTGCGCCGGACGGATCCGGCCGGTGAGCCGGTACGACGGCGCCGTCACCGGGTCGCTCGCGAGCGGCCGACGACGCATCGTCGACCTCGCGACGAGCCTGCCCGTGTGGGCCGCGGTGCTCATCGTCTGGGGCGGAGGCCGCGTCGTGTCGACCGTGTGGCTGGCGCTCGCCTACCCCCTGATGGCGCGGGTGATGCCGGACAACGCGATCTGGGGGAACGAGCACGGCTTCGGTGCGTTCCTGACGGCGTGGGACGGGCAGTACTACGAGCAGATCTCGGTGCACGGCTACCCGACCGCGCTCCCCCTCGACCAGGCCGGCCACGTGGCCCAGAACGCGTGGGCGTTCCTGCCCGCGTTCCCCTTCGCGATCCGCATGCTGACCGCGTCGACGGGCGTCCCGTTCGCGGTCGGTGCCCCGCTCGTCGCCCTCCTCGCGGGCCTCGTCGCGACGTTCCTGCTCCACCGACTGGTCAGTGACCACGCCGGGCACGCCGCCGGGATGTGGGCGGTGTTCTTCTTCGCGTGCGGTCCCCTGTCGTTCCTGCTGCAGGTCGGGTACGCGGAGAGCACGTTCCTCGCACTGACCTTCGGGGCGCTGCTCGCGCTCGGACGCCGTCGCTACGGTCTGTTGACCGTGCTCGGTGTCGTCGCCGCGTTCACGCGACCGGGCGCCCTCGCCCTGCCGCTCCTGCTCGGGGTCGTCGCGCTCGTCCGCTGGGTGCGGGCCCGCCGCGCGGCCGCGGGGACCGGGGTGCGGTCGCTCGACGCCTTCCCCCTCGCCGAGCGGGTCCGCGTCGTGGCGTCCGGTGTGACGACGGCCGCCGCCGGACTCGCGTGGCCCGTGATCGCCGCGTCCGTCACCGGGCGGCCGGACGCGTACCTCGAGACCGAGATGTCGTGGTGGGTGAACTTCATCGGGCGGGTCGAGTTCACGCCGATGACGCCGTGGTTCCTCATCGCCGGCCGGTGGCTCGGCGTCGGCGGCGTCCTCATCGTGGTGTTCCTGCTCGTGGCCTACCCGGTCTGGCTCCTCCGGCGCTCGACCCGGCAGCTCGGGTCGACCACGGTGCTGTACTCGGCCGCGTACGCGCTCTACATCTTCGCGGTGTCGCTGCCGATGGCCTCGACGCCCCGGCTCCTCATGCCGCTCGCGCCGCTGTTCGGGTCGCCTGAACTGGTGGCGAGGCCCTGGATGCGGTGGACCTTCGTCAGCTGTGCGCTGCTCGGGCAGCCGGTGCTCGTCGCCGTGCTCTGGTTGCTCGGTCCGCCCTGAGCCCTCCCAGGGACCACGGAACGCGATGTGGGCGGTCCCCAGCAGCGCCGTACCGCTGCGGGGGACCGCCCACCTCGCGTGCTGCGAACGGGTCCTAGAGCTCGACGGTGCCGTGGTGGCCGGTGTCGGGCTGGCTCTGCTTGCCCAGCGCCGCCTTGAGGGTCTGCACGAGGCTCCCCACGGGGCCGGTGTCCTGCGTCCAGTACTCGACGGAGTCGCCCTCGACGGTGAGGAGCCGGATCGTCGGGTCCTGGCGGCCGTCGGGGAACCACGCCTCGGCGAACGGCGACCACAGCTCGTCGATCACGGACTCGTCCCGTGTCACGGTGGCGGTGCCGGCGATGGAGAGGTAGCCGCCCTGCGACTCGATGGCGACGTTGACATTGGGGTTGCGCGCGATGTCCGCCACCTTCTCGCTGCCGTCCTGCACCAGGAAGCGGAGCGTGCCGTTGAAGGCCTTGTCCTGCACGGCGAGGGGTCGGGCGTGCAGCTGTCCGTCGTCGCTGACGGTGGTGAGCAGGGCGGTGCGGGCGCCGTGGACGATGTCCGAGATGGCTGCGCGCTGGTCTGCCTGCGTGTCGGTCATGATGCTCCTGTTCGTCGTGCGCCCCGTTGTGCTCGACGTCCGGCCGGGCACTGCCCGGGCGCGTTCCGTTCCCGCCAGTGTGCCCCTCGACGCTGGGACCTGCCCGGCGCGGGGTCCGGCGGGCTCGGGCGCACCCGACGCGTTCCGCCCGACCGGCACGCTCGGGCGGTCAGGCGGCGGGCTCGCGGATCGTCGTCTCGACGTCGACGACCTGGGGCACGCGCGGCATCGATGCGAAGCCGAACGCCACGGGCGGGTCGAGCGGGGCCAGGGACCCCAACGGCTCCCCCGCCCAGGAGCCCGAGACGGCGGTGACGTCGTGCGCCCCGGTCACGCCGTAGTACTCGCGTCGGCCTCCTCCTGCGGTGCCGGCCGTCCCCGCGCCGGGAGCGACGAGCCGGGCCACGGGGTCGATCACGCTGAGCCACCGGGGATCGCGTGCGATCGGCTTCGGCACGATGCGGAGCACCCGTCCGAGCGGCGAGATGGCCCCGACGTCGATCGAGGCGCGGAGCGGACCGGCCTCGAGCTCGAGCCCGCGAGCCGTCCGACGGGCGTCGACGTCGGTCACCGAGACCGTGTCGAAGCGGTAGGTGCCGGAGACGTACGCGGCGACGATCTCGTCCGGAGCGAGCAGCACGCTCGACCCGTCCGGCTGCTCGACGAAGACGTCCGTGAAGGCTCCGAACGGCGACCGCTCCCACATGCCGACGACGAACCGCACGCCGGACGTCGTGCCGACGCCCATGATGCGACCACGGAAGCGACGCTCGACGATGCTGTGGCGGGGCGACATGCCCTGGACCGTACCCGCCGCTGCCGTGAGCCGACGTGGCGGGGGCGGACGGGCCTCCCCGCCGGCGGGCTCGAGCAGCGTGCCCGCTCGGTGCGGCAACGCCGACGCGGAACCGCCTACGGCACCGGCACCGGCTCGGCCAGCAGCTCGCGCACCCGCGGTGCGACCCGCGTGCCGTAGAGCTCGATCGAGCGCATCATGTCCTCGTGCGGCAGGCGGCCCGTGGCGTACCGCATGTCGAACCGCGAGACGCCGAGGATCCGCATGTTGCGCGCGATCTTCCGCGCGACGGTCTCCGGCGATCCGACGTACAGCGACCCGCCCGCGGACAGGCCCGCCTGGTACTGGGCCGTGTCGAGGGGCGGCCAGCCGCGCTCGCGGCCGAGACGGTCGGTGACGGCCTTGTGGTACGGCCAGTACCGCTCGGCGGCCTCCTCGTCGGTCTCGGCGACGAAGCCCGGCGAGTGCATGGCGATCGGCTGCTGCGGGAGCTCGAGCTGCGTGAGCGCCTGCCGGTACAGCCGCGAGAACGGCGCGAACTGCGCCGGCTGCCCGCCGATGATCGCGAGGAAGAGGGGCAGCCCGTACGAGGCCGCGCGGATGACCGACTGGGGCGAGCCGCCGACGCCGATCCACGTCGGGATCGGGCCGTGCTCGAGCTTCGGGAAGACGTCCTGGTCGGTCAGCGAGGCGCGCTTCGTGCCCGACCACGTCACGGCGTCGCCGCCGCGGAGCGCGTTCCACAGCTGCAGCTTCTCCTCGAACAGGACCTCGTAGTCCGCCAGGTCGTAGCCGAAGAGCGGGAAGGACTCGGTGAACGACCCACGGCCGAGGATCACCTCTGCGCGACCGTCCGACAGCGCGTCGACGGTCGCGAAGCGCTCGTACACCCGGACCGGGTCGTCGGAGGACAGCACGGTGACGGCGCTGCCCATGCGGATGCGCTCCGTCCGCGCGGCGATCGCCGCGAGGACGACCTCGGGCGCGCTCACGACGAAGTCCTCGCGGTGGTGCTCGCCCACGCCGATGAAGTCGATGCCGACCTGGTCGGCCAGGACCGCCTGGTCGATGACGTCGCGGATGCTCTGGGCGTCGGAGCGGAGCGACCCGTCGGCACGTTCGGTCACGTCGCCGAAGGTGTCGAGCCCGAGCTGTACGGGCCCGATCCGCTCGGGTGCGGGCGGCGGGACGTCCGAGGGACGGTCGGTGCCGAATGCGTTGCTCATGCGCGCCTCCTGATCGATGCGTTTGCATGAATGTAGCACGATCCACGGCGGCCGACCAGCCCTCCCGCGTACCGTCTCGCGCATGCCGAACCTCCCCGACCAGACCGGCCGTCGCATCGTCGTCACGGGTGCCAACAGCGGCACCGGCGAGGAGACCGCGAAGCGGCTGGCCGGCGCCGGCGCGAGCGTCGTCCTGGCGGTCCGGACGCCCGCGAAGGGCGACGCCGCGGCGGACCGGATCCGCCGCGCCCACCCGGACGCCGACGTCGAGGTCCGGGAGCTCGACCTCGCCGACCTCGCCAGCGTGCGGCGGTTCGCGGCAGCCGTCGCTGCCGACGACCGACGGCTCGACGTGCTCGTGAACAACGCCGGCGTCATGGCGCCGCCCCAGCGGTTCGAGACGGCGGACGGCTTCGAGCTGCAGTTCGGCACGAACTTCCTCGGCCACCTCGCGTTGACGAACCTGCTGCTGCCGACCCTGCTGCGGGACGGCGGCGACGCACGTCCGGCACCGCGGGTCGCGACCATGTCGAGCCTCGCCGCGATCCCCGGCAGCATCCGCTTCGCCGACCTGCAGTGGGAACGCGGCTACAACGGCTGGCGGGCGTACGCACAGTCGAAGCTCGCCGACCTGCTCCTCGCCCTGCACCTGCACCGGCTGTCGGTCGAACGGGACTGGCCGCTCGTCAGCACCGCGGCGCACCCCGGGTACACCCGCACGAACCTGCAGTCCGCGGGACGGTCGCTCGGGCGGTCACGGCCGGTGCGCTCCAGCGACCGCGCCCTCCCCTTCACGCAGGCGGTCGAGCAGGGCGCCGAGCCCCTGCTGTACGCCGCGGTGGGTCCGGCCGCGGTCGGCGGCGCCTACTACGGCCCGTCCGGCTTCGGCGGCCTCACCGGACCGACCACCACCGTCTCGGTCCCGCGTTCTGCGCGGAGCGCCGACCTCGCCCGCGCGCTCTGGGCGGTCGCTGAGGACCTCACGGACACGCACGCACCGGACTGACCGGCGCACGCAGGCGACCGAGAGTCGGTCGATCGGCTGGTCGGTCGGTCGGGAGGCACGGTGCGCCTCCGCCCGCGCCCGCTCAGAACCGCAGGCGGTCGCGCGCGAACGCGTCGATCACCCCGGCCTCGAGGGCACGCTGCCCCCTGGCGGTCGGGTGCACGTCGTCGGACTGCATCCACTCGGGGTGGCCGGCCAGCGGCTGTCCGACG